>NZ_JAVIZV010000001.1:3085000-4840922 GCF_031453455.1 Pseudomonas sp. SORGH_AS_0211 | reverse complement strand
TGTCGTCAACCGAGGCGCGCATTCTACGCTAACCTCACATCCTGTCAAGCGTTGATTTGAACTTTTTCGTTTCAACTCAACCACTTGCGCTTGCCTGACGGGTCTAGCCAATCTCGGCAGCGGGAGGCGAATCCTACAGCATCCCAAGACGCTGTCAACCCCCTCCGCTTCATTTCGTCATCACCCTGAGGCAGAGACCGAATGGCGAGGAATCCGTGGACCCCTCGCCCGGCTCAGACCTAAGTGCTTGATTTTCAAGCCCCTTCAGCATCTGCGCCGGAAGTGGGGCGCATTATAGGGGAGTTTCAGAGCAGGTCAACAGGTTATTTCAAATTTATTGCTGACGAACGCTGATGCGGGCAAAGGCCTTCTTGCCGGCCTGACATACATAGGTACGGCCGATCTCGAACAGGAAGCCGCGATCGACCACCTCGCCATCCACCTTGACGCTACCTGCCGCCAGCAGATCGCGAGCTGCCGCAGCGTTCTTCACCAGCCCGGCCTTGTTGAGGACGGCAGCGACCGGCAGCGCCGCATCGGTTTCCAGCTCGACTTCCGGCAGGTCTTCCGGCAGTTCGCCATCCTTCATGCGGTTGCCCGCCGAGCGGTGAGCGGTCTGGGCGGCTTCTTCCCCGTGGAAGCGGGCGACGATCTCCTCGGCCAGCTTGATCTTGATGTCGCGGGGATTGGCGCCCTGCTCGACATCGCGGCGGAATTGGGCGATCTCTTCCAGGCTGCGGAAACTGAGCAGTTCGAAGTAGCGCCACATGAGGGTGTCGGGAATGGATACCAGCTTGTTGTACATGACCCCCGGCGCTTCCTGGATGCCGACATAGTTGCCCAGCGACTTGGACATCTTCTTCACCCCATCCAGACCTTCGAGCAGCGGCATGGTGAGGATGCACTGGGCTTCCTGGCCGTAAGCGCGCTGCAGTTCGCGGCCCATGAGCAGGTTGAATTTCTGGTCGGTACCGCCCAGCTCGACATCGGCGCGCAAGGCAACGGAGTCATAGCCCTGAACCAGGGGATAGAGGAACTCGTGGATGGCGATGGGCTGGTTGCCTGCGTAGCGCTTGCTGAAGTCGTCGCGCTCGAGCATGCGCGCCACGGTGTACTGGGAAGACAGGCGAATGAAGTCGGCCGGTGACAGCTGATCCATCCAGGTGGCATTGAAGGCCACTTCGGTACGCGCCGGATCAAGGATCTTGAATACCTGGGCCTTGTAGGTCTCGGCATTCTCTAGCACCTGCTCGCGGGTCAGCGGCGGGCGGGTGGCGCTCTTGCCACTGGGGTCGCCGATCATGCCGGTGAAGTCACCGATCAGGAAGATGACTTGATGACCCAGCTCCTGGAACTGGCGCAGCTTGTTGATCAGCACGGTGTGGCCGAGGTGCAGATCCGGAGCGGTCGGATCGAAGCCTGCCTTGATACGCAGCGGGGTGCCGCGCTCCAGTTTTGTTACAAGCTCTGACTCGACGAGCAGCTCATCTGCTCCACGCTTGATGACCGCTAGCTGCTCCTGGACCGTTTTCATGGGGGCTTCGCCTCTGAATTTCGAAAGCGTGAACCTTATCAAGATGCCCCTAGTAGCCGCCAGCCGGCACGTCGGATCACCACCCCAAAGGGTTGTGACAGCCAGATTTTGATTATATTTTAGGCAGTTATTCACTTCTTTTAACGTCAGATCATCACTTTAGCTAAATGACGAAGCCAATCCCCAAAAGTCCGTTCTACCCCAAAAGCCACCTCGTGGCCGCCAGCGGGGTGGCCGCGCTCTTGAGTCTGGCCTTGCTCGTGTTTCCCTCCCAGCAGGTCGAGGCGAAACGCACTTCCATCAATCTGGATGTTGAACAGGACGCCCGGCGCGTCGTGCAGGGTCAGGATGACCTGAAGGAGCAAGTGCTCGCAGATACTCAAGCCGCGGACACCCAGTCCCCCTCCCCCTTTGCCCAGGTAGCCCCGGAGCAGACGGAAGCGCAGACCGCCGAGGAAGCGCCTGCCGAAGAAGTTGCCGCCACGGAACGCGTCGAGCCGCAGTGGAAGACCGAAACCGTGCGCAAGGGCGACACCCTCTCGACCCTGTTCGAGCGGGCCGGCCTTGCCGCTGCCGTGGTGCACGAGGTGCTGGCCAGCAGCAAGGAAGCCAAGAAGCTGACTCGCCTGCGGGTGGGCCAGAAGATCGAATTCCAGCGCGACCCTTCGGGTGACCTGCTGGCAGTGCGCACCAAGCTCACCGCGTTGCAGACCCTGTCGCTGGTCAAGTCCGACCAGGGCTACGAGGTCGAGCACAAGACCGTCACCCCGGACATCCGCAGGGCCTATGCCCAGGGCCGGATCAGCAGTTCGCTGTTTGCCTCGGCGCAGAAGGCCGGGCTGTCCCATGACATGACCATGGCGCTGGCCACCATCTTCGGTTACGACATCGACTTCGCGCTGGACATCCAGGAAGGCGACGAATTCGAGGTGGTCTACGAGGACAAGGTGGTCAACGGCAAGCACGTCGGCTACGGCAATATCCTGGCCGCTCGCTTCGTCAACAAGGGCAAGGCATACACGGCCGTGCGCTACACCGCCAAGAACGGCACCACCAACTACTACACGGCGGAAGGCGGCAGCATGCGCAAGGCCTTCATCCGTACCCCGGTGGAGTTCTCGCGGATCAGCTCGCGCTTCACCATGGGCCGCTTCCACCCGGTGCTGAACAAGATGCGCGCGCACAAGGGCGTCGACTATGCCGCGCCCACCGGCACGCCGATCCATGCCACCGGCGATGGCAAGATCGCCAAGGCCGGTCGCGAGAATGGCTACGGCAACGTGGTGATGATCCAGCACGGCAAGACCTATACCACCGTCTATGGCCACATGAGCCGGATCGCCAAGGGCATGCAGGCCGGCGCCTCGGTGAAGCAGGGCCAGGTGATCGGCTACGTGGGCATGACGGGCCTGGCGACCGGTCCGCACCTGCACTATGAATTCCGCATCAACGGCAACCACGTCGATCCGCTCGGGGTGAAGCTGCCCATGGCCGATCCCATCGCCAAGAACGAGATCTCGCGTTTCCTGGCGCAGAGCCAGCCGCTCATGGCCCGCATGGACCAGGAGCGTGCCTCTCTGCTCGCGATGAACAAGCGCTGAGATGGAACGCTATCTGGGGGTGATGTCCGGCACCAGCCTGGATGGACTGGACATCGCCCTGATCGAACAGGACGAGCGGACCCGCTTCGTCGCCGCCCTGGGCGTGCCCATGCCGGACGCGCTACGTCGCGAGCTGCTGGCGCTGTGTGCGCCCGGCGACAACGAGATCGAGCGCATCGCCCGAGCCGAACAGGCCTGGGTCAGGCTGGCCGCCCAGGGTATCGCCGAGCTGCTGGCCCAGCAGGGACTGACCCCCGCGGATATCCGCGCCGTGGGTAGCCATGGCCAGACCATCCGCCATCTGCCGGCACAGGGCTACACCCTGCAGATCGGCGATGCCGCCCTGCTGGCCGAGTTGAGCGGTATCGACGTGGTCGCCGACTTCCGCCGCCGCGACCTGGCCGCCGGTGGTCAGGGCGCACCCCTGGTCCCGGCCTTCCATGCCGATCTCTTCGGCCTGGATCGCCCGCGCGCGGTGCTCAACATCGGTGGCTTCAGCAACGTGACCCTGCTGGCACCGGGTCTGCCGGTACGGGGCTTCGATTGCGGGCCGGGCAATGTGCTGCTGGATGCCTGGATCCACCACAGCCAGGGGCGGCTCTTCGATGCCGATGGCGCCTGGGCGGCGCAGGGACAGGTCGTGCCGGCGCTGCTGCAACGGCTGCTGAGCGATCCCTTCTTCCTGAAGAGCGGACCAAAGAGCACCGGGCGCGAGCACTTCAATCTGCCCTGGCTACAGGGACAGCTCGTCCAGCATGAGGCGCAGGATCCGGCGGATGTCCAGGCCACCCTCGCCGAATTGAGCGCTCGCAGCATCGCCGAGAGCATCCTGGCCGCCCAGGCGGTGGACGAAGTGCTGGTCTGTGGCGGCGGGGCGCACAACCGGGACCTGATGGCGCGCCTGGCCAGGCTGCTGGCGCCAGCCAAGGTGCAGAGCACCGCAGCCTATGACGTCTCGCCGGACTGGATGGAAGCCATGGCCTTTGCCTGGCTGGCCCAGCGCTTCTGCGAACGCCTGCCCGGCAACTGCCCGGAAGTCACCAGCGCCCGTGGCCTTCGCGTGCTGGGTGCGCTCTACCCGCACTAGCCAGCGCGCTGGGCCGAAGGGGCTGCCGGGTCAGATGGAGAAGGACTGACCGCAGCCACAGGTGGTGGCGGCGTTGGGGTTCTTGATGACGAAGCGCGAGCCTTCCAGGCCTTCCTGGTAGTCCACCTCGGCGCCGGCCAGGTACTGGAAGCTCATGGGATCCACCACCAGGTGCACACCATCGCGCTCGATGACGGTGTCGTCGTCGGCGGAATCTTCATCGAAGGTGAAGCCGTACTGGAAGCCCGAGCAGCCGCCACCCGTGACGAAGACGCGCAGCTTCAGGCGGGGATTGCCCTCTTCCTCGATCAGGTTCTTCACCTTGCTGGCCGCGCCCAGGGTGAACTGCAGGGGGGTCGGGGTGAAGGTTTCAATGGTCATTGCCGTAGTCTCCCGGCTTGCGCCGAACACAATTCAGTCAGGAAATTATCCGCTTGCCCGAGCAAAACGGTCAACTATTGCGCGACCGTGGGCTGCCAGCCGAGACGACCGGAGTGAATGACTTGCCGGCAGCGCCACTCTAATATCGCGCCGCCTGATAAGGAGAACGCCCCGATGCTCTATCTTTGGTTGAAAGCCTTCCACCTGATTGCCCTGGTCTGCTGGTTCGCCGGCCTGTTCTATCTGCCGCGCCTGTTCGTCTATCACGCCCAGAGCAGCGACACCGTGAGCCACGAGCGCTTCTGCCTGATGGAGCGCAAGCTGTATCGCGGCATCATGCTGCCGGCGATGATCCTGACACTGCTGTTCGGCATCGGCCTGCTGGTGATCAATCCGAGCTGGCTGACCCAGGGCTGGATGCACACCAAACTGGCGCTGGTGGTGGTGCTGATCGGCTATCACCATGTCTGCGGCGCCATGCGCAAGAAATTCGAGCGCGGCGAAAACAAGCGCAGTCATGTGTTCTACCGCTGGTTCAACGAGGTGCCGGTACTGGTGCTCATCGCCATCGTCATCCTGGTGGTGGTCAAACCCTACTAGGTGCGCGGCGAATCCGCCGGCGACCGGCGTTTTCCTGGAGAAAGCAGTATGCAGCGTTATGCCCTGGTAACCGGTGCCTCGTGCGGGATCGGTCTGGCCCTGGCCGAGGCCCTGGCGCGGCGGGGTCAGCCGCTGATCCTGCTGGCGCGGCGCAAGGACAAGCTGGAGAGCATCGCCGCCGAGCTGGCCCAGCGCTTCGACGTGGAGGTGCTGTACCGGGTCTGCGACCTGGCGGAGCCGCTGCACCTGACCGGTCTGCTGCACGAGCTGGAGCAGAGCGAGAGAGCCATCGGGCTGCTGGTCAATTGCGCCGGGATCGGCAGCGGCGGGGACTTTCTCGCCGCCGACTGGCCGCGGGTGCAGGAGCAACTGGAGCTGAACATCCTGGCGCTCACCCGCCTGTGCCATGCCCTGGGCCAGCACATGGCGATCCAGGGTGGCGGCCAGATTCTCAACGTCGCCTCGACCGCGGCCTTCCAGCCCATTCCCTACATGAGCAGCTATGCGGCGACCAAGGCCTATGTGCTGCACTTCTCCGAGGGCCTGCGCGAGGAACTCAAGAAGCGAGGGGTGTCGGTATCGGTGCTCTGCCCCGGGCCGACCCGTACCGCCTTCTTCAAGAATGCCGGGCTGCACACCGGGCGCATGGAGCAGGGCAAGCTGCTGATGTCCGCCGAGGAGGTGGCCCTGGCCGCGGTGCGCGGGCTGGAAAGGCGCCAGGCGGTGATCGTCCCGGGCTGGCGCAATCGCCTGGGCAGCCTGTTGCCGCGCTTCTTCCCCCGCGCCCTGGTGCGTTCGGCCGCGGTGCGGGTCGGCAAACTCTTTCAACCCGCGTAAGGGTGATCCCGCCAGCGGAGCCTGCCGGTGAGCGGTGGCCGCTGGTACACTCGGGGTCTATTCAGCCAGCAGGAGATCGACGTGGATTGTCTGTTCTGCAAGATCGTCGCCGGGGACATTCCGGCCAAGGTGCTCTACGAGGACGACCAGGTCATGGCCTTCCATGACATCGCCCCACAGGCGCCCGTGCACTTTCTGGTCATCCCCAAGAAGCACATCGCGACCCTGCACGACCTCAGCGAGGCCGACGACAAGCAGCTCGCCGGCCATATCCTCTTCACCGCCCAGCGCCTGGCGCAGGAACAGGGCTGCGAGGAAGGCTTCCGCGTGGCGATCAATTGCAACGCCCTGGGTGGCCAGACGGTCTATCACATCCATATGCATGTGCTGGGCAAGCGGCAGATGACCTGGCCTCCGGGCTGAGCCACGCCCTGTCCTCCCTTCGCCTGCCAAGGAGATCACCATGAGATCCAAGCGCCTCTACTCCCCCCTCGATCGCCTGCTGATCCAGGCCGATACCGCCTTGCGTACCCTGACGCCCTTCAGTGGCGCCCCCACGCGCAGCTCGCCGGCCATTCCCCTCAAGGATGCCGAACTGAGTGACGAGGAGCGCCGTCACGCGGCCGGCCTCATGCGCATCAACCACACCGGCGAGGTCTGCGCCCAGGCGCTGTACCAGGGTCAGGCGCTGACTGCCAAGTTGCCAGAAGTCCGGGAGGAAATGGAGCGTTCGGCGGACGAGGAGATCGATCACCTGGCCTGGTGCGAGCAGCGCATCCGTGCCCTGGGTGAGCGTCCCAGCCTGCTCAACCCGCTGTTCTATGGCCTGTCCTTCGGGATCGGCGCCGGTGCCGGGCTGATCAGCGATCGCCTGAGTCTGGGCTTCGTCGCCGCCACCGAGGATCAGGTCTGCCGCCATCTGGACGAGCACCTGGACACGCTGCCGGCAGCCGACGCCAAGTCCCGTGCGGTGCTGGAACAGATGCGTATCGACGAAGAACAGCACGCCGAGCACGCCCTGGCGGCCGGCGGCTGGCGCTTTCCCACGCCGGTCAAGTACGGCATGAGCCTGGTGTCCAAGGTGATGACCAAGACCACCTACCGCATCTGACCTGCGGTTGGCGCCCACGAAAAAGCCCTGCCTTGGCAGGGCTTTTTGCTGTCCGGCTGGCTAGATGTCGAAGAAGACGGTTTCCTGCGGGCCTTGCAGATGGATGTCGAAGCGATAGGCCAGGCGGCCATCGATCTCGCAACGGCGCGCCAGCAGGGTGGGGCGGCGCTCCGGTTCCGGCAGGTTGTAGACCGGGCAGCGGGCGTTGGCCTCGGCTTCATCGTCGAAGTAGAGGCGGGTCTGCAGGTGGATGTTGATGCCGCGGGCGAACAGGGTGACGTTGATGTGCGGCGCCATGGGCTGGCCGCGCTGGTCGGCGACCTGGCCGGGCTTGATGGTGTGCAGCGTCCAGTCACCGGCGTCAAAGGTGGTGGCGGTGCGACCGAAGCCGTTGAAGGCCTTTTCCACGTCGTAGACCGGGTCGTACCGACCTTCATGGTCGGCCTGCCAGAACTCCAGGAAGGAATCGCGCACCAGGTTGCCGTTGCCGTCGAACACCTGGCCGGTGAGCAGGATGTGCTCGCCGGGGGCACCGGGCTTGGCCAGCTCGTTCCAGATCTCGACCGCGCGGGTGGGGTTGCCGGCGGCGGCCAGGGCCAGACCGATATGCACGTAGGGGCCGGCGGTCTGGGAGGGGGTTTCCGGCAGCAGGTCGTGGCGGTTGGGGATCATGTCGGCGTCCTCAGTGATGTTCGAAGAACGTCTGCCGCGCGCCGCGGGTGACGATGTCGAAGCGATAGGCCAGGCAGTCCATGGGATTGGCCATGCTCATGTCCAGGCGGGCGATGAGGGTCTGCACCGCGTCGGGATCGGCGATGGACTTGACGATGGGGCACAGCGGGATCAGCGGATCCCCCTCGAAATAGAGCTGGGTGATCAGCCGGGTGGCGATGGCCGGGCCCATGACCGAGACGTGGATGTGCGCAGGGCGCCAGTCGTTGCTGCCGTTGCGCCAGGGATAGGGACCCGGGCGGACGGTGCGGAAGACGTAGTTGCCCTGGCTGTCGGTACGGGTGCGGCCGACGCCCCCGAAGTTGGGGTCGAGCGGCGCCAGGTAGACGTCGTTCTTGTGCCGGTAGCGACCCCCGGCGTTGGCCTGCCAGATCTCCACCAGGGAATTGGGCACCGGCTTGCCGAACTGGTCGCGCAAGGTGCCGAACAGGATGATGCGTTCGCCCTGGGGCAACTGGCCGGTGCCGAAGTTGAGCAGCAGGTCGTTGTCGTGGGGCCCCATGGGCAGCCGCGAGAAGTCCGGGCCGCTGCGTTCGGAAGCGGTCTGGTGCTGCAGACTGACCAGCGCCTGACGCGGTGAGCGGGGAATGGAGGATTTGTAGGTGGGCGTATAGGCCTGGGGATGCCAGGTGCGATCACGGGCGACGTAGCGAACGTCGTGGGGCTTGTTATGCATTGGAATGCTCCACGGAAGGATCGGGGCCAAGGGCTGGCTGATCCCAGTGTGGCCCAGGGCGGCGCCTGGCTGAATTGAAAGCTGCGCCCCTTTCCATAACCTATTGGTTAAGTGTCAGCTCGCCGGCCACCTCGCGCAGGACGTCGCAGAACCTCTGGGTGGCCAGCGACAGGGGCACGCTGCCATTGCGGCAGATGCCGACCGAGCCGCCGGCTTCGCGGACGCCCAGCTGCACCTCGATCAGCTCGCCGCTGGTCAGGTCGCGACGCACCGCATCCCGCGGGGCGATCCACAGGGCCTCGCTCTGGCGGACATACTGGCGGCTGAGGGTCGGCGACAGGGTTTCCAGGCGCTGGGGACTGAGCGGGATACCGCATTGCACGAAGAGACTCTCGGCGTGGCGGCGGATGGTGGTTCCGGGCAGCGGCAGCACCAGGGGATAGCGCGCCAGGGTCGCCAGGTCCGCCGGCAGCGCCTGGCTCAGCGGATGCCCCGGGCGCACCACCAGGGTCAGGGCCTCGGTATAGAGATGTTCGAAATCCAGGCCGTGGATGTCGGGGCTGTCGGTCATGCGGCCGACCACCAGATCCAGATCGCCGACACGCAGCTGACCCAGCAGGTAGGCGCTGGGGCCGGTGGCGACGTTGACGATCAATTGCCGGTGCCGCTCGTGCAGCCGCGCCAGGACCTCGGGCAGTACCTGGCTTTCCACCGTCGACAGCACCCCTACCCGTACCAGGCCACCGGCCTCGCCACCGCGCACCAGCTCCATCCCTTCGCGCAGGGCCTGGACGCAGGGACCGGCATGGCGCAGGAACAGCAGGCCGGCCTCGGTGAGGGTCACCTCGCCCTTGCCGCGCTCGAACAGGCGCACTTCGAGAATCTCCTCGAGTTCGCGGATGGTCTTGGAAATGGCCGGCTGGGATACAGCGATGGCATCGGCCGCCTTGGCGAAGCTGCGCTGCTGGGCGATCTCCAGAAAGCACAGCAGATGCCGGAATTTGATGCGGTTGTCGAGATTCATGACGCTCTACAGACGAGACCCAGGCGCAGAGACTACCACCCGGCGGTCATGGAAAACCCTTGGAGTCAGCAGGGGCATCCTTTGCTACAGTGCCGCCTTGTCTTTCGGAATCTCTCCATGTCGATCCGTGCCCAGCAGAAGCTGCAAACGCGCCGGGCGCTGCTGGAATCGGCGCGCCTGCTGATGAACAGCGGCCGCGGCTTCGGCAGTCTCAGCCTGCGCGAGGTGAGTCGCCAGGCCGGTATCGTGCCGGCGGGCTTCTATCGCCATTTCAGCGACATGGAAACCTTCGGCCTGGCCCTGGTGGCCGAGGTGGGCGACACCTTTCGCGACGCCCTGCGCCAGGTGCGTCATCACGAATTGCAGCAGCGCGGCATGATCGAGGCCTCGGTGGAGATCTTTCTCGGCGCCGTGAGCGACAACCGCGATCAGTTCCTCTTTCTCGCCCGCGAGCAATACGGCGGCTCCCAGGCCGTGCGCCAGGCCATCGCCGAGTTGCGTCAGCGCATCACCCAGGACCTGGCCCGCGACCTGCTCGCCCTGGGTCGGCTGCCCCATCTGAGTCCGTCGCAGATCGATGTCCTGGCCGACCTGGTGGTGAAGACGGTGTTCGCCACCCTGCCGGAGCTGATCGATCCACCGCCGCTGACCACACCGCCGCCACTCTGGCCGGCGGCGAAGATGGTGCAGCAGCTCAAGCTGATCCTGATCGGTAGCAAGCACTGGCGGCGTGGCGAACGCACCAATGCCCCAAAGGAGGGCATCGCCATGCTAGCTGATGCAATGGCGCACCAAATAAGAGCGACCTGAACGCCAGGTCAACTTATAGTGCCCCAGAACCAGGCGACTTGCGCGCTTTGGCAGGCCCCTTGCTGTAGAGCTGGGCAAAACTGCCAAGAGTCCTGCCATGCTGGTCGTCCAAAGCCGCTGCGCGCCCCGGGAAACCTGGGACGCCGAACTCCACCTCACCTACGACGCCCGCAGCAAGAGTCGCCTGAGAGCCACCACCAGCACTGGCGAAGACGTCGGCCTGTTTCTCGAACGCGGACAACCGCCGCTGGCCGATGGCGACTGCCTGGAAGCCCGCGATGGCCGCATCGTGCGGGTCGTCGCCCGACCGGAAAAACTGCTGCATGTGACCTGCGCCAGCGCCTTCGAACTGACCCGCGCCGCCTACCACCTGGGCAATCGCCACGTCGCCCTGCAGATCGGCGACGGCTGGCTGCGACTGCTGGACGACTATGTGCTCAAGGCCATGCTGGAGCAGCTCGGCGCCCGGGTCAGCGAGATAGAGGCCGGCTTCCAGCCCGAGCACGGCGCCTACGGCGGCGGTCACCATCACTCGCGCCATGGCGAGGAAGGCTTCAACTACGCGCCCAAGCTGCACCACTTCGGCGTGCGCACGTGAATTCGCCTTTCGCCCTGCTGCGCCTGGCCAGTCCCCAGCTGCCGATTGGCGGCTACAGCTATTCCCAGGGGCTGGAACTGGCCATCGACAGCGGCCTGATCCGCAGCGCTGTGGAGGCCGAGACCTGGCTGCGCGACAATCTCGAACTCAATCTGGCGCGCTTCGAGGCGCCGCTGCTGCTGGCCCATTGCGAAGCCGCCGCGGCCGGCGACTGGACGCGCCTGGGCGCACTGGCCGAGCGTCACCGTGCCAGTCGCGAGACCACGGAATTCCAGCTGGAAAGTCGCCAGACCGGTTATTCCCTGGCGCAACTGCTGCTCGGTCTGCCGGAGCTGGATGATGCCAGCCGCCGCCTGCTCGCCGAGCTGGCCCCGACCTTCGCCCTGGGCTGGGCGCTGGCCGCCCGGACCTGGGCCATCGCCCCCCGGGCCGCCCTGGACGCCTGGCTATGGGCCTGGCTGGAGAACCAGCTGGCGGTGCTGATGAAAACCCTGCCGCTGGGCCAGCAAGCCGCCCAGCGCCTCACCTCCCTTCTGCTGCCGACCCTGACCGCCGTGGCCGAGCAGGCCGCGGTCCTGCCCGAAGCGACCTGGGGCGGCGCCCCCTTCGGCCTGGCCCTCAGCAGCATGGCCCACGAGCGGCAGTACAGCCGCCTGTTCCGTTCCTAGGAGATCTCCTGATGACTACCCAACCCCTGCGCATCGGTATCGGCGGACCGGTCGGCTCCGGCAAGACCGCCCTCACCCTGGCCCTCTGCCGCGCCCTGCGCGAGCGCTACAACCTGGCGGTGGTGACCAACGACATCTACACCCGCGAGGACGCCGATTTCCTGGTGCGCAACGAGGCCCTGGCGCCCGAGCGCATCCTGGGCGTGGAAACCGGCGGCTGTCCGCACACCGCCATCCGCGAAGACGCCTCCATCAACCTGGAAGCGGTGGACCAGCTCAACCGCCGTTTTCCCGGGCTGGATCTGATCCTGGTGGAATCCGGCGGCGACAACCTGTCCGCCACCTTCAGCCCGGAGCTGTCCGACCTGACCCTCTACGTCATCGACGTCTCGGCCGGCGACAAGCTGCCGCGCAAGGGCGGCCCCGGCATCTGCAAGTCGGATCTGCTGGTGATCAACAAGATCGACCTGGCCGAGCAGGTCGGTGCCTCCCTGGAGGTGATGGATCGCGATACCCGCAAGATGCGCGGCGACAAGCCCTTCGTCTTCAGCAACCAGAAGACCGGCCTGGGCCTGGAAGAGATCATCGCCTTCATCGAGAAGCAGGGTCTGCTGACCGCCGCCTAGGAACCTGCTCACGACCTCGCGAGCTAGAGACAAACAAGGCGAAACGGCCTGAGGAAGTGGAATTTACAAGTGGTAAATGAGCATTCCGAAGGACTTTTCAACGCCGTTTGGCCGACGCGCAGCAGGTCGTGAGCAGGTTCTGAGTCCAGGATTTCATCACTCAAGGAGCCCCCCATGAAACACGCCAAGATCCTCGCCACCGCCGCCCTGCTGCTCGCCCCGGCCCTGGCTTTCGCCCATCCGGGTCATGCCGAGAATGGCCTGGCCGCTGGGGTGCTGCACCCCCTGACCGGTCTCGACCACCTGCTGGCCATGCTCGCCGTGGGCCTCTGGGCCGCCCAGCAGCAGGGCAAGGCGCGCCTGGCGCTGCCCTGCACCTTTGTCGGCACCATGCTGATCGGCGGCCTGCTGGGCTTCACCGGGCTGGAGCTGCCCTTGCTGGAGACCGGCATCGCCGCCTCGGTGCTGGCGCTGGGCCTGCTGGTGGCCCTGGCCGCCCGTCCGCCGGTGGCCGCCGCCGTCAGCCTGACCGCCGCCTTCGCGCTGTTCCACGGCGTGGCCCACGGTCTGGAATTGCCGGAGATGGGCAATCCCTGGGCCTATGCCCTGGGCTTCGTCGCCGCCACCCGCCACCCTGCATGGCCTGGGCTATGCCGTGGTGCGCTACCTGCCCCAGGCGGCCACGCCGCTGGTGCGACTCGCCGGCGTCGCCACCGCGGTGGCCGGGGGCTGGCTGCTCGCCGCCTGATCCGTCAGGCGATCCCCAGCTGCTGGCGCAATCGCGCCAGCACGCCCTCTTCCGCCACCGCCGGCAACTGCGCGGTATAGCCGCCAAAGCCGGCGAAGCGTGTGGCGAAATCCACCTCGAGCACGAATCTGTTGTCGAACTGCGGCGAGGCCAGGGGTGCCAGCACCTCGGCTGAATAGGTGTCGCGCGGATCGCTGCCCAGCCGCACGGGCAGGTCGCCGCTCTGCTGCCGATAGGCGACCCAGGGCGAATAGGTGAAGGCTTCCAGCCGGCCCCGCGCCAGGTCCAGTTCCAGCAGGCGCAGCAGGCCGTTGCCGCCGGCGTATTCGGTCTGGTAGTTGATCAGCAGCAGATCCACCGGATGGCCGAGGTCGTTGGTCAGCCGCAGGTGGCCGCTGCCGTGGTTGTGGCCGTTGAGGGTCAGGAAGATCTGGTCGTTGCGGCGGATCAGCCTATTCCATAGCCGCACCCCGGTGTCGTTGCGCCGGGTGGAGAGCACGGCCTGGCCGTTCACCAGGTCGACGATGTTGTGCGAGGCCAGGATGGTCGGCAGGTGCGGATAGCGATCCAGCATCCCCTGGGCCCAGTCCAGACTCTGGTCCGAGGGGCACCAGTCCAGGGTCAGTAGCAGGAAGCCCTGTCCCAGGGCAGAGAAACGATGGGCCTCGTTGAGGCCGGTGACATCGCGTTCGATGAAGGTGGCCTGGCGCGCCGCTCGCTCGCGGCCGAAGTACTGGGTGAAGAGTTCGCGACCGTCGCGCAGGCGATCCTCGGTGTAGAGCTCGACGACGTCATGGTCGCCGGTCATGACGCTGTAGGGCACGCCAGCCTGCTCCAGGCGTGCCATGGCATGACTGGCCAGGGCCCATTCGCCACGCTGCTCGGCGTTTTCCACCAGATCGCCCAGGTGCACCACAAAGGGCAGGTTCAGCGCCGCGGCGTTGTGCGCCAGCCAATGGGTCTGGGCATGAAAGGCCAGCGCCGGCGAATAGCCCAGGTGACCATAGCGCTCCACCCGCCGGCCATTGGGCAGCATCTCGTGGTTGTTCTCGCTGTAGTACTGGGTATCGGGCAGCACGCCGAGCAGGAAGCTGCTGCGCGACGGCAGCGGCGCCAGCGGCGCGAAGGCATGCCGTTCGAACCAGAGTGCGCGGTGTTCCGGCAGGCCGTAGCGCTGGGTTGGCTTGCAGGCGGCCAGCAGCGGCAGACCGGCCAGCGCCAGGCACAGCCGGCGACGTTTGAAATCGGGCGAATCGGTCATCACAGCGGCCTCAGGGCAGGTAGTAGGCCTGCCAGCGGTTGTCGTTGAAGCGGCCTTCCAGCACCGGTCGGCGACCGGCCAGCGGGGTGCCGGCCAGGGCCGGCTGGCTGTCGGCGTCGAGCAGCACATAGGCGGGTCGGGTGACCTGGGCGAGCTGCCCTGCCTGGCCGATATCGATGAAGGTCGGCAGGGGCACGTCGTAGTCGAGGTTCATCAGGTAGCGAAAGGCCTTGGTGTCCTGGCCCAGGCCAAGGAACACCAGTTGCCCGGGCTCCCCCTGGCGCAGGCTTTCCAGGCGGGTGACGAAGGCCCGGGTGTCGTAGCGCAGCGCCTGCATCGGATCCAGCGCCAGCACCACCAGCAGCCATTGCGCCAGGGCTGCCGCGGCCAGGGGCATGCCCAGGCGGAAGGTCCCATGCTCGCGCCAGGCGGCCACCAGGGCGAACAGCGTCAGGATGGCGAAGGCGCCCAGCAGGAAGCGCAGGTCCAGCTCGGGCCACCAGCCCGCGGCCTGCAGCTTGGGCTGCTGCAGCTTGACCAGCACCCCGAGCACCAGCGGGAAGATCACCAGCAGCGGCAGAAACAGCCGCCGTACCCAGGCCAGGGCACCCTGCCCCTGCAGCAGCACCCAGCCGCCGAGGGCGGCGCAGGCGGGCATGGCCGGCAGGATGTAATAGGGTTTCTTGAAGGTGGGTATCGACAGGGCCACCACGATCAGCAGGGCGAAGCCGGCCAGCTGGAGCAGCAGGCGGCTGTCCGCCTGGGCGTGGCGCAGCCGCCAGTGGTGCCTCAGCGTCGGCAGGGCCAGCAGCGCCAGGGGAAAGGCCGGCGCATAGCGATAGAGACCCAGTTGCAGGAAGTACCACCAGGGATAGCCGGCGCCGTCGGTGTCGTCCAGCCGCCCGGAGACCTGCATGCGCAGCACGTCTTCGACAAAGACCGGGCCGCCGGTACGCCAGGCCAGGCCGAACAGCAGGGCGCAGCACAGCGCCAGCACCACGGCGCCCACCAGTCCGTAGCCGAAGCTGCGCCGCCAGTCGCCCTGCAGC
Source organism: Pseudomonas sp. SORGH_AS_0211 (assembly GCF_031453455.1). Lineage (NCBI taxonomy): Bacteria > Pseudomonadati > Pseudomonadota > Gammaproteobacteria > Pseudomonadales > Pseudomonadaceae > Pseudomonas > Pseudomonas sp. SORGH_AS_0211. The sequence continues at coordinate 4,825,579 of NZ_JAVIZV010000001.1, read as the reverse complement.
AGCCAGTAGACGCAGACCACGCCACAGGGCTCGATCAGCCCCAGCGGCCCGCGCACGGCGAAGCCGGCGGCCAGGCACAGGAACACCAGCGCGCGGCGCCGGGGCAGGCCACGCTGGTCGGCGCTCCACAGCAGATAGAAACAGCCCAGCGCCGCCAGGGTGACGAACTGATCGAGGCAGATGGAGCGGGCCTTGGCGAGGAAGCCATTGGTGAGCAGCAGCACCAGTACCGCCAGCAGGCCCCAGGCGCGGGACCGCTCGGCCAGCAGGCGATAGAGCAGACCGACGATGGCCGCGGAGGCCAGCGCGGTGGGAATCACCGTGGCCAGGCGATTGACCTCGCCGAACAGTTGGGCGAAGACGTCTATCAGCAGCGTCGAGGTGGCAGGATAGTCCGGATAGGGCTGTCCGTAGCTGGTCGGGAAGGCACTGGGCCCGTGGCGAAACATCTCCTGGGCGAACAGCGCGAAGCGGCCGTCGAAGCCGATGAAGGGCTGCTCCCACAGCCCCAGGGTGAACAGGGGCACCGCCAGCAGACACAGCGCCAGGCTTTCGAGGCGCAGGCGCGCCAGACTCGGGATGGACGACACGCGGCAGGACTCCGGCAGGCGGGGAAGGACGGGCTCGCGACCCGGCGCCACTATCGCCGAACAACCTTAGGGATCGCTGAAACCAGGCTGACGGCAGGCTGACAGGAACCCCAGGACAGAGCGGTTCGGCGGCGAGGCGGTCGCGACTATGCCGCCGAACTGAATATTTTTCATGACAGCTGCATCCAGAACGCCGGCTGCCGGGTATAGCCCCTACAGTCCAGCCGACTGTGCCCCTTCTCAATCCGGAGCAAGCGCATGAACAACACCTCTAGCCGTTGCAGCATCCTGGCCCTGACCGCCCTGCTGAGCACCCCGCTGCTGGCCCAGGGCGAGTTGCCCGAGGCCGTCCGCGTCCCCGCCGGCAACAGCCTGATGCTGGAAACCGTGGGCAAGGGCATCATCGTCTACGAGTGCCGCGACAAGAAGGACATGCCTGGCCAGACCGAGTGGTTCTTTGTCGGCCCCAAGGCCGACTTGCATGATCGCCAGGGCAAGCCGGTGGGACGCTACTACGGTCCGCCGGCCACCTGGGAAGCCGCCGATGGCTCCAAGGTGGTCGGCAAGCAACTGGCCGTCGCTCCCGCCGGCGCCGGCAACCTGCCCTATCAGCTGGTGGAAGCCGCGCCATCCGAGGGCAAGGGCGCCTTCCAGGGCACCACCTACATCCAGCGCACCGCGCTCAAGGGTGGCGTCGCGCCGACCAAGGCCTGCACCTCGGCCAACAAGGGCGAACAGCAGACCGTGAACTACCAGGCCGACTATCTGTTCTGGAAGAAGGGCTGAGTACCTGCTCATGATCTGCTGCGCGTCGGCCAAACGGCGTTGAAAAGGCCCTGGGTCGCCAGCCCGGTCGGAATGCTCATTTACCACCTGTAAACTCGCCCGCGAGTCCGATCCGCTTCCTCAGGCCTTTTCGCGGGGCCGCCCAGGCCTTGTTTGGCTCTAGCTCGCGAGATCATCAGCAGGTTCTAAGGTCCGGGGGACAGCCAGGAGCGGATCGGCTAGGCTCGGCTGATCCGGTCGCCACCCTGGCGTCCCCAGCCTGGCGCGCCCTCGTGACCGACCGCTCCCCTGATCCAGCCGCCCTGCTCGCCGCCTGTGCCCGGGGCGAGCGCGCCGCCCTGCAGCGCCTCTACCAGAGCGAGGCGCCGCTGTTGCTGGGCATCGTCCTGCGCCTGGTGCGCGATCGCGGGCTGGCCGAGGACATCCTCCACGATGCCTTTCTGCGCATCTGGCGCGGCGCCGCCGGGTTCGCCCCGGAGCGCGGTTCGGCGCGTGGCTGGATGTGCAGCGTGGCACGCAACCTCGCGCTCAACGCCTTGCGCGATCGCCAGCGCCTGGTGCCCCTGGCGGACGGCTGGGAACCCCTGGCCGAGCCTGCCGATCCGGCGCGAGAGGCCAGCGGCCGCCGCCTGGAGAGCTGCCTGCAGAACCTGGAAGCGCCACGGCGGGAGGCCATCCTGGCCGCCTACCTGGACGGCTGCTCCCATGGCGAGATCGCCCAGCGCCTGCAGGCGCCGCTGGGCACGGTGAAGAGCTGGATCACGCGGGGCCTCAAGGCGCTCAGGGAGTGCATGACATGAACAGCGAGACCACCCTGCCCCCGGACGAAGAACGCGAACGCCTGGCCGGCGAATACGTGCTGGGCACCCTGGACGCCGAGGAGCGTCGTCGGGTGGCAGGTGCGCTGGCGACGGACGCCCTGCTGGCCGCCGCCGTGGCGCGCTGGGAGGCGCGTCTGCAGCCGCTGGCCGAGCGGGTGCCACCCGTCGAGCCCGGCGCGAATCTGTGGCCTCGCATCGAGCGCAGTCTGGGAGAGGCCGACACGCGGGTCATCAGCCGGCGCGAGTCGCTGTGGCAACGGTTGGCGCTCTGGCAGGCCCTGAGTGCGGCCGGACTGGCCGCCAGTCTGGTGCTCGCGATGCTACTACTGCTGCGCCCGGTACCCACGCCAAGCTACCTGGTGGTGCTGGCGACGCCCAGCGATCGGACACCCGGCTGGGTGATCCAGACCGCCAGCGCCCATGACCTGCAGCTGATTCCGCTGGGGCGCGATGCCGTGCCGAGCGGCAAGACCCTGCAATTCTGGACCAAGGCCGATGCCTGGCAGGGCCCGGTATCTCTGGGTCTGGTCCAGCCCGGACGTACCCTGCAGGTGCCGCTGGACCGGCTGCCGCCGCTGGAAGCCAACCAGCTGTTCGAACTCACCCTGGAAGACCAGGGTGGCTCGCCCACCGGTCGACCCAGCGGGCCGATCCAGTTCATCGGCCGGGCGGTGAAGGTGCTCTAGGCGAACGTCTCAGCTCTTGCGGTGGATGTTGAAATTGCTGAACGCCTGGCAGGTCGCCATCAGCTGGATGCGATTGATGTTGACGTGCTTGGGCTGGTTCAGCGTCCAGTGGATGGATTCGGCGATGTCGTCCGGGGTCAGGGGCTCGGTGCCGGCATAGACGGCATCGGCTTTGGTCTTGTCGCCGCCGAAGCGCACCACCGAGAACTCGCTCTCGGAAAGACCCGGCTCGATGTTGGTCACCCGCACACCGGTGCCCAGCAGGTCGGATCTCAGGCTCAGGCTGAATTGCTTGAGGAAGGCCTTGGTGGCGCCATAGACGTGGCTGCCCGGATAGGGATAGTCGCCCGCCACCGAGCCCAGGTTGACGATGCCGGCACCGGCGCCATGGGCGATCAGCCGCGGCAACAGTAGACGGGTGCAATAGAGCATACCCTTGATGTTGGTATCGACCATGGTGTCCCAGTCGTCCAGGTCGCAGCTCTGCGCCGGCGTGTTGCCCAGCGCCAGACCGGCATTGTTGACCAGGGCGCGCAACTGGTTGAATTCCTCCGGCAGGCCGGCGACCGCGGCTTCCACGGCCGCGCGATCCTGGACGTCCAGCACCAGCGGCAGCACCTTGGCCTGCCCGGACAATTCCTCGGCCAGGGCGTGCAGGCGATCCTCGCGGCGGCCGGTGATGACGATCGACCAGCCGTCCTTGGCGAAGCGGCGAGCGGTGGCGGCGCCGAAACCGGAGGTGGCGCCGGTGATGAAGATCGAAGACATGAAAGATTCCTTCTGCGAGGGAGTTGGGCCGAGGCCCACGATAGCTCAGGGTCATTGGTCAGGCGAATACTCAGATCGCCGGGAATCCAGCGGATCAGTTATAACGCCTTGGTATTGCAAGGTTTTCCGCATACTGGCGAATTTTTGAACAGTTTCCGCCAGGCCAGGCGCCCTGGGCCTCACGTCCGGCTATGCCAAGCTTATCCACAGGACGATCCACGGAATTCCTGTACAGAACCCGGACCGGGCTTCAGGTGGATAAGTCTGCCGCTGTGAGCCAGGCGGGCGGCTCGGCCGGCGCCAGGCCGGTGCAGGCCGCCTCGACACAGGCGGCGAGGCCGGCAAAGCGCAACTCGCGACCGGTGAGGCCCGGGCCGTAGTGGGCGAACTTGCCGGAATTGGTCAGCAGGGTGCGGGCCGCGGGTGGCACCAGGGGCTCGCCGAGCATGCACCAGCAGGTGTCCCCTACCAGCTGGGCGCCGAAGGCTTCCAGCTCGGCCAGGCTACCGGCTCGTTCGGCCGCTGCGCGTACGTCTCGCCCCAGGGTGATCACCAGGGCCACCTCGGGATGCCGCTGCCGGCCGCGACAGAGCTCGGCCAGGCGCTGGCATTCCTCGGCGGAAAAATGTGGATTGCCCAGGGCTACCAGTTGCACCTCGCGCGCAGTGGCGCTGTCCAGTTCCGCCCAGGCCTGGTGCAGGTCGGCCAGGTCCAGGTCCTCGACCTCCAGCTCGGGCGGCGCGACCGCAGCCAGGATCGGCGCCTCGGGGGTCACCCCGACCAGATGGAACAGCGGTGCCGCCGAGGTGGTGGCGAAGGCGGCACCAAAGGCCTTGAGATCGTCGCGGCTGGGCCGACTGTTTTCCAGCCCCAGCACTGCCGGAATCCGCATGGGCGAACGCAGGCCGATCCAGTAGCCGAGCAGCGGATAGAAGGCGTCGTCATGACCCTCGGGTACGCTGACCCGGAAGACCTTGCCCGCGCGGCGACCGCTGTCCAGATGACAGCCGGCCAGGGGTGCCCGACCGGTCAGGGCGGTGCAGATGTCGAGGAAGTCGGCGTACTTCTGGGTGCGCGCCCCCAGCACGCTGTTGGCGAAGACCACGGCATTGGACTCGGCCCAAACCACCTGTTCGCCCAGGGTCGGGGCGCTGTCCAGCAGATAGGGGGCGCAGGTGAAGGTAGGGCGACAGCCCAGGGCCACATAGGCCTCGGCCAGGGCACTGGCCGGTTCGCCCAACGCTGGCGCCACGCCCTGCGCGCGCCAGCGGCGCTGATCCACCGACACCGCATTGAGGCTGGTGGGCACCCGCACCCGACCGCCCCACTCCACCAGTCGCTGGGCGAAGGCCAGGCTGGCGGGACCGGTGTAGATGCAGCCGTCGATATGGGCCTGGGTGATGTCGAGCAATTCGCGAGCGCCCTGCAGCTGCGCCATGCGCACCAGGATCTTCATCGCCGCCTGCACGGCCTGGCCCTCGGCCCCCGCCAGCTTGGCCTGGTCGGTCGCGCTGAGCTGCACGTCGGCAGGGGGCTCGGTAGCGCTGCCGGGAAAGAGCGCTCCGGGCGCGCCGACCCAGCCATCGCTTACCGCGATCTCGTCCTGCCCGGCGAGGGCCGCGAAGGCCTCGGCGCCTAGGCTGATGACCGGCAGGGAGCGACCGAAGAGTTCTTCCGCGACGATGGCGCCCAGGCTGAGGATCTCGTCCGGCTCGGCCAGCAGCAAGGCCGTCGGCCCGCGGCCCGCCAGCAACAGCTCCAGCAGCACGGCGCTGCCGGTGCAGGAACCACGACCGCTGGGAATGGCCAGGATGCGTCCGGCCAGTTCCAGGCCGTGCAGGGGATGGTGGCGATCGATCACCCGGCCGCTGGCCGGATCGACGCCACCCCAGAAACTCAGGCCCAGGGGCGCCCAGGCCAGGCGTCCCCGGGCCTGGCCAGCGACCAGGCAGCGACCGCGGACCGCCGCCACCGCTAGTGGCCGCCCAGGTAGGCTTCGCGCACCTGGGGATTGGCCAGCAACTCCTGACCGCTGCCGGTCATGCGGATCTCGCCGGTGACCATCACATAGGCGCGGTCGGACAGGCGCAGGGCATGGTTGGCGTTCTGCTCCACCAGGAAGATGGTCATGCCGCTCTTCGCCAGTTCGCGCAGGATCTGGAAGATCTGCTTCACCACGATGGGCGCCAGGCCCAGGCTGGGTTCGTCGAGCAGCAGCAGCTTGGGTCGCGCCATCAGCGCCCGGGCGATGGCCAGCATCTGCTGCTCGCCGCCGGACATGGTCATGGCGCGCTGGTTGCGACGCTCCTTGAGCCGCGGAAAGAGGTCGAACATGCGCTGCATGTCCTCGTCCACCCAGCGGGTGCCGATGGGGATGGTACCCATCAGCAGATTCTCCTCGACCGTCATGTCGGGGAACACATGGCGCCCCTCCGGCGACTGGGCGATGCCGTTGGAGGCCACGTAGTGGGCGTTCTTGCGGGTGATGTCCTCGCCCCGGTAGAGGATCTGCCCGTTGCGCGCCTGGGGTTGGCTGAAGATGGACATCAGCAGGGTGGACTTGCCGGCGCCATTGGAGCCGATCAGGCTCACCGTCTCGCCCTCGTTGATGGACAGGGAGACGCTCTTCAAGGCCTGGATCGGCCCGTAGAAGACGTCGACGTTGCGGAATTCCAGGATCGGCGTGGTCATGCCACCTCCTCTTCTTCGGCGCCGAGGTAGGCGGCGATGACCTTGGGATCGTTGCGGATGTCGGCCGGCAGGCCACGGGCGATGACCTGGCCATGATCCAGCACCACGATGTGGTCGGAGATGTTCATCACCATGCCCATGTCGTGCTCGATCAGCACCACGGTGATGCGGTGCTGGTCGCGCAACAGGCGGATCATCCCGGCCAGGGCCTCGGTCTCGGCCGGGTTGAGGCCGGCGGCGGGTTCGTCCAGGCAGACGATCTCCGGACGAGTGCACATGGCGCGGGCGATTTCCAGGCGGCGCTGCTGGCCGTAGGAGAGTTCGCCGGCCAGGCGATTGGCGTGATCCACCAGGTCCACCACTTCCAGCCAGTAGAAGGCCGTATCCAGCGCCCTTTCCTCGGCGCGGCGATAGCCGGGGGTGTTGAGGATGCCGGTGATGAGGTTGCGGTTGCACTGCATGTGCTGCGCCACCAGCAGGTTCTCCACCACCGACATCTCCTTGAACAGGCGGATGTTCTGGAAGGTGCGGGCGAGACCGGCGCGGTTCACCAGGTGGGTGCCGCCGAACATCTTGTACCAGAGCCGACTGCCGAACTGCACCGGATTGACGAAGTCGGCCGCCTGGAAGCGCTCGCCCATGATCTTGCCGACGCGGGTCGAGCGACCGTCGGCGGTGTCCAGGCGGATCTCGCCATCGGTGGCCTTGTAGAAGCCGGTCAGGCAGTTGAACACCGTGGTCTTGCCGGCCCCGTTGGGGCCGATCAGTGCGGTGATGGACTGGCGCTGGATCTCGAAGCTCACGTCCGAGAGGGCCTTGATGCCGCCGAATCTCATGCCCAGATTCTTTACGGTCAGAATGTTGTCGCTCACGGCGCCACTCCCTTGCGAATCGCGAAGCCACTGCGGGCGATACGGATCAGGCCTCGCGGCCGCCACATCATCATCACCACCATGAGCACGCCGAACACCAGCATGCGGATGTCGCCGAATTCACGCAGCAGTTCGAACAGCAGGGTCATGACGAAGGCCGAGATCACCACCCCGACGGTGGAGCCCAGACCGCCCAGCACCACGATGGCCAGCACCAGCACCGACTCGAAGAAGTTGAACGAGGCCGGGTTGATGAAACCCTGGTAGGTGGCGAAGAACACCCCGGCCAGGCCGGCGGTGGAGGCACCGATCATGAAGGCCGAGAGCTTGACCAGCACGTGGTTGAGGCCCATGGCGGCGACAGGCGATCTCGTCTTCGCGCAGGGCTTCCCAGGCGCGACCGACCGGCATGCGGGTCAGGCGGTGCTTGATGTAGAGCACCAGCAGCACCACCAGGAACAGCACGGTGTAGATGAAGATCATCGTCGCGTTGGGGTTGTAGCTGATGCCCAGCAGTTCATGGATGGGCACCCCGCCCTCCTTCGCCCGGCGGCCGAATTCGATGCCGAAGAAGGTCGGCGAAGGCGCGGCGATGCCGTTGGGGCCCTTGGTCACTTCCAGCCAGTTGTTGAGCACCAGGCGGATGATCTCGCCGAAGCCGAGGGTGACGATGGCCAGGTAGTCCCCGTGCATGCGCAACACCGGGAACCCCAGTATCGCCCCCGCTACCGCGGCCAGTACCGCCGCGAGTGGCAGCATGGTCCAGAAGCCCAGCCCCAGGTACTGGTAACCCAGCGCCAGGCCATAGGCGCCGATGGCATAGAAACCGACGTAGCCGAGATCGAGCAGGCCGGCCAGGCCCACCACGATGTTCAGGCCCAGACCCAGCAGCACGTAGATCAGGCAGAGGATGATCACCGTCAGCCAGTACTTGGTGGCCAGGAAGGGAAAGGCGATGGCCACCAGGATGATGATGGGCAGGATGAATCTGAGGTTGGACTTGTGTCCCGGCGGCAGCACGTGGACACCGCCGTCGTTGCGCTTGAAGGACTCGATCCAGTCGCGGCCCCTGGCGGTCTGGCCGAACAGGCTGAGCAGGAAGCGGCCGGCCATGACCACCGCGACCATGATGCCGACGCGGCCGGGCTGGACGTTGTAGCCATAGCCGTCGAGCACGATGCCGACGATGGGGCCGAACAGGATCAGCGAGACCAGGCCGACCATGAGGGTGTCGCGCAGCACGACCTTGAGATCGAAGGAGGAAGACGTCTGACTCATGGATTCACACCTTCGTGACCTGGGGTTTGCCGAGCAGCCCCTGGGGCCTAAAGATCAGGATCGCCACCAGCAGCGAGAAGCTGAAGACGTCCTTGTAGTCCGAGTTCACCAGGCTGGCGAACTGGGCTTCGGAGATGCCGAGGATGATCCCGCCGAGCATGGCGCCGGGCAGCGAACCGATGCCGCCGAGTACCGCCGCGGTAAAGGCCTTGATGCCGATGATGAAGCCGGCATAGAAGTCGAAGGTGCCGTAGTTGAGGGTGATCAGCACCCCGGCCAGCGCCGCCATGGCCGCGCCGATGATGAAGACGTAGGAGATCACCCGGTCGGTGTTGATACCGAGGATCTGCGCCATCTTGCGGTCCTGCTGGGTGGCCCGGCACATGCGACCGAGGGTGGTCTTCTGGATCACGTAGGTGAGCAGGCCCATGCCGATGATGGAGGCCACGATGATGAAGATCTTGGTGTAGGTGATGATCACGAAGCCTTCGCCGATGTGCAGGCGCAGGGCGCCGTCGAGCAGCGTCGGTACGCCCTGCTGGCGCGCGCCCTGGGCGAGCTGCACGTAGTTCTGCAGGATCAGCGACATGCCGATGGCCGAGATCAGCGGGGCCAGGCGCGTGGAGTTGCGCAGCGGCTTGTAGGCGATGCGCTCGATGGCCCAGCCGTACACGGAGGTGACCACCACGGTGAAGATCAGGGTGCCGAGGATCAGCACCGGGAAGGAATGCAGGCCGAACACGCTCAGCAGGGCGATGCCGATGGCGGCGAGATAGGCCGACACCATGTACACGTCGCCGTGGGCGAAGTTGATCATGCCGATGATGCCATAGACCATGGTGTAGCCGATGGCGATGAGTCCGTAGACCGAGCCCAGGGTCAGGCCGTTGACCAGTTGTTGCAGGAAGATACCGTCCACGTTTGCAGTCTCGCGCTGGATGGATGACGAGGGCCGCCGGCCGCCGCCTCGTCCTGGGGCGGAGACGAGGCGACGGCTGGCGGATTCACGCGAGGATCAGGGCAGCTGGTGGTACTTGCCCTTGTCGTCCCATTCGTACATCACGTAGTCGGAGACCTTGAGGTCGCCCTTGCTGTCCCAGCTCTTCTCACCCAGTACGGTGTTGACGCTGTGGGACTTCAGCCACTCGGCGGCCTTGGCGCCGTCGGTGCCCTTGATGCCGTTGAAGGCAGCGGCCACGGCCTGCAGCGAGGCGTAGGAGTAGAGGGTGTAGCCCTCGGGCTCGTAGCCGGACTTGCGCAGGGTTTCCACCACGGTCTTGCCGGCGGGGTTCTGCAGCGGGTCGGCGCCGAAGGTCATCAGCACGCCCTTGGTGTACTGGGCGCCACCAGCGGTGGTGACCAGGTCGGCGGAGACGATGCCGTCGCCGGAGACGAACTTGGCGGTCACGCCCTGCTCGCGCATCTGACGAACCAGCGGACCGGCTTCGGGGTGCAGGCCGCCGAAGTAGACCACGTCGGCGCCGGAGGCACGGATCTTGGTGACCAGGGAGTTGAAGTCCTTCTCGCCGCGGGTCAGGCCCTCGTAGAGCACCTCTTTCACGCCGCGCTTGTTGAGCTGCGCCTTGGTGGCGTCGGCCAGGCCCTGACCGTAGGTGTCCTTGTCGTGGATGATGGCGACCTTCTTGGCCTTGAGGGTATCGACGATGTAGTCGCCGGCCACGATGCCCTGCTGGTCGTCACGTCCGCACATGCGGAACACGCCGGTCAGGCCACGCTCGGTGATCTTCGGGTTGGTGGACGCCGGGGTGATGGAGATGATGCCGGCCTCGTCGTAGATCTCCGAGGCAGGCATGGTGTTGGAGGAGCAGAAATGGCCGATCACGGCCTTGACCTTCTCCGAGTCCACCAGGCGGTTGGCCACGGCCACGGCCTGCTTGGGCTCGCAGGCGTCGTCACCCTGCACCAGCTTGATCTTCTCGCCATTGATGCCACCGGCGGCGTTGATGTCCGTCGCGGCCTGGGTAGCCCCCTTCCAGAACTGCTCGCCGTAGGCGGCACTGGCCCCGGTGTAGGGACCGGCGACACCGATCACAATGTCGGCATGCGCCAGGGTGGAGAGAGTGAACGCAGAACCGATAGCGAGAGCCAGAATGCCTTTTCTGTAAATCTTCGACATGGGAGGTGTGCTCCAGAGGGTGGTTGGCCCGTTCGCCGGAGCAAAGCCTGTGCCATCAGCCAGTTGTGTACCGGGCGCAAAGGCCATTTGCCGCCACCGCGACGAGCCAAAACCTCGGATTGCCGGCGGCGAGGGCCGCTGCCAGCGGACTCGACCCTCCTTTAGACCTTTGTCTTAACTGCCTCATTAGTCTGGATAATTCGCCGAAGCGGTAGCAGCGGAACAGGCAAAACGCAGCGGTTTGTTACCAGATAGCAACCCGGTTGCACCTGTTTCGCACCAAAACGTAACACCGCCCCCACACAGTGCCACCAAAGTAACCATGACCCTGCGGCCCCGGGCCCCTGGGGGATTCGCCGTTCTCGCGGCCTGCTGGCAGTTGCGGACAGCCATGAAAAAGCGGCCGACTTGCACAGGTCGAGATGCGCAAATCGGCCGCTTCGGCGCCTTGTCGCCCGGCCCGAGGGCCGGTGACAGCGGGTATGGCGGGGTCGCTAGAGCACCACGCGCAGGCACTGCCCGGCGTGATAGAGGGTGAAGCCGGCTTCGTACATCAGACTGCGCCACTGGCCGACCGGATTGGCATCCAGCGACGCCAGGGGCAGCGGCAGGTCATGGCGATCGCCGCTGCACAGATAGCGGGCAAAGGCCTGCCCCACCACCGTGCCCGTGGTCACCCCGCGACCGTTGTAACCGGACACCGCCAGCAAGCCCGGCGCCGGCTCGAACAGTCGCATCAGATGATCGGGCGTGAAGCCGATACGGCCCGTCCAGCTGCACTCCCACTCGACCTGTCCGAGCGCCGGGAAATAGTGCCGCTGAATGCGATCGGCCCAGGCGCGGATGAAGCCGGCCGGCCGCCCCGCCATGTTGCCGAGACTGCCCAACAGCAGACGGCCATCGGCATCGCGGCGGATGCTGCTGAGCACCGTCCGGGTATCCCAGGAGCCCCGGCCCTGCGGCAAGATGAAATCCGCTTCTGGACCGAGCGGCTGCGAGGCCACCTGGTAGTAGTAGCCCGGGAAGAACTGCGTCCGCAGCGTGGTCCACTCGCCTTCGGTATAGGCGTTGGAGGCGATCACCACCTGGTCGGCGGTGACTCGCCCCTGTGCGGTTTCCACCTGCCAGCGCTCACCGATCCGCTGCAGACGCTGTACCGCGCTCCGCTCGAACAGCTCGCCGCCTTCCTGACGCAGCGCCCTGGCCAGGCCCAGGGCATAACCCATGGGCACCAGGGTGCCGGCGCGATGATCGAGCAACGCGCCACTGATGTCGCGCGTGCCACAGGCGCTGTAACAGGCTTCCCCTTCCAGCAGCTCGACCCGAGCGCCACGCCGCTGCCATTGCTCGGCGCGCTGCCCCAGATCGGCCAGGCCCTTGGCGCTGTGCGCCATGTGCAGGGTACCGGCGCGGCGCGGCTGGCAATCGATGCCATAGCGCTCGATGAGACCGAACACCTGACTCGGCGCATCTCCCATTACCCCCAGCAGGCGCTCTCCGACCTCCGGCCCCAGGGTCGCCACGGCTTCGTCCGGCGGGATCCACATGCCGGCATTGACCAGCCCGACATTGCGTCCGGAGCCGCCATGGCCGACGCCATGGGCTTCCAGCACCACCACCCGCCGCCCGGCCTGTGCCAGGTGCAGACCGGTGGACAGGCCGGTATAGCCACCGCCGATAACGCAGACTTCGGTGTCACGCTCGCCCTGCAACGGCGCCCCCGGCACCGCCGGATACAGCCGCTCCCACAGGCACTCTTCACGCAACTGCATGCTCTGCGCTCCTGGCGGACCCACTCAGTCGAAGACGATGCCCTGGGCCAGCGGCAGTTCGCGGGAATAGTTGACGGTGTTGGTCTGGCGGCGCATGTAGGCCTTCCAGGCGTCGGATCCGGATTCGCGACCGCCACCGGTTTCCTTCTCGCCACCGAAGGCACCGCCGATCTCGGCACCGCTCGGTCCGATGTTGACGTTGGCGATGCCGCAGTCGCTGCCGGTCGCCGACATGAAGGCCTCGGCCTCGCGCACATCGGTGGTGAAGATGCAGGACGACAGGCCCTGGGGCACGGCGTTGTTCAGCGCCACCGCCTCGTCGAAGTCGTCATAGGCCAGCACATAGAGGATGGGTGCGAAGGTCTCGTGGCGTACCGCCTCGCTCTGCTCAGGCATCTCGACGATGGCCGGCGCCACGTAGTAGGCCTCGGGATACCGCTCAGCCAGCTGACGCTCGCCGCCGTAGACCACGCCGCCCTCGCCACGCGCCTGCTCCAGCGCACCCTGCATGGCCTGGAAGCTGGCCGCATCGATCAGCGGACCGATCAGATTGCCTTCCAGCGGATGGCCGATGCGGACTTTGGCATAGGCGGTCTTCAGCCGGGCGACGATCTCGTCCTTCACCGATCGGTGGGCGATGAGCCGGCGCAGGGTAGTGCAGCGCTGCCCGGCGGTGCCGACGGCGCTGAACAGGATGGCGCGTACCGCCATGTCCAGATCGGCGCTCGGCGCAAGGATCATGGCATTGTTGCCACCCAGTTCGAGGATGCTGCGGCCGAAGCGCGCCGCAACCCGCGGTCCTACCTCGCGACCCATGCGGGTGCTACCCGTGGCGCTCACCAGCGCCACCCGCGGATCGTCCACCAGGGCCTCACCGGCGGCGCGATCGCCGACGATGACCTGACTCAGATCGGCCGGGGCATCGCCGAAGCGCGCCAGGGCCTTCTCGAACAGCGCCTGGCAGGCCAGGGCGGTCAGCGGGGTCTTTTCCGAGGGCTTCCAGATCACCGGATTGCCGCAGACCAGGGCCAGGGCGGCGTTCCACGACCAGACCGCCACCGGGAAGTTGAAGGCACTGATGATGCCTACCACGCCCAGTGGCTGCCAGGATTCGCGCATGTGGTGACCGGGGCGCTCGGAGGCGATGGTCAGACCATAGAGCTGGCGCGACAGGCCAACCGCGAAGTCGCAGATGTCGATCATCTCCTGGACTTCACCCAGGCCTTCCTGGGTGATCTTGCCGGCTTCCCAGGACACCAGCTCGCCGAGATCGGCCTTGTGCGCGCGCAATTCTTCACCCAGCAGCCGCACCAGTTCGCCCCGGCGCGGCGCCGGCACCGCGCGCCAGGCCTGGAAGGCGCGCTCGGCACGGGAGATCTTCTGCTCCACCTCGGCGGCGCTTTCCAGGGCGACGCTGCCCAGTTGGCTGCCATCGATGGGGGAATGCACCCGGTGCTCGCCTTGGGTGTAGTGCTGGGCAGAAACGCCGAGGCGTTCCAACAGGGCCTTGCTCATGCTGAGGTCTCCGCGGAAAGGGAATCGTCCCAGAGTATGGTCAGCCCAGCGGCGCCGGACAACCGACCTTTGCTCGGCATATCATTCCCTTTTTTCATGCCGCGAGTCCGCTCATGCAACGCCGCCACCTGCCGTCCATCACCGCCATGCAGTGCTTCGAGGCGGTCGCGCGTCATCTGAGCTTCACCCGCGCGGCCGACGAACTGGCGCTGACCCAGAGCGCCGTCAGCAAACAGGTCGCCCAGCTCGAGGACCTGCTGCAGCACAGCCTGTTTCGCCGGGTCCGCCGCCGCCTGCAGCTCACGCCCGCGGGTGCCCTCTATCTGGCCGAGGTGGACAAGATCCTCAACCAGCTGGAGATGTCGGCACGCTACCTGAGGTCCTATGGTGGCGAGACCGAGGTGCTGCGCGTGGCCACGCCGCCGACCTTTGGCGAGCGCTGGCTGGTGCCGCGGCTCAAGGGATGGCGCCTGCGCTTTCCCAACATCCACCTGGATGTCTCCAGCGCGCTGGAACCGGTAGACTTCCGCGACCCCCGCCATGACGTGGCGCTGTTCTACGGCCACGGCAGCTGGCCGGGCGCCGAGTGCGAATTGCTGCTGCACGAGCACATGGTCGCGGTCTGCGCGCCGGACCTGCTGCCCGCCGAGGGTATCGCCGGACCGGAGCAACTGGTGGACTTCGTCTTGCTGCAGAACACTACTCGCCCGGAATCCTGGCACGACTGGTACGCCAGCCTCGGGCGGGATGAAGTGCACAGCCACCACGGCCCGCGCTTCGACACCTTCACCCTCTGCGCCCGCGCGGCCCAGGAAGGCTGCGGGGTGGCCCTGCTCCCGGAATTCCTGGTCGCCGAAGAACTGGCTTCCGGTCGCCTGGTGCTGGCCTGGCCCCATCGCCTGGCCAGCACCCATGCCTACTGGCTGGCCTATCCGGAACAGATGGCCGAGGTGCCCAAGGTGCGCAGCTTTATCGAGTGGATCCGCGAGAAGGCCTAGCGCCCGCAGGTTGCGGCCGAGCACAGTTAAGCCCGATAGTCCCCGGCTCCACGCCGCCTTCAGGCCGGTGGACACCGGCGTGCGTTGTGTTGGGCTTCGCTGCGCCCAACCCAACCGGCCACCTGTGTTCACCAGCCATAAAAAAACCCGGCCGAGGCCGGGTTTTTTCTAGCAGGGGTCGTCTCAGACGCCGGAGGCTTCCGCCGCCGCCACGTCCTTGATCGACAGCTTGATGCGGCCGCGGTTGTCCACGTCCAGCACCAGCACCTTCACTTCCTGACCTTCCTTGAGGACATCGGTGACCTTCTCGATGCGCTGATCGCTCAGCTGCGAGATGTGCACCAGGCCGTCCTTGCCGGGCAGGATGCTGACGAAGGCGCCGAAGTCGACGATGCGCTCCACCTTGCCAACGTAGATCTTGCCGATCTCGGCCTCGGCAGTGATGCCCAGGACGCGTTGCTTGGCCGCTTCAGCGGCTTCGCGAGTCTCGCCGTAGATCTTGATGGTGCCGTCGTCTTCGATGTCGATCGACGCCTTGGTCTCTTCGCAGATACCACGGATGGTGGCGCCACCCTTGCCGATCACGTCGCGGATCTTGTCCTGGTCGATCTTCATCGCCAGCATGGTCGGGGCGTTTTCGGAAAGCTCGGCACGCGACTCGGAGATCACCTGGTTCATCTGACCCAGGATGTTCAGGCGCGCTTCCAGCGCCTGTTCCAGGGCGATCTCCATGATCTCTTCGGTGATGCCGTTGATCTTGATGTCCATCTGCAGGGCGGTGACGCCCTTGGCAGTACCGGCCACCTTGAAGTCCATGTCGCCCAGGTGATCTTCGTCACCCAGGATGTCGGTCAGGACCGCGAACTTCTCGCCTTCCTTGACCAGACCCATGGCGATACCGGCAACCGGGGCCTTGACCGGCACACCGGCGTCCATCAGCGCCAGAGAGGCACCGCAGACCGAGGCCATGGAGCTGGAGCCGTTGGACTCGGTGATCTCGGAGACCACGCGGATGCTGTAGGGGAAGGCGTCCTGGGTCGGCAGCATGGCCTGGATGCCACGACGGGCCAGACGACCGTGACCGATCTCGCGACGGCCCGGGCTGCCCATGCGGCCGCACTCGCCGACCGAGAAGGGCGGGAAGTTGTAGTGCAGCATGAAGCTGTCACGACGCTCGCCTTCCAAGGTGTCCAGCAGCTGCGAGTCACGGGCGGTACCCAGGGTCGCGGTGACCAGGGCCTGGGTTTCGCCACGGGTGAACAGTGCCGAACCGTGGGTCTTCTTCAGCGGACCGACTTCGATCTGCAGCGGGCGCACGGTGCGGGTGTCGCGACCGTCGATACGCGGCTTGCCTTCGACGATGTTCTGGCGCACGGTGCGGTATTCCAGCAGACCGAAGGTCTCCTTGACCTCGGCTTCGCTGTACTGGCCGTTTTCACCGGCCAGCTTGGCGATGGCCTGGTCACGCAGGGCGCCCAGGGCCGCATAGCGATCCTGCTTGATGGTGATGGTGTAGGCACGGGACACGGCATCGCCGACTTCGGCCTTGACGGCTTCGATCAGGGCGGTGTTCTCGGCAGGCGCCTGCCAGTTCCAGGTCGGCTTGCCGGCTTCGGCAGCGAACTGGCTGATGGCCTCGATGGCCACCTGGAATTCTTCGTGGGCGAACAGCACGCCGCCCAGCATCTGGTCTTCGGTCAGCTCGTCGGCTTCGGATTCCACCATCAGCACGGCGTCACGGGTACCGGCCACGACCATGTCCAGGCTGGAGCTCTGCAGCTGCTCGTAGCTGGGGTTCAGCAGGTAGCCCAGTTCGCTGTGGTAGCCCACGCGGGCGGCGGCGATCGGACCGGCGAAGGGAATGCCGGAAATGGCCAGGGCGGCGGAGGTGCCGATCATGGCGGCGATGTCCGGATCGGACTTCTTGTTGGTGCTGACCACGGTGCAGACCACCTGGACTTCGTTGAGGAAGCCTTCGGGGAACAGCGGACGGATCGGACGATCGATCAGGCGCGAGGTCAGGGTTTCCTTCTCGGAAGGACGGCCTTCACGCTTGAAGTAACCACCGGGGATGCGGCCAGCGGCGTAGGTCTTCTCCTGGTAGTGCACGGACAGCGGGAAGAAGTCCTTGCCGACGGCGGGCTGCTTGGCACCGACCACGGTGACCAGCACGCTGACGTCATCGGTGGAGACCAGCACGGCACCGGTCGCCTGGCGCGCGATGCGGCCGGTTTCCAGGGTGAAGTTCTGCTCACCGAACTTGAATTGCTTGATTACTGGATTCACAGTCTTTCCTTCTCTTTATTGCCTTGGGGGAAACAGGGGCGACCAGAGGGATTCGGACCCTCGCTGATCTCCGGGGTGACGCAGGCCGATTCTGCCGGCCTTTCAAGCAAAAAAGCCGGAGGCCGGCGCGAGCCGACCTCCAGCTTCAGACTGCTTGCAGCAGGTCTGCATCGTATTAACGACGCAGGCCCAGGCGAGCGATCAGTGCGCTGTAACGAGAGGTGTCTTTGGACTTCAGGTAGTCCAGCAGCTTACGACGCTGGTTGACCATGCGGATCAGACCACGACGGCTGTGGTGATCCTTGCCGTTGATCTTGAAGTGACCTTGCAGCTTGTCGATGTTGGCGGACAGCAGGGCAACCTGCACTTCCGGCGAACCGGTGTCGCCTTCGGCGCGCTTGAACTCGTTTACGATCTGGGCTTTGTCTTCAACGCTCAGTGCCATGATAGGGCTCCTCTGAGGAACAGGCCGGGATAGGTCCCGTGCTTAGGAAAGAGGTGTGACCGTGCCTGCTGACAGCCACCCTCGGTATCGGTCTAGGACCGAATCAGTCTACGGGGGGCAACCTGCCCCTCGTCATCAATCTCGCCGATGCCGATGAAACGACCCTGGTCGTCCTGCACCCGCATCAAGCCGAATTTCGGTGCATTGGCCGCCCGGACGGGCTGACCGTGCAACCAGTAGTAGGCGCTGTGCTGAGTCAACTGCACCAGCGGCCAGTGCTCCAGGCCACTGTCGACCGGCAGCAGGAAGCGATCCAGCGCTGCGGAACCGCCTTCGGCGTGCACGGCCTCCAGCTCTTCCAGGCTGATGGCCTGCGCCAGACCGAAGGGACCGGCCTGCGTACGGCGCAACTCGGCCACATGGGCACCGCAGCCGAGCAGGGCGCCGAGGTCTTCGACCAGGGTGCGCACATAGGTACCTTTGCTGCAGGCCACTTCCAGCGTCGCGCGATCTTCCTGCAACGCCAGCAGTTCCAGCCGGGCAATAGTAACAGAACGCGGCTCGCGCTCCACTACTTCGCCCGCACGCGCCAGCTTGTAGAGCGGCTGACCATCGCGCTTCAGCGCCGAATACATCGGCGGAATCTGCTCTATCTGGCCACGGAAGGCCGGTAGCGCCGCCTGGATGGCCGCTTCGTCGACCGCGACCGCCCGTCGCTCCAGCACCTCACCCTCGGCATCGCCGGTGGTGGTGGTGACGCCAAGTTGCGCCACGGTGCTGTAGCCCTTGTCGGCATCCAGCAGGTACTGGGAAAACTTGGTCGCCTCGCCAAAGCACAGCGGCAGTACGCCGGTGGCCAGGGGATCCAGGCTACCGGTGTGCCCGGCCTTCTCGGCATTGAGCAGCCAGCGGACCTTTTGCAGGGCGGCGTTGGAGGAGAAGCCGCGCGGCTTGTCCAGCACCAGCACGCCATGCACCTGCCGGCGAATACGCTTGACCTGGGCCACCCTACTCCTCCCCTTCCTGCCGACGGTCTTCGGCGACCGCCCGCTCGATCAGCGCCGACAGCTGGGCGCCGCGACGGATGCTCTCGTCATACTGGAAACCCAGTTGCGGAACGGTCCGCAGCTTCATCGCCCGACCCAACTGCTGCCGCAGGAAGCCGGAGGCATCCTTGAGGATAGCGATGTTCTGCTTGATCGCCTCTGGGTCATCGTCCTTGCCCAGCACGGTGATGTGCACCTTGGCATGGGACAGATCCCGGGCTACGTCCACGCCGGTGATGGTCACCATACCCAGCCGTGGATCTTTGATTTCGCGATGGATCAACAGCGCCAGTTCGCGCTGTATCTGATCACCGATACGCTGGGTACGGCTGAATTCTTTGGCCATGTCGAAACTCTCGTACAAAAGGCCGCAGACGTCAGGCCTGCCAGCCATGAACCTTGGAAACGCGAACGGCAAGTCCGGACCTGGCAGGGTTCTGCCAGGTCCGCGACCTGCCGTCCTGGTGCAGAGTCGTCGTTACAGCGAACGGGCGACCTGAACCTTCTCGAACACTTCGATCTTGTCGCCGACGCGGACGTCGTTGTAGCTCTTCACGCCGATACCGCATTCCATGCCGGCACGCACTTCGGCCACGTCATCCTTGAAGCGACGCAGGGATTCCAGCTCGCCTTCGAAGATGACCACGTCTTCGCGCAGGACGCGGATCGGACGGTTGCGGTGCACCATGCCCTCGGTGACCATGCAGCCGGCGACGGCGCCGAACTTGGGCGAACGGAAGACGTCACGCACCTCGGCGATACCCAGGATGTTCTCCCGGACGTCACTGCCCAGCATGCCGGTCAGCGCCTTCTTCACATCTTCGATGATGTCGTAGATGACGTTGTAGTAGCGCATGTCGAGGCCTTCCTGCTCGACGATCTTCCGCGCCCCGGCATCGGCCCGGACGTTGAAGCCGAACAGCACGGCATTGGAGGCCAGCGCCAGGTTGGCATCGCTCTCGGTGATACCACCGACGCCACCGCCGACCACACGCACCTGGACTTCGTCGTTGCCCAGACCGGACAGCGAACCCTGCAGCGCCTCGAGGGAGCCACGCACATCGGACTTGAGCACGATGTTGAGGGTCTTCTTCTCGTCCTGGCCCATGTTCTCGAAGATGTTCTCGAGCTTGCCGGCGTGAGCACGGGCCAGCTTGATCTCGCGGAACTTGCCCTGACGGAACAGCGCCACTTCGCGGGCCTTCTTCTCGTCGGTCAGCACGGTGAGTTCGTCACCGGCATCCGGGGTGCCGTCCAGGCCGAGAATCTCGACCGGGATGGACGGGCCGGCTTCCTTGATCGGCTTGCCGTTCTCGTCGAGCATGGCACGGATGCGGCCGAAGTTGACGCCGACCAGCGCCATGTCGCCCTGGCGCAGGGTACCGTTCTGTACCAGCACGGTAGCGACCGGACCACGACCCTTGTCCAGGCGCGATTCGATGACCACACCGCGACCGGGTGCTTCCGGCGTAGCGGTCAGCTCCAGGACTTCGGCCTGCAGCAGGATGGCTTCGAGCAGCTCGTCCACGCCGGTACCGGCCTTGGCCGAGACGTGCACGAACTGGGTATCGCCGCCCCACTCTTCCGGGATGACCTGGCGACCGGCAAGATCGTGCTTGACGCGATCCGGATCGGCATCGGGCTTGTCGATCTTGTTGACCGCCACGACGATGGGGACACCCGCCGCCTTGGCGTGCTGGATGGCTTCCTCGGTCTGCGGCATGACGCCGTCATCGGCCGCGACGACCAGGATGACGATGTCGGTGGCCTTGGCACCCCGGGCACGCATCGCGGTGAACGCGGCGTGACCAGGGGTATCCAGGAAGGTCACCATGCCACGCTCGGTTTCCACGTGGTAGGCACCGATGTGCTGGGTGATGCCACCGGCTTCGCCCGACGCGACCTTGGCGCGACGGATGTAGTCCAGCAGCGAGGTCTTGCCGTGGTCGACGTGACCCATGACGGTCACCACCGGCGCACGGTGCAGGGCCTTGCCACCCTCGAACTTGAGGGACTCGGCCAGCTGGTCTTCCAGGGCGTTCTCGTTGACCAGCTTGACCTTGTGGCCCAGCTCTTCGGCCACCAGCTGCGCCGTCTCGCGGTCGAGCACCTGGTTGATGGTGGCGGGAGACCCCATCTTGAACATGAACTTGATGACTTCGGCGGCCTTCACCGACATCTGCTGAGCAAGCTCAGAGACGGTGATGGTCTCACCTAGATTGACTTCGCGCACTACAGGTCCTGTCGGGCTCTGGAACCCGTGTTGGTTTCGCTTCTTGAGTCGCGATTTGCCACCGCGACCGCCACGCCGGCCAAAGCCCTCTTCCTCGTCGTCGCCACTGCGCACGGTACGAGGAGCTGCGACCTTGTCCTTGATCGACGGGCGATGCTGGGCATTCTTGCGCTCACGACGCTCGTCTTCTTCGCGCTTGCTGCTCGGGGCAGGATGCACGGGACGACGCGGTTCTTCGCGCTTGCGCTCACCAGCCGGATCGGCCTTCTTGACCTCGGCGGCAGGCGCGGCAGCGGGTTGCTGCTCGGCCACCACGGCCGGGGCTTCCGGCGCGGCAGGGGCTGCAGCCTCGGCGGGGACCGCCTGCTGCGCGGCCTGAGCCGCGGCTTCGGCCTGCTGCTGGGCAGCGGCCTCGGCAGCGCGCTGGGCTTCTTCCTCGGCACGTGCCTGGATAGCGGCCTCTTCGGCGGCACGCTGGGCTTCCTGCTCGCGGCGCTGTTCGGCCTCGAGTTCAGCGGTGCTGCGCTTGACGAAGGTCTTCTTCTTGCGCACTTCGACGCTGACTGTCTTGCTGCCGGCCACTTTCAGCGTGGTCTGGGTCTTGCGCTGCAGGGTGATCTTGCTTGGCTCGTCGAGCTGCGCCGTCCCCTTCAGGTGCGTCAGCAGGGCCTGCTTTTCCGCATCGCTCACCAACTGCTCAGCACTGCTGTGCGTCAGACCTGCCTCGCGCATCTGCTGTAGCAGACGTTCCACCGGCGTATTGACCGTTTGGGCCAGTTCTTTCACCGTGACTTGCGTCATGCACTTCTCTCCTCAGACTGCGCCGCTTACTCGAACCAATGGGCACGGGCAGCCATGATCAGCTTGCCGGCACGCTCTTCGGTCATGCCGTTGATGTCGAGCAGGTCGTCGATCGACTGCTCGGCGAGCTCTTCGCGATTGACCACACCACGCTGGGCCAGCGCGCTGGCGAGCTGGGGATCCATGCCGTCGAGGGTCAGCAGATCTTCGCTGGGGCTCTTCTGTTCTTCGGTCGCGATGGCCCGGGTAAGCAGGCGATCCTTGGCCCGGGTACGCAGCTCGTTGACGATGTCTTCGTCGAAGCCATCAATGTTGAGCATCTCTTCCATGGGCACATAGGCCACTTCCTCGAGGGAGGTGAAGCCTTCTTCCACCAGCACCTGAGCCAGCTCCTCGTCGACATCCAGCTCGTCGATGAAGCGCTGGATGATGTCGCCGGTCTCCGCCTGCTGCTTGGCGTTGATGTCCGCCTCGGTCATCACGTTAAGCGTCCAGCCGGTCAGCTGACTGGCCAGGCGCACGTTCTGACCGCCACGACCGATGGCCTGGGCCAGGTTGTCCTCGGCGACGGCGATATCCATGGTACGGCTGTCTTCGTCGACGATGATCGAAGCGACTTCGGCCGGGGCCATGGCGTTGATGACGAACTGCGCAGGGTTGTCGTCCCAGAGGACGATGTCGACCCGCTCGCCACCCAGTTCACCGGACACCGCCTGGACGCGCGAACCGCGCATGCCGATGCAGGCACCCTGGGGATCGATGCGCTTGTCCTTGGAACGGACGGCGATCTTGGCCCGCGAGCCCGGATCCCGGGCAGCCGCCATGACATCGATCAGTTGTTCGGAAATTTCCGGTACTTCGATGCGGAACAGCTCGATCAGCATCTGCGGATCGGTACGCGACAGCATCAGCTGCGGACCGCGGTTTTCCGTACGGATTTCCTTGAGCAGGGCACGCAGACGCACGCCCATGCGGAAGGTCTCGCGGGGAATGATGTGCTCGCGCGGCAGCAGCGCCTCGGCATTGTTGCCCAGGTCGACAATCACGCTGTCACGGGTGACCTTCTTGACGGTACCCGAGATGATCTCGCCGACCTTCTCGCGATAGGCGTCCACCACCTGAGCCCGCTCGGCCTCGCGCACCTTCTGCACGATCACCTGCTTGGCGGTCTGGGCGGCGATCCGACCGAACTCGATGGACTCGATCTTCTCTTCGATCACTTCACCGGCCTTGACGCCGGGATGCTCTTCCTGGGCGTCTTCCACCGTCAGATGCGAATCGGGCAACTGATAGTCTTGGTCTTCCACCACGGTCCAGCGGCGGAAGGTTTCGTAGCTGCCGTTGTGTCTGTTGATCGACACCCGCAGATCCACATCTTCTTCGTAGCGTTTCTTGGTAGCCGTGGCGAGAGCCAACTCCAGTGCCTCGAAGATGACGCCGGGTGGAACACCCTTCTCGTTCGAAACAGATTCCACTACCAGCAGAACTTCTTTGCTCATCTTACGCCTCGTATTCGCAATCCTTGGGATCCGCGGTCTCGCGCTCAAATCACTCGAAACGGGGAACGACGTTGGCCTTGTCGATCATCTCGATGGGCAGCAGATACTCATGCTCGTCCACCTGCACCACGACGTCCTGGTCTTCCACACCGCGCAGCAAACCCTGGAAATTACGCCGCCCTTCGAAGGGCGACCGAAGTTTGACCTTGACCTGTTCACCGGCATGGGCAGCGAATTGCTCCAGGGTGAACAGCGGTCTATCCATACCGGGGGAAGACACCTCAAGGGTGTATTCATTGGTGATCGGATCTTCCACATCGAGTACGCCACTTACCTGGCGACTGACAGCCTCGCAATCTTCGACGAGAATGCCGTTGGGATGATCGATGTAGACACGCAGTAGCGAATGCCGCCCTTGGGAGATGTACTCGACACCCCAGCAGACATAGCCAAGCGCCTCGACGACGGGGGCCAGCAAGGCCTGCAACTGTTCTAGCTTGCTCGACACCTGGTTGCCTCGCGTTTTTTGAGAATAAAAAATGGGCATTACGCCCATCCCTAAGAGGTCTGCGCAAGAAAGCGCGACCCGAACTGTCCAGCCAACAAAAAGCCCCTAAAAAGGGGCTTTAAATAACTGGTTGCGGGGGCTGGATTTGAACCAACGACCTTCGGGTTATGAGCCCGACGAGCTACCAGACTGCTCCACCCCGCGTCAAAGCTGGAGCGAGATTATATTCAACTCCACTACAGGAGTCAACCTACTCTCTCGCCGCGTCCTGCTGGACGTCTTTGCTATTTGGTGCCGAAGATGGGACTCGAACCCATACAGCCTATGGCCACTACCCCCTCAAGATAGCGTGTCTACCAATTCCACCACTTCGGCATGAAACCTTTAAACCTACTTGGAATCCTGGGGTACGTCCCCAGAAGTACCACCCTGGGCAGCGCGCGGCTGGCTCAGAGGAACATCGTTACCATCCTGCTTCGGCTGAGGAGCCTGCTGGACTGGCTGAGTGGGCAAGCCCACCTCACGCAGACCCAGCGCACGGTCTTTGGCGTAATACCCCAGACCCAGGCTAGTCGCGAAAAAAACCGCGGCTAGTATAGCAGTAAAACGACTCAGAAAGGTAGCGGAACCTTGACTACCAAACACGGTACCCGAGGCGCCCGCACCAAAGGATGCACCGGCTTCGGCACCCTTGCCCTGCTGCATCAATACCAGCACGATCAGGCCAAGCGCCATCAGCAAGTGGATCACAACTACTGCAGTTTCCAACATTATCCACGTCCTGCAGCGCGGCAAATCGCACTGAACTCTTCAGCATTCAGGGAGGCTCCACCCACCAGCCCCCCATCAATATCCGGCATGCCGAACAACTCGGCAGCACTGGCGGCCTTGACACTACCGCCATACAACAGCTGAAGGCCTTCAGCGACCCCAGCATCGGCTTCGCGCACCAGGGCGCGAATCGCCGCATGAACCTCTTGCGCCTGCTCCGGCGTTGCCGTGAGCCCCGTACCTATCGCCCAGACCGGCTCGTAGGCCACGACGGCATTGGCAAAAGCTGCCACTCCAACCGCCTCGATGACCGCCTTCAGCTGGCCACCTACCACGTCCAAAGTGCGCTCAGCCTCCCGCTCTTCACGGGTTTCGCCGACGCAGAGCACGGGAATCATCCCGCCCTCCTGAATGGCCGCGAATTTCTTCGCCACCACCGCATCATCCTCGCCCAGCAGCGCACGCCGCTCGGAGTGCCCCACCAGTACGTAACGGCAACCGAATTCTGCCAGCTGGGTCGAGGACACCTCGCCAGTCAGAGCCTTCTCGCCTGCGACGGAGGCGCAAGTCTGAGCCCCTACCATCAGCGACGTTGCCGCCAACGCTTCAGCCACCCCCGGCAGATGCACCAATGTCGGGATCACCACGACATCGACATCCGCTGCGCCATCCAACCCTTTCAAGCCTGCGACCAGCGCCGACACGCTTTGCAGCGAGCCATGCATTTTCCAGTTACCGGCAACCAGGGAACGACGCATGCGTTTTACCTCAGGGAGCGAAGTGGGCGCAGATGTTACTCAATCGAAAACAGGCATGCAAGCAAATCAAGCACATACCTCGCTTATCAGCTCAGCGAGGGCCTCGGCATGGGCGCGCACCTCGCGCTCGTTCTCGCCTTCGACCATGACGCGCAGCAGCGGCTCGGTACCGGATTTGCGCAGCAGCACCCGTCCCTTGCCGGCCATCTTCTCGGTGACCTCGGCACTGGCCTGCTTGACCCGCGGGTTCTCCAAGGGATCCTGGCCACCACCGAACCTCACGTTTATCAGCACCTGCGGGCACTTGCGCAGCGCCATGCGCGCCTGGGCCAGGGTCTGGCCGGCATTGCGCAGGGCGATGAGTACCTGCAGCGCGGCGATGGTGGCGTCGCCGGTGGTGGTGTACTGGCAGCAGACCACATGCCCTGAATTCTCGCCGCCCAGCACCCAGTTGCGCTCCAGCAGCTCGGCCATCACATAGCGATCGCCTACCTTGGCGCGCACGAAGGGAATATCCAGTTCGGCCAGCCCCAGTTCGAGACCGAGATTGCTCATCAGGGTACCGACCACCCCACCCTCGAGGCGACCACGACGCTTGAGATCGCGGGCGATCAGATAGAGCAGCTCATCGCCATCCACTGCCGCTCCGGTGTGATCCACCATCAGCACCCGATCACCGTCGCCATCGAAGGCGATGCCGATGTCGGCGTGCTGGTCGAGCACCGCCTGCTGCAGCCCCTCCAAATGGGTGGAACCGCAATCCTTGTTGATATTGAGGCCGTCCGGCTGCACCCCGAGCACGCTGACGTCCGCTCCAAGTTCACGGAAGACGCTGGGTGCGATCTTGTAGGTGGCGCCATTGGCGCAGTCCAGCACGATCTTCATACCGGCGAAACTGGTCCCGGTCGGCACGCTGCTCTTGCAGAACTCGATGTAACGACCCGCGGCATCGTTGATGCGCGAGACCTTGCCGATACGCGCCGAATCGACCACGGTCATGGGCGTGTCGAGCAGCTCCTCGATCATGGTTTCCAGCTCATCGGGCAGCTTGGTGCCGGCGCCGGAAAAGAACTTGATGCCATTGTCGTAGTAGGGATTGTGCGAAGCACTGATGACGATGCCGGCGCTGGCCTGGAAGGTCCGCGTCAGATAGGCGATACCCGGCGTCGGCATGGGACCCAGCAGCATGACGTCGGCACCGGCAGCGGAAAGTCCGGCTTCCAGTGCCGACTCGAACATGTAGCCGGAGTTGCGCGTGTCCTTGCCCACCAGCACCCGGCAACCGCCGCGACTGCGAAAGGCGATACCCGCCGCCCAGCCCAGCTTGAGCATGAACTCGGGGGTGATGGGATACGTCCCGACCTTGCCGCGAATACCATCGGTTCCAAAATACTTTCTTGCCATCAGTTCTGTTCCTGCCTGAAGCCTTCGACCGCGGTGATCATCTTCACCGCGTCCACCGTTTCCGCCACATCATGGACCCTGAGGATCTGCGCGCCCTTGGCCAGCGCCAGCGCCGCCAGGGCCAGGCCGCCTGCCAGGCGCCCCTCTACAGGTCGCCCGGTGACAGCGCCGATCATGCTCTTGCGAGAAACGCCCACCAGCAAGGGTAGCCCAAAGGCGAGCAACTCGGTTTGTCGTCTGAACAGCTCGAGGTTGTGTTCCAGGGTCTTGGCAAAGCCGTAGCCCGGATCCAGCACCAACCGTCCGCGGGAGATGCCGGCCGCTTCGCAACGGGCAATCTGCTCTGCGAGAAAGGCGCCGACCTCGCCGGCAACGTCAGCATAGACGGGCGCCTGCTGCATGGTGCCGGGCTCGCCCCGCATGTGCATCAGGCAGACCGCCAGATCGGTCGCGGCGGCAGCTTCGAGGGCGCCAGGCCGGCGCAGCGAACGGACGTCATTGATCAGACCGGCCCCTGCCTGAGCGCCCTCCCGCATGACTACCGGTGAGGAGGTATCCATGGAAATGACGACATCCAGCTCTCGGGCGATCGCCTCGACCACCGGCACGACACGCTCGAGTTCCTCCAGTTCGGACACCGGGGGCGCCCCTGGTCGCGTGGACTCTCCACCCACATCGATGATGGCAGCACCGGCCGCCATCATCGCCTCGGCATGGCGCAACGCGCTGTCAACAGCCGTATAGCGACCGCCGTCGGAGAAGGAATCGGGCGTCACGTTGAGGATGCCCATGACTTTGGGCGCGTCAAAAACAAGAACCCGATTGCCGCAAGGCAATCGGGTCGAAGGAAACGGATTGAACATGGGTGTTTCAGTGTTCTCCGGCCGGACCACCGATGGGCGCTTCAGGACGATCGCTACCGCTTTGCGGTGCCGGCGAATCACCGGTAGGACCGCCCCGGTCATGCCAGTCGCGCGGTTCACGCGGCACCTTGCCCGCCATGATGTCGTCGATCTGGTCCGAATCGATGGTCTCGTACTTCATCAGGGCATCGGACATGAGTTCGAGCTTGTCGCGATTCTCGTCCAGCAGCCGCTTGGCAGTGTTATAGCAGTCGTCGATGATCCGGCGAATCTCCAGATCGATCAGCTTGGCGGTCTCGCCCGACATGTTGCCGGCGCCACCACCACCCGAGCGACCCAGGTAGCCTTCGTTCTCTTCCTCGCCATACAGCAGCGGACCGAGCTTCTCGGACAGGCCCCACTTGGTCACCATGTTTCGCGCCAGGGAGGTCGCTCGCATGATGTCGTTGGAGGCACCCGTGGTGACGCCTTCGAAGCCCAGGGTCATCTCTTCGGCGATACGGCCGCCGAACAGCGAACAGATCTGGCTTTCCAGGGCCCGCTTGGACAGGCTGTAGCGATCTTCCTCGGGCAGGAACATGGTCACGCCCAAAGCGCGACCACGGGGAATGATGGAAACCTTGTAGACCGGATCGTGCTCGGGCACCAGGCGGCCAACGATGGCATGACCCGCCTCGTGGTAAGCCGTGTTGCGCTTCTCCTTCTCGGACATGACCATGGTCTTGCGCTCGGCGCCCATCATGATCTTGTCCTTGGCCAGCTCGAACTCGCGCATGTCGACGGTACGCTTGTTGGAGCGAGCGGCGAACAGGGAGGCCTCGTTGACCAGGTTGGCGAGGTCGGCACCGGAGAAACCCGGGGTACCACGGGCGATGACGCCCGCATCAACGCGCTCGCCGATCGGCACCTTGCGCATGTGCACCTTGAGGATCTGCTCACGACCTCGGATATCCGGCAGACCGACCACGACCTGGCGATCAAAACGACCGGGGCGCAGCAGCGCGGGGTCCAGCACGTCAGGACGGTTGGTAGCGGCGATCACGATGATGCCATCGTTCATTTCGAAGCCGTCCATCTCGACCAGCAACTGGTTCAGGGTCTGTTCGCGCTCGTCGTGACCACCCCCCATGCCGTTTCCACGATGGCGACCGACCGCATCGATCTCGTCGATGAAGATGATGCAGGGCGCGTGCTTCTTGGCCTGGTCGAACATGTCACGGACACGGCTGGCGCCGACGCCGACGAACATCTCGACGAAGTCCGAACCGGAAATGGTGAAGAACGGCACCTTGGCCTCACCCGCCACGGCCTTGGCCAGCAGCGTCTTGCCGGTACCGGGCGAGCCGACCATCAGCACGCCACGGGGAATGCGTCCGCCGAGGCGCTGGAACTTGCCCGGATCACGCAGGAATTCGACCAGTTCAGTGACCTCTTCCTTGGCCTCGTCGCAACCGGCGACGTCGGCGAAGGTGGTCTTGACCTGATCTTCCGACAACAGCCGTGCCTTGCTCTTGCCAAAGCTCATGGGGCCGCCACGACCGCCGGCGCCTCCCTGCATCTGGCGCATGAAGAACATGAAGACCGCGATGATCACCAGGATCGGGAAGCTGGCCACCAGCAGTTGAGTCCAGATGCTCTGCTGCTCGGGCTGCTTGCCGGTGATGGTGACACTGTTGTTGACCAGATCGCCGATCAGGCCATTGTCCTGGATCGCCGGACGTATGGTCTTGAAGGGGTCGCCGTCACGATGCTTGCCGGTAATGACATAGCCATCCACGGTCACGCTCTCGATCTGCCCGTCCTTCACCTGCTGGATGAAGTCGGAGTAGTTGAGCGTCTGGGGTTCGTTGGGGCTGGAGAAATTGTTCATCACGGTGACGAGCACCGCGGCGATGATCAGCCACAGGATCAGATTCTTTGCCATGTCGTTCAATTGACTACCCTCTGCGCCGGTTTCGTGGGTAAACCGTTCGAAGCGAAACCGGCAGTGACCGGTAAGTTACTACACAAAGCCTGGCCCACGGCAGACATCGTCTGTAACGCTATATGAGTCTTCTGCCTTTGACTCTAGGGCAAGGCAGACGTTGCGGCCATCAATTCTCTCAATTGCCCCAAAAACCGCGACCCAATAGCTATTGCTGGCGCGATCTGGTCCTGCGACACGGAGAGTCCTGGATCAGCCCGCCGTACTCCGCTCGCTCATATGGGGGCCAGGAGGAAAATAACAAGGCCTCCCGGCGGGCACCTGGTATCCGGCCCTACGAACCGCCCAGACAGGTCACCCTGGTGGCTTGCTTGCAGCCGCAAGCCCATCCGCCACGGTCATGCCTCACCATGACCTGACGCCTGCACTCGTGGCGGTGCCCCTTGAGCCGGCGATGCCGGTTCTGTCGGGGGTCGCCGTCACATCGTCGCGTATCGCTGGGCGGCACCGGGCAGCTGGGATAAACTGTTCGGCTTTTATTCGGGGTGAATTATGGCGCTCAACAACGAGCTCAAAAAGCGGTTCAAGGCGATCGGTCATCAACTCAAGCCGGTGGTCACCATCAGCGAGAACGGCCTGAGCGAAGGCGTGCTGGGTGAACTCGACCGCGCGCTGAACGATCACGAACTGATCAAGATCAAGCTGGCCGTCACCGAGCGCGATGACCGCCGGGCCCTGATCGACGAGCTGTGCGCGTCGAGCAAGGCGGAGCTGGTGCAAGTCATCGGCAAGATGGCGCTGATCTATCGCAAGGCCCGCGAGCAGAATCGCAACCTGTCCAACGTGGTGCGCTACACCGCCTGATTGCCCGGCGCGCGCCCGGGAACGGGCTGCAGCACCAGGATCAGTCCGCAGAGCAGCAGGACCAGGTAGCCGGCCAGGGCGGTCGGCCCGGTCCAGAAGCGCGCAAGTTCGTTCTGCAACAGCACCGCCAGTGCACTGGCCAGCAGCAGCTGGCCGCGCAGGTCACGCCACAAGGCGCCCACCCCTGCCCACCACACCAGCACGACGATCTGGGTAAAGACCCCACCGCCTGCGGCACTGAGCATCATGCGCAGCAATTCCTCGCGTCCGGACTGGATCAGCAGCGGCGCCCAGCCCGCCTGGGCCAGCGCCACGGGGATGCACAGGTGCAGGGCGACCAGCGGGCCGACCCAGAACACCTGGGCCAGCTGCCAGGCGGCGGCGAGCAGCCTGGCGAGCCAACCGCCGGGGCGATGGTCAGACGTGACGGACGGCGACAATTTCGTATTCGACATTGCCACCCGGGGTCTTCACCAGCACCACGTCCCCTTCTTCCTTGCCGATCAGCGCACGCGCGATGGGCGAACCCACCGACAGCTTGCTCTGCTTGATATCCGCTTCGTCGTCACCGACGATCTGGTAGGTCACCGTCTCGTCGGTCTCGGTGTTGGCGATCTCCACGGTCGTGCCGAAGATCACCTTGCCGGTGTGCGGCAAGGCGGCCACATCGATCACCTGAGCGTTCTGCAGGCGCCCTTCGATATCGCGGATACGCGCCTCGACCATGCCCTGCTGCTCGCGGGCAGCGTGGTATTCGGCGTTCTCCTTGAGGTCACCCAGTTCACGCGCTTCGGCGATGGCCTGGGTGATCTGCGGACGCAGCTCAGTCTTGAGATGCTTGAGTTCGTCTTCTAGGGCGCGAGCGCCCTGGACGGTCATCGGGTACTTGGTCATGCCTTCACTCCTGCATGCAGATCTTGCAGACGGCGCACGGTCTTCTCGGCGCCGAATTTCAAAGCTTCGCAAATGGCCTGGCCGCCGGCAATGGTGGTGGTGCAGCAGAGCTTGTGCTGCAGCGCGTTGCGGCGGATCGAATAGGAATCGGCGATGGACTGCCGGCCTTCGGTGGTGTTGATGATCAGGGTGACCTCGTCGTTCTTGATCATGTCGACCACATGGGGACGGCCTTCGGTCACCTTGTTCACGCGACGCACCGGCAGACCGGCGGCCTCGATCACCCGCGCGGTACCGGCGGTGGCCACGACCTCGAAGCCCAGGCCGACCAGATCGCGGGCGACCTGCACGGCTTCGGGCTTGTCATCGTCACGCACGCTGATGAAGGCGCAACCGGAATTCGGCAGGATCTCGTTGGCACCCAGCTGGGCCTTGGCGAAGGCTTCGCCAAAGCTGTCGCCGACCCCCATGACCTCGCCGGTGGACTTCATCTCCGGGCCGAGGATGGGGTCGACGCCGGGGAACTTGTTGAAGGGGAACACCGCTTCCTTGACGCTGAAGAACGGCGGGATGATCTCCTGGGTGAAGCCCACCTCGGCCAGGGTCTTGCCGGCCATGACCCGGGCGGCCACCTTGGCCAGGGACTCGCCGATGCACTTGGAGACGAAGGGCACGGTACGGGAAGCGCGCGGATTGACCTCGATGACGTAGATGTCCTCGCCCTGCACGGCCATCTGCACGTTCATCAGACCGATCACGCCGAGCTCCAGGGCCATCTTCTTGACCTGCTCGCGGATCTCGTCCTGGATGTGCTTGGGCAGCGAATAGGGCGGCAGCGAACAGGCGGAGTCACCGGAGTGCACGCCGGCCTGTTCGATGTGCTGCATGATGGCGCCGATCACCACGGTCTTGCCGTCGCACACCGCATCCACGTCCACCTCGATGGCGCAGTTGAGGAAGTGGTCGAGCAGCACGGGGCTGTCGTTGGACACCTTCACCGCTTCGCGCATGTAGCGCTTGAGCTCTTCTTCCTGGTAGACGATTTCCATCGCCCGGCCGCCCAGCACGTAGGAGGGGCGCACCACCATCGGATAGCCGATGTTCTTGGACAGGGCCAGGGCCTCGTCTTCGCTGCGCGCGGTGGCGTTGGCCGGCTGACGCAGGTTCAGACGCTGCACCATCTGCTGGAAGCGCTCGCGGTCTTCGGCACGGTCGATGGCGTCTGGGCTGGTGCCGATGATGGGCACGCCGGCCTCTTCCAGGGCCCGGCAGAGCTTGAGCGGAGTCTGGCCGCCGTACTGGACGATGACGCCCTTGGGCTGCTCGACGCGGACGATCTCCAGCACGTCCTCCAGGGTCACCGGCTCGAAGAACAGGCGGTCGGAGGTGTCGTAGTCGGTGGAGACGGTTTCCGGGTTGCAGTTGACCATGATGGTCTCGTAGCCGTCTTCACGCATGGCCAGGGCCGCGTGCACGCAGCAGTAGTCGAACTCGATGCCCTGACCGATGCGGTTGGGACCACCGCCGAGGATCATGATCTTGTCGCGACCGCTGGGCTTGGCCTCGCACTCTTCCTCGTAGGTGGAATAGAGGTAGGCGGTGTCGGTGGCGAATTCGGCGGCGCAGGTGTCCACCCGCTTGTACACCGGCAGCACCTTGAGCTTGTGGCGATGGGCACGCAGGTTCTTCTCGGTGACGCCGAGCAGCTTGGCCAGGCGCGCATCGGAGAAGCCCTTGCGCTTGAGCTTGCGCATCAGGTCGTAGTCGAGGTCGGCCAGGCCCAGGGTCTTGATGCGCTCCTCGTCCTTGATCAGGTCTTCGATCTGCACCAGGAACCAGGGATCGATGCGCGTCAGCTCGAAGACCTTGTCCAGGCTGTAGCCCTGGCGGAAAGCATCGCCGATGTACCAGATGCGATCGGCACCGGGCACGGTCAGCTCGCGCTTGAGGGTGCTGTCGGCCTCGGGATCGGTCGGGTCCAGCTTGGGATCGAAGCCGACCACGCCCACTTCCAGACCACGCAGGGCTTTCTGCAGGGATTCCTGGAAGGTACGGCCGATGGACATGACCTCGCCCACGGACTTCATCTGGGTGGTCAGACGGGCGTCGGCCTTGGGGAATTTCTCGAAGGCGAAGCGCGGGATCTTGGTGACCACGTAGTCGATGGCCGGTTCGAAGGACGCCGGGGTACGACCGCCGGTAATGTCGTTCTGCAGCTCGTCCAGGGTGTAGCCGACCGCCAGCTTGGCGGCGATCTTGGCGATGGGGAAGCCGGTGGCCTTGGAGGCCAGCGCCGAGGAACGCGACACCCGCGGATTCATCTCGATCACCACCATGCGCCCGGTGTCCGGGCAGATGCCGAACTGGACGTTGGAGCCGCCGGTCTCAACACCGATCTCGCGCAGCACCGCCAGGGAGGCGTTGCGCAGGATCTGGTATTCCTTGTCGGTCAGCGTCTGGGCCGGCGCCACGGTGATGGAGTCGCCGGTGTGCACGCCCATGGGATCGAAGTTCTCGATGGAGCAGACGATGATGCAGTTGTCCTTCTTGTCACGGACCACCTCCATCTCGTATTCCTTCCAGCCGATCAGGGATTCGTCGATCAGCAGTTCGTTGGTCGGCGACAGGTCCAGACCGCGGTTGCAGATCTCTTCGAATTCCTCCCGGTTGTAGGCGATGCCGCCACCGGTGCCGCCCATGGTGAAGGACGGGCGAATGATGCAGGGGAAGCCGACCTTCTCCAGCACGCCATAGGCTTCTTCCATGCTGTGGGCGATGCCCGAGACCGGGCAGGCCAGACCGATGTCCTTCATGGCCTTGTCGAAGCGCGAGCGATCCTCGGCCTTGTCGATGGTGTCGGCGTTGGCGCCGATCATCTCGACGCCAAACTTCGCCAGTACGCCATGCCGCTCCAGATCCAGGGCGCAGTTCAGCGCGGTCTGGCCACCCATGGTCGGCAGCAGGGCGTCGGGGCGCTCCTTCTCGATGATCTTGGCCACGGTGGCCCACTTGATCGGCTCGATGTAGGTGGCGTCGGCCATCGACGGGTCGGTCATGATGGTGGCCGGGTTGGAATTCACCAGGATGACGCGGAAGCCTTCCTCGCGCAGGGCCTTGCAGGCCTGGGCGCCGGAATAGTCGAATTCGCAGGCCTGGCCGATGACGATGGGGCCGGCCCCGAGGATCAGGATGCTCTTGATGTCTGTACGCTTAGGCATGGGCTTCTCGAATGCAGGTAATCAGGTCAGGGTCGCGGTGGCCAACTTCACACCGAACCCCACGAACAGGGCGCCGACGCCACCGGTGGCGCCCGCGCTGAGGCGACGCCGCTGACGGAACCAGGCCGCCAGGCGAACGCCGCAGAAAATCAGGAACGACAGGTAGCAGAAGCTGATGGCTTCCAGGACCGCGCCCAGCACCAGGAAGGACAGCGCCGGATGGGCATAACCGGGGTCCACGAACTGGATGAAGAAGGAGACGAAGAACAGGATCGCCTTCGGGTTCGACAGACTCAGCAGCAGGGCCTTGCGGAACGGCTGGTGGACGTCTTCGCGCAGGGTCGTCTCGACCTGGCCCTGGGCCGGGCTGCGCCAGGACTTGAGTCCGCCGCGCAACATGCCCCAGCCGAGGTAGAACAGGTAGGCCGCACCCAGATACTTGAGGATCTGGAAGAACAGTGGCTCGGCCTTGAGCAGCGAGGCGACGCCCAGGGCGGAGAGCAGCATCAGCACGGCGTCCCCGAGGAACACCGCGGAAGCCGCCTGGTAACCACTGCGGATACCGCGCTGGGCACTAGTGGCGAGCACGAAGAAGGAGTTGGGGCCGGGCAACAGGATGACGAACAGGGTCCCGACCACGTAGGTCCAGAAGTCGATGACACCCAGATTCGCCAGCATGAGCCTTACCCTCCCCCGTCTTAGCGGCGTGCCGCCATGGCCTGGATGAACTTGTCGAACAGCGGTGCCACGTCGTGCGGGCCAGGGCTCGCCTCGGGGTGGCCCTGGAAGCTGAAGGCGACCTTGTCGGTACGTTCGATGCCCTGCAGGGTGCCGTCGAACAGCGACTTGTGGGTGGCCCGCACGTTGGCCGGCAGACTGGCCTCGTCCACGGCGAAACCGTGGTTCTGGCTGGTGATCATCACCACGCCGCTGTCGAGATCCTGCACCGGATGGTTGGCGCCGTGGTGACCGTTGGGCATCTTCACCGTCTTGGCGCCGGAAGCCAGGGCCAGCAACTGGTGACCCAGGCAGATGCCGAACACCGGGGTCTCGGTCTCCAGGACGCCCTGGATCGCCTTGATGGCGTAGTCGCAGGGCTCGGGATCGCCTGGACCATTGGCCAGGAAGATGCCGTCGGGCTGCAGCGCCAGGGCTTCGCTGGCCGGGGTCTGGGCCGGCAGCACGGTGATGCGGCAGCCGCGGGCCACCAGCATGCGCAGGATGTTCAGCTTGACGCCGTAGTCGAAGGCCACCACGTGATAGGGCAGCTGCTCGGCCGGGATCTCGGCGTGGCTGTCGGTTTCCAGCGACCAGACGCTGGAACGCCACTCGTAGCGCTCCTTGACGCTGACTTCCTTGGCCAGGTCCATGCCCTTGAGGCCGGGGAAGGCGCGGGCCAGTTCCAGGGCGCGCTCTTCGGTGGCGTCTTCGCCGGTGAGGATGCAGCCATTCTGGGCGCCCTTCTCGCGGAGGATGCGGGTCAGTCGACGGGTGTCGATGCCGGCGATGGCGATGGTGCCGTTTTCCTTGAGATAGTCCGGCAGCGACTGCTTGTTGCGCCAGTTGCTGGCCAGCAGCGGCAGGTCACGGATGATCAGCCCGGCAGCCCAGACCTGGGCCGCCTCGCCATCCTGCGGCGTGGTGCCGGTATTGCCGATGTGCGGATAGGTCAGGGTGACGATCTGCTTCGCATAGGAAGGATCGGTCAGGATTTCCTGGTAGCCGGTCATGGCGGTGTTGAACACCACTTCGCCGACCGTGTGGCCGTCGGCACCGATGGATTCACCGCGAAAGATGCTGCCATCGGCAAGTGCGAGTATGGCTGGCTTAGTCAAGAAGACCTCCGAAAATCAAGCCTTGGCGGGCAAACGCAGGGTGCAAAAAAACGGGATGACATCTCGAAGAGTCATCCCGTTTTAATGTTGTGATTTCATTCTGCGCTAGCTTTTAGTGGATACACTAAAGCTGCATTGTACAGGAATTGATCACGCCTGGCACCCCCGCGAACGAGTCAGCGCAACTCCAGCACGTCCTGCATGTCATATAGCGCCGGCTGTTTGTCCTTGAGCCAGAGGGCTGCGCGCACGGCGCCCTTGGCAAAGGTCATGCGGCTGGACGCCTTGTGGGTGATCTCGACCCGCTCGCCTTCGCTGGCGAACAGCACCGTGTGATCGCCCACCACGTCGCCGGCACGCACGGTAGCGAAGCCGATGGTCTGGCGATCGCGGGCACCGGTCTGGCCTTCGCGGCCATAGACGGCCACCTCTTCCAGGTCGCGACCCAGCGCCTGGGCAACCACCTCGCCCATGCGCAGGGCGGTACCCGAGGGTGCATCGACCTTGTGCCTGTGGTGTGCCTCGATGATCTCGATATCCACCTCGTCACCCAGCACCCGGGCAGCGGTATCCAGCAATTTGAGGCAGAGATTGACGCCGACGCTGAAGTTGGCCGCGAAGACGATGGGAATTTCCTTGCTCGCCTCCAGCAGGGTCAGCTTCTGCTCGGCGGTGAAGCCGGTGGTGCCGATCACCATGGCCTTCTTCGCCTTGCGGCAGAGCGCTAGATTCTGCAGGGTCACGTTGGGGTGGGTGAAGTCGATGACGACATCGAAATCATCCAGCACCCGAGCCAGGTCCCCCGACAGCATCACCCCGGCACGGCCGATGCCGGCGAGTTCGCCCGCGTCGGCACCCACCAGGCTGCTCTCGGGACGATCCACCGCGGCAGTCAGGCCGGCAGCGCCCTGGGTCTGCTGGACCGCCTCGATCAGGGTCTTGCCCATGCGCCCCGCGGCGCCCATTACAGCTATACGTCGCATCATCAGCTCCAGGCTGCTGGCCGGGCGCCGCCTCGCGACGACGCCCCTGCCGGTTTAGAGGTCGTCGAAGAAGCGCTTCATGCCATCGAACCAGCCACTGGCCCGGGGCGAATGGGAGCTGTCGCTCTGCAGGGTGTTGCGAAATTCCTCAAGCAGCTCGCGCTGCCGCCGGCTCAGGTTGACCGGAGTCTCCACCACCACCTTGCACATCAGGTCGCCGGCGCCACCGCCACGCACGGGCGTCACGCCCTTGCCACGCAGGCGGAACATCTTGCCGGTCTGGGTGCCCTCGGGGATCTTCAGCTTGACGCGGCCATCCAGGGTCGGCACTTCCAGCTCGCCACCCAGGGCGGCGTCGGTGAAGTTGATCGGCACCTCGCAATAGAGGTGCTTGCCGTCGCGCTGGAAGATCGAGTGCTCGCGCACATTGACCACGACATAGAGATCGCCGCTCGGACCACCCAGGGTCCCGGCCTCGCCTTCGCCGGTCAGGCGGATGCGGTCGCCGGTGTCGACGCCCGCCGGAACCTTGACCGACAGGGTCTTCTGCTCTTCCACGCGACCCTGGCCATGACAGGCATTACAGGGCTCGGGAATGATCTTGCCGCTGCCGTGGCAACGCGGGCAGGTCTGCTGGACCGAGAAGAAGCCCTGCTGCATGCGTACCTGACCGATGCCCCCACAGGTGGGACAGGTGGAAGCGGAGGTACCCGGCTTGGCGCCATTGCCGTCGCAGACCTTGCACTCGACCAGGGTGGGCACGCGAATGGTAACCGTGGTCCCGCGCACCGCCTCTTCCAGATCCAGGTCCAGGGTGTAGCGCAGGTCGGCGCCGCGCTGCGGACCGCCGCGACCACCGGCACCACCGCGCCCACCGAAGAAATCACTGAAGACGTCGCCGAAGATGTCGGAGAAGCTCGCGCCACCCGCTGCACCGCCGAAACCACCGCCGCCCATGCTCGGATCGACGCCAGCATGGCCGTACTGGTCGTAGGCCGAGCGCTTGCCCGCATCGGACAGCACTTCGTAGGCCTCGGCGGCCTCCTTGAACTGCTCCTCGGCAGCCGCGTCACCCGGATTGCGATCCGGGTGGTATTTCATCGCCAGGCGTCGGTAGGCCTTCTTGAGCTCGGCTTCGCTGGCGCCGCGCTCGACCCCGAGCACCTCATAGTAATCACGTTTGGCCATAGACTTTCTGCACCTTAAATTTTCTCACCCTCCAGACACGCCAACGCGGGAGCAGGCTCCCGCGTGGCGGATCCGACGGGCCGAAGCCCGTCAGGTGCGGTAAGCACGCGGCTTACTTGTTGTCCTTCACTTCCTCGAACTCGGCATCGACCACGTCGTCGCCGGGCTTCTTGGCATCACCGTCCGCCTTGGCCGAGGCGCCCTCGGCACCGGCGGCAGCACCCTGCTCGGAATAGAGCTTCTGGGCCAGCGGCGCGGAGGCCTGGGACAGGGCATTCATCTTGGCTTCGATGGCATCCTTGTCGTCGCCGCGTACCGCGGTTTCCAGTTCGCCAATGGCCTTCTCGATGGTGCTCTTCTCTTCCGCGGTGGCCTTGTCGCCGGCCTCGGTCAGCATTTTGCGGGTGCCGTGCACCAGGGCATCACCCTGGTTGCGGGCCGCAGCCAGCTCTTCGAACTTGCGATCCTCGTCGGCATTGGCCTCGGCGTCACGCACCATCTGCTGAATCTCGTCCTCGGACAGACCGGAGGACGCCTTGATGACGATGGACTGCTGCTTGCCGGTGGCCTTGTCCTTGGCGGACACGTTGAGGATGCCGTTGGCGTCGATGTCGAAGGTCACCTCGATCTGCGGCACGCCACGCGGCGCCGGCGGGATCTCGGCCAGGTCGAACTTGCCCAGCGACTTGTTCTGCGCGGCCTGCTTGCGCTCGCCCTGCAGCACATGGATGGTCACGGCGCCCTGGTTGTCGTCGGCGGTGGAGAACACCTGCGACTTCTTGGTCGGGATGGTGGTGTTCTTCTCGATCAGCGCGGTCATCACGCCACCCATGGTCTCGATGCCCAGGGTCAGCGGGGTGACGTCCAGCAGCAGCACGTCCTTGACGTCACCGGCCAGCACGGCCCCCTGGATGGCGGCACCGATGGCAACGGCTTCGTCCGGGTTGACGTCCTTGCGCGCTTCCTTGCCGAAGAAGTCGGCCACGCGCTTCTGCACCAGCGGCATGCGGGTCTGACCGCCGACCAGGATGACCTCGTGGATGTCGGAGACGTCCAGGCCGGAGTCCTTCAGCGCGGTGCGGCACGGCTCGATGGTGCGCTCGACCAGCTCTTCCACCAGGGACTCAAGCTTGGCGCGGGAGACCTTGACGTTCAGGTGCTTGGGACCGCTGGCATCGGCGGTGATGTACGGCAGGTTGACGTCCGTCTGGGTAGCCGAGGACAACTCGATCTTGGCCTTCTCGGCAGCTTCCTTCAGGCGCTGCATGGCCAGCGGGTCGCCCTTGAGGTTCATGCCGCTTTCTTTCTTGAACTCTTCGACGAGATAGTCGATCAGGCGGATGTCGAAGTCTTCGCCACCCAGGAAGGTGTCGCCATTGGTGGCCAGCACCTCGAACTGATGCTCACCGTCGACCTCGGCGATCTCGATGACCGAGACGTCGAAGGTGCCGCCGCCCAGGTCATAGACGATCACGGTGTGGTCGCCCTTGGCCTTGTCCAGGCCATAGGCCAGGGCAGCCGCGGTGGGCTCGTTGATGATGCGCTTGACGTCCAGACCGGCGATGCGACCGGCATCCTTGGTGGCCTGGCGCTGGCTGTCGTTGAAGTAGGCCGGCACGGTGATGACCGCCTCGGTCACGGCTTCGCCCAGGTAGTCCTCGGCGGTCTTCTTCATCTTTTTCAGGACTTCGGCAGACACCTGGGGCGGCGCCATCTTCTGGCCCTTGGCCTCGACCCAGGCGTCACCGTTGTCGGCCTTGACGATCTTGTAGGGGACCATCTCGATGTCTTTCTGCACGACGTTTTCTTCATAACGCCGACCGATCAGACGCTTGACCGCGTACAGGGTGTTCTGCGGATTGGTCACCGCCTGGCGCTTGGCCGGCTGGCCGACCAGGGTCTCGCCATCGTTGGTGTAGGCGATGATGGACGGCGTGGTACGGGTGCCTTCGGCGTTTTCCAGTACCTTGACGTTACCGTTTTCGAGGATCGCGACGCAGGAGTTGGTCGTCCCCAGGTCGATACCGATGATCTTGCCCATGTAGTCTTCTCCAGAAATCTCAGATTCCGCGCGGCCCGCTCAGGGGGCCTTTGATGTTCGCTTGCCTACCAGATGGGGCCGAGCGAAAGAATTTCAAGCCTTTTCGTCGATGCTCGGCTGCTGCGCCGCAGGCGCCTTGCTGACTACCACCATCGCCGGCCGTAGCAGGCGACCATTGAGCAGATAGCCCTTTTGAAACACCTTGAGCACGCTGCCCGGCTCGGCGGTAGCGCTCTCCTCCATGGCCATCGCCTGGTGGTGCTCCGGATTGAAGGGCGCGCCGTGGGGATCGACGGCTTCGACCTGATAGCGCTTGAGGGTGTCCTGCAGCATCTTCAGGGTCAGCTCCATGCCTTCACGCATGGGCTTGAGGGTCTCGTCGGTGGCGTTGGACAACTCCAGGCCACGCTCCAGGCTGTCGAGCACCGGCAAGAGATCGCCGGCGAATTTTTCCAGCGCGAACTTGTGCGCCTTCTCCACATCCTGCTCGGCGCGGCGACGCACGTTCTGCAGCTCGGCAACGCTGCGTAGGGACTGGTCCTGGGCGGCGGCCAGCTGCTCTTCGAGCGTGGCGACGCGGGCGGCGAGATCCTCGTGCTGGACGTCGCCCTGGGTGGCTTCGTGCTCGGGGGTCTGGGAGTTCTGTTCGTCGGCCATGGAGTCCTCCTGTGATAATGCCGGTAGGCGCGCCCGCCAATGGACGGCGCCTTGATCGATGGCGCCTATATGGGGCCGCCGGCCGGCGCTTCAAGAGCTGTATGGATTGCCAGTGCCCGAGAGGAACTGTATAAACAACCAGAAAACCGCTTTCGGAGATCGTCGCATGCTGGTGCATCTGTCCGTCCGCAACTACGCCATCGTCGAACACCTCGACCTCGACCTCGAGCGCGGCATGACCGTGATCACCGGCGAAACCGGCGCCGGCAAGTCCATCATGCTCGACGCCCTCGGCCTCACCCTGGGCGACCGCGCCGACAGCGATGCCGTAAGGCCTGGTGCCGACAAGGCCGATGTCCTGGCCAGCTTCGACACCACCGACATCCCCGAGGCGCGCCAGTGGCTCTCCGAGCGCGACCTGGAGCAGGACGGCCCCTGCCTGCTGCGCCGCGTCATTACCCGCGAAGGACGCTCGCGCGGCTATATCAATGGCTCGCCCTGTCCACTGGCCGACCTCAAGACCCTCGGCGGCCTGCTGATCGACATCCACAACCAGCACGAACACCAGTCGCTGCTCGGTCTCGATACCCACCGCCGCCTGCTGGACGAATACGCCGGCGCGGGCGAGCTGGTCCGCCAGGTGCAACTCGCCGCCCAGCGCTGGCGCCAGGTGCGCCAGACCCTGGAGCGCCTGACCCGCAACGGTGACGAGCAACGCGCCCGCCATCAGCTGCTTAGCTATCAGCTGGAAGAACTCGACAACCTCGCCCTGGTCGAGGGCGAGCTGCAGGCCCTGGAGCAGGAGCAGAGCGACCTGGCGAGTGCCGAGCACATCCTGCTGGCCTGTCGTCAGGCCATGGACCTCTGTACCGAAAGCGAGCAGGGCAATGCACTGTCGGCACTCAATGCCAGCGTGGCACGCCTGACCGCCTTCGATCGCCCCCCGGCGCAGATCCAGGAAGCCAGCAACCTGCTCGCCTCCGCGCAGATCCAGATCGAGGAGGCGATGAATGAACTCAATCGCTTCGTCGATCATTTCGAAGCCGACCCGGAGCGCCAGCAGGCGGTACAGGAGCGTCTCGACAGCGTCTACAGCCTCGCCCGCAAGCATCGCGTGCAGCCCGAAGCCCTGCTGGAGCTGCACGAACAGCTGCGCAACGAACTGCAATCGCTGGATGCCGACGACGTCGCCCTGGAGCGCCTGCAGGAAGAGCTGGCCGCCTTCGAGCGCCACTACCAGGAGAAGGCCGGCGAATTGAGCCGTCTGCGCGAGCAACGGGCGCCGGAGCTGGCCGCAGCGGTCGAAACCGAGATGCAGCGCCTGGGCATGCCAGGTGGCCGCTTCAGCATCACCCTCACGCCAGGCAGCACCGGTGAACCCCAGCCGGTGGGCAACGAGGGGGTCGAGTTCCGCGTCAGCGCCAACCCGGGCCAGCCCCTGCGCCCGCTGGCCAAGGTCGCTTCCGGTGGCGAACTGTCACGGATCAGCCTGGCCATCCAGGTCATCACTGCCCAGACCTCGCGCACGCCCACTCTGGTGTTCGACGAAGTGGACGTCGGCATCGGCGGCCCGACCGCCGAGGTGGTCGGCCAACTGCTGCGGCAGCTGGGCGAGCGGGGCCAGGTACTGACGGTCACCCACCTGCCCCAGGTAGCGGCCCAGGGGCATCAGCATCTGTTCGTGCACAAGGAACGCGGCACCGACGAGACCCGCACGGCGGTTGCAAAACTAGACCGGGCGCGCCGTGTGGAAGAGGTGGCGCGCATGCTCGGCGGCGTCGACCTTACCCGCGAATCCCTCGCCCATGCCCGCAAGCTGGTGGTCAGCCGCTAGAGGCAGGCCGGCAACAGACATGAAAAAGGCGACTCAGAGTCGCCTTTTTCATGTCTGGATCTTCACTTGCGCTGACGGATGTACAGCACAAGGTTGTGATCGACCAGCTCGAAACCATGCTCTTCGACGATCTCGCGCTGACGCTTTTCGATCGAGGCATCGGTGAACTCGATGACTTCGCCGGTATCCACATCCACCATGTGATCGTGGTGTCCGGTGTCGGCCAACTCGAACACGGCGTGACCGCCATCGAAATTGTGGCGCACCACAAGGCCGGCCGCTTCGAACTGGGTAAGGACCCGATAGACCGTTGCCAGCCCCACGTCCTCGCCCGCTTCCATCAGCGCCTTGTAAACGTCTTCGGCGCTCATGTGGCGCTGCTCGGTGGTGTCCAGCATCTGCAATATCTTGACGCGCGGCAGGGTCACTTTCAGACCCGCTTTGCGGAGTTCGTTGTTCTCTACCATGCTCTTTCTCGGTGCCGAGTGCTTTCGCAGCCCTCGGGAATACGGGTATGATCGGTGCTTCGTTGCCCAGCAAGATAGTGGAAGTCTCCCACCGATGCAAAACCTCAAGCAAACGCTGACCGGGCTCTCTCTGATGGGCCTAGCCATGCTCGCCGGCTGCTCTCTGCCGGGGGTTTACAAGATCGACATCCAGCAGGGCAACGTCGTCACCCAGGACATGATAGACCAGTTGCGCCCCGGAATGACCCGACAACAGGTCCGGTTTATCATGGGCTCGCCGCTGATTCAGGACACCTTCCACCCCAATCGCTGGGACTATCTGTACAGCCTGCAGGCCGCCGGTGGTCAGCGGAAACAGGAGCGTGTCAGCCTGGTGTTCAATGGCGACAATCAGTTGAGCGGCCTGGCTGGCGATTTCATGCCAGGCACCAGCCGCGAACAGCAGATCATGGGTACCGACAGTGGCACCAGCGTGGATCCCACCGCGCCGGCGCAACCTGCCACTGCGCCTGCGGCAGCACCGGAAACGCCCGTCGTGCCCGGCTCGACCGAAGACACCATCCAGAAAGAGATCGACAGCGCTCGCCCGGCTGCCATCCCGACCCCCGACCGCATCCGTACCGACGGCCAGTGATCTCTACCTAGAGGCCAGCCTTGGCTCTGGCCTTTTCGGCCCGCCGCTTGCGACTTTCCTTGGGATCCGCGAGCAGCGGGCGGTAGATCTCGACCCGCTCGCCTTCCAGCAGCGTCCTCTCTTCCGGTTTGGCAACCTGCTTGCCAAAGATGCCGACCCGATAGCCTTCGCGCTGCTCTGGCGTCAGCTGGTCGAGCAGACCCGAAGCCAGCACGGCCTGCGCGACCGTGGCGCCCTCCTCCAGCTCCAGGCTCAATAGCCATTGCCGCTCCGGCAGCGCCAGCGCCACCTCGATGGCGAGATGC
The DNA here is from genome assembly GCF_031453455.1 of Pseudomonas sp. SORGH_AS_0211. Classification (NCBI taxonomy): domain Bacteria; kingdom Pseudomonadati; phylum Pseudomonadota; class Gammaproteobacteria; order Pseudomonadales; family Pseudomonadaceae; genus Pseudomonas; species Pseudomonas sp. SORGH_AS_0211. Next base: position 4,781,207 of record NZ_JAVIZV010000001.1, on the reverse strand, counting down.
TCAGCCATAGAGGGCTCTGGCACGCTGGCAGAAGGCATCCACCATGGTATTGGCCGCCTGATTGAACAGCGGCCCCAGGGTCGCGCGCACGATGGCACTGTCGTATTCGAAGGACAGATCCAGCGAGATCTTGCAGGCCTTGTCGCCCAGCGCCTTGAACGTCCAGATACCATGCAGTTGCTTGAAGGGCCCCTTCTCCAGATCCATGGTGATGGACTCGTCCGGCACCAGGGTATTGCGGGTGGTGAACTGCTGACTGAGCCCACCCTTGGCCACGGTGAGGCCGGCGCGCATCAGCCCTTCGTTCTGCTCCAGAATCTGGGCGGACGAGCACCACGGCAGGAACTCCGGATAACGGTCCACGTCATTAACCAGCGCATAGAGCGCTGAAGCAGGATAGGGCAGCAACGCCGAACGTTGGATGTGCGAGCTCATCGGAACCTCGTAGAATAGCGATATCGGTGTCGGACCTTGAATTTGAGGGCGGCGCTCGCATTTTACTCCCGCACCAGCCTGCCGCAGTCCAGAACCGCGGTATTGTCCGTGTTTGCTCATACCCGCTCAAGCGCGTGGCGACATTTCCCCCGACTCGCTGTACCCTGGAATCATGGCCAAGCAAAAGAAAGTCTCCCCCGGTAGCATCGCGCAGAACAAGAAAGCGCTACACGAATACTTCGTCGACACCCGCTTCGAGGCGGGTGTTTCCCTGGCAGGTTGGGAGGTCAAGAGCCTGAGAGCCGGCAAGGCGCAGCTGACCGACAGCTATGTGCTGCTCAAGGACGGCGAAGCCTGGCTGCTCGGCAGCCACATCACCCCGCTACAGACTGCCAGTACCCACGTCATCGCCGACCCTACCCGCACCCGCAAGCTGTTGCTGAACAAGCGCGAGCTGGGCAAGCTGTTCGGCGCGGTGCAGCAGAAGGGCTACGCCTGCGTTGCGCTGTCGCTCTATTGGAAAAAGCACCTGGTCAAGTGCGAGATCGCCCTGGCCAAGGGCAAGAAGGAATTCGACAAGCGTGCCACTGAACGCGAGCGTGATTCCGACCGCGAGATCCAGCGCGCCATCCGCAAGGACGCCAAGTAGCCAAGCGGCAAAAAAACGTTTCGTCAGCAATGACTTGCGCAGGACGCCTGGAATTCCTATAGTGAACGACCAGCAAGTTTTGGGGGCGATTAGGATTCGACGCCGGTAACGAAACTTGAGGGGCATGCCGAGCTGGTAGCAGAACTCGTAAATTCGCTGCTGCAAACTTATAGTTGCCAACGACGACAACTACGCTCTAGCTGCTTAACGCGGCTAGCAGTCGCTAGGGGATGCCTGTAAACCCGAAACGACTGTCAGATAGAACAGGATCGCCGCCAAGTTCGCTGTAGACGTAACGGCTAAAACTTATACAGCTCGCCCAAAGCACCCTGCCCGTCGGGCCGCAATGGGTTAACTCAGTAGACAGGGCTAAGCATGTAGAACCGATAGCGGAGAGCTGGCGGACGGGGGTTCAAATCCCCCCGCCTCCACCAAAAAGAAAGGGCAGCCACTGGCTGCCCTTTTTCTTTGCCTGATCAACGAGGCCCTAGAAGGGAATGTCGTCGTCGAAGCTGTCGTAGTCCTGCTGCGCCGGCTGCTGCTGGGGCTTGGGCTGCTGCTGGGGACGACTGTTGCCAGAGCCGCCATTGCCACCGTTGTCGTACTGCGGAGCCGACTGCTGGGGACGAGGGGCACGCTGCTGCTGGGGCGCAGGGGCGCTCTGGTTGTATTCGTCGTTGCCACCGGCATTGCCACCGCGGCCACCCAGCAACTGCATGTTGCCGTTGATATCGACCACGATTTCGGTGGTGTAGCGATCCTGACCGTCCTGCCCCTGCCACTTGCGGGTACGCAGGCTGCCTTCGACATAGACCTGGGAGCCCTTGCGGATGTACTCGCCAGCGATCTCTGCCAGACGACCAAAGAACACCACGCGGTGCCATTCGGTACGATCCTGCTGCTGGCCGGTCTGCTTGTCCTTCCAGCTTTCGCTGGTGGCCAGGGTGACATTGGTCACCGCATTGCCATTGGGCATGTAACGGGTTTCGGGATCGGCGCCGGCGTTGCCGACGAGGATGACTTTGTTGACGCCACGGGCCATATGAATCTCCTGATAAGGCTGTCGATCAAGCGGCGACTGGCGTTTGGCTTACCAGTCGCTCCAATTGCGCCCCGATCGACGATTTTAGTATCGATCTTGATGTAGACGGCTTGTTCTTCCGCCACCATTACCGCGTCGGTCACTCCGGCCAGGGCCAACAGGCGTCCGACCAATCCCTGGTCGTTGACTAGCGCGGGCGTAACCGGCAAACGCAGACTGGTGACATAGGGCGGTTCTCGCATCGTACCAGCTACCACCGCCCATCCCAGGCAAAGCGCCGCACAACCCAGGAAGACGGTGGACAGGCCACCATGCTGGAACAGCCAGCCACCGAGGATACCGCCCAACGCGGAACCAAGGAACTGACTGGTGGAATAGATCCCCATGGCGGTGCCCTTGCCGCCTGCAGGCGCCACCTTGCTCACCAGTGACGGCAGCGAGGCCTCCAGCAGGTTGAAGGCGGTAAAGAACACCACGATGCCGATGACCAGGGCCACCAGGCTGTCGCTGAAAAAGAAGAAGTACAGCTCGCACAGCACCAGCACACTGATGGCGCCCACCAGCACGCGCTTCATGCGCCGCTTCTTTTCACCATAGATGATGAAGGGAACCATGGCGAAGAAGCCGACCACCAGTGCGGTCAGGTAAACCCACCAGTGCTCTTCCTTGGGCAGGCCGGCGTGTTCGGCAAGAGCCAGCGGCAGGACGACGAAACTGGCCATCAGCACGGCGTGCAGCGCCAGGATACCGAAGTCCAGCCGCAGCAGATCGCGATTGCGCAGGGTCGCGCCCAGCGCCTGGCGCGCCAGATTCGACTCCCGATGGGCGAAGGGCGAAGCCTGGTGAGGAACCAGGAACAGCACGATCAGCAGGCCGACCAGTGCCAGTCCGCAGGTCGCCCAGAACAGACCGGCCAGACCATAGGCACGGGTCAGCAGCGGTCCGGCCACCATCGCCACGGCAAAGGACACGCCGATGCTCATGCCGATGGTAGCCATGGCCTTGGTGCGATGCTGCTCGCGGGTCTGATCCGACAGCAGCGCCATGATGGCGGCCGAAATGGCGCCGCCGCCCCTGCACGATACGACCGGCGATGACGCCCCAGATCGAGTGGGCATTGGCGGCAATGGCGGCACCAAGGGCGAACACCAGCAGTCCACCAATGATGATGGGGCGTCGACCGATGCGATCGGACAGCGTCCCCAGGGGAATTTGCAGGACCGCCTGGGTCAAACCATAGGCACCTATGGCCAGGCCAATCAGTGCCGGGGTGGCATCCGCCAACTCCTGACCATAGGTCGCCAGGACCGGGAGCACCATGAACATACCGAGCATACGAAAGGCGAAGACCAGAGCCAGCCCCAGGGCGGCACGGCGTTCGACGCCGTTCATGGCTTCACTGCGCTTGTCGAGCATTGATAATCCTCTCGTCGGCGACAGGCTTTTACGTCGCCACACAGCTTTAAAACAGTCGTGACAATGACCATTTAGGGAGGAAGCGGTGAAGATAGCCGAGCGCTCGTCCGAACGTTCCCGACCGCCAGGATCACGAACGCCCGATCACCGCTGTCGGGCCACCAATTTTACCAGCCTTACCCCCTCTCTCACAGGCGCGGCAGATAGCCGCAGCCCGGGACGAGACCTCTTTCCTATTGAAGCGCCGCCAAAACGAGGCAGAAGTCTACGTGGATAAAATCCTCATCCGTGGGGCCCGCACCCATAATCTGAAGAACATCGACCTTACCCTTCCCCGGGACAAGCTCATCGTCATCACCGGCCTGTCCGGGTCCGGCAAGTCTTCGCTGGCGTTCGACACCCTCTATGCCGAAGGCCAGCGCCGCTACGTGGAATCCCTGTCGGCCTATGCCCGGCAGTTCCTGTCGATGATGGAAAAGCCCGACGTGGACACCATCGAAGGCCTGTCCCCGGCGATCTCCATCGAGCAGAAATCCACTTCGCACAACCCGCGCTCCACCGTGGGCACCATCACCGAGATCTACGACTACCTGCGCCTGCTCTATGCGCGCGTCGGTACGCCCCGCTGCCCGGAGCACGACGTGCCCCTGGAAGCCCAGACCGTCAGCCAGATGGTCGATCAGGTGCTGGCCATGCCGGAAGGCGAGCGACTGATGCTGCTGGCCCCCATCGTGCGTGAGCGCAAGGGTGAGCACCTCTCGGTATTCGAGGAATTGCGCGCCCAGGGCTTCGTCCGCGTCCGCGTCAATGGCCGTCTGCACGAGATGGACGAACTGCCCAAGCTGGACAAGCAGAAGAAGCACACCATCGAGGTGGTGGTGGATCGCTTCAAGGTGCGCGAAGACCTCCAGCAACGCCTGGCGGAATCCTTCGAGACGGCGCTGAAGCTAGCCGACGACATCGCCATCATCGCGCCCATGGAAGGCGAGAATGGTGAGGAGATCGTCTTCTCCGCGCGCTTCGCTTGTCCGATCTGCGGCTTTTCCATCGGTGAGCTGGAGCCCAAGCTATTTTCCTTCAACAACCCTGCCGGTGCCTGTCCGACCTGCGACGGCCTGGGCGTGAAGCAGTTCTTCGATGCCCGCCGGGTGGTCAACGAGGAGCTCAGTCTCAGCGAAGGCGCCATCCGCGGCTGGGACAGGCGCAACGTCTACTACTTCCAGATGCTCGGCTCGTTGGCGAGCCACTATGGCTTCAGCCTGGACGAGCCCTTCAAGGGTCTCGATGACAAGCACCGCAAGGCGGTTCTCAGCGGCTCCGGACGCGAGAGCGTCAACTTCCGCTATCTCAATGACCGCGGCGACATCGTCAAGCGTGCCCACCCCTTCGAAGGCATCCTGCCGAATCTGGAGCGGCGTTATCGCGAGACCGAATCCCAGAGCGTGCGCGAAGAGCTGGCGAAGTATCTGAGCACCCAGCATTGCCCGGACTGCAATGGCACCCGCCTGCGGCGCGAAGCGCGGCATGTCTGGGTCGGCGACAAGACCCTGCCGGCGGTTACCCGCCTGCCCGTGGGCGATGCCACCCAGTACTTCCAGGACCTCACCCTTAAGGGCCAGCGGCAGCAGATCGCCGACAAGATCCTCAAGGAGATCCGCGAGCGCCTGCAGTTCCTGGTCAACGTCGGCCTGGACTACCTGACGCTGGATCGCAGCGCCGACACCCTGTCCGGCGGCGAGGCGCAGCGTATCCGCCTGGCCAGCCAGATCGGTGCAGGTCTGGTGGGCGTCATGTATATCCTCGACGAGCCTTCCATCGGCCTCCACCAGCGCGACAACGAACGCCTGCTGGGCACCCTGACCCACCTGCGCGACCTGGGCAATACGGTCATCGTCGTCGAGCACGACGAGGATGCCATCCGCCTGGCGGACTATGTCATCGACATAGGTCCGGGGGCCGGCGTGCACGGCGGCCAGATCATCGCGGAAGGTACGCCCGACCAGGTGATGCAGCATCCCGACTCGGTGACCGGGCAGTACCTGTCGGGCCGCAAGAAGATCGCAGTCCCCGCCAAGCGCACGCCGCGGGACAAGAAGAAGCTGCTGAAGCTCAAGGGTGCCCGCGGAAACAACCTGCAGAACGTCAATCTGGAGATTCCCGTCGGCCTGCTGACCTGCGTGACCGGGGTGTCCGGCTCCGGCAAGTCGACTCTGATCAACAACACCCTCTTCCCGCTGACCGCCACGGCGCTCAATGGCGCGACGACCCTGGAAGTCGCCGCCCATGACAGCTTCGAAGGCATGCAGCACCTGGACAAGGTGGTGGACATCGACCAGAGCCCCATCGGCCGTACGCCACGCTCCAACCCGGCGACCTACACCGGTCTTTTCACCCCGATTCGCGAATTGTTCTCCGGCGTCCCGGAATCCCGCTCCCGCGGCTACACCCCGGGGCGCTTCTCCTTCAACGTCAAGGGCGGCCGCTGCGAGGCCTGCCAGGGCGACGGCGTGATCAAGGTGGAGATGCACTTCCTGCCGGACGTCTACGTCGCCTGTGACGTCTGCAAGGGCAAGAGATACAACCGCGAGACCCTGGAGGTGAAGTACAAGGGCAAGACCATCACCGAGGTCCTGGACATGACCATCGAAGAGGCCCATGCCTTCTTCGAGTCCATCCCGGCCCTGGCGCGCAAGCTGCAGACGCTGATGGATGTCGGCCTGTCCTATATCCGTCTCGGCCAGAGCGCCACGACCCTGTCAGGCGGCGAGGCCCAGCGTGTGAAGCTGGCGCGGGAGCTGTCCAAGCGCGATACCGGCAAGACACTCTATATTCTCGACGAGCCCACTACCGGTCTGCACTTCGCCGATATCCAGCAGTTGCTGGACGTATTGCATCGCCTGCGGGATCACGGCAATACCGTGGTGGTGATCGAGCACAACCTCGATGTCATCAAGACCGCGGACTGGCTGGTGGACCTTGGACCTGAAGGCGGCTCCAAGGGTGGTCAGATCATTGCGACAGGTACCCCCGAGGAAGTCGCGGCGAACAAGAAGTCCTATACCGGCCACTTTCTCAAGCCCCTGCTGGAACGTGACCGGGAGTAATCCTCGGCACCCTCCAGAACGCAAAAAGCCCGGCAGATGCCGGGCTTTTTCTTGCTTGCGTAACGCTGGCGTAGGTTGGGCTGAGCCTAGCGAAGCCCAACCTACGGAAGCCACCCCCGGCCTTCCAGTGTCCTTCCGCAATTCTCTCGATACCTGTAGCGGCTCCCGCTCGTTGGGCTTCGCTGCGCTCAGCACCAACCTACGACAGTCCTGTGCCGCGCTTCACACACAACAGCCCGGCGCAGCCGGGCTGTTGGGGCTCTTGTGCCCTTGCAGGCTTAAAGCAGCACCTGCCCGACAGGCACTACTGCAACGTCTCCGCCGTGCCCTTTGATCCCCTCTCCCCAAGGAGAGGACTGGGGTTAGGGCCGCCTCAGCTACACAGCTTCAGGCTTCCGCTCGCCGATTATTTGCGCCCAGCATTCAAGCCCCCTGACGCCCGGCCAAACTTTTTCCGCCCCAAAGACAACACCCCCGCCAGAGTGAACTGAGCGGGGGTGCTGGGTGTTAGGCGCTTGACGATGACCTACTCTCACATGGGGAAACCCCACACTACCATCGGCGATGCATCGTTTCACTTCTGAGTTCGGGAAGGGATCAGGTGGTTCCAATGCTCTATGTTCGTCAAGCAATTCGGTTGGCTGACCAGGCGATGCTGCATGCCTGGCTGGCCCAATTGGGTCTGTGATCGAAGTAGACAACTCGTCCTGGGTCTTGCGAACCCACGCGCCGTTTTCGGCGTCGTCTTCCTCACGCTCTGACCGCGGTCAGATTGTTTGGGTGTTATATGGTCAAGCCTCACGGGCAATTAGTATCGGTTAGCTCAACGCCTCACAGCGCTTACACACCCGACCTATCAACGTCGTAGTCTTCGACGGCCCTTTAGGAAGCTCAAGGCTCCAGTGAGATCTCATCTTGAGGCAAGTTTCCCGCTTAGATGCTTTCAGCGGTTATCTCTTCCGAACGTAGCTACCCGGCAATGCCACTGGCGTGACAACCGGAACACCAGAGGTTCGTCCACTCCGGTCCTCTCGTACTAGGAGCAGCCCCTCTCAAATCTCAAACGTCCACGGCAGATAGGGACCGAACTGTCTCACGACGTTCTAAACCCAGCTCGCGTACCACTTTAAATGGCGAACAGCCATACCCTTGGGACCGGCTTCAGCCCCAGGATGTGATGAGCCGACATCGAGGTGCCAAACACCGCCGTCGATATGAACTCTTGGGCGGTATCAGCCTGTTATCCCCGGAGTACCTTTTATCCGTTGAGCGATGGCCCTTCCATACAGAACCACCGGATCACTAAGACCTACTTTCGTACCTGCTCGACGTGTCTGTCTCGCAGTCAAGCGCGCTTTTGCCTTTATACTCTACGACCGATTTCCGACCGGTCTGAGCGCACCTTCGTACTCCTCCGTTACTCTTTAGGAGGAGACCGCCCCAGTCAAACTGCCCACCATACACTGTCCTCGATCCGGATAACGGACCAGAGTTAGAACCTCAAGATTGCCAGGGTGGTATTTCAAGGATGGCTCCACGCAGACTGGCGTCCACGCTTCAAAGCCTCCCACCTATCCTACACAAGCAAGCTCAAAGTCCAGTGCAAAGCTACAGTAAAGGTTCACGGGGTCTTTCCGTCTAGCCGCGGATACACTGCATCTTCACAGCGATTTCAATTTCACTGAGTCTCGGGTGGAGACAGCGCCGCCATCGTTACGCCATTCGTGCAGGTCGGAACTTACCCGACAAGGAATTTCGCTACCTTAGGACCGTTATAGTTACGGCCGCCGTTTACCGGGGCTTCGATCAAGAGCTTCGCTTGCGCTAACCCCATCAATTAACCTTCCGGCACCGGGCAGGCGTCACACCCTATACGTCCACTTTCGTGTTTGCAGAGTGCTGTGTTTTTAATAAACAGTCGCAGCGGCCTGGTATCTTCGACCGGCATGAGCTTACGGGGTAAACCCTTCACCCTCACCGGCGCACCTTCTCCCGAAGTTACGGTGCCATTTTGCCTAGTTCCTTCACCCGAGTTCTCTCAAGCGCCTTGGTATTCTCTACCCGACCACCTGTGTCGGTTTGGGGTACGGTTCCTAGTTACCTGAAGCTTAGAGGCTTTTCCTGGAAGCATGGCATCAACCACTTCTCCTTCTAAAAGAAGGATCGTCATCAGCTCTCGGCCTTAACTGTCCGGATTTACCTAAACAGTCAGCCTACCACCTTAAACTTGGACAACCAACGCCAAGCTGGCCTAGCCTTCTCCGTCCCCCCATCGCAGTAACTAGAAGTACGGGAATATTAACCCGTTTCCCATCGACTACGCCTTTCAGCCTCGCCTTAGGGACCGACTCACCCTGCGTCGATTAACGTTGCGCAGGAACCCTTGGTCTTTCGGCGTGCGAGTTTTTCACTCGCATTGTCGTTACTCATGTCAGCATTCGCACTTCTGATACCTCCAGCAAGCTTCTCAACTCACCTTCACAGGCTTACAGAACGCTCCTCTACCGCATCACCAAAGGTGATACCCGTAGCTTCGGTGCCTGGTTTGAGCCCCGTTACATCTTCCGCGCAGGCCGACTCGACTAGTGAGCTATTACGCTTTCTTTAAAGGGTGGCTGCTTCTAAGCCAACCTCCTAGCTGTCTAAGCCTTCCCACATCGTTTACCACTTAACCAGGACTTTGGGACCTTAGCTGACGGTCTGGGTTGTTTCCCTTTTCACGACGGACGTTAGCACCCGCCGTGTGTCTCCCATGCTCGGCACTTCTGGGTATTCGGAGTTTGCATCGGTTTGGTAAGTCGGGATGACCCCCTAGCCGAAACAGTGCTCTACCCCCCAGAGTGATACATGAGGCGCTACCTAAATAGCTTTCGAGGAGAACCAGCTATCTCCGAGCTTGATTAGCCTTTCACTCCGATCCACAAGTCATCCCCTGCCTTTTCAACGGAAGTGGGTTCGGTCCTCCAGTCAGTGTTACCTAACCTTCAACCTGCTCATGGATAGATCGCCCGGTTTCGGGTCTATTCCCAGCGACTAAACGCCCTATTAAGACTCGCTTTCGCTACGCCTCCCCTATTCGGTTAAGCTCGCCACTGAAAATAAGTCGCTGACCCATTATACAAAAGGTACGCAGTCACCTAACAAAGTAGGCTCCCACTGCTTGTACGCATACGGTTTCAGGTTCTATTTCACTCCCCTCTCCGGGGTTCTTTTCGCCTTTCCCTCACGGTACTGGTTCACTATCGGTCAGTCAGGAGTATTTAGCCTTGGAGGATGGTCCCCCCATATTCAGACAGGGTTTCTCGTGCCCCGTCCTACTCGATTTCATTGATAAGAGCGTTTCGCGTACAGGGCTATCACCCACTATGGCCGCCTTTTCCAAAGCGTTCCGCTACTCTCAAATCAACTTAAGGGCTGGTCCCCGTTCGCTCGCCACTACTAAGGGAATCTCGGTTGATTTCTTTTCCTCAGGGTACTTAGATGTTTCAGTTCCCCTGGTTCGCCTCTTAACCCTATGGATTCAGGTTAAGATACCTAGCTTATGCTAGGTGGGTTTCCCCATTCAGAGATCTCCGGGTCACAGGTCATTTGCCACCTCACCGAAGCTTATCGCAGGCTATCACGTCTTTCATCGCCTCTGACTGCCAAGGCATCCACCGTATGCGCTTCTTCACTTGACCATATAACCCCAAGCAATCTCGCTGGCGTCACAAGGACGCTACCGATCTGCAGGGCGCTAAATGAGTGAAGACGACATTTCGCCGAAAACTTGCGCTTGAGTTCGCAAGATTTTACCTTGACGACACTAACTGCCAGTGAAAACAGTTAATGCAGTCTACTTCTATCACTTTCCCAATTTTTTAAAGAACAGTTCTGATCAAAGACCAGAAGTCAGCTTTTGTGCCCTTCTCATTACCTTTCGGTAGGGAGAAGTCAAAGGCTCACTTCTGAGCTTTTCAAGCAATCGCGTTAGCGGTTAGGTGGAAATGGTGGAGCCAAGGAGGATCGAACTCCTGACCTCCTGCGTGCAAGGCAGGCGCTCTCCCAGCTGAGCTATGGCCCCATCGATTGGTGGGTCTGGGCAGATTCGAACTGCCGACCTCACCCTTATCAGGGGTGCGCTCTAACCAACTGAGCTACAGACCCAATCGTCTTACCTTGAGTCTAACTAACTCAATTGCTCTTCTATCAGTGAATCAAGCAATTCGTGTGGGTGCTTGCCAGCAAGCTGACATCTTCGATTAAGGAGGTGATCCAGCCGCAGGTTCCCCTACGGCTACCTTGTTACGACTTCACCCCAGTCATGAATCACTCCGTGGTAACCGTCCTCCCGAAGGTTAGACTAGCTACTTCTGGAGCAACCCACTCCCATGGTGTGACGGGCGGTGTGTACAAGGCCCGGGAACGTATTCACCGTGACGTTCTGATTCACGATTACTAGCGATTCCGACTTCACGCAGTCGAGTTGCAGACTGCGATCCGGACTACGATCGGTTTTATGGGATTAGCTCCACCTCGCGGCTTGGCAACCCTTTGTACCGACCATTGTAGCACGTGTGTAGCCCTGGCCGTAAGGGCCATGATGACTTGACGTCATCCCCACCTTCCTCCGGTTTGTCACCGGCAGTCTCCTTAGAGTGCCCACCATAACGTGCTGGTAACTAAGGACAAGGGTTGCGCTCGTTACGGGACTTAACCCAACATCTCACGACACGAGCTGACGACAGCCATGCAGCACCTGTGTCTGAGTTCCCGAAGGCACCAATCCATCTCTGGAAAGTTCTCAGCATGTCAAGGCCAGGTAAGGTTCTTCGCGTTGCTTCGAATTAAACCACATGCTCCACCGCTTGTGCGGGCCCCCGTCAATTCATTTGAGTTTTAACCTTGCGGCCGTACTCCCCAGGCGGTCAACTTAATGCGTTAGCTGCGCCACTAAGATCTCAAGGATCCCAACGGCTAGTTGACATCGTTTACGGCGTGGACTACCAGGGTATCTAATCCTGTTTGCTCCCCACGCTTTCGCACCTCAGTGTCAGTGTTAGTCCAGGTAGTCGCCTTCGCCACTGGTGTTCCTTCCAATATCTACGCATTTCACCGCTACACTGGAAATTCCACTACCCTCTACCACACTCTAGCTAGACAGTTTTGGATGCAGTTCCCAGGTTGAGCCCGGGGATTTCACATCCAACTTATCAAGCCACCTACGCGCGCTTTACGCCCAGTAATTCCGATTAACGCTTGCACCCTTCGTATTACCGCGGCTGCTGGCACGAAGTTAGCCGGTGCTTATTCTGTCGGTAACGTCAAAACTCACAGGTATTCGCTGTAAGCCCTTCCTCCCAACTTAAAGTGCTTTACGACCCGAGGGCCTTCTTCACACACGCGGCATGGCTGGATCAGGCTTTCGCCCATTGTCCAATATTCCCCACTGCTGCCTCCCGTAGGAGTCTGGACCGTGTCTCAGTTCCAGTGTGACTGATCATCCTCTCAGACCAGTTACGGATCGTCGCCTTGGTAGGCCTTTACCCTACCAACTAGCTAATCCGACCTAGGCTCATCTAATAGCGTGAGGTCCGAAGATCCCCCACTTTCTCCCGTAGGACGTATGCGGTATTAGCGTTCCTTTCGAAACGTTGTCCCCCACTACTAGGCAGATTCCTAGGCATTACTCACCCGTCCGCCGCTGAATCGAGGAGCAAGCTCCTCTCATCCGCTCGACTTGCATGTGTTAGGCCTGCCGCCAGCGTTCAATCTGAGCCATGATCAAACTCTTCAGTTAAGTAGACTGATCGGGTTTTGAGAAAACCCTAAACTTGGCTCAGCAATCGCAAAAAACTCATGAATTCACGAGTTACTTGTGTTGCTGATAATCTTGCGACATCAGGCTTATCCCACAAGCACCCACACGAATTGCTTGATTCAACTTGTTAAAGAGCAGTTGGTTGCGACCGTGTCGTCAACCGAGGTGCGCATTCTACGCTAACCTCACATCCTGTCAAGCGTTGATTTGAACTTTTTCGTTTCAACTCAACCACTTGCGCTTGCCTGACGGGTCTAGCCAATCTCGGCAGCGGGAGGCGAATCCTACAGCATCCCAAGACGCTGTCAACCCCCTCCGCTTCACTTCGTCATCACCCTGAGGCAGAGACCGAATGGCGAGGAATCCGTGGACCCCTCGCCCGACTCAGACCTAAGTGCTTGATTTTCAAGCCGCTTCAGCATCTGCGCCGGAAGTGGGGCGCATTATAGGGGAGTTTCGAGGCAGGTCAACAGGTTATTTTCAAAAAGCCAAAAAAGAAGGGGCTGCTCGCGCAGCCCCTTCTCTTATAGACCTTTAGGCCCGACCAATACGGCGGTTGCGCCAGAGGGTGGTGAAGGGTCCGGAGACGGCATAGGCCAGGAAGCCCAGCAACAGGACGCGCGGCGGGTCGGTGAAGACCACGGCGAAGACCAGCACGGCGATCAGGATGACCACAAAGGGCACCCGCCCTTTCAGGCCCAGGGTCTTGAAGCTCCAGTACTTGAAGTTGCTGACCATGAGCATGCCGGCAGCGGCCACCATCAGGGCTACCAAGAAGGAAAGCTTGGAACCCAGAATGCCGAAGTCGCTGAAGCACCAGACGGTACCGGCCACCAGGGCCGCCGCGGAAGGACTGGCCAGGCCAATGAAGTAGCGCTTGTCCACCGAACCGATCTGGGTGTTGAAACGGGCCAGACGCAGGGCGGCGCCTGCTACATAGATGAAGGCCACGGCCCAGCCGACATTGCCCAGGCCGCTCAGGGCCCACTGGAAGGCCAGGATCGCCGGCGCGACGCCGAAGGCGACCATGTCGGAGAGCGAATCGTACTGTTCGCCGAAGGCGCTCTGGGTGTTGGTCATGCGGGCGACGCGGCCATCCAGGCCATCGAGGACCATGGCGATGAAGATGGCGGCGGCGGCGGCCGAGAAACCCGCGGAGGCGATTTCGTATTGACCCTGGATGAAGGCGGTCTGGGCCGCGACACCCTTGATGATCGAATAGAGGCCGGCAAAGAGTGCCGCGGTAGTGAAGAGGTTGGGCAGCAGGTACACGCCACGGCGTCTGATCTTACGCCCCTGGGCGTCCTGCGTTTCCTCGATGTGTTCATCCACGGGGATGAGGCCGTCGGTGTTGGTGTTGGACGGGGTTTCTTCGGGACGCTCGCTCATGGACTTTCCTTGGGCATTACCTGACGGATTGGACTGACCTCTCGAGGATAGGGTTCAGCCTAACCTCTCATGCTAAGGCATTGCCGGGGTCGTGGGCAGTGCAATAAAAAACGCGGCCGAGGCCGCGTCTTTACCGTTCGTTACAGGGCTGACGCCCTGCCCGATCAGTTCTTGGTCTTGTCGACGATCTTGTTCGACGCGATCCAGGGCATCATGGCCCGCAGCTTCTCGCCGACCTGCTCGATCGGGTGAGCCGCGTTGTTGCGACGGTAGGCGGTCATGGAGGCGTAGTTGGACGCGCCCTCGGCCACGAACATCTTGGCGTATTCGCCGTTCTGGATGCGCTTGAGCGCATTCTTCATGGCGGCGCGCGATTCGGCGTTGATCACCTCGGGGCCGGTCACGTACTCGCCGTACTCGGCGTTGTTGGAGATCGAGTAGTTCATGTTGGCGATGCCGCCTTCGTACATGAGGTCGACGATCAGCTTCAGCTCGTGCAGGCACTCGAAATAGGCCATTTCCGGCGCATAGCCGGCTTCGACCAGGGTTTCGAAACCGGCCTTGACCAGCTCGACCGCACCACCGCACAGCACGGCCTGCTCGCCGAACAGGTCGGTTTCGGTCTCGTCCTTGAAGGTGGTCTCGATGATGCCGGTACGGCCACCGCCGACGCCGCAGGCGTAGGACAGGGCGACGTTCTTGGCATTGCCGGAAGCGTCCTGGTGGACGGCGACCAGGTCAGGGATGCCGCCGCCCTTGACGAACTCGGAACGCACGGTGTGACCCGGGGCCTTGGGGGCGATCATGATGACGTCCAGATCAGCACGGGGCACGACCTGGTTGTAGTGGATGGCGAAACCGTGGGCGAAGGCCAGGGTGGCGCCCTGCTTCAGGTTCGGCTCGATCTCGTCCTTGTACAGCTTGGACTGGAATTCGTCGGGGGTCAGGATCATGACCACGTCGGCGGAGGCGACCGCGTCCTTGACCGGCTTGACGGTCAGGCCATGGGCCTCGGCCTTGGCCACGGTGGCCGAGCCACTGCGCAGGCCGACGACGACGTCGACGCCGGAGTCCTTCAGGTTGCAGGCGTGGGCGTGGCCCTGGGAGCCGTAGCCGATGATGGCGACCTTCTTGCCCTGGATGATGGAAAGGTCACAGTCTTTGTCGTAGTAAACGCGCATTGCAGGTTCTCCTGGAAAAGGGGGTATCAGATGCTCAGGGCTTTGTCGCCACGGGAAATTCCGGTCACGCCGCTACGCACCACCTCGAGGATGGACGCGGCGCCGATCGCCTGGATGAAGCTGTCGATCTTCTCGCTGGTGCCCGCCAGCTGAATGGTATACACGCTGCTGCCGACATCGACGATCTGGCCGCGAAAGATATCAGTGGTGCGCTTGACCTCGGCGCGCTGGGCGCCGGTGGCCTTGACCTTGATCAGCAGGAGTTCGCGCTCGATGTGGGCGCTTTCGGACAGGTTGACCAGTTTCACCACCTCGATGAGCTTGTTGAGGTTCTTGGTGATCTGCTCGACCGTCTCTTCCTGGCCGATGGTGGTCAGGGTCAGGCGCGACAGGGTCGGGTCTTCGGTCGCGGCGACCGTGAGGCTTTCGATGTTGTAGTTGCGCTGGGAAAACAGGCCGACCACGCGGGACAGGGCGCCGGGCTCGTTTTCCAGCAGCAGGGAGATGATGTGTCTCATGTTCAGGTCCGCTCCGTCTTGCTCAGCCACATGTCGCGCATCGCGCCATCCTTGATCTGCATCGGGTAGACGTGTTCGGTGTTGTCCACGGCGATGTCGAGGAAGACCAGGCGATTCTTCATGGCGAAGGCCTCGGCCATCATCGGCTTGAGGTCTTCCAGACGCTCGATGCGCATGCCGACGTGGCCATAGGCCTCGGCCAGCTTGACGAAGTCCGGCAGGGATTCCATGTAGGAGTGGGAGTAGCGGCTGCTGTACTGCATGTCCTGCCACTGGCGGACCATGCCCAGGGCGCCATTGTTGAGGCAGACGATCTTCACCGGCAGGTCGTACTGCATGCAGGTGGAGAGTTCCTGGATGTTCATCTGCACGCTGCCTTCGCCGGTGACGCAGGCGACGTCGGCGTCCGGGAAGTTGAGCTTGACGCCCATGGCTGCCGGGAAGCCGAAGCCCATGGTGCCGAGGCCACCGGAGTTGATCCAGCGATTGGGCTTGTCGTAGCGGTAGTACTGGGCAGCGAACATCTGGTGCTGGCCCACGTCGGAGGTGATGTAGGCATCGCCCGCGGTGACGTCGTACAGGGTCTCGATGACGGTCTGCGGCTTGATGATGCTGCCGTCGCCCTTGTCGTAGGGGAACATCTCGCGACCGCCACGCCATTCCTCGATCTGCTTCCACCAGGCGGCCTGGCTTTCGGCGTGGGGCTTCTCGCTCAGCTCGCGGACCACGGCGACCATCTCGGTGAGGACACTGTCGACCGGACCGACGATGGGCACGTCGGCCTTGATGGTCTTGGAGATCGACGCCGGGTCGATGTCGACGTGGATGATCTTGGCGTTCGGGCAGAAGCGCGTGGCGCCGTTGATGACGCGGTCATCGAAACGCGCGCCCACGGCGAGGATGACGTCGCTGTGGTGCATGGCCAGGTTGGCCGGGTAGCTGCCGTGCATGCCGAGCATGCCGAGGAACTGGCGATCGCTGCCCGGATAGCCGCCGAGCCCCATCAGGGTATTGGTGACCGGCAGGTTGAGCAGGCGCGCCAGCTCGGTCAGGGCCGCGGAGGCGCCACCGAGGATGACCCCGCCACCGGCGTAGAGAACCGGGCGCTTGGCCGCCACCAGCATCTCGATGGCCTTGCGGATCTGCCCGGAATGACCGCGTTGCGCCGGATTGTAGGAGCGCAGCTTGATCTTCTTCGGATAGACGTATTCGAATTTCTTGGTCGGATCGCCCATGTCCTTGGGGATGTCGACCACCACCGGACCGGGACGCCCGGACTCGGCGAGGTAGAAGGCCTTCTTGAGGACTTCGGGGATCTCGGAGGGGTGCTTGATGATGAAGCTGTGCTTCACGATCGGCCGGGAGATGCCGACCATGTCGGTTTCCTGGAAGGCATCGGTGCCCACCATGTTGCTCGGCACCTGCCCGGACAGGACCACCATGGGGATGGAGTCCATGTAGGCGGTGGCGATGCCGGTGATGGCGTTGGTCGCACCGGGGCCGGAGGTCACCAGGACCACGCCGGCCTTGCCGGTGGCGCGGGCATAGCCGTCGGCCATGTGGGTGGCGGCCTGCTCGTGACGAACCAGGATGTGGTTGAGCGCCGGTTCCTTGAACAGGGCGTCGTAGATGTGCAGCAGGGCACCGCCCGGGTACCCGTAGATGTGTTTCACGCCCTCGTCGCGCAAGAAGCGGACGACCATCTCAGCGCCAGTTAATAGCTCCACGTATCACCTCATTCCACGCATGGCGAGCGCCCATTGGTGGACGCTCAAGGTTCGGTTGACTGCAAGGCAGAGCATGGGCGACGGTGGTCACCGACGATTCAGCTGCCTAGAAAGCCTTGTTGGAAGATTCCGATGAATGCTGGAGCTTCCACCCGACGCGAGGTAACGCGGTGCAGGGTATTTGACTGTGGCGGCGCGGGTAGGCACCTCATGGTCTGCCGAGCAGTCAGCTTTGGGCCGACTCGCTACAGCGAACTTTGGATTGTTCGCATTCGACCGGTGCAAGTCAAGCCGAAAGGTGCAACCGGGCGCAATCGGTCGTCGGCGATCAGTCGTGATGAAAAGGTCGACGTCTCCTCTTATAGTGAAGTCCTGTCCTCTCCCCTTCCAGGATTCCCATGCGCTCGATCTTCTGGCTTTCCGCCCTGGCTTTCGCCTGCAGCCTGTCCGTCCAGGCCGCGCAGGTCTACAAGTGGACCGACGACAAGGGCGTCACCCATTTCAGTGCCCAGCCGCCCGAGGGCCAGAAGGCCAACGAGGTGGACGTGAAGACGGCGCCGCAGATCAATGGCGGTGGCAATGCGCCCACCTACAAGATGCCCAACGGCGCCCAGCAGCCGTCGGTGTCCAACGATGCCCAGCAGCAGGAGCTGGATCGCCAGGTGAAGGCGCAGGTACGCGAGGAGCAGAACAAGCTCAAGGGGCAGTGCGACCAGGCGCGCCAGAATCTGGCGCAGCTGCGCAACAATCCGCGCATCCTGGTGCAGTCCGGTCGTGGCGAGACGCGGCGGCTGAGCGAAGAGGAACGTCAGCAGCGGCTGGCCGAGACCCAGCTGTCCATCGAGCAGAACTGCGGCAAGTAGCTCAGGGGCCTTCGATGATGCGGTCGAATTCGGCCAGGGACGCGAGCAGGGACAGGACCGGATCGAGATTGCCCTGGTAGACCATCTCGGCCATCGGTCGGATGCCCGAGCGCGCCGGCAGGACCGCATCGCTTTCGATGATCAGCTTCATCCGTGGCACGAAGATCCACTGCAGCCACTGGGCGAAGCTCAGGGTATCGACGCAGAAGGGCTCCTGGCTGGCCAGGGCCTCGGCGCTTGGCGCCTGCGCCGACCACCAGCCGAGCAGGCGCAATTCACGCTCGATCTGCAGCAGCTGATCGGCCAGGGCGGGCAGGCGCTCGTCCATCAGGTACCCACCTGCGCCTTCTGCCGGGCCAGGGCGGCCCCGGAGGCATCGCCCTGGGCTTCGCGGGCCTGGGCGATCAGCTGCCAGAGACTGGCCTGCAGGGCCGGACGACCATTGGCATAGGTCAGGGCGCGACGGGCCAGTTGCTCGCCCTGGGCGGGATCGTTCTGCGCCAGGCGCACCTGGGCCAGGCGATAGAGCACCTGGGGCTCGCGGGGGGCGATGCGCATGGCGCGCTCCAGACTCGAGGAGGCGCCGTTGAGATCGCCACCACCCTGCTGTTGCTGGGCAGTGGTCAGCAGGGCCAGCACCGGACCGTCGAGCTGCTCGTCGGCAGCCAGGCCGCCGCCCGTGGAATTGCTGCCGGAGGGGATACCAGTCGGTGCGCTGTTGGCAGCTGCGGCGCCCTGAGTGGCGGGCGGATAGACCGGCTGCGAATAACTCGGCTGCACCGGCGCCTGGACGGGCGGCGCGCTGGGACTGGACGAGGTGATCAGCGGCGCCGAGGCCGCCGGTGCGGCATAGGTCTCCAGGGGCGCGGAACTGCCACCCGGCACCATGACGGTCACCCCGGCATCGGCCGGCGCGCTGGGCGCTGCGGCCACCGGAGCCTGGCGCTGCGCCGGCAGGGGCCGGTTGTTGCCCTGGCGATAGAGTTCGCCGTTGGATACCGGACCGCCGGAATCGACCACGGGGATGGCGCCACGCTGCGGCGCGGCGCAACCGGCGAGGAGAACACCGGCGATCATCACCGGCCAGACTGCTTTCGTCACCTTGGGACCTCTCAATTCAACCAACCCTTGACCCAATCCATGACCGGACTGCCGCTGTTGCCGTTGCCGTTGCCGTTGCCGCCGGCGGCGGCGGGTGCGGCCGGTGCACCACAGGAGGCGCCCGGTGGCGGCTCGCTGCCGCGAATATAAGGCATCTGCACGGCATTGGGACACGAGGGATCCGTGCCGCGGCCGGTGGTGGCATCGACCCAGGCCTGGGTGATGTTTTCCGGCACCGGCATATCCAGGGAGACCGGATCGGCGCGGCGCATGAAGTTGCTCCAGACCTGCAGGGCGCCGGTGGCACCGGTCAGCGGTGTCTTGCCGTTGTCGTCACGACCCAGCCAGACCACCGCCAGCAGATCCTGGCTGAAGCCGGAGAACCAGCTGTCGCGGGAATCGTTGGTGGTACCGGTCTTGCCCGCCAGGTTCACGCTGGTGGGGATCTGGTTGTAGACCGAGCGGCCGGTGCCCTCGCGCATGACACGCTGCATGGCGTACTGCACCAGATAGATGGCGCCGGTATCGAAGCGCTGCTCGATCTGGAACGGATAGCGCTTGAGCGGCTCGCCATTGGCATCGAGCACACTGCGGATGCTGCGCAGTGGCGTATTGAAGCCGCCGTTGGCCAACGTCTGGTACATGGTCGCCACTTCCATGGGCGTCAGGGCGCCGGCGCCGAGCAGGGTCGCCGGATAAGGTGGCAGGGCGCGACTCACACCCAGGCGCTCGACGGTCTTGAGCACCTCGGGCAGTCCCAGGTCCAGGCCCAGGCGTGCCGTGGAGAGGTTGTAGGAATGCGCCAGCCCCTGATAGAGGAAGATGGTGCCGTGCGCCTTGTGCTCGTAGTTCTGCGGCCGCCAGACTTGGCCGTCGGCGCCTTTCACCGAGAAGGGCTCGTCCTGGATCAGGGTGGTCAGGGTGTACTTGCTGGGGCGTTCCAGGGCGGTGAGATAGACCGCCGGCTTGATCAGCGAACCGACCTGGCGCACCGCATCGAGGGCACGGTTGTAGCCGGCGAAGCGCGGATCGCGACCGCCCAGCAGCGCCTGGACCTCACCGGTTTCCGGATTGGTCACCACCATGGCCGACTCGACGTTTTCCGCACCCTTGCGGCCATCGATGCGCTTCATGGCCTCGCCCATGGCCGCTTCGGCCTTGGTCTGCAGGATGGGGTCGAAGCTGGTGAAGATGCGCAGCCCTTCCTCGGTGAGGTCTTCGTCGCGGTAGTCCTGCTTGAGCTGGCGCTTGACCAGGTCGACGAAGGCCGGGAAGGAGCTGTTGGTCAGGCTGCCGGCCTTGGTGATGCCCAGCGGGCGGGCCTTGGCAGCCTCGGCCTCGGTGGCGCTGACCACGCCCTGCTCGGCCATGAGGTCGAGTACCAGGTTGCGGCGGGCCATGGCGCGCTCGGGATAGCGACGCGGGTTGTAGTAGGACGGGCCCTTCACCAGACCGACCAGCAGGGCGACCTGATGCAGTTTCAGTTCGCTGAAGGGCTGGCCGAAGAAGTACTGGGCGGCCAGACCGAAGCCGTGGATGGCGCGCGAGCCATCTTGACCGAGGAACACCTCGTTGAGATAGGCCTCGAGGATCTCCTGCTTGCTGTAGTGCAGCTCCAGCAGCAGCGCCATCAAGGCTTCGGTGCCCTTGCGGGTGATGCTGCGCTCGTTGGTGAGGTAGAAGTTCTTGACCAGCTGCTGGGTCAGGGTACTGCCACCCTGGCGGACCTGGCCGCTGGTGGCGTTGACCCAGACGGCGCGAGCGATGGACTTGGGCGATACGCCATGGTGATGCCAGAACTCGCGGTCCTCGACGGCCACCAGGCCATCGACTAGGTGCGGCGGCGCCTGGTCGAGCTTGATTAGGATGCGATCCTCGTTATGCGCCGGATAGATGCCGCCGATCATCAGCGGCTCCAGGCGGGCCACGGCCAGGTTGCTGCCATCCAGGGCGCTGACGCCGGAGACGGTGCCGCCGGCGAAGCGCACGCGGATCGCTCGCGCCGGCTCGACGCCTTCGTAGAACTGGAAGCCACGGGTGTTCAGCTCGACCGTGGAGGCGCCCACGGAGACGCTGCCGGGGCCGTCCACGGTCTTCTCGCGGCGATAGCCGAGGGCATCCAGTTCGGTGAGGAAGTCGTCACGGCTGAGCTTGACGCCATTGAACAATTCCAGCGGTCGGGCATAGACCTTGGCCGGGATGGTCCAGCGCTTGCCGGAGAATTTTTCCTGGACCACGGCATCCAGATAGATGCATACGCCAGCCAGGGCTACCAGCGCGACCAGACCAAGCTTGACTGCCCAGCCGGACAGGCGGCGCCAGTCAAAGGTCTTGCGCTTGCGGGAACGAGAGGATCGGGGTCGCTTCATGGCGGCGCATTATACGCACTTGCCCGTTGGCCGACAGCGGCCCACAAGCGCTTCGTCAGCTGGGGTCAAAGGATGCCCCCTTCCCGGTGTCGTGGCTTGCGTGGACCGCCCTGGCAGCGATAATGCCGCCATCCATTTCCTACAAGGACCGCCCGTGAGCCAGCTCCTGATTTCCGCCCTGCAGAACCCGGCGCTCTATCCCCATCCCACCTCGGCGTTCCGGGTGATCGAAACCCATATTTCCTGGGTCGTGCTGACCGGCGAGGTCGCCTACAAGATCAAGAAGCCGGTGAATTTCGGTTTCCTCGACTTCACCGACCTGGAGGCCCGCGGCCACTTCTGCCGTGAGGAGCTGCGACTCAATCAGCGCCTGACCCGCGATCTCTACCGGGACGTGGTGGCCATCACCGGCAGCGAAGGTGCCCCCGAGCTGGATGGCAGCGGTCCGGTGATCGAATACGCCCTGCGCATGCGCGAATTCCCCCAGAGCCAGCTACTCAGCGAAGTGCAGCAGCGCGGCGAACTGACCGAGGCGCACATCGATGCCCTGGCCGCCCAGATCGCCCGCTTCCACCTGGCAGCGCCCCAGGTGGCGACCGAGCATCCGCTGTGCACCCCGGACGCGGCCATGGCGCCGGTACGGCAGAATTTCGAGCAGATCCGCGCCATGCTCGGCGAGGCGGCCGACCTCAAGCAGCTCGACCAGCTGGAAGCCTGGGCCGAAGCCAGCTACGCCCGCCTCCTGCCGCTGTTCGAGGCCCGCTGCCGGGACGGCTTCATCCGCGAATGCCATGGCGACATCCACCTGGCCAACGCCACCCTGCTCGACGGCGAGGTGGTGCTGTTCGACTGCATCGAGTTCAACGAGCCCTTCCGCCTGACCGACACCATGGGCGATGCCGGCTTCCTGGCCATGGACCTGGAAGACCGTGGCCTCAAGGCGCTGAGCAACAGATTCGTCAACGCCTACTTCGAGGCGACCGGCGACTATGCCGGTCTTGCCCTGCTCTACTTCTACAAGGCCTATCGCGCCATGGTGCGCGCCAAGATCGCCCTGTTCCGCCTGGGCCAGGCCGAGGAGCCGGCGCTACGGGCCGAGATCCTCGCCAGCTATCGCAGCTACACGGCCCTGGCCGAGGGCTACACCCAGGTGCCTCAGCCCTTCGCGGCGGTGATGCACGGCGTCTCGGGCATCGGCAAGAGCACCGTGGCCCTGGCCCTGGTCGAGGCGCTCGGCGCCATTCGCCTGAGATCCGATGTCGAGCGCCAGCGCCTCTATGTCGATAGCGACGAAGCCACCCGTTACAGCGCCGCAGCCGGCGAAGCCACCTATGCGCGACTGCACGAGATCGGCGCCCAGGTGCTGGCGGCTGGCTATCCGCTGGTGCTCGACGCCACCTATCTCAAGCAGGCCCAGCGCGCCGCGGCCCAGGCCCTGACCGAAGCCCAGGCCGCCCCCCTGCTGATCATCGACTGCCAGGCGGACGACGAACTCATCGCCCGCTGGCTGCAGGAGCGCCAGGCCGAGGGGACCGATCCCTCCGAAGCCACCCTTGCGGTGGTGGCGGCCCAGCGCCAGGCGCAGGATCCGCTCGAACCCGCCGAGCAGGATCGGGCACTGGTGGTGGAACTGGAGCGCGCGGGACAGCTGGAGGCCCTACCGGCTCGACTGCTGCGCCGCCTGGGTCGCGCGCCGGTCTGACCGCGACCTCCCGGGAGGCAGAACAAGCGTTCCGTCACAGCTCGCGGAGTTGTGGATTTACGGTCGCCGACGAGCGGCTTATCGTGCGACCCACGTCACAACCTCTGCGTAACAAGAAGGAATTGGCACCATGTACCTCATCGGCGATCAGCCTCCCTATGTCGATCAGCTGCGTCAGGCGCTGCAGGCCATTCCGGCGCGGCTGGTCAGTGGTGTGGCGCCGAGTCGGCAGCCCCTGCAGCTGAGTCCCGCCGCCCTGCTGCAGGACTGGATGCGCAATGACGAGGTCTATCTGATCCAGCGCGGCCCGCTGCGGGTGGTGCTGGATCAGCGGGCACTGTTCCAGCTCGGCGAGGGCGATCTGATCGGCCTGGGGCGCACCCTGGATCTGCCGCCCCTCAACTACGAAGGCGAGGCCGACGTGCGGGTGCTGCCCTATGACCGCGAGACCTTTCTCGCGGCGGCCACCGCCACACCGGTCCAGCGCGATGCCCTGCTGAGGTACATGCTGGGCCAGCAGTCGCTGCTGGCCCAGGCGCTGATCCGGCTCAAGCCGCCGGTCACCCAGCCGGCGACCGGCTTCCGTCGCTATGCCGCCGGCGAGGTCATCATCCGCCAGGGCGACTCCGCCGAGCATGTCTTCGTCATCACCGAAGGCCATGCCGAGGCCTGGGTGGATGGCTGCAAGGTCGGCGAGGTCTGCCAGGACGAGATCGTCGGCGCCCTGGCGGTCTTCACCCATACGCCGCGTACCGCCAGCGTCATCGCCAAGACCGTCTGCACCGTGCTGGTGATTCCCCAGGATCAATTCGTCTCGCTGATGGAGACCACCCCGCGCATCGCCCACAGCCTGATCGAGAACATGGCGCGCCATATCGATACGCTGAACAAGGAAGTCACCCGCCTGCGCAGTGCCCCGGAGCGCCCCACTAGCAGTAATTAAGAAATATTCTCGAATACGCTTGACGATGGAATGAGAATTGTTATTATTCAACTCAGCCGGTCGCGAGATCGGTCGATAACTGGAGGTCCAGCAGTGGTCTTCGGGTTATCTCCTCATCAGGCTAATCACGGTTTTGGACCCGGCTCTGC
Source organism: Pseudomonas sp. SORGH_AS_0211 (assembly GCF_031453455.1). Lineage (NCBI taxonomy): Bacteria > Pseudomonadati > Pseudomonadota > Gammaproteobacteria > Pseudomonadales > Pseudomonadaceae > Pseudomonas > Pseudomonas sp. SORGH_AS_0211. The sequence continues at coordinate 4,756,819 of NZ_JAVIZV010000001.1, read as the reverse complement.
CGGGTCTTTTTTTGCCTGAAATCCGGCGCTAGCGTCGATCCAGCACGGGCGGCGCACGTTCTGGCAGTCGTTCCTCACCCAGGACATAGGCCGCCTGCAGCTGCGCGACGGCCCGCGCTGCGCTGGCGGTATCGCGAGCATGGACCAGCCCCAGCGGCCGATCCTGATCCACCCGCTCGCCGGGCAATGCCAGATCAGCCAGGCCTACGGCGGGGTCCACCTCATCTTCCGGGCGCTGTCGACCGCCACCCAGTTCGACCACCAGCAGCCCGAGGGCGCGGGTATCGACCTGCTGCACCCAGCCCGGGCGTGCAGGATGGACGGCGCGCACCACCGGAGCCCGAGGCAGATGCTGCCAGGGCCGCTCGGTCAGGTCGGACGGACCGCCCAGGGCCTGGTTCATCGCCGCGAAACGCGCCAGGGCGGCGCCGCTCCGCCAGGCCTCCAGCACCAGGCGCTCGGCCGCGCTGGCATCGCCGGCCAACCCGGCCAGTTGCAGCGCTTCCCCGGCTAGCGCCTGGATCACCTGCCAGAGGCGCGCGCTGCGCACCTCGCCGGCCAGCAGGGCGATGGCCTCTTCCACCTCCAGGGCATTGCCGGCGCTGCGCGCCAGGGGCTGGCCCATGTCGGTGACCAGGGCACGGGTACGGACCCCTGCCGCTTCGGCGACCTCGACGATGCTGTCGGCCAGGCGCAGGGCGGCTTGCTGCTCGGCCATGAAGGCGCCGCCGCCGGTCTTGACGTCCATGACCAGCACGTCCAGGCCGGCGGCCAGTTTCTTGGCCAGGATGGAGGCGGTGATCAGGTCCACCGATTCCACCGTGGCGGTGACGTCGCGGATGGCATAGAGGCGCCGATCGGCCGGGGCCAGATCGGCGTCCGGACCGACGATGGCGCAACCCACCTCGGCCACCACCTGGCGAAAGCGCGCCAGGCCGGGACGGATGCGATAGCCGGGAATGCTCTCCAGCTTGTCGAGGGTGCCGCCGGTATGGCCCAGGCCGCGCCCGGAGATCATCGGCACATGGCAGCCACAGGCGGCGAGCAGCGGCGCCAGCACCAGGCTGGTGAGATCGCCCACGCCGCCGGTGGAATGCTTGTCCACCACCGGCCCCGGCAGGTCCCATTGCAACACCTGGCCGCTGTCGCGCATGGCCAGGGTCAGGGTGGTGCGCTCCGCAGCGGTCATGCCGCGCAGCAGGGTAGCCATGGCGAAGGCGGCGATCTGGCCTTCGCTGAGGCTGTCATCGACGATGCCGCTGACCAGGCGCTGGAGGTCCGCAGCGGACACCTCCAGGCCATCGCGCTTCTGGCGGATCACTTCCTGGGCGAGCCACATGGGCGGACTCCTTAGAAGTCTTCGAAGGCGCCGGGCAGCAGCTCGGCCAGGGTCCAGGTACGGGTACGGCCGGGTTCGCTGCCGCTGCAGACGATGGTCGCGTCGGGCGCCATCAGCTCCAGCAGCACCTGGCGGCAGGCGCCGCAGGGACTGATCAGGGGGACGCCCGGCGCATGGATGGCCATGGCGGTGAAGCTGCGCGGCGGCAGGCCCCGGCTGATGGCGGCAAACAGGGCGCTGCGCTCGGCGCAGTTGGTCAGGCCGTAGGAGATGTTTTCCACGTTGCAGCCATGGATGACCTCGCCTTCGGCGGTCAGCAGGGCGGCGCCCACGGGAAATTCCGAATGCGGACAGTAGGCGCGCTCGGCTGCAGCGACCGCTTCCGGAAGCAGTGCGGCCAGGTGCGCAGGCAGGTTGGTGCTCATGTCAGTCTCCAGATCAGAATTGATAACCCACCCCCACATAGTAGCCCCAGCCGTTGGAGCGACCCTCGAAGGCGCCCTCGCCAAAGTTCAGCTCGGTGCCGTCGCGCCAGTTGCCGCCATTGTGGAAGTGCCGCGCGGCGAACATGAAGCGCAGGTGGGTGAAGGCATAGAGCAGCACATTGGTGGACACGGTGGCATTGGCCGTTCGACCCGGCTCGTCGCCCAGCTTCGAGCCGAAATCGAAGTTGGTGAAGCCGACATAGGTCAGGGAGGCGCCGTTGTCGAACCTGGCCAGCGGCCAGATGTACTTGAGCTGGGCCCGATAGCCGTCCCAGGAATTCTCGTTGGCGGCGCCATAGTTTTCCCATTGGCGACGGCCGTACAGGTTGGCGGACAGCAGTACTGGGGTATGGGTCTCGATGTCGGTACCTAAGCCGGCGTAGAGGGTGTTCTGCCGACTGGCCTGGCTACTGCCGTGGTCGTAGATCCAGTCAAAGGCCAGGTACCACTCCTTGAACGGCCCGAAGGCCAGTGAGCGGCCGGTGAGCGTGATCGAGGGAAATCCGCGGCTCGTGCTCCATGAACAGGGGTGAACCGCGGTCCCAGACGCCGGAGTCATGGCTGTTGCCGATGCCCAGCACCCTGGGCACGTCGATGTAGCCATAGAGTTCGAAGGGCCCCTTGCGGCCGAAGTACTCGTACTCCAGATAGACGTCATCCACGGGCTGCGGGCCGAAGCTGATGTCCTTGCTGCCGATCAGGGTCAGATCCTGGTTGTACCAGGACGACAGATAGGGGGAGCGATTTTCCGTCTGTTGCGCGGCAGGACTGGCGGTCTCGCCCTGGGCGCTGTCGGTAGCGACGGCGGGAGCGGCCAGCAGCTGGGCGCTGCAGCAGAACAGGAGCGGTAGCGCGCCGAGGCGCGCGCGACGGAGGCGGGAAAACGTCATGAGAGGGGGTCCTGAACGAAAGCCTTGAGAAGCCGCGGACAACGCGTGGCGGCGAAGCAGGCGCACGCCACGGTCATCCGCTGTTACGTTTTGGCGCACCCAGGCCAGCTGTGCACCATAAAGTGGACCGGATGGTCCAATCGACATCGACCTAGAGGCCGATGAAGAAGCCGGCCAGGGCCGCGCTCATCAGGTTGGCCAGGGTGCCGCCGAGCATGGCGCGCAGGCCCAGCTGAGCCAGTTCGTGACGCCGCTGGGGGGCGATGCCGCCCAGGCCGCCGAGCTGGATGGCGATGGAAGAGAGATTGGCGAAGCCGCAGAGGGCGAAGGTGACGATGACCTGGGTGTGCGCCGAGAGCGGCTGGACGCCAGCCGCCGCCGACTTGACCGGGTCCAGGTAGGTCGAGAGATCGGCGTAGGCGACGAATTCGTTGAGCACCAGCTTCTGGCCGATGAAGCCACCGGCCTGCACCGCCTCGCTCCAGGGCACGCCGATGAGGAAGGCCACCGGCGCCAGCAGATAGCCCAGTACCAGCTGCATGCTCAGCTGCGGCAGGCCGAACCAGGCGCCGCACCAGCCGAGGATGCCGTTGAGCAGGGCGATCAGGGCGATGAAGGCCAGCAGCATGGCACCGACCGCCAGGGCGATGCGCAGGCCGACCTGGGCGCCTTCCGCAGCTGCGTCTATGACGTTGGCCGGGCGCTCTTCCCCTTCCCCCAGGGTCTTCATGGCCTGGTCGCGCGGCTGCTCGGTCTCCGGCTCCATCAGTTTGGCCATCAGCAGTCCGCCCGGGGCGGCCATGAAGCTGGCGGCAATCAGGTACTTGAGTTCCACGCCCATGCCGGCGTAGCCCAGCAGCACCGAACCGGCCACCGCGGCGAAACCGCCGACCATGATGGCGAACAGCTCCGAACGGGTGAGATCGGCGATGAAGGGCCGCACCACCAGCGGCATTTCCGACTGGCCGAGGAACAGGGTCGCGGTGACCGTGGTGGATTCCACCCGGCTGGTGCCGAGCAACGCGTGTAGCGCTCCGCCCACCAGGCGGATGATCCAGCCCATGATGCCCAGGTAGTAGAGCACCGCGATCAGGCTGCCGAAGAACACGATCAGGGGCAGCACCCGCACGGCGAAAACGAAGCCGCCGTTACCGAAGTACTCGAACATCCTCGGCCCGGCGAGGCCGCCGAAGAGGAATTCGATGCCCTTGTCGGCATAGAGCTGCAGCGAAGAGACGGCCCCGGAGACGCTGCCGAGCACCTGCTGGCCCCAGGGAATGTAGAGGACGAACAGACCGAGTCCCGCCTGCAACAGAAAGGCCGCGAGCACGGTACGCACGCGAATGGCGCGCCGCTGGCGGGAGAAGAGGATGGCGATGGCCACCAGCAACAGCATGCCCAGCACAGAGATCATCAAGAGACTCCTGACAGGATCGCCCGATAGCGGCGATCAATGGGCGATATCCGTAAGCAAGGCGCCTGCCAGATCCTGTCCAGGCGATCAGCTTTTTGTGACTGCCCAGTCAGCGAGGCGTAGCGGTCGGTCCAGTTGCAGACCTGCGGGCGAGAGCCATGCCCCATAAGCCAGCACCTGCACGCCCTGCCGACGGGCTTCGCCCAGGGCCAGGGCATAGGCGGCATCGATTTCCGCCGCCGGGCGCACCGCCTCGATGCCGTCGAGCAGCACGCAATAGAGCAGCACCGCCCGCTCGCCGGCCGCGGCCAGGGCCGCCAGCTCGCGCAGATGGCGGGTCCCGCGGGTGGTCACGGCATCGGGAAAGGCGGCGACCGTGGTGTCGGCAAAGCCCAGGGTGACGCTCTTGACCTCCAGGTACAGCGGCCCCGCGGGATACTCCAGGCGGAAATCGGCGCGACTGTTCTCCAGCCCGTAGGCCACCTCCCGGCGCAGGGCGGTGAAGCCGGCCAGCTCGGGAATGCCGCCTGCCAGCAAGGCCTCCTCCACCAGGCGATTGGCACGGGCGGTATTGATGCAGGCCAGGCGCCCATGATCCGTCTCGACCAGTTCCCAGGTGCCGGGCAGCTTGCGCTTGGGACCGCTGGCGCGGCTGAACCAGACGCGGGCTCCCGCCGGCTGGCAGTGGAGCATGGACCCGGTATTGGGGCAGTGCAGGGTCAACACTTCACCGCTGGCGGTCTCGATATCGGCGAGAAAACGCTTGTAGCGGCGCAGCAGGCGACCCTCCTCCAGGGGCGGATCGAATCTCACCGGGCACTCCAGCGCTGCAGGCCCTGGGCGATGCGGGCGACGGCCTCTTCCAGGCGCGGCAGCGACTGGGTGTAGGCGAAGCGCACATGGGTGTCGGCACGGTGGCGACCGAAGTCCAGGCCGGGGGTGATGGCCACGTGCTCGGTCTCCAGCAGGAACCGGCAGAAGGCATAGGCATCGCCGCCGAAGGCGGAGATGTCGGCATAGAGATAGAAGGCGCCCTGGGGCTCGACGGCGATCCTGAAGCCCAGGTCGCGCAGCGCTGGCAGCAGGTAGTCGCGACGACGGGCGAATTCGGCGCGACGCTCCTCGAAGATGGCCATGGCCTCTGGGGTAAAACAGGCCAGGGCCGCCTGCTGCGCCACGGTGGAGGCGCTGATGTAGAGATTCTGCGCCAGCTTTTCCAGCTCCGGCACGGCGGCGGGCGGCGCCACCAGCCAGCCAAGGCGCCAGCCGGTCATGCCGAAGTACTTGGAGAAGCTGTTGAGCACGAAGGCCGAATCGTCCACCTCCAGCACGCTGGGGGCGTCCAGGCCGTAGGTCAGGCCGTGGTAGATCTCGTCCACCACCAGGTGACCGCCACGCGCCTTGAGGGCGGCCGACAGCCCGGCGAGCTCGTCACGATCGAGCAGGGTGCCGGTCGGATTGGCCGGCGAGGCCACCAGGGCGCCCACGCTGTCCGCCTGCCAGTGCCGCTCCACCAGCTCGGGCGTGAGCTGGTAGCGGGTGTCGGCGCCGACCGGGATCAGCTGGGCCGCGCCCTCCACCAGGCGCAGGAAGTGCCGATTGCAGGGATAGCCGGGATCGGCCAGCAGCCAGTGCCGTCCGGGATCGACCAGCAGGGCGCTGGCCAGCAGCAGGGCGCCCGAGCCGCCGGGGGTGATCAGCACCCGCTCCGGATCCAGGTCGATGCCGTAGCGCTCGCCATAGAAGGCGGCGATGGCGCGGCGCAACTCCGGCAGGCCGCGTGCCGCGGTGTAGCGGGTCTGACCGGCGGCCAGCGCGGCCTGGCCAGCGGCGACCACTGGGGCGGCGGTGGTGAAATCGGGCTCGCCGATCTCCAGGTGGATGACGTCGTGCCCGGCGGCCTGGAGCTGGTTGGCGCGCTCCAGCAGGGCCATCACATGGAAGGGCTCGATGGCCTGGCTGCGTGCGCTGTAGGAATTGGACATGGACGGGGTCCGAACTTGTGGCGAAGGCGGGATTCTAACCAAGGCTTCGCAGACCGGCACCCGCCGCGTCGGCAAGGAGCGGGAGGCCAGTAGTAGCGCCCCCTGGAAGCTTCTGGTAAGTTCGCCGGCTTGCATCCGCAGGGCGACTGGCCAGTCGAGAACATATTCAGCCTGGCGTCGGCATTGCGCGGGACGTCATCGGCAGCCACAGACCCCGGGCGTTCCAACATGGAGAGGCCTGGAAACGCATCCAGCCTGTGGACAGGATCAGCGAAAGTGAGAGGGTCAATCATGCCCAGCGAAGCAAATCAGCAGAACAATCATCTGGCCCGTGGCTACGAACCCTACCAGCCTGCCAAGGGCGAGGAATACATGAGTGAGCGCATGCGCGCCCACTTCACCGGCATTCTGAACAAGTGGAAGCAGGAACTGCGCGAAGAAGTCGATCGCACCGTGCACCACATGAAGGAAGAAGCGGCCAACTTCGCCGACCCGGCCGACCGCGCGACCCAGGAAGAGGAATTCAGCCTGGAACTGCGTGCCCGCGACCGCGAGCGCAAGCTGATCAAGAAGATCGACGAGACGCTGCAGCTGATCGAAGACAACGAATACGGCTGGTGCGACTCCTGCGGCGTGGAAATCGGTATCCGCCGGCTGGAAGCCCGTCCGACCGCCAGTCTGTGCATCGACTGCAAGACCCTGGCCGAGATCCGCGAGAAGCAGACCGGGACCTGAGTCCTGCTGCCTCACCGACGAGGGCGCTACGGCGCCCTTTGTTCTGTTCAGATTTTGGTTTTTCCGGCATTCACAGGATGAGCTATGTCCAGGCGCCCCTATGTCGGCCGTTTCGCCCCCACGCCCAGCGGCTATCTGCACTTCGGCTCGCTGGTCGCCGCCCTAGCCTCCTACCTGGATGCCCGCGCCGCGGGCGGGCAGTGGCTGGTGCGCATGGAAGACCTGGATCCGCCACGCGAGGTCCCGGGCGCCCAGGCGGCCATTCTCACTACCCTGGAAGCCTATGGCTTCGAATGGGACGGCCCGGTGCTGCGCCAGAGCGAACGCCTGGACGCCTATCGCGCGGTCATCGCGCAGTGGCTGGCCAGCGGGCTGGCCTATGCCTGCGACTGCTCGCGCAAGCAACTTGAAGGCAGTGGCGGGCTCTACCCCGGCTACTGCCGCAATCGCGGGCTGCCGGCGACCGACGCCGCCATCCGCATCCGCGTCCCCGAGCTGGACTACCGCTTCGTCGACCGGGTGCAGGGCGAATTCCGCCAGCACCTGGGACGCGAGGTGGGCGACTTCGTCATCCAGCGTCGCGACGGCCTGATCGCCTACCAGCTGGCGGTGGTGATGGACGATGCCCTGCAGGGCATCACCGACGTGGTGCGGGGCGCCGACCTGCTGGACTCCACGCCGCGCCAGCTCTATCTGCAGGAATTGCTCGGCCATCCGGCGCCGCGCTATCTGCACGTGCCGCTGCTGATCCAGCCCGACGGCCACAAGCTGGGCAAAAGTTACCGCTCGCCGCCGCTGCCACCCGAACAGGCCGGCGCCCTGCTGGTACGCGCCCTGCGCGCCCTGGGCCAGCCGACCCAGCCGGCGCTGGCCGAGGAGCCCCCGACCCGGGTGCTGGCCTGGGGCGTCGCCCACTGGGACGCCACGCTGATCCCGCGGGTGCCCCACCTGGCCGAAGCCCAGCTGCCGGACTAGTAGTTGGGCCAGAGTCCGGGCGTCACCAGTTCCAGCAGGTGCCCGTCCGGATCGCGGAAATACAGGCTGACCGCCCCACGTGGCCACTGGGTGCGTTCCTCGATGGCGACCCCGGCGGCTGCCAGGTGCGCGATCCAGGTGTCCAGTTCATCCGCCGCGATCGCCAGGGCCAGGTGCTGACAGCCCTGGGCGCCGTGCGGAGGAATGCAGCCGCCCGGCAACCTGACGGGTTGCTCGGTAGTGCCCCGCTGGAACAGCAACAGCACGCTGGCGCCCACCGCATAGGCGGCCAGACGGTCGTCGGTGAACAGAGGCGCCAGGCCCAGCACCCTCGTCATAGAAGCGCCGGGCCCTGGGCAGATCGGCGGCATAGAGCGCGGTTTCCAGCACGGCAGCGAGGCGGGGCCTGGTCATCGAGGATCTCCAGCGGGCAAGGATGCCGTCACGGTAGAAGCCTCCCTCTCCGGGGTACAGCGCTTTTGCTTTACCATGGCGCCATCGCCGTTCGGGAACCGCGCATGTACATCTACCGGCTGGTCCTGCTCCTCGTGGTAGGCATCTATCTGTTCTCCCCCGCCATCATGGATTGGTGGATCGCTCCCAGCGGCGCCTGGTATCGGCCCTACCTGCTGTGGCTCATCCTCATCGTGGTGACCTTTATCCTGCAGAGCCAGCGCGATGCCGACGAGCTTTAGTCTGTCCCAACTGGTCCTGATCAGCGCCGGTTACCTGCTGATCTTCTTTGGCGTCGCCTGGATGACCGAGAAGGGCTGGGTGCCGCGCCGGCTGGTGCGCCATCCGCTGATCTACACCCTGTCGCTGGGCGTCTATGCCAGCGCCTGGGCCTTCTATGGCACCGTGGGCCTGGCCTACGACTACGGCTACGGCTTTCTCGCCTATTACCTGGGGCTGTGCGGCGCCTTTCTGCTGGCGCCGGTATTGCTCTATCCCATCCTGCGCCTGACCCGTGCCTACCAGCTGGCGTCCCTGGCCGATCTCTTCGCCTTCCGTTTCCGCAGTACCTGGGCCGGCGCCCTGACCAGTCTGGGCATGCTGATCGCCGTGCTGCCACTGCTGGCGCTGCAGATCCAGGCGGTGGCCACCAGTACCGGCATCCTGGTGCAGGCCCGCGCCCAGGACGCCCCGGCGCTGGGCTTCTGCCTGCTGATCACCCTGTTCGCCATGCTCTTCGGCGCGCGCCAGATCAACTCCAAGGAGCGCCACGAGGGCCTGGTGGTGGCCATCGCCTTCGAATCCCTGGTCAAGCTGCTGGCCCTGGGCATCGTTGGCAGCGTCACCCTCTATACCGTGTTCGGCGGCCCCAACGGCCTGGAGACCTGGCTGCAGCAGAACCAGAGCGCCCTTTCCACCCTGCACACCCCGCTGCAGGAAGGCCCCTGGCGGATCCTGCTGCTGGTGTTCTTTGCCGCGGCCATCGTCACCCCGCACATGTACCACATGGCCTTTACCGAGAATCTCAGTCCCCAGGCGCTGGTCAGCGCCAGCTGGGGCCTGCCGCTGTTCCTGCTGCTGATCAGCCTGGCGGTGCCGCCGATTCTCTGGGGCGGCCTGGCGCTGGGTTCGCCGACGCCGCCGGAGTACTTCACCCTGGGCGTGGGCCTGGCACTGGACAATCCGCTGCTGGCGCTGGTGGCCTTCGTCGGCGGCCTGTCGGCAGCCAGCGGCCTGATCATCGTGGTGACCATGGCGCTGTCGGGCATGCTGCTCAACCACATCGTGCTGCCGCTCTACCAGCCACCCACCGACGGCAACATCTATCGCTGGCTGCGCATGACCCGGCGCCTGCTGATCGCCGCCATCATCCTCGGCAGCTACGGCTTCTACCGCCTGTTGCAGGGCCATGGCGATCTCTCCAGCCTGGGCATCGTCTCTTTTGTCGCCACCGTGCAATTCCTGCCTGGCGCGCTGTCGGTGCTCTACTGGCAGACGGCCAATCGCAAGGGCTTCATCGCCGGCCTGCTGTGCGGCCTGGGCCTGTGGTTCCTGAGCATGCTCATGCCGCTGGTGGCCGACATCAATCCGCTGCACATCGGCGTCTTCAGCTATCGTATCAGCGCCAGCAACTGGCACCTCGCCGCCGTGGCCTCGCTGACCGTCAACGTGCTGGTGTTCGCCCTGGTCTCGCTGTTCACCGAAGCCAGCGAAGAAGAGAAGAGCGCTGCCGAGGCCTGCGCGGTGGACAACGTCCGTCGTCCGCAACGCCGCGAACTGGCGGCCAGCTCGCCCCAGGACTTCGCGGCCCAGCTGGCCAAGCCGCTGGGCGCCAAGACCGCGCAAAAGGAAGTCGAGCGCGCCCTGGCCGACCTGCTGCTGCCCTATGACGAACGCCGCCCCTATGCCCTGCGCCGGTTGCGCGATCGCATCGAGGCCAACCTCTCGGGCCTGATGGGCCCGCGGGTCGCCCAGGACATCGTCGAGACCTTTCTGCCGTTCAAGGCGGAAAGCGAGGCCTATGCCACCGAAGACATCCACTTCATCGAGAATCGCCTGGAAGACTACCAGTCGCGCCTGACGGGTCTCGCCGCCGAGCTGGACGCCCTGCGCCGCTATCACCGCCAGACCCTGCAGGAGTTGCCCATGGGCGTCTGCTCCCTGGCCCGCGACCGCGAGATCCTCATGTGGAACCGCGCCATGGAAGAACTCACCGGCATCGACGGCGCCCGGGTGGTGGGCTCGCGCCTGAGCGCCCTGCCCGATCCCTGGCAGGACCTGTTCGAGCGCTTTCTCGCCGAACCGGCGCAGCAGCACCTCTACAAGCAGCGCCTGCCCCAGGAGCACGAGCAGCGCTGGCTCAACCTGCACAAGGCGACCATCGACGAACCCCTGGCGGTGGGCAGCAACGGCACGGTGCTGGTGGTGGAAGACATCAGCGAGACCCAGCTGCTGGAAGACCGCCTGATCCACTCCGAGCGCCTGGCCTCCATCGGCCGGCTGGCCGCGGGCGTCGCCCACGAGATCGGCAACCCGGTCACCGGCATCGCCTGCCTGGCGCAGAATCTGCGCGAGGAGCGCGAAGCGGACGAAGAGATCGACGAGATCAGCAGCCAGATCATCGAGCAGACCCGCCGCATCACCCGCATCGTCCAGTCGCTGATGAGTTTCGCCCACGCCGGCGGCCGCCAGCAGGCCCATGAACCGGTGTGCGTGGCCGAGGCGGCCCAGGAGGCCATCGCCTTGCTCTCGCTCAATCGGCAGAGCGTGGACGTCGACTTCTTCAATCTCTGCGACCCGGAACACCTGGTGCAGGGCGATCCCCAGCGCCTGGTGCAGGTGATGATCAACCTGCTGTCCAACGCCCGCGACGCCTCGCCCGCCGGCGCGCCGATCCGGGTGCGCAGCGAGGCCCACGGCCAGACCGTGACCCTGAGCGTCGAAGACGAAGGCAGCGGTATTCCCAAGGCCATCGTCAGTCGGCTGTTCGAACCCTTCTTCACCACCAAGGATCCGGGCAAGGGGACAGGGCTTGGCTTGGCGCTGGTCTATTCCATCGTAGAAGAGCATTATGGTCAGATAATGATCGATAGTCCTACCGACCCCGTGACCGGCCAGGGCACCCGCATTCGGGTACTGCTGCCGCGCTATCTCGGGTTGCCGGAGGCGCCGTGACGGACCCATCCGCCTGCTGGATGGATCTGCTAAAGCATTCGGAAGTCCAGACGACCGCGACAACACACGCTGCCTGGCGTGGGTCGTCTTGCCTTCCCGTAAGAGAGCGCACTTGATGGCCCATATCCTGATTGTCGAAGACGAGAAGATCATCCGTTCGGCGCTGCGCCGCCTGCTCGAGCGCAACCAGTTCCGTGTCAGCGAAGCCGGCTCCGTCCAGGAAGCCCAGGATCTCTACGACGTTTCCAGCTTCGATCTCGTCATCAGCGATCTGCGCCTGCCCGGCGCCCCGGGTACCGAGATGATCGATCTCGCCAAGGGCAAGCCGGTGCTGATCATGACCAGCTACGCCAGCCTTCGCTCGGCGGTCGATTCCATGAAGCAGGGTGCGGTGGACTACATCGCCAAGCCCTTCGATCACGACGAGATGCTGCAGGCCGTGGCGCGCATCCTGGTGGAACGCGAGCAGCGCCCGCCGATGGTCGCCGAGGAAAGCGTCTCGCCGGCGCCGGCCACCGGCGAGATCGGCATCATCGGCAACTGCGCGCCGATGCAGGACCTCTTCGGCAAGATCCGCAAGGTCGCGCCCACCGATTCCACCGTGCTGATCCAGGGTGAATCGGGTACCGGCAAGGAACTGGTGGCGCGGGCACTGCACAATCTGTCGCGGCGGGCCAAGGCGCCGCTGATCTCGGTCAACTGTGCGGCCATTCCCGAGACCCTAATCGAATCCGAACTCTTCGGCCACGAGAAGGGCGCCTTCACCGGCGCCAGCGCCAGCCGTACCGGCCTGGTGGAAGCGGCCGACGGCGGCACCCTGTTTCTCGACGAGATCGGCGAATTGCCGCTGGAAGCCCAGGCGCGCCTCTTGCGCGTGCTGCAGGAAGGCGAGATTCGCCGGGTCGGCTCGGTGCAGTCGCAAAAGGTCGATGTGCGCCTGATCGCCGCAACCCATCGGGATCTCAAGGGTCTGGCGAAGATCGGCCAGTTTCGCGAAGACCTCTTCTATCGCCTCAACGTCATTTCCCTGCGTCTGCCGGCCCTGCGCGAACGCGGCGGCGACGTCATGGAGATCGCCCGGGTGTTCCTCGCTCGCCAGTCGGCGCGCATGAGTCGTCCAGGCCTGAAGCTCGGCGCCGAGGCCGAGGCCGCCATCCGCCACTACAGCTGGCCGGGCAACGTGCGCGAGCTGGAGAACGCCATCGAGCGCTCGGTGATCCTCAGCGAAGGCCAGGAGATCAATGCCGATCAGTTGGGCATCGACGTCGAGCTCGGCGAACTGGAGCTGGCCGACAGCTACCTGGATCCGCTGCCCAGTTCGGGACTGGGTAACGGCAATGGCGCCCACGAACCCACCGAGGACCTGTCGCTGGAAGACTACTTCCAGCACTTCGTGCTCGAGCACCAGGACCACATGACCGAGACCGAGCTGGCGCGCAAGCTGGGCGTCAGCCGCAAGTGCCTGTGGGAACGTCGCCAGCGCCTGGGCATTCCGCGGCGCAAGGCCAGCGCCAGCAGCGACGCCTCCTGATTCATACCGGGACGTGACAGCCTTGCACGTCCCGCGGTAACACCTCCCTGCTCTCTCCCCCATCCTTTGCAATGTGTTACCGCCGTAACAGCCGGCGGGTTCAGCGGTAACGAAAATTTGCCTGTAGCCCCTGAGCAAAAAGGCTACATTTTTCGCAAGCCGTTGAAAATAAAGGATTTTATAAAACTGGCACGGCATCTGCTTTATGTTCTCGCACAAGAACAATAAGAACGTACCCAAGCCATAACAAAAACAAGACGTAGCGACTCCAGCACAACAAGAACAAGCAGGCGGAGGCGTAGCTAACTGATCATTTTGGAGAAGAGTCGTTTAGCGGGATGGTCCGCGCGATGTCAGGCCAGAGAACAACAAAACTGCCCCGAGGCAGCACCCGTACCAGGCAGAGCAGGAATGATCCTGACGGCATCAGCTTCCAAAGTAATCCGTTTGCTCTTGGCTCTAGACTTCAGAGCCTTTCCGGCGGCAGGTATCCGCACGGAACAGACCACACAAGAAAAACAAAAGGTCTGGATAAACAATAAAAACAAAGCACGTACCACTTTGGGGGGGAGCTTCGGCTCCCCCAGTGCCTTTGACAGCCTCCCCTCCCTCGTTCAAGATCCCCTCCTTATCTATTGCGCAACGGTTCCCGCTGTGGGCCAGATTGCGTGTAGCCGTCTCTCCGAACAGAAACTCGCATGCTGAAGAAGCTGATCCAGACTCTGCGCTCGCCCCTGCGGCGTACTCCGCCCGCGCCTGCCTTGCCCATCGAACTGCCCCGCAGTCAGCATGCTCTGGAACGAGAGCGTATCAGCCGCTACGCCCTGAGCGTCGTCGAGCGGCTGGAGAAGGCGGGTTATCAGGCCTACCTGGTAGGCGGTTGCGTCCGGGACCTGCTGCTGGGCTTCGAGCCCAAGGACTTCGATGTCGCCACCAGTGCCACGCCTGAACAGGTGCGGGCCGAATTCCGCAATGCACGGGTCATCGGCCGGCGCTTCAAGCTGGTCCACGTGCATTTCGGCCGCGAGATCATCGAGGTCGCGACCTTCCGCGCCAACCATCCCACCGGCGATGCCGAGGACGAGGCCCAGGGCTCGCGTCATGAAAGCGGCCGGATCCTGCGCGACAACATCTATGGCAACCAGGAACAGGATGCCCAGCGGCGCGACTTCACCATCAACGCGCTCTACTACGACGCCAGCGGCGAACGCATCCTCGACTATGCCAACGGCACCCAGGATATCCGCCTGCGGCAGATTCGCCTGATCGGCGATCCGGAGCAGCGCTACCAGGAAGACCCGGTGCGGATGCTGCGGGCCGTGCGCTTCGCCGCCAAGCTGGACTTCCAGATCGAGGCCGCCACCGCCGAGCCCATCAGTCGCCTGGCGCCGCTGCTGCGGGACATTCCCGCACCGCGCCTGTTCGACGAGGTCATCAAGCTGCTGCTCGGTGGCAAGGCCGAACGTACCTTCGAGCTGCTCTGCCAGTACGGTCTGTTCGCCCCGCTGTTCCCGGCCAGTGGCGAAGCCCTGGAACGCGACCCGGAATACGCCGGCAGCCTGATTCGCCAGGCCCTGGCCAATACCGATACCCGCATCCGCGAAGGCAAGCCGGTCACGCCGGCCTTCCTGTTCGCCGCCCTGCTCTGGCCGGCGCTGCCCGAGCGTGTCCGGCATCACCAGGACCTCGGTCTGGCACCGATTCCGGCCATGCAGGAAGCCGCCCACGACCTCACCCTGCAGCAGTGCCAACGCACCGCCGTCCCCAAGCGCTTCACCCTGCCGATGCGCGAGATCTGGGACATGCAGGAACGCCTGCCGCGCCGTCAGGGCAAGCGCGCCGATCAACTGCTGGAAAATCCGCGCTTCCGCGCCGGCTACGACTTTCTGCTGCTGCGCGAGAGCGCAGGCGAGGAGACCGGTGGCCTGGGCGACTGGTGGACGCGCTACCAGGAGGTCGGCGACAGCCAGCGGCGCGAGATGATCAAGAATCTCAGCCGAGACGAAGGCGCACCGGCCAAGCGCCGTCGCCGGGGCGGCAGCAATCGCAAGCGGCGCACCTCGGATGCGCCCACCGCCGGCGACGAATGATGGAAAGGATCTATCTCGGCCTGGGCAGCAACCTGGCCGAGCCGCGGCAGCAACTGGACGCGGCCCTGGAGGCCCTGGCCAGCCTGCCGAAGAGTCAGCTGGTGGCGGTCTCCGCCTTCTATGCCAGCGACCCCCTGGGTCCGCCCGACCAGCCGCGCTACGTCAATGCCGTCGCCGCGCTGGACACCGCCCTCGCCCCCCTGGCGCTGCTCGACGCCACCCAGGCCATCGAGCAGCAGCAAGCAAGGCCGCGTGCGCAAGGACGAGCGCTGGGGGCCGCGCACCCTGGACATCGACATCCTGCTGTTCGGCGAACGGCTGATCGACGAGCCACGCCTGCAGGTGCCGCACTATCACCTCCACGCCCGCGCCTTCGTGCTCTATCCGCTGGCCGAGCTGGCTCCCTCCCTGCACCTGCCCGACGGCCGCCGCTTGCCAGACCTGCTGTCCGCCTGCCCTTTCGAAGGCCTGGAACGGCTGCTACCGTCGTCACCCAGCCGGTAACACAGCCGTAACACCGAGCATTGACTTGTGCCGGACGCGCCGGGACTATAGCAGCCGTTTGCGCGCGGCCACCCCGCGCCCGCGGCGCCCAGACAACAACCATAGCGCCGTCCCACGAGGACCCCTTGCATGCCCGATATCAGCCTCACGACCCTTCAGGGGCTCAAGCAGCGCAGCGAAAAGATCGCCATGCTGACCGCCTACGATGCCACCTTCGCCCAGGCCGCCAGTCAGGCCGGGGTGGAGATGCTGCTGATCGGCGATTCCCTCGGCATGGTGCTGCAGGGTCACGACAGCACCCTGCCGGTGACCCTCGACGACATGGTCTACCACACCGCCTGCGTCAAGCGCGGCCACGCAGGCGCCTTCATCGTCGCCGACCTGTCGTTCATGACCTATGCCACCCTGGAGCAGACCCTGACCAGCGCCGGTCGCCTGATGCAGGCGGGCGCGCAGATGGTCAAGCTCGAGGGCGATGCCTGGCTGGCCGAGCCGATTCGCCGCCTGGCCGCCAATGGCGTGCCGGTCTGCGCCCACCTGGGCCTGACGCCCCAGTCGGTCAATGTCTTCGGCGGTTTCAAGGTGCAGGGCCGCGATCCGCTCCGGGCGCAGCAGCTGCGCGAGGCCGCGCGGGAGCTGGAAGAAGCCGGCGCGGCCATGCTGCTGCTGGAATGCGTGCCCTCGGCGCTGGCCGAGGAAATCACCCGGGCCGCCCGGGTGCCGGTGATCGGTATCGGCGCCGGCGCCGCCACCGATGGCCAGGTGCTGGTGCTGCACGACATGCTCGGCCTGGCCCTGCGCGGGCGCACGCCGAAATTTGTCCGCAACTTCATGGCCGGTCAGGACAGCATCCAGGCTGCCCTGGCGGCCTACGTCGCCGCCGTCAAGGACGGCAGCTTTCCCGCTCCCGAACACGGATTCTCCGCATGAAAACGGTCCATAGCGTCCGCGAACTGCGCGCCGCCGTTGCCGCCGCGCGCCGCCAGGGCCTGCGCATCGGCCTGGTGCCCACCATGGGCAATCTGCACGCCGGCCATATCGCGCTGGTGGAGACCGCCCGGCGCCACGCCGACTTCGTGGTGGCGAGCATCTTCGTCAATCCGCTACAGTTCGGTCCCGGCGAGGATCTGGACACCTATCCCCGCACCCTGGCGGAAGACAGCCGCCAGCTGAACGAAGCCCATTGCGATCTGCTGTTCGCACCGGCGGTAGCGGAGATGTATCCCAGCGGCATGGACGGCCTGACCCGGGTGAACGTCCCCCAGGTCTCGGATGGCCTCTGCGGCGCACGCCGGCCCGGGCATTTCGAGGGCGTGGCGACGGTGGTCACCAAGCTGTTCCAGATGGCGCAACCGGACGTGGCGGTCTTTGGCGAAAAGGACTATCAGCAGCTGGCGGTGATCCGCAAGCTGGTCCAGGACCTGGACATGCCCATCGAGATCGTCGCCCAGCCCACGGTGCGGGCCACCGACGGCCTGGCGCTGTCGTCCCGCAATGGCTATCTCGACGACGGCCAGCGCGCCAGTGCGCCCTGCCTGTACAGCCTGCTCAGGCGGCTCGCCGATCAGCTCGCCGCCGGCGCCGCGGTCGAGCCGACCCTGGCCGCCGGTGTCGCCGAACTGCAAGCTCAGGGGCTTAAGGTGGACTACCTGGAACTGCGTGAGCAGCTGAGTCTGCAACCGGCCGGGCCGGACACCTCCGCATTGGTCCTGCTGGTAGCGGCCTATCTCGGCCAGACGCGGCTGATCGACAACCTGAGCTTTCGCCGCAGGGCCCGAGTGTGACGCAACCGAAGGTTAGCTCACCCGACCCTGACTGAACCCTGGAAGCCCGGAACATACCGGGCTTTTTCATGCTCGAAGCGCGGCGCCACGACCGGCGTCTCGCGGTCACCGACTTTCTCTTGCAAGCCAGCGGCTTGTGGGGCACAACAGCAAACAAGAGCCACCAAGGAAAAGCCTAGCCATGGAGTACTATCAACACCCCCTCGACGTGACCCAGCTCGCCTCCTGGAAAGCCCTGCAGGAACACCGCAAGGCCATGCAGAACTTCCGCATGCGCGATGCCTTCGCTGCCGATCCGCAGCGCTTCTCGCAGTTCTCCCTGAGCAGCAGCGGTCTGTTTCTCGACTACTCCAAGAACCTCATCACCGAGCAGACCCGCGACCTGCTGGTGAATCTGGCCCGTGAAGCGGGTCTGGAAGGGGCCATCCACACCCTGTTCGACGGCGCCTACGTCAACTCCTCCGAACACCGCCCTGCCCTGCACACCGCCCTGCGCCGCCCGGTGGGCGACAGCGTCCAGATCGACGGCCAGGACATCATGCCCGAGGTGCACCGGGTCCTGAACCAGATGACCCAGCTGGTCACCCGCATCCACAACGGCCTCTGGCGCGGCTACACCGAGAAGCCGATCACCGACGTGGTCAACATCGGCATCGGTGGCTCCTTCCTCGGTCCGCAACTGGTCTCCGAGGCGCTGGTGCCCTTTACCCAGCGCGGCGTGCGTTGCCACTACCTGGCCAACATCGATGGCAGCGAATTCCGCGAGGTGACCTCCAAGCTCGCCGCCGACACCACCCTGTTCATCGTCTCCTCCAAGTCCTTCGGCACCCTGGAGACCCTGAAGAACGCCCAGGCCGCGCGCGCCTGGTGCCTGGCCCAGGGCTGCCCGGAGCCGGAGCTGCACAAGCACTTCATCGCCGTCTCCAGCAACGTCAAGGTGGCGGTGGAATTCGGCATCGCCGAAGAGAACATCTTCCCGATGTGGGATTGGGTCGGCGGCCGCTATTCGCTGTGGTCGGCGATCGGCCTGCCCATCGCCCTGGCCATCGGCATGTCCAACTTCAAGGACCTGCTGGCCGGCGCCTATGCCATGGACCAGCACTTCACCAGCGCGCCGTTCGAAGAGAACATGCCGGTGCTGCTGGGCCTGCTGGGGGTCTGGTACGGCAACTTCTGGGGCGCGACCAGTCACGCCATCCTGCCCTACGACCACCACCTGCGTAACTTCGTGAAGCACCTGCAGCAGCTGGACATGGAGTCAAACGGCAAGAGCGTGCGCCAGGACGGCTCGCCGGTGAGCGTGGAGACCGGCCCGGTGATCTGGGGCGGCGTCGGCTGCAACGGTCAGCACGCCTACCACCAGCTCTTGCACCAGGGCACCCAGCTGATCCCCGGCGACTTCATCGTGCCGGTGGTGAGTCACAACCCGGTAGCCGATCACCAGCAGTGGCTCTATGCCAACTGCCTGTCGCAGAGCCAGGCGCTGATGCTGGGCAAGACCCGCGAAGAAGCCGAGGTCGAGCTGCGCGAGAAGGGTCTGGGCGAAGCCGAGATCGCCAAGCTGGCGCCGCACAAGGTGATCCCGGGCAACCGCCCGAGCAACACCCTGGTGCTGGAGCGCATCTCGCCGCGGCGCCTGGGTGCGCTGGTCGCCCTGTACGAGCACAAGGTGTTCGTGCAGAGCGTCATCTGGGGCATCAACTGCTTCGACCAGTGGGGCGTCGAGCTGGGCAAGGAGCTGGGCAAGGACGTCTACCAGCACATCATCGGCCGCAGCGAAGGCAAGGCCGACGATGGTTCGACCCAGGGCCTGATCGACTACTTCCGCGGTCGTCACCGCGGCTGATCGTCGCTGGTCCGCTCCGAAAGGCGCCGCTCTGCGGCGCTTTTTTCGTTTTGTCGCCTCGCTGAACCCCGGCAGGTCATCCGCGGCCTAAACTAGGAGCACAACAACACCAAGAAGGAGCCGGCCATGAGCCAACGCTATCCCGTGCCCGAGAGCCTGAGTGCCCGCACCCACCTCGACGAAGCCCGTTATCGCGAGCTCTACCAGCGCTCGGTGGAACAGCCGGAACGCTTCTGGAGCGAACAGGCCAGCGCCCTGCTCGACTGGTCGCGCACCTGGGACGAAGTCCATAGCGGCGATATGCGCCAGGGCCAGACCCGCTGGTTCAGCGGCGGCCAGCTCAACGTCGCCTACAACTGCATCGATCGCCACCTCGCCGCTCGCGGCGATCAGACGGCCATCCTCTGGGAAGGCGACGATCCCGCCGACAGCCAGGTCATCAGCTATCGCCAGTTGCACGAGCACGTCAGTCGCCTGGCCAATGTGCTCAAGGATCGCGGGGTCAGGAAAGGCGACCGCGTCTGTCTCTATATGCCGATGATTCCCGAGGCGGCCTACGCCATGCTCGCCTGCGCGCGCATCGGCGCGGTGCATTCGGTGGTATTCGGCGGCTTCTCGCCCGAGGCGCTGCGCGACCGCATCCTCGATGCCGACTGCCGGGTGGTGATCACCGCCGACGAGGGCGTGCGCGGCGGCAAGCGCGTCCCGCTCAAGGCCAATGTCGACAAGGCCCTGGCCAAATGCCCGGAGGTCCACACCGTGGTCATGGTCGAACGCACCGGCGCCGCCGTGGCCCGCCAGGAGGGGCGCGACCTGCCCTACGCCCAGGCGGTGGCGGCGGCTTCGCCCGACTGCCCGGCAGAGCCCATGGACGCCGAGGATCCGCTGTTCATCCTCTACACCTCCGGTTCCACCGGCAAACCCAAGGGCGTGCTGCACACCACTGGCGGCTATCTGCTGGGCGCCACCCTGAGTTTCAAGTACCTGTTCGACTATCACGAGGGTCAGGTCTTCTGGTGCACCGCCGATGTCGGCTGGGTCACCGGCCACAGCTACATCGTCTACGGTCCCCTGGCCAATGGCGCCACCACCCTGATGTTCGAAGGGGTACCGAGCTATCCCGATGCCAGCCGCCTCTGGCAGGTGGTGGACAAGCACCAGGTCAACATCTTCTATACCGCCCCCACGGCCTTGCGCGCCCTGATGCGCGAAGGCGACGACCCGGTACAGCGCACCTCGCGCAAGAGCCTGCAGCTGCTGGGCAGCGTCGGCGAGCCGATCAATCCCGAGGCCTGGGAGTGGTATCACCGGGTGGTGGGCGAAGGACGCTGCCCCATCGTCGACACCTGGTGGCAGACCGAGACCGGCAGCATCCTCATCGCTCCGCCACCCGGCGCCCTGGCGCTGAAACCGGGTTCGGCCACCCTGCCCTTCTTTGGCGTCCAGCCGGTGCTGCTGGACGAGCAGGGCAAGGAGATCGACGGACCCGGCAGTGGCGTGCTGGCGATCAAGTCCAGCTGGCCGAGCCAGATCCGTACCGTCCATGGCGACCACCAGCGCCTGATCGACACCTATTTCAGCGCCTACCCGGGCTACTACTTCACCGGCGATGGCGCACGCCGGGACGAAGACGGCTACTACTGGATCACCGGGCGGGTGGACGACGTGCTCAACGTGTCCGGTCACCGCATCGGCACCGCCGAGGTGGAGAGCGTACTGACCGAACATGCGGACGTGGCCGAGGCCGCTGTAGTCGGCTGCCCCCACGAGGTCAAGGGTCAGGCGGTCTATGCCTTCGTCACCACCAAGGGTGGAGTGACGCCGAGCGACGAACTCAAGGCCCGCCTGCGCCAGCAGGTGGCCGATGAGATCGGCAGCTTCGCCAAGCCGGAATTCCTGCAGTGGGCACCCGCCCTGCCCAAGACCCGCTCCGGCAAGATCATGAGACGCATCCTGCGCAAGATCGCCTGCGACGAACTGGACAGCCTGGGTGATACCTCGACCCTGGCCGATCCGTCGGTGGTCGACAGCCTGATCGACGCCCGCCTCAATCGCGCGCCCCAGAACTGAACGCCGGCCCAAAGAAAAGCCCCGCCTAGGCGGGGCTTTTTTCTGCGAGCAGCCTTAGTGGGCGGCTTGCATACGGTGCTTCAGGTCACGCATGCGATCATGGGTCGCACGGGCCTTTTCCAGCTGGCTGCGCAGGTTGGCCTGGGCATCCGGGGTGGCGTGTTCGTTGACGGCACGCTCCAGCGCGTGCAGCAGGCGGTCTTCCTGCTCTTCCAGCTCGCTGACGTAGGTGACTTCTTCCTTTTCCTTGCTGGCAAAGGAGGTTTTGACGTCGGTGTAGTACTTGCGGAAGCTGCCGGCAAAGGTGCCTTGCTCGGCAGGCTTTTCACCCGAGGCCGACACCTGGCTGCTCAGGGCGCTGATGATCTCGGCCTTGCTCTGGGCGATCTCGGTGAACAGGGCCTTCAATTCGGGGTTCTTCACTTCGGTGAGGGCGTGCTCGTAGAAATTCTTGCCGTCACGGGCGATCTCGATCAGATCGTTGAGGGTTTCGGTCGTGCTGGTCATGGCAGTTCTCCGGGGCGAAGGACAGGGGGGTGATGGCAGCGCGCGGCGCCGCCATCGTGCCGGGTGTACGAGCGTTCTTACTGGGCGGCTTTCAGCGCGTCAGCCGAGACGGCCTTGACGCCCTTGATGGCCTTGGCTTCCTTGATCGCCAAGTCGCGCTGGGCTTCGGTCGCCACGGTGCCGGACAGGGACACGACACCCTTGTTGGTCTCGACCTTGATCGAGGTGCCCTTGATGTGTTCGTCGGCCAGGAAGGAAGCCTTCACCTTGCTGGTGATCCAGGTGTCGGACGCGGCTTCTTCGGTCTTGTCCATGGTGTTGTTGGCGGCCAGGGTCATGTTCTGGCTGGTGGCAGCAAAGGCACCGCCGGCCAGCGGCAGGCTCAGTACGGAAGCGGTAACGGCAGCGAGGGCAAAAGTACCGAAAGTCTTTTTCATGAGATGACTCCTGTTTTCCTTGGTTGTACTGCGCCCAGGTCCTGGTAGCAGCGACCTAGATGTAGAGCGCAACGGCCGCGCCGAATTCCAAGATTCGTTAAAGACTTTACTAATCAATGAGTTATGAAAAATAGACGGCGACAAGGGGCGGGCAAAATGCAATTGGCAGATGGATAGGCCTGGTAATTTGCACGAGGTCAGACGACTCTTGAGCCTGGATGGGAAGAGTTGCCCGCCAGAGCATCTCACCCGATAAAGCCAGACTTATGGAAAAGATTTCCACGTGACCAGGCCAGAACTGCCATACCTTTATCCGGTCCAAGCCCCAGCGAACCCGACACCTGCGATCGGGCCTTGAGGATCCGGCATGCGGCCTCTCTCTCCTGCGCGCATTGCCCTGATTTATCTGCTGCTGAGTGCCCTCTGGGTGATCGGCAGCGACGGGCTGTTGTATCTGCTGCTCAGCGATCAGGACAGTGTCTATCTGTGGCACACCCTGAAGGGCCTGGCCTTCATGAGTCTGCTGTCGCTGGTGCTCTATGGATTGCTGCGGCGCCAGGTCAGCTATCGTGAAGGCTTCATCGAAGAGCTGCAGAACCAGCGCGCTACCCAGGATTTCGTCCAGCGCCTGACCAATACCGGCGACTGGCAGCTGACGTCCGATGGCCGCCTGCTCTGCTCCGAACGCACCCTGGTGATGCTGCACCAGCCCAAGGGCAGCGATCCGCTGGATTTCGCCACCATCGCGGCCTGCGCCCGTGTCGATGACCGCGATCATGTGCACAGCATGCTCGAACGCCTGCAGCACATGCAGGGCCCGCTGAATTTCTCCGCGCATTTCGCCGATGGCCAGGACAGCTGGCGCTGGCTCAACTGGCAAAGCGACTTCGACGAAGCCGGCACCACGCGCGGTGCCCTGGTCGACATCACCAGCCACAAGCTGGCCGAGCAGGCGCTCCAGGACAGCCAGAGACGCTATCGCGAACTGGTCCAGCACCTGCCGCTGGTGGTCTTCGCCAGCGATCACCGTGGCCGTTGGCAGTTTCTCAATCCGGCCTGGGAAGCCCTGACCGGCCACCCTGCCAGCCAGCAACTCAACCACCCCCTGGATCAGGCCTTCCACCCCCAGGATGGAGCCCGACTGCGCCAGCTGGTGGCCGATTTCGCCGCCGGTCAGCGCCTGCACTGGAATGGCGTGGTGCGGCTGCGCCTGTCGGTGGAAAGCCATCGCTGGATGCAGATGGAGCTGCGTGCCGGTCTCGATGGCGAGATCCAGGGCACCCTCACCGACATTCACCACGACTACCAGGCGCAGCAGCTGCAACAGGCCCGCAGCGACGTCCTCGACGATCTGCTCACCGGCCTGCCACTGGCGGAGATCCAGCAGGGCATCGCCCAGCGGCTGGAACGGATCTATCCGGAAATGCGCGTCGCCCTGTTGCTGGACGACCAGGGCGAGCATCTGCGGGTCGCCGCCGCGCCGAGCCTGCCACCCGCCTTCCAGGCGGCGCTGGAAAGCGTGCCGCGCAGCCGCCACGACCAGGGCTGCTGCAGTGCCGTCACCACCAATGCCCCGGTATTCACCATCGATGTCGAACTGGATCCGGCCTGGCAGCAGCTGCTACCGGCCGCCCAGGCGGCCGGCATTCGCGGCGCCTGGGCCCTGCCCCTGCAGGACGAGCAGCAGCGCGCCGTGGGCGCCCTGGGCGTCTACTACGGAGAGGCGCGGCTGCCAGAAACGGAAACCCAGGCGCTGATCACCGAATTCGCCCGCCTCGCAGTGCTGGCCATCCGGCAACAGCGCGTGGTCCAGGCCCAGCGCGCGAGCGAGGCGCGTTACCGCGGCATCTTCGAGCAGGCCTACACCGGCATCATGCTCAGCGACCTGGACGGTCGCTGGCTGAGCGCCAACCACCACTTCTGCCAGATGCTCGGCTACTCGCAACCGGAATTGCTGCAGAAGGACACCGCCTCGGTGACCCATCCGGACGAGCGCGCCCTGGGCGCCACCCTGCGCAAACAACTGGTCGACACCGGCCAGGACCGCTACACCCTGGAAAAACGCTATCTGCATCGCAGTGGCCAGCCGGTCTGGGCCAATGTCACCACGCGCCTGATCCGCGACGACCAGGGGGTGCCCCAGTATTTCATCAGCACCGCCCAGGACATCACCCTGCGCAAGCAGCAGGAAGAAAGCCTGCGCCAGGCCGCGGCGATGTTCCAGAACAGTCGCGACGGCCTGCTGCTGCTCGACGAGCGCCGTTGGATCCTGGCGGTGAATCCGGCCTTCGCCCGCCTGCTGGGCGCCCAGGAAGGCACCCTGCTCGGCCAGCGGCTGGGACTGCCCGGCGGTGGCCGCCAGGACCAGCGCTTCTACCGCGAACTCTGGCGCACGGTACGCCGCGTGGGCCGCTGGGAGGGCGAATTGCTCTGGCCGCGCCTCGACGGCACTACCTTTCCGGCCTGGACCACCATCGATACCCTCTACCCCCGGGAAACCCGGCAGTACACGGTCACCGTCAGCGATACCACGCGCCTGCGGGAAAGCGAGGCGCGCCTGAGTCACCTGGCGCATCACGATCCCCTGACCGACCTGCCCAATCGCCTGCTGGCGCGCACCCATCTGGAGCACGCCCTGGCCCTAGCGGAGCCCCAGGAATACCTGGTCGCCGTACTGATCCTCGACTTCGATCATTTCCGCACGGTCAACGAAAGCCACGGCCATGCCCTGGGTGACGAACTGCTGGTGGAATTTGCCGCCCGCCTGCGCGCCCTGCTCAGCGAAGACATCACCCTGGCGCGCATCGGTGGCGACGAGTACCTGGTTATCATCGAGCGGATAGACCGGCCCGAATTCGCCGCCCAGATCGCCCAGGCCATGCTCGGCAAGCTGGAGCAGCCCTTTCACCTCGGCGAGCACGACATCTATCTCAACGCCAGCATCGGCATCAGTCTCTTTCCCGACGATGGCGCCACCGCCGATGACCTCATTCGCAATGCCGACACCGCCATGCACCAGGCCAAGGACCAGGGGCGCGACACCTTCCGCTTCTATACCCAGGCCCTCACCGAGCAGTCGCGGCGGCGGCTGAATCTGGAGTCGCGGCTGCGCACGGCGCTCAAGCGCGGCGATTTCGTTCTCTACTACCAACCGCTGATGAGCGTCAGCACGGCCCAGACCATTGGCGTGGAAGCCCTGGTGCGTTGGCGGGATCCGGAGCTAGGGCTCATCCCGCCCACCGAATTCATTCCACTGGCCGAGGAGACCGGACTCATCGTGCCGCTGGGCGACTGGATCATCGAAAGCGCCTGCCAGCAGATGCACAGCTGGCTCGCCCAGGGACTGGAACTGGAGACCCTGGCGATCAACATCTCGCCCCGGCAATTCGCCAAGCGCGACCTGGCCAGTACCATTTCCCGTGCCCTGGCGCGCAGTCGCCTGCCGGCCGAGAATCTGGAACTGGAGATCACCGAAGGCACCCTGATGAACAATGTCGAGGAGGCGCTGCTGTCCCTGGCCACCCTCAAGACCCTGGGGGTGCGCATCGCGGTGGACGACTTCGGCACCGGCTATTCCTCGCTGGCCTACCTGCGCCGCTTCCCCCTGGATAAGCTCAAGATCGACCAGAGCTTCATGCACGAACTGCGCAGCGACAGCGGCACCCACAGCAGCCAGGCCATCGCCGCGGCCATCGTCGCCCTGGGCCAGGGGCTGGATCTCGACGTTCTGGCCGAAGGGGTAGAGACCACCGAGCAGTGGGACATCCTGCGCAAGCTGGGTTGCCAGCAATGCCAGGGCTTCCTGTTCAGTCCGCCGCTGCCGCCGGAAGAGTTCGAGGCCTGGTATGCCGAACGGCAGAAGGCGCGCGCCTAGCGGCTAACCGACGAATGTCACGGTATTGCAATCAAAACCGCTCTAGACTCGGGTTTCCACTTTCCGTCTGTCCCCGAGGGTACCAGTATGAAGATCGTGGTTCGTCCCCTGCGCAAGTCCACCACCAGTGCCTGGCAAGTCTGCATCGACAAGCAGGCCATCACCTTTCTCAGCGAAGCCGATGCCCGCAGCTACGTAGCCACGCTGGAGGCGCGCATCGCCGCTCCCCATCCGTTGCCGCTGCGTGAGGCGACCACGGGAATGGCGGCGCCGCTCTAGGCCGGCTGCACCCTGACCGTCCGTCTTCCGGATCACCTTGGCGCCGCCCGTTCAGCGGCGGCCCAGGGCGGTTCACGGCTGTTCCTCGGCGAACGATTGGCTAGCCAGCTATCGAAAATGTAACTTTTGCGGCGTCCGTCCCATCCTACCCCTAGGCCCTGCGTTCGCAGGGGCTCGCTGTCTGATGGATCTGGAACGCCCATGCTCGAACTCGCTGCTGCCTTCATCTGCTTCACCTCGCTGCTCACCTACCTCAACTACCGCTTCGTCGGCCTGCCGCCCACCATCGGCGTCATGGTCATCGCGCTGATCTTCTCGGTCGGCCTGCAGAGTCTTTCCTGGCTCGGCTTTCCCGGCCTGGAACACCGCATCGGCGAATTGCTCGGGCAGATCGACTTCAACGACCTGCTGATGAACTGGATGCTCGGTTTCCTGCTGTTCGCCGGCGCCCTGCACGTCAATCTCAAGGATCTGCGCGACTACAAATGGGCCATCGGCGGCCTGGCGACCCTCGGGGTGATCATCTCGACGGTGCTGATCGGCTATCTCAGCCACTGGATCTTCGGCTGGCTGGGCTGGCACGTCGACATCCTCTACTGCCTGATCTTCGGCGCCCTGATTTCCCCGACCGATCCCATCGCCGTACTTGGCATCCTGCGCTCGGCCGGCGCGCCCAAGTCGCTGGAGACGACCATCGTCGGCGAGGCGCTGTTCAATGACGGCGTGGCCGTGGTGGTCTATTCGGTGCTGCTGGGGGTGATCCAGCTGGGCGAGGCGCCCACGGTCAACGCGGCGCTCTGGCTGTTTCTCGAGGAAGCCGGTGGCGGCATCCTGTTCGGCCTGCTGATCGGCTTCGTCTGCTACTGGCTGATGCTGAGCATCGAGCAGCATCAGATCGAGGTGATGCTGTCGCTGGCCCTGGTGATCGGCGGTTCGACGCTGGCCAGTCACCTGCACGTCTCGGGCCCCATCGCCATGGTGGTGGCCGGTCTGATCATCGGCAACCTGGGCCGCACCAAGGCGATGAACGACTTCACCCGGCGTTATCTGGACGGCTTCTGGGAGTTGATCGACGAGATCCTCAACGCCCTGCTGTTCGCCCTGATCGGCATGGAGCTGCTGGTACTGCCGTTCAGCTGGGCTCACCTGGGCGCGGCCCTGCTGGTGACCCTGGCGATCCTCTTCGCCCGCTGGATCAGCGTGGCACCGGTGGTGCTGCTCAGCCCGCACTGGCGCAACATGACCCGTGGCACGGCGCGCATCCTCACCTGGGGCGCCCTGCGCGGCGGGGTCTCCGTGGCCCTGGCGCTGAGTCTGCCAGCCGGTCCGGAACGGGATCTGATCCTCGCCCTGACCTATATCGTGGTGCTGGTTTCCATTCTCGGCCAGGGCCTCACCATCGGCCGGGTGGTCAAGAGCGTCACCGGTGGCGCCCCGGTCGTGCGCGACGAGCACCACTGATCCCCGGAAACGAGAAACCCCCGCCATGGCGGGGGTTTCTGGGCAACACCCGAGCGATCAGCGCGGCAGGTTGCGGCCGGAGAAGATCTCGCGCATCTCATGCTTGAGGCGCTGGGTGATCTGCTGACGCTGTTCGGACGAGAGGCTGCGGGAGGCGTCGCCGAACAGATAGTTGTCCAGCTCGAATTCCTTGAGCAGCATCTTGGTGTGGAACAGGTTGTCCTGATACACGTTCACGTCGGTCATCTGGTAGGCCGCGCGGGTGTCCTCGGACAGGTAGTTCTGGATCGAGTTGATCTCGTGGTCGATGAAGTGCTTGCGCCCTTCGATGTCGCGGGTGAAGCCGCGCACCCGGTAGTCCACGGTGACGATGTCCGAGTCGAACTGGTGGATCAGGTAGTTCAGGGCCTTGAGCGGGGAGATCACGCCACAGGTGGAGACGTCGATGTCGACGCGGAAGGTGGCGATGCCGTCGTCCGGATGGATCTCCGGATAGGTGTGCACCGTGATGTGGCTCTTGTCCAGGTGGCCGAGAATGGTCTCGCGCAGCGGACCGGGCGACTCCTCGATCTGGCTCTCGGTCGGCTCGACCGGCTGCTCGGAGATCAGGATGGTCACGCTGGCGCCCTGGGGATCGTAATCCTGGCGGGCGATATTGAGGATGTTGGCCCCGATGATATCGACCACGTCGGTCAGGATCTGGGTCAGACGCTCGGCGTCGTATTCCTCGTCGATGTACTGGACATAGGCCTGCTGATCTTCCGACGTCTCGGCGTAGCAGATGTCGTAGATGTTGAAGCTCAAGGTCTTGGTCAGGTTGTTGAAACCATGAAGCCTGAGTTTGCTTTTCACGGTGGTAAAGCTCCCGTCGTGCGGTCTCTGACCGCGGTCCTGAGTGCCCGTCAGTTGCGGATTGCGCAAGCTGCGTAGGGCGGCGAACACCTCTTCGCGATGGCGATTGGCTGTACTTGTCGGGGGCTTGCCCCTTAAGAGCGGCGCATTATGCAGATCGGCAGCGGCTGGGGCCAGAGTCTGCCGGGCCCAGGTGATGAATTGATGTCGGCGGGAAGGGATGAAGCGGAGGGCGACGCCCGCACGGGCGTCGCCTGCAAGAGCATCAGGCGAGTTCGACGAGTTCGTAGCTGTGCGTGATCTCGACACCGGCCCGACCGAGCATGATGGACGCCGAGCAGTACTTTTCCGCCGACAGCTCGATGGCGCGCTTGACCTGGGCTTCCTTGAGCCCCCGGCCCTTGACCACGAACTTCAGGTGGATACGGGTGAACACCTTGGGCTCGGTGTCGGCGCGGTCGGCCTCGAGGAAGGCCTCGCAGCTTTCCACCGGTTGCCGCGCCTTGCGCAGGATGCTGACCACGTCGTAGCTGGCGCAGCCACCCAGGCCGATCAGCACGGTTTCCATCGGCCGCACGCCGAGGTTGCGACCGCCGCTTTCCGGCGGGCCGTCCATGACCACCACGTGGCCGCTGCCGGATTCACCGAGGAACATGGCCTCGCCTGCCCACTGGATGCGCGCTTTCATCGCTTTCGTCCTACTTATATATGCAAATGGTGATCAGCTTAACATGCTGGATGGCGTAAACTGGTGCGCAGTGAAGGGTTATTCAGCTCGCATTTAAGCTGCGCATGTTCTTATCCGGTCTTTGAATTGGAACCGGCGCAGCCTGTGCATGCACCGGTTCGGACATCGGTGCCCCCTACTCAGGTTAGCTTTCAACCTTAGGAATCAGCATGGCCGCTATCATCCCACCCGCGAAGTTACAGCACATCGACAAGCTGCTAGCGCACTGCTCGCGTCGCCGCTACACGGCAAAAACCACCATCATCTACGCTGGCGACAACAGCGAAAGCCTGTTCTTCATCCTCAAGGGTTCGGTGACCATCCTCATCGAAGACGATGAAGGCCGCGAAATGATCATCGCCTATCTCAATGCCGGGGACTTCTTCGGCGAGATGGGGCTGTTCTCCAAGGAAGGCAGCGAGCCCGAGCGCAGCGCCTGGGTGCGTGCCCGTACCGAGTGCGAAGTCGCCGAAATCAGCTATGGCCAGTTCCGCGAACTGAGCCAGCACGATCCGGACATGCTGTTCTCCCTCGGTCGCCAGATGGCCGAGCGCCTGCGCCAGACCACCCGCAAGGTCGGCGACCTGGCCTTCCTCGACGTCACCGGTCGCGTGGCCCGCACCCTGCTCGACCTGTGCAAGCAGCCCGACGCCATGACCCACCCGGATGGCATGCAGATCAAGATCACCCGCCAGGAGATCGGCCGCATCGTCGGTTGCTCCCGCGAGATGGTCGGTCGCGTGCTGAAGTCCCTCGAAGAACAGGGTCTGGTCCACGTCAAGGGCAAGACCATGGTGGTGTTCGGCACCCGCTGAACCCGCCTGGCGCGCCCCTGCCAGCAGGCGGGGGCCGTTCCCCCCGCCCGTCCGGGCTTCAGCTCTCGACCCGTGGCTGGACCTTAGCGACCCGCACCGTGGCCTTCTCGTCGACGGTCTTCTCGTCATTACCCTTGGCCTTGGGTTCGCCCACGACGAAGTGGAATTCTTCGCCGTGCTTGACCGCGCCATAGAGCACCGCCTTCTCGATCAGCTCGGTACCGCGCAGATGCCGCAGCATCAGCGGATCGCAACGCAAATCGCGATAGAGCGCCAGGCACAGCAGCGCCATCACCACCACGAAGGGCAGCGCGACCACGATAGTCAGATTCTGCAGCCCGTTGAGCGCTGCACCCGGGTTGCCCGGGTCACCGATGGCCAGCATGATCGCCGCCACCGCGCCGGTGAGGGCGCCCCAGAAGATCACCGTGCGCCGCGAAGGCTCGGTGGTGCCGCGCTCGGACAGGGTGCCCATCACCAGGGACGCGGCGTCGGCGCCGGACACGAAGAAGATCGCCACCAGCACCATCACCAGCACCGAGGTCACCGAGACCCAGGGATAGCTGGCCAGCAGGTCGTAGAGGGCGAAGTTGCTGTTCACCGCGCCGTCGACCAGGGTGAAGGCGCCCAGGCGCATGGCGTCGATGGCCGCGCCGCCGAAGATGACGAACCAGACCACGCTGACCAGACTCGGCACCAGCAGCACGCCGGTGACGAACTGGCGGATGGTGCGACCGCGACTGATGCGGGCGATGAACATGCCGACGAAGGGCGTCCAGGAAATCCACCAGGCCCAGTAGAACACCGTCCAGCTGGACAGCCAGTTGCCCATGGCCTCGCCACCGCTGGCGCTGGTGCGCGCCATCATCTCCGGCAGGAGGTCGATGTAGTCGCCGATGGCGGTGGGCAGCAGATTGAGCATCAGCAGGGTCGGACCGGCGACGAAGACGAACAGCGCCAGCGCCACCGCCAGCACCATGTTGGTGTTGGACAGCCACTGGATGCCCTTCTCGACCCCGGACACCGCGGAGATGACAAAGGCCACCGTCAGCACCGTGATGATGCTGATGTAGAGCATCTTCCCGGGTTGCTCGATCCAGCCGTTGTGTTCGAGTCCGCCGGCGATCTGCAGGGCGCCCAGACCGAGGGAGGCCGCCGAGCCGAACAGGGTGGCGAAGATCGCCATCATGTCGATGACGCGACCGACGGGGCCATTGGCGTGTTCGCCGATCAGGGGGCGAAAGGCCACCGAGATCAGTTGGCTGCGACCGCGCCGATAGGTGCCATAGGCGATGGCCAGCCCGACCACGGCATAGATGGCCCAGGGATGCAGCGTCCAGTGGAACAGCGTGGTCGCCATGGCCACCTGCAGGGCGGCGCTGCTCTGCCCCGCGGCACCACCGGGCGGCGGATTGAGATAGTGCGACAGCGGCTCGGCGACGCCAAAGAACATCAGGCCGATACCCATGCCGGCGCTGAACATCATCGCCACCCAGGAGAGGGTGCGGAATTCCGGCTGCTCGTCGTCGCGCCCCAGGGGGATCCGCCCATAGCGACTGGCGGCCAGCCAGATGACGAAGACCACGAAGCCGGTGGAGGTGAGCACGAACAGCCAGCCGAAGTGGGTGATCACCCAGCCCTGGGCGGTCGAGGCGCTGCTGGCCAGGCTGGCCTGGCTGACGAAGCCCCAGATCACGAAGGCCAGCGCGGCGATGCTGGTGACGCCGAAGACTACCCAGTCGGTGGTGCCGGCGAGTCGCCGATCCCGGCGCGACTCCTCGGTCCGGGAGGGATCGGTGACGCTGATATCAAGTGTTTCGCTTTTTTCTTCCGTTGCCATGGTGCTTGCCCTGGTTATGGATGGCCTGGTGCGGCGGAGCACGGTCTTGTCCTGCGACAGCCAGCCGTCTCCGCGCCTCGCCACGGTTCAGCGAGTCGGAGGCCATTAACCGGGTTTATTCCCATGGAAACAAAGCCCTGCGTCGGCAGCGGGCACACGGAGGTCGTTCCCGCCGCCCGGGGTGGGCGCGAGTCGACGTGGATCACCCTGCGGAAAGAAAAAAGCCCCGGGGTTATCCCCGGGGCCTTGCGCGCACGACCGACGCCTCAGGCGTCTCTGAGCGGGAAGCGGCGATCCGGGAAGAACAGACGCTGCAGCTCCTGACCCGGTTCGTCGGCGCGCATGAAGGCTTCGCCGACCAGGAAGGCGCGCACCTCGTTGATCTCCATCAGCTCCACGTCGGCACGATTGAGGATGCCGCTCTCGGTGATCACCAGGCGATCCTGGGGGATACGCGGCAAGAGATCGAGAGTGGTTTCCAGGCTGACCTCGAAGGTGTGCAGGTTGCGGTTGTTGACCCCCACCAGCGGGGTATCCAGCACCGTCAGGGCGCGCTCCAGCTCCGCACCATCATGCACCTCGACCAGCACGTCCAGGCCGACGTCCCTGGCCGTGGCGGCCAGTTCGCCCATCAGGCCGTCGTCCAGCGCGGCGACGATCAGCAGGATGCAGTCGGCACCGATGGCCCGGGCTTCCACCACCTGGATGGGGTCGATGAGGAAGTCCTTGCGGATCACCGGCAGCTGGCAGGCGGCGCGCGCCTGCTGCAGATAGGTGTTGCCACCCTGGAAGAAGTCCACGTCGGTCAGCACGCTCAGGCAGGTGGCCCCGCCCAGGGCGTAACTGTGGGCGATCTCGGCCGGCACGAAGTGTTCACGGATCACGCCCTTGCTCGGCGAGGCCTTCTTCACCTCGGCGATGATTGCTGCCTCCTTGCGCGCCACCTGGGCCTGCAGGGCGCGGGCGAAGCCGCGCGGGGCGTCGGCGGCACGGGCCTGGGCCTCGAGTTCGGCCAGGCTGGTCCGGGCCTTGAGCTGGGCGATCTCCTCGGCCTTGCGGGCCAGGATCTTCTGCAACACGGTTGGCACACTCACGGGCGACCCTCCTCGCGATAGACGGATGTGAAATGGGCGAGCTCGTCCAGCTTTTCCCGGGCCAGGCCGCTGTAGAGCGCATCGTGGGCCAAGAGTACCCCTTCATGCAGGCTGTGGGCGAGATCCGCGGCGTAGAGCGCCGCGCCGGCGTTGAGCACGATCATGTCAGCGGCCTTTTGCCCGGCCTCGGTCTTGCGTCGGCCGAGGGCGTCGCGGATCAGCGCCAGGGAGGCCTCGGGGCCGTCCACGGTGAGGCCGACCAGGGTCTGGCTCTTGATACCCAGATCCTCCGGCAGCACTTGGTATTCGCTGATGCTGCCGTCCTTGAGTTCGGCGACCTGGGTCGCCGCGGCCAGGCTGAATTCGTCCAGGCCGTCGCGGGAGTGCACCACCAGCACGTGGTGGCTGCCCAGGCGCTGCAGCACCTCGGCCAACGGCCGGCACAGCGCGGCACTGAACACCCCGACCACCTGGTGCCGGACACCGGCCGGATTGGTCAGGGGACCGAGCATGTTGAACAGGGTGCGCAGCCCCAGCGAGCGGCGCGGCCCGGCGGCGTGACGCATGGCGCTGTGGTGCGACTGGGCGAACATGAAGCCGACGCCCACCTGCTCGACGCAGCGGGCGATCTGCGCCGGAGTCAGCTCCAGGTAGATACCGGCGGCCTCTAGCAGATCGGCACTGCCGCTCTTGCCGGACACCGCGCGATTGCCGTGCTTGGCGACCTTGCCGCCCGCCGCCGCGACCACGAACACCGAGGCCGAGGAAACGTTGAAGATATTGGCGCCATCGCCGCCGGTACCGACCACGTCGACCACGTGATCGAGGGTCGGCAGCACCACCGGGGTGGCCAGCTCGCGCATCACGCTGACCGCGCCGCAGATCTCGTCGATGGTCTCGCTCTTGATGCGCATGCCCATGAGGAAGGCACCGATCTGCGCCTCGTCGGCGCCACCGGTCATGATCTGGCGCATCACCGCCTGCATCTCGGCCACGTTGAGGTCGAGTTGCCCGCTGATGCGATTCAGGGCCTGCTTGATGTCCATCTAGCGACGCCCTCCCTGCTGCTGGAGAAAGTTGGCCAGCAGGTCATGGCCATGTTCGGTGAGGATGGATTCGGGATGGAACTGCACCCCCTCGATCATGAATTCGCGGTGCCGCAGGCCCATGATCTCGTCCATGCTGCCGTCCGGATGCTGGGTCCAGGCGGTGATCTCCAGGCACTCGGGCAGGGTCTCGCGCTTGACCACCAGCGAGTGATAGCGGGTCACGGTGACGGGATTGGGCAGGCCGGCGAAGACGCCCTGGCCGTTGTGGTAGACCGGGCTGGTCTTGCCGTGCATCGGCTCGCGGGCCCGGACCACCTCGCCGCCAAAGGCCTGGCCCAGGCTCTGGTGCCCCAGGCAGACGCCCAGCACCGGCAGCTTGCCGGCGAAGCGCTCCAGGGTGGCCAGGGAGATGCCCGCCTCGTTGGGCGTGCAGGGACCGGGAGAGACGACGATGCGCTCCGGCGCCAGGTCTTCGAGCGCCTCGACCGGCAGCTCGTCGTTGCGCACCACCTTGACCTCGGCCCCCAGCTCGCCCAGGTACTGCACCAGGTTGTAGGTGAAGGAATCGTAGTTATCGAGCATCAGCAGCATGGTGGATTCCTCAGACGGACTGTTCGGCAAGGGTGACGGCGCGGAACATGGCGCGACGCTTGTTGAGGGTCTCCTCCCACTCCAGCGCCGGTACCGAGTCGGCGACGATCCCTGCCCCGGCCTGCACGTGCAGTTCGCCGTCCTTGATCACCGCGGTGCGGATGGCGATGGCGGTGTCCATGTTGCCGTTCCAGGCGAGGTAGCCCACGGCGCCGCCGTAGATGCCCCGCTTGACCGGCTCCAGTTCGTCGATGATCTCCATGGCGCGGATCTTCGGCGCCCCGGACAGGGTCCCGGCCGGCAGGATGGCGCGCAGGGCGTCCATGGCGGAGAGCTCGGGCTTGAGCCGACCGGTGACGTTGCTGACGATGTGCATCACGTTGGAATAGCGCTCGATGACCATCTTCTCGGTCAGGGTCACGCTGCCGGTGGTGGAGACCCGGCCCACGTCGTTGCGGCCCAGGTCGATCAGCATCAGGTGCTCGGCCAGCTCCTTGGCATCGGCCAGCAGATCGCGCTCCAAGGCCAGATCGGCTTCTTCGGTGGCGCCGCGCGGACGGGTCCCGGCGATGGGGCGCACGGTGATCTCGCCGTCCTCCACCCGCACCAGAACCTCGGGCGAACTGCCCACCACATGGAAGTCGCCGAAGTTGAAGAAATACATGTAGGGCGTGGGGTTGAAGCAGCGCAGTGCCCGATAGAGATCGATGGGCGCCGCCTGGAAGGCGATGGACATGCGCTGCGAGGGCACCACCTGCATGCAGTCGCCGGCCAGGATGTAGTCCTTGATACGCTGCACCGCGCCTTCGAAATCCTCGCGACTGAAGCTGGAACGAAAGCTCGGCTCCGGACCGGCCGGGGCGGCGAGATCCAGGCCGCGGCGCGGCACGATGGGCTGGCGCAGGCGGTCGAGGATGTCGGCCAAGCGCGCCTGGGCGACGCCGAAGGCGTCGGCCTCGTCCGGATCGGCCAGTACGATCGCGTGGATCTTGCCCGCCAGGTTGTCGAACACCACCACGGCATCGGACACCATCAGCAGGATGTCGGGCGTACCCAGCGGATCGGGATTGGGGCAGGCCGCCAGGCGCCGCTCCACGTAACGCACGCTGTCGTAGCCGAAGTAGCCCACCAGGCCACCGTTGAAGCGTGGCAGGCCATCCAGCGTCGGCACGCGATAGCGCGCCTTGAAGGCTTCGACGAAGGCCAGGGGATCGTCGCAGTGCTCGATCACCTCGACCTCGCGACCGGCCTCGCTGACCACCACGCGATGACCATGAACGCGCAGGACACGGCTGCACGGCAGACCGATGATGGAGTAACGCCCCCATTTCTCGCCGCCCTGCACCGATTCCAGGAGATAGGAATTGGGGCCGTCGGCCAGCTTCAGGTAGATGGACAGGGGGGTATCGAAGTCGGCCAGGGTTTCGAAGGCCAGGGGAATGCGGTTATAGCCTTGAGCGGCCAGGCGCAGGAAATCGTCGCGGGTCATGATCAGCCTCGTGGCGAAGAAAACGAAAGGTCGGGTGCACAGCGCGCCGGTCAGATACCGGCCAGGACGAAATCAGGCGCGCCAGCGCCAACGGGCCAGGGCCTTGATGACTTTCATCCATGCTCGCGAGGAGCCTGTGCGGGTGACCACCACGATGCGATCTCTTGCTCTTGAGGCGGGGGTTGAAGGGTCACGTTAGCCTAGCCGGCGCGGCATGGCAACCGGCCGGCCACCTCGGTGTGCTAGATGAACAGCTCGCGCAGATCGTCGACGACCAGATCCGGCTGCTCGTTGGCGATGGGCTCGCCATGGTTGTAGCCATAGCTCAGGGCCACGCAGCGCACCCCGGCGGCGCGGGCGGCGCGGATGTCGTTGCGCGAATCGCCGATGAACAGCGCGCGCTTGGCGGGCACATTGGCCTGCGCCAGCACATGGAGCAATCCGGCAGGATCGGGCTTCTGCTGCGGCAGGGTATCCCCGCCGACGATCCAGTCGAAATCGCCCAGGCCCATGTCGGCCAAGAGCGGCGCGACGAAGCGCTCCGGCTTGTTGGTGATCACCGCCAGCCGCACGCCCAGGGTGCGCAGCAACGCCAGGCTGTCCAGCACCCCCGGATAGACGCGGGTCAGGGCGTGGCTGCCGCCATAGAGCTCCATGAACAGCGCCAGCGCCTGGTCGGCGGCGGCCTCGTCCACGGCGTCGTGCTGCATGTCATCGGCCAGCGCGCGGCGCACCAGCACCCGGGCGCCGTTGCCGATCCACAGCCGCACCTTGTCCAGCCCCGCCGGCGCGCGGTCCAGGCGTTCGAGCATGGCGTCCACTGCCACGGCGAGATCGGGCGCGGAATCCAGCAGCGTGCCGTCGAGGTCGAACATCACCAGGGCGGGCGGATGCCCGCCGCCGAGCCGTACCAGGGCGCTCATACCGAGCGGGCCTTGGCCAGCTCGGCGCGCATCGCCTGGATCACCGCGGCGTAGTCCGCCTGGCCGAAGATGGCCGAGCCGGCGACGAAGGTGTCGGCACCCGCGCGGGCGATCTCGCCAATGTTCTTGACGTTGACCCCGCCATCGATCTCCAGCCGGATCGGCCGGCCGGAGGCATCGATCAGGGCGCGCGCCTCGCGCAACTTGTCCAGGGTGCCGGGAATGAATTTCTGGCCGCCGAAGCCGGGGTTGACGCTCATCAGCAGCACCATGTCGACCTTGTCCATCACGTACTTGAGCACGTCCAGCGAGGTGGCCGGATTGAACACCAGGCCGGCCCGGCAGCCGCCATCCTTGATCAGCTGCAGCGAGCGGTCGATGTGCTCGGAAGCCTCGGGGTGGAAGGTGATGTCGGTGGCGCCGGCTTCGATGAAGTCGCCGATGATGCGATCCACCGGCTTGACCATCAGGTGCACGTCGATGGGCGCGGTCACCCCGTAGTTGCGCAGCGCCTTGCAGACCATGGGACCGATGGTGAGGTTGGGCACATAGTGGTTGTCCATCACGTCGAAATGGACCATGTCGGCACCGGCGGCGAGGACCTTGTCGACTTCCTCGCCCAGGCGGGCGAAATCGGCGGACAGGATCGAAGGGGCGATGGCGAAGGGTTGCATGGGATAGCCTCGGCGAAGGTTGAGGAGCGGCATTGTAACGGAGATCCGTCTGCGGCTCGGGCGTTCCCGCTGCCCCGACGGGGCGAACGGCGGTAGGCTCGCCAGGGTCAACCGTGCCCCTGTCGAGGATTCCCGTCGATGTCGTCGCCCGCCCTGCTGCCGCTCTGCCTCCTCCTGCTCGGCCTCGCCGCCCCGGTGCGTGCCGAAGAAGCGCCCACCCCGGCGCCGGAACCGCCTGCGGCTCCCGCCGCCCTGGCGCCAGCGTTGACGCGCAGTCAGGAGCAGCAGCAGGCGCTGATGCGGCAGTTGCCCGCCGAGCAGCAGAAGACCCTGCAGGCCGGCGACGAGTCCTTTCTTGCCCTGCTGGTGCCCGCCGCCCGGGCCAAGGCCAGCGGGACGGTGGTGCTGGTGCCGGGCGACGGCGAATCGGCCGACTGGCCCAATGTCGTGGCGCCCGTGCGCCAGCAGTTGCCCACCTTTGGCTGGCAGACCATCAGTCTGAGCCTGCCCGACCCCTATGACCCGGTGGTGGCGATCGAACGCGATACCGCCCCGGCGGACACCGACGCCCAGGCCAACAGCGAGCAGACGGCACCGCCGGTAACCGGTGGCAGCGGCACGGCGCCCGCCGCCCCGACCCAGGCCGAAGCCGGCAGCGGCGAACCGGCCCAGGCGGCGGTCGCGCCGGTCGATCCCGAAGCCGCGGCCAATGCCCAGGCCACCCAGGTGCTGGCCCGCATCGCCGCTGGCATCGACCTGGCACTGCAACAGGGCGCCAACCCCATCGTACTGGTTGGCCACGGCACCGGCGCCTATTGGGCCGCGCGCTATCTGGCGGAAAAGGAACCGGCCGAGGTCAGGCAACTGGTGCTCATCGACGGTCGCGAGCCCCAGGGGCTGCCGCCGCGGCTGGACGCCACCATGGGCAAGACCGATCTGCAGATCGCCGACCTGGTCCATGCACCCGGACCGGCCGCCCAACGGCGCAAGGAGCGCGCGGCGCAAAAGGCCAACAAGAGCTATCGGCAGATCGACCTGCCGGTGATTCCCGGCGACCGCGCCGCGGAGCAGGAGCAGACCGTCCGCCGGCTGCGCGCCTGGCTGGATCGCCTGCCACCGGCCGCTAGCGGAAGCCCCGCCGCCTCTTGATCACCTGGTAGGCGGCATGCAGCTCGGCGGTACGCTGGGCAGCGGCATAGACCGCCGGCTGGCCCGCTCCGGCACCGGCCTTCTTGTCGGGGTGGTGGCGGGAGAGCAGCCGCCGATAGGCCTGCTTGACCGTGGCGGCGTCGGCGTCATCGGTAACGCCGAGCAATTGCAGCGCCTTGCGATACTTCTCCTCGCCGCTAGGCTGGCGCGGCGCCGCCTGCACCGGCGGCTGCAGGGCCAGCACCTGGGCTTCGGCCAGGCCCATCGCCTGCCCCCAGCCGAGGATCTCGTCGCGATCGCCGGGGCGCACGCTGCCGCTGATCCAGACCATGCGCCAGCAGGCGCGCAGGATGCTCTCGCTGCGCTCGCTGAGACGCTGCAGGTCGGTCGTCGACGGCAGGGTGCCGCCCTTGCCCTGCTCGAAGGCG
Organism: Pseudomonas sp. SORGH_AS_0211; assembly: GCF_031453455.1. Taxonomy (NCBI): domain Bacteria; kingdom Pseudomonadati; phylum Pseudomonadota; class Gammaproteobacteria; order Pseudomonadales; family Pseudomonadaceae; genus Pseudomonas; species Pseudomonas sp. SORGH_AS_0211. The sequence continues at coordinate 4,717,355 of NZ_JAVIZV010000001.1, read as the reverse complement.
GCGATGGCTTTCTTGCGGTCGTCGGCGCCCAGCCCCAGGCGCTCGATCTCACCTTCGGCCTGGCGGATGTGGGCCGTCAGCACCCGGCCGCCGCGCTTGGCCAGGCGACCGAGCATCTGGAATTGCGCCTGATGCTCGAAGCGCCCGGGGCGCCCCTGCCAGCGCGCCTTCCAGCCCGCGAGGGAAGTCAGCCCCAGCTGGCGCTCGCCGGCATGGGCGAGCAGCGCCACCAGTAGCGCGCCGGGAATGCTGGCCACGGCCCAGCCGGCCAGGAAGCCCAGCACCGTCAGCGGCCAGAACCAGACTTTCAAGAAGCCGTCCCGAACAGCCGCTCCGCTTCCGCCAGGCGCTCCAGGGTGCCTACGTCCACCCAGCGACCGTCCAGCCCCTGGCCCGAGACCTGTCCGGCGGCAATGGCGGGGCGCAACACGTCCACCAGCTTGAAGGCCCCGGCCGTGCGCTCGGCGAACAGCTGCGGATGCAGCACGGCGATACCGCTGTAGGTGAGCTTTTCCGGGGCATCCAGGGTGATCCGCCCGCCCACCAGACCGAAGTCGCCGCCCGGGTGATGCAGCGGATTGGCGGCCAGCACCAGGTGCGCCAGGCAACCGGCTGGCAGGGCCAGGGTGCCGAAGGCGAAATCGGTGCGGATATCGCCGTTGACCAGTACGAAGGGCGCACTGCCCAGCAGCGGCAACGCGCGAAAGATCCCGCCCCCGGTCTCCAGCGGCTCCCCTTCGGCAGAGAAGCGGATGGTGACCCCTAATTGGCTGCCATCGCCCAGGGCGGCTTCCAGCTGGGCGCCCAGCCAGGCGTGATTGATCACCAGCTCGGTAATGCCTGCCGCCGCCAGCGCCCGGATGTGATGCTCGATCAGCGGCCGACCGTTCACCTCGATCAGCGGCTTGGGCAGGCTCAGCGTCAGCGGTCGCATCCGCTCGCCCTTGCCCGCCGCCAGGATCATGGCCTTCATGCGTCGGCTCGCTCAGCGTGCAGCTCGTCCAGCAGCGCGCCCAAGTCAGCCAGCTCCGATCGCCGCGCCACCACGGTGCGGATGTAGGCAAGGAAGCGCGGGGTGTCGGCGACGTAGCGCGGCTTGCCATCGCGATGCCAGATGCGGGCGAAGATGCCCATCACCTTGAGGTGGCGCTGCACGCCCATCAGATCCGAGGCGCGCTGGAAATCGGCGAAGTCGGCCTGCACCGGGATGCCGGCGGCCCGTGCCTGCTCCCAGTAGCCCAGCAGCCAGCGCTGCACCAGCGGCTCGGGCCAGCTGAGGAAGGCATCCTTGAACAGGCTGGTGATGTCATAGGTCACCGGTCCGATGACCGCATCCTGGAAGTCCAGCACGCCCGGATTGGGCGTGCTGAGCATCAGGTTGCGCGGCATGAAGTCCCGGTGCACCAGCACCTGGGGTTGCGCCAGGGCGCTGTCGATCAGCCGGTCGCAGACGGCCTGCCAGCGTTCGAGCTGACTGGCGCTGAAGGTCGTGTCCAGTTCGCGACCCACGTACCACTCCGGAAACAGGCTCAGCTCGCGGGCGAGCAGAGCCCTGTCGTAGAGCGGCAGGCTGCCGTTCGTCGGTTGCTTGTCCTGGAAAGCCAGCAAGGCCTCGATGGCCGCCTGGAAATAATCGCCGGCATTGGCCGCATTGATCACCTCCAGGTAGGTCAGGGTGCCGAGATCGCTCAGCAGCAGGAATCCCCGCTCCAGATCCTGGGCCAGGATGCGCGGGACATGGACCCCGGCTTCAGCCAGCAGCGCGGCCACCCGGACGAACGGACGGCAGTCCTCCTGCGGCGGCGGCGCATCCATCACGATCAGGCTGCGGCCCTCGCCCGCCCAGCGGAAATAACGGCGAAAGCTGGCATCGCTGCTGGCCGCGGTCAGGCTACCCTTGGGCACCTCGCCCCAGGCCTGCTCCCGGAAAATTTCCGGTAAAACGGTGGTCAGCCAGTCTTCTATCTGGTTTAAGCGAACATCTTCAGTCATTTACAGCGGATCCCTCGGCCCTAGCCGATGCGCAGGTCATGTTTTATTATCCGCTATCTTTTTGAGCCCATCGAGAGGCCGCGGCCCCTTAATGGCCGGCGTGCAGGACGACTTTAAGGATGGCCGTGAAAACCCCCGCGTTTCGCAGAAAATTTCCCCTCTTGGTAACCGGCAGCCTGCTCGCCATGCAGCCCGTCACCGCCCTTATCGCCGCCCCCGCCGAGCAGTTCAGCTGTAGCGCCGGAGCCGGCGGTGGCTGGTCGTGCAATACCCAGGCACCGACCGCGGCCATCCCACCCCGTCCCAGCAAGGGCGAAACTCAGGGTGTCGCCGCCGAACCTGCCGCGCGCAAGGGCGACGCTGCCGTGCTGGTGACCGAGAGCAAGGGCCGCGCCCTGAAGTCCCGCAGCGCCGACTACAGTCACCTGGACTGGGTCCCGCGCGACCAGTTGACCCCGGCCCAGTTGGCCGAGACCGGTCCCTATTGCAGTGGTGCCTATGTCGAGCCGCAGCGTCCGGGCATGTACGACGACACCCCGACCGCCAAGGCCCCGACCTACATCTCCGCCAAGGCCTCGCGCTACGAGCAGGAGCAGCAGGTCGCCACCCTGGCCGGTGACGTGGTGCTGCGCCAGGGCGGCATGCAGGTGGAATCCCAGGAAGCCAACCTGCATCAGCTGGAAAACCGCGGCGAACTCAAGGGCAACGTCAAATTCCGCGACAACGGCCTGCTGATGGTCGGCGACAAGGCCGATCTGCAGCTGGACAACGGCCAGGTCCAGGTCGACAACGCCGAATTCGTCATGCACCAGAGCCGCGCCCGCGGCAGCGCGCTCTACGCCAAGCGCGGCGACGACGCCATCATCCGCCTCAAGGATGGTACCTACACCACCTGCGAACCGGGCAGCAACGCCTGGCAGGTCAAGGGCAACACCGTCACCCTGAACCCGGCCACAGGCCTCGGCTACGCGACCAACGCCACGCTGCGGGTCAAGGACATCCCGGTCCTCTATACGCCGTTCATCTATTTCCCGATCGACGACCGTCGGCAGTCCGGTTTCCTGGCGCCCTCGATCAGTACCTCCAGCGACACCGGCTTCGCGATCACCACGCCCTACTACTTCAACCTGGCGCCCAACTACGACGCCACCCTCTATCCGCGCTACATGGCCAAGCACGGCCTGCAGACCGAGGGCGACTTCCGCTACCTGACCCGCAGCAGCGAAGGCGAGGTCTACGGCTCCTACCTCAAGGACACCGACCCGGAGCACGAGGGCGAACCGGAAGCCACCGACAACCGCTGGCTGTACGGCTGGAAGAATCGCAGCGGCCTCGATTCGCGCCTGATGGCCGAGGTGGACTACACCCGCATCAGCGACCCCTACTACTTCCAGGACCTGGACACCGACCTCGGCATCAACAAGCCGACCTACGTCAACCAGCAGGGTCGCCTGACCTACCGTGGCGATACCTTCGTCGCCGGCCTCAACGCCCAGGCCTATCAGCTGGCTACCGTCTCCGACGTGACGCCCTACAACCGCCTGCCGCAGCTGACCCTGAGCGGCGCCCTGCCCTACAACCCGGGCGGCCTGGACTTCACCTACGACACCGAGGCGGTGCGCTTCACCCGCAGCTTCGACGACAACACCTACTTCGACCTGGACGACAACGGCAACCGCACCAACGTGCGCAACCGCCCGGACGTCAACCTGTTCGGCCTGACCCGCGCCGAAGGCAATCGCTACCACGTCGAGCCGGGCATTGCCCGTCCGATGACCGCGTCCTGGGGCTTCCTGACGCCGTCGCTGCGCTATGCCTACACCCGCTACGACCTGGATCTGGACAGCACCGGCCAGAACGACCTGAACTCGCCGCTGGTCGGCGGTAGCCGTCGTGCCGCGGCCGGTTCCAGCGTGACCAGCTTCAACGACAGCCCGACCCGCTCGGTGCCGATCTTCAGCCTCGACAGCGGCCTCTACTTCGACCGCACCTCGAATCTGTTCGGCGAAGGCGGCAAGCAGACCCTGGAACCCCGCGCCAAGTACCTCTACGTACCCAACCGCGACCAGGACGATCTGCCGGTGTTCGATACTGGCGAATACACCTTCAGCTACAGCTCGCTGTGGCGCGACAACCGCTTCACCGGTCGCGACCGCATCGGCGACGCCAACCAGCTGGCCCTGGGTGCCACCAGCCGCTTCATCGAGCCCAACGGCTTCGAGCGCGCCAACGTGAGCTTCGGCCAGCTGTTCTACTTCCGCGACCGCGAAGTGCAGCTGCCCGGCCTGACCAAGGACGACCTGGCCTACGCCCGCAGCCTGGGGCAGAACATCGACAATCCCCAGGCCACCACCTCGCGCTCGCCCTATGCCCTGGCCGGCATGTATCGCTTCAACCGCGACTGGCGCGTGAACGGCGAATTCAACTGGGATCCGACCCTGCACCAGACGGACTCCGGCAGCGTCATGTTCCACTACCAGCCGGAAGCCGAGCCGGGCAAGATCCTCAACGTCGGCTATCGCTATCGTGACAACGTCCGGGTGTTCGATCCGAACTTCGGCCGCTTCACCTACAACAGCGACGACTACAAGGTCGACCAGCATGACATCTCCTTCATCTGGCCGATCGTGCCCCAGTGGTCCGCGATTGCCCGCTGGCAGTTCGACTACAACAAGAGCCGTACCCTCGAAGCCTTCGGTGGCTTCGAATACGACAACTGCTGCTGGAAGCTGCGCCTGATCAGCCGCTACTGGCTCAAGAGCGAAGACGACGTCTTCTACACCGCCCAGAGTTCCGAAGCCGATCGCGGGATCTTCCTGCAGATCGTGCTCAAGGGACTTGGCAACGTCTTCGGCGGCAAGACCGAAGGCTTCCTGGACAGAGGCATTCAAGGCTATCGTGAACGTGAAGACCAAGCTATGTAACGCCCTGCGCCCGCTCGCCCTGGGCGCGGCGCTCGCTCTCTCCCCTCTGGCTCAGGCTGCCGTGGTTCCGCTGGATAAGGTCGTGGCCATCGTCGACAACGACGTGGTCATGCAGAGCCAGCTCGATCAGCGACTCAACGAGGTCAAGCAGAACATCACCCGCCGCGGTGCCGCGGCGCCGCCGGAAAGCGAGCTGCGCCAGCAGGTGCTCGAACGGCTGATCCTGGAAGACATCCAGATGCAGCTGGCCGGGCGCATGGGCGTGAAGATCTCCGACGAGGAACTCAACCAGGCCGTGGCCACCATCGCTCAGCGCAATGGCCTGAGCGTGGCCGACTTCCGCCAGGCCCTGGCCCGCGACGGTCTCTCCTACGACGCCGCCCGCGAGCAGGTCCGCCGCGAGATGATGATCAGCCGGGTGCGTCAGCGTCAGGTCGGTCAGCGCGTGCAGGTCACCCAGCAGGAGGTGCAGAACTTCCTCGCCTCGGACCTGGGCAAGCTGCAGCTGTCCGAAGAGTATCGCCTGGCCAACATCCTGATCCCGGTGGCGGACAACGCCGGCACCGCCGGTCTCGACGCCGCCGCGCGCCAGGCCCAGGACACCTACAACCAGCTGCGCCAGGGCGCCGACTTCAACCAGCTGGCCATCGCCCGCTCGGCCGGTGACAACGCCCTCGACGGCGGCGAGATCGGCTGGCGCAAGGCCGCCCAGCTGCCCCCGCCCTTCGACCGCCTGATCGGCAGCGTCGGCGTCGGCGGCATCACCCAGCCGGTGCGCGTACCCGGCGGCTTCGTGATCCTCAAGGTGGAGGAGAAGCGCGGCGGCGAGGCCAGTATCGTCGACGAGGTGCACGTCCGGCACATCCTGCTCAAGCCCAATGCCGTGCGCAGCGATGCCGAAACCCAGCGCCTCGCCGCGCGCCTGCGCGAGCGCATCCAGAACGGCGAGAGCTTCGCCACCCTGGCCAAGAGCTTCTCGGAAGACCCGGGCTCGGCACTCAATGGCGGCGACCTGGGCTGGATCAATCCGGAATCCCTGGTCCCGGAATTCCGCGAGGTGATGAACAACTCGCCGGTCAACCAGCTGTCGCAGCCGTTCCGCACCGCCTTCGGCTGGCACATCCTGGAAGTCCTGGGCCGTCGGGCCACCGACAACACCCAGCAGGCGCGCGAGCAGCAGGCATTGAATCTCCTGCGTAGCCGCAAGTACGACCAGGAACTGCAGACCTGGTTGCGCCAGATCCGCGACGAAGCCTACGTCGAGATCAAGCAGTAACCGCAAGGCCGCAGGCACCCCCTGCGGCCTTCCTGTTTCCGGAGCCCGCCATGGCCCTGCGCTTCGCCCTGACCCCCGGTGAGCCCGCCGGCATCGGTCCCGACCTCTGCCTGCTGCTGGCCCGCGTGGCCCAGCCCCACGCCCTGATCGCCATCGCCAGCCGTGACCTCCTGGCCGCTCGCGCGATCGAGCTGGGACTCGCCATCGACCTCATCGAGGTCGCTCCCGCGGCCTGGCCCGACCGCCCGGCACCCGCCGGTGCGCTCTATGTCTGGGATACCCCGCTGGGTGCCCCGGTGGTGACCGGCCAGCTCGATACCGCCAATGCCGCCTATGTCCTGGACACCCTGACCCGCGCCGGCCAGGGCTGTCTCGACGACACCTTTGCCGGAATGATCACCGCGCCGGTGCACAAGGGCGTGATCAACGACGGTGGCGTGGCCTTTTCCGGCCACACCGAATTTCTCGCCGAGCTGACCCACACTTCCCAGGTGGTGATGCTGCTGGCGACCGCCGGCCTGAGAGTGGCCCTGGTCACCACCCATCTGCCACTGCGCGAGGTGGCCGATGCCATCGATCGCCAGACCCTGCTGGACGTGACCCGCATCCTGCATGGCGATCTGCAGCGCTACTTCGGTGTGGCCCGGCCGCGCATCCTGGTCTGCGGTCTCAATCCCCACGCCGGCGAAGGCGGTCACCTGGGCCGTGAAGAGATCGAGATCATCGAGCCGGCGCTGGACAGCCTGCGTGCCGAAGGCCTCGACCTCATCGGGCCGCTGCCCGCCGACACCCTCTTCACGCCCAAGCACCTCGAGCACTGCGACGCGGTCCTGGCCATGTACCACGACCAGGGCCTGCCGGTGCTCAAGCACAAGGGTTTCGGCGCCGCGGTCAACGTGACCCTGGGCCTGCCGATCATCCGCACCTCGGTCGATCATGGCACGGCCCTCGACCTGGCCGGCAGCGGGCGCATCGATACCGGCAGTCTGAAGGTCGCCCTGGAGACTGCCTACAGCATGGCGGCCCATCGCCGTTCGGTGACCTAAGCGGCTATTCATAACCTCGCGAGCGAGAGCCAAACGAGGCGAAAAGCCCTGGGGAAGCGGAGTTTACGCATGGTAAATGAGCACTCCGCAGGTCTTTTCAACGCAGTTTGGCCGACGCGCAGCAGGTTATGAACAGGCGCTAAGCGCTCCGGTGACGGTAAAGGGTCTGCTAAACTGGTGGGTCTTTGCCGTCTTGAAATCGCAGGCCCGCTGCCTGCGCCGGAGCACCTGATGACCGAGCTCTACCAACACCGCGCCCGCAAGAGGTTCGGCCAGAACTTCCTGCACGACGCCGGGGTGATCCACCGCATCCTGCGCGCCATCCACGGGCGACCCGGCGAGCGCCTGCTGGAAATCGGGCCGGGCCAGGGCGCCCTGACCGAAGGCCTGCTCGGCAGTGGCGCCCGGCTCGACGTCATCGAGCTGGACCAGGACCTGATTCCCCTGCTCCGACTCAAGTTCGGCCTCAATCCGCTGTTCACCCTGCATCAGGGTGACGCCATGAAGTACGACCTCTCCAGCATCGCCGCCGGCGATCGGCTGCGGGTAGTGGGCAACCTGCCCTACAACATCTCCACACCGCTGATCTTCCATCTGCTCAGCTTCGCCAACATCATCGCCGACATGCACTTCATGCTGCAGAAGGAAGTGGTGGAACGCCTGGCCGCGGTGCCCGGCAATGGCGACTGGGGTCGGCTGTCGATCATGGTGCAGTACCACTGCCGCGTGGAGCATCTGTTCAACGTCGGTCCGGGCGCCTTCAATCCGCCGCCCAAGGTAGATTCTGCCATCGTGCGCCTGGTGCCCCACACCGAGCGCCCCCATGTGGCGCGTGATCCGGTGCTGCTCGAGCGCGTCGTCCGCGAGGCCTTCGGCCAGCGGCGCAAGACCCTCAGGAACACCCTCAAGGGCACCCTGGACAGCGCCGCCATCGAAGCCGCCGACGTCGACCCGGGGCTGCGTCCGGAGCAGCTGGACCTGGCCGCCTATGTGCGCCTGGCCAACCAGCTGGCGTCCAGCTGAAGCCCTTCCATCCGTATCTGCCGAGAATCCTTTCGTGACCGAGCCCGATCCGCGCTACCTCATCACCGTGCAGGTCACCACCCGCTACCTGCCCGAACAATCCAGCGCCAGCCAGGAGCGCTACGCTTTCGCCTACGACGTGAGCATCCGCAATGACGGCCAGCTGCCGGCGCAGCTGCTCAGCCGCCACTGGATCATCACCGACGGCAATGGCGAGGCGCAGGAAGTGCGCGGCCCGGGCGTGGTGGGCGAGCAGCCGCTGATCGCGCCGGGCGAAACCCACAGCTATTCCAGCGGCACCCTGATGCCGACCCAGGTGGGCAGCATGAGGGGCAGCTACCAGATGGTCGCCAGCGATGGCCATACCTTCGAGGCCACCATCCCCACCTTCCGCCTGGCCGTACCCGGCTCGCTGCACTAGGAGTCCCGATGACGCTGTACGCCGTTGGCGACCTGCAAGGTTGCCTCGACCCGCTCAAATGCCTCCTCGACGAGGTCCGCTTCGATCCCGCGCAGGACCGCCTCTGGCTGGTGGGTGATCTGGTCAACCGCGGACCTCAGTCCCTGGAAACCCTGAGATACCTGTACGGGATGCGCGATTCGCTGGTCAGCGTCCTGGGCAATCACGACCTGCACCTGCTGGCGGTGGCCTTCGGCGGCGCCAGGCTGAAGAAACAGGACACCCTGAGCGACATCCTCGCCGCACCCGACCGCGACGAGTTGCTACATTGGCTGCGCCACCTGCCGCTGATTCAGCACGATGCCGGGCGCAACTGCGTACTGGTCCACGCCGGTCTGCCGCCGCAATGGATGCTGGCCCAGGCCATGAGCCTGGCTGGCGAAGTGGAAGCCGTGTTGCGCGATGACCAGGCCCATGTGCCCTTTCTCGAGCAGATGTATGGCAACGAGCCGGCGCTCTGGCAAGATGAGCTGCAGGGCCAGGAGCGCCTGCGCCTGATCACCAACTACCTGACGCGCATGAGATTCTGCAGCCCGGAAGGTCGTCTGGAATTCAAGAGCAAGGAAGGCCTGGACAGCGCGCCGGCCGGTTTCGCCCCCTGGTTCAGCCACGATCATCGGCTGACCCGCGACGTGCGCATCCTGTTCGGCCACTGGGCCGCGCTCAAGGGTCGCTGCGCGGCGCCCAATGTCGAGGCGCTCGACAGCGGCTGCGTCTGGGGCGGCGACATGACCCTGCTCGACGTCGACGGCAACCGCCGTCATCTCTGCAGTTGCAAGGAGAAGAAATGAGCGAATTCACCTGTATCTCCCCCGAACGGGCGCTGGAACTGCGCAGCGAGGGTGCGCGGATCGTCGACATCCGCGATCCGCACAGCTACGCCACCCTGCACGTCGCCGGCGCCCAGCGCCTCGACAACCAGAACATCCACGACTTCATCGCCGCCGCCGATCTCGACGCACCGCTGCTGGTGTTCTGCTACCACGGCCACTCCAGCCAGAGCGCGGCGGCCTTTCTGGCCGGCCAGGGCTTCAGCCAGGTCTACAGCGTCGACGGCGGCTTCGAAAACTGGCGCACCCGCTATCCCGAGCAGACCGAAAGTGGCGAGGCCGTTTAACACAACGGCTTGACGTTGTGGTTACAAGAATAAACCGAATTGGCTCTTCCACATCTCGCAGATAGGACTATTCTGGAATCAGGCCCTCCGGAAACGGCGGGTTCGATAACCGGCTTTGGACCATCGGTGTAACCACTGGAGATTCGGGGGAATTCCAGGGGGACCGTTTCCATCGGTCTCCTTCGTGCGTCTCTCGAAACCCAACCCTACTTCTGCAGGCGGATCGATTAGGCAAGACGACAACGAAGGTATTAGAGACGTTATCTTTCGTCGCCCGGCATGACCGCTCCCCACCGGCAGCAAGGCAAGGCTCCAGGCATCGATTCCAAGCTGGTCCAGGGTATCCAGCGAGGAGACGTCATGAGCATTTTCAGTCACTTCCAGGGGCGTTTTGAAGCGACTCGCCAGGAAGAGTATTCCCTTCAGGAATACCTTGAGATCTGCAAGAAGGATCGTACCGCCTTTGCCAGTGCCGCCGAGCGCATGCTCATGGCCATCGGCGAACCCGAACTGGTGGACACCACCAGTGATTCACGCCTGTCCCGCATCTTTTCCAACAAGGTCATCCGCCGCTACCCCGCCTTTGCCGACTTCCATGGCATGGAGGACTGCATCGAGCAGATCGTGTCCTACTTCCGCCATGCGGCGCAGGGCCTGGAAGAAAAGAAGCAGATCCTCTATCTGCTCGGCCCGGTGGGTGGCGGCAAGTCGTCCCTCGCGGAAAAACTCAAGCACCTGATCGAGAAGGTCCCCTTCTACGCCATCAAGGGCTCGCCGGTGTTCGAATCGCCCCTGGGGCTGTTCAATCCCGACGAGGACGGCCAGATCCTCGAAGAGGACTACGGCATTCCCCGCCACTACCTGCGCAGCATCATGTCGCCCTGGGCGGCCAAGCGGCTGCAGGAATTCGGCGGCGACATCAGCAAGTTCCGGGTGGTCAAGCTCTACCCCTCCATCCTCAACCAGATCGCCATCGCCAAGACCGAGCCGGGCGACGAGAACAACCAGGACATCTCCGCCCTGGTGGGCAAGGTGGACATCCGCAAGCTGGAGGAGTACCCGCAGAACGATGCGGATGCCTACAGCTACTCCGGCGCCCTGTGCCGCGCGAACCAGGGCCTGATGGAATTCGTGGAGATGTTCAAGGCCCCGATCAAGGTCCTCCACCCCCTGCTGACCGCGACCCAGGAAGGCAACTACAACAGCACCGAGGGCCTCGGCGCCCTGCCCTACAGCGGCATCATTCTGGCCCACTCCAACGAATCCGAGTGGCACACCTTCCGCAACAACAAGAACAACGAAGCCTTCATCGACCGGATCTACATCGTCAAGGTGCCCTACTGCCTGCGCGTCTCCGACGAGATCCACATCTACGACAAGCTGCTGGTCAACAGCTCCCTGGCCAACGCCCATTGCGCGCCGGACACCCTGAAGATGCTGGCCCAGTTCTCGGTGCTGTCGCGCCTCAAGGAACCGGAAAACTCCAACATCTATTCGAAGATGCGCGTCTACGACGGCGAAAACCTCAAGGATACCGATCCCAAGGCCAAGTCGATCCAGGAATACCGCGACAGCGCCGGCGTCGACGAGGGCATGAACGGGCTCTCCACCCGCTTCGCCTTCAAGATCCTCTCGCGGGTGTTCAACTTCGACGCCAACGAGATCGCGGCCAACCCGGTGCACCTGCTCTATGTGCTGGAACAGCAGATCGAAGCCGAGCAGTTTCCGGCCGAGACCCGCGAGCGCTACATGAGATTCATCAAGGAATACCTGGCGCCGCGCTACGTGGAATTCATCGGCAAGGAGATCCAGACCGCCTACCTCGAGTCCTACAGCGAATACGGCCAGAACATCTTCGACCGCTACGTGCTCTACGCGGACTTCTGGATCCAGGATCAGGAATACCGCGATCCGGAAACCGGCGAGATCCTCAACCGTGCCTCGCTCAACGAGGAACTGGAGAAGATCGAGAAACCGGCGGGCATCAGCAATCCAAAGGATTTCCGCAACGAGATCGTCAACTTCGTGTTGCGCGCCCGTGCCAACAATAACGGTAAGAATCCGAGCTGGCTGTCCTACGAGAAGCTGCGCGCGGTGATCGAGAAGAAGATGTTCTCCAACACCGAGGAGCTCCTGCCGGTCATTAGCTTCAATGCCAAGGCCAGCAAGGAAGACCAGCAGAAGCACAGCGACTTCGTGACCCGCATGGTGGAGCGCGGGTACACCGAGAAGCAGGTACGACTGCTGTCCGAGTGGTATTCACGGGTACGCAAGTCGCAGTAAGGCAGCCTGAGGCTGAACCCGCGACGACGCGCCAGCCGCGTCGTCGCGGTGTCCTGCAATAGCCCGGAGGGCCTGTATGAGCTATGTCATCGACCGGCGTCTAAACGGCAAGAACAAGAGCACGGTGAACCGCACGCGTTTCCTGCGGCGTTATCGTGAGCACATCAAGAAGGCGGTCGAGGAAGCCGTGAGTCGGCGCTCCATCACCGACATGGAACACGGCGAGCAGATCAGCATTCCTGCCCGCGACATCGACGAGCCCGCGCTGTACCAAGGCAAGGGCGGGCGCCAGACCATCGTCCACCCGGGCAACAAGGAATTCATCAGCGGCGAACGCATCCCGCGCCCCCAGGGGGGTGGCGGTGGTCAGGGCCAGGGCAAGGCCAGCAACAGTGGCGAAGGCATGGACGAATTCGCCTTCCAGATCACCCAGGACGAATTCCTCGACTTCATGTTCGAGGACCTGGAGCTGCCCAACCTGGTCAAGAAGCAGCTGACCGGTACCGACACCTTCAAGACGGTCCGTGCCGGCATCAGCAACGAGGGTAATCCCGCCCGCATCAACATCATCCGCACCCTGCGCGCCTCCCATGCGCGGCGCATCGCCCTCTCCGGCGGCAGTCGCAGCAAGCTGCGCGAAGCCAGGGCGGAGCTGGCGCGGCTGCGGGTGGAAGAGCCCGACAACCTGGGCGACATCCAGGCGCTGGAAGCCGAGATCGAGCGGCTGCGCGCGCGCATCGACAAGGTGCCTTTCCTCGACACCTTCGACCTCAAGTACAACCTGCTGTCAAAGCAGCCCAGCCCCAGCTCCAAGGCGGTGATGTTCTGCCTGATGGACGTCTCCGGGTCCATGACCCAGGCCACCAAGGACATCGCCAAGCGTTTCTACATCCTGCTCTACCTGTTTCTCAAGCGGAACTACGAGCGCATCGAGGTGGTGTTCATCCGGCACCACACCAGCGCCAAGGAAGTGGACGAGGAAGAGTTCTTCTACTCCCGGGAGACCGGCGGCACCATCGTCTCCAGCGCCCTCAAGCTGATGCAGGAGGTCATGGCCGAGCGCTATCCGGTCAACGAGTGGAATCTCTATGCCGCCCAGGCCTCCGACGGCGACAACTGGAACGATGACTCGCCCATCTGCCGGGAGATCCTGACCAAGCAGATCCTGCCGTTCATGCAGTATTACACCTATGTGGAGATCACCCCGCGCGAGCACCAGGCGCTGTGGTACGAATACGAGAACGTCCGCGGCGCCTTCCCGGATTCCTTCTCGCAGCAGCAGATCGTCTCGGCGGGGGATATCTATCCCGTGTTCCGCGAACTGTTTCAGCGGAGACTCGTGTCATGAAACGTGAGCCCATTTCCACCGGCTCGGAATGGACCTTCGAGCTGATCCAGACCTACGACCGGGAGATCGCCCGGATCGCCAAGCGCTATGCGCTGGATACCTACCCCAACCAGATCGAGGTGATCACCGCCGAGCAGATGATGGATGCCTATGCCTCCGTCGGCATGCCCATCGGCTACAACCACTGGTCCTACGGCAAACACTTCCTGCACACCGAGAAGCACTACAGCCGCGGCCAGATGGGATTGGCCTACGAGATCGTGATCAACTCCGATCCCTGCATCGCCTATCTCATGGAAGAGAACACCATGACCATGCAGGCGCTGGTGATCGCCCATGCCTGCTACGGTCACAACAGCTTCTTCAAGGGCAACTACCTGTTCCGCACCTGGACCGATGCCAGCTCCATCATCGACTACCTGGTGTTCGCCAAGCAGTACATCACCCAGTGCGAGGAGCGCCATGGCATCGATGCCGTGGAAGAGCTGCTGGATTCCTGCCATGCGCTGATGAACTACGGGGTGGATCGCTACAAGCGGCCCTACCCCATCTCCGCCGCCGAGGAACGCCAGCGGCAGAAGGAGCGCGAAGAGCAGTTGCAGCGCCAGGTCAACGACCTCTGGCGGACCATTCCCAAGATGGCCGGCAAGGAGTTGCATGACGAAGGGGCGCGCTTCCCCAGCGAACCCCAGGAAAACATCCTCTATTTCGTGGAAAAGCACGCGCCGCTGCTGGAGCCCTGGCAGCGCGAGGTGATCCGCATCGTGCGCAAGATCGCCCAGTACTTCTATCCCCAGCGCCAGACCCAGGTGATGAACGAAGGCTGGGCCACCTTCTGGCACTACACCCTGCTCAATGATCTCTACGACGAGGGCCTGGTCACCGAAGGCTTCATGTTCGAATTCCTGCAATCCCACGCCGGGGTGATCTACCAGCCGGGCTTCGACAGCCCCTACTACAGCGGCATCAACCCCTACACCCTGGGCTTCGCCATGTTCCGCGACATCCGCCGCATCTGCGAGGACCCTACGGAAGAAGACCGCCGCTGGTTCCCCGACATCGCCGGCAGCGACTGGCTGGCCACCGTCACCTTCGCCATGAAGAGCTTCAAGGACGAAAGCTTCATCCTGCAGTACCTCTCGCCCAAGGTGATCCGCGACCTCAAGCTGTTCAGTATCCTCGATGACGATCAGCGCGACGAACTGGAGGTGGCGGCCATCCACGACGACGGCGGCTATCGTCTGATCCGCGAGCAACTCGCCGCCCAGTACAACCTGGGCAATCGCGAGCCCAATGTGCAGATCTGGAACGTGGACCGGCGTGGCGATCGCTCGCTCACCCTTCGCCATTTCCAGCATGACCGCAAGCCGCTGGGCAACTCCACGGACGAGGTGCTCAAGCACCTGCACCGGCTCTGGGGGTTCGATATCCGCCTGGAAAGCATGAGGGGCGAAGATGTCACGCACAGCTTCCAGGTTCCGCCCCGCCACGAGAGCCGCGACCATGACCGACGGCTGGATCTGGCTTCGCCGATCTGAGCCGAGCCGGGCTTTCGGGCTATCCTAGACCTCCGCAAGGAGGTCTTTTTCTATGCAAATCTACAAGGTGGGCGGCGCCGTGCGCGATCGCCTGCTCAGCCGACCGGTGACCGAAGTCGACTGGGTCGTGGTGGGCGCCACTGCCGAAGCCCTCGCTGCCCAGGGTTATCGTCCCGTGGGCGCCGACTTCCCGGTGTTCCTGCATCCCCGGACCGGCGAGGAATACGCCCTCGCCCGTACCGAACGCAAGAGCGGGCGCGGCTATGGTGGCTTCACCTTTCACGCCGCACCCGACGTCACCCTGGAGCAGGATCTGATCCGTCGCGACCTGACCGTCAATGCCATGGCCGAAGACGACGATGGCCAGGTCATCGACCCCTATGGCGGGCGCGCGGATCTTCAGGCGCGCCTGTTGCGCCACGTCTCGCCCGCCTTCGCCGAAGATCCGTTGCGCGTGCTACGCGTGGCCCGTTTCGCCGCCCGCTATTGCAGCCTGGGTTTCCAGGTGGCGCCCGAAACGCTGCTGCTGATGCAGGAGATGGTCGCCAGCGGCGAGCTGGATGCCCTGACCGCCGAGCGGTTGTGGAAGGAAATTTCGCGCGCCCTGCTCGAAGAGCGGCCCGATGTCTTCATTCGGGTGCTGCACGACTGCGGCGCCCTGACTGCGCTGCTGCCGGAGGTGGCTGCTGGGTTCGCTGGCGAGCAGCCCGAACCGGGCGCCCGGGTCTATGCCACCCTGCGCCAGAGCGCCGAGGTCCAGGCCTCGCTGAACGTACGCTGGGCCTGCCTGTTGCTGGACGTACCGGAAGGGAAGCACGCGGCCATCAACGCGCGCCTCAAGGTCCCGCGTGATCCGGCCGAGCTGGCATTGCTGCTGGCGTGTCATTGGCCCACGGCCCTGCAGGCCCGGCAGCTGACGCCGGAAGCCTGGTTCGAGCTGTTGCAGGGTTTCGATGTGCTACGCCGCCCGGCGCGCTTCGAGGAATTCCTCCAGGCCTGCGCCTGCGCGGCAGCGGTCAGGACCGACCAGGGCGAGCCACCGCTGGCCTTGCTGCGTCGAGCGGCCGAGGTGTTGCGTGGAGTCGAGGTCCAACCCCTGGTCGCCCGGGGCTTCAAGGGTGCGGCCCTGGGCGAGGCGCTCAAGCAGGCACGCATCGACGCCCTGGCCCAGCTTTCGTAGGTTGGCGCTGAGCACAGCGAAGCCCAACAGCTCCAGCCAGCGCTCCTCAGTTTGGGCTTCGACGATAGAACCGCGTCAACCCAACCTACCGTAGGTTGGCGCTGACCAGCTCTTCCGGCGTCAGCTCGACGCCCTTCCAGCGGAAGGACACCGGCCGCAGCACCTGGGTGGTCTGGCCGCGCATCTCTTGCCACAACTCATCGAGCCGGCGGCCGTTGTCCGGATGCCGACGCTCGCCGGCCAGCAGGGCCAGCGGCCAGAGCACGAAGGCATTGCGCAGGATCTCGGCGCGCGGCAGGGTCAGGCCGGCGAACTCGCCGGTCAGGTCGCCATGCAGCAGGATGTCGATGTCCAGCGGCAGGCCCTGGCGATCCGGCGCATAGCGACCGCTGCGGGTTTCGATGGCCTTGAGTCTCTGACTCAGGGCCATGGGATCGAGCGCCGTGTCACCCGCCACCACCAGATTGAAGAAGGGTGCGCTGCGGATACCCACCGCTTCGCTTTCGAAGACCGGCGAGCACTGCATGGCGGTCAGCAGCGTCGCGAGCTCGTCCAGGGCCATGCCCAGGTGCTGCTCGCGCTGGATATTGCTGCCCAGTCCCAGATAGACCCGGGTCACGCCTGCCCCCGCTCGATCTCCACGCCCACGCCGCGGGCGGTCGGCACCGCGCCGGGCTTGGTGATGCGCAAGCGCAGCCAGGGCAACTTGAATTCCGCCTGGAGCAGGGCAGCCAGGCGCTCGGCAAAGGTCTCGACCAGTTCGAAGGCGGTCTCGTGGGCAAAGGCGGTGATGCGCTCGGCCACCGCCGCATAGTTCAGGGTGTGTTCGAGTTCGTCGTTCGCCGCCGCCGCGCGGATATCCCAGCCCATGGTGAGATCGATGCGCAGGCACTGGCGGATGTCACGCTCCCAGTCATACACCCCTATCACGGTGTCGACCTCGAGTCCCTCGATGAAAACCTTGTCCACTGCCTTTGCCTCGCACCTTTGCCGTGCTCTGTGTGATCGTCGCCGCCGGCCTATCGTCGGGCGGCGGGCTGTCGGTAGAATCGAGCCTTCTCCTGGCGCGGAACCCTACCATGTTCTGGCTGCTGCTCCTGCTGGCCTATCTGCTGGGCTCGCTGTCCTTCGCCGTGCTGCTAAGTCGCCTGTTCGGCACCCGCGACCCGCGTCACGACGGCTCCGGCAATCCCGGCGCCAGCAACATGCTGCGCCTGGCCGGGCGCAAGCTGGCGTTGCTGACCCTGGCCGGTGACCTGAGCAAGAGCCTGATTCCCGTGCTCATCGCCCAGCAGCTGGGGCTTTCACCCCTGCAGCAGGCCTGGATCGGGCTGGCCGCCGTAGTCGGCCACCTCTATCCGCTGTACTTCCATTTCCGCGGTGGCAAGGGCGTCGCCACGGCGGCCGGGCTGCTGCTCGGCCTCTATCCGCCGGCGGCCCTGCTGGGGCTGGTGCTCTGGGCTGCGGTGTTCGCCAGCCTGAGGATCGCCTCCCTGGCATCGCTGGTCGCCGTGCTGGGCATCCTGCCGCTGTTCGCCTGGCAACGTCCGGATCTGCTGGCGCCCATGCTGCTGCTCGCCCTGCTCATCCTGATTCGCCACCGACACAATCTGCGCGCCCTGCGCCAGGGCACCGAGCGTCATTTTTGACCCTGGCGTCGCCCGGGGATTACCCAGCGACGCCCTCCGCCCGTCTCAGAGCGCCGCCAGTTGCTCCATGGGCCAGCGTGCCTTGACGGCGATGGCTGGACCTTCCTGCTGGCCGGCCAGCAGGCGCTGGCAACCGGCGTAGGCGATCATGGCGCCGTTGTCGGTGCAGAAGCGTGGCCGCGCATAGAAGACCTGGCCGCCCAGCTCGCCGAGCATCTGCTCCAGGTTCTGGCGCAGCGCCCGGTTGGCACTGACGCCACCGGCGATCACCAGCGACTTGAGCCCGGTCTGCTTCAGCGCGCGCTTGCACTTGATCGCCAGGGTCTCGACCACCGCCGTCTGGAAGGCCAGGGCGATGTCGCACCGGGTCTGCTCGCTGTCGTCACCAGCCGCCCGGCAGCGCTGCCAGGTGGTGAGGGTAAAGGTCTTGAGGCCGCTGAAACTGAATTCCAGACCGGGTCGATCGGTCATGGGCCGCGGAAAGACGAACCGTCCCACGACGCCACGCTCGGCCAGACGGGCGATCTCCGGTCCCCCGGGATAGCTCAGGCCCAGCAGCTTGGCGGTCTTGTCGAAGGCCTCGCCGGCGGCATCGTCCAGGGACTCGCCGAGCACGCTGTAGCGGCCGATGCCATCGACCTGCACCAGCTGGGTATGGCCACCGGACACCAGCAGGGCGACGAAGGGGAATTGCGGCGGCTGCTCTTCGAGCATGGGCGCCAGCAGATGGCCTTCCATATGGTGGACGCCCAGGGCAGGCACGCCCCAGGCCAGCGCCAGCGCCTGGGCGCAGGCCGCACCCACCAGCAGGGCGCCGACCAGGCCGGGGCCGGCGGTGTAGGCGATGGCGTCCACATCCGCGGGACGGCTGCCCGCCTCTTCCAGCACTTCGCGGATCAGCGGCAGCATGCGCTTGACGTGATCGCGCGAGGCCAGCTCCGGTACCACGCCACCGTAGACGCGATGCAGATCGATCTGGCTGAACAGCGCATCGGCCAGCAGGCCACGCTCGCTGTCGTAGAGGGCGACGCCGGTTTCATCGCAGGACGTTTCCAGTCCCAGAACACGCATGGAGATAAGCCTTCGAGGGTATAGAATGTCAGGCTGCGCATGATAAGCGCCGCTTCCAGCACCGGCCAGCGCTTTTCGTCCGCCGGGGGTTGGCAGCGGGGCAGTTGAAGCGTTACTATCCGCAACCCTTAAAAACCGACGCTTCCCGTGCCCTTTTGCCGCTAGCGTTGGATTAAACCTCGGTAAATTTGAAGGTACGACCTGGATGCCCAACGTCAAAGTCAAAGAAAACGAACCCTTCGACGTAGCGCTGCGTCGTTTCAAGCGTTCCTGCGAGAAGGCCGGTGTACTGGCCGAAGTGCGTAGCCGCGAGTTCTACGAAAAGCCCACCGCCGAGCGCAAGCGTAAAGCTGCCGCCGCGGTCAAGCGCCACGCCAAGAAAGTACAGCGCGAGCAGCGCCGTCGCGAGCGCCTGTACTGAGTTACAGCGCTCCTCTGGCGTCATCACACAACCCGACCTCTGGTCGGGTTGTCTGTTTCTGGCCTTCCCGCTTCGCCCAGGCGCCCGCTGGCGCTAGACTCTCCTTCTGGCCATCTGGCCTGCCCCACCCTCCGCTCTTTGCTCCTCTATCCAGACGCTGACCATGGCCGGACTCATCCCGCAAGGCTTCATCGACGACCTGCTCAACCGCACCGACATCGTCGAAGTGGTGGGCGCGCGGGTGAAGCTCAAGAAGGCCGGCAAGAACTGGATGGCCTGTTGCCCCTTCCATAACGAGAAGACGCCCTCCTTCAGCGTCAGCCCCGACAAGCAGTTCTACTACTGCTTCGGCTGCGGCGCCGGCGGCAACGCCCTGGGCTTCATCATGGACCACGACAACCTCGAATTTCCCGAGGCGGTCGAGGAACTGGCCAAGAAGGCCGGCGTGGACGTGCCGCGCGAAGAGAGCGGCGGCCGGCGCAAGCCGCGGCAACCCACCGACTCGCCGCTCTATCCGCTGCTGGCCGCGGCCGCCGAATTCTATCGCCTGGCGCTGCGCAACCATCCCAAGCGCCAGGCGGCGGTGGACTACCTGAAGAAGCGCGGCCTCACCGGCGAGATCGCCCGGGACTTCGGCCTGGGCTTCGCCCCGCCAGGCTGGGACAACCTGGGCAAGCACCTGGGTGGCGACGACCTGCAACAGAAGGCCATGCTTGATGCCGGCCTGCTGGTGGAGAACGCCGAGAGCGGCAAGAGATACGATCGCTTTCGCGACCGAGTGATCTTCCCGATCCGCGACAGCCGTGGCCGGGTGATCGCCTTTGGTGGCCGGGTACTGGGCGACGACAAGCCCAAGTACCTCAACTCGCCGGAAACTCCGGTCTTCCACAAGGGCCAGGAACTCTACGGCCTGTTCGAGGCACGCAAGCACAACCGCGACCTGGACGAGATCCTCGTCGTGGAAGGCTACATGGACGTCATCGCCCTGGCTCAGCAAGGCATCCGCAATGCCGTGGCCACCCTGGGCACCGCCACCAGCGAAGAGCACATCAAGCGGCTGTTCCGCATCGTGCCGAGCATCCTGTTCTGCTTCGACGGCGACCAGGCCGGCCGCAGCGCCGCCTGGCGCGCCCTGGAATCGGCCCTGCCGGTGCTCAAGGATGGCTTCCGGGTGCGCTTCCTGTTCCTGCCCGAAGGCGAGGACCCCGACACCCTGGTGCGCGCCGAGGGCGCGGATGCCTTCCAGGCGCGCTTCGTCCAGCAGGCCCAGCCGCTGGCCGAGTATTTCTTCCAGCAGCTGATGATCGAAGCGGATCCGGCCACCCTGGAGGGCAAGGCGCATCTGGCCACCCTGGCGGCGCCGCTGATCGAGAAGATTCCCGGCAACAACCTGCGCCTGCTGATGCGCCAGCGCCTGAGCGAACTCACCGGTCTCGGCAACGACGCCCTGAGCCAGCTGGCGCCTTCCGCACCGGCGCAGGATGCGCCACCCATGGACTATGGCGACTACGCCTACGCCCATGCCGAGGAAGCGCCGGCGCAGCAGCAGTGGACGCCACGCCGCGAGGGCAAGGGCGGGCGCGAGGGCAAGGGCTGGAAAAAGGATTTCAACGGTAAGGGCGGCGGCGAACGCGCACCCCGTCAGCCACCGGTCAAGGTGGAGACCCCGGTGCTGGCCGCGCTGCGCAGCCTGCTGCACCACCCGAACCTGGCCCAGGCGGTGCAGGACGCCCGCAACCTGGCCGAGGAAAGCGATCAGTACGCCCAGCTGCTGGTCGCCCTGGTCGAGGCGCTGCAGAAGAAGCCGGGACAGAGCACCCTGGCGCTCATCGCTCGCTGGCACGGCACCGAACAGGGCCGACTGCTGCGCGCCCTGGCGGAAAAAGAGTGGCTGATTGCCGGCGACAACCTTGAACAACAGTTTTTCGACACCATAACGAGGTTAGCCGCCAGCCAGCGTGATCGCTCGCTGGAGCAACTCCTACGCAAGGCGCGACAGAGCGAACTGAGCTCCGAAGAAAAGGACCGCCTACGCGAACTCCTCAGCCGTCCGGCGGGGTCCGTGACCTAACTGGCACGACCACCGTCTAACCGGCTATAATGTTCAGCTATTTTTGCCCGCCTAAGCCTTCAGTGGAAGGGTACCTATGTCCGG
Source organism: Pseudomonas sp. SORGH_AS_0211 (assembly GCF_031453455.1). NCBI lineage: Bacteria > Pseudomonadati > Pseudomonadota > Gammaproteobacteria > Pseudomonadales > Pseudomonadaceae > Pseudomonas > Pseudomonas sp. SORGH_AS_0211. The sequence continues at coordinate 4,695,872 of NZ_JAVIZV010000001.1, read as the reverse complement.
AAAAGCGCAACAGCAATCCCGTCTGAAAGAATTGATCGCCCGCGGTCGTGAGCAGGGTTACCTGACTTACGCGGAGGTCAATGACCACCTACCGGAGGATATTTCAGATCCGGAACAGGTGGAAGACATCATCCGCATGATCAATGACATGGGGATCAACGTATTCGAGACCGCGCCGGACGCTGATGCCCTGCTGCTGGCGGAAACCGATACCGACGAAGCCGCCGCCGAAGAAGCCGCCGCCGCCCTGGCAGCGGTGGAAAGCGATGTCGGCCGCACCACCGACCCGGTGCGCATGTACATGCGTGAAATGGGCACCGTGGAACTGCTGACCCGCGAAGGCGAGATCGAGATCGCCAAGCGCATCGAGGAAGGCATCCGCGAAGTCATGGGCGCCATCGCCCAGTTCCCGGGCACCGTCGACTACATCCTCAGCGAATACACCCGCGTCACCACCGAAGGCGGTCGCCTGTCCGACGTCCTTGCCGGCTACATCGATCCCGACGACGGCAGCCTGCCGAACGAGAGCGAGGTCCTGCCCGTCCCGAACAAGGCCACCGATGCCAAGGCCGTGGACGACGAGAAGGACGACGAGGAAGAGAGCGACGACGCCGACGAGGAAGAAGGCGACGGCGGTCCGGATCCGGAAGAGGCTCGCCTGCGTTTCGGCGCGGTTGCCGAGCAGCTGGAAAAGACCAAGAAGGTGCTGAAGAAGCACGGCCGCGACAACGACCACGCCGTGGAAGAATTCGTCGCCCTGGCCCTACTGTTCTCGCCGATCAAGCTGGTGCCCAAGCAGTACGAAGCCCTGGTGATCCGCGTGCGCGAATCCCTGGAGCGGGTGCGTGGCCTCGAGCGCGCCATCATGCAGCTCGCCGTGCGCGATGCGCGCATGCCGCGTGCCGATTTCCTGCGTCACTTCCCCGGCAACGAGACCAACACCGAATGGACCGCCGGCCTGCTCAAGGGCAAGCCCAAGTACGCCGAGGGTCTCGAGCGCTTCCAGGCCGACATCAAGGCCAAGCAGGCTCAGCTGGCCGAGCTGGAGCGTGACTACGAGCTGAAAGTCTCGCAGATCAAGGACATCAACCGCGCCATGTCCATCGGGGAGGCCAAGGCCCGCCGCGCCAAGAAGGAAATGGTCGAGGCGAACCTGCGCCTGGTGATTTCCATCGCCAAGAAATACACCAACCGTGGTCTGCAATTCCTCGATCTGATCCAGGAAGGCAACATCGGCCTGATGAAAGCGGTGGACAAGTTCGAATACCGCCGTGGCTACAAGTTCTCCACCTATGCCACCTGGTGGATTCGCCAGGCCATCACCCGCTCCATCGCCGACCAGGCGCGCACCATCCGGATTCCGGTGCACATGATCGAGACGATCAACAAGCTGAACCGGATCTCCCGCCAGATGCTGCAGGAGATGGGTCGCGAGCCGACCCCGGAAGAGCTGGGCGAGCGCATGGAGATGCCCGAGGACAAGATCCGCAAGGTGCTCAAGATCGCCAAGGAGCCGATCTCCATGGAGACGCCCATCGGCGACGACGAAGATTCGCACCTGGGCGATTTCATCGAGGACAGCTCCATGCAGTCCCCGATCGAGGTGGCCACCAGCGAAAGCCTTAAGGAAGCCACGCGCGACGTGCTCTCCGGCCTCACCGCCCGTGAAGCCAAGGTCCTGCGCATGCGTTTCGGCATCGACATGAACACCGACCACACCCTCGAGGAAGTGGGCAAGCAGTTCGACGTCACCCGCGAGCGTATCCGCCAGATCGAAGCCAAGGCCCTGCGCAAGCTGCGCCACCCGTCCCGCAGCGAACACCTGCGCTCCTTCCTCGACGAGTAAGGCGCCCACGCTGCACCCGAAACCGGAGCCCAGGCTCCGGTTTTTTTATGCCCGACAAGGGTTTGGCGATCCCCGCCACCCCCGGTATACTCCTCCGCGCTATAGGGCCTATAGCTCAGTTGGTTAGAGCAGAGGACTCATAATCCTTTGGTCCACGGTTCGAGTCCGTGTGGGCCCACCAGCTTTCAGGAGCCGCGCGTTGCGCGGCTTTTTTGTGCCTGCGATTCGCGCTTCACGCTTTTGCCACTCAGACGTGCAACAGCGCCAACACCCCTACAGCCACTCCTCCCCCCGCCACCCCATACACCGCCGCCTGCAACCAGCGCCGCCGGGTCAGCAGGGTGATGGCGGCCAGGGAGATGGCGACCTGCATGAGCATGGTGGCCTGGGCCCAGCGGTGGTGGCGGTGGAGCTGGGTTTCGCTCAGGGCTTCGTTGGCCATGACCTTTTCCTCCAGGGCTTCGGCCTTGGTGCGGATCTCGGCCTTTTGCTGGGCGTAGCGCTGGCTGTCCTGGGTGAAGCGCTGGGCGGTGTCGGGGTTGGTCGCGAGGGCGGCGCCCAGGTCGGCGAGGTTCTGCTTTTCGCCCTTGGCCTGGTAGTAGCCCCACTGGTTGGCGGCTTCGGTCTTGGCGATGGCTTCTTCGTTCTTGTAGTAGAGCGCCAGGCTCTCGGCGTTGCCGCCCTGGTAGGCGCAGAGGGCGCCCAGCGTCGCGAGAATGGCGGTGGTGACGGCAATGCGGCCGGTGAGGCTGTCGCGGCGATGGGCGCCGTGGGCGGCGTGTTCCACCTCGTGGTCGTGGGGACCGTGGACTTCGTATTCGCTGGACAAGACCTAGCTCCGCTGCGGATTCCTGCGGCGAGGCTAGTCCAGTCGGCTTAAGGCCTTCTTAAGAGTTGGGCAATCGCGCCTGCAGCCAGCGGCGTAGCGGACCGGCCACCCAGCGCTGCATGGCCAGGCCGAGCAGGACGATGAGCACCAGGTGCAGCGGCAGCATCCAGCCGGGTATGGGGATGGGCAGGGCCAGCACCTCGCCGACGTCTTCGGCCAGGTCTTCGAGGCTGTCGCCGGCCAGGTGCATCCAGCCCAGCAGGGTACGGGTCCAGGGTTCGAGCACGCCGATCAGCGGGGTGTGGACGGCGAAGATGCACAGCGAGGCCTCGCCGAGGCGCTGGGCCAGGCGGCGCACGCCGGCGCGGCCGGGTTCGCCGAAGGTGGCGCAGGCCAGCAGCACCGCCGCCTGGAAGGGCGTCAGCAAGCCGTTGTGGACCAGGTAGAACCAGCGGCGGCCATCGCCTTCCAGCAGCAGGGCGCCCAGCCACAGGCCGGTCAGGCCAAACAGCAGCAGCGGCACGCGCAGGCGCTGGGTCGTCTCGGCCACCCAGGGCTCCTGCACGGCGCGATAGAGCAGGATGCCGAGCAGGAATTCCGGCAGGCGGATCAGCGGATTGCGATGGATGACGCCCACGGTGACGGTATCGAAGGCCTGGGCCCAGGTGGCCACCAGCGGGCCGAGCAGATAGAGCCCCCAGAGCGCGGCGGCGGCCAGGGCCCAGCGACGCAGGCGCATCAGCCGCGGGCCCAGCAGCGGGAACAGCAGGTAGAAGAACAGCAGCGCCGAGATCGACCAGGCGGCGCCGTTGAGCCAGAGAAAGCGCGGCTCCCAGGATTGCAGCAGGAGCAGTTGCAGGAGTACGTGGGTGGTGGCGGCCAGCCAGGACAGCGGCAGCATCTCGTCCAGCGCGCTGCCCTCCTCCAGCTGCAGATAGGGATGCTGGTTGTAGTAGACCGGCACCCCGTGTTCCAGCCAGGAGTCCTGGGACAGCCAGTAGGACAGCCCCAGGGCCACCAGCAGGGTAAGCAGGTGGATGGGATAGAGGTTGCACAGCCGGCGCAAGACGAAACCGCGCGAGCTGCCCTTGAGTGCGCCCTGGCGATCCAGGCTGACATGGGCCAGCAGGAAACCGGAGAGCAGGAAGAAGGTGCTGGTGGCGAAGAAGCCCATGCCGGCCAGGCGGCGGAAGGCATCCGGCAGATCGCTGTAGAGCCCGCCCAGGTGGTAGACGACCATGTACAGCGCCATGAGGAATCTCAGCCATTCCAGGCCGTAGTAACGGGCAGTGGGGCGGCTTGCGGTTGAAGAGGTCATGGCGGCGGTTTACGGCGGATAAGACCTGATTATAAGCCGCCTGGGCGTGAGCCCTGCCGATGTTCATGACAAAAGCATGACAACCGGTTTCCCAGGGTTGCCAGGCGCCGCTCAGGACACCGCCGTTCGGGAGTCCTGCGGCCTCTGAAACCGGGCCCGATTCAGCCGGCGAAGGCAGGCTCCGCCAGCCCCTGCACGCCAGGGTCCAGGGCGAACAGACCACCCGCCAGCGGCTGATCGCTCAGATCGCCACCCGGGCGGATGGAGGTCACGAACAGGGTGTCCAGGTTGCGTCCGCCAAAGGCGCACATGGCCGGCTTCCTGACCGGCACGGCCAGGGAGCGATCCAGGCGACCGTCGGGCGTGAAGCGATGGATGAGGCCGGCATCGTTGCCGCAGATCCAGTAGCAGCCGTCGACATCCACCGCAGCACCATCAGGCCGGCCGGGATGGCCGTTCATGTCGACGAACAGCCGCCGGTTGCCGGGTGTGCCCGTGTCGGGATCGTAGTCGAACGCCCAGATCAGCTGGCGGCTGGGATGGGAGTCGGACAGATAGAGGATGCGGCCATCGGGGCTCAGGGCCAGGCCGTTGGGGACGATGAGGTCGTCCAGCAGCAGCCGGGCGCCCTCGCCGGCCGTATGACTGTAGAGGCGGCCAGCCGGGGCGCCCTGCGCCATGTCCTGCACCATGGTGCCCACCAGGAAGCGACCCTGGCGATCGCAGCGACCGTCGTTGCATCTCATGGCCGGCTGGGCATGGTCGAGGGCGACCAGGCGCTCGCCGCTGAGTTGGCCGCAAGCCTCGGCCTGCAGGGCGAAGAGGCCACTTTCCAGGCCGGCGAGCCAGCCGCCGCCTGCGCGGGCGGCGATGCAGGCGAGCATTTCCGGCGCGCTCCAGCTGTCCAGCGCACCCGTCGGGGTCCAGCGATGCAGCCGCTTGGCCGGGATATCGACCCAGTAGAGCGCCTGTTCGGCGACGTGCCAGACCGGGCATTCGCCAGTGGCGTTGCGGGCATCGACGAGCAATTCGGCAGTCATGGCGGCCCTCCTCAGTCGTCGAAGGGACCGGTGGCGACGAAGGCACCGCCCTGGTAGACCAGAGACGGATCGTCCGCCGCCGGCATCGGCTGGGCCTCGACCTTGGCGCGGAATTGCTCGGAGTTGTCCTTGGGCTGGAAGCCCAGGTGCGCGGCCAGGCGGTTGTCCCACCAGCTGTCGCGGTTGTTGGAGGCGCCATAGACTATGGTGTGGCCGACGTCCGGGGTGGTCAGGCTACGCAGGATGAGGTCGGTCAGGTCTTCGTAGCTCAGCCAGGTGGCGAGCATGCGGCGATTCTGCGCCTCGGGAAAGGACGAGCCGATGCGGATGCTCACCGTCTCGATGCCATAGCGATCGAAATAGAAGGTCGCCAGGTCTTCGCCAAAAGCCTTGGACAGGCCGTAGTAGCTGTCCGGACGCTGGGGCACGCTGGCGTCGATGCGCTGGTCCTGGCGATAGAAGCCGATGACATGGTTGGAGCTGGCGAAGACGATGCGCTTCACTCCATGGCGCCGCGCGGCCTCGTAGAGATTGAAGGTGCCGCGGATGTTGGCTTCGAGGATGGGCTCGAAGGCATGCTCGGTGGAGATGCCGCCAAAGTGCAGGATGGCGTCGACGCCTTCCACCAGGTCATGGACGCCCGCCTTGTCCGCCAGGTCGCACGTGACCACCTCTTCCGCTGGCCCCTGGGACGCAGCCATCGGCGCGATGTCGGACAGCCGCAGGATCTCGGCATGGGGCTTGAGCCGCTGGCGCAGCTCCTTGCCCAGACCGCCGGCAGCACCGGTCAGCAGCAGACGATGGAAAGGTGACGAGGAGACTTCGGACATGAGCGGGCGCCTTCTTATGGAGTTATCTGGCAAGAGGTACGACATCCCACCTCTTTTCGCGATTCTCGCGGGCGACCGGGGTCCTGTCAATGCTACCTAGGCCGGCAGGCAAGGCAGCCGCAGGCGGAAGGTCGCGCCCTGCCCGGCGATGCTTTCCACGTGCAGGCTGCCATGGTGCGCCTTGACGATCTGGTCGGCGATATAGAGGCCCAAGCCCAGGCCGGCGATGTTCTCGGTGCCACTGGCGCGCTCGAACTGGCGGAAGATCAGCGCCTGATGCTCCACCGGGATGCCGATGCCGTGGTCCTTGACGCTCAGCTCTACGTCGGCGCCATCGCTGCGCAGGGAGATCGCCACCGGACGCCCGGCGCCGTATCTCATGGCGTTGGTCAACAGGTTGGTGATCACCTGCTCGATGCGGAATTCATCCCAGTAGCCAGGCGCCGGGCCTTCCGCGTGCAGCTCCACCGGGCAACCGGCGGCGGCGAATTGCGAGGCGAAGCTGTCGACCACGGTATTGACCAGGGCGGCGAGATCGCATTGCGAGGGGCGGATGGACAGCTTGCCGGTGCGGATGCGCGAGATGTCGAGCATGTCGTCGATCAGGTGCACCAGGCGCTGGATCTGCCGCTCGTCGCGCTCGGCCATGCCGGCCAGCTTGTCGGGGGTGAAGGCCTCCAGCTTGCCCTTGTCCAGATACATGCGGCGCAGCTGGGCTTCGAGCATCAGGGTGTTGAGCGGCGTCTTGAGTTCGTGGGAGACCATGGACATGAAGTCGTCGCGGGTGCGGACCGCCTGCTGCAGCTCGACCTGGGTCTGGCGCAACTCGGCCAGCAGGATCTCCTGTTCCTGACGGCTCTGCTCCAGGGCCACCAGCTGCTCGGCCAGGCGCTTGCGGTGCCAGTAGAGGTCGACGAAGACCCGGGTCTTGCTCTTGACCGCATGGACATCGAGGGGCTTGTGCAGGAAGTCCACCGCCCCGCTCTCGTAGCCCTTGAAGGCATAGTTGAGATCGCGGCCAGCGGCGCTGACGAAGACGATGGGAATGTGCCGGGTCTTTTCCAGGCCGCGCATCATCTCCGCCAGCTCGAAACCGTTCATGCCCGGCATCTGCACATCAAGGATCGCCAGGGCGAATTCGTGCATCAGCAGGAGCTCCAGCGCGGCCTCGGCGGAGCTGGCCTGGAAGATTTCCAGCGCCTCGCTGCGCAGCAGGGCTTCCAGTGCCAGGAGATTTTCCGGCAGGTCGTCTACGAGCAGGAGCTTCGCCTGTTCGACGGGTACTTCAGCCATGGTCGCGTTCCAGCTCGATGAGCAATAGATGGATGCCCGGCACATCCAGCACGAAATCCGGGTGGAATCTTTTCAGCGCCGCCTCGGGCATGGTCGGTACCTCGGCCGACTGCGGCGACTGGACGACGGTGACCGCTCCATTCCGAGCCAGGGCGTGCAGGCCGCTGGCGCCGTCCTGGTTGGCGCCGGTGAGCAGGACGCCGCAGACCTGCTCGCCCAGGGCATCGGCCGCGCTTTCGAACAGGACATCGATGGACGGCCGGGAAAACTGCACCGGCTCGTCGCGTGACAGCGACAGGGTGAAGTCGTCCTCCACCAGCAGGTGATAACCCGGCGGCGCGAAATACAGGGTGCCGGGCAGTATAGCGTCCTTGTCCTCGGCTTCGCGTACCCGCAAGGCCAGCCGCGCCTGGAACAACTCGGCCAGGCGCGAATTGCGGTCGTCCGGCAGGTGCAGCACTACCGCCAGCGGCAGGCGGAAGCTGGCCGGCAGGGTCGAGAGCAGGCGCAGCAGCACCTGCAGCCCGCCGGCAGAGGCTCCGATGACGATGAGGCGCAACGGCTTCAGGGGCGGGAACATGCTAGAGCCTGCGGAACAGCCGTTCCTGCTTCACCACCGGCTCGAAGTGACTGGCGTAGGCGGAGAAGTCCAGCGACTCCTTGCTACCCAGGCCGAGAAAGCCGCGGTGGCTCAGGGACTCGTGAAACAGGCCGAGCGCCCGATTCTGCAGATTCTTGTTGAAGTAGATGAGCACGTTGCGGCAGGACACCAGTTGCGTCTCGGAAAAGACGCTGTCGGTGGCCAGGCTATGGTCGGCGAAGGTCACATTGGCGATCAGTGACTTGTCGAACAGGGCGCCGTCGTAGGCCGCGGTGTAATAGTCGGAAAACGCTCGGGTGCCGCCGGCCTTCTGGTAGCTGGCGGTGTAGGCGCGCATCCGCTCCAGCGGAAAGATGCCCTGGCGGGCCTTTTCCATGGAGCGCGGATTGATGTCGGTGGCATAGAAGAGCGTACGGTCGAGCAGCCCTTCCTCCTGGAACAGGATGGCCATGGAGAAGACTTCCTCGCCGGTGCTGCAGCCGGCGATCCACACCTTGAGCGAGGGATAGGTGCGCAAGACCGGTACCACCTGCTGGCGCAGGGCGAGGAAGTAACCCGGATCGCGGAACATCTCGCTCACCGGGATGGTGATGAACTGCAGCAGCTCGGCGAACAGCGCCGGATCGCGCAGGACCCGCTCCTGCAGCGCCGAGATGCTCGGGCAGTCGAAGCGCGTCAGCGCCTGCAGCACCCGCCGCTTGAGCGAGGCCTTGGAGTAATTGCGGAAGTCGTGGCTGTATCTCAGGAAGATGCCTTCCAGCAGCAACCTCAGCTCGATGTCCTGCAGCCGTTCGCTCATGACCTACAGCCGCTCCAGCGACGGCATCCAGACACGGATCAGCGAGAACAGCCGGTCCAGGTCGATGGGCTTGGCCAGGTAGTCGCTGGCGCCGGCGGCGAGGCAGCGCTCCTGGTCGTCCTTCATGGCCTTGGCGGTGATGGCGATGATCGGCAGCTTCTTCATGTGCGGCCGCTTGCGGATCTCGCGCATGGCTTCGTAGCCGTCCATCATCGGCATCATGATGTCCATCAGCACCAGGTCGATGGTGTCGCTGTTGTCGAGCTTCTCCAGCGCTTCCAGGCCGTTGCGGGCGATCTCCACCTTGGCGCCCTTCTGCTCCAGGGCACTGGTGAGGGCGAAGATGTTGCGCACGTCGTCATCCACCAGCAGCAGGGTGCGGCCGTCGAAGGCCTTTTCGCGGCTGCGGGCGCTTTCCAGCATGCGCTGGCGATCGAGCGGCATGTCGGCCTCGATCTTGTGCAGGAACAGGGTCACCTCGTCGAGCAGCCGTTCCGGCGAGCGCGCGCCCTTGATGATGATGGAACGCGAATACTTGAGCAGCGCCGCTTCTTCGTCGCGGGTCAGGCTGCGACCGGTGTAGACGATCACCGGCGGGAAGGAGCAGATGTCTTCGCTGGCCATGCGCTGGAGCAGTTCGCCACCTTCCATGTCGGGCAGCTTGAGGTCGATGACCATGCAGTCGTAGACCTCGTCGCGCAGCAGTTCCAGGGCCTGGCTGCCCATCTCCACCGCGGTGATCTCCACGTCCACGTCGCCGATCAGCTTGGCGATGCTGTCGCGCTGCAGGGCGTCGTCTTCCACCAGTAGCACCCGCTTGATGCCGGCGGCGAACTTGGCTTCCAGCCGCGTGAAGGCCTCGCGCAATTCGTCGCGGGTGGTGGGCTTGATGGCGTAGCCGACCGCGCCCATGTGCATGGCCGTCTCGATGCGATCCGAGGCCGAGACCACGTGCACCGGGATGTGCCGGGTCAGGGGATTTTCCTTGAGCCGCTCCAGCACCGTGAGGCCGGAATGATCCGGCAGCCCCATGTCCAGCAGGATGGCGTCGGGGCGGTACTCCAGCGCCGCGGCGAAGCCTTCCTCGGCGCGGTGGGCGATCAGGCAGCTGTACTTCAGCTCGTGGGCCAGATCGAAGAGGATCTGCGCGAAGGGCACCTCGTCCTCGATCACCAGCACTCGACGATCCGGATAGGGCCAGCTGTCCCGGTCGTCAGCGAAGGCAGCTGCCACAGGCGCCGCTGCCTCGGTGACCGGCGGCGCTGCGGGCGGACGCGGGGTAGCGGCCAGGGTGGCGAGGGGCGCAGGTGCTGCAACCGGCGTGGTGGCCTGCGCCGGGGCCATGATCGGCGTCACCGGCAGACCGGGCGCGGCGGTTTCCTGATACTCCAGCGGCAGGCGCAGGGTGAAGGTACTGCCCTCGCCCGGCTGGCTGGTGACGCTCAGGGTGCCACCCAGCAGCAGCGCCAGGTCGCGGGAGATCGACAGCCCCAGGCCGGTGCCGCCGTAGCGACGGGTGATGGCGCCATCCGCCTGGCGGAAGGCCTCGAAGATCAGCTCCTGCTGCTCGGCGGCGATGCCGATGCCGGTATCGCTCACGGCGAAGCTGGGCTGGCCGTCTTCCAGCGACAGGCGCAGGGTGACCTGGCCGTGCTCGGTGAACTTGAAGGCGTTGGACAGCAGATTCTTGAGGATCTGCTCGACTCGTTGGCGATCGCTGAAAAAGGCCGGCGGCATCCGCGCGTCCAGCTCCACCACGAAGGCAACGCCCTTGTTCTGGGCCACCGGCTCGAAGGCGGTCTTCAGGGCTTCCACCAGGCGGCGCACGGACATCTGCTCCGGGCGGATTTCCAGCATGCCGGCCTCGACCTTGGAGATGTCGAGGATGTCGTTGATCAGGGTGAGCAAGTCGTTGCCTGCCGAATAGATGGATTCGGCATAGCGCACCTGCTCGCCGCTAAGGTTGCCGGCCGGGTTGTCTGCCAGCAGCTTGGAGAGGATCAGCGAGCTGTTCAGCGGCGTGCGCAATTCGTGAGACATGTTCGCCAGGAATTCGGACTTGTACTGGCTGGCCCGTTCCAGCTCGCGTGCCCGGTCTTCCAGCAGCTGCTGGGCGTCGTTGAGGCGATTGTTGCGGTCGTCCAGCACGTCGCGCTGCTGCAGCAGTTCCTGGGCCTGCTCGGAGAGCTGCTCGTTGGTCTGCTCCAGTTCGGCCTGCTGCTGCTCCAGATGAACCTGGGATTCCTTGAGCGCCTGCGACTGTTCTTCCAGCTCTTCGTTGGCGGTGCGCAGTTCTTCCTGCTGCACCTGGAGTTCTTCGTTGAGTTGCTGGGTTTCCGCCAGCACCTGCTGCAGCCGCTGGCGATAGCGCGCGGCCTCCACCGAAGAGCCAATGGAATCGGCGATCAGGGTCAGCAATTCTTCGTCCTGCGGACGCAGGGCGCGCAGGAAGCCCAGCTCGACCACGCCATTCACCCGGCCATCGTTCTCGATGGGCACGATGAGCGCCGCGCTGGCCTGGCGCTCGCCCAGCGCCGAATTGACCTTGAGGTAGTCGAGGGGCAACTGGTCGAGCGCCACGAGGCGACCGTCCAGCACGGCCTGCCCGGCCAGACCCTCGCCCGGTGAAAGGCGCTGGCGCCGGCGACGCCCCTCGTCGTCGAGGGCATAGTCGGCGACGCGCTCCAGGCTGCCGTCGTCGAGCCGCACATAGAGGGCACCGGCCGCGGCGCCGAGATAGCGCGCCAGGAATTGCAGAATGCTCTGTCCCAGCGGCGCCAGCGTCGCCTGGCCGATCACCGCTTCCGACAGCTGATTCTGGCCGGAGCGGAACCAGCTCTGCCGCTCCAGGTTGTCGGTGTGCTCGGCCTGCTGGTCGAGCAACCGCGTGTAGGTCGCGGAAAGCCGCATGAGCTCGCGGCGTCCGAAGAAGGCCATGATGCCCGACAGCAGCAGGCTGACGATGAGGAAGGCGGCGACGAACACCACCGTCATGCGGCTGGCCGTCTCGGTACGCTCGGCGCGCATCTGTTCTTCGTAGGCGATGAAATCGCTGTAGTCGCGGCGGATGCTGTCGATGCGGTTCTTGCCCTGACCGTCGTTCAGCGGCGTCTGGAAGTCTCCACCCAAACGCCGCGCATCGATCACCCGGCTCGCATAGTCGCGCCACTCGCGATGCACCGCTTCGATCCGCTCCAGGCGACGGATCTGCACGGCACTGTCACTGACCAGACTCTTCAGCTCGTCGAGCTGCGGCTCGACGTTGGGCAGGGCGCGCTCATAGGGCTGCAGAAAGCTGGTGTTGCCACTCAGCAGGTAGCCACGCATCCCGGTTTCCAGATCGACCACCAGGCGGAAGTTGGCGTTGGCCTCGCTGATGACACGGTCGGTGTGCTCGACCCACTGGGTGACTCTCAGCAGGTAATAGATGATGGCGATAAAGAAGATCGCGCTGAAGACACCGATGCTCAGCGGCAGGGAAAGATTGCGCTTGAGGATCTGGCTGAAGTGCTTCTGGTCGAGGGGCGACTCGCGATTCATGAGGTCTGAAAGCCTTGTACGGGACGAAACGGTCGGCGGCGGTGAAGCCTCTGTCTGCGGTGGGTGCCGTCACCCGCAGCGTCACGACCAAGAATCGATCAGAAACCCCGCCACGCCTTGGCCGGGCTTTCTCGAAAAGCCTGCGGAACACGCACGTGCCGGCCGTGTACGCCATATGCCTTGGCGCTGTCGCCCTGATGGCGGCGGGCTTGCAGACCGACTAGTCGATGGGGACGCGCAACGCGCGTCCGCCTCTCAGGTCAGCGACGGGCAATCACCCAGACGGCATGAATGATACCCGGAATGTAACCCAGCAGCGTCAGCAGGATGTTGAGCCAGAAGGCGCCGCCGAAGCCGACCTGAAGGAAGACGCCCACGGGCGGCAGGATGATGGCGAAGATAAGGCGGATGAGGTCCATTTCAGGCTCCAGTAGCGGTCAGGCAAGAAGATGCCTCTAAGACTGGCAGGGCCTGAACCAGGTTCCGGCAGGCAATAAAAAACCCCGCCGAGGCGGGGTTTCGCAGACTTAACCCGACATCCCTGTCAGGCCGCCAATCCTTGGCCATCTATCCCTGTAAGTCTCTGCCCGACATCCGTGCCGGGGGGCCATCCTGGCCACATTTCCTTGAAATCATCTGGAGCGCTGGGTACATCCTGTACCGCGATCCGATGGGTGTAGATTACGCAGCTATCCAAGACTAGGCGATGGCTTATCGCGGTGACGTCGTGTAAGCCAAAGCTTACAGGGCATGGCTTTTTACCTTGCCGGTCAACAGCTTAGAACTCCTCCTCGGCCAGGGCGTAGAGCGGCTGGGCGCCACTGCGCACGGCCGCCGCCAGGCTCAGGGTGCGCGGTAGCAGGCGAGCGAAATAGAAGCGCGCAGTGGCCAGCTTGGCTTCGGCGAAGGTCGCCTCCTGATCCGCCGTAGCGGCCGCCGCCCGGGCCCAGAGGTAGCCATAGGCGACATAGCCGAACAGGTGCAGGTAGTCCACCGAGGCCGCTCCCAGTTCGTGGGGATCGCTGGCGCCGGCCTGCAGCAGCCATTCGGTCGCCCCGTCCAGCTGATCCAGCGCCTGGCGCAGAGGTGCGGCGAATTCATTGTCCGCCGGCAGACCGGCGAGATAGCCATGGACCTCTTCGCTGAAGGGCCGATAGAGCGCCCCGCGGCTACCGGCCAGCTTGCGGCCGACCAAATCGAGAGCCTGGATGCCGTTGGTGCCCTCGTAGATCTGGGTGATGCGCACGTCGCGCACCAGTTGCTCCTGGCCCCACTCACGGATGTAGCCATGGCCGCCGAACACCTGCTGACCGGCTACGCAGAGTTCCAGGCCGAGATCGGTGAGGAAGCCCTTGGCCACCGGGGTCAGCAGCGCCACCAGGGCCTCGGCACGTTCGCGCTCGATCGGTTCGGGGCTGTACTTGGCGGTGTCGAGTTGCAGGGCGACATAGCTGGAGAACAACCGGCCGCCTTCGTTCAGGGCCTTCATGGTCAGCAGCATACGCCGCACATCGGGATGGACGATGATGGGATCGGCGTTCTTGGCGGCCTGCTGGATACCGGCCGGCGAACGACTCTGCAGGCGCTCGCGGGCATAGGCCAGGGCATTCTGGTAGGAGCGCTCGCTCGAACCCAGGCCCTGGATGCCAACGCCCAGGCGCTCGTAGTTCATCATGGTGAACATGGCGGCCAGGCCCTTGTTGACCTCGCCCACCAGGTAGCCGACCGCGCCATCGAAGTTCATCACGCAGGTGGCGGCGCCCTTGATGCCCATCTTGTGTTCCAGCGAGCCGCAGGCCACGGCGTTGCGCGCGCCCAGGGCACCCGCCTCGTCCACCAGGATCTTGGGCACCAGGAACAGCGAGATGCCCCGGGAGCCGGCCGGCGCATCGGGCAGCTTGGCCAGCACCAAGTGGATGATGTTCTCGGTGAGGTCGTGCTCGCCGGCGGTAATGAAGATCTTGGTGCCGGTGACCCGGTAGCTGCCATCGGCCTGGGGTTCGGCACGGGTGCGGATCAGACCCAGGTCGGTACCGGCGTGGGGCTCGGTCAGGCACATGGAGCCGGCCCACTGGCCGCTGTAGAGGTTGGGCAGATAGGCCTGCTTCAGTTCCGCGCTGCCATGGGCGTGCAGGGCCAGGCAGGCACCGGCGCTGAGCATCGGATAGAGACCGAAGGCCAGGCAGCTGGCGTGCATCATTTCCTCGACCTGGGCGGTGAGCACCTTGGGCATGCCCATGCCGCCGTACTCGGGATCGCCACCGACACCGACCCAGCCACCCTCGGCGAAGGCCTGGTAGGCCTGGCGGAAGCCCTGGGGCGTGGTCACTTCCCCGGCTTGCCAGTGGCAGCCTTCCTCATCGGAATTGCGATTGAGCGGCGCCAGTTCCTGGGCGCACAGCTTGCCGGCTTCTTCGAGGATGGCATCGGCGGTCTCGCCGTCCACCACCTCGGCCAGGGCAGGCCACTGACTCCAGCGGTCCTTGACCTTGAGGACGGCATCCAGCACGAAACGGATATCGCGAAGCGGCGGGGTGTAGTCAGCCATGTCGAGTCTCCTCGGAAGGTGTTCTTGTCGGTATGAGTCGAGTGTAAGACCGAACCGAAAGGGAGACATAGGTTCATGATCTGACCTAACGGTCAGCCGATCGGAGGTCTGCGTTGGGTGTTTTTTCGCGGCCGCGAAAAGACAAAAACCCCGCCGGAGCGGGGTTTTCAGTGGAGCTGCGGCCTTTAGTAGCCGAGGGCGAAGTCTTCCTCGGCCAGGGCCATCAGGCTGCCGGCGCCGGCCAGCAGCGCTTCGGCGTGGGCACGGGTACGGGGCAGCAGGCGCTCGTAGTAGAAGCGCGCGGTGGCCAGCTTGGCCTGGTAAAAGGCGGCCTCGTCGGTGCCGGCGGCCAGCTTCTCGGCCGCGACCCGGGCCATGTCCGCCCAGAAGTACGCCAGGCAGACATAGCCGGAGTACATCAGGTAGTCGACGGCGGCGGCACCCACCTCCTCGCGATCCTTCATGGCGGCCATGCCGACCTTGAGGGTGAGCTCGCCCCACTCCTTGTTCAGCTTGGCCAGCGGTTCGACGAAGGCCTTGAGTTCGGCGTTCTCGGCATTGGCCTGGCAGAACTTGTGCACCACCTTGGTGAAGGCCTTGAGGGATTCACCCTGGGTCATCAGCACCTTGCGGCCCAGCAGGTCGATGGCCTGGATGCCGGTGGTACCCTCGTAGAGCATGGCGATACGCGCATCGCGCAGGTTCTGCTCCATGCCCCACTCGGCGATGTAGCCATGGCCGCCATAGATCTGCACGCCGTGGCTGGCCGCCTCGAAACCCACCTCGGTCATGAAGGCCTTGGCGATGGGGGTGAGGAAGGCCATCTGGGTCTCGACCTGCTGCTTCTGCTCCTCGTCCTGGCTGTACTTGAGGATATCCACCAGCTTGGCGGTGTAGTAGATCATCGCCCGGCTGCCCTCGGCGAAGGCCTTCATGGTCAGCAGCATGCGACGCACGTCGGGGTGCACGATGATGGGATCGGCGGGCTTCTCGGGTGCCTTGGGACCGGTCAGGGATCTCATCTGCAGCCGCTCGCGGGCGTACTTCAGACCGCCCTGGAAGGCCACCTCGGCATGGGCCAGGCCCTGCAGGGCGGTGCCGATGCGGGCGAAGTTCATGAAGGTGAACATGCAGTTCAGACCGCGATTCGGCGGGCCGATCAGGAAGCCGGTGGCGCCGTCGAAGTTCATCACGCAGGTGGCGTTGCCGTGGATGCCCATCTTGTGTTCGAGGGAACCGCAGTGCACGGCGTTGCGCTCGCCGGCCGCGCCGCTGGCGTCGGGCAGGCGCTTGGGCACGATGAACAGCGAGATGCCCTTGGTGCCGGCGGGGGCGTCGGGCAGGCGGGCCAGCACGATGTGGACGATGTTCTCGGCCATGTCGTGTTCACCCGCGGAGATGAAGATCTTGGTGCCGGTGATGGCGTAGCTGCCGTCCGCGCGCGGCTCGGCCTTGGTGCGCAGCATGCCCAGGTCGGAACCGCAGTGGGGTTCGGTCAGGCACATGGTGCCGGTCCATTCGCCGGTCACCAGCTTTTCCAGGTAGGTGTGCTTCTGCTCGTCGGTGCCGTGCTGCTCCAGGGTGTTCATGGCGCCGTGCGATAGGCCGGGGTACATGCCCCAGGACCAGTTGGCCTGGCCGACCATTTCCGACAGGGAGATGCCAAGGGACTCGGGCAGGCCCTGGCCACCGTGGGCCGGGTTGTGCGCCAGGCTCGGCCAGCCGCCCTCGACGAACTGGGCATAGGCTTCTTTGAAGCCATCGGGGGTCTTCACCCCTTCTTCGCTCCAAGTGCAGCCCTGCTGGTCGCCGATGCGATTGAGCGGCGCCAGTACCTGTTCGCAGAACTTGGCGCCTTCTTCGAGGATGGCGGAGACCATGTCGGGCGTGGCGTCGCCGCAACCGGGCAGGCTCTGGTAGTGCGCGTCATAGCCCAGGAGTTCGTCGCGGACGAAGCGGATGTCCCGCAGGGGGGCTTTGTAATCGGGCATGACTGTTACCTCTTTGCGAATGCTTGTTGTCGAGGGTGGCGGCAGCGTCGCTGCAGACCTTCCGCCAGGGCGTTTAAACAGTTGTTTGAAACTAATGTTCCAGGCCTGGCCTTGTCAAGCGCGGCGAGGACGAGCGGAGCGACCGGTCAGTCCGCTTCGGCCAGGGCTTCGCGCAGGGCTGCCGCCGTCGCCGGACGTATCAGCCGCGCCAGTTCCTGGCCGTCCTTGACCACGATCAGCGTAGGCCAGAGCTTGACGCGAAAGGAGCGCCCCAGGCGGCGGCCGGGGCCGTCCTCGATCTTGAGATGGCGCACGCCGGGGTAGTCCGCGAGCGCCGTGGCCAGCAGCGGCTGGGCGGCACGACAGTGGCCGCACCAGGGTGCGCCGAACTCCAGCAGGGTGACACCCGGCAGGGCGTCGACCTCGGTGCGGGCGGGCTCCTTTTCCGCATAGGTGGTCGTCATGGTCATGGCTGGGCTCCTGAAGTCGGTTCCAACGGTGGACAAGTCGCTGGCGGGACTGCTCGGTCACGGGAAAAGGATTAGGGTCGAAGCTGCGGTACGCCCCGATCTCCCGACAATAAAACAAGGCGCTCCATTTCTGCCTCCGTCTCCGCCCTTTCCCGAGGCCCGCCATGAGCCAGACAGCGACTTCCGTTTCACCCGCCACCCTGCGCAAGGTCATCTCCGCCGCGTCCATCGGCAATTTCGTCGAATGGTTCGATTTCGCCCTTTATGGCTTTCTCGCCACCCTGATCGCCGCGCACTTCTTTCCCAGTGGCGACGCCACCGCCGGGCTGCTCAAGACCTTTGCCGTCTTCGCCGTGGCCTTCGCCTTCCGACCGCTGGGCGGCATCGTCTTCGGCCTGCTGGGTGACCGCATCGGCCGTAAACGGGTCCTGGCGCTGACCATCCTGATCATGGCCGGCGCCACGGCGCTGATCGGCATCCTGCCCAGCTACGCCACCATCGGCATCTGGGCACCGATACTGCTGACGCTGATCCGTTGCGCTCAGGGCTTTTCCGCCGGCGGCGAATACGCGGGTGCCTGCGCCTACGTGATGGAGCATTCGCCGCGCGATAGACGCGGGCGCTATGGCAGCTTCGTGCCGGTCTCGACCTTTCTCGCCTTCGCCAGCGCGGCCCTGACCGCCTGGGGCCTGGAGCGGCTGCTGGGCGCCGCCACCATGGCCGACTGGGGCTGGCGCATTCCCTTCCTGGCCGCCGCGCCGCTGGGTCTGATCGGCCTCTACCTGCGGCTGAAGCTGGACGAGACCCCGGCCTTCCAGGCCCTGGAAGCCGACCATGAGGTCAGCCATTCGCCGCTGGGCGAGACGCTCAGGCTGCAAGGCCGCTCCATCCTGCGCCTGGGCGCCTTCATTTCGCTGACGGCGCTGTCCTTCTATATGTTCACCACCTACTTCTCCACCTACCTACAGCTGGCCGGCGGCTTCGACCGGGCCGCGGCGCTGGCCATCAGCCTGATCACCCTGTTCGCCGCCGCAGCCGCCTGCCCGGTGCTGGGGCGCGTCACCGACCGCATCGGTCGGCGCATGACCACGTTGCTGGCCAGCCTGGTCCTGGCGGTGGGCGTCTATCCGGCGCTGTTGCTGGCCAGCAGTGGCCAGTTCGGCAGCGCCCTGCTGGGTTCCCTGCTGCTTGGCGCCGGGGCGGTACTGTGCAACGTGGTGACCGCGCCGCTGCTCAGCGAGGTCTTCCCGACCCGCACGCGCTACACCGCCGGTGCCATTACCTACAACCTGGCCTATACCATCTTCGGCGGCACCGCCCCGCTGATGGCGACCTGGCTGATCGGCGCCACCGGCAGCAACCTCTCGCCAGCGCTCTACCTGATCCTGGTCGCCCTGCTGGGCCTGGTCGGGGGCCTGAGTCTGCCGGAGACCTCCCGGATCGACCTGGACGACGTCAGCGAAGGCGGCGAGGTCAGCTATCGCGCGGTGCGCGGCTAAACCGCTCGTCTCATGAGCGGCACTTCCTCCGGGTCCATCTGCCGATAGGCAAAAGGCCCGGAGTTTCCCCCATGCCCGCCACTCACGATCTGCAACGCTTCCTCGACGCCCAGGCCGACACCTATGCCACCGCCCTGGCGGAGGTCCGCGCCGGGCGCAAGCGCAGCCACTGGATGTGGTTCATCTTTCCGCAGATCCAGGGACTGGGCCGCAGCGAAACGGCACGCCACTACGCCATCGCCTCCCGCGACGAGGCCGGCGCCTACCTCGCACATCCGCTGCTGGGATCACGCCTGCGGGAGATCACCGCGGCGGCACTGGAACATCCCGAGCTGTCCGCCACCGCGCTGTTCGGGCAGCCGGACGATCTCAAGTTCCACTCCAGCCTCACCCTCTTCGCCGCCGTGGCCGAAGATCCCGAGCCCTTTCGCCAGGCGCTGAAGACCTTTTTCGCCGGCCGGCCGGACGAAGCTACGCTGACCCGACTCTGTTAGCGCCAGAGTTCGGGCAGCGCGCCCTCAGGTCCGGTCACCGGATCACTTGCCGGCAAGGGCACCCCGGCGATCAATCCGACCGAGCGGGCGTGGGCGGCCGGATCGGCGCGCTGGGTGATGAAGTCCTGCTGATCGGGCGGATAGGCACCCACCACCAGGAAGTCCGCACTGGATTCCAGATTGCGGTGGCCAGTGCCCGCCGGTAGTACCACCACATCACCCGCGGTCACCTCCACATCCTGCCCCTGCTCGCCGCCCAGGCGCAGGGTAGCCTGACCACGCGCCACGCCCAGGACTTCATGGGCATTGGGATGATAGTGATGGTAGCTATAGACGCCGTAGCGCCATTGCGGCGGCCAGGCGTTGTCGGCGAACAGTCGCTCCAGCGCCGCCGCGCGGTCGGCACCCTCCAGCGGCACCTGGCGATAGAGCAGCACGGGCAGGCGGCTATTGGGGATGACGCCGTCATCGGCGAAGTGCAGCTGCTCGGGCTGACCCGCCCCCACTGGCGCGGCCAGAGCGACGGTGGTGGGAGCGAGACCCAGCACCAGGGAAAGGATGGACAGCGATGGGCGATGCGACATGCGGGACTCCAGAGGCTTTGCCAATGGAGGCCCGCCCGGCGCCGGGGTTCAGCGCCCGCGACGAGGGGTCAGGCCAGCCACTCCCGCAACAGCGCCGTGGTCCGTTCCGGCAGTTCCAGTGGCGGCAGGTGACCGCAGTCGTCCAGCACCACCAGACGCGAGCCCTGGATGCCGGCCGCCATGAGCTCGGCTTCGGCGGGCGGGGTGAGTTGATCCTGGGCGCCGACCACGATGAGGGTGGGCACCTGGATCCGGGCCAGGGTCGACCGCGAATCGGGGCGGTCGATGATGGACTGCTGCTGGCGCAGGAAGGCCTCCTTGCCCACCGCCTTGCCCATGGCCAGCACGGTATCGGCCACCGGCGTGCCCAGGCGCGAGGCATGGATCAGGCGTGGCAGCAGTTGCGGACTGATGCCGAGAAAGCGACCGCGTTCGGCCAGGTCGAGCATGGCGCGACGCTGGATGGCACGCTCGGCGGTATCCGGGCTGGCCATGGTGTCGAACAGCGCCAGTCGCGCCACCCGCTCCGGCGCCTGGCGCAGGATCTCGAAGGCCACATAGCCGCCCATGGACAGGGCGCCCAAGGCGAAGCGCGGCGGCGCCTCGGCCAGCACCCGGCGCGCCAGGGCGGCGATGCCAACGTCGCGCGTGAGGTCGGGGATGAACACCGGGCAGGTGTCGGCCAGATCGGCAGCCTGGGTGGCCCAGAGGCGCCGGTCACAGAGCAGGCCGGGAAGCAGGATCAGGGGAAGCGCGTCGGTAGCTGTCATCACTAAGAACTTGAGAGACACTGCGGAAAACGCGCAGTGTAGCGCGGATCACCAGCGAACCCGGCGGGCTTCGCGGGTTCCAAGGGACATTGCCAAGGATCTGGAAACATCCATGCGTACTGAAGGCTTCTTCGACTGGCTGGGCGCGTCGCTCGGCCAAGTCATCCGTTTCATCATCGACCTGTTCGGCTCGGTCCTGGGCGGCATCGCCGATGCCGTGCACGACTTCCTCCATGGCATGGCGCGCTCCATCGGCATGGACGACTCCTATATCAGCTTCGTGGTCCTGGCCATCGGCCTGTTGCTGCTCTACGCCGCGGTACGGGCCTTCATGGCCCGCTCGATAGTGGGCGGCGTCATCTGGCTGGTCCTGGGCCTGATGGTGATGGGCTGGCTGATTCGCGGCTGACTGGTGACCAGGCCGGCGGCCTGGCACAGTAGGGCTCTCGCTCGGCACGGATGCCGTCATGACCTTACCGTTCTCCTCTGTATCAAAGCGCCACTGGCAACGCCTGCGGCCCGGGACGCACTGCGCCCTCTGCGCCGCCTGGCTTCCGGCCGGACTGCCGCTGTGCGAAGGCTGCGACAGCGAATTGCCCTGGCTCGGGCCACACTGCCAATGCTGCGCCCTGCCCCTACCTGTAGACGGGCTACTCTGTGGCAGCTGTCTGGCCAGGCCGCCGGCCTTCGACCAGGTACTGGCGCTCTGGCGCTATGCCTTTCCGGTCGACACCCTGATCAACAGGTTCAAGCACCGCGACCAGGGCAGTCTTGGCCGCCTGGCCGGGGCGCTGCTGGCGCGGCATCTGCAGCATCTGTTCGACGAAGGCCAGCCACGCCCGGACTTGCTGCTGCCGGTTCCCCTCTCACCCTCGCGCCTGCGCCAACGCGGCTTCAACCAGGCCGCCCTGCTGGCCAACTGGCTCGGCAAGGCGCTGCAACTGCCGGTGGATGGCGGGTTATTGCAGCGGGTACAGGAGCAACAGAGCCAGCAGGGCCTGAGCGCCAACGAGCGGCGGCGCAATCTCAAGCAGGCCTTCGCCCTGGTGAAGGACGCCCGGTTGGAGGGTCGCCACCTGGCCCTGGTGGACGATGTCCTCACCACCGGCGCCACCGCCGACAGCCTGGCCCTCTTGCTCAAGCGCGCCGGCGCCGGACGGGTCGACGTCTATTGCCTGGCGCGGACGCCACCACCCGGCGGCTAGCCGCTGTCACCAAAACGTCATTCAGTCTGACTAGCCTCGCCTGCACACCGTGAGGGAGCCATCCGCATGCACAACGACCAGACCGATCTCGAACGCCTCGTCCATCTGAGCCGCCGCCGCTTCATCGGCGCAGGCGCCCTCGCCGGTGCCGCCCTGTTTCTGGGCGGCGGCCTGCTCGGTCGCAGCGCCCTGGCCGACGCCGTCGGCGAGGCCACGGGCAATCCCCTGATCGGCTTCGCCAACATCCCGGCCTCCACCGCCGACACCCTGGTGGTACCGCCCGGCTATCGCGCCAGCGTGCTCATCAGCTGGGGCCAGCCACTGCACGCCGATGGCCCGGCCTTCCGCCCCGATGGCAGCCCCAGCGCCGCCGACCAGGCCGGGCAATTCGGCGACAACAACGACGGCATGGCCTTCTACCCCTTCCCGGACGATCCGGATCGGGCACTGATGGCGATCAACAACGAATACACCAACTACCGCTACCTGCTCAGCCACGGCACGCCGCCCAAGTCCCTGGAAGACACCCGCAAGGCTCAGGCCGCCGAGGGCGTCTCGGTGATCGAGGTGAAGCGCGTGGACGGCCAATGGCACTTCGTCCAGGGCTCGCCCTACAACCGCCGGGTGCACGGCAACACGCCCATCGCCGTCAGCGGTCCAGCCGCTGGCCATGCCCTGCTCAAGACCGCCGCCGACCCGGCCGGACGCGAGGTGCTGGGTACCTTCCAGAATTGCTCCAGCGGCGCCACGCCCTGGCATACCTATCTGACCTGCGAAGAGAACTTCACCGACGTCTTCGGCAGTCGCGACGCCAACCTGAAGTTCGATGCGGCTCAGAAGCGCTACAGCGTCAAGCACGCCGGCGTGGAGAACGACTGGCACCTGCATGACGATCGTTTCGACCTGGCGCAGAATCCCAACGAACTCAATCGCCACGGCTGGATCACCGAGATCGATCCCTTCGATCCCCAGGCCAAGCCGGTCAAGCGCACCGCCCTGGGTCGCTTCAAGCACGAGAACGCTGCCCTGACCCGCACCCGCGATGGCCGCGTGGTGGTCTACATGGGCGACGACGAGCGCGGCGAATTCATCTACAAGTTCGTCAGCCGTGATCGCCTGCAGGACGATCCCCAGGCCAATCGCGAGCTGCTCGATCACGGCACCCTCTATGTCGCCCGCTTCGACGAAGGCGACCGTGATCCGAACCGCCCCAGGGGCCGCGGCCAGTGGCTGCCGCTGGTGCATGGCGAGAACGGACTGACCGCCGCCAACGGCTTCGCCAGCCAGGCCGAGGTGCTCATCCACGCCCGCCAGGCCGGCACCCAGGTCGGCGCCACGCGCATGGACCGACCCGAATGGATCGCCGTCAGCCCCAAGGACGGCCAGGTCTATTGCACCCTGACCAACAACACCAAGCGCGGCGAAGACGGCATGCCGGTGGGCGGCCCCAATCCCCGCGCCAACAACCTCTACGGCCAGATCGTGCGCTGGCGCGAGAGCGGCGACGATGCCGCGGCCCTGAGCTTCGACTGGGATCTGTTCGTCATCGCCGGCAATCCCAAGGTGCACCCGGGCACGCCGGAAGCGGGTTCCGGGCAGATCAACGCCGAGAACATGTTCAACAGTCCCGATGGCCTGGGCTTCGATGCCGCCGGCCGGCTGTGGGTGCTCACCGATGGCAAGTACAGCAACAAGGGTGACTACGAGGGCATGGGCAACAACCAGATGCTCTGCGCCGATCCGCGCAGCGGCGAGATGCGCCGCTTCCTGGTCGGCCCGGTCGGGTGCGAGGTCACCGGCCTGGCCTTTTCGCCGGACTACCGGACGATGTTCGTCGGTATCCAGCACCCGGGCGAGGAAGGCGGCTCGCAGTTTCCGGAGCAACGTCCGGACGGCCAGCCACGCTCTTCGGTGATGGTCATCACCCGCGAAGACGGCGGGGTGATCGGCGCCTGACCGGCGAGCGGATAGCGCTCGAGCCTTCGCCATGGGGCTCGGGCATGCGCTAGCATCTCCCCGATGCAGGGTGGCAATCGCCATCGTCCCCCGTGACCGAGGAGCGCGCCATGTCCCATCCGTTCGAAAATCTGAGTCCCGACCTCGTCATCGACGCCATCGAAAGCCTGGGCTATCTCAGCGATGCCCGGGTGCTGGCGCTCAACAGCTACGAGAATCGCGTCTACCAGATCGGCATCGAAGCCGAGACCCCGCTGATCGCCAAGTTCTATCGCCCGGATCGCTGGACCGATGCGGCCATTCTGGAAGAACACGCCTTTTCCGCCGAACTGGAAGAGCGCGAGGTGCCCGTGGTCGCACCCTTGCAGCGCGACGGCCAGACACTCTTCACCCATGCCGGCTTTCGCTTCGCGCTCTTTCCCCGCCGTGGCGGCCGGGCGCCGGAGCCGGGCGATCTCAACCAGTTGCATCGCCTCGGCCAATTGCTCGGTCGCCTGCACGCGGTGGGTGCCAGCCGGCCCTTCCAGCACCGCGAGACGCTGGACGTCCAGGGCTATGGCCATGCCTCCCTGGACACCCTGCTGACCGGCAATTTCATTCCCAAGAGCCTGCTGCCGGCCTATGAATCGGTGGCGCGGGACCTGCTGCTACGCCTCGACGAACTCTTCGAGAGCGTCAGCTACGACGTCATCCGCCTGCACGGCGACTGCCACCCGGGTAACCTGCTCTGCCGCGATGACGCCTACCATATGGTCGACCTCGACGACTGCCGGCACGGCCCGGCCATGCAGGATCTCTGGATGCTGCTGGCCGGCGATCGCCAGGAGCGGCTGACGCAGCTGTCCGAGCTGATGGACGGCTATGAGGAATTCCACGACTTCCAGCCACGCGAGCTGGCGCTGATCGAGGGACTGCGCACCCTGCGGCTGATGCACTACAGCGCCTGGCTGGCGCGCCGCTGGGACGATCCGGCCTTTCCCAAGAGCTTTCCCTGGTTCGGCAGCGAACGCTACTGGGGCGACCAGATCCTCACCCTGCGCGAACAGCGCGCCGCCCTGGACGAGGCGCCGTTGCGGCTGTTCTAGACTTGCGGCGACCCATTGGAAAAGGCTGCGCCGTTTTCCACGCTACAGGTGTGGATACCCCCTCTCCCTCTGGGAGAGGGCCGGGGTGAGGGTAGGCTTCGTGAAGACTTCTCCAGGAAAAAAGACCGCGCCGTTTTCCACGCTATAGCACTGGCCGCGGCCATGGGCCGCTCCTACAGGTACAGGAGCTTTCTCCGGCGCGGCCGCATCGGCGGACCGTCATGGCCGCGATCGACCGTCGCGACGGTCACGCCACAAGCGCACCACCTCGGCCCACATCCCGCGGCCCCTTGAGCTATCCTGCCCGGACAAGAAAGTTGCCTGCCTAAGGATCCCTCATGTCTGCCTTGCGCCAGGGCTACGCCCTGGGCCTCACCGCCTACGGGCTGTGGGGCTTGTTTCCGCTGTTCTTCAAACTGCTGGCGGCCCTGCCGGCGACCGAGATCCTGTTCCAGCGCATCCTCTGGTCCGCGCTGTTCAGCGCGCTGCTGCTGGTGGTCTGGCGCCATCGCGGCTGGTGGGCGGAGTTGCGCGCCCATCCCCGGCGACTGTTCTGGCTAGCGGTGTCCGGCGCACTGGTGGCCTGCAACTGGCTGGTCTACATCTGGGCGGTCAACAACGCCCACGTGGTCGAGGCCAGCCTGGGCTACTACATCAACCCGCTGGTCAACATCCTGCTCGCCCTGGTGATTCTCGGCGAGCGCCTGCGCCCGCTGCAGTGGATCGCCGTGGGCCTGGCGGTGCTGGGCGTGGCCCAGCAGCTGTGGACCCTGGGGCAACTGCCCTGGGTTTCCCTGGCCCTGGCCCTGACCTTTGCCTTCTATGGACTGGTGCGGCGGCAGACGCCGGTGGCCGCACTGCCGGGCATGGTGGTGGAGAGCTGGATGCTGGTGCCGATCGCCCTGGTCGCGCTGCCGCTGCTGACCCCGGGGGTGAGCCTGCAGGCCGAGACCTGGCAGTCCTCGCTGGGCCTGCTGATCGTGCTGGCCGGCCCGGTCACCCTGATTCCCCTGCTGTGCTTCAACGCCGCGGCGCGCAAGCTGCCCTATTCGACGCTGGGCTTCCTGCAGTACCTCGCTCCGACCCTGGTGCTGATCCAGGCGGTCTGGCTCTACGACGAACCCTTCCCCCGCGAGCGGCTGTTCGCCTTCCTCTGCATCTGGACCGGCCTGGCCGTGTTCAGCTTCGATCTCTGGCGCGCCAGCCGCAAGCTCAGAGCCAGTGCAAAGGCACGCGAACCGGAGGCAGACCAGGCCTAGGCACTCCCCAAGAGAGCTGGGACCAGACAGCAGAACGCCCCTCGCAAGGGGCGTCCGGTACCGCAGCGGCGCCGATCAGGCTTCGCCAGCGGTCTGCATGCGCGCCAGTTCCTGGGCGTAGAGGGCGTCGAAATTCACCGGCTGCAGCATCAGCGCGGGGAAGGAGCCACGCACCACCATGTTGTCCAGCGCCTCACGGGCGTAGGGGAACAGGATGTTGGGGCAGAAGGCGCCCAGGGCGTGGGCCATGGAGGCGGCGTCCAGGCCCTTGATCAGGAAGATGCCACCCTGCTGCACTTCGGCGATGAAGGCGGTCTCTTCGTTGTTCTTGACGGTCACGGTCAGGGTCAGCACCACTTCGTGGAAGTCGTCGCCCAGGGTCTTCTGGCGGGTGGCCAGGTCCAGGTTGACGTTGGGCTGCCAGTCCTGACGGAAGATCTCGGGGCTCTTGGGCGCCTCGAAGGACAGGTCGCGGATGTAGATGCGCTGCAGGGAGAACTGAGCGCCGTCGTCCTGGGCGCCATTGGCTTGGTCGGTCATGGTAGGGCCTTGAGTTGTGAGTGTTGGTCAGGCGGACAGCAGCGGATCGAGACGTCCGCTTCGGTCTAGGGCATAGAGCTCGTCGCAACCGCCGACGTGGGTGCTGCCGACCCAGATCTGCGGCACGCTGGTGCGACCGGCCTTGCGGGCCATCTCGCTGCGCAGCGCGGGCTGGCCGTCGACGGAGACTTCCCGGTAGGCCACGTTCTTGCGATCGAGCAGGTGCTTGGCACGATGGCAATAGGGACACCAGGCACTGGTATAGATGACGACGTCAGACATGCGCGGTCTCCAGTGGCCGATGAGGCGGCCACGCTAGGGGTTCACTTCACCAGGGGCAGGTTCTCTGCACGCCAGGTGGCGATGCCGCCGTTCAGCCGGGCGGCGGTGAAGCCGGCCTTCTGCAGATCGCCGCAAACGGTGCCGGCCTGCTGGCCGGCGCTGTCCACCACGATCAAGGTCTTGGCCTTGTGCTTCTCCAGTAGAGACAGGCTGCTGGCGACTTTCTCCTGAGCGATGTTCAGCGCGCCGACGATATGCCCGGCGGCGAAGTCCTTGCTCGGACGGATGTCGAGGACCACGCCCTGCTCGCGGTTGAGCAGGTTGGTGAGTTCACCGGTGGACAGGCTGCGCCCGCCACGACGGGTCTCGTTGAACAGCATCAGGGCGACGATGGCGAGGAAGGCGGCGACGAGAAGCGGATGATGGGTGGCGAATTCAACCGCCCGACCGATAAATTCCATAATGAAAGAGCTATCCAAGGAGGGCTAAAAATGCTGGCCAGTATACACAGCCCCCCGATGGCGCCATACCCTCGCCGGCCCCGGGTTATCCGCAGGTAACCAGCTCATCCCGAACTGCCTCCTTGGCGGCTTCCGCCGCTCTGCCTAGGCTTGGCTTCCCTTCACTTCCGAGGAATCCAGCCATGACCTCCATCGCCCTGCTCGGCGCCACCGGCAACGTCGGCAGCCGTCTGCTCGACGAAGCCCTCTCCCGCGGCCACCGGGTCACCGCCCTGGCGCGGGACCCCGCGCGCCTCGCGTCGCGGCCCGACCTGACGGTGGTCGCCGGTGATGTCACCGATCTGCAGGCCGCCCCGGCCCTGGCCGGTCATGAGGTACTGATCAGCAGCCTGAGATTCGCCGACCTCGCGCCGAATGCCCTGGTCGACTTCGCCCGCGCCACCGGCATCCCCCGCCTGCTGATCGTTGGCGGCGCCGCCAGCCTGAACCTGCCGGACGGTTCGCGGCTGTTCGATGCGCCGGCCTTTCCCGCGGAATATCGCAGCGAGGCCGAAGCGGCCATCACCGCCCTGGACGCCCTGCGCGAGGTCAGCGACCTCGACTGGGTCTTCGTCAGTCCGCAGATGGTCTTCGCCCCCGGCGCGCGCACGGGCCGATTCCGCCTGGGTGACGATACCGTGCTGTTCGATGCGGCCGGGGACAGCCACATCTCCTATGAAGACTTCGCCATGGCCCTGCTGGACGAGGTCGAACGCCCGGTCCATCACCGTACCCGCTTCACCGTCGGTTACTGAAACAGAAATGCCCCCTCGTTCGCAGCCTGGCCGCCTGGTCGGGCTGTGAACGCTGAACGGCGTGCCTTGCCGTTTTTTTTGCCGGATGTGACGGGCATACTAGGCGCTTCGCCCTAGAAACGTACGACCTCGCATGCGCCGTGTTCTCGCCCTTCTCCTGCTTGCCAGCGTTCTCGCTCCCGCCCTGGCCGACGATCGCGCCGATACCCAACGGCAGATCGAGCAGACCCGCCGGGAAATCCAGGAGATGCAGAAGGTCCTCAAGCAGGTGCAGGCCGAAAAGTCCGGCGTGCAGAAGCAGTTGCAGGGCACCGAGACGCAGATGGGCGAGCTGGAAAAGCAGGTCGACTCGCTGCAGAAGCAGCTGGAGAACGGCGAAAAAAAGCTGCAGGAGCTGGACGGGCGCAAGAAGAAGCTCGACCAGTCTCGCGCTGAGCAACAACAGCTGATCGCCGTGCAGGTGCGCGCCGCCTACCAGAGCGGTCGCCAGGAATACCTCAAGCTGCTGCTCAATCAGGAGCATCCGGAAAAGGTCAGTCGTACCCTCACCTACTACAACTACCTGAATCGCACCCGGCTGGATCAGCTCGCCAGCTTCAACGACACCCTGCGCGAGTTGCGCGAGGTGGAGCAGGGCATCCAGCAGGAACAGGGCGACCTGGTCGCTCGCCGCGAAGACCTGGAGAAGCGTCAGGCGGAACTGGCCGAGGTGCGCAAGGAGCGCCAGGCGGCGCTGGCCAAGATCAACGCGGACTACCGCGACAAGAGCCGCGAGATCGAGAACCGCGAGCAGGATCAGGCAGCCCTGAACAAGGTGCTCAAGACCATCGAGGAAACCCTCGCGCGCCAGGCCCGCGAAGCCGAGGAAGCCCGGCAGCGACAGCTGGCCGAAGCCCGCGCCGCCCAGGCACGGGAAGCGGCACGGCGCCAGGCGCAAAGCGAGCCGAAAGCCCCGCGCCCCTCGAACGCCCCGGAGCTGGCGGTGTCTAGTGCAGCACCTGCCTATGGCGGCGCCTTCGCCAGTGCCCGCGGCAAGCTGCCCTGGCCGGTCGATGGCCGTCTGGTGGCCCGCTTCGGCAGTGCCCGCGGCGACGACCCCCGCGCGAAATGGGACGGTGTCCTGATCGCGGCCGGTGCCGGCACCCGGGTCAAGGCAGTGCACGATGGCCGGGTGGTCTTCGCCGACTGGCTAAGAGGCGCCGGCCAACTGGTTATCATCGATCATGGGAATGGCTATCTCAGCCTGTACGGACATAATCAGAGCCTGCTCAAGTCTGCGGGTGACGTGGTCAAGGCCGGGGATGCCATCGCGACCGTCGGCGCCAGCGGCGGTCAGGAAGCCTCCGCCTTGTACTTCGCCATCCGCCAACAGGGCCGCCCGACGGACCCGGTCATCTGGTGCCGTGCTCAGGGATAGTGCGACACACCTTGGTTTAGGAGCTGCACATGCCGCATCGCTTTCGTCCCACCGTCCTGGTCCTCGCCCTGCTGTTCAGCGGCGTCGGAGTCGTCCAGGCGCAATCGCCGCAGAGCACGCCAGCTGCAGTGACGCCGGTCGCACCGGGCGCCGCGCCCGCGGCCCCGGCCAGCGCTCCGCTGCCGCTGGACGAGCTGCGCACCTTTGCCGAGGTGTTCGACCGCATCAAGGCGGCCTATGTGGAGCCGGTGTCGGACAAGGTCCTGCTGGAAAACGCCATCAAGGGCATGCTCAGCAACCTGGATCCGCACTCCGCCTACCTGGAACCCAAGGACTTCGCCGAACTGCAGGAAACCACCAGCGGTGAATTCGGCGGCCTGGGCCTGGAAGTCGGCCAGGAGAACGGCTTCATCAAGGTGGTCTCGCCCATCGACGACACCCCGGCGGCCAAGGCGCGCCTGCAACCGGGCGACCTGATCGTCAAGATCGACGGCCAGCCGACCAAGGGCCAGGCCATCAACGAAGCGGTCGACAAGATGCGTGGCAAGCCGGGCAGCCCCATCGTGCTGACCATCGTCCGCGGTGGCGGCCAGCCGTTCGACGTCAAGCTGGCGCGGGCGGTGATCAAGGTCAACAGCGTCAAGAGCCAGCTGCTCGAATCCGGCTACGGCCTACTGCGCATCTCGCAGTTCCAGGTGAATACCGGCGAAGAGACGGTCAAGGCCCTCGCCAAGCTGCGTCAGGAAAACAAGGGCAAGCTCAAGGGCCTGATCCTCGACCTGAGAAACAACCCGGGCGGGGTCCTGCAGTCGGCGGTCGAGGTGGCCGATGCCTTCATGACCCACGGCCTGATCGTCTACACCAAGGGCCGCCTGCCCAACTCCGAGCTGCGCTTCTCGGCCGATGCCGCCGATCCCAGCGAGAAGGTGCCCCTAGTGGTGCTGATCAACGGCGGCAGCGCCTCGGCCGCCGAGATCGTCGCCGGCGCCCTGCAGGATTCCAAGCGCGGCATCCTCATGGGTACCGACAGCTTCGGCAAGGGTTCGGTGCAGACGGTACTGCCACTCAACAACGACCGGGCGCTCAAGCTCACCACGGCGCTCTACTACACGCCGAACGGCCGCTCCATCCAGGCCCAGGGCATCACCCCGGACATCGCCGTGGCGCCGGCCAAGGTCACCCCCCAGAGTGGTGGCGACGAATACTTCCGCGAAGCCGATCTGGCCGGTCACCTGGGCAATGGCAATGGCGGCGCCGATCGGCCCACCGGCAGCAAGGCGCCGAACCAGAGTTCGCGCCCGCAGGATGACGACTTCCAGCTCTCCCAGGCGCTGTCGCTGCTCAAGGGACTCAACGTCACCCATACCCCGTGAGGGCTGGATGCTGGCTACTGGCCGGGGCACTCGCCCTGGTCAGCGCGCTTGCCCAGGCCGCCACCGCGCAGCTGACCATCGTCATCGACGACCTCGGGCAGAATCCGGCCCGGGACCGCCAGGTCCTGGCCCTGCCCGCGCCGGTGGTCCTGGCGATCATCCCCGAGACCCGCTACGCCGCCGAGCTGGCCGCCGCGGCCCACCGCGCCGGGCGCACCGTGCTGCTGCACCTGCCCATGGACCCGGCCGGCGGTCCCTATGCCTGGCATCCGGAGATGTCTTCGATCGAGCGGCTGCAACGCCTGGACCGGGCGCTGGAGCGGGTACCCGAGGCGGATGGGGTGAACAATCACGAAGGCAGTCGCATGACCGCGGACCGCCCGGCCATGGCCGAGTTGATGCAGGTCCTGCAGGAGCGTCACCTGCTGTTTCTCGACAGCCGCACGAGCGCCGCTACCGTGGCCGCGGCGGAAGCCCAGAAGATCGGCCTGGCCAGCGTCTCGCGCGATGTCTTTCTCGACAACGACGCCACGCCGGCGGCGGTGGCGGCCCAGCTGGCCGAAGGCGTGCGCCTGGCCCAGCGCCAGGGCAGCGCGGTGCTGATCGGCCATCCGCACCCGGCGACCCTGGCGGTGCTGGCCCAGCAGTTGCCGCTGCTCAAGGCCCAAGGCGTGGAAGTCATCGACCTGCCGCAGATGATCGCCCTGCGCGCCAACCAGGCCATGCCCGGGCACGGCCGCGCCGGTCGCTATCGCTAGCGACCGCCCGACGGCCTCCAGGCGTCACAGGTAGTTGTTGGTGATGCTGTCGATCACCCCTTCCTTGCGCATCTGCTCCAGGGCCGCCTTGAGGCGTGTCACCACTTCGTCAGGCGTGTCCTTGTTCAGCGCCAGATACTGATCCACCTCGTTGAAGCGAAGCAGCGTCTGCAAGCCGGTCACCCCCTGCTGCTTGGCGAGATAGCGGCCGACGGGATCGGCGGTAGCCCAGATATCGATCTGGCCTTTCACCAGCTTGTCGACGTTCTCCTGATCACGCAGGGCGTCGATGACCGGAATGCCCTGGGCGGTCAGCGTCTTGCTGATCACATCGTTGCGATAGGCACCGATGCGGTAGCGGGCGGCGTCCTTGAGCGTCTTGATGTCCAGCTTGCTGCCAGGCAGCGCCTGCAGGGTCCAGCTCGAACGGCCGAAGGGCCCCACCCATTTGAACTGATCCTTGCGCGCCTCGGTATAGGCGACGGAGAAGAGTCCGTAGTTGGGCGTCTCCTGGGTCAGCCGATAGATGCGATCCCAGGGGAAGCGCAGCGAAAGGCTGTACTTGATGCCCGCACGCCTGAACATCTCGCGGACGACATCGGTGGCGATACCGTCGATGGCGTCATCGCGGGCGAAGTTCTTGTCATCGACCGACATGTTGAAGGGGGGGTAATTCTCGGTCAGGAGCACGACCTGATAGTAATCCGG
The DNA here is from genome assembly GCF_031453455.1 of Pseudomonas sp. SORGH_AS_0211. NCBI lineage: Bacteria > Pseudomonadati > Pseudomonadota > Gammaproteobacteria > Pseudomonadales > Pseudomonadaceae > Pseudomonas > Pseudomonas sp. SORGH_AS_0211. The sequence goes on along the minus strand of NZ_JAVIZV010000001.1, from coordinate 4,663,582 downwards.
CAGCTCGGCACGGGCCTGGGTCAGGCCCAGCGTGCAACCCAGCAGTACCCCTGCAAGACGCAACCACAGCTTTTGCATTGCAACTCCCTGGCGACACAAGGCCGCATGTCCGAGGTTTCGTTGAGTATCCCTTTACAACGTTCAGCGCTCACTGCGGCTGGCCTCACCGCGGTCGTCAACGCTTCGCCGATCCCCGTCCAGCTGCCGGGCCAATGCGGAATCCCTGGCACCTCGCGTCCAGACAGGGCGCTAGCGAATGCTCACCTCCAGCGCAATTCGCAAGGCGCCCGCCACGCGGCGCCGCACTAGAGATAGTTGTTGGTGATGCTGTCGACCAGGCCTTCGCGGCGCATGGCATCCAGGGCCTGCTGCAGGCGGGTCACCACCTCGTCGGGGGTGTCCTTGTTCAGGGCCAGGTAGAGGTCGGATTCTTGGAAGCTGAGCAGGGTCTGCAGGTTGCTGACGCCCTGCTGCTTGGCCAGGTAGCGGGCGACCACATCGGTGGTGGCCCAGACGTCGATCTCGCCCTTCTGCAACTTGGCGATGTTCTCCTGATCACGCAGGGCGTCGATGGGGACGATGCCCTTTTCCTGGATCATCAGGCTCACGGCGGAATTCTTGTAGGCACCGACGCGCAGCCGGGCTGCCGTGGCCAGGTCCGGCACCTTGAGGGTGCTGCCGGCCAGCGCCATGAACACCTTGCGGGTCTTGCCCAGCGGCCCGACCCACTTGAACAGCGGCAGCCTGGACTCGGTGCGCGACACGGAGAACAGCGCGTAGTTGGGGCTTTCCAGGGTCAGGTTGTAGATGCGATCCCAGGGAAAGCGCAGCGAGAGGTTGTAGTCGATCCCGGCGCGCTTGAACATCTCGCGCACCAGATCGGCGCTGATGCCGTCGATGGCATCGTCACGCGCGAAGTTCTTGTCGTCCACCGCCATGTTGAAGGGCGGGAAGTTCTCGGTCAGCAGCACCACGCGATAGCCCGCTGGCAATTCCGCCCGGGCCGTCCCCAGGCCGAGGGTGCAACTCAACAGTACGGCGGCGATGGCCAACCAGGACTTGCGCATAGCTCTCTCCTCAGGCGACCGTCCGCGCCGATCGGCCCGCCGGGATCACAGATAACGATTGAAGATGGTCTGAACCGCGCCGCTCTGGCGCATCTCGTCGAGGGCTTTCTGCAGCTTCTGTACCACCTCGTCGGGGGTCTGCTTGTTCAGCGCCAGGAACAGCTCGCCGCTGTTGAAGCGCAGCAGCATCTTGAGTCCGGTCACGTCTTCCTGGCGGGCCAGGTAGCGGCCGGCGGGATCGCCGGTGGCCCAGACATCGATCTGCCCCTTGACCAGGCGTTGCACGTTTTCCTGATCGCGCAGCGCAAGATCCGGCTGGAAACCCTGCTGGACGAGACTCTCGGCGATGGCGTCGCCCTTGTAGGCGCCGATCCTGAGCTGCTGCTTGCGGACGTCGTCCAGGCTGCGCAGTTGCAGGTGGCTGTCGGCACGACCGAGCAGGACCCAGTCGTCCGGGCCGATGGGACCGACCCATTTGAACAGGGCCTCGCGCTCCGGCAGCCGGGCGGTGACGAAGACGCCGTGGTCGGGCTGATCCAGGGCCATGCCGTAGATCCGCTCCCAGGGAAATCTCAGGGTGAGGTTGTAGGAGATGCCGGCCCGCTTGCACATCTCGCGGACCATGTCGACGGCGATGCCCTTGAGCTCGCCCTCGCGGGCGAAGTTCTTGCCATCGACGGAGAAGTTGTAGGGCGGGAAGTTTTCCGTCAGCAGCGTCAGCTGATAACCCGCCGGAAGCTCCGCCCTGACCGCGGTGGATACCAGCAGCAAACCGGCCAAGCAGGCCCAGACTCCCTTGCGCACGCCCCTCTCCCTGCCGGCACCGCCGGTGCTTAAGATTTTGTGGAGCGTATCACAATCCCTTTTTCGGCCAGGTACCGTTTAGCCTCGGGAATGGTGCATTCGCCGAAATGGAAGATGCTCGCGGCCAGCACCGCAGAGGCCTTGCCTTCGAGGATGCCGTCGGCCAGGTGCTGCAGATTGCCGACACCGCCGGAGGCGATCACCGGGATGCCCACCGCCTCGCTGACGGCGCGGGTCACGCCCAGGTCGAAGCCGTTCTTCATGCCGTCCTGGTCCATGCTGGTGAGCAGGATCTCGCCGGCGCCCAGGCCTTCCATCTTCTGCGCCCAGGCCACGGCGTCGAGCCCGGTGGGCTTGCGCCCGCCATGGGTGAAGATCTCCCAGCGCGGGGTTTCGCCAGTGCCGCTGACGCGCTTGGCGTCGATGGCCACCACGATGCACTGGGAACCGAAGCGTGCCGCGGCTTCACCGACGAACTCCGGGGTGAAGACCGCCGCGGTGTTGATCGAGACCTTGTCGGCGCCGGCGTTGAGCAGGTTGCGGATGTCCTGCACGGTGCGCACGCCGCCGCCCACGGTCAACGGGATGAACACCTGGCTGGCCATGCGTTCCACGGTGTGCAGGGTGGTATCGCGGCCCTGGTGGCTGGCGGTGATGTCGAGAAAGGTGATCTCGTCGGCGCCCTGCTCGTTGTAGCGGCGGGCGATCTCCACCGGATCACCGGCATCGCGGATGTTCTCGAACTTGACGCCCTTGACCACGCGGCCATTGTCCACGTCCAGGCAGGGGATGATGCGTTTCGCCAGCGCCATGACTGAGCCCTCAGACCTTGAAGTTGTCGCACAGCGCCTGGGCCTCGGCGACGTCGAGGGTGCCCTCGTAGATCGCCCGGCCGGTGATGGCGCCGATGATGCCCGGGCTGCGCGCGTCGAGCAGGTTCTGGATGTCGCCCAAGTTGTGGATACCGCCGGAGGCGATCACCGGGATGCTAGTGGCTTCGGCCAGGGCGCGGGTGGCCGGCACGTTGCAGCCCTGCATCATGCCGTCGCGGGCGATGTCGGTGTAGACGATGGCGCTGACGCCGTCGGCTTCGAAGCGCCGGGCCAGGTCGGTGACCTGCAGCTCGCTGACCTCGGCCCAGCCGTCGGTGGCGACGAAGCCGTCTTTGGCATCCAGACCGACGATGACCTTGCCGGGGAAGGCGCGGCAGGCTTCAGCGACGAATTCCGGCTGCTTGACCGCCTTGGTGCCGATGATCACGTAGCTGACGCCGGCACGCACATAGTGCTCGATGGTTTCCAGCGAGCGGATGCCGCCGCCGATCTGGATCGGCAGGCCGGGGTAGCGCCTGGCGATGGCGGTGACCACCTCGCCATTGACCGGCTGGCCTTCGAAGGCGCCATTGAGGTCCACCAGGTGCAGCCGGCGGCAGCCGCCGTCGACCCACTGGGCAGCCATGGCCACGGGATCGTCGGAGAATACGGTGGAGTCTTCCATGCGCCCCTGGCGCAGGCGGACACAAGCACCGTCCTTGAGGTCGATGGCGGGGATGATCAGCATGGCAATACCTTGGCTCGGGGGTGAGGGCGATCTAGGGCTTTTCCAGCGCCCAGATGTCGCTTTCCAGGCTGTCGACACGCTCCCTGAGCAGGGTCTGCACGTCGGCAACCGCCTTGTTGTAGTACAGCGGCCCGCACTCGCGGGCGAAGAAATCCAGCAGTTCCTCGACTTCGAACCGCCCCAGGCGGACTTCGAAGCGATCGTCCAGCAGGGTCTGCAAGGCCGTGACCAGGCGCTGGCTCTGCTCGGGCTCGAGCGTCACCAGCGGCGCGGGCGGCTTGCGCGCCATTACCAGCGGCCGTCCCAGGCGAGGAAGTTGGCATAGAGCTGCAGACCGCAGTCGGCGCTCTTCTCGGGGTGGAACTGGGTGGCGAAGCGCGAGCCGTCGGCCAGCGCCGCGGCGAAGTCCAGGCCGTAGTGGCCGCGCCCGACCACCTGGCGCGGATTGCCGGCCTCGACATAGAAGCTGTGCACGAAATAGAAGCGGGCGCGATCGGGAATGCTGTGCCAGAGCGGATGGTCGAGCACATGACTGACCTCGTTCCAGCCCATGTGCGGCACCTTGAGGGTCTCGCCCTCTTCCTGCATGCCGCCCGGGAAGCGGCGCACGGCGCCGGGGAACAGGCCGATGCAGTCCACCCCGCCATTCTCTTCGCTGCGCTGCATCAGCGCCTGCATGCCGACGCAGACGCCGAGGAAGGGCCGATCCTGGCTGACTTCGCGCACCAGTTCATCGATGCCCTGGCGGCGGATCTCGGCCATGCAGTCGCGGATGGCGCCGACGCCGGGCAGTACGATGCGGTCCGCCTCGCGGATCACCGCGGGATCGCCGGTCACCAGCACCTGGTGGCTACCGGCGTGCTCCAGGGCCTTGGCCACGGAGTGCAGGTTGCCCATGCCATAGTCGATGACGGCTACCGTCTGCATCACAGGCACCCCTTGGTGGAGGGCATGACACCGGCCATGCGCGGATCTTCGCTGAGCGCCATGCGCAGGGCGCGGCCAAAGGCCTTGAACACCGTCTCGATCTGGTGGTGGCTGTTGACGCCGCGCAGGTTGTCGACGTGCAGGGTCACCTGGGCGTGATTGGTGAAGCCCTGGAAGAATTCGAGGAACAGGTCGACGTCCATGCGCCCCACGGTGGCGCGGGTGAAGGGCACGTTCCAGTGCAGCCCGGGCCGGCCGGAAAAGTCGATGACCACCCGCGACAGGGCTTCGTCCAGCGGCACATAGGCATGGCCGTAGCGCTGGATGCCCTTCTTGTCGCCGACGGCCTTGGCGAAGGCCTGGCCGAGGGTGATGCCGATGTCTTCCACCGTGTGGTGGTCGTCGATGTGCAGGTCGCCGCGGCAGTGGATATCGAGATCGATCAGCCCGTGGCGGGCGATCTGGTCGAGCATGTGCTCGAGGAAGGGGACCCCGGTGTCGAAGCGCGCTGCGCCCGTGCCGTCCAGATCCAGGGATACCTTGACCTGGGTTTCCAGGGTGTTGCGCTCGACGGTTGCCTTGCGTTCGGCCATAGCCTGCTCCGCGAAAATCGGTGGGCGAAAGGGCCGATATTATAGGGGCGCGGGGGCTGGATCGAAAGCGCGGCGGGACGAGGCGTCCCACCGCGCGGGGCGCCCGCGTGGGGACGCCCGGTTACCGTCCGGTTCGGCTGCGACTCAGCTGAACAGGGCGGCGGTCTTTTGCAGGGTGATCCAGATGCCCCAGGCCAGCGGGATGCCCACGGCCAGCCAGGCGGCGATGGCCAGCGGCTTGGTCTTGGGATCGGCGCTCCATTCCAGCACCTGGGCGCTGCCGGCGTTGCTGTCGTGGCCATTGGCGCGCTCGACGGCGAGCTCGGCCTCGGTCATGAAGTGCTTGTCGGCGACCGGACGCACCAGCAGGTTGCAGATGAAGCCCAGCACCAGCAGACCGGCCAGGATGTACAGGGTGATGTCGTACACCTGGGCGCGGGGGATGCCCATGCTCAGCTGGTACTCGCGCAGGTAGTTGACCAGCACCGGACCGAAGACGCCGGCGGCGGCCCAGGCGGTGAGCAGGCGACCGTGAATGGCGCCGACCATCTGGGTGCCGAACAGGTCGGCGAGGTAGGCCGGCACGGTGGCGAACCCGCCGCCGTACATGGACAGGATCAGGCAGAAGGCGAAGACGAACAGCGCCACGCTACCCAGGTGACCGGTCCAGGGCACGATGGCATAGAGCACGAAGCCCAGGGTGAAGAAGACGAAGTAGGTCATCTTGCGGCCGATGTAATCGGAGAAGGATGCCCAGAAGAAGCGACCACCGATGTTGAACAGGCTCAGCAGACCGGTGAAGCCGGCGGCGATGGCGGCGATCTGCTTGAGCTGATCGGCGCTGAGTTCACCATAGGCCAGGCCGTTGCCCAGCAGGCGGCCACCGAAGACTTCCTGCAGCAGCGGCGAGGCCATGCCGATGATGCCGATGCCGGCGGTCACGTTCAGGCAGAGCACGGCCCAGACCAGCCAGAATTGCGGGATGCCCCAGATCTTGCTCACGTGGACGTGGCGATTGGTGATCATGTTGCTGCCGGCCTTCTTGGTGGACGGCGTCCAGCCCGCGGGCTTCCAGCCGGTCGGCGGTACGCGGTAGCCCAGGGCGCCGCTCAGCATGAACACGAAGTAGATCACCGCCATGACCAGGAAGGTCTGCCAGACACCGATTTCGGTGGCCGACGCGAAGTGACGCATGAGAGCGTCGGCCAGGGGTGCACCCACCATGGCGCCGCCACCGAAGCCCATGATGGCCATGCCGGTCGCCATGCCGCGCTTGTCCGGGAACCACTTGATCAGGGTCGACACCGGCGAGATGTAGCCCAGGCCCAGGCCGATACCGCCGATCACGCCCGAACCCAGCCACAGCATCCAGATCTGGTGGGTATAGATGCCCAGGGCGGAGATCAGCAGACCACCGCACCAGCACAGGGCCGAGACGACCCCGGCCTTGCGCGGACCGGCGTGTTCCAGCCAGCCACCGAACAGGGCGGCCGAGCAGCCGAGGAAGATGAAGAACAGGGTATAGATCCAGCCGAGCTGGGAGATCTTCCAGTCACAGGTGGCACTGAAGATCTGCTCGAAGAAGCCCATCTCGACCGGGCAGGCCACGGCGGCGGTGATGCCGATCGCCTTGGACAGCGGCAGCCAGAAGACCGAGAAGCCGTAGGCCATGCCGATGCACAGGTGGATGGCCAGGGCGGCCGGCGGGACCAGCCAGCGGTTGAAACCGGGCCGGGCGACGATGCGCTCCTTGGAAAGGAAAGCCGGACGTGCCGAAGCGACACCGCCAGCAGTGAGAGTAGTGCTCATGGGTTCAGCCCTTTTCTAGTGTATTGCGTCCAGGCCGGTGGACATTCCCTGCACGCTTCCCCGTAAACGAGTCAAAGAAACGGCGCCAACCGACCAGAGGTGCGCGACATTAAAGCGCACCCTAGCCAACTGCCAGCCCTGCCCATTTGCCAGGGTACGGGCGGCATCAGCCATCCGACGAAACGGGCGAGTACCACGGCTGTCACAGCGCCGACACCTCGATGTCATCGGGCGCGACCGAGCCCCTATACTGGCCAGTCGCGCCATCGCCCGTCGGAACAGGAATTTCCTCGTCATGAAAGCTTTCGCCAAAGTGCTGGGTATCGTCCTCGTCGGCCTGCTGCTCCTGCTGGTCGCCGTAGGCTTCGCCCTCACCCACCTGGTCGATCCCAACGACTACAAGGACGAGATCCGCCAGCTGGCGCGCGAAAAGGCCAACGTCGACCTGCAGCTCAAGGGGGATATCGGCTGGAGTCTGTTCCCCTGGCTGGGGGTCGAGCTGCACGACGCCACCCTGGCCAGCGCCGCCACCCCCGATCGCCAGCTGGCGCAGGTGCAGCGGCTGATTCTCTCGGTCCGCCTGCTGCCGTTGCTGCTGCGCCGTGACCTGGAGATGAGCGACATCAAGATCGACGGCCTGGACCTCACCGCCAGTCGCGATGACCAGGGCCGTACCAACTGGGCCGAGATCGGCCGACCCGCACCCAAGGCGCATACGGGCGCCGCGCCGGCCGATACCTCCGCGGGCAACCCGGGCGAGGCGACTGCGGGACGCCAGCCGCTCAAGCTCAATGTCGAGAGCCTGACCGTGCGCAATTCTCGGGTCGAATACAGCGATGCCCGCAACGGCGCCCGCTATGCCTTCGAGGGTATCGACCTGGAGACCGGGGCCATCTATGCAGGCACGCCCATTCCCATCAAGCTGGCCGGCACCGCCAGCACCACTCAGCCGCCGGTCAACGCCACCGTGCTGCTCAATGGCGAATTCCGCTTCGATCCGGCCAGCCAGCAGTACGCCCTGGACAATCTCCAGCTGACCGGCGACGCCAGTGGCGAGCCCTTCAACGGCAAGCTGGTCAACTATTCCGCCAGCGGCCAGCTGGCCGTCGACCGCCGCGCCCAGACCGCCGAGTGGACCAGCCTCAAGCTCACCGCCAACGACCTCAAGGCCCTGGGCGATCTCAAGCTGACCGGCCTGGAGAGCGATCCACAGCTGGCCGGGCGTGTCTCCATCGCCCGCCTGGACCTGCGCGCCTTCCTCGACAGTATCGGCGTCGAATTGCCGGCCATGGCCGATGCCAAGACCCTGCAGCGCTTCGAGATGAATGCCCAGGTGCAGGCCAGCCGCAACGCCCTGGCGCTGGACGACTTCAATTTCCAGCTGGACGACAGCCTCCTCAAGGGCCGGGTCGCCGTGGCCGACATCGCCCCCCGCGCCTTGCGCGTCCAGCTCAGCGGCGATCGCCTGGATCTGGATCGCTATCTGCCGGCCAAGGCTGCCGCAGCGCGCCAGGCCAATGGCGCGCGCCAGGAAGAGGTGGCCCAGGTCGATGCCATCGCCACCCAGGGCAACTCGCCGCTGCCCGAGGCGCCGACCCAGCACGCCTGGAGCCAGGAAACCCTGCTGCCGGTGGAGCGCCTGCGCAGCCTGGACGCCGAGGTCGACCTCGGCCTGCAGCACCTGACCCTCAATCGCCTGCCCTTCGAAGGCGCCAGCCTCAAGGCCAGGGCCGCCGATGGCCAGCTGCAGCTCAGCGCCCTGGAAGGCGAGCTGTTCGGTGGTCGCTTCGAGGCCAACGGTGCCCTCGACGTACGCGGCGCCCAGCCGCAACTGACCGCCCGCGAGCGCATCAAGGGCGTGCCGGTGGAACGCATCCTCCAGGCCCAGGGCCAGAAGCCGCCGGTGGAAGGCCTGCTCGATCTGGACGCTGATCTGCGCAGCTCGGGTGCCAGCCAGCGCACCCTGATCGACAACCTGGGCGGTACCGCGCGCTTCGCCCTGCGCAACGGCCAGCTGATCGACGCCAATGTCGAAAGCCAGCTGTGCCAGGGCATCGCCCTGCTCAACCGCAAGCCGCTGGAGCTGCCCCATGGCGGCCAGAACACGGCCTTCCGCCAGTTGAGCGGCAGCCTCAGCATCGTCAACGGCGTGGCCCGCAACCAGGACCTCAGCGTCAGCGTGCCCGGCCTTGCGGTGAAGGGCGCGGGCGACATCGACCTGCGCACCCTCGGCCTGGACTACCGGCTGGGCATCACCGTGCAGGGCGACACCAATGCCGCTTCCGACCCCGGCTGCCAGGTCGGCGAGCGCTATGCGGATATCGAGTGGCCCCTGCAGTGCCGCGGCCCCCTGGAGCTGGGCGCCAAGGCTTGCCGCCTGGATCGCGAGGCCATGGGCCAGATCGTCGCGCGCGCCGCCGGCAATCGTCTGAACGAAAAAATCGAAGAGAAGCTCGGTGATAAGATCAGCCCCGACATCCAGAACGCCATCCGAGGGCTGCTGCAACGTCGATGACTGATGACGACTTTGGTACCGCCGTGCTGGCCTGGTACGACCTGCACGGTCGCAAGGACCTGCCCTGGCAACAGGGCGTGACGCCCTATCGCGTCTGGGTCTCGGAGATCATGCTCCAGCAGACCCAGGTCGCCACCGTACTGGGCTATTTCGATCGTTTCATGCAGGCACTGCCTACCGTCGAGGCGCTGGCCGCGGCTCCGGAAGACGAGGTCCTGCATCTCTGGACCGGTCTCGGCTACTACAGCCGCGCGCGCAACCTGCACAAGGCCGCCAAGACCGTGGTGGAGCGCCATGGCGGCGAATTCCCCCGTAGCGTCGAGGCCCTGGCCGAGTTGCCCGGCATCGGTCGCTCCACCGCCGGCGCCATCGCCAGTCTGAGCATGGACATTCGCGCCCCGATCCTCGACGGCAACGTCAAGCGCGTCCTGGCCCGCTACACCGCCACCGCCGGCTATCCCGGCGAACCCGCCGTGGCCCGCCGCCTGTGGGAAGTGGCCGATCGCCTGATGCCCCGCGAGCGGGTCGGCCCCTACACCCAGGCGATGATGGACCTGGGCGCCACCCTCTGCACCCGCAGCAAGCCCAGTTGCCTGCTGTGTCCGGTCAAGCCGGGCTGCCGCGCCCATCTGCTGGGCCAGGAAACCGCCTTTCCCACGCCCAAGCCGCGCAAGACCCTGCCACAGCGGCAGACGCTGATGCCGCTGTTCGTCAACGACGCCAATGCCGTGCTCCTGCAGCGCCGTCCCTCGACCGGTCTCTGGGGCGGTCTCTGGGGGCCGCCGGAGGTGGCCGATGCGGTCGAGCTCGAAGCCCTCGCCGAACGCCAGGGCCTGATCATCGACGAACGCCAGGCGCTGCCCGGCCTGGTGCACACCTTCAGCCACTTCCAGCTGGCCATCGAACCCTGGCTGGTACAGGTGGACCACCGCCAGCACCGCGTGGCCGAGGGCGACTGGCTTTGGTATAACCTCGCGTCCCCGCCGCGCCTGGGCCTCGCCGCCCCGGTGCAGAAACTGCTCAAGCGCGCCGAGCAGGCGCTCAAAGGAGAACCCGCATGACCCGCACCGTGATGTGCCGCAAGCACAAGCAGGAGCTGCCCGCCCTCGATCGTCCGCCCTATCCTGGCGCCAAGGGCGAAGACATCTATCAGCACGTCTCCAAGCAGGCCTGGGAAGAGTGGCAGAAGCACCAAACCATGCTCATCAACGAGCGGCGGCTGAACATGATGAACGCCGAGGATCGCAAGTTCCTGCAGGCCGAGATGGACAAGTTCCTGTCCGGTGAAGACTACGCCCAGGCCGAGGGTTACGTGCCCCCCAGCGTCTGAGTCGACGGCTAAGCGCCCGAAAAATCTAAATATTTTCGGGCCCACTGTTGACACAAGGTCGAGAAACGCTTTTAATGCGCCCCGTTGCCCAGGTAGCTCAGTTGGTAGAGCAGGGGATTGAAAATCCCCGTGTCGGCGGTTCGATTCCGTCCCTGGGCACCAAGACAAGCTTCCGGATCCTGCGGGATCCGGAAATCAGAGAAACCGGCCTAGCGCCGGTTTTTTTGTGCCTGCGATAGTTGCCCGCCGGCCTTCAGAGCCGGTCGCGCCACCACGCCCCTTTCATGCCGTCCAGGCTGCCCTTGCAACGACCCGCGCTGCCGGCATCTGGCCCAGAGATGCTCGGATGCCGTCTTGCTCACGCCGGTGCCGGGGCTGCGTCCACCGCGCCGAGATGGATCGCCAGCCATACCGTGGCGACCGCGGGATCGGTGTAGGTCACCCAGTGCTCGGTATCAGCCGGGATGAACAGCGTACTGCCCGGTTCGAGCACCACCTCCCGCCCCTCCAGGGCGATCCGTGCAGCGCCCTTCAGCAGCAGCACCCATTCCTCATGGGCCTGCCGCCAGGGCGCCTCCACCGGCGTCGTCTGGCCCTGGGAGACGATCCGTTCGATGCGGCAGCCAGGTCGCTCCAGCAGGGAGATGAACACCTCCGCCGCGGAGGCATCGGGCAGGTCGCGCAACAGATTGAGCATGACGTTTTCTCGCTGGGCCTCGCGCCAGGGCGCGCTAAGGTGATCCAGACTGCGCCTGTCCGATCAGGCGCTCAAGTCTCGCAGGGATCTGCGCCCCCGGGAGTCGCCATCATGGCCTCAGGTGTTCTGCCATTTGCGGTCAAGAGTGCGATCCGCCCGACCTTTTCACGAGGTCATCCCCCAGCGGTACAGGATTTCGGCGATGATCGAGCGCAGGAGCGGCAGCCTGTTCAGGACGCCGCTCGACCTTGGCTGGCCATCGGGCGCAGCCAGACCTCGCATAAGGCGCACGGAGGCGCTCACTGCATGCCCATCCCCTCGATCCCCCTTGTCGCTCCCACCCTGCCGGGCGTTCTCTCCCAGGAAGCCGTCGCTCAGCCCGGTCCGCTTGCCGGCGAGCCCACCGCACCCTTCTGGCTCAGACTCCTGAACGGCGTCAGCCTCTGGCTGAACCGGTTGTTTCTCGGCCTGGTCATGGCGCTGATCGGCTTTACCTTATGGCACTGGTGGCAGGGATGAAGCGGCGTCTGGATCAGCTGGAGCTGACCATCCTGATGTGCGGCATCGGTCTCTTGGCCATGGCGCTCATCGTCGCCGTGGGCATGCAGGGCCTGGACTGGGCCTGAGCCGGCGGACGGCCTTACCGGACCTTTACCTGGCCTGACGTCCGCTGACCGCCAAAGGTGTTTCATGGTGACGCGGCCCATCGAGCGCCGCGAGGAGAGCACCATGGCATCGCGAGCGTCGTTGATTCTGCTGTTGACCGCCACCCTGACCGCCAGCGGCCTGGCTGCCGCCTACGAGGGTCCCGATCAGGAGCAACCCTGGGCGAGTCGCCCCGCGGTGGTCGCCGAGGGCGGCGAATTCCTGCCGGCAGGCGAATTTCGACGGCATCACCGGCATCACCCCTATTACCGCAGGGATCGCTATCCCTACAGCTATTACCAGCCCTACCCGCAACCGGGTTATGGCGCCCCCCGCTGGCGGCCGGTACCGCGGGGCTACTACCCCTACCAGCCGGCCTATGAACCCCGCCCCTATTACGGCCCACCCCGCCATTGGTGAACTGCTTGGCATCACGGCGGCGAGATGATGGCCTTTTGCGATGAGCCACACAGGGCGATGTTTGCCAGAGGAGCAGAATGCCATCACCCATTAGGCTTTAGGGCGCTGCCAACATGTATGAGAGAGACGATGTAATCTGCATGGCCTGCCTTGCGACCATGGCCGCGGCCTTCACCGGCTTCATCATGGTGATGGTCCTGCTGTAATCGCCAGATAGACGAAACCCCGCCGAGGCGGGGTTTCGAAGGCGGTATGGCAAGGTCCTAGATAGGACGACTGCCATATTTGCTGTCGGGTTTCTTGGGCGGATCGGCGACTACATTGGCGTCGATCTCCTGGACCCTGCCACCACGGGCCAGGAAGTCCTGCATGGCCTTTTCCAACGCATCCCGCTCGCGCTGCTTGGCTTCCACCGAAGGCAGTTCCTCGGGCTCGGCTTCACGCTTTTTCTTGGCCTTGCTCCCGGACGCGGGCGCTTCGCTTTCCCCGCTTTCCTCCTGCTCGGCGTCGTCGGTTGCGGCAGCGAAGTCTTCGTTATCGCCCTCTTCTTCCGCGCCTGTCTCCAGGTCGTCCTGCTCCAGATCTTCGTCGCTCATAAACCGCCTCCACACACTTTGGCAAAATCGGACCGCGCGTTTTGACGCGGCCTCCTAAAAAAAATTCCTGGCTATTCGCCTTGCAGCGTCGCGATCAGTCGCCGTGCGCCGCCCTGGTCGCGATGCTCGCCCAGATAGATGCCCTGCCAGGTTCCCAAGGCCAGGCGTCCCGCCTGGACCGGCAGACTCAGGCTGCAGCCGAGCAGACTGCTCTTGAAATGCGCGGGCAGGTCGTCCGGCCCTTCGTAGTCGTGTTCGTAACCGGCCTGTCCCTGGGGCACCAGCCGATTGAAGAATCGCTCGAAGTCGCGACGCACCGCCCCATCGGCATTCTCATTGATGGTCAGCGAAGCCGAGGTGTGCTGCAGCCAGAGGTGCAGCAGGCCGATTCGGCATTCGCCAAGCTCGGGCAGTTGCTCCAGCACCTCGGCGGTGACGAGATGGAAACCACGCGCCCGCGCGCGCAGGGAAAAGGTCCGCTGCAGCCACATGAACAACCCCCGCCGACTGACTGGGCGCGCATTCTAGCGCGACGATCGGAAAAGCAAAGCGGTGATTGCACACCGCTGGCGTGCAGTCTAGACACAGCAGGATGGCGGTTGTTCCAGCCGTATGGCGGACATGAAAAAGGCGCCTCGCGGCGCCTTTTTCCAGAGCGGCGGCTTACAGGTTGTAGCCACGCTCGTTGTGCAGGGTGAGGTCCAGACCCACGGTTTCCTCTTCCTCGTTGACTCTCAGACCCATGACCACGTCCAGCACCTTGAGGATCACGAAGGTGACGATACCGGTGTAGACGATGGTGAAGGCCACGCCCTTGAACTGGATGAACAGCTGAGCGCCGATATCGGTGACGGTGCCGAAGCCACCCAGGGACGGGGCGGCGAAGACACCGGTCAGCAGGGCGCCGACGATGCCGCCGATGCCGTGCACGCCAAAGGCGTCCAGGGAGTCGTCGTAGCCGAGCTTGCGCTTGAGGCTGGTGGCGGTGAAGAAGCAGATCACGCCAGCGGCCAGGCCGATGATCAGGGCGCCCATGGGACCGGCGGTACCGGCGGCCGGGGTGATGGCGACCAGGCCGGCGACCACGCCGGAGGCGATGCCCAGGGCGCTCGGCTTACCGTGGGTGATCCACTCGGCGAACATCCAGCCCAGGGCGGCGGCGGCGGTGGCGATCTGGGTGGTCAGCATGGCCATGCCGGCGGTGCCGTTGGCAGCGGCGGCGGAACCGGCGTTGAAACCGAACCAGCCGACCCACAGCATGGCGGCACCGACCAGGGTATAGCCCAGGTTGTGCGGCGCCATGGGAGTGGTGGGATAGCCCTTGCGCTTGCCCAGGACCAGGGCCGCGACCAGACCGGCCACACCGGCGTTGATGTGCACCACGGTGCCGCCAGCGAAGTCCAGTACGCCCCAGTCCCACATCAGGCCGCCGTCACCGCTCCAGACCATGTGGGCGATGGGCGCGTAGACGAAGGTGAACCACAGGCCGGTGAAGACCAGCATGGCGGAGAACTTCATGCGCTCGGCGAAGGCACCGACGATCAGCGCGGGGGTGATGATGGCGAAGGTCATCTGGAAGGTAACGAAGACGCTTTCCGGGAACAGGGCGGTGGCCGAGGTCACGGCATCATGCTGCAGACTGGACAGGAAGGCCTTGCCCAGACCGCCGATGAAGGAATTGAAGTTGGTGACGCCCTTCTCCATGCCGGTGGTGTCGAAGGCCAGGCTGTAGCCGTAGACCATCCACAGGATGCTGATGAGACCGGTGATGGCGAAGCATTGCATCATCACCGAGAGGACGTTCTTGGCACGCACCATGCCGCCATAGAACAGCGCGAGACCCGGGATGGTCATGAACAGCACCAGGGCTGTCGAGACCAGCATCCAGGCCGTATCCCCGCTGTTGATGGCTGGTGCCGCAGCCGCTTCCTGGGCCATGGCCAGGCCCGGCAGCGCTACGAAAGACATGAGGGCTCCTAGCCCTGCGTAGGTGCGCAGAGTCATCGTTGTTTCTCCTGGGGCTCGTGTGGGGTTGGGCGGTCGGTTAGCGCGTCAGATGGCGTCTGTGTCGGTTTCGCCGGTGCGGATGCGGATGGCCTGCTCGAGATTCACCACGAAGATCTTGCCGTCACCGATCTTGCCGGTGTTGGCGGCCTTGGTGATGGCCTCGATGACGCGGTCGAGCTGATCGTCGGCGATGGCGACGTCGATCTTGACCTTGGGCAGGAAGTCGACGACGTATTCGGCGCCGCGATAGAGCTCGGTGTGGCCCTTCTGACGGCCAAAGCCCTTGACCTCGGTAACGGTGATGCCTTGCACACCGATCTCGGACAGCGACTCACGCACGTCGTCGAGCTTGAACGGCTTGATGATGGCGGTGACTAGTTTCATGAACTTCTCCCGATTGAGTTGACTGGCCCCAGGAAAACAAACCCCGGCCCAAGTCTAGCGCAGTGACCGTCTGTTTAACCGTTGGCGTGGTAATCGCCGTGGTCACGGCAGAAGCGGCCAGAGCGCGCCTCTACCTCAGGCGCCCTCTGACGCCCGTCTCTGCATCGGCAGTAGCAGAAAGCTTGCCAGGTTTGTGAAGGCGTACGGATTTCGGGCGCCAGCCCGCCTGGCGCGCCTCCTGAAGGGGCAACGCTCGGCCCTGCGGGCAGGACTTTGCACCAACAGCGAACAGCTCTGGTCCGGGACTGGCACCAAAGCGGTGCAGAGGCGCTGCCAGGGGCGGCACACCCCGCTGTGCTACACTCGGGCCTTGATCCATTGCAGGGGATAAGACATGTCCACGACCCGTTCGCTGTTCGATTCCCTGACTCAACAGGCCAGCCGGCTGTTCGGTCAGGACTCGCCGCTGCCCAAGGCCGAGATCGAGAGCCAGTTCAAGGCACTGCTGCAAGGCGCGCTGAGCAAGCTCGATGTGGTCAGCCGTGACGAATTCGATGCCCAGATGGCCGTGCTGGCCCGCACCCGTGCGCGCCTGGAAGCCCTCGAGGCACGCCTGACCGAGCTGGAAAAGCCGCAGACCGCCGAGGTCAAGCCGCCGGTCACCCCGGCCACGGACGTCGCGCCCGCCGATTGATCCCCAAAGGCGCGCCAGGATGGTGCAGCCTTGAGTCTGGCGAATCACGATCAAGGAGAGATCATGTCGCTTGCCCTCGTTCATACCCGCGCCCAGGTGGGCGTGGAAGCGCCGCCGGTAGTGGTCGAGGCGCACCTGGCCAACGGCCTGCCCGCCCTCACCCTAGTCGGCCTGCCGGAAACCGCCGTCCGCGAAGCCAAGGATCGGGTGCGCAGCGCCATCCTCAATGCCGGCTTTGAATTTCCCAGTCGCCGCATCACCCTCAATCTCGCGCCCGCCGACCTGCCCAAGGACGGCGGGCGCTTCGACCTCGCCCTGGCCATCGGCATCCTCGCCGCCAGCGGACAGCTACCCGCGCAGGGCCTCGACGGCTATGAATGCCTGGGCGAGCTGGCCCTGTCGGGCGCGGTGCGAGCGGTGCGCGGCGTTCTGCCCGCGGCGCTGGCGGCTCGAGCCGCCGGCCGTATCCTGGTGGTGCCCCGCGCCAATGCCGAGGAAGCCTGCCTGGCCAGTGGCCTCAGGGTGCTGGCGGTCGATCACCTGCTGGAATTCGCCGGTCACCTGAGTGGCCAGGCCGTGCTGGCCCCCTACCAGCCCAGCGGCCTGCTGCGCACCCCGCTGCCCTATCCCGATCTCGCCGAGGTCCAGGGCCAGCAGGCGGCCAAGCGCGCCCTGGTGGTAGCGGCGGCGGGTGCCCACAACCTCCTGCTGGCCGGCCCGCCGGGAACCGGCAAGACCCTGCTCGCCAGTCGCCTGCCAGGGCTGCTGCCGCCCCTGGATGAAGAAGAGGCGCTGCAGGTGGCCGCCATTCATTCGGTGGCGGGGCCCGAGCCGCTGGAACACTGGCCGCAGCGACCCTTTCGCCAGCCGCATCATTCGGCGTCCGGTCCGGCGCTGGTGGGCGGCGGCAGCCGACCCGGTCCCGGCGAGATCACCCTGGCCCATCGCGGGGTGCTGTTTCTCGACGAGTTGCCGGAATTCGATCGCAAGGTGCTGGAGGTGCTGCGCGAGCCCCTGGAGAGTGGCGAGATCGTCATCGCCCGGGCGCGGGAGCGGGTACGCTTTCCAGCCCGCTTCCAGCTGGTGGCGGCGATGAATCCCTGTCCCTGCGGCTACCTGGGCGATCTCAGCGGACGCTGTCGTTGTAGTCCGGAGCAGATCCAGCGCTATCGTGGCAAGCTCTCCGGTCCATTGCTGGATCGCATCGACCTGCACCTGACGGTAGCCCGCGAGCACCTGCGCCTGGGCGCCTCAGCGGCCAGTGAACTCACCACGGCGGAGGCCGCGCGCCAGGTCGCCGACGCCCGGGCCCTGCAGCTGGCACGCCAGGGCCGGCCCAATGCCCTGCTCGGTCTCGACCAGTTGCACCAGGTCTGCGCCCTGAGCGAGGCCGATCAGCGCTGGCTGGAGGGGGCGGGCGAACGCCTGAATCTGTCCCTGCGCGCCCTGCACCGGGTGGTCAAGGTGGCCCGGACCCTGGCCGATCTCGCCGGCCAGGCCGAGATCCAGCGGCCGCAGCTGGCGGAAGCGCTGCAGTATCGGGCGAGTCACTAGGCGCCAGGAGGCGAGCCGTAGTGTCGCGGCGGCTCCTGCAGGCGATCTCGCAGCGCCTGGTTTTCCTGGGCCAGCTCGAAGCACATGGCCCGCCACTGGTGGGCCAGCTCGCGATAATCGTCCCGCTCCGCCCGCAGCGTGGTCAGCATGCGTTCGACGGCCTGCACCGCCTCGTTGGATACGCCCATGACACCCCTCCCTTTATACTGTATTTGCATACAGTAGTCAGAGTATTGCAGCCAGGCAAGGGCCAAGGTACGCAGGAATGAAAAAGGGAGGCCTGAGCCTCCCTTTCGCTACTGCCGGAACGCGCCGGTCAGCTGAACCGGCCTACCTCGGCACTCAAGTCTTCCGCCAGATGACGCAGCTCGCCAGCGGTACCGGCCAGCACCTCGGCGGCATCACGCTGGGCGGCGTTGTCCACGGCGATCGCCTGGATGTTGCGACTCAGAGCGGTGGCGGTGGTGCTCTGCTCGGCGGTGGCCTGGGCGATGCCGGAGAATTGCTCCACCGCCTCGGCGACCTGCTGGTCGATGCTGCGGAGTGCGTGGGCCACGTCGGCGTTGCGCGCCAGGCCCTGTTCCATTAGGCGATTGCCCTCGTCGATGGCGCCCATGGCACGCTGGGTCTCGCCCTGCACCGCACCGATCATCTGCGAGATCTCGCGGGTGGCTTCGCTGGTGCGACCGGCCAGCTGCCGGACTTCGTCGGCGACCACGGCGAAGCCGCGGCCCTGTTCACCGGCGCGGGCCGCCTCGATGGCCGCGTTGAGCGCCAGCAGGTTGGTCTGCTCGGCGATCCCGCTGATGACGCCAATGATGCCGCCAATCTGCTGGGAGCGGCCGTCCAGGCCCTTGATGAGTTCGGCGGTACTGGCCAGGGAATCGGCGATCTGCTCCAGGGCACCCGAGGCACCCTGCATGGCCTGGGTCCCGGTGCGGGTCTGCTGGGCGTTTTCCTGCACCAGCCGCTCGGTGCGCTGCATGCCGTCGGCGATGTTCTGGGCGGTGGCGCTGAATTCTTCGACGGCGCTGGCCATGCTGTCGATCTGGCTGGACTGCTCGGCGGAGCGTCTCAGGGTCTGGTCGGAGAGCTGGCTCAGTTGCTGGGACCGCTCGGTGACCTCGCGCGAGGAGCCACGGACCTGCTCGACGGTGGAGGCCAGGGCATCGGCCATCTGGTTGAAGCTCTGGGCGAGTTCGCCGATCTCGTCCTGGCTGCGTGCCTCGACGCGCACGCTGAGCTGACCGCGACCCAGGGCCTGGGCCCGGTCCACCAGCTGGCCCAGCGGTCTCAGCTTGTGGCGCAGCAGGACGACCGAGGCGACCACCGCCAGCACCAGGGCGATCAGGCTGCCGATGGCCAGGCGCAGGCCCACCGCATGCACCGGGGCATCCAGCTCGGCCTTGGGCAGGGTGGCGACCACGGTCCAGCCTTCGCCGGCGACCGGCGCGCTGACGCTGAGGAAGTCTTCATTGCCGTCCTGCCAGGTGTGCTCGTGCTGCTTGGGATCGTTCTTGAGCACGGCAAGCAGTTCGTCATTCTTTTTCGCATTGGCCGGCGGCACCAGCCAGTTGCCCTGCTCGTCGAGCAGGGCCAGGGAGCCGGTCTCGCCGATGCGCAGCTGGGTCAGCTGGGCCAGTTGCTGGGCCTGGGCGTCGGTGTAGTCGAAGCCGACGAAGAGCACGGCGATGACCTTGCCGGCGCCGTCGCGGACCGGGGTGTACTGGGTCATGTAGGAGCGCCCGAACAGCTGGGCGCGCCCGACGTAGTTCTGACCCTGCAGCAATCCGGCATAGGCCGGGTGCTTGCGATCGAGCTGAGTACCGATGGCGCGGCTGCCGTCCTGCTTCTTCAGCGAGGTGGTGATACGGGTGAAGTCGTCGCCATCGCGGACGAAGATGGTGGCGACGCCACCGGTCAGCCGGGTGAAGTCGTCGACCTGGCTGAAGTCGCTGTTCAGTGCCTGACCGGCGAACAGCAGGGCGGGGGCCGTGGCGCTGCCGAGGGGCAGGCGTTCGCCGGCCAGGCTCAGGCCGCCATCGAAGCGGCGCTCGAACAGGTTGGCCAGCCGCTGGGTGCTGATCTTCAGGGTGCTGAGAAAGGTCTGCTGCTGATCGGAGAGCAGCCGGGCCTCGCTACCCAGGTGCTTGCGCTGGGTGCCTTCGATGGACACGCTCAAGGCATGCAGGGCGAACAGACAGCTGCCGGCGATCACGACAATCAGTACCAGACTGAGGGCCAAGGCAAGTTGTCGGGCGATACTACGACGCGGGGAAATGACCATAGGGGGCTCCAAAGCGCCTACATCCCTGTAGGGCAGTACGAATTTGAGGGCAAGGGCTATATCAAGGGACCGACCGCTCTAGGGCGGTCTTCTTGGCGGTTAACGTTCATTTTATCGGCAGAGGTACGATGAACTAAAGCGAATGACAGCAGTCTGGCGCCTTATTTATGGCGAACGACCGCTGGAAGGCTCTGGGATGCCACTTCCCGCTGCAGGAAGTCAGCCAGCTGGCGAAGGCGCGCCTGCCCCCGGCGATTGCGCGGCCAGACCAGGTAATAGGCATCACCGCTGGCCACCGCCTCGGGCCAGGGCAAGGCAATGAGCCCGGCCGCCACGTCTTCGGCGAGCATCACCAGATCGCCGATGGAAACCCCGTAGCCACGCGCGGCGGCGGCCATGCCCAGTTCCAAGGTGTCGAACACCTGGCCACCACCCAGGGGCACCGCCTGGGTCAGGCCCATGGCCTGCAGCCAGCGGCGCCAGTCGCGGCGGTCGAAGGTGGGATGCAGCAACTCCTCCCCCTGCAGCCGCGTCAGGTCCCAGGCGCCCTCCCGGGCGGCAGCCGGCGAGCAGACCGGTACCAGCCACTCCTCGAACAGCGGCACCACCTCCCAGTCCGCCGGGAAGCGGCCGTCGCCGAGCAGTACCGCGCAATCGAAGGGCTCATGGACGAAGTCGACGCGGTCACTGGCCATCCAGACGCTGGTGAGCTGGATGTCCAGTTGCGGACTGAGCTGGCGAAAGCGCGCCAGACGCGCCAGCAACCAGCGCAGCGACAGGGTGGTGGGCGCCTTGAGTCTCAGGGTGCCCTCGGCCACGGCGAGATTGCCACAGGCCCGCGCCAGGGCCTCGAAGCCCTCGCTCAGGCCGGGCAAGAGCAGCTTGCCGGGCTCGGTCAGCGCCAGCTGACGCCCGGCACGCTCGAACAGGCGGCAGCCAAAGGTCTCTTCCAGTGTCCGCACATGGCGACTGACCGCACTCTGGGTCAGCGACAACTCCTGGGCCGCGCGGGTGAAGGAGCCATGGCGAGCGGCGGCCTCGAAGGCGCGCAGGGCGTACAGCGGCGGCAGGCGCGAGGGGTGCTCTGGCATGACTCAGACTCATGGATGACATGGTT
The DNA here is from genome assembly GCF_031453455.1 of Pseudomonas sp. SORGH_AS_0211. NCBI lineage: Bacteria > Pseudomonadati > Pseudomonadota > Gammaproteobacteria > Pseudomonadales > Pseudomonadaceae > Pseudomonas > Pseudomonas sp. SORGH_AS_0211. Next base: position 4,642,576 of record NZ_JAVIZV010000001.1, on the reverse strand, counting down.
ATTTTCCGATTGTGGGCGGCGCGCCCGCATCCAACAATGAGTTCTTGTCAAACGTCGGCCACCTGCTCAGCGAGATCCATCCATGTCTCTGCCGCGTCACGAACTGCTCGCGCTGTTGCGTCTCGCCCTGCCCCTGATCGGTGCGCAGCTGGCCTATGTGGCCATGGTCTTCACCGACACCCTGATGATGGGCCGCCTGGGCCCGGCAGCCCTGGCCGGTGGCGGCCTGGGAGCGGCGGTCTACTCCTTCGTCTCGGTGATCTGCGTGGGCGTGATCACCGCGGTGGCCAATCTGGCGGCGCTGCGCCGGGGTGCAGGGGATACCGAAGGGGTGGCGGCGGTCACTGCGGCCGGGATCTGGATCGCCGGGGTGCTGGCGCTGCTGGCCGGCGCCCTGCTGTGGCATATCGAACCGCTGCTGGCCCTGGCCGGCCAGCCGGAAGAGAGTCGTCAGGCGGCCGGCGTCTTCCTGCGCTGCCTGGCCTTCGCCCTGCCCGGCCACCTGCTGTTCATGACCCTGCGCGGCTTCACCAGCGCCCTGGACCGCCCCGGCCCGGTGCTGATCATCGTGCTCGGCGCCGCGGCACTCAATGCCCTCCTCAATCTCGCGCTGCTGCACGGCTGGGGTGGCCTGCCGCGCCCCGGGCTGGCGGGCATAGGCGCGGTGACCGCGGTGGTGATGAACGGGGCGGCGCTGTGCCTGGCACTGTACATTGCGCGCCATTCGGCCTACGCGGCCTATCCCCTCGCCCACTACCTGCGCCGCCCGGACCGCCGCGCCCTGATCGACACCCTCGGCCAGGGGCTGGCGATCAGTGGTACCTACGCGGTGGAGGCCTGCCTGTTCCTGTCAGCGGCGCTGTGCATGGGCGCCCTGGGTGCCACGGCGCTGGCGGCCCATCAGATCGCCAATCAGCTGGTGTATCTGGTGTTCATGTTGCCGGCCGGCCTTTCCTACGCCACCAGCATCCGTATCGGCCAGCACCAGGGCGCCGGGCGGCCGCGCGAGGCCTTGCTGGTGGGGCGCCTGGCCATCGGCGGCGGCGCCCTGGTGATGCTGGGCATCGCCCTGCTGTTCTGGAGCTTTCCCGGCGGGCTGGTGAGGCTGTTCCTGGCGGATGCGCAGAGCCCGGTGGCGGAGCTGGCACGCCAGCTGGTGCTGATCGCGGCGGTGTTCGTCATCTTCGACGGTACCCAGAGCATTGCCCAGGGTGCGCTGCGTGGCATCCGCCAGGCACGCCTGGGCTTCTACGGCGGATTGCTCTGCTACTGCCTGATCGGCGCCAGCGGTGCCTGGCTGCTGGGCGTCCAGCTGGGTATCGGCCCCCATGGAGTCTGGTGGGGCCTGGCATTTGGACTGGCCTGTGCGGCGCTGCTGCTGACCGGCGCCTTCGAATGGCTGATGCGGCAGCAACTGGGCGCGGGCGCTGCGGAGGCTCCGCCGGAGCCGCTGGCCGCACCGCGCGGCATGGCGCAAAACGGCTGAGCGCCGCGGCGGCACAAGCGTTTTACCAAGTGGTCCACTTCTGACCGCTGCGCTAGACTAAAGGCTTTGGGCCACCCCGGCGTTGCGACCGGTGTTCAGGGCCCCAGGATAGCCAGAGATGCAACGTTTCATCGTCGCCGACGACCATCCGCTGTTTCGTGAAGGCCTGGTGCGCATCCTGCGCCAGCTGCAGCCACAGGCGCAGGTCGATCAGGCCGACAGCCTGCAACAGGTCCTGGAACTGGCGCGCCAGGGCGAGCCGCCCAGCGGGCTGCTGCTGGATCTGCTCTATCCTGGCCAGGACCTGAGCTTTTCGCTGCGCGCCCTGCGCCAGGAATTCAAGCGCAGCACCCTGATCGTGGTCTCGATGCTGGAAGACGCCACCGTGATCGAACATATCCTGGCGGCGGGCGTGGATGGCTTCATCGGCAAGGCGCTACCGCCGGCGGCCATGGCCGAGGCGATCGCCGACTGCCTCGCCGGGCAACCGGTGGTGCGCTATGCCATGCCAAGTCTGACGCCGGTCAACCTGGCGCCCGATAACCGGGTGCAGGCACTGACGCCGCGGCAACTGGAGGTGCTCGGCCTGATCACCCAGGGCCTGAGCAACAAGGAGATCGCCCGGATCTTGGTCATCTCGCCCTTTACCGTGCGCATCCATGTCTCTGCCCTGCTGCGTACCCTGGGCGTCAGCAGCCGCGCGGCGGCGGCCGCCTTCGGCGCCAAGGCCGGCCTTGGCACGCAGCGCTCACTCAGCTAGCCGCGACGCGAAAAGCCAGCAGCAGGGCGCGCAATTCCGCTGGTCGCACCGGCTTGGCCAGCACCGGGATCTCGGCGTCGCCCAGCGCCTGCTGGACCTGGGGAATGTCATGGCCGGTCACCACGATGGCCGGGATGCGCCGGCCCTGCAGCCGATTGAGATAGGCGATGCAGTCGGCACCCGAGGCGCTGCGATCCAGATCGAAATCGGTGATCACCAGGTCGCAACTCACGGCGCCGGAGGGGATGCTGGTGGCGGTGGTGACCTCGCAGCCCCAGCTGCGCAGCAGGGTCGCGGTGGCCAGCAGCACGTTGGTGTCGTCTTCGATGAGCAGGATCCGCCATCCGGCGAGCAGGTGCTGGGGACCGCTCACCGGCCGTGGCCGCGCCTCCGGCGGCAGGGTGGCCAGCGGCAGGCCCTGGAGCGCGACCGCGGTACCGCGGCCGGGGCGCGAACGGATGGTCAGCCGCAACTCGAGCAGGGTGGCGATGCGTTGCACGATGGACAACCCCAGGCCGACCCCCTCGATGTCGCGATCCCGCGTTTCCCGTACCCGGTAGAATTCCTCGCACAGGTGCGGCAGGTGCTCGGCGGCGATGCCCGGTCCCTGGTCGTAGACCACCAGGGCGAGCTGGCCCTGACGGCGGCGCACCGCCAGCAGCAGGGGCTTGCCCGGGGCGTACTTGAGGGCGTTGGACAGCAGGTTCTGCAGCGAGGTGAGCAGCAGCGCCGGATCGCTGTAGACCTGCAACCCGCAGGCGCGCCAGCGGATCTCCACCCCGGCCCAGCGCGCCGCCTCGGCGTTCTGCCGCACCAGGTCGCCGAACAGGGTATCCAGATCGACCACCGTGCGCCGCGGACTGACCTGCTTCTGATCGAGGGTGTAGATGTCGAGTAGCGAGCGGAACAGCTGCTCGACACCCAGCAGCGAGCGGTCGATGTTGTCGACCAGTCGTCCTTGATCGGCGCTCAGCTGGCCATCGCGCAGGCAGGCGGTGAACAGGCCGATGGAGTGGATCGGCTGGCGCAGGTCGTGGCTGGCCTGGGCCAGGAAGCGCGCCTTGGCCAGGTTGGCCGCCTGGGTCTCGCGCAGCGAATCCTGGATGCGGGTCAGCAGGAAATACACGTAGCCGGGCACCAGCAGCGCGGTCACCAGCATCATCAGCGCCACCGTGGGATAGCGCTGCAGGAAGGGCATCCCGGCGATGATGGCGACCAGGGCGGTCAGCGACAGCCCGGTGGCCAGCAGCAGGTAGCCGCGGCCGTAGCGCAGGCCGTTGCCCACCGTGACCCAGAGCAGCACGCCGAACAGCGGCAGCAGGGCCTCACCGCTGGTGATGGAGGAAAAGGTGATGGCGCTGAAGTCCAGGCTCATGGCCAGCAGCCTTCGCCAGGGCTTCACTCCCGGCCGCCGCCGCACCTCGAAGAACAGGCCGACGGCCACCACGGCGAACAGGGCGTAGCACAGCAGGTTGGCCAGCAGGATGGCGGTACCGAACAGCCCCCAGGCCCAGGCGCCGATGATGTAGGCCGAGGCCGGCAGGATGAAGGCCAGCCGAACCTTGGCCTGGCCGAGTTCGGGATCGCGGGCGCTGACCCCCAGGGTCTGGGTCGCGGCGCTCATGACGCCAGATAACCCAGTTGCCAGGCCCGCGGGATCAGACGAAAGATCACCGCCAAGGTAGCGGCCAGGACCGCGCTGGCGTACCAGGCCGCCAGGCCCAGTCCGGCTTCCAGCGCAGCGCCGAGCACCCCGCCGAGCAGCATGCCCAGCCAGGGCACCAGCTGGATGCGCCAACCGCGGCGGCGTTCGCCCAGCAGCCAGTGACCCAGCCCGCGCCCAAAGCGCGACAGGGCGCCGGTGACGTAGGTGAGGCCGATGGGCAGGCCATAGATCTGCTCCACCACCGCATTGACCATGCCCATGGCGAACACGCCGGTCAGCAGGGCCAGACGCCCTATGGGCAGGCTGGCCGCCACGACTAGCAGCAGGGCCAGCAGGCCGAGCAGCAGGCAGGCCCGCTGGCGGGTCAGCCGCTGCAGCAGCACGCCGCCGGCATTGCCCAGCACGAAGGTACCTATGGCCAGCGCCAGATGCCCCGCGGCGACCCAGCGGCCGGCCGCCACATCGGCAGCCATACGAGTGGTATTACCGCTCATGAAGGAAACGAAGTCGCCGGTGGCGAGAAAGCCGATGGCATCGGTCATGCCGGCCAGCAGTGACAGACCGGCGACCAGCGCCAGGCCGACCGCGCCGTGCCGTGGCATTACCGGCAAAGCGGTCGGTGGAGGTGAGGAAGAGGTGGGCATGGCAGCCATCCTGGCTGAGCGAGAAGAGACGGCCATCAGTGTGCGGCGTACGGCGGCCCGACGCCAAGGGCAGCGCCCCAGAAGGCGCCCTGGGCTAGACTGATGGACCCGCCTGGCCGGAGGCCTCGTGACCACGCCCCTGTTCGCCCTGGTATTACTCGCCGCCCTGTTGCACGCCGGCTGGAACGCCCTGCTCAAGATCGGCCTCGACCGCTTCCTCACCGCCAGTCTGATCCAGATCGGCGCCGGCCTTGCCGCCCTGCTGGCGCTGCCCTTCGTCGCCCTGCCGCCCGCCGCGGCCTGGCCCTGGATCGCCCTCTCCGCCCTGCTGCACATCGGCTACAACGCCTTTCTCGCCCGGGCCTATCGCTATGGCGATCTCGGCCAGGTCTATCCCCTCTCTCGCGGCAGCGCGCCGTTGCTGGTCAGTCTGGTGGCCTTTCTCGCCCTCGGCGAAAGGCTCTCGCCACCCGCCCTGCTCGGCCTCGGTCTGCTGGTGACCGGTCTCGCCCTGATGGCGCTGCTCGGGGCCCGGCGCGGCACGCCACCCAGCCTGGCGCTGCTGGTCTGCGCCTTCACCACCGGCAGCTTCATCGCCGCCTACACCCTGGCCGATGCCCTCGGCGCCCGCGCCAGTGGCAATGCCGTGGCCTATGCCCTCTGGCTGTTCGCGGTCAACGGCGTGGTGGCGGCGCTGGTCCTGCGGCTGAGCCGCGGCGCCTCGGCGTTCGCCGGGCTCGGTCCGCACTGGCGCGCCGGGCTGGCGGGCGGGGTCATGTCGATGCTGGCCTACAGCCTGGTGATCGTCGCCACCACCCAGGCGCCCATCGGCCTGGTCTCGGCGCTGCGCGAGACCAGCGTGCTGTTCGCCCTGCTGATCGGGGTCTTCTGGCTGCACGAGAGCCTGCCGCTGGGCCGCATCTGCGCCGGCCTGGCCATCGTCGCCGGGGTGGTGGCGATCAAACTGGCCTGAGCGGAGCGCCGGGGGAGCGGCTAAGCTGAGCCTTCTTTCGACCAGGACGGACCCATGGGCAAATCGCTGCGACTCTCGGAAAAATGGTTCAACCGCGGCCTCTGGCTGCTGGCGCTGGTGTTCGCCGGCTTTCTGATCGGCCTGGGCGGCACCCTGGTCGGCGATCTGCCCCAGGTGGAGCAGCAGCAGCGTCTGGAAGACTTCATGGACCCCGCTGCCACCGCTGCAGCGCGAGAAGACCAGCGCCAGGCCCAGCTGGCCAGCCGTCAGGCCAGCGACGCCCTCGAACAGGCGCAACTGCGGCAGACCGCGGCCGCGAGCAGCTACCAGGCCAATCGCGAGACCTTCGACAACTGGCTGGCGACCCGCCAGACCACCCAGCGTCCCGAGCAGGATGCCGAACTGATCGCCCGCAGCCGCGCCCTGGACGAACTCAAGGCCGGCGAGCGGGTGGCGGAGCAGGAGGTCGAACGCCAGCAGCAGGCGCTGCTGGATGCCGAGCAGCGCGCCGACAACGCGGAACGCAGCCTGGCCACCCTGGGCGAGTCGGCGCAGTCGGCCTGGCTGGAGGCGCGCCGGCAGGCCGAGCTGCGGGTCTTTCTCTATCGCCTGGCGCTGACCCTGCCCCTGCTGGCGGTGGCGGCCTGGCTGTTCGTCCGGCAACGCAAGGGCACCTGGTGGCCCTTCGTCTGGGGCTTCATCTTCTTCGCGCTGTTCGCCTTCTTCGTCGAGCTGGTGCCCTACCTACCCAGCTACGGCGGCTATGTGCGCTATCTGGTGGGCATCCTGCTGACGGTACTGGGCGGGCGCTACGCCATCCGCGCCCTGCAGGAGTACCGTGCCCGCCTGGCGCTCAAGGAAGCCCAGCCGGACACCGTCAGGCGCGAAGAGCTGCACTACGACACCGCCCTGGCGCGGCTGGCCAAGGGCGTCTGCCCGGGTTGCGAGCGGCCGGTGGACCTCAAGGACCCGGGGATCGACTTCTGCCCCCATTGCGGCATCGGCCTGCACGACCACTGCGGCGCCTGCCAGACACGCAAGAGCGCCTTCGCGCATTTCTGCCATGCCTGTGGAGCGGCGGCGCGTGGGCCCGAGCGACATCCGACGGGCACCTCCTGATAGCAAATCTCAGGGCTTGTTCGAACTGGTGTTGACGCCCTTTTCGGTGTGCTCGCCGGCGTGCTTGTGCAGCTGGCCGGTGGGGTCCTGCAGCTGGATGACCTTGCCCTGCTGCCAGGCATCGGCGCCGGGGACGACGGCGGGGGTCGGCAGATCGGCGCGGGCGGCCTTGGTCTCGGTGGAGGAGACGCCCAGGCGGCGGTCACGCTCGGCGAGCAGCTTGGGATCGAGCTGGCCATCGGCGGTGAAGCCCATCATCAGCTGGGGCACGCCCAGTGGCAGCTGCAGGTCCTGATCGGTATGCCAGGTGTGCCAGGTCTTGCCGTAGGTATGCACCAGCTTGTCCATCAGCCGGTGCTCGGCCACCTGGGGCACGCCGGGCGCGACCAGCTGACCCGACTTCACCTCATGCACATGGCTGTGCCAGAGCGCCTTCTCCGCCTCGGGCAGGGTCTTGAACAGCCGCTCGCTGATGATGTACTCGACACCCATCAGCTTGGCATCGGCGACGTTGCCGTCGTAGATCACGCACTGGAACATCTCTTCGCCCAGGACGCTGCAATAGTGGTGAGCTTCCATCTGGCTATCGGGGTGGCCGTTGTAGAAATGGAAGCCGTCCAGATAGGTGTTGAGGGCGGCGATGGGCGGCTTGCGCTGCAGCACGTCGGCGCCGGCTTCGAGCACCCGGGTATCGGTCTGGGCGGGGGTACCCGGCACCGGTACCGGCGACTGAGTATCGTTGGCGGCCTGGGTCAGCGGGGCGCAGGCGAGCAGCAGCAGGGCAGGAAGTTGGCGGGCATTCATGGTGGATTCTCGACGGGAGCTTGCCGAGTTCGAAGGTCGGGCAGACGCCAAGGTTCCACCGCTGCGCTAGGCTCGTCATATGAATGTCATGCAACGGCCATAAATTCGTCATCGTCCGCGCCTGGCCTTTCGGTATAAGCGAAACGCCACAGCCACACCTTTGCACCTCTGGCCTCTTCTCTCTGTCGGGACGACTCAATGAACGCACACAGCTCTCCCTCTGGTCATGCCCTGCGCCGCGTGGTCTTCAACAAGAAGGGCGGTGTCGGCAAGTCCAGCATCGCCTGCAACCTGGCGGCCATCAGCGCCCACGAGGGCTATCGCACCCTGCTGGTGGACCTCGATCCCCAGGCCAATTCCAGCCAGTACCTCACCGGCCAGGTGGGCGACGACCTGCCCCACGGCATCGCCGATTTCTTCAAGCAGACCCTGAGTGGCGGCAAGAAGGCCCAGGCCAACATCCACGCCACCGCCTGGCCGAATCTGGACCTGATCGCCGCCTCGGGCGAGCTGAGCGAACTGCAGTTCAAGCTCGAAGCCAAGTACAAGATCCAGAAGCTCGCCAAGTACCTCGACAAGCTCGGCGAAGACTATGACCGCATCTACCTGGACACCCCGCCGGCCCTGAACTTCTACAGCATCTCGGCGCTGATCGCCGCCGACCGCTGCCTGATCCCCTTCGACTGCGACGTCTTCGCCCAGCAGGCGCTGTACGACCTGATCGAGGAGCTGGAGGAGATCCGCGAGGACTACAACGAAAAGCTTACCGTCGAGGGCATCGTCATCAACCAGTACCACGCCCAGGCCAGCACCCCGCGGCAGCTGATCGAGGAACTCCAGGCGCGTGACCTGCCGGTGCTGGCAGCGCCGCTGATGTCTTCGGTGAAGATGCGCGAATCCCACCAGCAGCATCGCCCGCTGATCCACCTGGATCCAGGCCACAAGCTGACCCGGCAGTACCTGGAGCTGTTCGCCCTGCTGGAAGGCTGAGGACGCAACAGCGCAAGAACGTTCAAGACGGCGACGATGGGGTGCGGCACCCTGGGTATCCCTGCCCTCCGGAGCCCTGCCGATGACCGCTTCCCGCCGCCGCGCCTTCCTGCAGGGCGCCTGGCAGATCATGCCGCTGTCGCTGGCCTGCGCGCCCTGGGGCATCCTGGTCGGCGCCCTGGCCATCGAGACCGGACTCAGCGTGCTGGAAGGCCAGGCCTTTTCCCTGCTGGTGTTCGCCGGGGCGGCGCAACTGGTGGCCCTGGGCATGCTCAAGGCCGGCGCGGGCCTCGCCGCCATCCTGCTGACCACCCTGCTGCTGACCTCCCAGCACCTGCTCTATGGCCTGCACATGAGACGCGTCCTGGCGCCCCAGCCGCTGCCCTGGCGGCTGGGCTTCGGCTTTCTGCTCACCGACGAATTCTTCGCCCTGAACCATGCCGAGCAACCGGCCGGCTTCGACCGCTGGCGCGCCCTGGGCATGGGCCTGAGTTTCTATCTGCTGTGGAATCTCTTCACCCTGGCCGGGCTGCTGCTGGGGCGGGTGCTGCCCAATCTGGGCGCCCTGGGTCTGGACTTCTCCATCGCCGCCACCTTCATCGCCCTGGTGGTGCCCCTGGTGCGCGACCTGGCCACCGTGGCCTGCGTGCTCACCGCGCTGCTGGTCTCGGTCTGGCTGCATCACCTGCAGTGGCAGGGCGCCCTGGTGCTGGGCGGCCTGGCGGGGATGAGCGTGGGCTTCGGGGTGCGCCGCCTGCGGGAGCGCCTGCCATGATCCTCGCCACCGTGCTCGGCATGGCCGCCCTGGTCTTCTGCAATCGCTATCTCTTTCTCGAACCGCGCCTGCCGCTGCGCCTGGGACGCAATCTGCGCACCTTCCTGGAATTCGCCGTGCCCGGAATGCTCACCGCCATCTGCGGCCCCATCCTGTTCTCTGGCGAGATGTCGCTGGCCGCGACCCTGGTCGATCCCTACCTGCTGGCGGCCCTGACCGCGGTGGGGCTGATGCTCTGGACGCGGCGGGTGCTGACCACGGTGATCCTCAGCATGGGCGTGTTCTACCTGCTACGCTGGCTCCTCTAGCGCGAAAGTGGAACCCGTCGGTGCCACGAGAGAGCCATGAACGGACAACAGGAAAACGCCCGCCTCTGGTCGGCCCGCGGGCTGGGCGGCGTCGAGCTGCTGCACGCCCGCTATCGCCGCCAGCGCTTCGCGCCCCATGTGCACGAAGGCTATGTGTTCACCGTGATCGAGCGCGGTGCCCAGCGCTTTAGCCACCGCGGCGCCGAGCACCTGGCGGCGGCCGGCAGCATGGTGCTGATCAACCCGGACGAGTTGCACACCGGCGCCACGGCAGTCGAGGAAGGCTGGCAGTACCGCGGCTTCTATCCGACGCTGGCGCAGCTGGCGCCGGTCTTCGCCGAGCTGGGACGCCCGCTGGGCGCTACCCCGGCCTTCGCCACCAGCGTGCTGCACGATCCCCAGGTGAGTGCAGCGTTCAGCCATCTGCATCGGTTGGCCGACCATGGCGCCGAGGCGCTGGAGCAGCAGACCGCCTGGCGCGAGGCGCTGCTCCTGCTGTTCGGACGCCATGCCCGGCTGGGCAGCCCGGCAGAACCGGGTCGCGAACCCCTGGCGGTGCAGCGCGCCCGCGAATTGCTCGGCCAGCGGTTGCAGCAACCGCCCAGCCTCGAAGAACTGGCCAAGGCGGTGGGGCTGTCGCCCTTTCATTTCCTGCGGGTGTTTCGCCGGGCGACGGGCCTGCCACCCCATGCCTGGCTCAAGCAGCAGCGCTTGACCCGCGCCCAGGGGCTGTTGCGCACCGGCTGGGCACCGCTGGAGGTAGCCCTGCAACTGGGCTTCGCCGACCAGAGCCATCTCACCCGCCAGTTCAAGCAGGCCTACGGGGTGGCACCGGGCGCCTATCGCCGCGCCTGGCAGGGCTAGCCGGGCACCGACGAACGGTCCTGGCGACGGAAGCGGCATGCCAGAGCCCGGCAAGCGGCACGCTGAACCGCGACGCTGGAGCGCTGGAGAAACTTTTCGCGGTCGTCCCGGGCCTAGTCAGGAAGAGCGCCGGACCCGCCGACCGCTCTCCACTGCCCCTTTTGGAGTTACCGGTATGACACTCGAAGAACGCATCCGCCAGCGCGCCTATGAAATCTGGGAACGCGAAGGTCGTCCCCATGGCCAGGATTTCGAGCACTGGTTTCAGGCCAACCGCGAACTGGAAGACCAGCCCGACGACAACCTGACCCAGGTCGGCGGCATCCAGAGCAGCGTCGCCCCACCGGCACCCAAGCCGCGCAGCCGGTCGCGCAAGAAGGCGACCGCCGGCGACGCCTGAGGCCAGGCGCGTTTATTTGCGGATCATGTCGGCCGCCCGCTGGGTGGCCTCCGAGGTGCGGGTGGCCAGCTTGCGCACCTCGTCCGCCACCACGGCGAAGCCGCGGCCCGCTTCACCGGCGCGGGCGGCCTCGATGGCCGCGTTGAGCGCCAGCAGGTTGGTCTGGGCGGCGATGCCCTGGATGGAGCCGACGATCTCGGTCACCTTCTGCAGGTTCTCTTCCACGGTGCGGTGCTGGTCTTCCTGGCTGCCGCGCAGGGATTCCTGCTCGTGCAGGGCGTGGACGTCGGCCAGCGCGCCCACCACCCGCAGCGGGGTGCCATCGGCGGTACGCCGGGTCTGGCCGCGGGCGCGGAACCAGCGCACCTCGTTGTTCTTCAGCACCAGCCGATAAGTGATGTCGAAGCCGGTGCGGCCGCTGCGATCATTGATGTGCGAACCGAAGGCTTCCAGGACCCGGTCGCGGTCCTCCGGGTAGAGGCGCGAGGCCCAGCTGTCCAGCACATCGGGGAATTCCTGGAGGGTCTCGTAGCCGAGCAGGCGACGGAATTGCGGCGACCACCAGAAGGGATTCTTGGGGTTGAGCGGATCGCCGGCGATCACCTCCATGTCCCAGAGGCCGTCGTTGAGCATCTCCCGCGCCAGTTCGAAACGGGTCAGGGTGACGTCCAGCTCCTGATCGCGCAGGCGCTGGTCATGGATGTCGCGCAGGGAGCCGGCCACCCGCAGCGGTACGCCGCGCTCGTCGCGCTGGGTCGCGCCGGTGGCGCGCATCCAGCGGTAATTCGCCGGATTTCAGGGCGATGCGGTACTGGACATCGAAGGGCGTCTGGCCAGTGCGATCCTTCATGTGGGCGGCAAAGGCGTCCAGCACCCAGGCGCTGTCCTCGGGATGCAGGCGCTTGGCCCAGCTGCCCAGCTGGCTGGGAAAATCGTTTTCGTCGCGGAAACCGAGCAGGGCGCGGAACTGATCCGACCACCAGAAGGCATTGCGCGGATTGACCGGATCGCCGGCCACCACCTCCATGTCCCAGAGGCCTTCGCTGGAGCCCTGGCTGACCATATCGAAGCGGGTTCCCAGGCGCCTGGCCAGCGCCTCGCTCTCGGCGACCCGGGCAGTCAGCGCGGCATTGTCCTGATTCAGGATCTGCACCTGCTGCTGCAGCTCATGCTGTTGCAGCAGCAGCGCCTGCAGTCCCTTGGCCAGTCGTGCCAGGGTGGGATTGCCCTGGAAGCCGCCACTCTCGGCCAGGGGCGTGGCGGTTTCGGTCGCCGCGGCCAGAACGTCCAGCGCGCGCATGATCGAGTAGTGCTTGAGCAAGGCCATGATCGAATCCTCAGAGGGAGCAGCCGCGGCAAGGGCTGCACGCGATCCGAGTCACTGTATCGGCCTTGCCGCTTCGCTCTTGAGTCCATTCCAGAGCCTTTTTTCCATTGCGGACGCCGCGTTGCCCGGCTAGCGCCAGTCGTCCAGCAGCCAGACCTCGGGATGATCGTAATGGGCTTCGCCGCGGTGCAGGGTGATGCCCAGGATCTCGCTGCGAAAGCCTTCCGCCAGCAGCCACCGGTAGGCACCCAGGCGGGCGGTATTGACGCCGGCCAGCAGTCGCTGCTGGCCGTGGTCCCGAGCCAGGCCGTCGCAGGCGGCGATCAGCCGGGCGAAGCGCGCCTCCGCCCCCGCCCCGGGCAGGACCGCCGCGCACTTCACATAGCAGACCCCGGTGCCCGCCTCGCTGTGAGACCCGAAATGGCAGACGGCGAAACCCTCCGCCCGACCCTGCGCGTCCTGCAGCAGCAGACTCTCACCGAGCCCCTGCGCGCGCACCGCGGCCATTTCGGCGGAGACATCCAGCCCCGGCGCATTGGCCCGGCCCAGTTCAGCGCAGGCCGCCAGCAGCCGGTCGGATTCGGCCGAGAGGGAAAAGCGCAGCGCCGGCGGCGCCGCCTGCGTTTGCAGCGGACGCGCCATTACCGCGGTCAGGGTACGCGGCCAGAAGCCGAAGCCCTGGTAGAGCCCCAGGTGACGCGGACTGTCGGGAAAGGTGAAGAGTCCGGCATGCACCAGCTGCCAGGCATCGAGCTGCTCGACCGCGGCGCCCATCAGCGCCTTGGCCACCTTGGCGTCCCAGTAGTCCGGATGCACCGCCAGCGGGCCGAGGATGCCGTGGCGCCCCCAGCGGGTGACGCAGACGGCGCCGACCAGCCGCTCGCCGTCGAGGGCCTTGAACCAGGCGGTGTGGGGCGCGGCGAAGCGGCTGCGCACATAGTCGCGATCGTTCCAGAATTCGCCCGGTTCGGCGGCGCCCATCCAGGTGGCGAACGCCAGGCGCACCACCTCGGTAGTGGCCGGCAGGTCGGCGGCGATGAGGGGTTCGACACGGAGGTTGGGGCTGGACATGGGGCGGCTCCTTGGCTGTAGGCCTTGGACCCGCCCGGCCGGGGCTTTGCGCCCGGGCGGCAATCGCCGGTTACAGCAGCAGCACCGCGGCCCAGCCGAACAGCAGCATCGGCAGGCTGAAGTGCAGGAAGGACGGCACCACGGTGTCCCAGATATGGCTGTGCTGGCCGTCCACGTTGAGGCCCGAGGTGGGGCCCAGGGTGGAATCCGAGGCTGGCGAACCCGAGTCGCCCAGCGCCCCGGCGGTGCCGATCAGGCAGACGATGGCCAGCGGCGAAAAGCCCAGGTGCAGGCACAGCGGCCCCAGGATGGCGGCGAGGATGGGCACGCTGGAAAAGGACGAGCCGATGCCCAGGGTCACCAGCATGCCCAGCAACAGGAGCAGCAGCGCGCCCAGGGCGCGGTTGTCACCGATCAGGCCGGCGGCGGTGGCGGCCAGGTCCTTGATCTGGCCGGTGGCGGTCAGCACCTCGGCGAAGCCGCCGGCGGTGAGCATGATGAAGCCGATCACCGCCATCATCTTCGCGCCCTCGCTGAACAGGTCGTCCGCCTCGCGCCAGCGCACCACGCCGGTGGCGGTAAAGACCACGAAGCCGACCAGGGCACCGAGGATCATGGAGTCCAGCCAGAGCTGCACGCCAAAGGCGGCGATCACGGCGACCAGCGCCACCAGCAGGGTGCGGCCGTTGTAGGGGCGGTCGGCCCGCTCGGTGCGCGCCACCAGACTCAGGTCGTACCGCCGCGGCCGGCGATAGCTGACGAAAACCGCCAGCAGCAGGCCGACCACCATGCCCAGGGCCGGCAGCAGCATGGCGCGACTCGGGTCCACGCCGCTGACGTCAACGCCGGCGCGGGCCACGCTGGCCAGGAGGATGTCGTGCAGATAGAGACTGCCGAAGCCCACCGGCAGGAACATGTAGGGGGCGATCAGGCCGAAGGTCATGACGCAGGACAGCCGCCGGCGATCCAGCTCCAGGCGCGTCAGCACATAGAGCAGCGGTGGCACCAGCAGCGGGATGAAGGCGATGTGGATGGGCAGGATGTTCTGCGAGGCGATGGACACCGCCAGCAGCAGACCGAGCAGCGCCCAGCGCAGCGAGCGTCCGCCCTGGCTGGCCTGCCGCTCCATCAGCCCCAGGGCCCGATCGGCCAGCATGTGCGCCAGACCCGACTGGCTGATGGCCACGGCGAAGGCGCCCAGCAGCGCATAGGAGAGCGCCACCTTGGCGCCATTGCCCAGGCCGGCATTGAAGGCCAGCAGGGTGCCTTCCAGGCCGAGGCCGCCGACCAGGCCACCGGCCACCGCCCCGGCGATCATCGCCACCACCACATGCACCCGGGCCAGACTCAACATCAGCATGAGTCCTACCGCCACCACCACCGCATTCATCGCCGACTCCGCACCACCAAAAGGGCGCGCACTCTGCCGCAGCCCGGCGTGGGCGTCAAAGGCCGGGGATGGATGGTGTGGCGTCCCGCTTATCCCCAGCGGCCGGGTCGGGCCGCGCGTGGAACCCGCCCGGTGGGCGCTGCCGGTCGCGGTCGAGGGACAGCCGCCAGTCGTTCCGCAGCCGAGCGTCCCGGCGCGCAGGAACGGCTCACACCCGCGCCAGCGCTCTGGAATGAACCTTTCAGCGCCCGGGAGCGTCTGACGCGGACGCTTTCACGGTCATGCCAAGGATGAAAGGCCCATGCAAGACGCCATCGACATGTTGATTACCGCCTTCAGTACACACTCCTGCCTGGCGGTCCCGCGGCGCGCCGATCGCACCCTGCTGTTCACCGTCACCGACACGGCCCGCGCGGTCACGGTCACCAAGGCCATTCCGCTGTGCAGCCTGGAATGCACGGCCACCCTGGCCACCGTGATCAAGGACCTGCAGCGCGACCTCGACCGGGCGCTCGGCAGCCTGAGTCCGGCAAGCCTCGCCGACCTGCGCCAGCGTGGTCCGCGGGTGCAGCGGTTCGAGAGTTGAGGGGAGCTTGCCGGAAGGAGTGAGCGTTGGCTGCGCCCTCACCCCAGTCCTCTCCCAGGGGGAGAGGGAACGATACGGAATGAGGTGGGCCTTGTCGCAGGGTGGATGACGGCTTTGCCTCACCCACCCCTGGTCGTGCCGCTCAGCGCCGGCTGGTGCGGGTGCTGACGTCGACCCAGACCGCCAGGACCAGGATGCTGCCCTTGACGATCATCTGCCAGTAGCTGTCCACATCGAGCATGGACATGCCGTTGTCCAGGCTGGCGATCACCAGGGCGCCGAGCAGCGCGCCGTAGACGGTGCCCGAGCCGCCGCGCATCGAGGTGCCGCCGATGAAGCAGGCGGCGATGGCGTCCAGTTCGCCCATGGTGCCGGCCGACGGCGAGCCGGCGGCCAGGCGGGCGGTGTTGACCAGACCGGCCAGGGCGCACATCACGCCCATCAGGCCGAAGATGCCGAGCTTGATCGCCTGGACATTGATGCCCGATAGCCGCGTGGCTTCCAGGTTGCTGCCCACCGCATAGATGCGCCGGCCGAATACCGTCTGGCTGGTGATGTAGCTGAACACCCCGAGCAGCACCAGCAGGATCAGCACCGGCACCGGGATGCCGTCGTAGCGGTTGAGGGTCTGGATGAAGGCCGCCAGCACCACGCCGATCACCGCCACCCGCAGCACGTCGCGCCACAGCGGCGCCAGGGCGAGGCCGAGGGTCTTGCGCTTGCTGCGCTGGCGCCAGGTGAGCACCACGGCCACGGCGAACAGCAGCACGCCCAGGGCGCTGCCCACCACCGGCGGCAGGTAGCCCTGACCGAGGTAGACCAGTTCCGGCGACACCGGGGCGACGGTGACGCCGCCGGTGAGACCGAGCAGCACACCGCGAAAGGCCAGCATGCCGCCGAGGCCGACGATAAAGGACGGTATTCCCCGATAGGCACTGAGGTAGCCGTTGATCAGGCCGATCAGCAGACCGCCGGCGGCCACCGCCAGCAGGGTGATCGGCAGGGGCACGTGGTAGGTGACGTCGAGTATCGCCGCCACCCCGCCGAGCAGGCCGAGTTGCGAGCCCACCGAGAGGTCGATCTCGCCGGCGATGATCACCAGCACCATGCCGCAGGCGAGGATGCCGGTGATGGACATCTGCCGCAGCAGGTTGGAGAGGTTGCGCGGGGTAACGAAGCCGCCTTCGGTCTGCCAGCTGAAGAACAGCCAGATCAGGGCCACGGCGATCAGCAGGGCGAGCATCTTGTAACGGGTGAACAGCTGTTTCACGGCGTGCATCAGAAGTGCTCCCGGGCTTGGGCGACCGCCCGTTCGGTGGTGCCCAGGGCCGCGGCCAGTACCCGCTCCTGGGTCAGATTCTCATTGGGGAAATCGCCGCGCAGCCGGCCTTCGCCGAGCACCAGCACCCGGTCGGAGACGCCGAGCACCTCGGCCAGCTCCGAGGAGACCATGACGATGGCCACGCCCTCCGCCGCGAGCAGGCCGATCAGCCGATAAATCTCGAACTTGGCGCCGACGTCGACGCCACGGGTGGGCTCGTCGAGGATCAGCACCTTGGGCCGCGCCAGCAACATCTTGGCGAGCACCGCCTTCTGCTGGTTGCCGCCGGAGAGGCCGGTAATGGGCAGGAAGGGGCTGCTGGTCTTGAGTTGCAGCCGGGCGATCTCGGTGTCGATGCAGGACAGTTCCGCCTCGCTGTCGATGCGACTCAGGTGGGCGAATCTGTCCAGTACCGTGAGGGTAATGTTCGAGCCCACGCCCAGGTCGGGAATGATGCCCTGGCGCTTGCGATCCTCCGGTACCAGGCAGAGGCCGGCGCGGATGGATTTCAGTGGGGTGCGGGTGTCGATGCGCTGGCCATTGAGCCAGACCTCGCCCTCGTAGCGGCCGTCGTAGGCACCGAAGATGGCCGAGACCAGCTCTGTGCGCCCGGCACCCACCAGCCCGGCGATGCCGAGGATCTCGCCGGCGCGCACGGCGAAGGAGACGTCGTCGACGCGCTTGCGCTGGGGATTGTCGACGTCCAGGCAGGTGAAGTGACGCGCCTCGAAGATCACCTCACCGATCTGGTGGGGGATCTGTGGATAGAGGTTGGTCATGGCGCGGCCGACCATCTGGGTGATGATGCGGTCGATGTCCATCTCGGCCATGGGCGTGGTGGCGATGTGCTTGCCGTCGCGGATCACCGTGATGGTGTCGCAGATGGCCGCCACCTCGTCGAGCTTGTGCGAGATGTAGACGCAGGCCACGCCCTGGGCCTTGAGGTCGCGGATGATGTCCAGCAGCACGGCGATCTCGGAGGTGGTGAGCGCCGAGGTCGGTTCGTCGAGGATCAGCAGCCGGGCGTTCTTGTTCAGCGCCTTGGCGATCTCCACCAGTTGCTGCAGGCCGCCACCGTACTGGGACACCGGCAGGGCCACGTTCATGTCCGGCACCTTGAGCCGGCGCATCAGCTCGGCCGAGCGCTGCAGCATGGTGGGATAGTCCAGCCGCCCGCCGAAGCGGCGCGGTTCGTGGCCCATGAAGATGTTCTCGGCCACGGACAGATCGGGCACCAGGGTCAGTTCCTGGTGGATGATGACGATGCCGGCCGCCTCGGACTCGGCGATGGACTGGGCCTCCAGGGGCCGCCCGTCCCAGCGGATCTCGCCTTCCCAGGTGCCGTGGGGATAGACCGCCGAGAGGACCTTCATCAGGGTGGACTTGCCGGCGCCGTTCTCGCCGCACAGCCCTACGCATTCGCCCGGACGCACCTTGAGATCGATGCCGTCCAGCGCCCGCACCCCGCCAAAGCTCTTGGCGATGCCGTGCATTTCCAGCAGATAGTCGGCCATGGCCGCTCCTTGCCCAGGGGCCGCCGGACGCCAGGCGTCAGACGGCCAGCCGGTGGCCAGTGGTTATTTGCCGTCGATCTGGGCCTGGGTGTAGAAGCCGTCCTTGACCAGCAGGTCGACGTTGGCCTTGGTCAGCTCGGTGGGGGTGAGCAGCAGGGTGTCGACCTTCTTGGTGCCGTTGTCGTAGCTGGAGTTGAAGGCCGGCTTCTCGTTGCGCACCAGTTGCACCGACAGCTTGGCCGCCTCGGAGGCGATCAGCTTGAGCGGCTTGTAGACGGTCATGGTCTGGGTCCCGGCGATCACCCGCTTGATGGCGGCGAGGTCGGCGTCCTGACCGGACACGGCGACCTTGCCGGCCAGCTTCTGCGCGGCCAGGGCCTGGATGGCGCCGCCGGCGGTGGCGTCGTTGGAGGCGACGATGCCGTCGATCTTGTTGTCGTTGGCAGTCAGGGCGTTCTCGACGATGGCCAGGGCCTCGGTCGGGTTCCATTCCTTGACCCACTGCTGGCCGACGACCTTGACGTCGCCCTTGTCGATGGCCGGCTGCAGGACCTTCATCTGGCCCTGGCGGAGGATCTTGGCGTTGTTGTCGGTGGGCGCGCCGCCGAGCAGGAAGAAGTTGCCCTTGGGCTGGGCCTTGAGCACGCCACCGGCCTGCATCTCGCCGACCTTCTCGTTATCGAAGGAGATGTAGGCGTCGATGTCGGCGTTGAGGATCAGGCGGTCATAGGAGATCACCTTGACCCCGGCCTTCTTGGCCTCGGCCACCACGTTGTTCAGCACCGTGGCGTTGAAGGGCACGATGACGATGGCGTCCACGCCGCGGGAGATCAGGTTCTCGATCTGCGACAGCTGGCGCTGCTCGTTGGCGTCGGCGGATTGCACATAGACCTTGGCGCCGAGTTGCTCGGCGGCGGCGACGAAGTAGTCGCGGTCACGGGCCCAGCGCTCCAGGCGCAGGTCGTCGATGGAGAAACCGATCTTGGGATGCTGGGCGTCGGCCTGGGCGAAACCGGTGGTGCACAGGGCGAGCAGACCGGCGAGCAGGGTCGTCTTGAAATTCATGGTGGCGTCCTTGGTTATTGTTGTTGTGGAGCGAGAGAACGGATTTGAGTGTAACGATTCAGCGCGCTTGCACAAGCGGGTCAGGCAGGCTTTTCTGCCGACCCGCTCGCGATCGCTAGCGGTACAGGTAACGGTTGACCACGCCTTCGAGCAGCTCCTGGCGACCGCTCACCGGCTGGGGCGCCAGACCCTGGCTGAAGGTGTGCTCGGCCAGTTGTTCCAGGCTCAGCTGGCCACCGAGGATGCGCTGACCGAGGGTCTGGTCCCAGCCGGCATAGCGCTCGGCCTTGAACTTGCCCAGGGGGTCGTCCTGCAGGAGCGCCGCGGCGCGTTCCAGCGACAGCGCCAGGGTGTCCATGGCCGCCACGTGGCCGTGGAACAGGTCGACGTCGTCCAGGCTCTGGCGCCGCACCTTGGCGTCGAAGTTGAAGCCGCCGCGGGTGAAGCCGCCGCCCTTGAGGATCTCGTAGATCGCCAGGGTCATTTCCTCGACGCTGTTGGGGAACTGGTCGGTGTCCCAGCCGTTCTGCGGATCGCCGCGGTTGGCGTCGATGCTGCCGAACACGCCGAGGGCCACGGCGCTGGCGATCTCGTGCTGGAAGCTGTGCCCGGCGAGGGTCGCGTGGTTGGCCTCGATGTTGACCTTGATCTCCTTTTCCAGCCCGAACTGCTGCAGGAAGCCGAAGACGGTGGCCACGTCATAGTCGTACTGGTGCTTGGTGGGCTCCTGGGGCTTGGGCTCGATCAGCAGATCGCCCTGGAAGCCGATGCGGTGCTTGTGCTCCACCACCATCCGCATGAAGCGGCCGAGTTGCTCGCGCTCGCGCGCAAGGTCGGTGTTGAGCAGGGTCTCGTAGCCTTCGCGGCCGCCCCACAGCACATAGTTCTCGCCGCCCAGGCGGTGGGTGGCGTTCATCGCCGTGCAGACCTGGGTGGCGGCGCAGGCGAAGACTTCCGGATCGGGATTGCTGGCGGCGCCGGCGGCATACCGCGGGTGGCTGAAGCAGTTGGCGGTACCCCACAGGAGCTTGAGGCCGGACTCGCTCTGGTGGCGTTCCAGATCGTCCACCAGGCGCGCGAAGTTCTCGCGGTACTCGGCGAAACTGGCGCCTTCGGGGGCGACGTCGGTGTCGTGGAAGCAATAATAGTCCACGCCCAGCTTGCTGAAGAATTCGAAGGCGGCGGCCGCCTTGGCGCGGGCCTGCTCCAGGGGCGAACCCGCCGCCTGCCAGGGCCGCTGGAAGGTACCCTGGCCGAAGACATCGCTACCCGGCCAGACGAAGGTGTGCCAGTAGCAGACCGCCATGCGCAGGTGCTCGCGCATGGGCTTGCCCATGACCAGGCGGTCGGCTTCATAGTGGCGGAAGGCAAGCGGGGACGTGCTGTCGGGGCCGGCATAGCGGACCTTCTCGACATTGGGGAAATAAGCCATGGCGTTGTCCTTGTTCTTATCTGTCGCACCCGATACGGCGTACCGGTTTGCGTCGATGGTAGCGCCGCCACCCGGACTGCCTATTGTGAAAATCACCAGAGGCGGGTGCGATTTTGCCGCTTGAGCAGCGCACGCGCCGGTCGTAGTCTGGAGCCCCGCCCGCGCCTCCTGCCGGAATCCTGTCATGCCCAGCCAGCCGCCCGTCCACCGCGTCGCCCTGCTGTTCAACGGCAGCAAGATCTACGACAGAGGCATCCTGGCCGGCATCGGCAACTACCTGAGCGGCACCCGGGCGCGCTGGGATCTGTTCCTGGAAGAGGATTTCCTCTGTCGGCTCAAGGGCATCGAACGCTGGCAGGGCGACGGCATCATCGCCGACTTCGACGACCCGGCGGTGAGTGCCGCCCTGGCCCACAGCGTGCTGCCGGTAGTGGCCATCGGTGGTTCCTACGCGGCCCCTGGCGACTACCCACCCGGCATCCCCTATGTGGCCACCGACAATGCCGCCCTGGTGCGACTGGCCTATGACCACCTGATCGAAGCCGGCCTGACCCGCTTCGCCTGCTTCAGCCTGCCCGCCGCCGACACCAATCGCTGGGCCGGCGAGCGCGAGGCGGCCTTTGCCGCCCTGCTCCGCCGTGACGGCCTGCCAGTGGAAATCTATCGCGGCCTGGAGACCAGCGCACCGCTGTGGGATACCGCGGTGGAACAGCTGATCGCCTGGCTGGAAGCCCTGCCCAAGCCGGTGGGCATCCTGGCCGTCACCGACGCCCGGGCGCGGCAACTCCTGCAGGCCTGTTTCACCGCCGGCATCCCGGTGCCGGAACAGGTGGCGCTGGTGGGCATCGACAACGACCCCCTGGCGCGCACCCTGACCCGCGTACCCCTGACCTCGGTGATCCAGGGGACCGAGGCCATCGGCCGCGAGGCGGCGCGCCTGCTGCACCAGCGCCTGCACGGTGTCGAACTGGGGGCGCCCCGGGTGCTGATCCCGCCGGAGGGCATCAACGTCCAGGCCTCCAGTCGCCACCAGCCGGTGCGGCATCCCCAGGTGATGCGCGCCCTGCACTTCATCCGCCAATACGCCTGCCAGGGCATCAAGACCGACCAGGTGGCCAGCTATGTCGGCATTTCCCGCTCGGCCCTGGAGGCGTCCTTTCGCCGCGAACTGGGGCGCAGCGTCCATGACGAGATTCTCGGCTTCAAGCTGGCCGCCGCAGCCGTGGCGCTGCAGGAAGAAGCCCCGAGCCTGGCGGAAGTCGCCCGGCGCTGTGGCTTCACCTCGGCGCAGTACCTGCACGCGGTATTCCGCCGCGAGTTCGGCTGCACCCCGCGCCAGTACCAGCAGCAACCCCGCGCCCTGGCGAGCGCTCATGAAAAAGCCCGTCCGGAGACGGGCTTTTCGACAGTTCCCGCGGCTTATTTGCCGACGGTCTGACCCAGGAACCAGGCACGTTCTTCGGCCTGGTCGATCCACTCTTCCAGCAGGCTGGTGGTGGACACGTCATTGGCGTCGTCGGTCAGGGTGTGGGTGGTGCGCATGTAGGCGGCCAGCGACTGGTTGTCGTCGTGCAGCTCGGTCAGCATCTGGTCCGCCGACAGGTCGGTGGCATCGCTGCTGGCCAGGCGCTTGAGTTGCACCATCTGCTCCAGGGAGCGCACGGTAGGCTGGCCGATCTTGCGGGCGCGCTCAGCGATCAGGTCGGTAATGCCGTACAGCTGGGTGGCTTGCTCTTCCAGCAGCAGGTGGTAGTCGCGGAAGTGCGAGCCCTTCATGTGCCAGTGGTAGTTCTTGGTCTTGATGTACAGCGCGAAGACATCGGACAGCAGCACGGCCAGGGCTTCGCCTACGGCCTGCTGGTTCTGCAGGGTGGCGTCTTCGCCCTGATGGGCCTTCTGCTTGACGCTGGAAACGGTCTTGAGTTCTTGCTTGGCATTGGCTACGGCCATGAGAGATCTCCTGTCAGGACGTGAAGAGAAAGAGGGTTCGCTTGAAGGAGCGCGAACAACAACGTCTGCAGAAATCGACCGCACCGGGCGAAAAATCGTTCATCGAATTTGCATATCGCCACCATGGGCAAGACGAATGGTTGCTGCCAGTGCGACTGCGTTTCATTGCCCGCTCCAGAGCCTGCCCCTGCGATGGCCGCTGCGCTTGTAGCTAGATGTGTAGGTAAAACCGTTTGTCAGCTTTGCCGCTAAACCACGGCGGTGCGAGAACTGCCGCTCGCTTGTCCCGGTCACCTTAAAGGCAAGGCACACGAACGGTCGCCGACAGCTCTCCGCCGGCCATTACCAGGTTCTGCAAACAGGTAGACGAGTATGACAAACCCCCTCGATACGGCTCAGGGAAGCACCTCGCAGGCCAAGGACGGCACCTCGGCAGAGGCCCATCTGCACGACCTCAAGGAGGTCGCCAAGGACACGGTGCAAGACGCCAAGCAAGAAGGCGCTGCCCACTTCGAACACTATCGGGACACCGCTGCCGACCAGCTCGGTGCCATTGCCCAAGGCGCCCAGGCGGCCGCTGACGAACTGGAAGACAAGGACACCCTGGGCCTGGCGCACTACGTCAGCGACATGGCGCAGAGCCTGACCGGCCTGGCCGAGGATCTGCGCGGCAAGAGCGCCGAGCAGCTATTGCACCAGGCCGGCACCCTGGCACGGGAGAATCCGGCGCTGTTCCTCACCGGCAGCATCGCCATCGGCTTCGGCCTGTCGCGCTTTCTCAAGGCCTCCAGCCAGCCGGACACCGGTAGCAGCCCGGGTGTCAGCGGCTCGAACGAGATGCCCTCACTGACCACTCCCTCGGTCGCCGCGGAAAACGAACTGGTGGAGCCGGCGGCCGGAGCCGACGTCATCCACACCAACAACATTCCCAAGGGTCCTGGCATCCACACGCCGACCACCACCGGCAGCGGTGACCCCATCGGCGGTGCGGCGATCAACCCGGCGCGTACCGACAGCAGCCTGAACACCGGCATCTCGTCCAGCCATCTGGACCGTCCCACCCTGAGCGGAGACAAGCAGCCATGATCAACGAGAATCCCACTCCGCGTCCCGCCGAGGGCGATACTTCGGTCGTCGGCCTGGTCAAGCAGCTGGTTCACGAGGTACCGGCGCTGTTCACCAAGGAACTGGCGCTGGCCAAGGCCGAACTGGGCGAGTCGCTGCGCACCACCAAGGCCGGTGTGGCCGGGGTCGCGGCCGGCGCCATCGTGCTGCTGGCCGGCTTCATCGTGCTGCTCATGGGCATCGTCTATTTCCTCTCCCAGTACCTCACCCCCTGGGCCGCCGCGCTGCTGGTGGGCGCCGTGGTCATGGTGATCGGCTTCATCATGCTGCAGTCGGGCAAGAAGCAGTTCGAGCCGTCCCACTTCACCCCTGATCGCACCGTCAACAGCCTGCAGAAGGACAAGGACGCCGTACGGAGAGCCGCACAATGAGCATCACCGATCAGATTGATCAGGAATCCCGCAAGAATCCCGACGAGCTCGAGCGCGAGATCGACCAGAAGCGCGAGCGTATCGAAGACCTGGTAGGGGCCCTGGAAAGCCAACTGTCGCCTGGCCAGCTGTTCGACCAGGCGCTGTCCTACACCAAGGGCCATGGCGGTGAGTTCGCCCATAACCTGGGCAACACCCTCAAGGCCAATCCGGTTCCGGCGGTGCTGACCTCCGTAGGCCTGCTGTGGCTGGCGCTGGGGCAGAATCGCACACCGGCGCCGGCCACCACGGGCACCCCGCTCAAGGACAAGCTGTCCGGTGCGCTGGACTCGGTCGCCAACAGCGCGGGCCATACCCGCGATTCCCTGAATCGTGGCAGTCACGATGTCCGCGACAAGGTGACCGGCCTGGGCGAGAGCGTATCGGCCAAGGCCTCCCAGACCGGGGAGCGGCTGAGCGATACCGCTGCGCAGGCAAAGGACACCCTGGCTGATCAGGCGCAACAGCTCAAGGGCACCTTCGAGACCCTGCTGCGCGACCAGCCACTGGTGGTCGGTGCGCTGGGCATAGCCCTCGGTGCCCTGCTGGGCGCTTCCCTGCCACGCACCGAGACCGAGGACCGCGCCCTGGGCAGGCACAGTGACAAGCTGACCGCCAAGGCCAAGCAGGCCGCGAGCAGTGGCTACGAGCAGGTCAAGGCGGCAGGACAGGATGTGGCGAAGGAGACGCGTCAGGCCACCCAGGCCAACGACAGCCAGCCGGCAGGTGCGGGGACTGCGCCCAGAAACCTGAGCAATGATCCCGATGCCGGGGTCGAATCCATGGCAGGCTCGCCGAGGGCGGGCACCGGCAGCACCCTTGGGGCCACCCAGGCGACAGCGGGCATGAATGTCGGCCGCACCGCGGCCAGCGGCAATACCCCTGGAGCGGTAGGCGACGAGAGTGGCATGGCCATCCCACCGCGCAGCATCTGACCGGCAGGATGGCCGAGGTCAGCAAGTGACCTCGGTAGCAAAAGCAAGGGCGCACCGATTCGAACCGGTGCGCCCTTGTCGTTTGATGCCTGTCTCAGTAACCCGGATCCGGGTTTTCCTTGGGCTGTTCGGGTCGCTTGCTGTCCTGCGGACGCTGCTCTTCACCGCCCTGATTGAGTTCCTTGTGGGTCTCGCCGACCTTGCCGGCGTTTTCCGGCTTGTGGTCGAGATCGTCGCGCTTGGCCATGATGCTCACCTCTTGTGGCTGAGTACGTTAGGCAACGGGACGGGGCCAGGGTGCCCCGCCGGCGTCGGCTAGGCCCATCTCGAAAAGTCGCCGAGGGAAAGTCAGGCAAGGCAAAAATCAGCAAGGAAGCGGAGTCTACGAGTGGTAAATGAGCATTCCGAGCTGATTTTTGACGCAGCATGGCCGAGAGCGGGCAGTTTTCGAATGCGCCTACCGCAGGGGCGGCGCCATGAATTCCGGCCCCACCGGGTCCTTGACGTGCTCGGCGAGAAGGGCGTCGATGGCCGCCAGGTCCTCGGCGGACAGCCGCCAGCCGAAGGCCTCGTCCAGTCCCTGCAGCTGCTCGGGCTTGCGCGCGCCCCACAGGGCGATGGTCGGCCCCTGATCGAGGATCCAGCGCACCGCCAGGGCCAGCACCGACTTGCCATGGCGCTCGCGGGCAAAGGCGGTCAGGGCCTCCACCGCGGCCAGGTACTGGGCGAAGCGCGGGGCCTGGAACTTGGGATCGCCCTGGCGCAGGTCGTCGCCGTCGAAGCGCGTCTGCGCATTCATGCGCCCGGACAACAGGCCGCGGCAGAGCGCACCATAGGCCAGCACCACCAAGCCATGGTGCTGGGCATAGGGCAGCACATCGGCCTCGATGGCGCGCTCGAAGAGGTTGTAGGGCGGCTGCACCGTGGAAGGGTTGGCGAACTGGCGGAAGGCCTCCAGTTGCTCGGGCGAATAATTGCTCACGCCGATGGCGAGGATCTTGCCCTCCTGCCGCAGGCGCTCCAGTTCGCGCGCGGTTTCCTCGTGGGGCACCTGGGGATCGGGCCAGTGCACCTGGTAGAGATCGATGCGATCGGTGCGCAGACGCCGCAGGGAATCCTCCACCTCCTGACGGATGCGCGCGGCGCTGGCGTTGCGGCGCACCTCTTCATTCGGCCACTCCAGGGCCACCTTGGTGGCGATCACCGCCTGGTCGCGGATGCCTTCCAGGGCCTTGCCGACGATTTCCTCGGAACGACCGAAGCCGTACACCGGCGCGGTGTCGATCAGGTTGATGCCGCCTTGTACGGCGCCACGGATGGTCTCGATGGAGCGGGCTTCGTCGGTACCGCCCCACATCCAGCCACCGATGGCCCAGGTGCCGAGGGCGATGCGGGAAACGGGGGTATCGATACCCGGGATACGTAGGGTTTCAGTCATGGAAAGCTCCAGGCGAAAGACGCCAGTCGGAAGGATCAACCTTGTGAGGCTAATTCAAAAGGCGTTGAATAGGGCTCAACGAACGCTTGACCCCTAGAGCGTGTTCAAAGGCTCGCGAGCTGGAGACAAACAAGGCATCTTCAACGCCGTTTGGCCGACGCGCAGCATTTTTGAACAGGCTCTTATTCGCGCGAGGACCGTGCATGCCCACCCTGAATCGCGGTGAACTGGCCGATCTCAACGTCTTTGTCGCCCTGGTCCGGCGGCGCAGCTTTCGCCAGGCCGCCATCGAACTGGGCGTCACCACCTCGGCGCTGAGCCATGCCCTGCGCCAGCTGGAGACCCGGCTGGGGGTCAAGCTGCTCAATCGCACCAGCCGCTCGGTGGTGCCGACCCTGGCCGGCGCAGCCCTGGCGGAAAAGCTCGAACAGGGCTTCGCTCTCATCGGCGAGGCCCTGGGCGAGCTGGACCAGCACCGCAACGCCCCGGTCGGGCGCCTGCGCCTGAGCGTGCCGCGCGATGCGGCGCGGCTGCTGGTGACTCCGACCCTGCCCAGGCTGCTGGCGGCCTATCCACAGTTGCAGCTGGACATCAGCGTCGAGGATCGCCCGGTGGACATCGTCGCCGACGGCCTTGATGCCGGCATCCGCTATGGCGACACCGTGCCCCAGGACATGGTCGCCCTGCCGCTCACCGACGAGTTGCGCTGGATCGTGGTGGGCGCCCCCGCCTACCTCGACCGTCACGGTCGACCGCAGCAGCCGGAGGAGCTTGCCGAGCATCGCTGCGTGCGCCTGCGCCTGGGCAGCGGCGCCCTCTATCGCTGGGAGCTGGGCAGCGGCGCCACTACCCGAACGATCGACGTTCCCGGCCTGCTCACGGTCAACGAGACCGAGACCTCGATCCAGGTCGCCCTCGACGGCCTGGCCCTGGCCTATTGCCTGGAATGGCGAGTGGCCGAGGAATTGCGCGATGGTCGCCTGGAGCAGGTGCTGCCGGACTGGGCCTCGCCCGGCGCGCCGCTGTGCATCTACTACCCGAGTCGGCGCCAGCCACCGCCTGGCCTGCGCCAACTGATCGAGGCCCTGCGCCAGACCTGGACCGGGCGCCACCCCTGAGGGCGCGAACCAACCGCCACGCCCGGGGGTCCCCTGACCACGCCATGATCGCCTGACCGAGGAGGCCCTCTTGCCCGCAGCCAACGCCGCCGCATCCGACCTGCCGCTGCCCGTGGAGCGCGAACTCAGCCCCCGGGCGCTGCTCACCGGGGCGCTGCTGGGCATCCTGCTGACCCCGGCCAATGTCTATGCCGGCCTCAAGATCGGCTGGTCGTTCAACATGTCGATCATCGCCCTGCTGGTGAGCTACGGCCTCTGGCACCGCCTGGGGCGCCGCCTGCAGCAACCGGGCTGGACGCTGCACGAGAGCAACATCAACCAGACCGTGGCCTCGGCGGCGGCCAGCATCGTCTCCGGCGGCCTGGTCGCGCCCATCCCGGCCTACACCCTGCTGACCGGCCAGGAATTGCCGACCCTGCCCCTGATGGGCTGGGTGTTCGCGGTGAGCTTTCTCGGCATCTGGGTGGCCTGGTACCTCCGGCCCCTGCTGCTGGCCGATGCCAGCCTGAAATTCCCCGAGGGCCTGGCCACCCTGGAAGCCCTGCGCCAGGTCTATGCCAGTGGCGCCGAAGCCCTGGCCCGCCTGCGGGTGCTGCTGGGCGCCCTGGCGCTGTCGGCGGCGGTCAAGCTGGTGGACACCTTCGCCTGGACGCTGCCGCGAGTCGCGCCCTCGCCGGCCCTGGAACGCCTGACCTTCAGCTTCGATCCCTCGCTGCTGCTGCTCGGCTTTGGCGGCATCATCGGCCTAAGGGTCGGGCTGTCGCTGCTGCTCGGCACCCTGCTGGCCTGGGGCGGTGTCGCGCCCTGGCTGCTGGGCAGCGGTGTCGCCGCGCTGCCGGCCGGCGCCAGCGGCCCGCAATACGCCTTCCTGGTGCAATGGCTGCTCTGGCCCGGGGTGAGCCTGATGGTCAGCGCCACCCTGGCTTCGCTGGCCGTGCGGCTGATCACCCTGCCCCGCGCCGAACGTCGTCGCCAGGGCTGGCGGCGGCCGCGCGCCTGGCCGCTGGCGCTGCTGCTGGGGGCGGCCCTGCTGGTGGTGGTGCTGCAGGTGCAGCTGTTCGGCATCGATCCCTGGCTGGCCCTGCTGGCCCTGCCCCTGGCGCTGTTTCTCGCCGCCATGGCCGCGCGGGTGGTCGGTGCCACCGGCATTCCCCCCATCGGCGCCATCGGCCAGCTGTCGCAGCTGACCTTCGGCCTGGCCGCCCCCGGGCAGGTCAACATCAACCTCATGGGTGCCAACACCGCCGGCGGCGCGGCGGGCCAGAGCACCGACCTGATGAACGACTTCAAGGTCGGCCAGGCCATCGGCGCCACCCCGGCCAAGCAGGTGGTCGCCCAGTGCCTGGGCATTGCCCTGGGCGCGGTGACCGGGGTGCTCACCTACCGGCTGCTGATTCCCGATCCCCAGGCGCTGCTGCTCAGCGCCGCCTGGCCGGCGCCGGCGGTGGCCCAGTGGAAGGCGGTGGCGGAGACCCTGACCCAGGGCCTGGGCGCCCTCGATGGCGCCATGCGCCTGGGTATCGTCCTGGGCGCCCTGGCCGGCTTGCTGCTGGGCCTGGCCGAAGCCCTGCTGCCCGCCCGCCGCGCGCACTGGCTGCCCAGCTCGGCAGCCCTGGGGCTGGCCTTCATCCTGCCGGCCTCGGTAGCCCTGATGATGACCCTGGGCGCCCTGCTCACCGCCCTGGTGCGCTGGCGGGCGCCGGGCCTGGCCGAGCGCTTCGCCCTGGCCGCCGCGGCGGGGCTCATCGCCGGGGAAAGTCTGGCCGGCGTCGGGGCGGCGTTCTGGCAAATGCTCGCCGCCTGAACTGCGACAACGTGTCAACTGGACAATAATTTCCAGACGTAATGTCGCGAACCTTTCAATAACCTTTCAAACCCATGAAATTCGGGGGTTCCGGTCCGATTCAGCTTGCCAGCGCGCTTTTGCAACACATAAGGTTACAAATAGCGCGACCCACCCGCGAGAGGTCTGGGCGCCCTGCGCGAGCTGTCTCCATAACAAACCCAATCCGAGCTAGCAGTCATGGCCACCACCTCGAAAGCCAAATCCGTCTTCCGCGTCGTCAGCGGAAACTTCCTCGAAATGTACGATTTCATGGTCTATGGCTTCTATGCCACGGCCATCGCCAAGACGTTCTTTCCCGGCGACAACGAACTCGCCTCCCTGATGCTGTCGCTGGCCACCTTCGGTGCCGGCTTCCTGATGCGCCCCCTGGGGGCCATCTTCCTCGGCGCCTACATCGACCGCCACGGCCGTCGCCACGGCCTGATCGTCACCCTGGCGCTGATGGCCCTGGGCACCCTGCTGATCGCCGTGGTGCCGGGCTATGCCACCCTGGGCGTCGCCGCACCGCTGCTGGTGCTGCTCGGCCGCCTGCTGCAGGGCTTCTCCGCCGGCGTCGAACTGGGCGGCGTGTCCGTCTACCTGTCGGAAATCGCCACCCCCGGCCGCAAGGGCTTCTTCGTCTCCTGGCAGTCCGCCAGCCAGCAGGTCGCAGTGGTCTTCGCCGGCGTGCTGGGCGCCCTGCTGAACCACTGGCTATCGCCCGCCGAGATGGGTGAGTGGGGCTGGCGCATTCCCTTCCTGATCGGCTGCCTGATCGTGCCCTTCCTGTTCATCATCCGGCGTTCCCTGGAAGAGAGCCCCGAGTTCGAGGCGCGCAAGCATCGGCCGACCTTTGGCGAGACCATGACCTCCATAGGCCAGAACTTCGGCGTGGTGCTGGCGGGCGTGGCCATGGTCTCCATGACCACCGCCTCCTTCTACCTGATCACCGCCTACACCCCGACCTTCGGCCGTCACGAGTTGCACCTGACCGATCTGGACAGCCTGATCGTCACCGCCTGCGTGGGCATCTCCAACTTCATCTGGCTGCCGGTGATGGGCGCCCTGAGCGATCGCGTCGGCCGTCGTCCGCTGCTGATCTTCGCCACCGTGCTGGCCATCCTCACCGCCTACCCGGCGATGATCTGGCTGACCCACGCCCCGGGCTTCTCGCGCCTGCTGATGGTCGAGCTGTGGCTGTCCTTCCTCTATGGCACCTACAACGGTGGCATGGTGGTGGCCCTGACCGAGGTGATGCCGGCCCATGTGCGCACCACCGGCTTCTCCCTGGCCTACAGCCTGGCCACCGCGACCTTTGGCGGCTTCACCCCGATGGTCTGCACCTGGCTGATCCAGGAGACCGGCAACAAGGCCGCCCCCGGCATGTGGCTGACCCTGGCCGCCGTGCTCGGCCTGGTCGCGACCCTGACCCTGTTCAAGGGCAACGCTCAGCCGCGCTTCAAGACCGTCACCGCCTGACAGGCCTGTCGCAGAGCGGCAGGCCCTGCCGCTCTCGCGCCCACCCAGGTCGCTCCGTGCATCGAACTGTCATGACCTTTTGCTATGGTCTAGACCAGATGACCGCATGCCGCGGTCACCGTGCCGGAGCCCGCCGATGCCCACCCTTCCCCGCCTTCTCGCCGGCCTGGCCGGCGGTCTGCTCAGCCTCACCGCTGCCGCCACCGAGCTGACCCACTGGCCGGCCGATGCCGCCCGCCAGCTCGACGCCCTGATCGCCGCCAATGCCAACCAGGGCAACTACGCGGTGTTCGACATGGACAACACCAGCTATCGCTACGACCTGGAAGAGGCCCTGCTGCCCTTCCTGGAGATGAAGGGCGTGCTGACCCGCGACACCCTGGATCCCTCGCTCAAGCTGATCCCCTTCAAGGACGTCGGCGGCCACAAGGAGAGCCTCAACAGCTACTACTACCGGCTGTGCGAGGTCGACGACCTGGTCTGCTACCCCTGGGTCGCCCAGGTGTTTTCCGGCTTCACCCTCAAGCAGCTCAAGGGCTACGTCGACGAGCTGATGGCCTACGGCAAGCCGATCCCCGCCACCTACTACGGCAAGGACGACACCGTCGAGACGGTGGAGATCAACCCGCCCAAGCCCTTCACCGGCCAGCAGGAGCTCTATCACAAGCTGATGGAGAACGGCATCGAGGTCTATGTGATCAGCGCCGCCCACGAGGAGCTGGTGCGCATGGTGGCCGCCGATCCGCGCTACGGCTATGGCGTGAAGCCGGAAAACGTCATTGGCGTCAGCACCCTGCTCAAGGACCCGGCCACCGGTGCCCTGACCACCGCCCGCAAGCAGATCGCCGAAGGCAAGTACGATCCCCAGGCCAACCTGAAGCTGCAGGTCACGCCCTATCTCTGGACCCCGGCCACCTGGTTCGCCGGCAAGTACGCGGCCATCCTCACCTACATAGATCCCTGGAAGAAACCCATCCTGGTCGGCGGCGACACCCCGGTCAGCGACGGCCCCATGCTGTTCCAGGGCGTGGACGCCGCCAAGAACGGCATCCACCTGTGGATCGACCGCAAGTCCAAGTACCGCACCCAGATCGAGGCGATGATGAAGAGCAACGCCGAGGGTCAGGCCAATGCCGGTGTGGCGGTGAACGCGGACCAGCACTGGGTGATCGTCAAACCCGAAGACATCCAGTAGGCCCGCGGCGATCGGGCGGGCTAGACTGGAGACTCCTTCTGCCCGCCCTGGAGCCCGCCATGGAACACCTGGTCCTGACCGTCATCGCCCCCGATCGCCCCGGTCTGGTGGAAGCCCTGGCCGACTGCGTGGCCGCCCAGGGCGGCAACTGGCTGGAAAGCCGCATGGCCCACCTGGCCGGGCAGTTCGCCGGCATCCTCTCGGTGGAAGTGGAACCGGAATTGCGCAACGGCCTGGTGGAGACCCTGCAGCAGCTGGCCATTCCCGGCCTGCGCATCCTGGTGGGCGAGCCGGGCCAGCCGGCTGCGGTGGGTGCACCGCTGGTGCAGCTCGACCTGCTGGGCAACGACCGCGTCGGCATCGTCCGCGACATCACCCGGGCGCTGCATCAGGTGGGCGTCAACGTCGAGCGCCTGTCCACCGAGACCCGCCCGGCACCCATGAGCAGCGAGGTGCTGTTTCACGCCACCGCCCTGCTGGCGCTTCCGGCGGACCTCGAGCTCGAGGCCCTGCAGGCCCACCTGGAAACCCTCACCGACGACCTGATGGTGGAACTCAAGCTCTATCGGCACGGGCATGACTAGCGCCGCACAGACCGATCTATACAGATCTATAAAGGTCTTTAATCGACGTTAAAGGCGCACTTCGGTGATCTCGCAGCAGGGTGCCGCTCACCGCTCCCGCCCCTTCTCCAACCGCCGCCGGATACCCTCGGGGACATCGTCCGGCAGCGGCATCCGTCCATCCGCCGGCAGGGCTTCCAGGCCGGCTTCGTCCAGCAGTACCAGCACCTCCTCCTTGAGGCGATTCAGGGCGAAGGCCTGCCAGGCCTCGCGTACCGAGGGAAAGAGGTCCAGTTCGTAGTCGAAGGTACGAATCGGCCGGCGGCTCTCCAGGGCGGCACGCAGGAGCGGCTGGGCGTGGGGATGGCGCAGCTGGTGCAGAAAGGCTTCGCGTAGCTCCAGGCGATCCTCCTGGGTCAGGCGCGGCAGCGGCAGGTAGCGTTCGGGATCTTCCAGTTCCTCGCGTTCCTCCAGACTGAGGTCGTCCGGATCGAGCAGGCGCAGGGCGCCGCTTGCAAGGTCGAGGAAGTGGGTGCCTCGCTCCCGGCTGTCGAGGGCGGCAGCCAGCAGATCGAGGTCGAGGGTGAGGGCGCGCATGGCAGGACTCCGGCACAGGCGAACAGGAGCGGAGGTTACCTCCGCTCCTGTTGCGACCCTGGTACCGGAGCTCGCGTTCAGCCCTTCCGCTGATAGGGAAAGAAGCGCCGCTCGCGCAGGTCGTGCTCGATCTGCTCCAGGCTCTTGCCCTTGGTCTCCGGCACCAGGCGCCAGATGAACAGCAGCGCCACCAGGGAAATCCCGGCATAGAGCCAGAAGGTGTGGGCGGCGCCCAGCTTGGTCACCAGGCTCAGGGTGGTGAGGGTCACCAGCAGGTCGAAGCCCCAGTGGCTGAAGGCACCGACGCTGGCACCCTTGCCGCGCACGAACAGCGGATAGACCTCGGCGTTGATCAGCCAGATGCAGACACCGAAACCGCCGCAGTTGAGCATCAGGTAGGCGGCCAGGCAGGCCACCACCGTCCAGCGCTCCACGTCGGTCTGGGGACCGGCGCCCTGGAACAGGTAGCCCATGATCGCCAGGGCGACGATGGAGCCGGGAATCAGCGTCAGCAGATAGCGGCGGCGACCGATGCGATCCACCAGGAAGCTGCCGACCACGGTCATGATCACCACCAGGATGGTGCTGCAGCCGGTGGCCAGCACCGCGGTCTGGTCGGAGAAGCCGGCCTGGGTGAGGATGGTCGGTGCATAGTAGATCAGCGCATTGTTGCCGGTGATCTGCGAGAACATGGCGATGCCGGCGCCCACCAGCAGGGCCGGACGCACCCAGGGCGAGAACAGATCGCTCCAGTTGCCTTCCGGCGCGTTGCTCACGGTCTTGATCTCGGCCAGTTCGGCCTCGGCCGCGGCCTTGCCACCGCGGACCCGCTCCAGCACCGCCAGGGCGTCAGCCTCGCGGCCCTTGACCAGCAGCCAGCGCGGACTTTCCGGCAGCACCGTCATGCCCGCCAGCAGGATCAGCGCCGGCACCAGGCCGAGGCCGAACATCCAGCGCCAGTGCTCGTCCAGGGCGAAGCCGGTGAAGTAGGCCACGGTGATGCCGAACACCACCATGAACTGGAACAGCACCACCAGCTTGCCGCGGTGCTCCGGCGGCGCTACCTCGGCGATGTACACCGGAATGATCTGGGTGGAGCTGCCGGCCGACAGGCCGAGCAGGAATCGCGACAGGATCAGCAGGGTGACGTTGGGCGACAGTGCCGAAAGCACCGAGCCCAGGGCGAACACCAGGGCCACGCCGATGATGGTCTTGCGACGGCCGAGGCGGTCGGAGATCGGGCCGGTACCGAGGCAGCCGAACAGGGCGCCAAAGATGATGGCGCCGGTCACCAGCTGCTTGACGGTGTCGTCCATGGCGAATTCGCGGCCGAGGCCGAGCAGGGCGACGCCGATGATGCCGGTGTCGTAGCCGAACAGCAGGCCGCCGAGGGCGGCGATCACGGCGATGAGCACGACCAGCCCCTTGCGCGGGGTGGCCGCCACGGGTGCGGCGAGCGAGGGTGATGAAGCGAGCATGGGGAAATCCTTTCTTGTTTTGCCAGGGCAAGGATCGCGGTGGCAACCCGATCCACCCGCGCAGGCGGGCCGTGGGGGAGCATGGCCCAGAGAAAAGCGCGATGCGGCAGGCAGAGAAACGTTAGGTGAATCGTTTCACCTAATACCGCCAGTTGTAACAGGACTTGTGAAAAGCATCACGAAAGACGGATCGGATGTGGCCTAGCTGCCGATGGTCAATTCCTGGAAGCGCTGCTCGGGCAGCGCGGCGGCACCCTGGCCGGGGCGCAGCGCCTGGTCGCCCAGGCGCTCGACCAGAAAGTCGATGAACACCTTGAGCTTGGGCGGCAGGTGACGGGTCGCCGGATAGAGCAGCCAGGCGCCGCCATGGTAGTGCGGCAGAAAGGACCACTCCGGCAGCACCTGGACGATCTCGCCTCGGGCCAGGGCCGCCTGGGCGGTGAACAGCGGCAGGCTGCCGATGCCGATGTGGTTGAGCACCGCGTCCAGGCGCACCCCGGTGTGGTTGGCGGCATAGCGCCCGCGCACATTGACGTGGACCACCTTGGCGCCCTGGCGGAATTTCCAGCGTGAATCGGCCGGCTCTTCCGCCAGGTAGATGCAGCTGTGCCCGGCCAGATCGCGGGGATGGGCGGGCCGACCGTGCTCGGCCAGATACTGCGGCGTGGCGCAGAGCAGGTGCTCGATGGTCAGCAACTGGCGGCCCACCAGTCCGGGCGGTGGCCGGTCGGTGATGCGGATGGCCAGGTCGACGTTCTCGTCGATCAGATCGACATAGCGGTCCTCCAGCAGCAACTGCACGTCCACCGCCGGGTAGCGCCGCAGGAAGTCGGCCATGTGCGGATGGATCACCGTGCTGCCCACCGCCTTGGGTACCGACAGCCGGACGATGCCGGCCGGCGCCTGGTTGAACTGGCCACTGACCTCCAGCACCGCCCGCGCGGCGCCGACCATGTCGCTGCAGCGCCGAAAAACCTCCTCCCCAGCCTCCGACAGCCGCAGCTTGCGCGTACTGCGATTGAGCAGGCGCGTGCCCAGGGCCTTCTCCAGGCGTGCCACGCTGCGACTGGTGGAAGACGGGGTCAGACCGAGCTGACGGGCCGCCGCAGAGAAGCTGCCGCTCTCCACCACCCGCACGAAAATGGCCATCTCGCTGAGCAGCGGCAGGGGAAGATTTATGCTCACAGCGCAAAATTCCTTTGGAGAGAGGGTGGATTATCACCCTTGCGTGCGCTCTTTAGAATGAGGATGTTTCTCGTTTTCTAGGTAGTAGACGTATGACCGAGCGCCTGTATTTTCTGAGCGACAGCCTGATCGCCGAGGTCGAGGTCCACGCCTGTAGCGCCGCCGAGGACGGTTATGTCGTCGAATTGCTGGCCACGCCCTTCCATCCCCAGGGCGGCGGGCAGCCCAGCGACACCGGCTGGATCGGCACCGCCGAGGTGACCCGGGTGGTCCAGGAC
Source organism: Pseudomonas sp. SORGH_AS_0211 (assembly GCF_031453455.1). Taxonomy (NCBI): domain Bacteria; kingdom Pseudomonadati; phylum Pseudomonadota; class Gammaproteobacteria; order Pseudomonadales; family Pseudomonadaceae; genus Pseudomonas; species Pseudomonas sp. SORGH_AS_0211. The sequence goes on along the minus strand of NZ_JAVIZV010000001.1, from coordinate 4,606,505 downwards.
GGCGACCGCATCCTGCACCACACCACCCGCCCCCTGTCGCCCGGCCGCGTGCTGGCCCGGGTCGACGAAGACCGGCGCCAGCTGCATTCGCGGCTGCATTCGGCCGGGCACCTGCTCGGCCACATCGGCGAGAGCCATGGCTGGAAGCCGGTCAAGGCCCATCACTGGCCGGGTGAAGGCCGCATCGAATTCATCCCGGGCGAGGCGTCGCAACCGCTGAACAGCGAAGTCCTGCAGGCGCACTTCGACGCCCTGGTGGCAGAAGACCTGCCGCTGCACGTCGAGGTGCAGGCCGATGGCCAGCGCCAGGTGCGCTTTGGCGAGGACGTGGCGCGCTATGCCTGCGGCGGCACCCACGTGCGCTCGCTGCGCGCGGTAGGCGCCCTGAGCGCCCTGGGCGTCAAGGAAAAGAAGGGACGCCTGCTGGTGAGCTACGACATGGCTGGCGCCTGATCAACCGCTCACCTCACCCGCAGAAAGGAAGCGCCATGCTGCTCGAACTCGACGCTCTCGACACCGAGAGCCTGCTCCGCCTCACCGAAGAACGCCTGCTGGCGGTGCGGGTGCGCCGCTTCGTGCCGCGCCCGCTGGCCGACGACCTCGGCCAGCAGATCCTCGGCAACGGCTTCGCCACCTACACCAACGCCCCCAGTATCGGCCGCATCGGCATGGCCTTCTACGAGGCGGAACACCAGCGCGCGCAGATGGACGACTATTTCGCCAGCGTCGCCGGCAACCTGGAAGAATTGCGCCGGCGCTGCCGCCCCTATCTCAATCCCATCGACCTGGTGCGCTGCACCCTCGACGAGGTCTGGCCCGCCGGCGCCCGCCTGCAGACCCTCTGGGGCCGCAAGATGTACGTCGGCCTGTCGCGGGTGGTGAAGCCGGGGGTGCGCTTTCTCGCCCACCACGACATCTTCGCCAAGGACGCGCCGGGCAGCGAGGAAGCCGAAAGCCTGGTCACCCAGCTGGCCTGCAACGTCTACCTGACCATGCCCAGCCTGGGTGGCGAACTGCAGCTCTGGTCACGCGAGCTGTCGCCGGCGGCCTTCGACGCCCTGCGCGGCGACAGCTACGGCATCGAGCCCGACCGGCTCGGCCCGCCCTGCCTGACCATCCGCCCCGAACCGGGCGACCTGATTCTCTTCAATTCCCGCCGCATGCACGCCGTGACGCCCGGCAACGACCAGCCACGGCTGTCGCTGTCGTGCTTCGTGGGCTATCGCGGGGCGGCCGAACCCCTCACGTACTGGAGCTGACATGTCCCCCTACCTGAGCGAATTCCTCGCCCTGGCGACCATCCACTTCCTCGCCGTGCTGGCGCCCGGTCCGGATTTCGCCGTGACCGTGCGGCAGAGCGTGAGATACGGGCGCCTGATCGGCCTGTGCACCGCCCTGGGCATCGGCGCCGGGATCTCGGTCCACGTGCTCTACACCCTGCTCGGCATCGGCGCCCTGATGCACGCCACGCCCTGGCTGCTGGGGGTCGCCAAGGTGGTCGGCGGCGCCTACATCCTCTGGCTGGGCTTCAACCTGATCCGCAGCAAGCCCACCGCCGCGCCGCTGGACGACAGCCAATGGCAGCAGGCCGACCTGCAGCGGCAGTCGCCCGGCAAGGCCTTCCTCACCGGCTTCCTGACCAACGCCACCAATCCCAAGGCCACCCTGTTCTTCCTGGCCATCTTCACCACCGTGGTCAGCGGCAGCACGCCGCTGACCGTCCAGGGCCTCTATGGCCTGTGGATGTGCGCGGTCAACGCCGGCTGGTTCGCCCTGGTCAGCCTGCTGTTTTCCAGTCCGCGCGTTCGCCAGACCTTCCTGCGCCTGGGCCACTGGTTCGAGAGAACCATGGGCCTGGTGCTGGTTTTCTTCGCCGGTCGACTGCTGTTGTCGGCGCTTTGACGTCAGTCCATTCGTATTGGAGGTCCTCCATGCCCTACGTCCACCGCGCTCCCGCCGGTATTCCCACGGAAAAGTTCGTCGTCCGCCTGCCCGACGGGATGCGTGAACGCATCGCCGCCGTGGCCCGTTCCCATCGGCACAGCATGAACACCGAGATCGTCGCCTGGCTGGAACGCAGCCTGGTACAGGACGGCGTGCTGGAGCAGCAACATGTCGAAGCGGACGACGAGCTGCTCAATGCCAGCGAGCAACTGCTGCTGCAGCGCTTTCGCCAGCTCAACGAGCGTCAGCAGAATGCGCTGATCTCGGTGCTGGAGCTGGAGTTGCCCGTTCCCGTGCACAACCGCGAAACCGCCTGAAGCCATCCGGCAGCACCGCGGACGGCGCCCGCCGTCCGCGGCGGGGCCGCGATCCAGGCGGCCCTGACGTGCGGCTTTCAAGTATCGATCGGGACGGCCGATGAAGGGGGTCTTCGTACTCTCTTCCGGAATTCCCATGTCTGTATCCAAAGCCTCCTGGCTGAGCAATCTCGGCATTTCCAAGAAGCTGGCGCTGGGCTTCGGTGCCTTGCTGGTCATGGTGACGGTGGTGGCGCTGTTCGGCTATTTCACCGCCAACACCCTGCTCGAGCGTATCAACAAGACGCGCTACAGCGGTCAGCTCAAGGCCGACGTGCTCGACGTCAGGATCGACGAAAAGGCCTATCTGCTCGATCCCAGCGCCGCCAACGGCACCCGGCAACAGGCCACCCTGGCCAGGGTGACGGCAGACATCGGCAAGGGCCTCACCCTGCTGACCAACCCGGCCAACGTCGCCATCCTGGGCAGCATCCAGCAGGAGATGAAGACCTATCAGGAGCGCTTCGCTGCCCTGCAACAGGCCAACCAGACCAGCGCCGATGCGCAAAAGGAACTGACCCGGGTCTCCGATACCGTTACCGAGACCCTCGACCAGCTGTTCGAATTGGTCTTTGCTCCGGGTGGCAGCTACAGCACCGCCGACCTCAAGGCCATGGCCGAGATGAAGGCGCAGATGGTCGGGGTGCGCCTGGCCATCCGCCGCTTCCTCGGCACCCCCGATGACAGCAAGTCCCAGGCGACCCTCAAGGTCATCGACGAGCTGCTCAAGACCCTGGCCAGCGCCCAGAAGCAGATCGACGGCGACACCGCCGCGCGCCTCTACAGCGCCACCCAGGACGTGACCCGCTATCGCGCCTTCTTCGAATCCATCGTCGCCCAGAATCGCCAGGCCCAGGCCGCCGTTGCCAGCCTCCAGGAGCAGGGCAACAAGCTGGTGCAGCTGCTGGACCAGCTGGGCGAAGGCCAGCTCAAGTCCGCCGCGGCCGAGCGCCAGGCCGCCCTGCTCAAGCTGCTGCTGAGCAGCCTGATCGCCCTGCTGATCGGCATCGCCGCCGCCTGGCTGATCACCCGCCAGATCACCCAGCCGCTGGCGACCGCCATGGCCATGCTCAAGCGCGTCGCCGCTGGCGATCTCACCCAGCGCAGCGAGATCAATCGGCGTGACGAGCTGGGCGAACTGCAACGCACCACCCAGGCCATGGCCGATGACCTGCGCCAGCTGGTCGGTGGCATCGCCAGCGGCGTGGGACAGCTCAGCAGCGCGGCCGACGAACTCTCGGCCTTTGGCGTCCAGACCAGCCGCGGCGCCACCCAGCAGCGCGACGAGATGCATCAGGTGGCCACCGCCATGAATGAGATGGCGGCCACGGTGCACAACGTCGCGCAAAACACCGCCAACGCCTCCAGCGCCGCGCAGAACGCCGATAGCATGGCCCGCGAAGGCAGTCGCACGGTCAAGCGCGCGGCCCAGGAAATCACCCTGGCCGCCGAAGAGGTGCAGGGCCTGGGCGCTGCCATGGAGCGCCTGGACACCGCCAGCGGTCGCATCGGCAGCGTCATCGACGTGATCAAGGCGATCGCCGAGCAGACCAACCTGCTGGCGCTCAACGCCGCGATCGAAGCCGCTCGCGCCGGCGAACAGGGCCGCGGCTTTGCCGTGGTGGCCGACGAGGTCCGCTCCCTGGCCCAGCGGACCCAGGAGTCCACCCAGGAAATCGGCGAACTCATCGCCACCCTGCAGCAGGGCACCACCGAGGCCAGCGCGCGGATGCAGGCCAGTCGCGACCGTACCCTGGGCACCGTGACCCTGGCCCAGGACGCCGAGCGCGCCCTGGAGGTCATCTACCAGGCGGTAGCGGAGATCCAGGGTCTCAACCAGCAGATCGCCACCGCGGTGGAGGAGCAGAGCCTGGTGGCCGAGGAAATCAACGGCAACGTGGTCAAGGTCAGCGGCCTGGCCGAGGAATCGGCCACTGCCAACGCCCACGCCGCGGCATCGGTCAACGAACTGGCCCGCCTGGGCGGCGATCTGCAGCAGATGGTCGCGCGCTTCCGCGTCTGACCCCGGCCGCGCCGGCGCCAGGCACTGGCGTCGGCGGTCTCAGGCTTTCGGCTTCAGCATCTGCCCCTGGATACCGTCGCCGATCACCAGGAAGTGACCGCCGGCGACGTGGTGCAGGGTGCGCAGGCCATCCTGGCCGCGAAAATCCCAGCGGCCTTCGCGAAACACCCGGGTATCGGCCCGGGCGGCGAGTACCTCACCGAGAAACAGGTCGTAGCCTTGCTGGTTGTGCGCCTCGGGCAGCAAGCGGCATTCCAGCCAGGCCACGCAGTCGGCGATCAGCGGCGCGCCGACCTGTTCGCCGGCCAGCGTCTCGATGCCGTAGGCGGCGAACTTGTCCAGCTCGCGACCGCTGGTATTGCCTACTGTCTGCACCAGATCCACCTGGTCGGCGCAGGGCACGCTGAGCACGAAGCTGCCCTCGGCTGCCAGCAGTTCGCGGGTCCAGGTCTGCTTGTCGAGCACCACCGCCACCTTGCCCGGCTCGAAATCCACCGCCATGGCCCAGGCTGCGGCCATGACGTTGCGCCGGCCGGCGTGGGCGGCGCTGACCAGCACCGTGGGACCGTGGTTGAGCAGGCGATAGGCCTTGGCCAGGGGGACGGCGGCAAGGGTCGAATTCATGGATGGACTCCCGCGGGAAAAGCCCAGGTTAACGCAGCCCTTGCCGTTCGGCGCCGCGAGGGTGAAAAATTGCCGCTTTGCGCCGCGCTCGCCAAACGCCGGGGGACATCAGGGGTCTATCGCCCACTCCCGGTATGGGACCGACAAGAAACCTGCGTTAAGGATGACCTCTATGCCCACTCGCCTGGCTCGCTCCGTCCTGCTGTTCTGCGCCTGCTGTCTTGGTCTGCCGCTGGCCCAGGCACAGACCGCCAGCCCATCGCACGCGACTTCCGCTACCCAGCCACTCCTCTCCAGCTCCATCAACGACTTCAGCAACGAAGACTGGGATCGTGGCGTCCTGCGCCGGGTGGCCGGCGTGACTATTCCGGCGACCCCGGCCAACGTCGAGGGCTTCATCAGCGGACGGCAGGTCCAGCTGGGCGACGGTGAGTGGCGCGCCATCACCGAGGTCCAGCGGGTCGGCGACAACCTGGCCGTGTTCATCGAGGGCAAGCCGCTGGATGCCGAGGCCGTGGGTTATCCCCGGCGCCTGGCGGTGGACGACGCCCCCGGTACCGGGCGCCATCTGCAGCGCCTGCCGGGGCGCTTCAACACCCCGATCAACGATTTCACCAACCAGGACTGGCTCAAGGGCATCTACCGCAAGGCCGCCGGCATTTCCATCCCGGTCACCGAGCGCAATCGCGAGGAATTCAAGCCGGGCGCCATCGTCCGCCTGGCCGACGGCCAGGACTATGCCGTCACCCACGTCAGCGAATTCGGCCGCAGCATGGGGGTGTTCCTCGACAGCCCGGTGCTGCCCGGCGAGAAGTACGGCTATCCGCGCCAGCTGACCTTCGTCGCGCCACCGCCCAAGCCCTGAGACCAGGGCTGACCGGCGCTGGTAGAATCCCCCGCCCAGCGTCGTCACCCCGGTCCGCCATGTCCAAGCTCAATCCCCGCCAGGCCGAAGCCGTGGCCTACATCAGCGGTCCCCTGCTGGTGCTGGCCGGTGCCGGCTCCGGCAAGACCAGCGTCATCACCCGCAAGATCGCCTACCTGGTGCAGCAGTGCGGCGTCCGCGCCCAGTACATCTGCGCCGTGACCTTTACCAACAAGGCGGCGCGCGAGATGAAGGCGCGGGTGGCCAGCCTGCTGAAAGCCGGCGAGGGCCGTGGCCTGACCGTCTCGACCTTCCACAACCTCGGGCTGAACATCATCCGCCGCGAGTACGTGCACCTGGGCTACAAGCCGGGCTTCTCGATCTTCGACGAGGGCGACATCAAGGCGCTGCTCACCGACATCATGCAGAAGGAATACCAGGGCGACGACGGCCTGGACGAGATCAAGAACTACATCGGCAACTGGAAGAACGACCTCATCCTGCCGGAAGAAGCCCTGGAAAAGGCGCGCACGCCCAAGGAGCAGACCGCCGCGGTGGTCTACCTGCACTACCAGCGCACCCTCAAGGCCTACAACGCGGTCGACTTCGACGACCTCATCCTGATGCCGGTCAAGTTGTTCCAGGAGCATCCCGAGGTGCTGGAGCGCTGGCGCAATCGCATCCGCTATATGCTGGTGGACGAATACCAGGACACCAACACCAGCCAGTACCTGCTGGTGAAGATGCTGGTGCAGGAGCGCGCCCAGTTCACCGTGGTGGGCGACGACGATCAGTCGATCTACGCCTGGCGCGGCGCGCGACCGGAAAACCTGATGCAGCTCAAGGACGACTTTCCCTCGCTCAAGGTGGTGATGCTGGAGCAGAACTACCGCTCCACCAGTCGCATCCTCAAGTGCGCCAACGTGCTCATCGCCAACAACCCCCACGTGTTCGAGAAGCAGCTGTGGAGCGAGATGGGCCACGGCGATCCAATCCGGGTATTGCGCTGCAAGAACGAGGATGGCGAGGCCGAGCGCATCGCCCTGGAGATCCTCACGCTGCACCTCAAGACCCAGCGGCCCTACGCGGATTTCGCCATCCTCTATCGCGGCAACCACCAGGCCAAGCTGATGGAGCTCAAGCTCCAGCACCACCAGATTCCCTACCGGCTCTCCGGCGGCACCAGCTTCTTCGCCCGCCAGGAGGTCAAGGACGTGATGTCCTACCTGCGCCTGCTGGTGAATCCGGACGACGACAACGCCTTCCTGCGGGTCATCAACGTGCCGCGCCGGGAGATCGGCTCCACCACCCTGGAAAAGCTCGGCAACTATGCCGGCAGCCGGGATCGCTCGATGTACGCCGCCGCCGACGAGATCGGCCTGGGCGAGCACCTGGACGCCCGCTTCACCGAACGCCTGTCGCGCTTCAAGCGCTGGATGGACGGCGTCCGCAAGAACTGCGCGGGCGAGGATCCCATCGGCGCCCTGCGCAGCATGGTGATGGATATCGACTACGAGAACTGGATCCGCCAGAACGCCAGCTCCGACAAGGTCGCCGACTTCCGCATGGGCAACGTCTGGTTCCTCCTGGATGCCTTGAAGAACATCCTGGAAAAAGATGAAGACGGCCAGATGACCATCGAGGACGCCATCGCCAAGCTGGTCCTGCGCGACATGCTCGAACGCCAGCAGGAAGAAGAGGAAGGCGCCGACGGGGTGCAGATGATGACCCTGCACGCCTCCAAGGGCCTGGAATTCCCCTATGTGTTCATCATGGGCATGGAAGAGGAAATCCTGCCGCACCGCTCCAGCATCGAGGCCGACACCATCGAGGAGGAGCGCCGCCTGGCCTACGTGGGCATCACCCGCGCGCGCCAGACCCTGGCCTTCACCTACGCCACCCGGCGCAAGCAGTACGGCGAGCTGATCGACTGCACCCCCAGTCGCTTCCTCGACGAACTGCCACCCGAGGACCTGCAGTGGGAAGGCCTGGAAGAAGCGCCCCAGGAACAGAAGGCCGCCCGCGGCAACGACGCCCTGGCGGCGATGCGGGCGATGCTCAAGCGGGGTTGAGGATTTCTTCCGGCAATGACCCTCACCCACTGCCGCTCCCCCAAAACGACACCGCCCCCGCTACCGGTCAGGCAGCGGGGGCGGTGGTCTGGCCGCGCCGGGGACTTACTTGGCGAAGCTGGTCACCATGTCGAAGATCGGCTTGGGACGCTTGAGGTCATACATCATCCCGAAGTGGCGCTCGTGGACCACCGAGAGGGTCGGCTCGTCGAGCAGTTCGTAGACGTTGATCTCCGCCACCACGTCCCTGTAGCTGGTGTTGAGCACCGTGAGCATCTGCTTGACGCTGTCGTAGCAGGCCCGATCGCCGTCGCGGCCGCCGTCGGTGTTGCCCTGGTAGACGTTGCCGCAGTTCATCTCGTTGAAGAACACCTTGGTCTTGTATTTGTTGGCCATGGCGCGTATCTGGCCCAGGTACATGTCCATCCAGTAGCCCTTGTCGTCGACATAGGGGTAGTAGTGGAAGCTGATGTAGTCGAAGTTGAAGCCCGACGCCTTGGCCTGGTCGAGGAACCACATGGCCCCATTGCGATCACCCGGGCAACGTGAGGTGGTGGTGCGATCATCCGAGTTGCACGCCATCACGTTGATGGTGGTCTTGAGGTTGGCGCCCAGCTCGTCCGAGGCCTGCTTGATGCCGCGATAGATCCCGACCAGGGTGTTGATGCGATCCTGCGCACCCGCCTTGGCGTAGTCCTGCTCGTTGCCGATCTCCCAGATCTTGATGTCGTTGGCGTACCGCTTGGCCAGGGTGTAGGCCTGCGCCTGGGTCAGCTTGTGGGTGATCACCGGCCGCAGGGTGATGTTGTACTTGCGCGCCAGGGACACCAGCCGATCCAGCTCGGGCAGGTTGGTCACCAGATACTCACCGGAGCGATAGGTGCGCAGATTGCGCGCCGCCAGTAGCTGCAGGCGGGCCTCCATCTCGGCAGGCGGATAGGCGGCGCTGTTGTCGTGGCCGACCACCCCCAGGGGGATGTTCTTGTAGCCGGTCAGCGGTGCCGAGGAGACGCTGCCACTGGCGACCGGCAGGACCACATTCTGCACCGGTTGCACGCTGGCCGCGGGGGTCGGCGTGGTCGTGGTGGCGCCCTGGGCCAGAGCGGTGTTCACCTTCTTATCGAAGGCGGTCTTGTCGTCGCCCGCGGCACCACGCATGACCTCCAGCGGCAGGTTGGCGCGCGAGGTGACGCCATTGGCCAGGCGACTGGTCCAGTAAGCGCTGCCGCTGCTGTCGGCGCTGCGGCCATAGAGGTTCTGGTAGACCTGGTTGACCAGGGCCGCACCGCTCAGCGAGCCATAGAGGGCGGTCGATTCGCTGTTGCCGGCGAAGTTGGCCGCCAGCTGCTCGACGCTCATGTCGCCAGCCAGGCGCGAGGCCCAATAGTTGAGACCGCCGGCATCGGCTGCCCGGCCGTAGTAGGCCAGGTAGAGCTGCTCGACGGTGGTCAGCTTGGACGAGGTCGCGGCATTGGCGGTGGTGCCAGTGACGGCGCCAGCCATGGGCGTGCCGCCCGCGGTGGCACCCGTGGTGCTGGTACCCGTGGCCGGTGCGGCGCCGGTGGTGGTGCCGGTGGTCGCTCCGGTCGTGCCAGTGGCCCCGGTCCCGCCGGTGGTGCCCGCGGTCGCACCGCTGGTGGCGGTCTCGGTCTTGAGCGGCGTGGCGGCCGTCGGGGTCACCTGCGGGCCGATGCCGGCGCAGCTGTCCTTGTCCAGGTATTTGGCCAGCACCGCCCACTGCGGACGCTCCTTGCCATTGATCGGCTCGACCGCCTGGTTGTAGGTGCCCCAGCCCGGGCCGGCGGCCCAGTAGGTGGCCGGAATGCAGTTCTGCTTCAGATAGGCCAGCATGCCGTCGAGAATGGGCAACCAGCGCGCATCCGTGTCAGGTACGCCGAAGCCGCCGATGAAGCCGCGCTTGTTGTTGGCCTTGAGCCAGGTGACGAAGGGCTTGAGGCGCTCGACGCCATAGCTGGGCGAGAGGGTCGCCACGTTCAGGCTGGTGTCGAAGAAGGCCTGGGCCATGAAGATCAGGTTGTTGGCCGGGTCGTTGAGCTTGAGCAGCGTATCGTTCCACTGCGGCCAGCGGGTGGTGTCGGCCCAGCCGTTGCCTTCGATGAAGATCGGATGGGTCGAATCGACCGCGCGCACGCCATTGATGCCGTACTGGGCGGCGGTCGGCCAGTTGCTCACGGCGTCGTGGGGCTCGTTCATGATGTCGTAGCCATAGAGCGCCGCATGGGTGCCCCAGCGCTGAGCGACGCGGGTCATGAGATTCTGGAAGGCTTCGTAGGGGACTTCGCCCGCGCCGATGACCTTGCCCTGGTAGCGGGCGTAGTTGTGCAGATCGAGAATGACCTTGACGCCGTACTTCTGGGCGTAGCCCAGGGTGCGATCGACCAGGCCGGCGTAGGTGGGATCGAAATTGACCCCCATGGACGGTTGCAGGCGCTCCCAGAGAATGGGGAAGCGCACCAGCTTCACGCCCTTGGCGCTCCACTGCTGGAAATGGCTCTCGGCCGGGAAGATGAAGTTGCGGTCGTTGACACCGGGCAGTACCTGGGCGGCGAAGGTGGCGCCGGAGAAGTTGAGACCGACCAGGTCAACGGCCTGGGCGGAGGTGGCAAGCGAAGCGGTGGCGAACAGGGCAGGCAACAGCAGCGCCTGACGCGGCAGGCGGCGGGAGATGGAGCTAAGGATTGTCATCAAGAAGGAACCAGATAGGCCGAGGTGCGCGATTCGATCCGTGCATCCCACCTCGGTACAGCAGGAAAACTGCCGGGGAAGATCGTTTCCCTAGCACCTGCAAAGCCTAGTGCAAGCGCTAGACCAATAAGAACCCGTGCCATCACGAAGCAGGGGTAAACGCAGCGTTTTGCCAGATGTACGGTGCCGATGATGGCACTTTGTATACCGTTCGTCGGTGACCACTCGGTCACCCAAGAGACCTGTTCTCGCAGTGAAGTCAGGTTCGTCCGCTTTCTGGCGGCTCAGGGCTTGCCGGCATAGCGGCGGATCAGTTCCATGACCGGTTTTGGGCGGTCCAGGTCGTACATCAGCCCGAAGTGACGCTCATGGGCAATCGGATGAGTCGGCTCGTCGAGCAATTCGTAGACGTTGATCTCGCGGACGATGTCGCGATAGCGCCCATTGAGCTCGGAAAGGATGGCTTCGAGGCTGTCATGGCAGCCTCGATCCCCCGGTCGACCGCCATCGGTGGCGCCCTGGTAGATCTCGCCGCAGTTGACCTCGTTGAAGAAGATCCGCGTCCGGTACTTTTCCGCCATGGCGCGCATCTGCCCCAGGTAGAGATCCATCCAGCGGCCGCGATCGTGGTAGTGCGGGTAATAGTGGAAGCTGATGTAGTCGAACGCGAAGCCGGCGGCCCGGGCCTGATCGAGAAACCACATGGACCCCAGGCGATCGCCCGGACAACGGGCCTTGGCGCCCCGATCGTCGGGGTTGCAGGACATCACGTTGATGGTGGTCTCGAGGCCGGCGTTCAGCTCGTCGGAGGCGCGGCGGATACCGCGATAGATGTCCACCAGGCGACTGATGCGGATGCCGGCGCCGACCCGCGAATAGTCCTGCTCGTTGCCGATCTCCCAGACCTTGATGTCCTTGGCGTAGCGCTTGGCCAGGGCATAGGCCTGGGCCTGGGTCAGTTGCTGGGTGATCACCGGTCGCAGGGTGATGCGGTACTGGCGGGCCAGGGCGACCAGGCGATCCAGGCGTGGCAGATCCAGCAGCAGGAATTCACCCGAGCGATAGCTGCGCAGGTTGTAGCGATCGAGCAGCTGCAGGCGCCTTTCCATCTGCGCATCGGGATAGGCGGCGTTGTTGTCGTGGCCGACCACGCCCAGGGGGATGTAGGGCAGGTCGGGCAGGGAGATGGATTCGGCGGCCCCGACCGGGGCACCCAGGCACAGGGCGACGACCAGGCCTAACCAGGGCGAAATTCTAGGCATCGGGCGCATCCTTGCAGATAAAGAGCAGAGCGGCGGAGCATGGCAAAGTGCCGGCAGCGGCTCAATGCCAAGGCTGCCCAGGCTGCGACCTCCGCCACATCGCCGCAGGTTACAGTAGGTGTCCGCGCCTTGCCGAGGACCTGTCCATGACCACCACCCTGCTGCTGGCCCAGGCCTGCAACAATCGCTGGTCGAACCACCGCCTGCTGGCGGCCTGCGCCCTGTTGCCGGTCGCCGCCCTGCGGGCGAACCGACCCGCCGCCTTCTTCGGCTCGCTCTGGGCCCTGCTCGGCCATCTGCTCGATGTCGATCGCTTCTATCTCGATGCGCTGCACGACCAGCCCCGGCCCTACCAGGATACCGACTGGCCTGACCTGGCGGCGCTGCATGCGGCCCAGATCGCCAGTGACCAGCGCCTCGTCGCCCTGTGCCGCAGGCTCGGTCCGCAGCAACTGACCCAGCTCATCACCCTGCCCCGCGCCAGCGGCCCGGTACGGGAACAGCGACTGCGCACCCTGCAGCACCTCTTCGTGCACCAGCTGCACCACCGCGGCCAGGCCCACGCCCTGCTCCTGGCCAGCGGCGTGGCGCCACCGCAACTGGACGAATTCTTTCTCGCCCAGGACGAACCGCTCCGCCGGGCGGAGCTGGCGGCCTTGGGTATCGAGGAAGGGGAGTTGTGGGGGACTGACCCGTAGGTTGGGTTGAGCGCAGCGAAGCCCGACAGGCCTTGCCTCGGCGGGGCGGCAATGTTGGGCTTCGACGATGAAACTGTCTCAGCCCAACCTACGGACTCGAGCGCCCACTCGGACAACCCCCTCTCCTTTCGGGAGAGGGTTGGGGTGAGGGCCGCCCCGGGCACCGCCCTCAACGTGGAAAAGGCTACGCCTTTTTCCACCCTACACGGCCAGAGGAACTCGAGCGCCCACTCGGACAGCCCCCTCTCCCTCCGGGAGAGGGTTGGGGTGAGGGCGCCCCCGGCACCGGCTTCCAGGTGGAAAAGGCTGCGCCGTTTCCCCGCCTACAACCGCCATGCTGCGGGTGCTCAGAAATTCGCTGGCGTGGTCGCGCTGATCAGCCGGGCGGAGGCTTCGAAGGGATTGCGGAATCGATGCGGGCGGCTGCTCTCGAAGTAGTAGCTGTCGCCGGGTTCGAGGATGTGCACCTCGCCGCCCACGGTCAGCTCCAGGCGGCCTTCCACCACCAGGCCGGCCTCCTCGCCTTCATGGGCGTACATCTCTTCGCCGGTGTCGGCGCCGGGCGGATAGGTCTCGTCGAGAAAGGCCAGGGCGCGACTGGGATGGGCCCGACCGACCAGGCGCATGCGCACGGTATGGGCGCCACTGGCGATGTCGATGAGCTCATTGGCGCGATAGACCACCTGGGTCGGCGTGTCCTGCTCCAGATCCAGGGAAAAGAATTCCACCAGGGACATGGGAATCCCGGCCAGCACCTTTTTCAGCGAGCTGATGGAAGGACTGACGCTGTTCTTCTCGATCATCGAGATGGTGCTGTTGGTCACCCCGGCACGCTTGGCGAGTTCGCGCTGGGACAGGCCCTTGAGGGTACGGATGGTTTGCAGGCGGGCACCGACGTCCAAGGTGGGAAAGACTCCTCGAGCAGGCGGGTGAGACGTGGCCAGGCCACGCGCTGAAGGCGTGCCGCGGCACGGTGTTCAGCATCATGGCAACGCTGTTCGAGATTTACAACACCACGACGGACGTGCGCCCCCCGCAGGGGCGTTCGCCTGGCGGCGGCAGCGCCCGGAGGCCCTGTCCAGGGCCTAGTCGCGATAGCTGCGCGCCACCCGCTTGAGGTTGCACAGCAGCTGATAGGGAATGGTGTCGCAGCGTTCCGCCAGGTCCGCCACCGACACCTGGCGGCCCCAGAACTCCACCTCGCTGCCCACCCCGGCCTGGGGGTGATCGGTGAGGTCGACGGTGAGCATGTCCATGGATACCCGGCCAATCAGTTGGCCGGGACGGCCTTCGATGGCTACCGGCGTGCCGTTGGGCGCATGGCGCGGATAGCCGTCGGCATAGCCCAGGGCGACCACGCCGACCCGGGTCGGCCCGGCGGTGACGAAGCGCGCGCCATAGCCCACCGGCTCGCCGGCCGGCAGTTCGCGTACGGCGATCACCCGCGAGGTCAGGGTCATCACCGCTTGCAGTCGTTCGGCAGCGGCCTGGGCCGTGGCGAAGGGCGAGACGCCATAGAGCATCAGCCCGGGGCGCACCCAGTCACCGGCCGCCTGGGGCCAGCCCAGGGTCGCCGGCGAATTGCGCAGGCTGGTGGGGCCGGGCAGGCCCTCGGTGGCCGCGCGGAAGGTGGCGATCTGCGCCGCGGTGGCCGGGCTGTCCGGTTCGTCGGCGCGGGCGAAGTGGGTCAGCTTGACGATGCCGCTGACCTTGCCGCTGGCCAGCAGTCGCCCGTAGGCGGCGGCGTAGTCCTGGGGAAAGAAGCCGACCCGGTGCATGCCGGAATCCAGCTTCAGCCAGACCTGCAGGGGCCGCGCCAGGGTGGCCCGTTCCACCGCCTGGAGTTGCCAGTCGGCATGGATCACCGTCCAGAGATCGTGCTCGACGATCAGCGGCAATTCATCAACGCCGAAGAAGCCTTCCAGCAGCAGGATGGGCGCGCGGATGCCGGCCGGCGCGCAGCTCCAGCGCCTCCTCGATGCAGGCCACGGCAAAACCGTCAGCCTCCTTGGCCAGGGCGCTGGCCACCGCCACGGCGCCATGGCCATAGGCATCGGCCTTGATCACCGCCAGGGCGCGGGCATCGGAGAGTTCACGGGCCAGGCGATAGTTCTGGCGCAGGGCGGCGAGGTCGATGACGGCGCGGGCGGGACGCATGGGAGGTCTCGGCAAAGGAAGCGTGAGGGACAGGAGGGCTGGACGGCGCCCTCACCCCGGCCCTCTCCCGGGGGGAGAGGGGAACAGCGGTCTTACGCCTTGACGGCGGCGATGACGTTCATTTCCACCAGGATATCCGGCTTGGCCAGCTTGGCTTCGACGGTGGTGCGACCCGGGGTGGCACCCTGGGCGGCCCACTCGTCCCAGGCGCGGTTCATGCCCTCGAAGTGCAGGGCGATGTCGCGCAGGAAGATGGTCACCACCAGGATGTGCTGCTTGTCGCTGCCGGCCTCGGCGAGGAATTTGTCGACATTGGCCAGGGTCTCGCGGGTCTGCTGGTAGATGTCGCCGGAAAAGTCGTCGGCCAGCTGGCCGGCCAGGTAGACGGTGCCGTTGTGGATATTGATTTCGCTGAGGCGGCGATCAGTGTGCAGACGCTGTACGGGCATTGCGCGGGGACTCCTGGGTAGCGGAATAACGGGAGATGTCGAGACCCTCGGCGCTGATCTGCGGCTGCTTGCGGGCGATCAGATCGGCCAGCAGGCGACCGGAACCGCAGGCCATGGTCCAGCCCAGCGTCCCGTGCCCGGTATTGAGGAACAGGTTGCGATAGCGGGTGGCGCCGACGATGGGGGTCCCGTCCGGGGTGGCGGGCCGCAGACCGGTCCAGAAACTGGCCCGGGCGAGGTCGCCGCCGCGAGGATAGAGGTCCCCGGTGATCATTTCCAGGGTCGCGCGGCGGCGCGGGTCCAGGCTCAGGTCGAAGCCGCAAATCTCGGCCATGCCGCCGACACGGATACGGTCGTCGAAACGGGTGATGGCGACCTTGTAGGTCTCGTCGAGGATGGTCGAGGTCGGCGCCATGGCGGCATCGACGATGGGCACCGTCAGCGAATAGCCCTTGAGCGGATAGACCGGCGCGCGGATGCCCAGGGGCGCCAGCAGTTGCGGCGAATAGCTGCCCAGGGCCAGGACGTAGTGATCGGCGGTGAGCAGTTCGCCATCGACCTTGACGCCATCGATGCGATCGCCATTGGCGCTGAGTTGCTGGATCTCGGCGCCAAAGCGGAATTCCACGCCCAGGCGGCGGGCTTCCTCGGCCAGGCGATTGGTGAACAGGAAGCAGTCGCCGGTCTGGTCGTTGGGCAGGCGCAGGCCACCGGCCAGCTTGTGCTTGACCGCCGCCAGCGCCGGTTCGACCCGGGCCACGCCCTCGCGGTCGAGCAGTTCGAAGGGCACGCCGGAACGCTCCAGCACGGCGATGTCCTTGGCCGCGGCCTCCACTTGCTGCTGGGTGCGGAAGATCTGGGTGGTGCCCAGCTGGCGGCCTTCGTAGGCGATGCCGGTGTCCTGGCGCAGCTCGTCGAGGCAGTCGCGGCTGTATTCGGACAGCCGCACCATGCGCTCCTTGTTCACGGCGTAGCGGGCCGCGGTGCAGTTGCGCAGCATCTGCGCCATCCACAGGTACTGGCTGCTGTCGCCGGTCAGGCGGATGGCCAGGGGTGCGTGCTTCTGGAACAGCCACTTCAGCGCCTTGAGCGGTACGCCGGGCGCGGCCCAGGGCGAGGCATAGCCAGGCGAGACCTGACCGGCGTTGGCATGGCTGGTCTCCAGGGCGGGACCGGCCTGGCGATCGACCACGACCACCTCGAAACCCTGACGGGCCAGATAGTAGGCGCTGGTCGTGCCGATGACGCCGCTACCCAAAACCAGTACACGCATCGCTAGCTCCTGGCCGGTGAGAGGATTTCGCCGGCTTTCGTCGGAATGAAGGCAGATACGGCAAGTATAGAAAGCCGCTCGCAGTGCTAATCACTGAAGAATTGCCTATATTCGGAGTAATTTTCCGGTAAAGCCCCCTTTGGCAGAGACCCCCGCGATGCGTACCCATCACCAGGCCAGACGCGAGCTGGACAAGATCGACCGCAACATCCTGCGCATCCTCCAGGACGATGGCCGCATCTCCTTCACCGAGCTGGGCGAACGGGTGGGGCTGTCCACCACGCCCTGCACCGAGCGCGTCCGCCGGCTGGAGCGCGAGGGCATCATCCAGGGCTACAACGCCCGCCTCAATCCGCAGCACCTCAAGGCCGGTCTGCTGGTATTCGTCGAGCTGAGCCTGGACTACAAGTCCGGCGACACCTTCGAGGAATTCCGCCGCGCCGTGCTCAAGCTGCCCCAGGTGCTGGAATGCCACCTGGTCTCCGGCGAATTCGACTACCTGGTCAAGGCGCGCATCTCCGAGATGGCCTCCTATCGCAAGCTGCTGGGCGACATCCTGCTCAAGCTGCCCCACGTGCGCGAATCCAAGAGCTACATCGTGATGGAGGAGATCAAGGAGACCCTGAGCCTGCCGGTGCCGGACTAGCGCTCGCCTGGCGATCCCGGCGCCTGAGGTCTAGGCTGCGGTCTTCGTCAGATCGGCCAGGAGGCCCGCGCCTAACTGGACGCCAGCCTGCTGCTGCAACGGCTGGAGGAGCATCCGCACTCCAATCGCGAGGCCGACTATGACCGCTACATCGGCCAGGCCGCCCAGTTGCCGATGAGCTTTACCCTGGTGGCTCACCGCCCGACGGCTTAGCATGGTCCTCTTGTCCCCAGCCGACCTCTGTCTTCCATGCAGCCCCACGCGCCTTCCTACTACGCCGCCACCGCCAACCAGACGCTGAGTGCTCCGCCCCTGGAGGGCGAGGTCCAGGCCGATGTCTGCGTGGTCGGCGGTGGCTTTTCCGGGCTCAATACCGCCCTGGAACTGGCCGAGCTCGGCGCCCGGGTGGTGCTGCTGGAGGCCCGCCGCATCGGCTGGGGCGCCAGTGGCCGCAACGGCGGCCAGCTGATCCGCGGCGTCGGCCATGACGTCGAGCAATTCGAATCGGTCGTCGGTGCCGAAGGGGTGCGCGAACTCAAGCGGCTGGGCTTCGAGGCGGTGGATCGGGTCCGCCAGCGCATCGCCCGCCATGGCATCGACTGCGATCTCACCTGGGGCTTCGCCGACCTGGCCAACAAGCCGCGCCACTGGCAGCACCTGCAGGAGGAGCATGCCGCGCTGCAGGCCCTGGGCTATCCCCATCCGCTGCGCCTGGTGCCCAAGGCCCAGCTGGCCGAAGTGGTCGGCTCCGACCGCTACCAGGGCGCTCTGGTGGACGAGGGCTCCGGCCACCTGCATCCGCTCAACCTGGCCCTCGGCGAAGCCGCCGCGGCCCGGGCGCTGGGCGTACAGCTGCACGAAGACAGCCAGGTCACCCGCCTGGAATACGGCCCCAAGGTGCGGGTGCATACCGCCCGCGGCCGGGTCTCGGCCGATACCCTGGTGCTCTGCTGCAACGCCTATATCGACGACCTGCAACCCGATCTCGCCGCCCAGGTGTTGCCGGCCGGCAGCTATGTGATCGCCACCGAGCCGCTGTCCGCCGAACGCGCCGCGCGCCTGTTGCCGGGCAATCGCGCGGTCTGCGACCAGAACGTGGCGGTGGACTACTTCCGCCTCTCCACCGACCGCCGCCTGCTGTTCGGCGGTGCCTGCCACTATTCCGGGCGCGATCCCAGGGACATCGCCGGCTACATGAGGCCGAAGATGCTGGAGGTGTTCCCCGAGCTGGCCGACGTCCGCATCGACTACGCCTGGGGCGGCATGATCGGCATCGGCGCCAATCGCCTGCCGCAGATCGGTCGGCTGCGCGAGCATCCCAACATCTTTTATGCCCAGGCCTATGCCGGCCACGGGGTCAACGCCACCCACCTGGCCGGCCATCTGCTGGCCGAGGCGATCCTGGCCCAGTCGGCCGGTTTCGATCTCTTCGCCCAGGTGCCCCATGCGCGCTTTCCCGGCGGTCGCCACCTGAGGTCGCCGCTGCTGGCCCTGGGCATGCTCTGGTATCGCCTCAAGGACAGCCTGTGATCCGTCTGGTCGTGCCTCTGCTGCTGGCGCTGCTGGCCGGCTGCGCCACCCCGATTCCGCGCCACGCCTCCCAGGTCCTGCCGGTCGCCGGCACCGCCCTCGACAGCCAGGTGCGCGCGGCCGGCGCCACGCACCCGGGCCGGTCGGGTCTGCGTCTGCTGGAAACCAGCACCGACGCCTTCACCGCTCGCGCCGAGCTGATCCGCAAGGCCGAGCGCAGCCTGGACATCCAGTACTACATCGTCCACGACGGCCTCACCACGCGGCTGCTGGTCAACGAATTGCTCAAGGCGGCGGATCGCGGCGTGCGCATCCGCTTTCTCATCGATGACACCAGCAGCGACGGCAACGACTACCAGATCGCCGTGCTGGCGGCCCATCCCAATGTGCAGATCCGCGTCTTCAATCCGCTGCACCTGGGTCGCAGCACCGGTCCGACCCGAGCCCTGGGCCGCCTGGTGGATCTCAACCATCAGCACAGACGCATGCACAACAAGCTGTGGCTGGCCGACGACAGCGTGGCCATCGTCGGCGGCCGCAATCTGGGCGACGAGTACTTCGATGCCCGCCCGGAGATGAACTTCACCGATCTCGATCTGCTCGCCGCCGGTCCGGTGGCGCGCCAGCTGGGCACCAGCTTCGACCAGTACTGGAACAGTCCGCTGAGCCAGCCGGCCCGGCGGCTGCGCTGGTTCGCCCCCTCGCCCACCGCCCTGGTGCGACTGCGCGCGCGGCTGCACCACTACCTCGACAGCGAACGCACCCGCGACCTGGCGCTGTACAACCGCCTGCGTCGCTACGCCACCGCGCCCCAGCTCGACGGCTGGCTGCGGGAGCTGACCTGGGCCCACGCCCAGGCGTTCTGGGATGCGCCGCGCAAGGTGCTGGCCGAGGACGAACCGGACTGGCAACTGCTGCTCACCCATCAGCTGCAACCGACCCTGGACGGCGCCCAGCGCGAACTGCTGCTGGTCTCCTCCTACTTCGTGCCGATGAATCAGGGGGTCGCCTACCTGGGTGGCCTGGCCGCCCGCGGCGTGGACGTCCGGGTGCTGACCAACGCCCTGGAGGCCACCGACGTGCCCGCCGTGCACGCCGGCTATGCGCCCTATCGCGCGGCCCTGCTGGCCCAGGGGGTCAAGCTCTATGAGTTGCGCGCCCGCCCGGACCAGAAACGATCCGCCCTGCCCTACAGCTTTGGCGAATCCGAATCCAGTCTGCACAGCAAGGCCATGGCCATCGACGGGCGCTGGTCCTTCATCGGCTCCTTCAATTTCGATCCGCGCTCGGTGCTGTGGAATACCGAGGTCGGCATCCTGGTGGACAGCCCGGCCCTCACCGGTCGCCTGCGCC
The DNA here is from genome assembly GCF_031453455.1 of Pseudomonas sp. SORGH_AS_0211. NCBI lineage: Bacteria > Pseudomonadati > Pseudomonadota > Gammaproteobacteria > Pseudomonadales > Pseudomonadaceae > Pseudomonas > Pseudomonas sp. SORGH_AS_0211. The sequence continues at coordinate 4,586,547 of NZ_JAVIZV010000001.1, read as the reverse complement.
AGCTGATGCTGCAGGGCATGGACCCGAGCGTCTCCTATGCGGTCAGGCGCGTCGAGGATCGGGGGCGGGTGCGGCTGGAATGGGTCAGCGAGCGAGACGGCCAGCCACGGGTGCTGCACCACGAACCGGGCAGCGCCTGGCGTCGCTTCAACGCCTGGGTGGTCAAGGCGGTCGGGCTGGAGCGGATGCTCTAGGCTTCGCCCTCCCCCCAACCCTCTCCCAAGGGGGGAGGGGGCTAGCTCGTAGGTTGGGTTGAGACAGCTCCACCGTCGAAGCCCAACAACCCACGCCGTGCCGACCCTGTCGTGCTTCGCTGGCGCTAAACCCAACCTACGCGCCCACTCCTCCGCACCGTAGGTTGGGTTGAGACAGCTCCACTGTCGAAGCCCAACAACCCACGCCGTGCCAACCCTGTTGGGCTTCGCTGGCGCTCAACCCAACCTACGCGCCCACTCCTCCGTACCGTAGGTTGGGTTGAGACAGCTCCACCGTCGAAGCCCAACGATCAGCACCACGCCAGCCCTGTTCAGCTTCGCTGCGATCAAGCCAAACCGGCGACGCCCTCAATCTCCCTGCAAAAAATCCGGCAATTGCTCATTTTATGAGCAGTAGTCAACCCAGACTTCGGCTAAGGTCGACCGCATTCATCGGCCCCGCTCCGGCACCCGGCCGTTTCAATGCATCGAGGATCTCCCATGAGCGCTACCGCCCTGCGTCACGACTGGACTCTCGCCGAAGTCCGCGCCCTGTTCCAGCAGCCCTTCAACGACCTGCTGTTCCAGGCCCAGGGCGTGCATCGCCAGCACTTCGATCCCAATCGCGTGCAGGTCTCCACCCTGCTGTCGATCAAGACCGGCGCCTGCCCGGAAGACTGCAAGTACTGCCCCCAGTCCGGCCACTACAACACCGGCCTGGAAAAGGAAAAGCTGATGGAGGTGCAGAAGGTGCTGGAGGCGGCCGCCGAGGCCAAGGCCATCGGCTCGACCCGCTTCTGCATGGGCGCCGCCTGGAAGCACCCGTCCGCCAAGGACATGCCCTATGTCCTGCAGATGGTGCAGGGCGTCAAGGCGCTGGGCCTGGAGACCTGCATGACCCTGGGCCGCCTGGACCAGGAGCAGACCCGCGCCCTGGCCGACGCCGGCCTGGACTACTACAACCACAACCTCGACACCTCGCCGGAGTTCTACGGCAACATCATCACCACCCGCACCTACGGCGAGCGCCTGCAGACCCTGGCCTACGTCCGTGAAGCCGGGATGAAGATCTGCTCCGGCGGCATCCTCGGCATGGGCGAGTCGGTGGATGATCGCGCCGGCCTGCTGATCCAGCTGGCCAACCTGCCCGAGCACCCCGAATCGGTGCCGATCAACATGCTGGTCAAGGTGCAGGGCACCCCGCTAGCGGAAGAGAAGGACGTCGATCCCTTCGACTTCATCCGCACCCTGGCGGTGGCACGCATCCTCATGCCCAAGTCCCATGTGCGCCTGTCCGCCGGTCGCGAGCAGATGAACGAGCAGATGCAGTCCCTGGCCTTCCTGGCCGGTGCCAACTCCATCTTCTACGGCGAGAAGCTGCTGACCACCGGCAACCCCCAGGCCGACAAGGACATGCAGCTGTTCGCCCGCCTCGGCATCCAGCCCGAAGCCCGCGAAGAGCACGCCGACGAGGTGCACCAGGCCGCCATCGAGCAGGCCCTGGTGGAACAGCGCAACAGCGAACTCTTCTACGACGCCGCCACCGCCTGACCCACGCCCCGCCCCGCTTCTACCCCTCTCTCTCTGGGAGGGCTGGGGTGAGGGGCCTTGCAACCTGATCGAGAACCCCATGGCCTTCGACCTCGCCGCCCGCCTGGCCCAGCGTCACGCCGAGCACCTCTATCGGCGGCGCCCGCTGCTGGAAGCCCCCCAGGGTCCCGAGGTGGTGGTGGATGGCGAACCCCTGCTGGCCTTCTGCAGCAATGACTATCTGGGCCTGGCCAATCACCCCCAGGTGATCGCCGCCCTGCGCGCGGGCGCCGAGCGCTGGGGCGTGGGCGGTGGCGCCTCGCACCTGGTGATCGGCCACAGCGGCCCGCACCACCAGGTCGAAGAGGCCCTGGCCGAACTCACCGGGCGGCCGCGCGCCCTGCTGTTTTCCACTGGCTACATGGCCAACCTGGCGGCGGTCACCGCCCTGGTCGGGCGTGGCGACACCGTACTGGAAGACCGCCTCAACCACGCCTCCCTGCTCGATGCCGGTCTGCTCAGCGGCGCGCGCTTCGGCCGCTATCTGCACAACGATCCCGTTAGCCTGGCCACGCGCCTGGCCAAGGCCGAAGGCGACACCCTGGTGGTCACCGACGGGGTCTTCAGCATGGATGGCGATCTGGCCGCCCTGCCCGAACTCTGCCAGGTCGCCCAGCGTCACGGCGCCTGGACCCTGGTGGACGATGCCCACGGCATCGGCACCCTGGGCGCCAGCGGTGGCGGCATCGTCGAGCACTTCGGCCTGGACCAGAGTCAGGTCCCGGTGCTGGTCGGCACCCTGGGCAAGGCCTGCGGCACCGCCGGGGCCTTCGTCGCCGGCAGCGAAGCGCTGATCGAGACGCTGATCCAGTTCGCCCGGCCCTACATCTACACCACCAGCCAGCCGCCGGCGGTGGCCTGCGCCACCCTCGCCGCCCTGCAGCTCGTCCGTGAGGAAGGCTGGCGCCGTGAGCTTCTGCACACTTTGATCCAGAGATTCCGCAGGGGCGCGACGGCTCTCGGCCTGGACCTTATGCTCAGCGCCACGCCGATCCAGCCCATCCTGGTCGGCGACAGCGCGCGCGCCCTCGCACTCTCCGCCGCCCTGCGCCGACGCGGGATCCTGGTCACCGCCATCCGACCGCCCACCGTACCGGCCGGCAGTGCCCGCCTGCGGGTAACCCTGACGGCGGCCCATCGCGAAGCGCACGTGGACCTCTTGCTCGACGCTCTGGCCCAGGCCATGGCCGAATTACCGCCTGACGCGGATAAGTGACCGACCCATGCGCGATACCCTGATCTTGCTGCCCGGCTGGGGCCTGGGCAACGCTCCGCTGGAGCCCCTGCGTGACGAACTCGTCGAGCAGGCACCCTTTCTCGACGTGCTGATCGAACCACTGCCGACCCTGACCGACACCCAGGCCTGGTTCACCGACCTGGAAGCCCGCATCGCCGAGGGCGGCTGGCTGGCCGGCTGGTCGCTGGGCGGCATGCTCGCCAGCGAATTCACCCTGCGCCGCCCCCAGGGCGTGCACGGCCTCATCACCCTGGCCAGCAATCCCTGCTTCGTCGCCCGCCCCGGCTGGCAGACCGCCATGGCGCGCAGCGTCTTCACCGATTTCTTCGAGGCCTGCTCGCTGGACGCCGACCAGACGCTCAGGCGTTTCACCCTGCTGGTGGCCCAGGGCGCGCGCGACAGCCGCACCCTCGCCCGCCAGCTGCAGGTGACCCTGCCCGAGATCGACCCCGAGGTGGTCATCGCCGGTCTGGAGCTGCTCGCGCGCCTGGACACCCGCGCCGCCCTGCAGGCCTTCGGCGGTCCCCAGCTGCACCTGTTCGGCGCCCATGACGCCCTGGTCCCGGCGACGGCTGCCCAGGCCCTGCGCGACGAGCTGCCCAACGCCCAGATCGAGGTCCTGGAGCACGCCAGCCATGGCCTGCCCCTGGAACGCCCGGACGAGGTGGCCACCCGTATCCGTGAATTCATCTATGCAGGACGCGATGGCTGACGTATTGCCCGACAAGCGCCAGGTGGCGCTGTCCTTTTCCCGCGCCGCCGCGCAGTACGACGGCGCCGCCCTGCTGCAACGCCGGGTCGCCGACGGCCTGCTCGCCCGGCTACCCGCTCTGCATCCGCAACGCTGGCTGGACCTCGGCAGTGGCACCGGCTATTGCAGCCGCGCCCTGGCCCAGCGCCATCCGCAGGCCCAAGGCCTGGCCCTGGATTTGGCGCCCGGCATGCTCCGCCATGCCCGTGCCCAGGGCGCCGGTGCCGGCCACTACCTGACCGCCGACGCCGAACGCCTGCCGCTGCGCGACGCCTGCTGCGATCTCGTCCTCTCCAGCCTGGCCCTGCAGTGGTGCCCGGACCTGCCCGCCGTGCTCGCCGAGGCGCGCCGCATCCTGCGGCCAGGCGGTGTGCTGGCCTTCAGCAGCCTGGTCGAAGGCACCCTCGACGAATTGCGCCAGAGCTGGGCCCAGGTGGACGACCAGGTGCACGTCAATCGCTTTCGCCGCCAGGCGGCCTATGCCGCCGCCGCCGCGGCCAGTGGCCTGCAGGTGCTGGGGCTGGACGTCGCGCCCGAGCGGCTGCACTTCCCCGATCTGCGCGCCCTGACCCAGCACCTCAAGGCCATCGGCGCTCACAACCTCAACCAGGGGCGTCCCCAGGGCCTCACCGGGCGCCAGCGCCTGGCTGCCTTCACCCAGGCCTACGAGGGCCTGCGCGAGCCCGCCGGCCTGCCCGCCACCTACCAGGTGATCCACGTCCTGCTGCGCAAGGAATGACCGCCATGCCCGCCTATTTCGTCACCGGCACCGACACCGAGATCGGCAAGACCACCATCGCCGCCGGCCTGCTGCACCGGGCCCGGCTGCAGGGCCTCGCCACCGCCGGGGTCAAGCCGGTGGCCTCCGGGTGCGAACGCACCGCCGAGGGCCTGCGCAACGGCGACGCCATGGCCCTGCTCGGCGAGACCTCGCTGCCGCTCGGTTACGGCGACATCAACCCCATCGCCCTGGAACCCGCCATCGCCCCGCACCTGGCGGCCCGCGAAGCCGGCATCGACCTCAGCGTCGCCGCCCTGGCCGCACCGGTGCGGCGGATCCTGGCGATGCAGGCCGACTTCAGCCTGGTGGAAGGCGCCGGTGGCTGGCGCGTGCCCCTGGCTGGCCGCGAGTCCCTGTCCGATCTCGCCCGCGAGCTGGGTCTGCCGGTGATCCTGGTGGTGGGTGTGCGCCTGGGCTGCATCAACCACGCCCTGCTCAGCGCCGAGGCCATCCTCGCCGATGGCCTGCCGCTGGCCGGCTGGGTCGCCAATCTGGTGGCGCCGGCCACCCTGCGCCTGGACGACAACCTCGCCACCCTGCACGAACGCCTGCCGGCGCCCTGCCTGGGCACGGTGCCACACCTGGCCGCGGCCACCCCTGCCGCGGTCGCCGCGCACCTGCGCCTGCCGGGCTGATATCAGTCTTTCGGGCGATGGCCGCAGGGCCAGGCCGGCGGCAGACTGCCCTGTCTACCGCTGCCGGATCGCCCCAGTGCCTACCTTCAAATTCCTGACCTGCCTGGGCCTGCTCGGCCTGACCAGCCATGCCTGGGCGCTGGACAACCAGACCCTCGTGGAGCAGCGCGGCGAGCGCCTCGGGGCCTTCCTCAATCAGGCGGCGGATACCCGCCAGGGCACCCTGGAGGTCAGCCAGAGCGGTCGTGCCAGCCAGGCCTATCTGACCCAGAGCGCCTCCCAGGGCGACCGTACCCGCGTCGAGCAGGGCGGCGTCGGCAACTTCACCAACGTCACCCAGGCGGCCGGCGGTGCGCGCGAGGTCCTCATCGACCAGCGCGAGGCCAGCCAGAGCCACGCCTATGTCTATCAGGGCCATGGCCAGCGCAACACGGTGGACATCGTCCAGCGCGGCCTGCTCGACGAAGCCCTGGTGCGCCAGGGCGGTGACGACCAGCAGCTGCGCATCGAGCAACAGGGCGAGCGCAACGGACTGAATCTGTTCCAGGACGGTCGCGACAGCGTTGCGCGACTCAGGCAGGTGGGCGCCGATCATGTCCAGGACGTGCTGAGCCTGGGCGCCCGCAACGAGGTCGAGCTGCTGCAGGGCGGCGGTGCCAATCGGGCGGAGGTCGAGCAGCGGGGTGACGACAATCGGGCGACGATTCGCCAGAGCACGCGACAGCAGGAGGCGGAGCTGGTCCAGATCGGCCAGCGCAACGGCGCGACGGTGCAGCAGAACAGCCTCGCCGATCGACCCCAGCGCGTCAGCGTGCGACAGCTGGGCGACGACAATGCCGTCCAGGCGAACGTGACCGGCAATGGCAATCGCCTCGATCTGCAACAGCAGGGCAAGCGCAACAGCGCCAGCGTCCTGATCGGCGGTGACGACTCCCGCCTGACCCTGGCTGCCCAGGGCAACGATAACGAGATCAGTGCGGTCTGGGTGGGCGACAACGTCGAGCTTGGCGTCGAGCAGTTGGGCGACGGCCATCTCCTGCAGGCGGGACTGGCCAGCGACGCCCGGGTCAGCGTCAGCCAGCAGGGCGCCGGCCAGTACGCCTCGATCAGTCAGGCAGGCCCGGGCAACGGCCTCGATCTGCGCCAGAGCGGCCAGGGCAACCGGGCGACCATCCGGCAATAGCCGGACACAGGCGGCGACACGGGCTGCTGGTTCTTTGGCGTCAAAGCTGCTTCAATAGCCCTTTGACATCACCGTCGAGGACCCTGTCCATGAACGTGACCTCAAGCAATTCACTTTACGCCGGGGTGCAGGCCTACCAGAACGGCAGCCGCACGGTCGAAAAGGCCGGTGCCGCCCTCGCCTCCCAGACGGCGCGCAACGAGCAGGACGCCCTGGGCGCGACCACCAACAGCCAGGCCGATCTGGCCAGCGAACTGGTCAATCTGGATGTCGGCAAGTACCAGGCATTGGCCGGTACCAAGGTCATGCAGGCCTCGCAGGAAACCCTGGGCCGGCTGCTCGATACTCGCGCCTGATCAGCCATGCTTTGAATGGAAGGGGCGCCCCGAGAGGCGCCCCTTCTGCGTTCTAGCCCAGGCGGAAACGGGTGGTGTTGGCCGTCAGGGTGCGACTGCCCGCCTCCAGACCCACCGCCGTGCTCTGCACCGTGCGCGCGTTGCCGAGCAGATCGGCCGCGGCCCCATCGACCTGCTGGATGTTGCCACTGACCTGATCGGCGGTGACCGCCTGCTGCTCGGCGGCGGTGGCGATCTGCACCAGGGTGTCGGAGACGCCCTGTACCGACTCGGCGATCTCTTCCAGTCGCCGTCCCAGCCCGGTGATCGACTGGGCGTCGCTGGCGGCCTGGCCGCAGGCATCCTGCATCAGGGACACGGCCTGGGCCACGGTGCCGCTCAGGCTGCCAACGGTCCCGGCGATCTGCGCCGTGGAGGCCTGGGTGCGCTGCGACAGCGAGCGCACCTCGTCGGCGACCACCGCGAACCCCCTTCCCTGGTCACCCGCCCGGGCCGCCTCGATGGCGGCGTTGAGCGCCAGCAGGTTGGTCTGTTCGGCGATGCCGCGGATGACGTCCACCACCTGCTGGATCTGTCCGGCCTGGGCATTGACCTGGGCCATAGCCGCCGCCGTCTCGTCCAGGCGCTGGTTAAGGCGCTGGATGCTGGCCGTGGTCTGGCGACTGTCGCTCTGGCTGGCCTCGGCGATGCCGCGCATCTGCTCGGCGCGGCCGGCGGCCTCTTCGCAACTCCGCGCCACGCCCTGGGCGGTGGCGGCCAGTTCGGTGGCCGCGGTGGCGATCTGGGTGATCTGCTGGCGCTGGGCTTCCACGGCCCCCAGCGCCGCCTCGGCCTGCTGACCCAGCTCGCCGGAAGCCGTGCCCACCTGGCGACTCTCCTGCTCGACCGCCTGCAGGCTGCCGCGCAGCTGCACCACGGCCAGGTCCAGGGCGCGCCCGATCTCGGCCAGTTCGTCCTCGCCACTCACCTGGGCCGAGCGGGTCAGATCGCCATCGCGCAGGCCTTCGGCCAGGGTGGTGATGCGCCGCGCACTGCCGCGAATGGCGGTCTGCATGCATAGCAGCAGATAGCAGGTCACCACCAGCAGCAGACCGAAGCCGACGGCGATGGCGCCAAAGCTGCGCACGGCATCGGCGCCATAGTATTGCAGCCGTTGATCCAGGTTCTGCAGGGTCTGCTGGCGGAAGGTCTGCAGACCCTGCAGAACCCCGTCCAGGGTGGCTTCGAACTGCTCCGGCTTGAGCGTGATCTCGCCGCCGAACACCCCCTGATCGAGGGTCTTGAGACTGGCGTCCAGCTGGCTGCTGACCTTCTGGTAGTCGTCCTTCCAGCCGGCCATGTCGGCGGGCAGCTTGTTGCCGAGCAGGACGGCGACCTTGGCCAGGCTCTCGCTGGAGTCGCCGACACGCGCGCGCAGGTCGCGCAGCTGCAGGCGGCTCTGCAGGCTGAACTGGCCGGAGACCACACTGGCCTGACCGACGCTGGCCAGGCGGCCGAGGCGTTCGTACAACTCGACCGACTGGGTGGTGCCGATCTGCATCAGCAGATAGGTTTCCAGCCAAGGGTCGAGGATGAGACCACTGTCCAAGGCGATTTCCTCGCGCAGCGCCTGGACGGCGCCAAGGGCAGCGGTGAATCTGTCATAGCCATCTGGCCACCAGCCCAACCCGCGCAAGTCGTTGACCTCGAGACCGGCGAGCGCCTGCTGCAGGGTCTTGAAACGGGCCTGCACATCCGCGCCGGCCCCTTCGATCTCCAGTTGCTGTCCGAGCCGGGCGAGCCGCTCGCGACGACTGTCGTCGCGACTTTCCAGGGCGGCGATGGCGGCCTGCACGGCCGGCGTCTGCTGCCGACTGGTGTCGATCGCCTTCCAGCGCGCGGTCAGGTTGCGCCGGAGGGTGAGTTCTTCTTCTACGGCGTCGAGCCGTTGCAGCAGCCGCACGCCACTGCGCTCGCCACTGACGGTGGCCAGCCTGGCCTGGAAATCGGCGCCCAGCAGCCAGAGACTGACCGCCAGGGGGAGGATGAACAGCACCAGCAGCAGGGCGAACTTGCGGGCGAAGCTGAACTGGCTCAGCACGCGAATCCCCGGTGACAACAAAACACCCATGTTCGACCACTCCTGTGCCAGCCACCGGCAAGCGTCAGCTATCCGTTGCGGATAGCGATAAGACGATTTGTCGGCAAACTAACGACTTTCTTGAAAGATAGGGCACAATCGCCGCCCTCCCGTATTCCCCGACCCGGTCCTGTACTCAGGCCCGGGCGTTGCCGTTAAAGGACCGTCCGCGTGGAACGCCTCAAAGCCAAGATTCGCAGCGAAGGCCAAGTACTCTCCGAGCAGGTGCTCAAGGTCGATGCCTTCCTCAACCACCAGATCGATCCGGCGCTGATGCGCGACATCGGTCAGGAGTTCGCCCGCCGTTTCGCCGACGCCGGCATCACCAAGATCGTGACCATCGAAGCCTCGGGGATCGCTCCGGCGGTGCTGACCGGACTGGAGCTGGGCGTGCCGGTGATCTTCGCCCGCAAGCACCAGTCGCTGACCCTGACCGACAACCTGCTGGTGGCCAGCGTCTATTCCTTTACCAAGCAGACGGAAAGTACGATCGCTGTCTCTACCATGCACCTTTCGTCCGACGATCGGGTGCTGATCATCGACGACTTCCTCGCCAACGGTAAGGCGGCCAAGGCGCTGATCTCCATCATCGGTCAGGCCGGGGCCCAGGTCGCCGGCCTTGGCATCGTCATCGAGAAGTCCTTCCAGGTTGGTCGCGCCGAACTGGATGCCCAGGGCTATCGCGTCGAATCCCTGGCCCGTGTCGCCTCCCTGGCCGATGGTCAGGTCACCTTCGCCGAGTAAGCCATGGCTCAGATACTGCGCATTCTCGGTGCCGATCTCGATCGCACCGAAACCTGGATCCGTTACGACAAGGCCATGTGCCTGGACTGCGTGTCCAGCTGCTGCACCCTGCCGGTGGAAGCCCGCCTGTCCGATCTGATCCGCATGGGCGTGGTGGATGAGTTCGAGAAGGGCGAGCCGCTCAAGGACATCGCCAAGCGGCTCAAGAAGGACGGCGTGGTCGAACGCCTCAACGCCAAGACCGGGTTGTTCACCCTGGTGCGGCTGTCCAACAACGACTGCATCTATCTGCATCCCAAGACGCGGCTGTGCACCATCTACGACCAGCGCCCGGAAACCTGCCGCAACCACCCAAGGGTCGGCCCGCGCCCGAACTACTGCGCCTACAAGCCGCAGAAGCTGCGTTAGACGGCGGCCCATCGTCGGTTGGGTTGAGCGCTAGCGAAGCGTGTCATGACATGCCTGCATTGTTAGGCTTCGACGAAGCAGCCGTCTCAACCCAACCTGCGGTCTATCGCGGCCCTGGCCACAACAAGACGCTAGAACTCACCGCTCTCCATCGCCCTTTTCATGTCCGCCCGTTCTTCCAGGCATTCCGGACCGGCCATGTCGAAGATCCGACAGACCCACGGGCGTACCTCGTAGATGCTGCAGTTCATCTCTTCGCGATCCAGGGCCGCGCACCAGCCGTCGTCGAGACGCTTCATGCGGGTGCCGGTCCAGTCTTCCTCGATGTAACGGGCAGGCACGCCGGCATCGTCGAACAGCAGGACTTCCTGGCGGCAGCACCAGGCCTGACAGCTCTCGCAGGTCACGGTAGGGGTGGAAAGGTCATGCAGGGGGATGTCACTCATGTGCGCAGTGTACCGCCCCTGACCGCCCAGCGGTTTCCGGCCGATGGCTGGACCAGTTACCATGCGCGTCCCTGACGGTTGTAACCAGTTGTGACCATGCCCAAGCCCTCTTCTCGCGCAGGAGCCGCCATGACGGCCGCACCCCGCTATCGCTTCTATGTCGTGGTCGCCGTGCTGATCCTGCTGACCTGCGTGGTCGCCGGCCGCATCACCTACCTCAAGCTGATCGATGCCGCCTTCCTCGGTGACCAGGGCGACCGCCGCTCGGTGCGCCACATTCCCATTCCGGTCACCCGCGGCATGATCACCGACCGCAACGGTGCGCCCCTGGCGGTTTCCACCGAGGTGGTGACCATCTGGTGCAACCCGGCGGAGATGCAGGACAGCGCCGACCAGCTGGGTCGCCTGGCCCAGGCCATCCACAAGCCCGAGGCGGAATTGCGCAACCTGATCCTCGGCCATCCGGAAAAGCACTTCCTCTACCTGGCCCGGGCGCTGTCGCCCATCGATGGCGAGAACATCATGGCCCTCGGCGTGCCCGGGGTACGCCAGATCAAGGAATACAAGCGCTATTACCCCAGCTCCGACCTGGTGGCCCAGGTGATCGGCATGGTCAACATCGACGGCCATGGCCAGGAGGGGCTGGAACTGGGCTTCGAGGACTGGCTGGCCGGCAAGGGCGGCGTGCGTGAGGTGCTGATCAATCCGCGGGGCTCGGTGGTCAAGAACATCCGCGTGGTGCGCCAGCCGCAACCGAGCAAGGACGTCGCCCTGTCCATCGACCTGCGCCTGCAATTCATCGCCTATCGCGCGCTGCAGACCGCGGTGGAGAAGTTCGGCGCCCAGTCCGGGTCGGCGGTGCTGGTCAATCCCAAGACCGGCCAGATCCTGGCGATGACCAACTTCCCCTCCTACAACCCCAACAACCGCGCCACCCTGCAGATCCCCAACATGCGCAACCGCACCCTGACCGACGCCTTCGAGCCCGGTTCGGTGATCAAGCCGTTCAGCATGTCGGTGGCCCTGGCCTCGGGCAAGTTCAACGAGAACAGCACCGTGGACGTGGCGCCGGGCTGGATGACCATCGACGGCCATACCATCCACGACGTGGCCAAGCGCGGCGTGCTGACCATGACCGGGGTGCTGCTCAACTCGTCCAACATTGGCATGAGCAAGGTGGCCCTGCAGATCGGGCCGCTGCCCATCTACGAGCAGCTCAGCCGGGTCGGCTTCGGCAATCCCCTGGCACTGGGCTTCCCGGGCGAGAACGCCGGCTACCTGCCCGGCCACACCAAGTGGTCGCAGATCGCCACGGCCAGTATGTCCTTTGGCTACAGCCTGGCGGTCAACGTCGCCGAACTGGCCCAGGCCTACTCGGTGATCGCCAACGATGGCCAGCTGACGCCCCTGACCCTGCTCAAGGACCAGAAGCAGCAGAGCGTCCAGGCCATGGACCCGACCATCGCCCGGCGCATCCGCATGATGCTCAACCACGTGGTGGAAGACGACGGCGGCGTGATCCGCGCCCGGGTGCCCGGCTATCACGTGGCCGGCAAGTCGGGTACCGCGCGCAAGGCCGGCTCCGGCAGCTACACCGAGCACGCCTATCGCTCGATGTTCGTCGGCATGGCACCGGCGGCCGATCCCAAGCTGGTGCTGGCGGTAATGCTGGATACCCCGACCAAGGAAGGCTACTTCGGCGGCCTGGTCTCGGCGCCGACCTTCAGCGAGATCATGTCCGGTGCCCTGCGGGCCCTGGCCGTACCGCCGGACAACCTGCCCGACACCAATACCGCCCAGCAGGCTAAGTCCGAGCCGCACCCCCACGGCTAGCCGGGGAACGGCCACAAAAAAGGGCGACCCTAGGGTCGCCCTTTTGCATGCCACGCCCTCTGTCAGCGGTGCAGCACGTACTGACCGGTGAAGCGCACCCCATCCTCACCGCTCTCGGTGACGATGCGCGACTGCAGGGTGATGCGCGCGCGACCGCGGCGGCGGAAGGTGGTCTCGAAGCGTTCCCAGGCGCGCGCCTCGGGCGGTTCGCCATAGGCCAGGGCGTCGGCGGTGATGGGCCGCGGATAGCTGATCTGGCCTTCCTGGATGAGGATGTGGCCTTCTTCGATGCCGGCTTCGCGCAGACGCAGGTACAGCCAGCCCCAGCCGGCCAGCACGGCCACGCAATAGAGACTGCCGCCGAACATGGTGCTGGCGTGGTTGATGTTGGCATCCAGCGGAGCATGCAGCTGCAGGCGCTGCTCGCTCCAGTCGCGGACTTCCAGGCCCAGGGCCTTGGTGATGGGAATATCGTGGTGCAACAGGGATTCGAGGTGACGGCAGTCGCGGCTCATGCCGGGGTCCTTACAGACAGAATTTCACTATCAGGAGCAGACGCAAGCCATGACCCATGGGTCACGTCCTGGCGCCATTGTGCACCAAGGAAGGCCGCTCCGGGGAAATCGCCGCCGGCAGGCGGAAGCGGATACGGGCGCCGCCCAGACTCGACTCGTCGATGGTCAGGCTGCTGCGATAGCCTTCGAGAATGTCCTGCACCACCGCCAGGCCGATGCCCTGCCCAGGGTGCCGGCTGTCCATGCGCATGCCGCGGCGCAGCACGCTTTCACGCCGTTCGGCAGGGATGCCGGGACCGTCATCCTCGATATCGAGCACCCAGTGCTCGGTATGGCGACGGGCGCTGACCCGCACCTGGGTCAGGCAGAGGCGATAGGCGTTTTCCAGGAGATTGCCGAACACCTCCAGCATGGCGGCTTCCTCGGCCTGCACCCGCAGATTCGGCGGCAGGTCCATTTCGGCCTGGACGCGTTTCTCGGCATAGACCTTGTCCAGGGTGCTGAACAGAGATTCCAGCAACGGCGCCAGCTCCAGCGGCCGGCTGAGCACCGCGCCGCCCTGACGGGTGGCCCGCTGCAACTGGTACATCACCTGCTGGTTCATGCGCTCGATCTGGGTCTGCAGGGTGCCGACTTCCTGATCCAGCTGCGGCCGCCGGCGCAATTCTTCGGTCACCCCCTGCAACACCGCCAAGGGGGTCTTCAGGCTGTGGGCAAGATCGCCCAGGGTGTCGCGGTAGCGCTCGCGCTGCAGCCGTTCGTGGTCGAGCAGGCGGTTGAGCGAGCGGATCAGGCGGCTGATCTCGCTGGGTACGTTCTTTTCGTCGAGCAGCTCGCGCTGGTCGGTTTCCACCGCGTCCAGCTGCTGGCTGAGGCGGCGCAGCGGTCTCAGGCTCCATTGCATGACCAGGGCCAGCAATACCAGCAGCGCACCCAGCACCCCGACCAGCCAGAGAATCACCTGGTGCACGAAGGTCGCGCGCAGCCGCTCGTACTCCTCGGCGGGTTGCATGGTGACCACGCTGAAGCCGGCCACCGGCGGATTGCCCAGCAGCACCTCGCGATCGAAGACGAAGAAGCCCTGGCCCTGGTCGTCGGTGGCCTTGACCAGCTTGACCCCGCCCCCGTCGAAGGTCGGCCGGTAGTTGGGCCGCTCCTTGATCGCCGAGCGCGAGCGCCAGAGCAGGCGACCGTTCTGGTCGTAGACGTAGCCGAGGATCGGTGAACCGGGTCGGTCGAAGACCTCTTCGGCGATCATCTCCGGCATTGCCAAGCGCCCGTCGATGGCCCGCGCCGCGCCGATCAGGGTGTTGGCGTTGGCCTCCAGCCGTGCGGCGACGAAGTTTTCCACGGTACGGTCGAACGCATTGCGGATCGCCGGCACGATCAGCGCCAGGCAGACGATCACCAGCAGCGCCGCGCTGAGCAGCAGCCGCACGCGAAAGGAACGGATCACTGGCAGCGCTCGGTGAACAGGTAGCCGCGGCCCCGGACCGTTTCGATGGGTTGCATCTGGCAGCTGGCCTCCAGCTTGCGCCGCAGGCGGCCAACCAGCACCTCGATGACGTTGCTGTCGTGCTCGCCATCATCGTCGTAGAGCTGCTCCATGAGCCGCTCCTTGGTGATCACCTGCTGGTGGTTGCGCATCAGGTATTCCAGCAGGCGGTATTCGTAGGCGGTCAGCTGCAGCGGCTGTTCTTCATTGAAGGCCTGCTGGCGGCCCAGGTCCAGCTTCAGCGACCCGGCGCGGATGCTTGGCTGGACGAAACCCGCCGAGCGACGCAGCAGCACATTGAGGCGCGCCTCCAGCTCTTCGAACTGGAAGGGCTTGACCACGTAGTCGTCCGCCCCGGCACCGAGGCCCTCGACCTTGTCCTGCCAGCTGCCGCGGGCCGTGAGGATGAGGATTGGCAGGGTGGCACCCTGGTTGCGCAGCTGACGGATCAGATCGAGGCCGCTCATGCCGGGCAGGCCCAGGTCGATGATGGCGAGATCGTGATGGAATTCGCGGGCGCTGTAGAGCGCTTCTTCCGCATCGGCCACGGCATTGACGACATGACCGGCTTCACCCAGACGCACCTTGAGGTGGTGGCGCAGCAGGTTTTCGTCTTCGACGACGAGGATCTTCATGCAGACTCCTGAACAGCTAACGAGACTCTCTGTGGCTGCGACCGCACGTAGTTCACGCTGCGCGCAGCGACGCCCGGGTACCGATTATGGCGGCTTTGGCGGGCTGACGGCGAGCGCGGGGAATACATGGACGGGGTCACTCACTTTATTCCAGGCAAAAAAAACCTCTCCAGTTGGAGAGGTAAGGAGCACTTCATGGGGATCGGAAACTGCCGTTGGGGGACGGCTCCGTCGCGAGACGGCTACAGGAGACCAGAGCTGACTTGGTGACCCTGCAGTGGAGTTACAAGGATGAACATCGCCAGGTCGGGTCGAAGTGTCCGGACGATCTGCCGTAGCGGGAGCTGCGCTAGGGTGAACATGTCCGGGCGACCTCGGCGTTGCTGATCTGACAGTTGCAGATTAGGCCAATGGCCCTGAACGCTGCCTGAACTCGTCCTGAACGCAAGCTGAACGGCCGCGAAGTGGCCCAAGGGCGACGGATGGCAGCGGTTGCCGCTCCGTCGCCTGGCAGCGCTTCAGGGCAGCTTGCTCAGGCAGCCACCCAGGGTGTCGGCGACGTTCTGCAGGAGCTGGCCATAGCCTCCGGCACCGGCCGGAATGTGCGCGCCGAGGGGATCGAGCTCCACCAGGGTCACCGGCAGACCGCTGCTCAGGGTGGTGGCGATCTTTGGCTGCAGTGGCGGCTCGGTGAAGACGCAGGTCGGGCCGGCGGCCTTGAGTTCTTCGCGCATGGCGGCCACGTGGCGGGCGCCGGGCTGGACGTCGGCGCCCAGGGCGAAGACGCCGCGATGGCTCAGGCCATAGGCTTCCTCGAAATAGTCGAAGGCTTCGTGGAAGACGAAATAGGGCTTGCCGGCCAGTGGCGCCAGCTGGGTGCGCAGGCTCTGGTCCTTGGCGGCCAGGCCGCTTTCGAAGGTCTTGAGGTTGGCCGCATAGCGCTGCGCATTGGCCGGATCGGCCTGGCTCAGGTCGGCGGCCAGCCGGGTGGCGATCACCCGGGCATTGGCCGGGCTCAGCCAGAGGTGGGCATCCAGGCTGCCCGGACGATGGTCGTGGTCGTGGGCGTATTGCGGTTCGCCGCCCTGTTCCTCACCGTGCGCATGCTCGTGCTCGTGCTCGTGCTCGTGCTCATCGCCGTGATCGTCGTCATGGGCGTCCGCATGCTCTTCGCCGAAGCGGCGCAGGTGCAGGCCGGGCAACTCCTGGATGGCCAGGCTGGGGCCCTGGCGTTCCTTGAGCACCGCCGGCAGGAAGGTCTCCAGATCCGGGCCGATCCAGTAGACCAGGTTGGCCTCGCGCACCTGGCGCAGGTCCGAGGGCCGCAGGGCGTAATGGTGCGGCGAGGCGCCCGGCGGCAGCAGCACGGCGGGCTGGCCGGCGCCGTCCTGGATGGCCGCGGCGATCAGTTGCAGGGGCTTGATGCTGGTCAGCACCTTCACCTCGGCCTGGGCGGGCAGCAGGGTGCAGGCGAGCAGCAGGGAGGCGACGAGGGGTAGGAGGCGCGGCACGTGAAAATCCCGATTCTTAAGAGAGGTGCAATATAATAACGTCCTGGCTCCCAAGGTACTGTTTCATGTCCGACGCCCCCCTGGCCTTTCGGCCCCACGATCATTCGCGCTGCGTCGCCCACGCGCTGGCCGAGGCCGACACACTCTGCAGTCGCGCCGGCGTGCGCCTCACCGACCTGCGCAAGCGGGTGCTGGAGCTGGTCTGGCAAAGCCACAAGCCGCTCGGTGCCTACGACATCCTGGCCGTGCTCAGCGAGCAGGACGGCCGCCGCGCCGCGCCGCCCACCGTCTACCGGGCGCTGGATTTCCTGGTCGAGAACGGCCTGGTGCACCGCATCGCCTCGCTCAACGCCTTCGTCGGCTGCAACCATCCCGGCGAGGCCCACCAGGGCCAGTTCCTGATCTGCCGCAGCTGCCAGGTGAGCATCGAGCTGGAACAGCCGGCCGTGCACCAGGCCATCCTCGACGGCGCCAGCGCCGTGGGCTTCCAGGTGGAAGGCCAGACCGTGGAAGTGGTCGGTCAGTGCGCCGCCTGCCGGAAGCAGGCATGAGCGAGGCGCTGATCCGGCTGCAGGATGTCGGCGTGACCTTTGCCGGGCAGTCGGTGCTCGATCAGATCAGCCTGACCCTGGATCCTGGCCGCATCGTCACCCTCATCGGCCCCAACGGCGCCGGCAAGACCACCCTGGTGCGCAGCGTGCTCGGCCTGCTCACACCCGATCGCGGCAGCGTCTGGCGTCGCCCGCGGCTACGCATCGGCTACATGCCGCAGAAGCTGCAGGTGGATGCCACCCTGCCGCTGTCGGTGCTGCGCTTCCTGCGCCTGGTGCCGGGCGTAAATCGCATCAGTGCCCTGGCCGCCCTGGGTGAAGTAGGCGCCGAGGGCGTCATCGACAGTCCCCTGCAGAGCATTTCCGGCGGCGAGTTGCAGCGGGTGCTGCTGGCCCGCGCGCTGCTTCGCCAGCCCGAGTTGCTGGTGCTCGACGAGCCCGTGCAGGGCGTCGACATCAACGGCCAGAGCGAGCTGTACCGGCTGATCGGCCAGTTGCGCGAGCGCCATGGCTGCGGCGTGCTGATGGTCTCCCACGACCTGCATCTGGTGATGGGCGCCACCGACCAGGTGATCTGCCTGAATCGCCACATCTGCTGCTCCGGCCATCCCGAGCAGGTCAGCGGCGATCCGGCTTATCAGGCGCTGTTCGGCCAGAGTGCGCGCAACCTCGCCGTCTATCACCATCATCACGATCACGCCCATGACCTGCATGGCGGCGTGGTCAAGACCCCGCATGTCCATGGAGCCCACTGCAAGCATGGCTGATTTTCTGCTGTATGCCCTGCTCGCCGGTCTCGCCCTCGCCCTCGTCGCCGGTCCCCTCGGCTCCTTCGTGGTCTGGCGGCGCATGGCCTACTTCGGCGACACCCTGTCCCACGCCGCCCTGCTCGGGGTCGCCGTGGGCTTTCTGCTGGATGTCAGTCCGACCCTGACCGTCACCGTCGGCTGCCTGGCGCTGGCCGTGGTGCTGGTGGTGCTGCAGCGCCGTCGTGGCCTGGCCGCCGACACCCTGCTCGGCATCCTCGCCCACAGCACCCTGTCGCTGGGCCTGGTGGCGCTGTCGTTCATGCACGAGGTGCGCATCGATCTGATGAGCTACCTGTTCGGCGATCTGCTGGCGGTGGGTCCCGGCGATCTGCGCTGGATCCTTGGCGGCAGCGCCCTGGTGCTGGCGGCCCTGGCCTGCCTGTGGCGCCCGCTGCTGGCCATCACCGTGCACGAGGAACTGGCCCAGGTCGAGGGCCTGCCGGTGACCTGGATCCGCCTGGCGCTGATGCTGCTGGTGGCCATCGTCATCGCCGTGGCCATGAAGATCGTCGGGGTGCTGCTGATCACCTCGCTGCTGATCATTCCCGCCGCCACCGCCCAGCGCCACGCCCGCAGTCCCGAGCAGATGGCCTGTGGCGCCAGCCTGCTGGGCATGGCCGCGGTGTGCCTGGGCCTGACCCTGTCCTGGTACCAGGACACCCCGGCCGGGCCCTCGGTGGTGGTGGCCGCCGCCGGGATGTTTCTGCTGGGCTACCTCATACCCCGCCGCGCCTAGGCGTTCTAGCGCGGCGCCCGCCAGACCGCCTGGCTGACGTCCACCGCCCGGGGGATCAGCCCCTGGGCCTTGAAGATGTCGGCGGTCTGCTGCTGGGTGGCGATGATCGCCGGCGTCAGCGCCGTCGCGCCATACCCGGTACGCGCCTGCCAGGTGGCGATCACCGCCTCCGGCAGTCCGATCTGCTCGGCCAGGATGCGCGTCACCTCCGGCTTGTGGGCATTGGCCCAGGCGCCGGCCCTGGCCAGTTCCGCCAGCAGCAGGCGGATCGCCGCAGGATGGGCGTCGGCGAAACGGCGCGAGCCTTCATAGAAGCTGTTGGCGTGCAACAGGCCCTTGTAGTCGGCGAGCACGCGCACCGGCTGGCTCTGCTGGATGGCCGCGAGATAGGGGTCCCAGACCACCCAGGCATCCACCGAACCGTTGACGAAGGCGGCGCGGGCATCGGCTGGCGGTAGATAGACCGGCTGGATGTCCCTGAAGCTCAGCCCGGCCTTTTCCAGGGCAGCGACCAGCAGGAAGTTGGCGCTCGACCCCTTCTGCACCGCCACCTTCCTGCCCTTGAGGCCGGCAACGTCACGGATCGGCGAGGCGGTCGGCACCAGAATGGCCTCCACCGCTTCGCTGGCCGGTTCGGCGCCCAGGTAGACCAGATCGATCCCGGCCGCCTGGGCAAAGATCGGCGGCGGTGAACCTGTGTAGCCGACGTCGATGCTGCCGGCGTTGAGCGCCTCCAGCAGCTGGGGACCGGCCTGGAATTCGCGCCAGCTCACCTGATAGCCCTGAGCGCCCAGAGCCTGCTCCAGAGTGCCCTGGGCCTTGAGCACGGCCAGCAGACCACCGCCCTTCTGATAGCCGATGCGCAGGACCTGATCGGCGGCCTGCGCCGGCGCGAGCATACCGAGTGTCAGCAACAGAACGGCGCCGTGCGCCAGCCAACGCTGCAGAGAAGAGCGAAACATGGTGACCATCCTTATATTCCATTTGGAAAGGTCAGCCTGGCCTATCCAGACCAAAATGTTTAATACGTTTCGCTGCTAAGGCTATGCCCGGGCCAGGCAGCGTGGGCAGGCCAAGGTCCGATTGACGCTGACACCAGGATCGCGCCACCCTGCGCCAGCGGCGGCCACCGGGGCCGTCGACCCTATCGGAGCCTGCCATGCCTTTTCTGATCGAGACCTTCGACAAGCCGGACAGCCTGGCCCTGCGCCAGCAGCATCGCCCGGCCCACCTGGGTTTCCTGCGGGAGAACGCCGCTGCCCTGCTGGCCTGCGGCGCCAAGCTCAGTGACGATGGCGAGACCGCCACTGGCAGCGTCTATATCGTCGATGTGGAAACCCGCGCCGAAGCGGAAGCCTTCATCGCCCGCGATCCCTTCACCAGCGCCGGTCTGCCGGGCGAGGTGCGCATCACCCGCTGGCGCAAGGCGATTCTGGACGGCAAGGCGTTCGTCTGAGCCTGCCTGCGGCGGCCTGACCGGCCGCCTCCGCCTTACCGCACATTGGCTTAAGAACGCCTTAAGACTGGCACAATGCCACCTTAATCAGCGCTGTTAGCTGCCGTTGCAAGTTCACACTTCTAGGAATCGCTTCACAGAAAAGTGATGCAGCGCAAGAAAAGCCGGACTTTTCCCGCCCTCACCGCAAGGAAGCTAACGAACTAGCCTAAGCTCACCGGGCTCAGATGATCTGATGCGCCGACATCCTTTCCCACTCCTGTGGAAACGCTGTCTCGCTTAGCTAGTACAGAGGACTCAGCATGACCAAGACCACGCCTGAAAAGGATCTGCGCATCGAGACGATTCGCGGACTGGCGCTGTTTCTGATGGTAGCGGGCCATGTCATCGGCAGTTCGTCGACCCTGGGCATGAAGGTGCCGGACGAATCGGTGCTGCGCTATCTCTACGATTCTCTCGTCTATGTCCGGATGCCGCTGTTCACCGCCATCTCCGGCTATGTCTATGCGCTGCGCCCGGTGAATACCGGCAGCGACCTGTCGCGCTTCTACCAGGGCAAGTTCAAACGCATCGGCATTCCCCTGCTGGTGGTGTCGACGCTGTTCTTCGCCTTGCAGATGGCGGTGCCCAACACCAACTACAAGCCGCAGCTGACCGACATCTTCAGCATCTACTTCTTCAGCTACGCGCACTTCTGGTTCCTGCAGTCGATCTTCTGCATCTTCGTGGTGATCGCCCTGCTGGAGAAGGCCGGCCTGTTGCTGACCCTGCGCAACTTCGGCCTGGTGTTCGCCGTGGCCCTGGCGGCGTCCTTCGCCTGGGAGAGCTTCCCGGACCTGTTCAGCCTCTACAAGGCGGTGCAGCTGTTCCCCTTCTTCCTCCTGGGCCTGGGTCTCTACCGCTTCGGCGCGCAGCTCATCACCCAACGCAATGTCGTGACCATGGCCGTGGCCCTGGTGATCCTGGTGATCCTGGACCAGGCCTACCTGTTCGAGCTGGTCGATCTCGACGAGACCGACATGGCCATCATCGGTACCGCCCTCGGTCTTGCCGCCATCAGCCTGCTGATCGCCCGCCGCTTCTACTTCAAGCCGCTGGCCTGGCTGGGGTACTTCTCCTTCGAGATCTACCTGTTCCACGTCTTCGGCACCGCCGGTGCACGCATCGTGCTGAACAAGCTGCAGGTGCACGACGTCTGGGTGGTCTTTACCGTCAGCATGGTCATGGGCCTGTTCCTGCCGGTGGCGCTCAAGCTGGTGCTGGAACGGATCAGTCCGCTGCACTTCCTCAGCGTGGCCTTCTTTGGCGCCAAGACGCGCGTCAATCGCGCCACGCCGCCGCTGCAGAAGAAAGCCGCCGCCTAGCCCCACGGGCCATAAAAAACCCACGCCTTGGCGTGGGTTTTTTGTGGCCTGATCCATCACTCGACGCTGATAACGACACGTCCCCGGGTCGGGCACTGTTCCATGCAGCGGTGGGCCTCGACGAACTGCTCGAAGGGAAAGACCTGCTTGATCTGCGCCTTGAGCAGGCGATCGCGGGTCAGCTGGTCGATGTGCTGCAGGGCCTCGCGTACCGCGGCGCAATCGGCTTCCAGGCCCATCTCCGGCTGGCCGGTGAAGTCCTGCACGCAGTGGATGTAGAGCTTGAATTTCTTCTTGAAGGCCGCGCAGGCCGGCAGCGGGGTCTGGTTGCCACCGTTGAGGCCATAGAGCAGCAGCCGGCCGCGGGGCGCCATGGCCTCGCCGAGCAGCGCCAGTTGCGGACCGCCCAGGGCATCCAGGGCCACGTGCACGCCGACGCCGTCGGTGATGCTGGCGATGCGGCTGACCAGATCCTCTTCCTCGGCGGCGATGACCCGTTCCGCACCCAGCTCCCGGAGGTAGTCGCGGTCGCCGGCGTCGTGGGTACTGGCGATGACCCGCGCACCCAGGGCCTTGGCCAGCTGGATGGAGGCCGGACCGCAACAGCGGCTGGCATCGGTGATCAGCACCCATTCGCCCGGTTGCAGCCGGGCCTGGTGCATCAGCGCGGTATAGACGGTGAGCAGCGGGTTGTAGTGCACCGCGGCTTCCACCGGGGTGAGCACGTCCGGGTAGCGCACTAGGGAGGTGGCCGGATAGACCAGGTCGTCGCCATAGGCCGGGTAGCGATTGATGTCGTGACCCAGGAAACTGGCCACGCGATCGCCTACCGCCAGGTCGGCCACGCCTTCGCCCAGGGCGGTGACCACCCCGGCCAGCTCGCAGCCGAGACCGGCCGGCGGCACGGCCTGCTCGGGGGCCAGATTCTGCCGCCAGAGCACGTCGTACCAACTCACGCCGATGGCCTGGACCCGCACCAGCACCTCGCCTGGACCCGCCACGGGCGTGGGCCGGTCGATGCAGGCGAGCACCTCCGGCGGGCCGAATTCGGTGAACTGGATCAGGCGGGACATGGCATTACCTCGCGTTGATGCCAACCCCGGGACGTTTGCCGAGGCGGACTGCTATGACTAGGACTCTAACCAGCCTTCCCTTAGGATTCTATGCATCCCCATCGATAATGGACATCGGGGGTATCGATCCACTCCCTGCCGGGGCCTGAATGAACCGTACCGATCTGCGTCGCGTCGACCTCAACCTGCTCATCGTGTTCGAGACCCTGATGCTCGAGCGCAGCGTCACCCGTGCCGCGGAAAAGCTGTTTCTCGGCCAGCCGGCGATCAGCGCGGCCCTGGCGCGGCTGCGCACCCTGTTCGACGATCCGCTGTTCGTCCGCACCGGGCGCAGCATGGAACCCACCCCGCGGGCCCAGGAGATCGCCGCCCTGCTGTCGCCGGCGCTGGACCAGATCTCCAGCGCGGTGAGCCGCACCCAGAGTTTCGAGCCGGCCAGCGCCGACCGGGTGTTTCGTGTCGGCCTGTCCGACGACGTCGAATTCGCCCTGCTGCCGCCGCTGCTCAGGCGCATCCGCATCGAGGCACCCGGCACCACCCTGGTGGTGCGGCGGATGAATTACCTGACCGCTGCCGGCATGCTGGCCTCCGGCGAGATCACCGTGGCGGTGGGCTATACCGAGGAGTTGCCGGCCAATGCCAAGCGCCGGCCGGTACGCCGCTTCGGCTTCAAGGTGCTGCGCGCCGACAGCAAGCCCGGGCGCCTGACCCTGGACGAATACTGCGCCCGCCCCCATGCCCTGGTGTCCTATGCCGGCGATCTCACCGGCTATATCGACGAATTGCTCGACAAGCTCGGCCGCCGCCGCCGGGTGGTACTGGCGGTGCCCCAGTTCAACGGCCTGGGGTCGCTGCTGGCGGAAACCGATCTGCTGGTGATGGTGCCGGACTACACCGCGCGCCTGCTGGCCAGCACCGGCGGCCTCAGGTACGAGGACCCGCCGGAAGAGCTGCGCGACGGCAGCCATGAGCTACCCATGGCCTGGAGCGGCGCCCAGGATCACGACCTCGGCGAGCGCTGGCTGAGGTCGCGCATCCAGATGTTCATTGGCGATCCGGACAGTCTCTAGCGCTCGCCAGCGTCGTGCCTCTGGTCGCCGCGAGGCGTCCGACAATCAGGGATAACGGCTCCCTCGGCACCGTCCGCACCCTTGGCGCCGGGAACGCCGCCAGGCCCGGCGGCACCGCCCTGCCCCCCGCTACCGCCTCTGCCCGGTAGCGCGCCGCTACCGCCTGCGCCACCCGCACCGCCGGCTCCCCCGTTGCCGGCCAGGAACAGGTATTCAGAATGAGCAGGTGCGGGCGTCGGCAAGACCGGCTGGGCGGCCGTTGCCGCGCTGGCCAGTAGCGCGGTGATCAATACCAGGGCGTGGCTAGATAGCGACATCGTCATCCTCCTGCAGCGGGATCTCGGCCGGAGCCTGGAGACCACCGCGGCGCGCATGGGCAAGGCCGGGGTCTGCAGCCCTGCCACTCTAGCCCAGGGCGAACGCCGAGCTGAAGCGCTCTAGGCCGCAGCTCTACACTCAGGGCCATCACCGCCAGCGATACCTACAGCAAAACCATCATCGCCATCGATAAATAAGTTCGAGCCCTTCGATTCGTCGCTGCCCGCGCGCGGCGGCAGACTCGCCTCCCTGACCTCTTTCCACCTCGGGCGGACTCGAACATGGATCTCTTCGCGAAAACCCTCGGCCCCCTGGCCCTGACCTCAACGCTGTTCCTGGCCGCCTGCGGCGATTCCCATCCCCAGGCCAGCGCCGCACCGCCCGCGCCCAAGGTGAGCGCCGCCGAGGTGCTGCGCCAGCCGGTGGTTGAATGGGACGAGGTGACCGGCCGCCTGGAAGCGCCCGAGTCCGTGGTGGTGCGTCCTCGCGTCTCCGGCTACGTCGACCGCGTGCTCTTCCACGAGGGTGCCCGGGTCAAGCGTGGCGACTTGCTGCTGCAGATCGATCCGCGCCCCTTCCAGGCCGAGGTCAAGCGCCTCGAAGCCGAGCTGCAACAGGCCCGCGCCAGCGCCAGTCGCACCGCCGACGAAGCCGCCCGCGGCGAACGCCTGCGCAGCAGCAACGCCATCTCCGCGGAAATCGTCGAGGCCCGCCGCAGTGCCGCCCAGGAAGCCAAGGCCAGCGTCGCCGCCGCCCAGGCACAACTGGATGCCGCACGCCTGAACCTGGGTTTCACCGAGGTCCGCGCCGCCATCGACGGGCGCGTCGGCCGCGCCGAGGTGACCGCCGGCAACCTGGTCAACGCCGGCGACACCCGTCTAACCACCCTGGTCTCCACCGACAAGGTCTATGCCTATTTCGACGCCGACGAGCGCGTCTTCCTCAAGCAGCAGGCCCTGGCTCGCCAGGGTCAGCGCGGCACGGCCAGCCCGGTCTACATGGCGCTGTCCAACGAGGACGACTTCTCCCACGAAGGCCACATGGACTTCATGGACAACCAGCTCGATCCGCGCACCGGCACCATCCATGGTCGCGCCGTGTTCGATAACGCCGACGGTCGCTTCACTCCGGGGCTCTATGCCCGGCTGCGCCTGGTGGGCAGTGGCACCTACGACGGCACCCTGATCCAGGACGCCGCCGTGGGCACCGACCTGGGCAAGAAATTCGTGCTGGTGGTGGATGGCCAGAGCAAGACGGCCTACCGCACCGTCGACCTGGGTCCGCGCCTGGAAGGCCTGCGCATCGTGCGCAAGGGGCTGGAAGCCGGCGATCGCATCGTGGTCAACGGCCTGCAGCGGGTGCGCCCGGGCATGACCGTCGACGCCCAGTCGGTGCCCATGGCCGATGCCACCACCCTGGCTGCCCTCAAGCGCCAGCGCGACGCGGTACTGGCCAGCCTGCCGGCGCCTACCCAGCCGCTCAAGGTGGGCAGTCGCTAGACCCCTGGCTCAACCCCGTCCCGTTTCAGACTTCTACCCGTCCAGGCATCGCGGTATCGCGGCCATGGGCTGCTCCTACGGTGGCATCCGTACCTGTAGGAGCAGCCCATGGCCGCGATGGCTGCGCCTCTGCACGCCTTTCGCTCAAGGACTGCTCCGATGAACTTCTCCCAGTTCTTCATCCGCCGGCCGATCTTCGCCGCCGTGCTCTCGCTGATCATCCTGATCGGCGGGGCCATCTCGCTGTTCCAGCTGCCGATCAGCGAATACCCCGAGGTGGTCCCGCCCACCGTGGTGGTGCGCGCCACCTTCCCCGGCGCCAATCCCAAGGTGATCGGCGAGACCGTCGCCGCGCCCCTGGAGCAGGCCATGAACGGCGTGGAGCACATGCTCTACCTGTCGTCCCAGTCGACCGCCGACGGCAAGCTGACCCTGACCATCACCTTCGCCCTGGGCACCAACCTGGATACCGCCCAGGTGCAGGTGCAGAACCGCGTCACCCGCACCCTGCCCAAGCTGCCGGAAGAGGTGCAGCGCCTCGGCGTGACCGCCGACAAGGCCTCGCCGGACCTGGCGATGGTGGTGCACCTGACCTCGCCGGATCAGCGCTACGACATGCTCTATCTGTCCAACTACGCCCTGATCAACGTCAAGGACGAACTGGCGCGACTGGACGGCGTGGGCGATGTGCAGCTGTTCGGCATGGGTGACTATTCGCTGCGCGTCTGGCTCGATCCGGACAAGGTGGCCTCGCGCGGCCTGACCGCCAGCGACGTGGTCACCGCCATCCGCGAGCAAAATCGCCAGGTCGCCGCCGGTGCCCTCGGCGCGCCGCCGGCCCCCGGCAGCACCAGCTTCCAGCTGGCCATCAACACCCAGGGCCGCCTGGTGGATGAGGAAGAGTTCGCCAACATCATCGTGCGCGCCGGCAGCGACGGCCAGATCACCCGGCTGCGCGACATCGCCCGCATCGAACTGGGCTCCAACCAGTACGCCCTGAGATCCCTGCTGAACAACCAGCCGGCGGTGGCCATCCCGATCTTCCAGCGCCCCGGCAGCAATGCCATCGACCTGTCCAACCAGGTGCGCGCCAAGATGGCCGAGCTCAAGCAGAGCTTCCCCCAGGGCATGGACTACGAGATCGTCTACGACCCCACCATCTTCGTGCGCGGCTCCATCGAAGCCGTGGTGCATACGCTGTTCGAAGCCATCATCCTGGTGGTGCTGGTGGTGATCCTGTTCCTGCAGACCTGGCGCGCCTCCATCATTCCCCTGGTGGCGGTGCCGGTGTCGCTGATCGGTACCTTCGCGGTGATGCACGCCTTCGGCTTCTCGCTCAATGCGCTGTCGCTGTTCGGCCTGGTGCTGGCCATCGGCATCGTGGTGGACGACGCCATCGTGGTGGTGGAAAACGTCGAACGAAACATCGGCCTGGGCCTGGAACCGGTGGCGGCCACCCGGCGCGCCATGAGCGAGGTGACCGGGCCCATCATCGCCACCGCCCTGGTGCTCTGCGCGGTGTTCGTGCCGACCGCCTTCATCTCCGGTCTCACCGGGCAGTTCTATCGCCAATTCGCCCTGACCATCGCCATCTCCACGGTGATCTCGGCCTTCAACTCCCTGACCCTGTCGCCGGCCCTGGCCGCGGTGCTGCTCAAGGGCCACGACGCGCCCAAGGACCGTTTCTCGCGCCTGCTCGACCGGCTGTTCGGTGGCTGGCTGTTCGCCCCCTTCAACCGCTTCTTCGAAAAGGCCAGCCACGGCTATGTCGGCGCCGTGCGCCGGGTGCTGCGCGGTAGCTCCATCGTGCTGGTGCTCTATGTGGTGCTGCTGGGCCTGACCGGCCTGGGCCTGGTGAAGACGCCGACCGGCTTCGTGCCGCCCCAGGACAAGCAATACCTGGTGGCCTTCGCCCAGTTGCCCGACGCCGCCACCCTGGATCGCAGCGAAGAGGTCATCCGCCGCATGTCGGCCATCGCCCTCAAGCACCCGGGCGTGGAAAGCACCGTGGCCTTCCCTGGTCTGTCCATCAATGGCTTCACCAACAGCCCCAACAGCGGCATCGTCTTCGTGACCCTCAAGCCTTTCGAGGAGCGCCGTGATCCCCAGCTGTCGGCCGGCGCCATCGCTGCCCAGCTGAACGGCGAATTCGCTGCCATCCAGGAATCCATCATCGCCATCTTCCCGCCGCCACCGGTGCAGGGACTGGGCAGCATCGGCGGCTTCCGCCTGCAGGTGGAGGACCGCGGCAACCTGGGCTACGAAGAGCTCTACGCCCAGACCCAGAGCGTGCTGGCCAAGGCGCGGCAGCTGCCGGAACTGGCGCCGGAGTCGCTGTTCACCAGCTACCAGGTCAACGTGCCACAGATCGATGCCCACATCGATCGTGAGAAGGCCAAGACGCACGGGGTGCCCATCGACGCCATCTTCGACACCCTGCAGGCCTACCTGGGCTCGGTCTACGCCAACGATTTCAATCGCTTCGGCCGTACCTTCCAGGTCAACGTCCAGGCCGACCAGCGCTTCCGCCTGGAGCCCGAGCAGATCGGCCAGCTCAAGGTGCGCAACGACCGCGGCGAGATGGTGCCCCTGTCCACCTTCGTCAAGATCAGCGACACCGCCGGCCCCGATCGGGTGATGCACTACAATGGCTTCCTCACCGCCGAAATCAACGGCGCGCCGGCCCCGGGCTACAGCTCCGGCCAGGCTCAGGCGGCCATAGAGGGGCTGCTCAAGCAGGAGCTGCCCAACGGCATGACCTTCGAATGGACCGAGCTGACCTACCAGCAGATCCTCTCCGGCAATACCGCCCTGCTGGTGTTCCCGCTCTGCGTGCTGCTGGCCTTCCTGGTGCTGGCCGCCCAGTACGAGAGCTGGAGTCTGCCGCTGGCGGTGATCCTGATCGTGCCCATGACCCTGCTCTCGGCCATCACCGGGGTGATCCTGGCCGGCAGCGACAACAACATCTTCACCCAGATCGGCCTGATCGTGCTGGTGGGCCTGGCGTGCAAGAACGCCATCCTCATCGTCGAGTTCGCCAAGGACCAGCAGGCCACCGGCAAGGACCGCGTCGCCGCGGTGCTGGAGGCCTGCCGCCTGCGCCTGAGGCCCATCCTGATGACCAGCTTCGCCTTCATCATGGGGGTGGTGCCTCTGGTGACCTCGACCGGTGCCGGCGCCGAGATGCGCCATGCCATGGGCGTCGCGGTGTTCTCCGGGATGCTCGGGGTGACCTTCTTCGGCCTGCTGCTCACGCCGCTGTTCTATGTGCTGGTACGCGCCTTCGTGGAGCGTCGCCAGGCCCGCTCCGCCGTTGCCCAGGAGGCCCAGGCATGAAGGCTTTCGCTCCCCTGCTGCTGGCGCTGGCGGTCTCCGCCTGCGCCGTCGGTCCGCACTACCAGGCGCCCGAGCAGGCGCCCGCGCAACTCCAGGCCAGCCAGCAGCCCGCGGTCTACGACCAGGGCCGCTTCGAGACACTCTGGTGGCGCCAGTTCGAGGACCCGACCCTCAACGCCCTGGTCGCCAGCAGCCTGGACGGCAACCGCGAATTGCGCGCGGCCTTCGCCCGGCTGCGTGCCGCCCGCGCCCTGCGCGATGACGACGCCAACGACCTCTATCCCACGGTCACCAGCCGCGCCAGCAGCCAGCTCGGCAAGGCCCAGCAGCCCGGCTTCACCGAACAGCGGGTCAACAGCGACCGCTATGACCTGGGCCTGGACATGGCCTGGGAGCTGGACCTGTTCGGTCGCGTCCGCCATACCCTGGAAGCCAGCGATGCCCGCGCCGAAGCCGCGGCCTCCGACCTCGCCGGCTTGCAGGTCAGTCTGATCGCCGAACTGGTGGACGCCTACGGCGACCTGCGCGGCGCCCAGCTGCGCGAACGCATCGCCCGGGACAACCTAGGCAACCAGCGCGAGGCGCGCCGCCTGACCGTGACCCTCAGAGACGAAGGCATGGGCAGCGACCTGGACGTGCAGCGCAGCGAGGCGCGCCTGGCGGCCACCGAAGCCAGCCTGCCGGAATTCCAGGCCCAGGCCACCCGCGCGCGCAACCGCATCGCCACCCTGCTCGGCCAGCGCCCGGATGCGCTGAGCGTAGATCTCTCGCCCAAGGCCCTGCCAGCCATGGCCAAGCGCCTGCCCATCGGCGATCCCGGCGAACTGCTGCGCCGCCGTCCGGACGTGGCGGCCGCCGAACGCCGGCTGGCCGCCGCCACCGCCGACGTTGGCGTGGCCATCGCCGATCTGTTTCCGCGGGTCAGTCTCTCGGGCTTTCTCGGCTTCACCGCCGGACGCGGCTCGCAGATCGGCAGCAGTGCCGCCCGCGCCTGGGGCCTTGGCCCGAGCATCAGCTGGGCGGCCTTCGACCTGGGCAGCGTGCGCGCCCGCCTGCGCGGCGCCCGTGCCGGTTCCGACGAGGCCCTGGCCAACTACGAGCAGCAGGTGCTGACCGCCCTGGAAGAGAGTGCCAACGCCTTCAGCGACTATGGCCGTCGCCAGGAGCGCCTGCAGGCGCTGATCCGCCAGTCGGTGGCCAGCCGCGCCGCTGCCGACCAGGCCGAGATCCGCTACCGCGAGGGCAGTACCGACTTCCTGGTACTGCTGGACGCCCAGCGCGAACGCCTGGCCGCCGAGGACCAGCAGGCCCAGGGCGAAATCGAGCTCTATCGCGGCATCGTCGCCCTCTACAAGGCCCTGGGTGGCGGCTGGGACGTGCAACCCGCCCGTCTCGCCCAGGGCAACGCTTCCCCCGCGCCGGCGCGCTAACCGCCGGCGCTTACCCCCGACACGCGTGTTCTCTTGCTCCTTTGGCGTGTCGGGTTTTTTCTTCCGCTCCACGGTGCGGTGCCTCGGGCACCGCACCGTGGAGCCCTCCTCCGCACAGATCTGAGCAAAAGCCCGTCCCAGAGGTCTCAGTGAGACCCTGACAGCGCCCGCCAGGCGTTTGCGTCCTGCACTGGACGCGGCATGCCTGTTTCCTAATATTTTGTAAGGGAGACGGGGCTAGGATTTTGTGGTCTCTCTTTTATTATCACCTTAGGTTATTAAACCTTCGGTTCTTGTACGAAACTCGAACATCGATTGCTTCGCCTCTCGCCGTCTTGGCGATCGCTGCGTGGATGGATCGAATGCCGCTCGAGGTCTGAGGAAGCCCCATCTACCAACCGCCGTGAGGCGGTTCAGCTAAAGGATGCAGGCATGGTATTGGCGCTGATCATCGCGTTGCCCTTCCTGGGAACACTGCTGTCGCTGGCGACCGATCGCTTCGGCCGGCGCGCCTGCGCCCTGGGCACCGCCGTGGCTCCCGCCCTGGCCCTGGCCCTGCTGGCCACGCAACTGCCCGCGGTCCTGGACGGTGCCGTGCTGCTGCACCGGGTCGACTGGCTGCCGGCGCTGGGGCTGAATCTTAGCCTGCGCCTGGACGGCCTGGGGCTGATGTTCGCGCTGATGATCCTGGTCATCGGCCTGCTGGTGATCCTCTATGCCACCTATTACCTGAGCAAGGATGAAAAGGTCGGGCGCTTCTTCGCCTACCTGCTCCTGTTCATGGGCGCCATGCTGGGCGTGGTGCTGGCGGAGAATCTGCTGCTGCTGATGGTGTTCTGGGAGCTGACCAGCCTGTCGTCCTTCCTCCTGATCGGCTTCTGGAGCCACAGCAAGGAAGCCCGCCAGGGCGCGCGCATGGCCCTGACCGTCACCGGCGGCGGCGGCCTGGCCCTGCTCGCCGGCATCCTCCTGCTCGGCCATATCGTCGGCAGCTTCGAGCTCACCGACGTTCTCGCCGCCGGCCCGCTGATCACCGGCCATGCCCTCTATCCGCTGGCGCTGATCCTGGTGCTGCTCGGCGTCTTCACCAAGTCCGCGCAATTCCCCTTCCACTTCTGGCTGCCCCAGGCCATGGCCGCACCGACACCGGTCTCGGCCTATCTGCACTCGGCGACCATGGTCAAGGCCGGGGTCTTCCTGCTGGCGCGCCTCTATCCGGCACTCGCCGACTCCGAGTGGTGGTTCTACATCGTCACCCTCACCGGCCTCACCACCCTGGTGGTGGGCGCCATCCTGGCGCTGTTCCAGCACGACCTCAAGGGCCTGCTGGCCTACTCCACCATCAGCCACCTGGGGCTGATCACCCTGCTGTTCGGTCTGGACACCCAGCTGTCCACCGTGGCGGCGGTGTTCCACATCCTCAACCACGCCACCTTCAAGGCCTCGCTGTTCATGGCCGCCGGCATCATCGACCACGAGACCGGCAGCCGCGACATGCGCCGCCTGGCCGGACTCTGGCGCTACATGCCGCACACCGCGGTGCTGGCCATGGTCGCCGCCGCGGCCATGGGCGGGGTGCCGCTGCTCAACGGCTTCCTGAGCAAGGAGATGTTCTTCAACGAGACCCTCAACCACGGCCTGTTCGGCAGCTTCAGCTGGATCGTACCGGCGGTGGCGGTGCTCTACGGGGTCTTCTCGGTGGCCTATTCGCTGCGCTTCATCCACGACGTCTTCTTCAACGGCGAACCGCGCGACCTGCCCCACTACCCGCCCCACGAGCCGCCGCGCTACATGAAGATCCCGGTGGAGATCCTGGTGCTGCTCTGCCTGCTGGTGGGCGTGGTGCCGGGCTACACCGTTGCGCCGCTGCTGGCCGCCGGGGCCAGCGCCGCCCTTGGCGGCAGCCTGCCCGACTACAGCCTGGCCATCTGGCACGGCTTCAACACCGCCCTGGTGATGAGCATCCTGGCCATGGTCGGCGGCGTGCTGATCTATGCCTTCCGCCAGCCGCTGTTCCGCTGGCAGCAGGGCCTGCCCGACATCGACGCCCTCCAGGTCTTCGAGAAGAGCATGAGTCGGCTGACGGGCTTCGCCCAGCGCCTGACCCTCGGCCTGGAAAGCGGCTCGCTGCAGCGCTACATCACGCTCATGCTGCTGGCCACGGTGGTGCTGCTGGTGGCGGCGCTGTCGGGTCTCGATACCCTGACCGGTCCGGTCGCTCTGTCGCCCTTCGATCCGCTCACCGCCCTGGGGTTGGGCATCCTGATGCTGACCGCGGTGCTGACCGTCTATTTCCACCGCAACCGCCTCAAGGCACTGATGGCCCTGAGCACCGTGGGCCTGATCGTCGCCCTGCTGTTCGCCCGCTACTCGGCGCCAGACCTGGCGCTGACCCAGCTGTCGGTGGAGGTGGTGACGGTCATCCTGCTGGTATTGGCGCTGTTCTTCATGCCCGATCGCACGCCCATCGAATCCAGCAGCCTGCGCGCCCTGCGCGACGTCCTGCTGGCCGGCGGCCTGGGGCTGCTGGTGGCCCTGCTGGCCTATGCCGTGCTGACCCGTCCCTATACGCACATCGGCGACTTCTTCCTGGCCAACTCGGTGTCC
This sequence comes from Pseudomonas sp. SORGH_AS_0211, assembly GCF_031453455.1. Lineage (NCBI taxonomy): Bacteria > Pseudomonadati > Pseudomonadota > Gammaproteobacteria > Pseudomonadales > Pseudomonadaceae > Pseudomonas > Pseudomonas sp. SORGH_AS_0211. The sequence continues at coordinate 4,553,865 of NZ_JAVIZV010000001.1, read as the reverse complement.
GGCGGTGGCGGCTACAACGTGGTCAACGTCATCCTGGTGGACTTCCGCGGCTTCGATACCCTCGGTGAGGTGACGGTACTGGCCATCGCCGCAGCGGGTATCTACGGCCTGCTCAAGCATCTGCACCTGCCGCATCCGCTGGTCGACCCCAAGGGCACGCCCTGGTCCCGCGACAGCCACCCGATGATCCTCGACAACGTGGCACGGCTGCTGCTACCCCTGGCCCTGCTGGTATCGGCCTTTATCTTCATCCGAGGACACAACCTGCCGGGAGGCGGCTTCATCGCCGGCCTGGTCACCGCCATTGCCCTGATCCTGCAGTACGTGGCCCATGGCGTGGCCTGGACGCAACGCCGCCTGCCGATCAGCTACCACGCCATCTGCGGCGCGGGGGTACTGATCGCCGCCCTGACCGGGCTGGGTTCGCTGGCGTTTGGCCGGCCCTTCCTGACCACCGCCTTCGATTACTTCGCCATCCCCCTGGTCGGCAAGACCGAACTGGCCACCGCGCTGATCTTCGACCTTGGCGTCTATCTCGCCGTGGTCGGCGCCACGTTGCTGATTCTCTCCAACCTGGGCCATGTCAGCCGGGACGAGAAGGACACCGACGGTTCCAGCCAGGAGGTGCTCTAACATGGAAATCCTGTTCTGCACGACCCTCGGGGTTCTGGTCGCCACCGGCGTCTACCTGTTGCTCAGGGCGCGCCTCTATCCGGTGGTGCTTGGTCTCACCCTGCTGTCCTATGCGGTCAATCTCTTCCTGTTTGCCATGGGTCGTCTGCGTACCGGCGTGCCGGCGGTCATCGGCAAGGCCGCCGAGCACGCCGATCCGGTGCCCCAGGCGCTGGTGCTCACCGCCATCGTCATCGGCTTCGCCATGACCGCCTTCGTGGTTGCCCTGTCACTGCGTGCCCTGGGTGAATTGCGCACCGACCACGTGGATGGCGAGGAGCCGCGCCGATGAACCCTCTGCTCATCCTGCCCATCCTCATCCCGCTGTTTACCGGCGGCTTCCTGCTGATGCGTCCGCGCCTCTCCGTAACCGCCTCGCGCTGGGTGTCGCTGCTGGCCACCGGAAGCCTGCTGCCGCTGGCGCTGCTGCTCCTGCAGCGGGCCAACGGCGGCCAGCTGGAGGTCTATGCGCTGGGCGACTGGCCGGCGCCCTTTGGCATCGTCCTGCTGCTGGATCGCCTGGCCGCGCTGATGCTGACCACCGTGGCGGTACTGGCCGTGGGTGCGGCGCTCTATGCCTGCCGTGGCGACGACGAACGCGGTCCGGATTTCCATGCGCTGTTCCAGTTCCAGCTGCTGGGGATCAACGGTGCCTTCCTCACCGGCGACCTGTTCAATCTCTTCGTCTTCTTCGAGATCCTGCTGATCGCCTCCTATGCCCTGCTGGTGCACGGCGCCGGACCGGACCGGATACGCGCCGGCCTGCACTACGTGGTGCTCAACCTGGTGGGCTCGGCGCTGTTCCTGATCGGCATCGGCCTGCTCTATGGCCTGCTCGGCACCCTGAACATGGCCGATCTGGGCCTGAGGGTCGCCAGCGCCGACCCCGAGCGCGCGCCCCTGTTGGCCGCTGCGGGCTTTCTGCTGCTGGTGGTATTCGGCCTCAAGGGCGCCATCCTGCCGCTGTACTTCTGGCTGCCCAGCGCCTATTCGGCGGCCAGTGCGCCGGTCGCCGCCCTGTTCGCCATCATGACCAAGGTCGGGCTCTACGCCATCGTCCGCGTCTTCCTGCTGGTGTTCGGCACCGCCGCCGGCCCGCTCGCCAACTATGTGCTGCCCTGGCTCTGGCCGCTGGCGGCGATCACCCTGGCCGCCGGCGTATTCGGTGCCCTGGCCGCCCATCATCTCAAGGCGCTGCTCGGCTATCTGGTGGTCATCTCGGTCGGCATGCTGCTGACCGGCGTCGCCCTGGGCAGCGTCTCCGGCTTGGCCGCCGCGCTGTTCTATCTGGTACACAGCACCTGGATCGCCGGTGCGCTGTTCCTGCTGGCCGATCTCATCGCCCAGCAGCGTGGCGGGCACGGCGACCTGCTCAAGAGCGGTCCGCCGCTGCGTCACCCACGGTTGCTCGGCGGCCTGTTCTTTCTCGGGGCGATCTCCGTTGCCGGCCTGCCGCCCTTCCCCGGCTTCCTCGGCAAGGTGATGCTCCTGCAGGCCACTGGCACCGCCTGGCCGGCATTGATCATCTGGCCGGTGGTGCTGCTGGGTGGGCTGGGCATGCTCATCGCCCTGTCCCGTGCCGGGACCACGCTGTTCTGGCGCGGCAAGGGTGCCGCCCTGGACGGGCGTCTCGATCGCGTCCAGCTCGTCGCCACCCTGGGTCTGCTGCTGGGCAGTCCGCTACTGGTCGCGCTGGCCGCCCCGCTGCATACCTATGCCCTGGAGACCGCCCGGCAGTTGCTGGACGTCGCTCCCTACTTCGACATCGTCCGGGGGGGCGGCCCATGAAGCGCTGGCGCCTATTGCCACATCCGCTGCTTACCCTGCTGCTGACCCTCGCCTGGCTGCTGCTCAACAACAGCCTGAGTCTGGGCCAACTGCTCCTCGGGCTGTTCCTCGGCTGGGGCATTCCGCTGCTGTGCCGGGACTTCCTGCTGCGCACACCACGATTGCGGCGGCCCGGGCTGCTGCTGCGCTACATGCTAGTGGTGCTGTACGACATCGTCGTCGCCAACCTGCATGTCGCCCGTCTGGTGCTGGGCCGTCCCGAGGCCCTCCGGCCGGCCTTCATCGAAGTGCCCATCGACATCGAGGACGAATTCCTGCTCACCCTGCTGGCCTGCGTGGTGTCCCTGACCCCCGGCACCGTATCCTCGGGTCTCAGCGGCGATCGCAAGACCCTGCTGCTGCACGGTCTCGATGTCCCCGACAAGGACGAGGTGATTCGCCAGGTCAAGACGCGCTATGAAGCCCCGCTCAAGGAGATCTTCGAATGCTCACCTACGTGACCCTGCTGTGCCTGGGGATGATGGGCGTGGCCGCCGTGCTCAACGTCTATCGCCTGGTGAAGGGACCGGACATCCCGGATCGGGTGCTGGCCCTGGACACGCTCTACATCAACGTCCTGGCGATCATCATCCTGTTCGGCATCTGGCTGGCCACCGACGTCTTCTTCGAAGCGGCGCTGCTCATCGCCGTGACCGGCTTCGTCGGCACCGTGGCGCTGGGCAAGCACATGCTGCATGGCGAAATCATCGATTAACGGAGCGCTATCCCATGCCCTTCTGGCTCGAACTCCTGATCTGCGCCCTGCTGCTCATCGGCAGCAGCTTCGCCCTCATCGGCGCCATCGGCCTATACCGGCTGCCGGACTTCTTCATGCGCCTGCACGGCCCGACCAAGGCCACCACCCTGGGCGTGGGCAGCACCATCGTCGCCTCGATGCTGTTCTTCAGCGTCCAGGGCGAGGGCCTCAGCCTGCACGAACTGCTGATCGCCCTGTTCATCTTCATCACCGCGCCGGTCAGCGCCCACATGCTGGCCCGCGCCGCCATCCAGCAGAAGGTCAAGCAGGTCGAACGCACCGACGGCCAGCCCTGGCGCTAGGACTGGCCGCGCACCGCTCGCCGCGCCGCAGCGGGCGAGTCGCCAGCGGTCCTAGCGACCGCCACTGACCTTGCTGAAGTCCTGGCGGCCGAAGGGATTGGGCTGGTAGCCCTCGACGCCGCTCCTGGCCAGCACCGTCACCGTCGGGTGCGCCAGCGGCAGCCACAGCGCCTGGTCGTGGATGATGCGCTGCGCCTGGTGATACACCGTGGCGCGCGCCATCTGGTCGGACAGGGTCTTGCCCTTGCTGATGGCGCCATCCAGGGTCTTGTCGCAATAGCGGGCGAAATTCAGGCCCGACTGCACCGAGGCGCAGGAGAATTGCGGCGTCAGGTAGTTGTCCGGGTCGCCGTTGTCGCCGGCCCAGCCCATGAACAGCAGGTCGTGCTCGCCGGTCTTGGCGCGGCGGATCAGCTCGCCCCACTCGATCACCTGGATCTGCGCATCGACGCCGATCTTCTTCAGGTCGGCCTGCAGCATCTGGGCGCCCAGTTGCGGATTGGGATTGAGCAGGCTGCCGCTGGGGCGCGTCCAGATGGTGGTCTTGAAGCCGTCCTTGAGGCCCGCCTGGGCCAGCAGCGTCTTGGCCTTGGCCGGGTCATAGGGATAGGCCGGCACGTCCTTGGCATAGCCCCAGGTGGTAGGCGGATAGACGTTGTCGGCGGCCACCGCGGTGTCCTGGAACACCGCCTTCAGATAGCTCTGCTTGTCGAACGCCAGGTTGATGGCCTGGCGCACCTTGATGTTGTCCAGCGGCGGATGGCTGGTGTTGATGCCGACGAAGGCGGTCATGAAGGCCGGCGTCTGCAGCACCTGCAGGCTCTTGTCCTCCTGGGCGCTCTGCAGATCCTGGGGCTTGGGCGACAGGGCGATCTGGCACTCGCCGCGCTTGAGTCGTTGCAGGCGCACCGCCGAATCCGGGGTGATGGCATAGATCAGCCCATCCAGCTTGGGCTTGCCGGCGAAGTAGTCCGGATTGGCGACATAGCGCACCGCGGCATCCTTCTGGTAGCGCTTGAAGACGAAGGGGCCGGTGCCTATGGGTTCGTCGTTGAGCTGGGCGGTCTTGCCGGCCTTGAGCAACTGCTCGGCGTATTCGGCGGAGTAGATGGAGGCGAAGCCCATGCTCAGGGTCGGCAGGAAAGTGGCGTCCGGGCTGTTGAGCACGATGCGCACGCCGAGGTCACTGGTCTTTTCCACGCGCTTGATCAGCTTGGGCCACTGCATCGACTGGGCATGGGGATAGCCGCTCTTGGCCACCGCGTGCCAGGGGTGATCCTTGTCCAGCATGCGCTGGAAGCTGAACACCACGTCGTCGGCGGTCAGGGTACGGCTGGGGGTGAAGTAGTCGGTGTGGTGAAACTTCACGTCCGGGCGCAGGGCGAAATCATAGGTCAGGCCGTCGCTCGATACCGTCCAGCTCTGCGCCAGGCTCGGCACCAGCTTGGCTTCGCTGGCGTCGTATTCCACCAGGCGATTCATCAGCACGTCGGCCGAGGCATTGGTGGTGGTCAGGGAGTTGTACTGCACCACGTCGAATCCATCCGGACTGGCTTCGGTACAGACACTGAGCGTGGCGGCCTGCGCCAGCAGGGGCGCGAAGAGCAGAGGCAAGGCGGCGAGACGCATAGAACGATTCCTTGTGGAGCCGAAGTGGGCAGACGGCGCTTGGATGGCTGGCAACGGCTGACGGGCGCTGCGGGCGGTCGTCTGACGGACGTGGATTGAAAATGGCAGTCGCTCTAAACTAGACCACCCGTCCGTCCGTCACAATGCTTCTGACCGACGAACGGTTGGCATTCCGGCCGGGCTCGCACAGCGCCCGGTGCGCGGGCATTTCATCCGTCGCCCTACCTTGTTATGCCAGAGTACTTCTGGTATAAAACAGCGCTCTTTTTTCGGGGTATGGCCGCTTCAGGTCCCCGGCATTTGCCGGCTCTCCCCGTCAAAACAGGAATCAATACAGTTACAAGCGGCCAACCCATGCCGGGTTTGGCATGAGGTTTATGAGGGCTGAGCCATGTCGAGAGTTTGCCAAGTAACCGGTAAGGGTCCGATTACTGGGAACAACGTTTCCCACGCTAACAACAAAACCCGTCGTCGTTTCCTGCCGAATCTGCAGCACCACCGTTTCTGGGTAGAATCCGAGAAGCGCTTCGTGCGTCTGCGCGTTTCTGCCAAGGGCATGCGTATCATCGACAAGCGCGGTATCGAAACCGTACTGTCCGAGCTGCGTAGCCGCGGCGAAAAATTCTAAGGGGATTCGTCATGCGTGAATTGATCCGTTTGATTTCCAGTGCCGGTACCGGCCACTTCTACACCACTGACAAGAACAAGCGCACCAAGCCCGAAAAGATCGAAATCAAGAAATTCGATCCGGTCGTGCGCAAGCATGTCATGTACAAGGAAGGCAAGATCAAGTAATTGATCGCCCCTTGAACAAGAAACCCGCCTCGGCGGGTTTTTTGTTGTCTGGCGTCCGGCCCGGCGGCGGGCGCCGCCGGAGCCTGGTCAGCGGCTCACTTGAACTGGCCGGTCAGCTCGCGCAGGGCGGCTTCGGCGCCAAGGATCTTCTGCATGCATTCCCGCGCCTTGGTCGGATCGATGCTCAGGCGCACATAGAGGTCGTCGGGAATCGGCTGGGCCGGGCCGTTGCCGATGCCCTCGGCACGCAGCAGCTGCACGGCGAGGAAGATCAGGTTGGGATAGACCGCCTGCTCACCCTGATAGCCCGGATCGCCCTGGAAGCGCAGCGCCGTCACCACCTCTTCGGGCATCTCCCAGCAGCGCATCAGGGCCGCGCCGATCTGCTCGCGGGTGATGCCCAGCAGGTGGTGCTCGATCACCTGGTGATCGAGCTGGCGGTTGGCCTCCAGATGGCGGCAGATCAGCGAGAAGTGCGGCGGAAAGACGTGGGCCAGCACCAGATAGCCGAAGTTGTGCAGCAGGCCGCCGAGGTAGGCCAGGCCCATCTCCGGTCGCTCCGCGCGCGGCATGGCGCGCGCTAGACCCTCGATCAGGGCGGCGGTGTAGATGGCCTGCTTCCAGTAGGGCGTCTCGTGCTGGGCCTGGTCGCTGGGCAGGCTCAGGGTCTTGCCCAGGGCCAGGCCGAGGGCCAGGTTGATCACCAGGTCGAAGCCCAGCACCCGCACGATGGCATCTTCCACCGAGCGGATCTTGCCGGGCGCGGCATAGTAGGGCGAGGCGGCCCAGCTGATCACCTGGGCCGCCAGCGCCGGGTCGGTCTCCACCACGTTGGCCAGGTCGTCCACCGTGGCGTCGGGGTCGACCCGCAGCTTGATGACCTTTTCCGCGGTCTTGGACAGCGGCGGGATTTCCAGCGTCTCCTCCAGGCGCTGGCGGATGCGTCGCGCGGTGAAGGCGGTGGCGGCATGGAGGATTTCCGCCTCGTCGCGCTCCGGTTGCCGTAGATTGGGCTGGATACCGGCCGCCGGGATGCCGAAGCTGCCGGCGGTGGCCTGATTCAGCAGGCGCCTATAGTCAGATGTTTCAACTTCCAGCAGCAGCGAGCGCTCACCGGATTCCAGCAGCAGTCGGGGCGCTTCCAGCAGACGCTCGTCATACAGGCAGGGGGAATTGGTCAGCGACGGCAGCCCCGGCAGTACATCCAGTTCGTAGCGCTCGAGGGTGCGCATCAGCCGCTCCGGCGCCACCACCGTCAGCTGCCGCCCGGTGAATTCCACCAGCCGGCGCAGATCCAGCAACTGATCCTCGGGCAGCAGCACCAGCAGCATGCCGACGCTGTCGCTCAGGAGCACCGTATGCACCCGATTCGCCTGCGGCTGGCGCGTCGTCGCCGGGGTCGGCCGATAGGCCAGGTTCAGCTGGGCAAGCAACTGCTGGATCGAAGGGGGAACCTCAGGGAGGGGCGAAGCGAGCGCTACATCGGTCATGGCATTTTCTTCCTCACGTACGCCCTGGAGTATAACCATTCGGCTTCGTAGGTAGCGTCGTCTGTATAAGCTTTGTCAAACCTGGCCGTATTGCTGCCCGTGGCGCAACCAGCGCTCCAGCAGCGGACCGGCATGACTGGGCCAGCGCGCCAGCAACTCCTGGGCAGCATCCCGGACCGCCGGCAGCCAGTGGGCGTCGCGTATCAGGTCGGCCACCTTGAACTGCAGCAGACCGGTCTGGCGGGTCCCCAGCATCTCGCCTGGGCCACGCAACTCCAGATCCTTCTCGGCAATGATGAAGCCGTCGTTGGTCTCGCGCATGATCGCCAGCCGCTCGCGACCGATCTGCGACAGCGGCGGATGGAACAGCAGCACGCAATAGCTCACGGCACTGCCCCGCCCGACGCGACCCCGCAGCTGGTGCAACTGGGCCAGACCCAGGCGTTCGGGATTCTCGATGATCATCAGACTGGCGTTGGGCACGTCCACCCCGACCTCGATCACCGTGGTGGCCACCAGCAGTTGCAGATTGCCGGCCTTGAACTCGGCCATCACCGCGGCCTTTTCCGCCGGTTTCATGCGCCCGTGGATCAGCCCGACGTGCAATTCGGCCAGGGCCAGCTGCAATTCCTCGTAGGTGGTCTCGGCCGCCTGACAGGTGAGTTCCTCGGATTCCTCGATCAGGGTGCAGACCCAGTAGGCCTGGCGCCCTTCGTGACAGGCGGCGCGCACCCGCTCCACCACCTCCTCGCGACGGCTGTCGGTGACGCTCACGGTATTGACCGGCGTCCGTCCCGGCGGCAGTTCGTCGAGCACCGAGGTGTCCAGGTCGGCGTAGGCGCTCATGGCCAGGGTGCGCGGGATGGGGGTGGCGGTCATGATCAGCTGGTGCGGTGCCAGGCGGCCGTCGACGCCCTTCTGGCGCAGGGCCAGGCGCTGCTGCACGCCGAAGCGGTGCTGTTCGTCGATCACCACCAGCGCCAGGCGGGCGAAGCGCACCTCGTCCTGGAACAGCGCATGGGTGCCCACCACCATGGGCGCCCCTGCGGCGATGCGCTCCAGGGAGCTGGCGCGGGCTTTGCCCTTGAGCTTGCCGGCCAGCCAGGCCACCTCGATGTCGAGAGCGGCGAACCAGCGCTGGAAGTTGAGGAAGTGCTGCTCGGCGAGGATCTCGGTGGGCGCCATCAGCGCCACCTGGTAGCCGGCCTCGATGGCCTGCAGGGCAGCCAGCGCGGCGACCACCGTCTTGCCCGCGCCCACGTCGCCCTGCACCAGCCGCAGCATGGGCTCGGACTGCGCCAGGTCATGGGCGATCTCGCGGCCCACGCGCTGCTGGGCACCGGTGGGGGTGAAGCCGAGGTTGTCCAGGTACAGCTGCGGCAGCCGGCGAGCGGCCGGCAAGGGTACCGCGCGCTGGGCGCGCAGGGTTTCGCGCAGGCGCTGCAGGGACAGCTGGTGGGTCAGCAATTCTTCGAAGACCAGCCGCTCCTGGGCCCAGTGCCGGCCCTCGGCCAGCTCTTCCAGGTCGGCGTCCGGCGGCGGCCGGTGCAGATAGCGCAGGGCATCGGCCAGCGGCCCCAGGCGATAGTGCTCGGCCATCTCCGGCGGCAGCCAGTCGGGCAGGGATTCGGGCCCGAGCCGCTCCAGCGTTTGGGCGCTGAGCTGGCGCAGGCGCAGCTGGGTGAGGCCTTCGGTGGTCGGGTAGATGGGCGTCAGCGTCTGCTCGACCGGCGCCGGGGCGTTCTCGTCCTGGGCGCGGTATTCGGGATGGTAGATCTCCAGGCCCGAGGCACCGGGGCGCACCTCGCCATAGCAGCGCAGCAGGGTGCCACGCTTGAGGCCGTCCTTTTGCGCCTGGCTGAAGTGGAAGAATCTCAGCGACAGGGTGCCGCTGCCGTCCTGCAAGCGCACCAGCAGGCTGCGGCGGCGCCCCATGAGCACCTCGGCGGAGGCGACCATGCCCTCCACCACCGCGTCCTGACCGGGCCGCAGGGCGCCGATGGGTACGATGCGGGTGCGGTCCTGGTAGCGCAGCGGCAGGTGGAAGAGCACGTCCTGCAGGGTTTCCAGGCCGACCCGGGCGAGTTTCTCCTGCAGGGCGGCGCCGACCCCCTTGAGGGCGGTGACCGGCGTCGCGGCCAGTTCACTCATGCCGGCTGCACGACGCCCTTGGCTTCAGGCCGCGCCACCGAGCAGAGGCGGACCGAGTCGGCCAGCACCTCGATGGCCTTGGGCCGCGGAAAGCTGGCGCGCCAGGCGATGGCCACGGTGCGGTAGGGCACCGGCCGCTCGAAGGGCCGTACCTCGATGATCCCCGGCGCATAGTGATGACTCTCCACCGCCGAGAACGGCAGCACCGAGACGCCCAGGCCCGAGGCCACCATGTGGCGAATGGTTTCCAGCGAAGACGACTCCACCGTGGAATTCTTGTTTTCCTCGTGCTTGCGCACGGTTGGGCAGGCTTCCAGGACCTGGTCGCGGAAGCAGTGGCCTTCGCCCAGCAGCAGCAGGCTCTTGTCGCTCAGCTGGTTCTGCGGAATGGCCTTGAGCTTGGTCCAGGGGTGCCGCGCCGGCATCATCACGTAGAAGGGCTCGTCGTACAGCGGCAGGGTCAGGACGTCCGGCTCGTTGAACGGCAGGGCGAGGATGACGGCATCCAGCTCACCGGTACGCAGCTTGTCGCGCAGCAGGTGGGTGAAGTTTTCCTCGATGTACAGCGGCATCTCCGGCGCCACCCGGTTGAGCTGCGGGATGAGGTGCGGAAAGAGATAGGGCCCGATGGTGTAGATGGCGCCGATCTTCAGCGGCGCGGTGAGCTGGTTCTTGCCGGCCTGGGCCAGCTCGCGGATGCCCTGGGCCTGCTCCAGCACCTTCTGCGCCTGGGCGACGATGCCCTCGCCGGTGGGGGTGAGGCGCACGGCACTCTTGCTGCGCTCGAAGATCAGAATGCCCAGCTCGTCCTCGAGCTTCTTGACGCCCACCGACAGCGTCGGCTGGCTGACGTGGCAACGCTCGGCAGCTCGGCCAAAGTGCTGTTCCTGGGCGAGCGTGACGATATAGCGCAGTTCAGTCAGGGTCATAGTCAAATTCCATGGGGTGCCGGCCAATCTTAGCGGCTGTCTCTATCAACGGCCAAGCGCGACGGGCAGCTGCCTGTTCTCCCGGGTTGGACCACGGCCAGGCGCAGGCTACCCTGGCCGTCTGTCCAGGCCTTTGCAGAAGGAAACACCGATGAGCACCATCCTGATCGCCGGTTGCGGCGATGTCGGCAGCCGTCTTGGTATGCAACTGGTCGCCCAGGGCCATCGCGTCTTCGGCCTCAGACGCAACGTCGCCGCCCTCCCCGCCGAATTGCTGCCGGTCGCGGGCGATCTCGCCGACCCCGTGCCCCCGGCCGCCTGGCCGCGCGAACCCCTCGACCAGGTGGTCTATGCCACCGCCGCGACCCACCATGACGAAGCCGGCTATCGCGCCGCCTATGTCGATGGCCTGCGCCATCTGCTGGGCTGGCTGGCCGCCTGCGACCAGCGACCGCAACGGTTGCTCTTCGTCTCCAGCAGCGGCGTCTATGCCCAGGGCGACGGCGCCTGGGTCGACGAAACCGCCCCCGCCGAACCCGAGCGCTTTTCCGGACGCATCCTGCGCGAGGCGGAAGACCTGGCGCTGGGCAGTGGCCTGCCCGCCAGCGTGGTCCGCCTGACCGGTATCTACGGCCCGGGCCGCGAGGCGCTGCTGCGCCAGGTGCGCGAAGGCTCCCGGGTGACCCGCGAACCGCCGCTGTATGGCAATCGCATCCACGTCGAGGACGCCGCCGGCCTGCTGGCGCTGCTGCTGCAGCGGGATCGCGAAGGGATCGCCCTGGACGCCCTCTATCTGGGCGTGGACGACGATCCGGCGCCGCTGGACGAGGTGGTGGACTGGCTGCGGGCGCGCCTGGGCATCACCTTCTGGTCCGACGAAGCCCAGCTGCGCCGCGCCGGCAGCAAGAGGTGCAGCAACGCCCGCGCCCGGGCGCTGGGCTGGACGCCCCGCTACCCCAGCTATCGCGAAGGCTACGCGGCCATTCTCGACCGCTGAAACGACAGAGCCCGGCGATGTGTGATGCTTGAGAAGTTGACTGCACAATTTTGGCGGCGCTTTTTCGGCCTGGTCGGCGTTGCCACTCCTTGCCATAGCTCTGCTATGACTCGTCGCGGCGCCTGGCCCAGACCAAAAAATCACTCACCAATTCTTGCGCGAACTTCTCAAACACCACACCGGCCGGGCTCTGGACGCGAAAGGCGACGCCCTTAGTCGCGCAGGGCTTCACCGCGCGTGGCCTGAGGACGTTCCTCGACCTTGGCGGTGCTCTTCAGGTGCGGCAGGGCGGCCCAGTAGGCGGCGCCCTTCTCGGCGTCGTAGAGGCCTTCCCACTTGGCGATGACCAGCGCGGCCAGGGCGTTGCCGATCACGTTCAGGGCGGTGCGCGCCATGTCCATGATGCGATCCACACCGGCGATGAAGGCCAGGCCTTCCAGCGGAATGCCGACGCTGCCGAGGGTGGCCAGGAGCACCACGAAGGAGACGCCCGGCACGCCGGCGATGCCCTTGGAGGTGACCATCAGGGTCAGCACCAGCAGCAGTTGCTGGCTCAGCGACAGGTCGATGCCATAGAGCTGGGCGATGAACAGCGCCGCGATGCTCTGGTAGAGGGTGGAGCCGTCCAGGTTGAAGGAGTAGCCGGTGGGCACCACGAAGCTGGTGATGGACTTGGGCGCGCCATAGGCCTCCATCTTCTCGATGATGCGCGGCAGCACGGTTTCCGAACTGGCGGTGGAATAGGCCAGGATCAGCTCGTCCTTGAGGATGCGGATGATGCGGAAGATCGAGAAGCCGAACAGCTTGGCCACCAGGCCCAGCACGCCGAGGGCGAAGAAGCCGATGGCGACGTAGACCAGCACCACCAGCTTGGCCAGCGGCAGCAGGGAGGCGAAGCCGAAGTTGGCCACGGTGACCGCGATCAGGGCGAAGACGCCGATGGGGGCGTAGTTCATGATCATGTGGGTGACCTTGAACATGGCCTCGGAAATGCCCTGGAAGACGCGCACCACCGGCTCGCGGGTGGCTTCCGGCAGGGCGCCCAGGCCCAGGCCGAACATCACCGCAAAGAAGATGATCGGCAGCATCTCGCCACGGGCGACGGCGGCGAAGACGTTGGACGGGATCAGGTTGAGGATGGTCGCGATGAAGGCGTGGTCATGCTGCACTTCCGCGGTGGTCTTCTGGTACTGGGAGATGTCGGTGGTGCCCAGGGTGCTCATGTCGATGCCGGCACCGGGTTGCACGCTGTCGGCGAAGAACAGGCCGACGACGATGGCCAGGGTGGTGACGATCTCGAAGTAGAGGATGGTCTTGAGGCCGATGCGACCGAGCTTCTTGGAGTCGCCGACGCCGGCGATACCGACCACCAGGGTGGCGATGACGATGGGCACCACGATCATCTTGATCAGCCGGATGAAGATGTCGCCGGCCGGCTTGAGGACGTTCGAGATCCACCAGGCCTTCTCGGCGCTGAAGTGATTGAGCAGTGCGCCGACGGCGATCCCCAGCACGAGGCCGATAAGGATCTGCCACGCGAGGCTGAGCTTGGGCTTGGTCATGTACCGACACCTTTGTTCTATTTGGATGGAGTTCGGGACGAACGTCACCGTGCCGGGTCGTGATGCGCAAAGCGCATGCAACGCCAACGTGGAGGGTGCGTTCAGGCTGCGGAAACGGTGCTCGAAAAGGACGAGGAGCACCAAGGCGTCACACTTTTGCCAGAGGGTAACGGGGTATGTCTAATGCCGCTGTCGCCTGCCCTATGCCGTTCCGGCATGAGGTGTCCCGAAAGGGCCGCGCAGCATACAGGCACTGGCGCCTTGCACGCCAGGCATACAGAGGCGCCGCTCATCGCGGCGCCCCGTGCACGTCAGCCGTTGAAGGTAGCGGGATCGGGACCGAGGCGCTTGTCCTGATTCAGCCCGGCGATCTGCCGCAGGTCCTCGTCGTCCAGGGCGAAGTCGAAGATCTGCATGTTTTCTTCGATGCGCTTGGGCGTCTTGGATTTGGGGAAGATGATGTTGCCGAGCTGGATATGCCAGCGCAGTACCACCTGGGCCGGCGTCTTGCCGTGCTTGGCGGCCAGTTGCTGCAGTACCGGGCTGCCGAGCAGCTCGCCGCCCTGGGCCAGCGGACTCCAGGCCTCGGTGGCGATGCCCTTGTAGGTGTTGAAGTCGCGCAACTCCTGCTGCTGCAACAGCGGATGGCACTCGATCTGGTTGACCACCGGCACCACACCGGTCTCGGTCAGCAGGGTCTCGATATCGGCCTGGCGGAAGTTGGACACGCCGATGGACTTCACCCGACCCTGGTTGCGCAATTCGATCAGCGCCTTCCAGCTGTCGAGAAACAGGCCCTTTTCCGGCAGCGGCCAGTGGATCAGGTAGAGGTCGACATGCTCCAGGCCCAGCTTGGCCAGGCTGGTGTCGAAGGCGCGCAGGGCGCTGTCGTAGCCCTGGTCGGCATTCCACAGCTTGGTGGTGACGAACAGCTCGTCACGCGGCAGACCGGCCTGGGCGATGGCCTTGCCGACGCCTTCTTCGTTGCCGTAGATGGCGGCGGTATCTATGTGTCGATAGCCCAGGTCGAGGGCCGTCTTGACCACCTGGGCGGTCTCTTCGGCCGGAGTCTGCCAGACCCCCAGACCGAATTGCGGAATGTGGTGACCGTCGTTGAGCTGAAGACGGGTGATCGCGGACATGCGTCGCTCCTCTGGAATGAGTGGGATACCAGAGGTGTGACTGGCGGCGGTGGCCTTTTGCTCCCGATCAGTCGAGGCGCATGGCTTCGGGCACGCTGTAGCTTTCCACCCAGCCCAGCAGGGTACGGCCGTCCTGCTGCAGCTCGATGCGCTTCCAGCGCTGGAAGGAGCGGGTCTCGATCACCCGCACCTGAGTATCGCCGTCCAGCCGTACCAGGGTGTTGCGCGCGCGCTCGCGGCTACGGTCGTAGACGAAGGGCCACTTGAGGACATCGACCGGGCCGCGCAGCATCCAGCCCTGCCCTTCTTCGGCGAAGCGAAAGGACACACCGCCCTCGGCGCGGGCCAGGTTGCTGCCCAGCAGCAGTACGGACGCCACGAGCAGTGAGGGAAGGATACGGCGAAGGGTCGAAAGGACATTCGGGGTCATACTGGCCTCGTCTGTAGCACCAAAAAAAACAGCGCCCGAATCGGACGCTGCGAGGGTAGACCCTTTGGTGTGGCAAACGACTGCAGGCTTTGCCCGAGAATGCCAAATGGCCAGCATTCCCGAACGAAACCCTTGCCGCGATGATCAGGCCGCGCTGAACAGCTTGTGCGGATCGATGACGAATTTCTTCGGTACGCCCGCATCGAACTCGCTGTAGCCGCGCGGGGCCTCGTCCAGGGTGATCACCTGCACGCCGACGATGTCGGCGATCTTGATGCGATCCCACATGATGGCCTGCATCAGTTGGCGGTTGTACTTCATCACCGGGGTCTGGCCGGTGTGGAAGCTGTGGGACTTAGCCCAGCCCAGACCGAAGCGGATGCTTAGGGCACCCTGCTTGGCCGCGGCGTCGACCGCGCCCGGATCGTCGGTGACATAGAGACCGGGGATGCCGATCTTGCCGGCCACCCGCACGATGCCCATCAGCGAGTTCAGCACCGTGGCCGGGGCCTCGCTCTTGGCGCCTTCGTGACCGTGGCCGCGGGCTTCGAAGCCGACGGCATCGACGGCGCAATCCACTTCCGGCGTGCCCAGCAGCGCGGCGATCTGCTCGTGCAGCGGAGTATCCAGGGACAGGTCGGCGATCTCGAAGCCCTGGGCCTTGGCGTGGGCCAGGCGCACCGGGTTGACGTCGCCGACGATGACCACGGCGGCGCCCAGCAGGCGGGCCGAGGCGGCAGCGGCCAGGCCCACAGGGCCGGCACCGGCCACATAGACGCTGGTGCCCGGGCCGACGCCGGCGGTGACGGCGCCGTGGTAGCCGGTGGGCAGGATGTCGGACAGGCAGGTCAGGTCACGGATCTTTTCCATGGCCGCGTCGCGATTCGGCAGCTTGAGCAGGTTGAAGTCGGCATAGGGGACCAGCACGTATTCGGCCTGGCCACCGACCCAGCCGCCCATGTCGACGTAGCCGTAGGCACCGCCGGCGCGCGAGGGGTTGACGGTCAGGCAGACGCCGGTGTCCTGCTCCTTGCAGGTACGGCAGCGACCGCAGGCGACGTTGAAGGGCACGGAGACCAGATCGCCGACCTTGAGGGTCTCGACGTCGCGGCCCGCTTCGATGACTTCACCGGTGATCTCGTGGCCGAGCACCAGGCCTTCGGGGGCGGTGGTCCGGCCGCGTACCATGTGCTGGTCGGAACCACAGATGTTGGTGGAGACCACGCGCAGGATGACGCCGTGGTCGATACGCTTGCCCTGCGGGGTTTCCATCTTCGGGTAGGGAATGGTCTGCACCTCGACCTTGCCCGCGCCCAGATAGACGACGCCACGATTACCGGACATGTTGCACCTCGCTGTTGTTGTTGGACTGGCTCTAGCGGTTCGAGCCTAGTCTTCGCGAAGCACGGCGTCTGTGGGGATGGCGTTTTTGGTGATGCCGAGGTCGCCCTTGCGGGTCGGCCTGGCGAACCCGGTCACGCCGCCGGTGCGGGCGGCGTGACCGGTCGGGGTCAGGCGGGCGCCAGGGCGGCGGCGCGGCGCTCGCGGCTGAGCAGGTAGCAGCCGATGCCGACGCCCAGCAGGGCCAGCCCCATGACGTACCAGGCCGGGCCCAGCGGATGCTCCTTGAGCATCAGGGTGACGACCATGGGTGTCAGGCCGCCGAAGATGGCGTAGGCGACGTTGTAGGAGAACGACAGCCCCGAGAAGCGCACCTTGGGCGGGAAGGCCAGCACC
Organism: Pseudomonas sp. SORGH_AS_0211; assembly: GCF_031453455.1. Lineage (NCBI taxonomy): Bacteria > Pseudomonadati > Pseudomonadota > Gammaproteobacteria > Pseudomonadales > Pseudomonadaceae > Pseudomonas > Pseudomonas sp. SORGH_AS_0211. Next base: position 4,537,445 of record NZ_JAVIZV010000001.1, on the reverse strand, counting down.
ATCACCCGCGGCACGCCGCCGATGACGCCGACCGCCGCACCGGCAAAGGCATAGAGCGGGAACAGCCACTCCGGATGGACCTTCAGACCGGCATAGAGCGCCCAGCTGGCCACTGCCAGGATCAGGCCGCCGACGATGAACACCGGACCGCTGCCGAAGCGATCGGACAGGGCGCCGGAAACGATGCAGCCCAGGGTCAGGAAGACGATGGCCAGGCTGTTGGCCTTGAGCGCCATGGCGGCGGAGAAGCCGTACTGGGTCTGCAGCAGGGTCGGGGTCATGAGGATGACCACCACGATGCCGGCGGTGAGCATCCAGGTCAGCAGCATGGACAGGATCACGCTGCTGCGGTGGTCGCGCAGCACTGCCTTGAGCGGCACTTCCTCGGCCAGCGACTTGTGGATCGCCAGTTCGGCGAACACCGGCGTCTCGTGCAGCCAGCGGCGCAGATAGACCGAGAACAGGCCGAAGACGCCGCCGATCAGGAAGGGAAAGCGCCAGGCGTAGTCGGCCACCTCCAGCGGAGTGAAGACGGTGTTGATCAGGGTCGCCATCAGCGAGCCGAGCAGGATGCCGAAGGTGAGGCCGGCGGTCAGGGTGCCGCAGGCATAGCCGACGTGCTTGCCGGGAACGTGTTCGGAGACGAACACCCAGGCGCCGGGCACCTCGCCGCCGATGGCCGCGCCCTGGATGATGCGCAGCACCAGCAGCAGGATCGGCGCGGCCACGCCGATCTGGGCGTAGGTGGGCATCAGGCCCATGCCCAGGGTCGGCAGCGCCATCATGAAGATGCTCAGGGTGAACATCTTCTTGCGCCCGAGCAGGTCACCGAAGTGGGCCATGATGATGCCGCCCAGCGGGCGTGCCAGGTAACCCGCGGCGAAGATGCCGAAGGTCTGCATCTGCCGCAGCCAGTCGGGCATGTCGGCGGGAAAGAACAGCTTCCCCACCACCGCCGCGAAGAACACGAAGATGACGAAGTCGTAGAACTCCAGCGCACCGCCCAGGGCGGACAGCGAGAGGGTCTTGTAGTCGTTGCGGCCCAGAGGGCGCGACGTGAGTGGCGCGGCGGCGGATTGCAGTTTCATCGAGGATCCCGGACAAGAGAGGAGCGCAAAGGAAATTCGGCCTCTGGCATCCCTCCGGGTGTAGCGGACAAGACGCGGCCCCGAGTGACCGTCCGCCTGGGGCGGCTGGCAGGGATCGGGCGGGTCGCCGGATGGGCGCCGGACCTGCACCGCGCCACCTGCGCTCTTGTGGAGCACGGCAGCAGCAGGTCTACCGATCATTACCTGATCATCGGACGTGCACGACCCTCTGGATTGCCTGGCCGTGCACGGTCTCCACGATAGCAAATCTGCAAGGAATTTCCGCTATTCATTCAGTGCCCATTCAGGGCTCATCTGCCGAGCTATGACTGTTCCATCCTGGTGCAAAAGCGGTCGAGCCGCCCTGCCCCAGGCGTTATACTGTAGCCCCCTAACGATCTCCCCAGAGAGATTGGCAGCATTCTTGCGTGCAGATGCTGAACGTTACCTACCTATCCGGGCTCCCGAGGGCCCTGTCATGATCGAAGAGCTCGAACAAGAAGATCCCATCCCCCAGGGCGACCTGGCCATGCAGATCACCGCTCTGCCCCGCGAGACCAACGGCTTCGGCGACATCTACGGCGGCTGGCTGGTGGCTCAGATGGACCTGGCTGGCAGCGCCATGGCCAGTCGCCTGGCGGCTGGCCGCGTGGCCACGGTGGCCATCGACCGCATGGCCTTCATGACGCCGGTGCCCGTGGGCGCACAGCTCTCCTTCTATACCAACACCCTGGAGGTGGGCCGTAGCTCCATCCAGATCCTCATCGAGGTCTGGAGCGACGATCCCCTGTCCAGCGAATGGAGCAAGGTGACCGAGGCGGTGTTCGTCTTTGTCGCCATCGATGGCAGCGGTCGCACCCGGCCGTTGCCCGCGCGGCGCTAGCCCGACCGCTAGGGCTCCTGGGCCAGCGGCGCCTCTCGCACCCTGGTCGGCCGTCCGTGGCGAATGCCTTCGACCTGCGCCAGCGCCTGCCGGACCTCGGCGGCGGTGGCCAGCAACCGATAATCGAGGGTGAAGTCGCGTGTGCCGCCGGCTTCGATCCGCGGCACCAGCCCCAGCGCCCGCTGCTGGCTGCGGTTGTAGGAAAAGCTGGTGCCCGGTTCCAGGCCGGTGACATAGCCCTGGGCCTTGGCATCGGTGTTCTTCCACAGGGTGAAGACCGGCAGCTCCCGCACATTGAAGGCCAGCGCCACGCCCTGGTGGGCACTGCGATCGTGCAGTACCGCCAGGCTGCGCCCCTGATCGTCGCCCCAGGGGTAGAGGTTGTAGACCGTCTCGCCATAGCCCGGCATAGGCGCACGATAGGCCTGCCATTCCCCCAGCTCCTGGCATGCCCGCGCATCGAAGGGTGACACCTCCCGCACCGGAGCGGCGAACCGGGAGCCCTCGCCGAGCAGCGGCGGACCGAAATTGCTGTGATAGAGCACCTGGTACTCGGCGGTATGTGCCCCCTGGTTGGTCAGGCGGTCGTGCAGGGTGAAGCCGGTGGCCCCGGCCTGGGTCACCAGTTCGGTGTCGATGCGGAAGTTGGCCTGCTTGAAGGCCTCTTCGTGCAGCACGCCCCTGAGGCTGATGCGGTGCGGCGGCTGTTCGTCGATGGTCAGCACCACCTGGCTGGCCGGCAGGTAGCTGGCCCGGCCATGCAGGGTCAGCAGCTGCCCCCTGTCCATGCCCGGATGGCCGACCCACTCGAAGCCGGCGCGCGCCACCAGTTCGTTGAAGCCTTCCAGCCAGCCCAGGCCGTTGCGGCTTTCCAGGTTGACGAAGGCCGGATTGACCACCTCGCGTACCGGGGAATCCCAGCCCAGTCGCAGGGTGCCGGCCTGGGCGCGCAGGACGTTCATGCCGCGGGTCGCCACCACGGTGAGTTGCATAGCGCCGGTATCGATCTCGATCAGCACCGAGCCCTCCAGGCGCCCGCCACTCAGGCGGTGCACGCCGACGGTAAAGGCCAGGCCGTCGCGCAGACCCAGGCGATCGCTGCTGATGCTCCAGTTCTGCACCGGCTTGTCGGGAGCGATGAGGGTGTATTCCCAGGCTGAGGCGCTGGCACTGGCACTGGCAAGGAACAGGAGACAGCCAGACAACAGACGAGCTCGGATCATGGAGTCCCCTTGGCAGCGCGATCGCCTTGAGTCTAGACCAGCCTGGGCCAGGCTGCAGACCCTGTTCCAGACGCGTTCAGCGGCGCGAGACCCATTAATCCCGTATAGGTTTGTTCAAGGAAATCAAAGGAATGGGTAAAGACAACCTTTACCATTCAAACGACCGTTCGGTACTTGCCAGGGCAGCGATTTTTGCCGAGGATCGACTCGTCTCTACCACGGAGTGGACTCCATGAAACCTTCAGCCCTGTTCTTGTTGCTTGCCCTGGCGGGCGTTGCCCCGGCTTATGCGGGCAATACCGAAGCCGGACTCGGCGGCGCCGTGGGTGGCGTGCTCGGTACTCTGGTCGGCCAGCAGGTCGGCGGCAGCACCGGCGCGGCCATCGGTGCCGGCGTGGGGGGTGCAGCGGGTGGTGTACTGGGCGCGGACCGTCGCAATCGTACCGAGGCCGCCCTTGGCGGGGGCCTGGGCGCCGCTGGCGGTAACGTGATCGGCAATCGGGTCGGTGGCAGCACCGGCGGCCTGGTTGGCGCGGCCCTGGGTGGCGGCGCCGGCAGTGCCCTGGGCAACAACCTGGGCGACAGCGGCCGCGACGACCGTCGCTATCGCGACCATCCCGGCAAGGGCTGGAAGCATGCCAAGCACCGACATAGAGGCTGGGACCGCTAACTAAAACGCCCGGCATTGCCGGGCGTTTTCCTGTGCGCTCGACCCTACTGACCGAGATCGCGCAGGCGCTTGCCCTGCATCAGATTGCGTTCGATGCGCTCCAGGGTGACACCCTTGGTTTCCGGTACCAGCAGGAACACCAGGAAGATGAACACCACGTTCAGTCCGGCATAGATCCAGAAGGTGGTGCCCTGCCCCAGGGTGCCCAGCATGGTCAGGAAGGTGGCGCCGACGATCATGTTGGCGATCCAGTTGGTGAAGGTGGAGCAGCCGATGCCGAAGTCGCGGCCCTTGAGCGGCTGGACTTCCGAGCACAGGGTCCAGATCAGCGGACCGGCCGACATGGCGAAGCCGACGATGAAGATCAGCAGCATGATCACGGTAAAGGTCTGCTGACCATGGCTCAGGTTGCCCATGCCGAGCATGGTGCCGACCACGCCCAGGCCCACGGCCATGACCACGAAGCCGGTATAGAGGATGGGTTTGCGGCCCCACTTGTCGACCAGGAAGATGGCGATGAAGGTGGCCAGCACGTTGGTCAGACCCACCGCGGCGGTAAACCACATCTGGGCGGCGGTGTCGTAGCCCATGCCTTCGAAGATGCGCGGCGCGTAGTACATCACCACGTTCATGCCGGTGAACTGCTGCACCACCTGCAGCAGCACGCCCAGGCCCACCGAGCGGCGGAAGTTGGGATTCTCCTTGAACAGCGACCAGCCCTTTTGCGGGACCTTGAGCTGCTCTTCGATCTCGGCGACCTCCTGCTGGATGACCTTTTCGTCACCGCGCAGCCGGTGCAGGACCTTGATCGCTTCCTCGCGGCGACCCGCCATGATCAGCCAGCGCGGGCTGTCGGGCAGGGCGAAGACGCCGATCAGGAACAGCACCCCGGGGATGGCGATGATGCCGAGCATCCAGCGCCAGGCTTCGTAGTAGCTGAAGGCGGTGTTGGACAGGAAGGCGATCAGGATGCCGGCGGTGATCATCAGCTGGTACAGCGAGATCATCGAGCCGCGGATGTTTTCCGGAGCCACCTCGGCCAGGTACAGCGGCGCGGTGAAGGAGGCGATCCCGATGGCCAGGCCCAGCAGGAAGCGGGCGAAGATCAGCATGGTCGGCGAGGTGGCCAGGCCACAGAGGATCGAGCCGATCACGAACAGCACGGCGCCCAGCATCAGCGACTTCTTGCGACCCAGCTTGGCCGACAGCGAGCCGGCGCCGAGGGCGCCCAGGGCGGCACCGGCCATCATGCTGGAGACGATCCATTCGATCACCTGATCGGAGATCTGGAATTCCTGCTGGATGAATTTGGTGGCGCCGGAAATGACGCCGATGTCGAGGCCGAACATCAGACCGGCCAGGGCGGCCATCAGGCAGGCGAAGATCGCCTTGGGCTGGGCCTTTTCGGTGACGTGACCGTCGGCGTTGGTAGTGGTGTTGCTCATGACTGAGGCTCCTCGCTCGCCTTGTGGGCGATCTTGTTGTCGCGGGTCGTTCCGTATCCGCCTGTTACAGACCCGTCTGACGACCCTTGGTTCGGCCGGTGAGAACCCCTTACCAGAGCCGCGCCGGCTGGGCGTTCACATAGGTGGCATAGAGCGAACCACCGCCGGTGATGAACAGGCGATTGCCCTTGAGGCCGCCGAATTCGACGTTGGAGACGGTTTCCGGCAGGTGCAGGGTAGCCAGCGGCTGGCCGCTCGGGTTGAACACGCGCACGCTGTTCTGCTCGGCCGAGCCGGCCCAGCTGCACCAGAGATTGCCGTCGCTGTCGACGCGGAAGCCGTCGATCACGCCCTGCTCCTTGGCATCGATCAGCACCTCGCCGCCGCCCAGGGTACCGTCATCCTTCAGCGTGAAGGCACGCAGGTGGTTGGGCTTGCCGGGATTGCCGCCGCCGGCGGTGTCGCTGATATAGAGCCGCTTGCCATCAGGCGCGAAGGCCAGGCCGTTGGGGCGGCCGAAATCCCCCGCCGCCACCGTGGCCTTGCCCTGGGGATCGATGCGATAGACGTTGGTGGGCAGCTCGAACTCGGCCTTGTGGCCCTCGTAGGCGCCGAGGATGCCGTAGCCCGGATCGGTGAACCAGATGGCGCCATCGGCGCCGACCACCACGTCGTTGGGGGCGTTCAGCGGCTTGCCGTCGAAGCGGTCGAGCAGCACCGTGACGCTGCCGTTCAACTCGCGGCGGGTGACGCGGCGGCTGTCATGCTCGCAGCTGATCAGCCGGCCCTCGCGATCACGGGTATGGCCATTGGCGTTGTGGGACTGGTCGTCATAGACGCTGACGTGACCGTCGTCGACGCTCCAGCGCATCACCCGGGCGTTGGGGATGTCGCTGAACAGCAGGCAGCGCCAGTCGGCCATCCATACCGGCCCTTCGGTCCACAGACCACCGGACCAGAGGCGTTCGACGAAGGCATTGCCCAGGCGGCCCTTGAAGGCCTGGTCGTGGATCTCCCAGGCCGGATCGGGCATGACGATGGGCGGCTTGCCCTCCCAGTTGCGGGAGAGACCGAACTTGTCGTCGGCCAGGGCGCGACTGGCGACCAGGCCGGCCGAGGCGGCCAGGGACACGCCAAGAAAGGTGCGGCGGGCGAGAGGCATGAGGAGACTCCTTTGTTGTCGTTATGGGTCCGGCAGGGCCGGTGGCAGAGCGCCTCCGCATCCAGGACGGGAGGCGCCTCCGGCGAGCGCTTCTTTAGTCGCCCTTATTCGGGCAGACGTTCCACCTTGCCCACCACCAGGCCATAGCAGAGGGCACCGACCAGCGCGGTCACGCCTATGAAGGCGATGGCCGGGGCGAAACTGCCGTCCTTGACCAGGAAGCCGATGACGATGGGCACGCAGATGGCCGAGAGGTTGCCGATGAAGTTGAACATCCCGCCGGTGAGGCCGATCAGTCGCTCCGGCGCCATGGCCGAGACCATCGACCAGGTGATGGAGGCCAGACCGTTACCAAAGAAGGCCAGCGCCAGGCAGGCGATGATCAGGGCGGGCGAGTCGACGAAGTTGGCGCCGACGATGCTGGTGGAGATCAACAGGCCACCAATGATCGGTAGCTTACGCGCCAGGCCCACGGAGGCGCCGCGGCGGACCAGCCAGTCCGATAGCAGGCCCGAGCAGATCACCCCGAGGAAGGCAGCCAGGAACGGCAGCGAGGCGAGAAAGCCGGCCTTGATGAAGTCCATGCCGCGGTATTTCACCAGGTAGGTGGGGAACCAGGTGAGGAAGAACCAGAGGGTGGAGTTGAGGCAGAACTGCCCGATGTAGATGCCCCAGAGCTTGCGCTTGTTGAGCACGCTCCAGAGGTCACGCCACTGGAAGGCGGCGCGGCTGCGATTCTTCTGCTCCAGATCGACCAGACCGCCACCTTCCTGGATCAGCGCGACCTCGGCGGCGTTGGCGCCGCGGAAATCCTTGGGTTCGCGATAGATCCCGTACCAGATGACCGCCCAGAGCAGGCCGATGCCGCCGGTGACGACAAAGACCATGTGCCAGCCAAAGGTCTGCTGCAGGTAGATCAGCACCGGGGTGAGAAAGGCCAGGCCGACGAACTGGCCGGAGGTGTAGAAGCCGATGGCGGTGGCCCGCTCGCGCTCGGGAAACCAGGTGGTGACCACCCGGTTGTTGATCGGATAGGCCGGTGCCTCCAGGGCGCCCACGGCGAGACGCAGGATGATCAGGCCGATGAAGCTGCCGACGAAACCCAGGCCGATGGTGGCCAGCGACCAGAGCGCGATGGCCACCGGATAGAGGATGCGCGGGGCGACCTTGTCCACCAGCCAGCCGCCGGGGATCTGCATGGCGGCGTAGGTCCAGCCGAAGGCCGAGAGGATCAGCCCCATGTGCACCGGCTCGATGCCCAGGTCCTGGGCCAGGTGCGGGGCGGCGATGGAGAGGTTGCTGCGGTCGAGGTAGTTGATCACCACGGTGACGAACAGCAGCGTCATGATGAAGAAGCGCGCCCGGCTGGGCTTGGCCAGGGTCGGCGCGGACGTTGCCGCCGCCGGAGAGGCCTGGGTAGGGGTTGGCATGGCTCGGGTCCTGTAATTGACGTTGTGGCGAGCGTTGTCGATGGCTGGGTGTCAGGGCGCCGCGGCGGCCCTCACCCTGGCCCTCTTCCGGAGGGAGAGGGGATGTGCGGTGCGGAGATCAAGGTCGGCGCTCCTGCTCCTGCCCCTCTCCCAAAGAGAGAGGGGACGGTCCGAACGAGAGCGAAACTCCGCGCTCCTGCTCTTGACTCCTCTCCCCTCGGGCGAGGGTTGGGGTGAGGGAATAGCCGGGTACCCATCTTCGAAAGCAACGCGTCGCGAGCGCAGGTGGAGCAAGGCGAAAGTCGGTGAAAAAGCGGAGTGCACGTCAAGTGCATGAGCATTTCGAACCGGCTTTCGACGCCGCTCCGGCAAGCGCAGCAGCGTTGAATCGAAGATTTACCACTCCGCGAAACTGCCGTCCTTGTGCCGCCACACCGGGTTGCGCCAGCGATGGCCGATGGCGGCTTGTTCCTTGACGAATTCCTCGTTGACCTCGACGCCCAGCCCCGGTCCCTGGGGGATCTTCACGTGGCCATCGGCGTAGTCGAACACCTCGGGATTCTTGATGTAGTCCAGCAGGTCGTTGCCCTGGTTGTAGTGGATGCCCAGGCTCTGCTCCTGGATGAAGGCGTTGTAGCAGTTGGCGTCCAGCTGCAGGTTGACCGCCAGGGCGATGGGGCCAAGGGGGCAATGCAGGGCGATGGCCACGTCATAGGCCTCGGCCATGTTGGCGATCTTGCGCGTCTCGGTGATGCCGCCGGCATGGGACGGATCGGGCTGCAGGATGTCGACGTAGCCTTCCTGGAGGATGCGCTTGAAGTCCCAGCGCGAGTACAGCCGCTCGCCCAGGGCGATGGGCGTGTTACTCATCAGGGCGATCTCCTTGAGCGCCTCGTGGTGCTCGCTGAGCACCGGCTCCTCGATGAACATCAGGCGGAACTGCTCCAGTTCCTTCACCAGCACCTTGGCCATGGGCTTGTGCACCCGGCCATGGAAATCCACGCCGATGCCGAAGTGCGGTCCGCAGGCGTCGCGGATGGCGGCGACGTTGGCGATCACCTGGTCGACCTTGTCGTAGGTGTCGACGAACTGCATCTCTTCGCTGGCGTTCATCTTGATGGCGGTGAAGCCCTTGGCCTGGCGCTCCAGGGCCTGGGCCGCGGTCTCCGCCGGGCGGTCGCCACCGATCCAGGAGTAGACGCGGATGCTGTCGCGCACCTGGCCGCCGAGCAATTCGTGCACCGGGACGCCCAGGGCCTTGCCCTTGATGTCCCACAGCGCCTGGTCGATGCCGGCCAGGGCGCTCATGTGGATGCCGCCGCCGCGATAGAAGCCGCCGCGGTAGAGCACCGTCCAGTGGTCCTCGATATTGCGCGGGTCCTTGCCGATCAGGTAGTCGGCCAGTTCCTCGACCGCCGCCGCCACGCTGTGGGCGCGGCCTTCCAGCACGGGTTCGCCCCAGCCGTGGATGCCCTCGTCGGTCTCGATCTTGAGAAAGCACCAGCGCGGCGGGACGACGTAGGTGGTGAGTTTGGTGATCTTCATGGTGTGGGAATCTCGATTTTAATTGTTGGATCGAGGAATCGCGGTCATGGCGGTTCGCCGCTGCGACCGCTCCTACAAGAGCACCGGGTATCTGTAGGAGCGGTCCATGACCGCGAGCTTTAAGCGTTCTTTACCGCCCGCCACCCCGCCGCGAAGGCCTGGGCATTGGCACTCACCTGGGCGGCGCTCAGGCCCGGCTTGTACAGCGCCGAGCCGAGGCCGAAGCCGTTGGCGCCGGCGGCCACATAGGGGCCCATGTTGTCCGGGGTGATGCCGCCCACCGGCAAGAGCGCCAGCGCCTTGGGGAAGACCGCGCGCCAGGCCTTGACCACCGCCGGGCCGAGTTGCTCGGCGGGAAACAGCTTGAGGCTGTCGGCGCCGGCGTCGAGGGCGGCGAAGCCTTCCGAGGGGGTGGCCACGCCCGGGGCACTGACCAGGCCGGCGGCCTTGCTGGCACGGATCACCGCCAGGTTGGCGTTGGGCGAGACGATCAGCCGGCCACCGGCGGCGTCCACCTCGGCCACCTGGGCCTCGGTGAGCACGGTGCCGGCGCCGATCAGGCAGCTTTCGCCCAGCTCCGCGGTCAGTCGGCGGATGCTCTCGAAGGGCTGCGGCGAGTTGAGCGGGATCTCGATGACGCGAAAGCCGGCGTCGTACAGGGCATGGCCGACCGCGACGATCTCGTCCGGGGTGACGCCGCGCAGGATGGCGATCAGCGGCAGGTCCTTGAGATAGGTATCAAGCATGGGAATCTCCAGTGATGGGGAGCAGGCCGGCGGCCTGGGCCAGGCGCCAGAGCCCGGCCCGGGTGGCCTGCTCCAGCAGGCGGACCTGATGGATATCGAACAGCGCCAGGGCGTCGCGATAGCGCTGGCAGAGCGCCGCGTCGCCGATCAGCACCAGGGGTGGGCAGGTGGCGCCGGCAAGGGCGGCGACCTGGCTGCGCAGCTCTTCGCCGATCAGCAGGCCGGACAGGTAGTCGAGGCTGTGCGCCGCGCCCAGCTCGCCGGCCAGCACGCGGCTGCGGGCGGTGAAGAGCCGGCCGAACAGGCCCTCGGCGCCGGCATCGCGGGCGGTGACCAGGCCCAGGCGGAAGGCCTCGGCGCTGGCTTCGGGACCGGCCTCGGTAGCCGGGCGACCCAGGATGGAGTGGTCGCGCAAGACGGCGAACAGCTCGCCGGTCATGTAGGTGGCGAACTCGGTCAGGCGACCGTCTCGCACCCGTACCCACTTGCTATGGGTACCGGGCAGCACCAGCAGGGCTTCGGCGGCCAGGTCCGGCTCCAGTTCGAGGGCGCCGAACACCTGGGTTTCCTCGCCGCGCAGGACGTTGGGCAAGGCGCCGCGCTGCATCACCCCGGGGACCAGATGAAGCTCGCCGCAACCCGTGTCCAGGCGCAGCAGGCCGGCGGCCAGGCTGTGGACGTCGGCCGGGCAGTCGGCATAGGGCACCTCGCGCCAGCCGCCGCGGCTGCCGACCATGCCACAGGCGATGGGCGGGCAGGTCCGGCTGGGCCTCGCGCCAGTCGCCCACCAGGGTGCGATAGGCCGCGGCGAAGTCGCCATCCGGCACATGCATGATGCCCCAGGGGCGGCTGCGGGTTTCCAGCACGGCGCCCTGGGCGTCGAACAGCTGGGCTCGCAGGGACGAGGTGCCCCAGTCGAGGCCGATGAGGTGCGGGGTGGCGGTCATGCGGGACTCCAGCCGAGTTCGCGGGAAATGGCCCGGGCGCAGGCAGTGACCTCGGGCTGCAGTTCATGCAGCCGCGCCTCGGGCATGTAGGGGATGGCACTGGCCACGCTCAGGGCCGCGACGATGGCGCCATCGGCGCCGCGGATGGGTGCGGCCACGCAGCGGATGCCCAATTCGTTCTCTTCCAGATCCAGGGCATAGCCCTCGGCGGCGTGGCGCCGCAGCCGCGCGCGATAGTCCGCCCAGGGCAGGAAGTCCTCGCGCAGGCCGGGCTGACCGGTCCGCCGGGCCACGCCTTCGCCATAGAGGGCCTCCCATTCGCCCTCGGCGAGATCGAGCATCAGCGCCTTGCCGACCCCGGTCAGCGCCAGCGGCATGCGCAGGCCGACGCGGGATCTCATCTCCAGGCCCCGGCTGCCCGGCAGCTTGTCGAGATAGAGCACGTCGCCGCCCTCGCGCACGCCGAGGTGCACGGTGTCGCCACAGTGCTGGGCCAGGCGCTGCAGATGGGGCCGGGCCACACCGGTCAGCGGCAGTTGCTCGCGGGCCTGGTAGCCGAGGGCGATGAGATGGCTGCCCAGGATCAGCCGCCCGCCGTCATGGCGCAGATAGCCGGCCTGGATCAGGGCGGCGACCAGCCGATGGGTGGTGCTGCGGGTGCAGCCGATGCCGGTGCCGACCTGGGCCAGGCTGTCGGCCCCGGCGGCCACGGCTTCGAGCACGGCCAGGCCGCGAAACAGGGCCTGGGCCCCGCTGGGCGCTTCGCCCCTGTTGGAATTGTTGTCGTTCATGGCCTTCACTCTAGAAGCCTCGGCGGTAAATCTCAATATGTGATACATCATCCCATATTGTGGGATAAAAGTTAGATATGACAGCCTTGTCACATAGCTGCAATATTGGCGCTATCTAATGCACGGCACATTGCAAGGACTCGAGAGGCAGAGCGCTCCATGACGGGTAAATCCATCCTGATCGTCGACGATGAGGCGCCCATTCGCGAGATGATCGCCGTGGCCCTGGAAATGGCGGGCTATGAATGCCTGGAGGCGGACAACAGCAAGGACGCCCACGCCCTGATCGTCGATCGCAAGCCCGATCTCATCCTGCTCGACTGGATGCTGCCCGGCACCTCCGGCCTGGAACTGGCCCGCCGCCTCAAGCGCGACGAGCTGACCGACGCCATCCCCATCATCATGCTCACGGCCAAGGGCGACGAGGACAACAAGGTCCAGGGGCTGGAAACCGGCGCCGACGACTACATCACCAAGCCCTTCTCGCCCCGTGAGCTGGTGGCGCGCCTGAAAGCCGTGCTGCGCCGCACCGGCCACATGGAGAGCGACGGTCCGCTGGAGGTCAACGGCCTGATCCTCGATCCGATCAGCCACCGGGTGACCATCGACGGCGCCCCCGCCGAGATGGGTCCTACCGAGTACCGGCTGCTGCAGTTCTTCATGACCCACCAGGAGCGCGCCTACACCCGCGGCCAATTGCTCGATCAGGTCTGGGGCGGCAACGTCTATGTCGAGGAACGCACCGTGGACGTGCACATCCGCCGCCTGCGCAAGGCCCTCGGCGAGACCTACGAAAACCTGGTACAGACGGTGCGCGGCACCGGGTATCGCTTTTCCACCAAACTCTGACGCGGGATCACCGCCGCCGTGAACATCAACTGGCGCTCCCGTCTGGCCACCCAGCTGGCGACCGTGGTCGCCGGCTGCGCCCTGGCCGGCTGGCCCTTCGGCCATGTCGGCCTGGCGGTGGCCCTGGGACTGGCGGTCTATCTGGCGGTCACGCTGAGGCACCTGCTGCGCCTGCACGCCTGGCTGCTGAGCGACGCCCCGGGCGCGCCGCCGGAAGCCGAGGGGCTATGGGGCGAGGTGCTCGACCGGCTCTATCGCCGCCAGCGCCACGAACAGCGTCAGCGCGAGGAATTGCTCGCCGTCATCGGCCGCGCCCAGGCCTCCACCGAGGCCCTGCGCGACGCCATCATCCTGGTGGATCGGCACGGCAACCTGGAGTGGTGGAATCGCGCCGCGGAAACCCTGCTCGGCCTGCGCCAGCCTCAGGACCTCGGCCAGCCCATCACCAACCTGGTGCGCCATCCGCGCTTTTCCGACTACTTTCTCGGCGGCGACTACGGCGAGCCGCTGGAACTGGCCTCGCCGCTCAACGACGATGAATACCTGCACATCCTGGTCACCCGCTTCGGTGAGGGCGATCGGCTGCTGCTGGTGCGCGACGTGACCCGCCTCCACCAGCTGGAACAGATGCGCAAGGATTTCGTCGCCAACGTCTCCCATGAATTGCGCACCCCGCTGACGGTGATCACCGGCTACCTGGAGACCCTGCTGGACAATGCCGACCACGCCACTCCGCGCTGGCGGCGGGCGCTGGGGCAGATGCAGCAGCAGGCCGGACGCATGCAGCACACCATCGACGACCTGTTGCTGCTGGCGCGCCTGGAAGCCACCGATTATCCCGCCGACAACCGCCCGGTGACGCTGGAGCCGCTGCTCGCCTCCATCCTGCAGGATGGCCGCGCCCTGTCCGGCGCCGTGGGCCATCGGCTGAGCCTGGAATGCGAACCGGGCCTGGCGCTGCTGGGCAGCGAGACCGAATTGCGCAGCTGCTTTTCCAACCTGGTGTTCAATGCCGTCAAGTACAGCCCCGAGGGCGGCGAGGTGCGGGTGCGCGCCTGGCAGGACGCCGAGGGCGCCCACGTCGCGGTGCAGGACAATGGACCCGGCATCGACGCCCGCCACCTGCCACGCCTGACCGAGCGTTTCTATCGCCTCGACGCCAGCCGCGCCTCCAGTACCGGCGGGACGGGCCTGGGCCTGGCCATCGTCAAGCACGTGCTGATCCGCCATCGCGGCGGCCTGGACATCCACAGCGTGCCCGGCGAGGGCAGCTGCTTCACCTGCGATTTCCAGCCCGAGCAGATCGCCCAGCGCACCGCCGCCTCGGCCTGAGCCACCTCCTCCCCGCCGTGCTATCGTCCGGCCATCCCTGTCACGGTCCCCTGCCATGCCCCCAGCCCTGCGCCTGCTGCCGGTCCTGCTGCTCGCCCTGCTCGGCTGCCTGCTGCTGGGCAGCCAGGCCTGGCACCGCGCCGAACAGGCGAGCCTGGCCGAGGCCAGCCTGCTCGGCCAGGAACAGCTGCGCCTGCATGCCAGCGGCCTGCAGACCCTGATCGACCGCTTTCGCGCCCTGCCGACGGTGCTGGCCCAGGACCCGGAGCTGATCGCCGCGCTCACCACCCCGCCCGATGCCGCCGCCACCGAGCGTCTCAATCTCAAGCTGGAGCGCCTGAACACGGCCGCCCAGTCCTCGACCCTGGAGCTGCTGGATCGCAGCGGTCTGGCCATCGGCGCCAGCAACTGGCGGCTGCCCACCAGCTATGTCGGCCACAACTACGGCTTCCGGCCCTATTTTCGCGAGACCCTCGCCGGCGGCAGCGGCCGCTTCTATGCCGTGGGGGTCACCACCGGCATTCCCGGCTATTTCCTCTCCCATGCGGTGCTGGACGCCCAGGGGCGCTTTCTCGGCGCGGTGGTGGTCAAGCTGGAATTCCCCGCCATCGAGGCACGCTGGGGCGAGCATCCCGAGGTCCTGCTGGTGAGCGATGCGCGCGGCGTGGTCTTTGCCGCCAATCGCCCGGCCTGGCGCTATCGCCTGCTGCGCGAGCTGACCCCGGCCGAGCGCGCCGAACTGGCCACCACCCGCCAGTACGACAGGCGCACCCTGCAACCCCTGCCCTATCGCCAGCAGCGGGTGCTCGGCGAGCAGCGCCAGGTGGCGCACATCGAGGCTCCCGAAGGCAGCGCCGACTACCTCTGGGACAGCCTGCCGTTGCCCAGCGAAGGCTGGACCCTGCACCTGCTGCGGCCCACCCGCGACCTGCAGGGCGGCGGCCCGGGCGCGGCGCTGGCCGCCGCCTGCGCCTGGCTGCTGCTGGTCTGCGCGGGTCTCCTGTGGGCGCAACGGCGCCGCCTGCAGCGCCTGCGCCAGCGCAGTCGCCTGGAACTGGAGCAACTGGTGGAGGCCCGCACCGCCGAACTCCGCACCGCCCAGGACGGCCTGGTGCAGGCCGCCAAGCTGGCCGCCCTGGGGCAGATGTCGGCGGCCCTGGTGCATGAAATCAACCAGCCGCTCACCGCCCAGCGCATGCACCTGGCGAGTCTGCGCCTGCTGCTGGATCACGGTCGGCTGGACGAAGCCCGTGCCGCCCTGGAGCGCCTCGATGGCCTGCTGACCCGCATGAGCGGCCTCACCGCCCACCTCAAGACCTATGCGCGCAAGACGCCTGCCGGCCTGCGCGAGCGGGTCGATCTGGCCCGGGTGGTGGACCAGGCGCTGGAATTGCTGGAGGCGCGCCGCGCCGAGCTGGCCGTGGAGCTAATCCTGGAGCTGCCGCGCCCGGCCTGGCTGCTGGGCGACCCCATCCGCCTGGAGCAGGTGCTGGTCAACCTGCTGCGCAACGCCCTGGACGCCGTGGCGGAGCGATCCGGACCGCAGGTCCGGGTCAGCCTCGCGCGGGAGGGAGAACACTGGTTGCTGGAGGTGGCCGACAACGGCGGCGGCATCGCCGCCGAGCACCTCGACCAGGTGTTCGATCCCTTCTTTACCACCAAGCCGGTCGGCGAAGGCCTCGGCCTGGGCCTGGCGGTGTCCTCGGCCATCGTCCAGGCCCAGGGCGGCAGCCTGACGGCCAGCAACGCTGTGGAAGGCGCGGTCTTCGCCTTGCGGCTGCCGGCTGCGCCGGCGTCAGCGGCCTAGCGCACGCAGAGCGTCACCAGCAGGGCGAAGCCCCAGCCGAGCAGCCCGGTCACCAGCAGGGTCGCCACATCCCAGGGACCGCGGGTGGCATCCAGGAGCGGCAGGCCGACGCCACCGAGCAGGGCGCTGGCGAGGACGCCGGCGAGGATCCGGACCAGCGGCCAGTGACTGTCGGCCGACTCCTCGGGCGCGGCAGCAAAGGTCTCTTCTTCGGGCATGGCAGGGCTCCCCTGGGGAATACAGAGCACGACCCTAGCCGTGCAACCTGAAGCTGCGATGAAGCGGCGCTTCAGATTGCCTTCAGCTTGACCGCCAAGACTGCACCTCGCATTCCCCCGGAGAGGTCGCGATGCTCGACGTGACTTGGCAGTCCCCGCAAGGTTTTACCCTGGCCGATCGCAGCAGCTCGCTGTTCGCCCGCCTGGAGCCGCTCGAGGCGCCCGGTCGCCAGGCGACCGAGGCCTTCATCGGCGCCCGTTTCGCCCTGGAGCATGGCGCCCGCATCAGCCACTTCCTGCCGCTGCTGCTCGCCCTGCGCAATGCCGAAGGCGTGCTGCAGGCGGCGGTGGGCATCCGCCCCGCCCTCGACCAGCCGCTGTTTCTCGAACGCTATCTACCGCAGCCGGTGGAGACCCACGTGGCGGCGGCGCTCGGCCGGCCGATTGATCGCGCGGAGGTGGTGGAGGTCGGCAATCTGGCGGCGCTGGGTCCTGGCCAGGCGCGCCTGCTGATCATCGTCACCACCTGGCTGCTGGCCCGCAGCGGCCGGCGCTGGGTCACCTTCACCGGCCCCACCCGGCTGATCAACAGCTTTCATCGCCTCGGTCTGGCCCCCCAGGTACTGGGCGCGGCCGATCCGGCCTGCCTGGGCGCCGAACGCGAGAGCTGGGGCTCCTACTACGCCAACGCTCCCCAGGTCTGCGCCGGCGACATCCAGCAGGGCTATCACCAGCTGCTGCAGGCCGGCATCTTCGCCCGCCTGGGCCTTCCCACCCTTGGCGAGGAAGACTGCCATGTCGCCTGAAGCCCGCTCCGTCGTCGATTTCTTCACCACCCTGGAACGTCACGCCTGGCACGGCGACCGGCCGGCGCTGACCGGCAGTCACGAGACCTGGAGCTATGCCCGGCTGCTGCAGGAGATCACCGCCCGCGCCGCCTGGCTGCGCGAGCACGAGATCCAGCGGCTGGCGCTGGACCTGCCCAACGGCCCCGAATTGCTGGCCTGGGACCTGGCCGCCCTGCGCGCCGGGCTGCCCTGCGTGACCCTGCCGGACTTCTTCAGTCCCGCGCAGCGTGCTCACGTCCTGCGCGACTGCGGCGCCGATCTCCTGCTGGGGCGCCCCGAGCGCACCCAGGAATGGGCCGCGGCAGGCTTCACCGCGGGCGCCGGCGGCTGGCAGCGGCCGGCAGCGGCGCGCACTCCGTTGCCGGCAGACACCGCCAAGCTCACCTATACCTCCGGCACCACCGGCACGCCCAAGGGCGTCTGCCTGAAGGCCGGGCAACTGCTGCGGGTGGCCGCCAGCCTGGCAGCCGCCAGCCGGCCGCTGGCGCCCGAGCGCCATCAGGTGCTCTTGTCGCTGGGCATCCTGCTGGAAAATCTCGGGGTCTATGCCGCCCTGCTGGCCGGTGCCGAGGTGGTGGTGCTCAAGGGCACCGACCAGGGCGTCAGCGGTTCCGCCGGCATCGACTGGGCACAGCTGGCCGCCTGCCTGCAGCAGCGCCAGCCGCACAGTCTGATCCTCATGCCGCAGCTGTTGCAGGGACTCGTGGAACTGGGCGAGCGTGGCCTGCTGCGACTGGACCCGCTGCGCTTCGCCGCCGTGGGTGGGGCGCCGCTGAGCGCGGCGCTGCTGACCCGCGCCAGCGCCCTGGGCCTGCCGGTATTCCAGGGCTATGGCCTGTCGGAATGCGCCTCGGTGGTGGCCCTCAATCGCCCTGACGCCAACCGCCCGGGCAGCGTCGGCCAGCCCCTGCCCCACGTCCGCCTGCGCCTGGCCGCCGACGGCGAAGTGCTGGTCGGCGGCGTCGATTTCGCCGGCTACCTGGGCGAGCCCGGCAGCGCCACCGACGAGGTGGCCACCGGCGATCTCGGCGAATTCGACGCCGACGGCTACCTCTATCTGCGCGGGCGCAAGAAACACCAGTTCAGCCTGGCCTCGGGACGCAACGTCGACCCGGGCTGGATCGAGGCCGAACTCACCCAGGGCGGCCCCATCGCCCAGGCCTATGTCCAGGGCGAAGGCGCCCGGCACCTGGTGGCGCTGCTCTGGCCGCGGCAACCGGACCTGCCCGACCGTTTTCTCGCCGATCAGGTCGCCTGCCTCAACCAGCGCCTGCCCGACTACGCCCGCATCGGCGCCTGGTGCCGCCTCGCCGAACCCTTCACCCCCGCCAACGGCCTGCTCACCGCGACCGGACGCCTTCGCCGCGACGCCATCCAGGCGCACCACGCGGCCCTGCTCTCGGACCTTCTGGAGATACACCCATGAGTTTCTTCGCCACCCTGCAAGCCGAAACCGCCGCGCAGCGCCAGGCGCTGTTCGAAGTGCCCATCATCTGTGCCGCCCTGAGCGGTGACGTCGCCCTGGAGAGCTATGTCGCCTTTCTCGGCCAGGCCTATCACCACGTCCGCCACACCGCGCCGCTGATGATGGCCTGCGGCGCCCGCCTGCCGGCGCGGCTGGAATGGCTGCGCGGCGCGGTCTGCGAATACATCGAGGAGGAATACGGCCACGACCAGTGGATCCTCAATGACATCGCCGCCTGCGGAGGCGATGCCGAGGCGGTGCGTGCCAGCCGTCCCGGGCTGTCCATCGAGCTGATGGTGGCCTATCTCTACGACTTCATCGCCCGCGACAACCCGGTCGGCCTGTTCGGCATGGTCAATGTGCTCGAAGGCACCAGCATCGCCCTGGCCACCCAGGCGGCCGGCGCCATCCGCGGCCAGCTGGGCCTGCCGGCCACCGCCTTCAGCTACCTGGACTCCCACGGCAGCCTCGACCAGGAGCACATGGCGACCTATCGCCAGCTGATGGATCGCCTGGACGATCCGGCCGACCAGGCCGCGGTGATCCGCGTGTCCAAGGTGGTCTATCGCCTCTATGCCGACATGTTCCGCGCCCTGCCCGGCGCCGGCCAGCAACCGGAGCAGCGCCATGCAGCTGCCTGACTGCCGCATCCTGCTGACCGGAGCCAGTGGCGGCATCGGCCTGCCGCTGGTGGAACAACTCTGCGCCGGCGGCGCCCAGGTACTGGCGGTGGCCCGTGACACCCGCACCCTGCAGCCGCTGGCCGAGCGCCTGGGCGGCCGGCTGCGCTTGCTCGATGCCGACCTCACCCGCCGGGTCGATCGCCAGGCGGTGCTGGCCGAGGCCAGTCGCGGCCAGGGCGTCAACGTGCTGCTCAACGCCGCCGGCAGCAACAGCTTCGCCCTGCTCGAAGCCCTCGACGAAGACGCCATCGACAACCTGCTGGCGATCAACATCGGCGCGGCCATCCAGCTGACCCGCCTGCTGCTGCCGCTGCTGCGCCGCCAGCCATGGGCGGTGATCGCCCATGTCGGCTCCACCCTGGGGTCCATCGGCTATCCCGGCTATGCGCCCTACTGCGCCAGCAAGTTCGCCCTGCGCGGCTTCACCCAGGCCCTGCGCCGGGAGCTGGCCGATACCCGCATCCGGGTGCTCTACGTGGCGCCCCGCGCCACCCGCACGGCGATGAACAGTCCGGCGGCCATGGCCGTGAACCAGGCGCTCAAGAGCCAGGTGGACGACCCCGCCGTGGTCGCCGGCGCGGTGATCCGCGCGCTGGTCGAGGATCGCCAGGAACTCCATCTCGGCTGGCCGGAAAAGCTCTTCGTCCGCCTCAACGGCCTGCTGCCCGGCCTGGTGGATCGCGCCCTGCGCCGCCAGCTTCCGGTGATCCGCCGCTTCATCGATCCCGCCTTCGCTCCGGAGAAACACCCATGACGTCCCCACGCAAGGCCCTCGGCCTGCTGCTCGCCGCGCTGCTCGCAAGCCCCTTCGCCCTGGCCGACGATGGCCAGCGCCTGGCGCAGATCCAGCAGCGCTGGGCCGAGATCCAGTACCGCCTGCCCAGCACCGAAAAGCCCGCCGCCTTCGAACAGCTGGCCGGCGAGGCGCGCGCCTTCACCCAGGCCGCCCCCCAGTCGGCCCCGGCGCTGATCTGGCAGGGCATCGTGCTCAGCAGTTGGGCCGGCGCCCAGGGCGGGCTGGGTGCGCTGGGCAAGGTCAAGGAAGCCCGCACGGACCTGGAACAGGCGCTCAAGCTCGATCCCACGGCGCTGCAGGGGTCCGCCTACACCAGTCTCGCCGCCCTCTACGACCGGGTTCCCGGCTGGCCGATCGCCTTCGGTGACGCCAGCGAAGCCGATCGTCTGCTGCAGCAGGCCCTCGCCCTCAACCCCAGCGGCATCGATACCCTATACTTCTGGGGCGACCACCTGTATCGCCAGAAGCGCTATGCCGAAGCCCGCGCCGCCCTGCTCAAGGCGCAGCAGGCCGCACCACGGCCCGGACGCGAACTGGCCGACCAGGGACGGCGGGGCGAGATCGCCGCGCTGCTCAAGGACGTCGACCAGAAGCTGAAGTGACGAGGCCTCCATGCGCGTGCTGCTGATCGAAGACGATCCCGACCTCGGCGAGGGCATCCGCACCAGTCTGCGGGAAGAGGGCTATACCCTGGACTGGCTCAAGGACGGCGAAAGCGCCGTCCACGCCCTGCGCGAAGAGGGCTTCGACCTGGTGGTGCTGGATCTCGGCCTGCCGCGCCTGGACGGCATCCAGGTGCTGCGTCAGAGCCGCGCCAACGGCCTGACCACCCCGGTGCTGATCCTCACCGCCCGCGACGACACCGAGGACCGGGTCGACGGCCTCGACGCCGGCGCCGACGACTACCTGGTCAAGCCCTTCGACATCAAGGAACTCAAGGCCCGCCTGCGCGCCCTCCTGCGGCGGCGCAACGGCCCCTCGCAGATCCAGCTCGAAGGGGGCGGCATATCCCTCGACCCGGCCACCCGCCGGGTCACCTTCGACGGCCAGCCGGTCAACCTCACCCCGCGTGAATACCAGCTGCTGCACGAACTGCTGGCCAATCCGGGCAAGATCTTCAGTCGCGATCGCCTCATGGGGCTGCTCTACGGCTGGGACGAGGGGGTGGAAAGCAACACCCTGGAAGTCCACATCTACAACCTGCGCAAGAAGTTGCGCGCCGACCTGATCCGCACGGTCAGGGGCATCGGTTACCGCCTCGAGTGCCCATGACCTCCATCCGCCGCCGCACCGTCGGCCTGGTGCTTTCGCTGCTGCTGATCGGCACCCTGCTGATCGCCCTGACCAACGTCCACGACAGCCAGCGCGAGATCGGCGAAATCTACGATGCGCAGCTGGCCCAGAGCGCGCGCATCCTGCAGGGCATGCTGCGCGCCGCACCCCGCGGCGAAGGCCGCCTGGCGCTGCATGCCAGTGTCACCCAGGCCCTGGCCGAAGCCACCGACAGCCCCTATGGCCACAGATACGAGGCCAAGATGGCCTTCCAGGCCTGGAACGCGCGCGGCGACCCCCTGATGCGCTCGCCCAGCGCGCCCATCTTCATCATGCCGACGACCCCGGGTTTCACCGAGCAGACCCTGGAGGGCGAGGCCTGGTATGGCTTTCTGCTGCCCGATCCCGAGCATGACCTGATGCTCTGGGTCGGCGAGCGCGAAGAGGTCCGCGCCGATCTGGTCCGCCGCATCCTGCGCCATACCCTCACGCCGCACCTGATCGGCCTGGTGCTGCTGTCGCTGCTGGCCTGGCTGGCCATCGGCTGGGGCCTGCGGCCGCTGCGGCGCATGGCCGGGCTGATCCGCCACCGCGATCCGGAATCCCTGCAACCGCTGCAGCTCGATCCGCTGCCGCGCGAACTGGAACCCATGCAGGCCGCGCTCAATCGCCTGCTGCTGCAGATCGAACAACTGCTGCAGCGCGAACGCCGCTTCATCGCCGACGCCGCCCACGAATTGCGCACGCCCCTGGCGGTGCTGCGCCTGCATGCGCAGAACGCCCTGTCCGCGCAGACCGCGGCGGCCCGCGACGAGGCGCTGAAATTCGTCGTCAGCGGCACCGATCGGCTGACCCGGGTGGTCAACCAACTGCTGATCCTGGCCCGGCTGGAACCCCGGCCGAGCTGGAGCGCCGAGCAGCGCTTCGACCTGCGCACCGCCCTCAGCGCCACCCTGGAAGAACTGGGGCCCTGGATTCTCGACAAGGGCCTGGACCTCAGCCTCGACGCCGAGGCCAGCCAGGTACAGGTCCACGGCGACAGCGCCATGCTGGGCATCGCCCTGCAGAATCTGCTGACCAACGCAGTCAATGTCTCGCCCCCCGGCGGCGAGATCCGCGTCCGGCTGGAGGTCGCCGCCGGCTGGGCCGAGATCCAGATCCTCGACCAGGGCCCCGGCATTCCCGTGGAGATCCTGCCGCGGCTGTTCGAACGCTTCTACAGCAGTGGAGCGGCCAACGGCGCCGGCCTGGGGCTGTCCATCGTCCAGACCGTCGCCCAGCACCTGGGCGGACGCATCGAACTGGACAACCGTCCCGAAGGCGGCGCCTGCGCCCGCCTGGGCCTGCCGGTGCTGCCGGGTCCCGGTTAGGGACTCGACCACTCGCCAGCCTTAGGGCAAGGTAGCGGCGCACCGGCCGCGAGAGGACGCCCCCATGCAAGCCCAGGTCTATCTGGTCGACGACGAAGCCAGCATCCGCGAAGCGGTGCGCCAGTGGCTGGAGCTGTCGGGGCATCAGGTGCGGCTGTTCGCCCGCGCCGAAGACTGCCTGGCGGCCGTGACGCCGGATTTCGCCGGCGTGGTGGTCAGCGACGTGCGCATGCCCGGCATGGACGGCCTGGCCCTGCTGGACCGGTTGCAGGCGCTGGATCCCGACCTGCCGGTGATCCTGCTCACCGCCCACGGCGACGTCGCCCTGGCGGTCAGCGCCATGCGCCAGGGCGCCTACGATTTCCTGGAAAAGCCCTTCAGCCCCGAGGCACTGCTCGGCGATCTCGGCCGCGCCCTGGAAAAGCGCCGGCTGGTGCTGGAGAACCGCCAGCTGCATCGCCGGGTCGACGACCAGAGCGCGCTCGCCCGCCGCCTGCTCGGCGTCTCGCCCGGCATCGTCCGCCTGCGCCAGCAGATCCTCGACCTGGCGCCGACACCGGTCAACGTGCTCCTGCGCGGCGAGACCGGCAGCGGCAAGGAACTGGTCGCCTGCTGCCTGCACGACTTCGGTCCCCGCGCCGGCAAGGCCTTCGTCGCCCTCAACTGCGCGGCCATCCCCGAGCAGCTGTTCGAGAGCGAATTGTTCGGCCACGAGAGCGGTGCCTTCACTGGCGCCCAGGGCAAGCGCATCGGCAAGCTGGAATACGCCAACGGCGGCACCCTGTTTCTCGACGAGATCGAGAGCATGCCCCTGGCGCAGCAGGTCAAGCTCTTGCGGGTGCTGCAGGAGCAGCGTCTGGAGCGCCTCGGCTCCAACCAGAGCATCGCCCTGGACCTGCGCATCGTTGCCGCCACCAAGCCGGATCTCCTGGAAGAAGCCCGCGCCGGGCGCTTTCGCGAAGACCTGGCCTATCGCCTCAATGTCGCCGAGCTGCACCTGCCGCCGCTGCGCGCCCGGCGTGAAGACATCCCGCTGCTGTTCGATCACTTCCTCGCCGAGGCCGGTGCCCGCCTGGGCCGGCCGGTCACCCCGCCCGGCGCGGCGCGCCTGGCCCAGCTGCTGGGTCACGGCTGGCCGGGGAATGTCCGTGAGCTGGCCAATGCCGCCGAGCGCGAGGCCCTCGGCCTGGGTACACCCGCCACCGCGGCCGCGGGCCACTCCCTGGCCGATCAGCTGGAAGCCTTCGAGGCCCAGTGCCTGCGCGCCGCCCTGGCCCGCCACGGCGGCGAGATCAAGGCGGTGATGGACGAGTTGCAACTGCCACGGCGCACCCTCAACGAGAAGATGCAGCGGCATGGCCTGGTACGGGCCGACTTCCGCGACGAGGATTGAAAGGCAATAGGCGGAAATCCGCTCATTGCTCACCGCCTTTCGGCGATCTTTCGCCGATCCGCCACTGCAAAACCCACTCAGGACGCGGCTTCGCGACCTGGCACGCGCCCTGCTATAGCCCTTGTCGACGCCTCGAGCGCCCTAATAACAACGACAAGAGGAATACCCCTGTGGATAGCACCGCTACCCTCGCGGCTGGCCAGACCGCGCCCAAGACCACCTCGCAGCGCATCAAGTCCATCTTCAGCGGTTCTGTCGGCAACCTGGTCGAATGGTACGACTGGTACGTCTACGCCGCCTTCTCGCTGTATTTCGCCAAAGCCTTCTTTCCCAAGGGCGACCAGACCGCGCAGCTGCTCAACGTCGCGGCCATCTTTGCCGTGGGCTTTCTCATGCGCCCAATCGGCGGCTGGCTGATGGGCCTCTATGCCGACAAGGCCGGCCGCAAGTCCGCGCTGATGGTCTCGGTGATCATGATGTGCGCCGGCTCGCTGATCATCGCCCTCACCCCCAGCTACACCACCATCGGCGTCGCCGCCCCCATCATGCTGGTGCTGGCGCGGCTGCTGCAGGGCCTCTCGGTGGGCGGTGAATACGGCACCTCCGCTACCTACCTGAGCGAGATGGCGACCAAGGAAAGCCGCGGCTTCTACTCCAGCTTCCAGTACGTCACCCTGATCTCCGGCCAGCTGCTGGCCCTGGCCACCCTGATCGTGCTGCAGCAGACCCTGACTGTCGAACAACTGGAAAGCTGGGGCTGGCGCATTCCCTTCCTGATCGGCGCCGCCTGCGCCGTGACCGCGCTCTACCTGCGTCGCGGCATGGAAGAGACCAGCTCCTTCAAGAAGGCGGAAAAACCCAAGGAATCCTTGATGCGCACCCTGATGCGCCATCCCAAGGAATTCTTCACCGTGGTCGGCCTGACCATGGGCGGCACCCTGGCCTTCTACACCTACACCACCTACATGCAGAAGTACCTGGTCAACTCGGTGGGCATGAGCAAGACCGACGCCACCTCCATCTCGGCGGCGACGTTGTTCCTGTTCATGCTGCTGCAGCCCGTGGTCGGCGCACTCTCCGACCGCGTCGGCCGGCGGCCGGTGCTGATCGCCTTCGGTGTGCTGGGCACCCTGTTCACCTACCCGATCCTCACCGCCCTGGGCAGCGTCACCTCCTGGTGGGGCGCCTTCGGCCTGATCATGGTGGCGCTGGTGATCGTCAGCTTCTACACCTCGATCAACGCCGTGGTGAAGGCCGAGCTGTTCCCCACCGAGATCCGCGCCCTGGGCGTCGGCCTGCCCTATGCGCTGACCGTGTCCATCTTCGGCGGCACCGCCGAATACCTGGCGCTGTGGTTCAAGAGCATCGGCATGGAGAGCGGCTACTACTGGTACGTGACCGGCTGCATCGCTTGCTCGCTGCTGGTCTACGTCTTCATGAAGGACACCCGCGATCACTCGCGCATCGTCCACGAATAACCGCTCGTCCCTGGGTGCGGGCCTCTCGGTCATTAGATTTGGCCGTCCGGCCCGCCCCCCTTTGCCTGGGCTTTGTGGCACGCCATCGTAGTGCCACCGGCAGCGCTCACAACGGTCATTTCGCTGACCGCTGTGGCGAGTTCGCCCCCTCCTCCCAAGCCCCGGTTACACACTCATGGAAATCGACTACGGTCCCAGCTACGCCAAACTGGGTATCCAGTTTCAATACCAGTGGAGCACCCTGCTGCGCGATGCCCTCAAGAAACACGGCATCACCGACGCCCAGGCCAAGGCCATCTGCGGCGACTTCGCCTTCGATCTTTCCAAGCTCATCGACGAAGCCGAAATCAAGGCCGACGGCCTCTCCTATCGCCCGGTGATCGCCTTCACCGAGGACGAGGAAACCCTGCTGGTGCAGTCCGCCGAATTCGACTATCACGAAGCGGCCTACGCCACCGCCGCGGCGGCGTTCGAGAAGAAGTAAGCCTCGCCGGGGGGCTCTGCGCCCTCACCCCAACCCTCTCCCCCAGGGAGAGGGCGCGGTCTGGAGCGGTAGCGGGCTCTTCCTCCAGACGTGGGCCTCTATGTTGTTTCAGTGTTACCGCGACAGCCATTAGCGACACCCAGGCCAAGGACAGCTCCGGTAACTACACCTCCCGATCTCCACACTGCCCTCAGCCCGGCTTGACCCTCGGCTTGCGCACGCGCGGCGGTGCGCCACTCGTCTTCGCCGTCGCCTTGGCCTTGCTCCCACCGGTACGCCGCTTCTTCTTCCAGGGCGCGCCCTTGCCCGCCGGCGGCGGTCCGCTGATGGTCAGGGTCAGGCCGAGACAGCGCTCCACCTGCTTGCCCATCCAGGCCGATTGCTTGGTAACGAATTCGGCCAGGCTCAGCTCGCCCTCCTGCACCCGATCCAGCGCCTGCTCCCAGAGCGCCGTGGTGCCCGGATCGGCGATGGCCCGGGGCACGGCGTCGATCAGGCCGAAGGCCGCCGGCGTCGCCGCCAGGGCCTTGCCCTGCTTGACCAGGTAGCCGCGGTCCAGCAGGCCCTGGATGATGCTGGCGCGGGTCGCTTCGGTGCCGATGCCGGTGGTATCCTTGAGTTTCTGCTTGAGGGCCGGATCCTCCACCAGCTTGGCGACGTTCTTCATCGCCTTGATCAGATCGCCCTCGGTGAAGGGCTTGGGCGGCTGGGTCAGCTGATCCTTGCAGCGCACCTCCACCACCGCATAGGACTCACCCTCGCGCAACTCGGGCAGCGCCTGGGGCGGCGGTGCCTCGCGGCCCTTGGGCGGCGTGAGCGATTCGGGCAGGGCGCGCCGCCAGCCCGGTTCCACCAGCCGCTTGCCGGTGGCCCGCAGGCGTTCGCCGCCCGCCGCGAAATCGGCCTGGGTGCGATCGAATTCGTGCGGCGGCAGGAATTGCGCCAGGTAACGGGCGCGGATCAGGCCATAGACGTTGCGCTCCTGGGGACTCAGGCGGCCCAGGTCGCGGGTCACCTGCGTCGGGATGATGCCGTGGTGGGCGCTGACCTTGGCATCGTTCCAGGCCCGCGAGCGGCGACTGGCGTCCAGATGGTCGCGCAAGGGGGCGAGACTGCTGTCGGCGCCCAGCAAGGCGGCCAGCAGCGCCGGCGCCTCGGCGTGCTGGGACAGCGGCAGGTAGCCGCAATCGCTGCGCGGATAGGTGATCAGCTTGTACTTCTCGTAGAGCGCCTGGGCGACGTCCAGGGTCTGCTGGGCGCCCAGGTTGAGGCGCTTGGAGCAGACCTCCTGCAAGGTGCCCAGATCGAAGGGCAAGGGCGCCGCCTCGCGGACGCGCTCGGTCTTGAGCTTGACCAGCCGCGCCTGCCCAGCCGCCTCGATGGCCCGCGCCGCCGCCTGGGCCACCTCGGGCTTGAGACAGCGGCCCTGGTCGTCGCAGACGTCCTCTGGCGGTTGCCATTGGGCCTGGAAGCGACTGCCGGAGGCGTCCAGGGTCGCCTCCACGGTCCAGAAGGGCACCGGCACGAAGGCGGCGATGGCACGATCGCGGTCCACCACCAGGCGCAGGGTCGGCGTCTGCACCCGTCCGACCGAAAGCACGCCCTGATAGCCGGAGCGACGCCCCAGCAGGGTGAACAGCCGGCTCATGTTCATGCCGATCAGCCAGTCGGCGCGCGAGCGGCCCAGGGCGGACTGATAGAGCCCATAGGTCTCGGCACCGGGCTTGAGCGCGGCCAGGGCGCGGCGGATGGAGACGTCATCCAGCGCCGACAGCCACAGTCGGCGAATCGGCCCGCGATAGCGGCAATGCTCCACCAGCTCGCGGGCGATCATCTCGCCTTCGCGATCGGCGTCGGTGGCGATCACCAGTTCGCTGGCCTCGCCCAGCAGGCGCTTGACCGCCTTGAACTGGCTGCCGGTGGTCTTCTTGACCTGCAGCTTCCACTGCTCGGGAACGATGGGCAGGTCGTCCAGCGACCAGCGCTTGTAGCGGACGTCATAGGCGTCCGGTGGCGCCGTTTCCAGCAGGTGGCCGATGCACCAGGTCACGGTCACGCCCTGGCCCTGCAGGCAGCCCTCGCCGCGGCGGGTGGCGCCGAGGATGCGGGCGATGTCCTTGGCCTGGGAGGGTTTTTCGCAGAGATACAGCTGCATGGCGGGCGTCGCACGAGGGGAATCGCCACAGGATGCAAAGCCTGCGCGAGCGGCGCAAGGCCTAATCTGTATATCCGTACAGAAAGCGGCCTTTGCGCAAATTCGCCCAGTGGGCCACAGCGTGCTCAGGACGTGGATCACAGCTTGAACGGCGGCCGCCGCGGACGCGGAATCTTGCCGTGGCTGGGCAGTCCTTGGGCTACGGCACTTTCGCCGTCTTTAGCCGAGCTCTGGGAGGCGTCAATGAACACTGTAGCTATGGATCGCGCCACGGCCGAGAGCACCGGCGCCGGCAATCTCGTCGACACCGCCAGCGGCCAGGCCCTGCGGGCCAGCATTTCGGCCATGCGCCGGACCACCAGCCAGGTGCAGCGCATCAACGATCAACTCTGGGAAGTCTGGCCGGACGGCCGTCGCAAGCTGCTGCTGCGCTAAGACCTCCCGCCCGACGCCCTAGGCGGGCGTCGGCGCCTCCAGCGCGGCCAGATAGGTCGCGACCTCGGCTTGGATCCAGGCACTGAAGCGCTCCTGCTTTTCCGCCGATTCGGCGCGTTCCGGCCAGACCAGCCAGTAGGCATAGGGATAGGGCGCCGTTACCGGACTGAGCTGGACCAGACGCCCCTCGTCCAGCGCGGCCTGCACCAGGCTGCGCCGCTCCAGCGCTAGCGCCTGACCAAGGCGTAGCGCCTCCAGTACCACGTTGGAATCATTCACGCTGATGCCGCGATTGGGTGCTGCTTCGCCTAGACCAGCCGTTTCGCCCCAGTGCAGCCAGGTTTCCTCCGTGTGCAATAGCGGCTGCGCGAGAGCCTCGTCCAGGCTGCACGGCAGTTGCCCACCGTTGTAACCAGGTGCCGCCACCAGCAGCACATCGTCCTGAAACAGCCGAAGCGCCGTCAGGCCATCCCACTGGCCCTCGCCCATGCGCACTCCGATATCCACCATGCCCTGGCGCAGATCCTGGAAATCCAGGCTGGTCTGGATACGGATGCGGTACTCCGGGTGCAGGGCGCGAAAACGTGGCAGTCGCGGCAGCAGCCAGTGGGTGGCGAAGGAGGGAAAGGTGGCGAACACCAGTTCGTTGCGGCGTGGCCGGGCCTGCAGCCGCCGGGTCGCCTCGCCCAGATCCTCGAGTAACTGGCGAACCTGCTCGGCATAGACACGGCCGTCACCGGTGACCTCGATCCCGCGCCCCTGGCGCTCGAAGAGCACCATGCCCAGCTGGTGCTCCAGTCCTTTCACCTGCTGGCTCACTGCGGCATGGGTGAGGTGCAATTCGCTGGCGGCCCGGGTCACGCTGCCTAGACGGGCAACCGCTTCGAAGCAGCGCAGGGCATTCAGCGGCGGTACGCGCGACATGTAAGACTTCCTTAACTATTCCGTCAGATTTTCTCGCTGGAAGTAGCTTCGCCGAATCCTTAATGTCTTGTCCAGAGCGGCACCGGGCGTGAAGCGCGCAACACGGGTGACGTTCCACGTGAAACAGGATTCACTCTTTCTGACAGGACGCCCCCATGCAACTTATCGGCATGCTCGACTCCCCCTATGTGCGGCGAGTCGCGATCTCCCTTCGCCTGCTGGTGCTGCCCTTCGAACTGCGCCAGGTATCGCTGTTTCGCGAGGTCGAGCGCTTTCGCAGCTTCAATCCGGTGCTCAAGGCGCCCACGCTGATCTGCCTGGACGGCCAGCGGCTGATGGATTCGTCGCTGATCCTGGACTATGCCCAGCATCTCGCCTGCGGTAGCCGGCAATTGCTACCTGCCGGCCATGCCGCGCGGGCGACCGCCCTCAGTCGCAGCGGTCTGGCGCTAGCCCTGTCCGAGAAGGCGGTGCAGCTGCTGTACGAGCGTGACCTGCGGCCGGAAGAGAAGCGCCATGCGCCCTGGCAGCAGCGGGTGGAGGGACAATTGCGCGCGGCCTGTGGTGCCCTGGACAAGGCCTGGCTGGGCCCGCGTCCGCCGCTGGGTGAAGACAGCATCGGCCAGGATGCCATCGACACCGCGGTGGCCTGGACCTTCCTGCACTTCGCCCTGCCGGGACTGATCGAGCGGCGTAACTACCCGACGCTGGAGGCCCTGACCGCCGAGGCGGAAGCGCTGTCCGTGTTTCGGGATTATCCGGTGGCTTGAAAGGCATCGCGGCCATGGGCCGCTCCTACGGGATCCTGTAGGAGCGGCCCATGGCCGCGATCAGCAAGGCACCAGAGTCCCGCAGGAGCGGCCGCAGCAGCGGACCGCCATAGCTACGATCAGCCGACCCGATCTTTATCCGCGGTAATACCGCTGCGGCACGAAGGGGGTCTTGGCGACCTTGACCGGCACCTGCTTGCCGCGCACCACGGCGAACAACTGGGTATCCAGGGCGGCGAAGTCGCTGTCGACATACCCCATGGCCACCGGCGCACCCAGGGTCGGGCCGAAGCCGCCACTGGTCACGCGACCGATGCTGGCGCCATTGGCATCCACCAGCTCCGCGCCTTCGCGTACCGGCACCCGCTCCTGCACCAGCAGGCCGACGCGCTTGCGCGTCACGCCCTCACGCTGCTCGGTGAAGATACGCTCGGCACCCGGGAAACCGCCGGCGCGGCCGTTGCCTTCACGACGTACCTTGGACAGCGCCCACCCCAGGTTGGCCATCACCGGCGTGGTGCCGGCATCCATGTCGTGACCATAGAGGCAGAGACCGGCTTCCAGGCGCAGGGAATCCCGTGCGCCCAGGCCGATGGCCTCGACTTCCGGCTCGGCCAGCAGGCGGCGGGCCAGGGCTTCGGCGGCAGCGCTCGGCACCGAGATCTCGTAGCCGTCTTCACCGGTGTAGCCGCTGCGGCTGACGATGCACGGCTGGTCCAGCAACTTCACACGGCGGACCTGCATGAAGGTCATCTCGGCCACTTCCGGCGCCAGGCGCGCCAGCACCGCGGCAGCGGCGGGACCTTGCAGGGCCAGCAGGGCGCGATCGAATTGCGGCAGCACCTGGCAGCGATCGCCCAGGTGTTTTTCCAGGTGGGCGAGGTCGGCTTCCTTGCAGGCGGCGTTGACCACCAGGTAGAGGCAGTCACCCAGGTTGGCGACCATGAGGTCGTCGAGGATGCCGCCGTTGTCGTCGGTCAGCAGGGCATAGCGCTGCATGCCGCTGGGCAGGTCGATGATGTCGACCGGCACCAGGGTCTCAAGGGCCTCGGCGGCTTCTTCGCCTTCGAGCAGGACCTGGCCCATGTGGGACACATCGAACAACCCGGCCTGGGCGCGGGTGTGCTGGTGCTCCTTGAGCACGCCGAGCGGGTATTGCACCGGCATCTCGTAGCCGGCGAAGGGCACCATGCGGGCGCCGAGTTCCAGGTGCAGGGCGTGCAGCGAAGTCTTGAGCAGGGACATGGTGGGGCTCCGTGTCGGCCTCCCACTCGGATCCTCGACTCAGCGAGGACGAATGGGAAAGCGGTGATCGGGTTGATCGCGCCCTGCTGTTGGAGCCGGGCACGACCTCGGTGATGTGGGTTTCCCTCACCCCGGCCCTCTCCCTGAGGGAGAGGGCCGGGGGTGAGGGTCAGGCCTCGCCGTAGGCTTCGATCGGCGGGCAGGAGCAGACCAGGTTGCGATCGCCGTAGACGTTGTCGATGCGCGCCACCGGCGGCCAGTACTTGCCGTCCACCAGGCTCGCCAGCGGGAAGACCGCCTGCTCGCGGCTGTAGGGGTGGGTCCACTCGCCTGCCAGTTCGCGCGCGGTGTGCGGCGCGTTCTTCAGCGGGTTGTCCTGGGGATCCAGGGTGCCGGCTTCCAGGGCGCGGATCTCTTCGCGGATGGCGATCATGGCGTCGCAGAAGCGATCCAGTTCCTGCCTGGACTCGCTCTCGGTGGGCTCGATCATCAGGGTGCCGGCCACCGGGAAGGACATGGTCGGGGCATGGAAGCCGAAGTCGATCAGGCGCTTGGCCACATCGTCCACGGTCACGCCGCTGCTGTCCTTGAGCGGACGCAGATCGAGGATGCACTCGTGGGCCACCAGGCCACCGGTGCCGCTGTAGAGCACCGGATAGTGCTCTTCCAGCCGACGGGCGATGTAGTTGGCGCTGAGGATGGCGATCTGCGAGGCGCGGGTCAGACCGGCGCTGCCCATCATCTTCAGGTACATCCAGGAGATCGGCAGGATGCTGGCGCTGCCGTAGGGCGCCGCGCAGACCGCGCCTTCCTTGCGTTCCAGCCGGGCATGGCCGGGCAGGAAGGGCGCCAGGTGCGCCTTGACGCCAATGGGGCCGACGCCCGGACCGCCGCCGCCGTGGGGGATGCAGAAGGTCTTGTGCAGGTTGAGGTGGGAGACGTCGCCGCCGAACTGGCCCGGAGCGCAGAGACCTACCATGGCGTTCATGTTGGCGCCGTCGATATAGACCTGGCCACCGTGGTCATGGACCACCTGGCAGATCTCGCGGATGGCTTCCTCGAACACCCCGTGGGTGGACGGGTAGGTGATCATCAGCGCGGCCAGGCGCTCGCCGTGCTGCTCGGCCTTGGCGCGCAGGTCGTCGAGATCGACGTTACCGCGCTTGTCGCAGGCCACCACCACCACGCGCATGTCGACCATGCTGGCAGTGGCCGGGTTGGTGCCGTGGGCCGATGCCGGGATCAGGCAGACGTCGCGCTCGCCCTGGCCGCGGCTCTGGTGATAGGCGCGAATGGCCAGGAGGCCCGCGTACTCGCCCTGGGAGCCGGCGTTGGGCTGCAAGGAGACGGCGTCGTAGCCGGTCGCGGCGCAGAGCATGGCCTCCAGCTCGGTGGTGAGCTGGGCATAGCCCTCGGCCTGGTCGGCCGGCGCGAAGGGATGGATGCTGCCAAATTCGGCCCAGGTGACGGGGATCATCTCGCTGGCGGCGTTGAGCTTCATGGTGCAGGAGCCCAGCGGGATCATGGTGCGATCCAGCGCCAGGTCCTTGTCCGCCAGCTTGCGCAGGTAGCGCATCAGCTCGGTTTCGGATCTATGGCTGGCGAATACCGGATGGGTCAGGAAGGCCGACTGGCGCTGCAGCGCCGCGGGTACTTCCACGCCCTGGGCATCGCCCAGCTCGGCGACCTGGGGCGCGGGCTTGCCGTCGGCCAGGATCTCCAACAGCGCCTGGACATCGGCCAGGGTGCTGGTCTCGTCCAGGGATACGCCCAGGGCCTCGGCACTGACTTCGCGCAGGTTGTAGCCACGGGCACGGGCGGCCTCGTGCAGGGCGGCGGTGCGCGCGCCGAACACCAGGGTCAGGGTGTCGAAGGCGGTGTGCTGGGTCTCGTGGCCCAGCCGCTGCAGGCCGGCGGCCAGCAGGCTGGTCAGGCGCTGCACCCGGGTGGCGATGCGGACCAGGCCTTCGGGACCGTGGTAGACCGCGTACATGCTGGCGATGTTGGCCAGCAGCACCTGGGCGGTGCAGATGTTGCTGGTGGCCTTCTCGCGGCGAATGTGCTGCTCGCGGGTCTGCAGCGCCAGGCGATAGGCCGGATGGCCATGGCGGTCGATGGAGACGCCGACGACGCGACCGGGCATGTCGCGCTTGTACTTGTCCTGGGTGGCGAAGTACGCCGCATGCGGACCGCCGAAGCCGAGCGGTACGCCAAAGCGCTGGGCGGTGCCGATGGCCACGTCCGCGCCCAGTTCGCCGGGCGGGGTGAGCAGGGTCAGGGCCAGCAGGTCGGCGGCCATGGCCACCAGGGCACCGGCGGCCTGGAAGGCCTGGATGCTCTCGCGGTAGTCGCGGATCTCGCCGGTGGTCATCGGATACTGGAACAGCGCGCCGAAGAAGCGGCCGTGGTCCTCGATCTCGGTTTCCACGCCCACCACCACCTCGATGCCCAGGGGCTCGGCGCGGGTGCGCAGGACGTCCAGCGTCTGCGGATGGCAATGCACGGAGGCGAAGAAGGCAGTGGCCTTGTTTTTCGCCAGGCGCTTGCAGAAGGTCATGGCCTCGGCGGCGGCAGTGCCCTCGTCCAGCAGCGAGGCGTTGGCCACCGGCATGCCGGTGAGGTCGCCGATCAGCGTCTGGAAGTTGAGCAGGGCTTCCAGGCGACCCTGGGAGATCTCCGGCTGGTAGGGGGTGTAGGCGGTGTACCAGGCCGGATTTTCCAGCAGGTTGCGCAGGATCGGCGCCGGGGTATGGGTGTTGTAATAGCCCTGGCCGATCAGGCTCTTGAGCAGGCGATTCTTGCCGGCGATGGCGCGCAGCTCGGCCAGGGCGTCGGCCTCGGACAGCCCGGCGGGCAGGTCCAGGACGCTGGTGCCCTTGATGCTCTCGGGGATCACCTGGGCGGTCATGGCGTCCAGGGACTCGTAGCCGAGCAGGTTCAGCATGGCGATTTCGTCCAGCTCGCGCGGACCGATGTGGCGCGGGACGAATTCGTCGGCGGTGCTGAGGGTGTCGTGCAGCGACATGGCGGTCTTACCCCTTGATCAATTGCTGATAGGCGGCTTCGTCGAGCAGCGCGGCGAAGGCTTCGGCATTGGCGGGCTGGAAGCGGAAGAACCAGCCGGCATCCAGCGGATCGCTGTTGATGGTCTCGGGCGCATCGTTCAGCGCCTCGTTGACCGCCAGGACCTCGCCGTCCAGCGGCATGGTGATGTTGCTGGCGGCCTTGACCGACTCCAGTACCGCCACTTCATCGCCCTGGGCGTAGCTGCGCAGCTCCGGCAATTGCACGAAGACCAGGTCGCCCAGCGAGTCCTGAGCATAGTCGGTGATGCCGACGGTGATGCTGCCATCGGCTTCCTGACGCAGCCATTCGTGTTCTTCGGTATAGCGCAGACCCATTGCCAGACTCCTGCGGACCTTTGTCCTGATGGATAGATGGGTCTAGCGGTGCAAGGGGGATGCCAGGAATAAAGCCCAGTAATTTCAGGGGTTTAGCCAGACAAGCGGTGCCGCGGTGTAGCGATATCGTTACAACCTCTCACTACAGGTGGTCATATCCGTAACGATTAAAGAACACCGTATCGAAATCGATCCATAAATAGCTGGGCTCGTAGGTCAGGTAGTCCAGCTGCACGATGTCGACTGGAAAACAATCGCCACGGTATGAGGCACGCAGAGCCAAGGGCCTACTTTTATCAGCCAGAAAACAGATGGACTGAATAGGCGATCTGATTGTTAGCCATAGCCACGCCTGCAGTGGCATTTCAGTGCATTGAACAAGCCGGCAGTCCACCAAGTTTGGCAGACAACCGTTCAGCAGAAAGGGCCGACACTGCTTGGCCCTTTCTTTCATTTTGATCCGACAGGCTCACGACCTATCAGTAGCGATAGATACGGAGACCTGAACGAAATTAATAGTGCAAGCGCAATCAGTGGCCCATTCCACGTATACCCGCCACCACGTGAGCCGCAACATCATTGAGATCGTAACCCCCCACCAACTCAATCAGACTGTCTGCGGAATCCACCGAAGGAGGCGATACGTAACCTGGCTGCGCATCTTGGAAAATATAGGTATTACCGTGGTAGTGAAAAACCGCAGCATTGACCTCCCCTACGGTTTCCTTCGATACAATATCCAAGACAGTGGATATGTCTTTCGCCCCTGCCACGGCACCGTCTGCAATGGTGACCACCGCTTCAGGCTTGCCAACAGGATAGCCGTAAAGAATATAACTATCAGAAATGTCAAATCCTGTTACTTTGACCAGATTAGCAATGATCGATGCTGATTTCTCAGCACTAGAGGCTGTCGCCTCATAATTGACTAGGTTTCCATTGAAAAGTGTTAGATTTCCGCTGCCCTCACCACTCACAACAATATTTACGCCATGTCCCAGCGAACCCTGTGAGGAGGCATTATGAGCGTCTACCCCCTTCACGAAGGACAGATCTACCGTTGCACTACCGTGACGCGCTTCGATATTGACATC
Organism: Pseudomonas sp. SORGH_AS_0211; assembly: GCF_031453455.1. NCBI lineage: Bacteria > Pseudomonadati > Pseudomonadota > Gammaproteobacteria > Pseudomonadales > Pseudomonadaceae > Pseudomonas > Pseudomonas sp. SORGH_AS_0211. Next base: position 4,501,496 of record NZ_JAVIZV010000001.1, on the reverse strand, counting down.
TGCTTGCTGGATAATGGCTGTAACGCCAACATTACCGTTACTTGCACTTACGCTAATATCTTTAACACGCGCATGAGCTAACGATGCCACCGAGTCGAACTCTGCAGCCGCAACCGTACTGACAGAAGCGCTACCGCTTGCAAACTCGATGGAGTGCAGATAAGCACTGGTACTCCGCCCATCCATGCCTTGCTCGCTGAGTACAACATAAAGCGATTTGGTAGAATTGGTCGCATCCAAAGTTTCAAGTCTGTCAAAATTTGACAATACGATGGAGCTGGACGCAGAAACTCCGCTATCTGCAATAGCCAGATTCAGATGCTTGATCGTCGAATCAAGGGTAGAACCTCCGGCCACGTTATCCAGTGTTTGCCCGTCGATCCGAGCGACCTTTTCAAGATAGTCACTGTTAATATTCAGGGTTGTCAGCGAGGCTCTTGCTTCTCTAACAGGAACCGAGCCCTCAACATACTTTGCGAACGCCGCATACTCATCGAAGTCGTTCACATCGATAGTCAGCGAGTGTTTATGGCCGAAACTATAGACCGTCACATCATCAATCACGCTGCCTTGTGCAGGTGCCGATTTTTTCGATAGATTCTTCACAATACTCTCCTAGACAATAATTGATCCAGGCGCACTTGGCTCACCTCGGACTTCAAGAGGTTATCCACCGGGGTACCGAAGGTGCGCCATCGCCTTGAACTACAGGTTACGTAGGTCATTCCTGCGTCAGCAAGGTCTAGTTCAGGTTACAAGAAATGTCTAGAAATTAATTATTCGACTAGCACAGACTTACTCAAGTCCCGAAAACGCGAGGCTGGTTGAGACGCTCGTCATAAATCAACACATCGGGCACTACAGCGATCGGAAAGCTCTTTCATTCCGACGATTTATAGGCGTGTCGAAAACCTGAGCATGTCGTATTTCTGCAATATGTTTTATCAGGATGAAAGCTGTGGTGTTGAGCATGAATCTAGGTATCAGAACGGTTACGCGCCTGATCTGCAGGCTGGTTTCGCTCTGTCATAAAGTCGTCCGTGACACCCTCGCCATCGAAGAAGTCGCTCCAGCATTTTCGGCCTAACACAGGCGTGCTGGGGCAACAGCCATCGGACGCTGGACTGCCATTACCCGGCGATACAGTTTTTCGGTCCAAGGTTGCTTCCGCGAATGCATTGATGGCATCAACCTTACATTTACCCGCCATATATACAAATCAATCCTGACCGCCCAGGCCTCGCACGGTTACGTATCGTTCACCGGGCGAAACGCCAGGACGGTCGCGAACTTCCGCCCCGCTTCATCGGACCAACAAGGCACAACAAGACCTCTGCCAAGCGGCTTTGCCCTCTCCCATCCTTGTCTGGAGTCTTTGTCATGGCTGTGAAAACCGTTGCCGATCTGCTCGTCGCCACCCTCGAAGCTGCTGGTGTGGACACCATCTGGGGCCTGCCGGGCGACTCGCTCAACGGCCTCACCGAAAGCCTGCGCAAGCGTGATCGCATCCGCTGGCGCGGGGTGCGTCATGAAGAAGCCGCGGCCTTCGCCGCCAGTGCCGCGGCCGACACCAGCGGACGCCTGGCGGTCTGCGCCGGCTCCTGCGGTCCGGGCAACCTGCACCTGATCAACGGCCTGTTCGACGCCCAGCGTAGCGGCGCGCCGGTGCTGGCCATCGCCGCCCAGATTCCTTCCAGCGAGATCGGCCTGGGCTATTTCCAAGAGACCCATCCGGAGCGGCTGTTCCGCGACTGCAGCGACTTTTGCGAGGTGGTTTCCCATCCCGAGCAGCTGCCGCGCATTCTCGAGACCGCCATGCGCTCGGCCATCCTCAACCGTTCGGTGTCGGTGGTGGTGATTCCCGGCGACGTGGCCCTGGCCGAGGCGCCGATCAAGGAAGCCCAGTGGAGCGAGCCAGTGCGTCCGGTGGCGGTCCCGCCGGAGGCCGAACTGGATGCCCTGGCCGAATTGCTGGCCGGGGAAAAGCGCATCACCCTGCTCTGCGGCGCCGGTTGCGCCGGTGCCCATGCCCAGGTGGTGGCCCTGGCTGAGCGGCTGCAGGCGCCGGTGGTCCATGCCCTGCGCGGCAAGGCCCATATCGAGTATTCGAATCCCTATGGCGTGGGCATGACCGGCCTGATCGGGTTTTCGTCCGGCTATCACGCGCTCAAGGAATGCGACCTGCTACTGATGCTGGGTAGCAACTTCCCCTATCGCAACTTCTTCCCGGATCACGGCCGCGTGGTGCAGATCGACGTGCGCGGTGCCCACCTGGGCGTGCGTACCCCGCTACTCAAGGGGCTGGTGGGCGATGTCCGCGCCACCCTCGACGCCCTGCTGCCGCGCCTCCAGCCCAACAGCCACAGCCGCTTCCTGGAAAAAGCCCAGCAGCACTACCGCAAGACCCGCGCCGAGCTGGACGAACTGGCCACCGCCACCGCTGATGGCGAGCCGCTGCATCCGCAGTACCTCACCACCCGCGTCAGCGAACTGGCCGCAGCGGACGCCCTCTTCACCTGCGACGTCGGCACTCCCACGGTGTGGGCGGCGCGCTACCTGGCGATGAATTTCGAGCGCAAGCTGGCCGGCTCCTTCACCCATGGCTCCATGGCCAATGCCCTGCCCCAGGCCATGGGCCTGCAGGCGGCCTATCCCGATCGCCAGGTGGTGGCGTTGGCCGGCGACGGCGGACTGTCCATGCTGCTGGGCGAACTGGCGACCCTGGCCAGCGAGAAGCTGCCGGTCAAGGTAATCGTCTACGACAACGCCACCCTGGGCTTCGTCGCCATGGAGATGAAGGCCGCCGGCATGATCGACGAGACCACGGATCTCGCCGCCGTCGACTTCGCCCAGGTGGCCGAGGCCTGCGGCGTGCGCGGCTGGAAGGTGGACTCGGCCAGCCTGCTCGACGCCACCCTGGAAGAGGCCTTCGCCCACCCCGGCCCGGCGCTGGTGGACGTGCGCATCGCCAAGCAGGAGCTGTCGCTGCCACCGAAGATCGAGGCCGCCCAGGCCAAGGGCTTCAGCCTCTACATGCTGCGCGCGGTGATGAGTGGCCGCGGCAGCGAGGTGGTGGACCTGGCCAAGACTAACGTGCTGCGCTGATCCGGACGCCCGCGGCCTCTAGCGCCGCGGGATGCCGTAACGCCGCAGGCGCATGGCGATGGCCGAGTGAGAGGTCTGCAGGCGCGCGGCCAGCTGGCGGCTGGACGGGTACTGTGGATAGAGCCGCTCCAGCAACGCCGCTTCGTAGCCCTGGACGGCGGCCTCCAGGGTGCTGACCTCGGTCTCGACCTGCCCCGCCACCGCCGTGCCGGCCAGGTCGAGGTCGTCGACATCGATCTGGCCGCTCTCGCTGATGGCGGCGGCGCGAAAGAGGATGTTCTGCAATTGCCGCACGTTGCCCGGCCAGGCGTTGCCCAGCAGCACGCCATAGGTGGTCGGAGCCAGGCGGCACGGCGGGCGGCCGATCTGGGCGCAGGCCTGCTGCAGGAAGTGCCGTGCCAGCAGCAGGATGTCCTGGCCACGCTCGCGCAGCGCCGGCACCTGCAGGCTGAGCACATTGAGGCGATAGAAGAGGTCCTCGCGAAAGGTGCCGGCGGCGACCATGGCCTGCAGATCGCGATGGGTAGCGGCGAGGATGCGCACATTGACCTTGGTTTCCTGAGCCCCGCCAACGCGGCGGAAGCTGCCATCGGAGAGGAATCTCAGCAGCTTGGCCTGCAGATAGGGCGACATCTCGCCGACCTCGTCGAGAAACACCGTGCCCTGGTCGGCCAGCTCCAACAAGCCTGGCTTGCCGCCGCGCTGGGCACCGGTGAAGGCGCCCGGGGCATAGCCGAACAGTTCGCTCTCGGCCAGGCTCTCCGGCAGGGCCGCGCAATTCAGCGCCAGAAAGGGCGCCTCGCGCCGCGCACTGGCGGCGTGGCAGGCGCGCGCCACCAGTTCCTTGCCAGTGCCGGTCTCGCCGAGGATCAGCAGGGGCGCCTCCAGGGCGGCCAGGCGCTGGGCCCGGGCCTTGAGGGTACGGATGGCGGCGCAGTCGCCGAGCAACGAATCGAAGCCCTCGGGGGTGTCGTGGCGCAGCGCCGAGAGGCGGCCACCGATACGACTGGGCGCATAGAGGGTCAATAGCCCGCCAGCCAGTCCGCCCACCGGCTCACCGATGGGGGTGGCGTCCAGCAGCAGCGCCTGGCCCCGCAGCACCACCTCGCGCAGGGGCAGACGAAAGCCCTGAGCCAGTAGTTCGGCTGGGAGTTCGCTGTCGTTGAAGAGTTCGGCCAAGGTATTGCCGGTACCCTCGCCGGCCAAGGCCGCAAAGGCCGGATTGGCCAGTAGGATGCGTCCCTCGCCATCGACCGCCAGCACCGGATCGGCCATGGCGGCGAGCAGGGCATCGAGTTGCAGGGAACGCCGCTGCCCCGGCAGGATATCCACCACCCGCACCGCCTCGACCCCTACCACGGTCAGCAGGGCGGCGCGCAATTCCTCCAGTACCGCTGCGCTCAGGGTCGGCGCATCGATGTAGACATTGGGCGGTACCATCTCTACGGCGTCCAGATTGAGATTGCGGGCACCGAGCAGCGCCAGGACTTCCTGGGTGATGCCGACACGATCGATGAACGACACATGGATACGCATGGAAACCCTGGGGTCTGAAAGCGAAAGGGCTAATGCTACCCAAATGCTCGGGGTAGAATCACTTCTCATTTACCCAGGCGGGACCGCCATGACCAACAAAGACCCTCTTCTGCTCGATCAGCAGCTGTGCTTCGCGCTGTACTCCACCTCGCTGGCCATGACCAAGGTGTACAAGCCGCTGCTCGAAGAGGTGGGGCTGACCTACCCGCAGTACCTGATGATGCTGGTGCTCTGGGAAAACGACCGCCTGCCGCTCAAGGAACTGGCGCGCCGGCTGCACCAGGACTCCGGCGCCCTGACCCCGGTGCTCAAGCGCCTGGAGGCCGAGGGCTACGTGACCCGCCAGCGCAATGCCGAGGACGAGCGCAATCTGTCCATCGAGCTGACCGAGTCTGGCCGGACCCTGCGCGAGCGGGCCAAGAAGATCAACGGCACCATCGGCGGCTACTGCGCGCTAGGTGACGCGGAGATGACCCGGCTGCGCGAAAATCTGATGACCCTGCGCGCCAAGCTGGAACGTTGATCCTCACCCACCGCTGCCACTGGTCGCCTGCTTCCGAAAATATATTTGCGCGATAACCAATATCGCGATAACTTAAATCCATACCCGGGCCAGTCTTCTCACTAACGGCCCGCCTAATTAGTTATCGCGATACACAATCAGGAGCACGCCATGAACATCCTCTACACCGCTTCCGCAACCAGCACCGGTGGCCGCGACGGCCGTTCCATCAGCAGCGACAAGGCCCTGGACGTGCAGCTGTCCACACCCAAGGAACTGGGCGGCGCCGGGGGTGCCGGCACCAATCCCGAGCAACTGTTCGCCGCCGGCTATTCCGCCTGCTTCATCGGCGCGCTCAAGTTCGTCGGCGCCAAGGAAAAGATCGCCGTGCCGGCGGACGTCAGCGTGACCGCCCAGGTCGGCATCGGCCCGATCCCCACCGGTTTCGCGCTGGACGTCGAACTCGTCATCAGCCTGCCGGGCCTGGAGCGCGCCGTGGCCGAAGACCTGGTCGAGAAAGCCCACCAGGTCTGCCCCTACTCCAACGCCACCCGCGGCAACGTGGACGTGCGCCTGACCCTGGCCTAAGGGTCGCGGCCCCCCAGGCGCCTCGGCCGAGGCGCCCGGTCCTTCCTGCTCGAGGAGCAACCCGTCATGCGTACCCTCTCTCGTCTGCTTGGCCTTTCCGCGCTCACCCTGACCCTGGGCAGCGCCTTCGCCGCGCTCCAGCCGGACCCGGCGCTGGAACGCACCACCCAGGGCTTCGTCGACGCCCTGAACGGCAGCGGTGGCAAACCCCTGGAAACCCTGAGTCCCAAGGACGCCCGTGCGGTGCTGTCCGGCGCTCAGGCCGGCGTCAAGGTCGATCTCTCAGGGGTCAAGACCAGTGAAAAGACCATCCAGGTCGACGGCAAGCCGCTGCAGCTGACCATCGTCCGCCCGGCAAACGCCAAGGGGCAGACGCCAGCCTTCATGTTCTTCCATGGCGGCGGCTGGGTGCTGGGTGATTTTCCTACCCACCAGCGCCTGGTGCGTGACCTGGTGGTGGCGTCCGGCGCCACGGCGGTGTTCGTCAACTACACCCCGAGTCCGGAGGCCCACTTCCCGGTGGCCATCAACCAGGCCTATGCCGCGACCCAATGGGTCGCCGAGCATGGCAAGGAGATCAATGTCGACGGCAGTCGCCTGGCGGTGGCCGGCAACAGCGTCGGCGGCAACATGGCCGCGGTGGTCAGCCTGATGGCCAAGGACAAGGGCACGCCCAAGCTGCGTTACCAGGTGCTGTTCTGGCCGGTGACCGATGCCAGCTTCGACAACGGCTCCTACCAGACCTATGCCGAGGGCCGCTTCCTGACCCGCAACATGATGAAGTGGTTCTGGGACAACTACACCACCAGCGAGACCGAGCGTGCCAACGTCTACGCCTCGCCGTTGCGGGCCAGCGAGGCCCAGCTCAAGGGTCTGCCGCCGGCGCTGGTGCAGACCGCCGAGAACGATGTGCTGCGGGACGAAGGCGAGGCCTATGCGCGCAAGCTCAACGCGGCTGGCGTCGATGTCGTCCAGGTACGCTACAACGGCATGATCCACGACTACGGGCTGCTCAATGTTCTGGCCAAGGTGCCTGAGGTCCAGGCGTCGCTGACCCAGGCGGGGCAATTGCTCAAGCAGCATCTGCAGTAACGGTCACGGCGGTACCCAAGGGGCGGCTTCGGCAATGAAGCCGCCTTTTTTATGGCACGTCACCCAGGGCGGCGAAGCGCTCCGCCAGCCAGCCATGCAGCTGCCGCACGGCGGGTGAAAATTGCCGCCGGTGCGGGCAGAACAGCTGCAGCGGCAGCGCCTCGCCAGGCTGATCGGGCAGCACCCGCACCAGGCGTCCGGTTGCAAGATCCTCGCGCATGTCCAGCCAGGACTTGTAGACGATGCCCTCCCCGGCCACCGCCCAGCGCCGTACGACTTCGGCATCGTCGCTTTGCAGCGGACCGCTTACGCTCACCTGGCGCGAACCACCTTCAGGCTGGGGAAAGCTCCACTTGTCATAGGTGCGCCCATGCAGCTGGTAGAGCAGGCAGGCGTGCCCGGACAGGTCGTCCAGGCTGCGCGGCGCACCCTGGCGGGCCAGATAGGTCGGCGCCGCCGCCAGCAGCCGGCGGTTGTCAGGGGCGAGCGGCAGGGCCACCAGGCTGTCATCCTGACTCCGGCCGTAGCGGATGGCGATGTCCACCGGATCGCGGTAGACGTCGGCCTGCTGGTCCGAGACGTAGAGCCTGAGCGTCAGGCCGGGATGGCGCTGACGAAACTCGGCCAGCCAGGGCAACAAGAGATTGCGCCCCAGGTCCGAAGGCGCCGCCACCTGCAGCACCCCTCGCAATTCCGGACTCTCCCCCTGCAACCGCTCGCGCCCCTCGCGCAGGGTCTCCAGCACCTCGCGGGCATAGGGCAGATAGGCCTCGCCCTCGGCGGTCAGTCGCAGGCTGCGGGTCGAACGGGCGAACAGGCGGATGCCCAGTTCGCGTTCCAGCCGGCCGATGGCGGCGCTCACCTGACCCGGCAAGAGGTCTGCCTCGCGGGCCGCGCGGGAAAAGCTGCCCAGGGCGGCGGAACGCACGAAGAGGCCAAGGTCATCGAAGCGGATCATTTTCACTCCTGCAGTGAAGGTGCTATCCGATTCTGCCGCTTTTTCCGACCGACAATGAAGACGACCATGGCCTCATGTTTCTCATCGTACAAAGGAATCCGCCCATGAAAGCCATCATCCACGGTGACACCACCCTGCCTGCGAGCGATCCCCGTGCCCTGCAGGACGCGGTGCTGACCGATCCCACGCCCGAAGCCCATGATCTGCTGGTGGAAGTCCGCGCCGTATCGGTCAATCCAGTCGACACCAAGGTGCGCCAGGGCCTGGTGCAGCGCGAGTCCAAGGTGCTGGGCTGGGACGTCTCCGGCGTGGTGCGGGCAGTGGGCAGCGCCGTCAGCCGCTTCGCCGTGGGTGACGAGGTCTACTACGCCGGCGAGCTGTTCCGTCCCGGCTGCAACAGCGAGCTGCACCTGGTCGACGAACACCTGGCCGGGCACAAGCCGAAAAGCCTGGATCATGCCCAGGCCGCGGCCCTGCCGCTGACCGCCATCACCGCCTGGGAACTGCTGTTCGACCGTCTCGGCGCAAGCGAAGGCGGCGGCGCCGGCCAACAGCTGCTGGTGATGGGCGCGGCGGGCGGCGTCGGTTCCGTGCTGGTGCAGCTGGCCCGCCAGCTCACCGAGCTGACCGTGATCGGTACCGCCTCGCGCCAGGAAACCCAGGACTGGGTGCGCCAGCTGGGCGCCCATCACGTCATCGATCACCACCAGCCACTGCGGCCCCAGCTCGAAGCCCTGGGCCTGGACGGCGTGACCCTGGTCGCCAGCCTCACCCACACCGATGAGCACTTCACCCAGCTGGTGGATGTCCTGCGGCCCCAGGGCCGTCTCGGCGTCATCGACGATCCGGCGCAACTCGACGTAGTGCCGATGAAGGCCAAGTCGCTGTCGCTGCACTGGGAACTGATGTTCACCCGCTCGCTGTTCCAGACCCCGGACAAGGTGCGCCAGCACGAGATCCTCGAACGCGTCGCCGGGCTGATCGACCAGGGCACCCTGAAGACTACCCTCGGCGAGCACCTCGGCCGCATCGATGCCGCCAACCTGCGCCGCGCCCACGCCCAGCTGGAAAGCCACCAGGCCCGCGGCAAGCTCGTACTGGAGGGTTTCTGATGCCTCGCTGCAGTGCCCTGACCCTCGCCGTCGCCCTGGCCGTGGGTAGCCTGACGGCCCAGGCCGCGCCGCTGCCCCAGGAGCGCACCCTTGGCCAGCTGGAGCAGGTGTTCGCCTTCCAGGACGCCATGCCCACCGGGGTCACCGTCAGCGAGACCGGTCGGATCTTCGTCAACTATCCCCGCTGGGGCGACGAGGTACCCTTCACCGTCGCCGAACTCAAGGACGGCAAGGCGGTGCCCTACCCGGACGCCGCGTTGAACGTGGAAACGCCTGGCCAGCCGGGCAAGGGCTTCATCAGCGTGCAGAGCGTGGTGGCCGATGGTCGCGGGCACCTCTGGGTGCTGGACACCGCCGCCCCGGGCTTCGCCGCGCCCAAGGCCGGCGGCGTCAAGCTGGTGGCCATCGACCTCAAGACCAACCAGGTGGCCAGGACGCTGGTCTTCCCCGCGGCGGTGCTCGAACCCAACAGCTACGTCAACGACGTGCGCTTCGACTTTCGCGTCGGTCGCGCCGGGGTGGCCTATGTCACCGACTCGGCGCCGCCGGGCGGCCTGATCATCCTCGACCTCGCCACCGGCCAGGCCCAACGTCGCCTGACCGGGGCGCCCCAGGCCAATGTCGACCCCAGTTTCGTCCCGGTGGTGGAAGGCGAGCCGCTGCTGATGCAGCGTCCCGATGGCAGCAAGGTTCGGCCAGCCATCGCCAGCGACGGCATCGCCCTCTCGCCCGACGGCGGCACCCTGTACTTCAGCCCGCTGTCCAGTCGCCATCTCTATGCCGTGCCCACCGCCCTGCTGCGTGACCCCAAGGCGAGCGAGGCCCAGGTCCGCGCCGGGGTGCAGGATCTCGGCGAAAAGGGCGCCTCCGACGGCCTCGAAGCCGATGCCCAGGGCCGCGTCTATGCCGGCGACTACGAGCACAACGCCGTGCGCCAGCGCCAGGCCGACGGCAGCTGGAAGACCCTGGTCCACGATCCGCGCGTGCTGTGGCCCGATACCTTTAGCATCGGTCCGGACGGCTACCTCTACTTCACCGCCAACCAGCTCCATCGCCAGGCCCAGTTCCACGGCGGCCAGGACCTGCGCCAGAAGCCCTACAGCCTGTTCCGCGTCAAGATCGACGCCCAGCCGGCCCCTACCCACTGATCCGATCAGGAGTTATCCATGCAGCTGTCCCAGATCGCCCGTACCCGCTACACCACCAAGGCCTTCGACGGCTCCCGCAGCATCCCCGCCGAACAGGTCGAGGAACTGCTGGAGCTGCTCCGCCAGGCGCCCTCCTCGGTCAATTCCCAGCCGTGGCACTTCGTGGTTGCCGCCAGCGCCGAGGCCAAGGCGCGCATCGCCCGTGGCATGCAGAGCCCCTACAACGAGCCCAAGGTGCTGCCGGCCTCCCACGTCATCGTGCTCTGCACCCGCCTGGAAATGACCGAGGGCCATCTGGCCCAGGTGCTGGAGCAGGAAGCCCGGGACGGCCGCTTCGCCAAGCCCGAGGCGCGCGCCACCCAGGACGGTACCCGTCGTCATTTCGTCGACCTGCATCGTCATGAGCGCAAGGATGTGCAGCACTGGATGGAGAAGCAGACCTACCTGGCCCTGGGCACCCTGCTGCTGGGCGCCGCCGCCCTGGGCATCGATGCCACCCCCATGGAGGGCTTCGACGCCAACAGCCTGGACCAGGAGCTGGGTCTGCGCGAACAGGGCTACACGGCCCTGGTGGTGGTCGGCCTGGGCTATCGCGGCGAAAGCGACTTCAACGCCGCCCTGCCCAAGTCCCGCCTGACCCGCGAACAGGTCTTCACCTTCCTGTAAGGCAGGCCTCCGTAGCGTGGATAACGGCGCAGCCTTATCCACAGCGCGCGCCGGTAGCCGCCAGTGGAAAACGCTGGCGCGGTTTTCCACGCTACGACGCGTAGGTTGGGTTGAGCGCAGCGAAGCCCAGCAAGGGCAGCAGGTGCCTTCCTGCGGACATGAAAAAGCCGACCGCTACAAAGGGTCGGCTTTTTTGTTTGCAGCTGTTGGGCTTCGACGATGAAGCCGTCTCAACCCAACCTACGAGATTCAGGTAGGTCGGGCTGAGCGCAGCGAAGCCCGACAGGCCCAGCTCCCATCAGCCGCCCTTCAGATCCGCCAGGATCGAGAAGGCACGCAACCGATCCGCCTGCTCGTAGACGTCGCAGGTAAAGATCAGCTCGTCGGCATCGGTCTTCTCCAGCAACAGCTCCAGACGCTCGCGGACCTTGTCCGGGCCGCCGATCACCGCCATGCCGAGGAAGCTCGACACCGACTCCTTCTCGTGGGGCAGCCAGACCCCTTCCATGCTGCGCACCGGCGGCTGCAGGCGCAGGCTGTCGCCGCGGAACAGCGCCAGGATGCGCTGGTAGACGGTGGTGGCCAGGTAATTGGCCTCGTCGTCGCTGTCGGCCGCTACCAGGGGTACCCCGAGCATCACGTAGGGACGATCGAGCACCGCGGACGGCTTGAAGTTCTCGCGATAGAGGCGGATCGCCTCGTGCACATAGCGCGGCGCGAAGTGCGAGGCGAAGGCATAGGGCAGGCCCTTGGCCGCCGCCAGCTGGGCGCTGAACAGGCTCGAACCCAACAGCCAGATCGGCACTTCGGTGCCCACGCCGGGCATGGCGATCACGCCCTGCCCCGGCTGCTGCGGGCCGAAGTAGTGCTGCAGCTCTTCCACGTCCCGCGGGAAGTCGTCGGAACTGCCCAGGCGGTCACGCCGCAGGGCATAGGCGGTGCGCTGATCCGACCCCGGCGCGCGACCCAGGCCGAGTTCGATGCGGCCCGGATACAGCGAGGCCAGGGTGCCGAACTGCTCGGCCACCACCAGGGGCGCGTGGTTGGGCAGCATGATGCCGCCTGAACCCAGGCGCAGGGTGCTGGTGCCGGCGGCCAGATAGCCCAGCAACACGCTGGTCGCAGAGCTGGCGATACCGTCCATGTTGTGGTGCTCCGCTACCCAGTAGCGGGAAAAGTCGAGCTGCTCGACATGGCGTGCCAGGGTCAGGGCATTGTGCAGCGCCTGGGTCGCATCGCCGTCGTCACGGATGGGGACCAGGTCGAGGACCGACAGGGCGGTCTTAGAGAGACGGGTCATCAGGATTCTCCTCGGCGACCTGATCGTAGGCCGCCCTGTGGCGCTGAATGAAAGGCTGCTTCGCGGAGGCCCAGGCGGCCAGGGCACCCACCGGTACCATCAGGCTCTGGCCCAGTTCGGTGAGGGCGTATTCCACCTGGGGCGGCTTGGTCGGCGTCACCGTGCGGGACACCAGGCCGTCGCGCTCCAGCTGACGCAGGGTCACGCTGAGCATGCGCTGGGAAATGCCGTCGACCCGCCGGCGCAATTCGTTGAAGCGCAGCGGGCCGGGTTCCAGGGTGAAGAGCGTGAGCAAGGACCAGGCATCGCCGATCCGGTCCAGCACATCCCGAATGGGACAGGCATGGGCATGCAGGCGGCGACGGCTGGAGATACGACTGACCACGGCGTCCATGGCGATCCTCGAAGCAGAACTAGTTCCCAGCCTACGCCTTTCGGGCGGTTATTAAAAGTAACCACCTGTCAGGACTGGTATTGCCGCCTTGGCCAGGGCACAATCCAAGAGGTGGTGACCGTTTTTATTGATTGAACGTTCAATAAAAAATAGTTACCCTCCGAGGCTCCTTCCGCTCTCTTCAGGAGATGCCTCGTGCCCAAGGTCGGGATGCAGCCCATCCGCCGTTCGCAGCTCATTGCCGCGACCCTCGAAGCCGTCGACGAAGTCGGCATGGGCGACGCCAGTATCGCCTTCATCGCCCGCAAGGCCGGCGTCTCCAACGGCATCATCAGCCACTACTTTCAGGACAAGAACGGCCTGCTCGAAGCCACCATGCGGCATCTGATGAATGCCCTGCGCCAGGCCGTGCGCGAACGCCGCGCCGCCCTGCCGGGTGACGACCCCGCCGCCAACCTGCGCGCCATCATCCAGGGCAACTTCGACGATACCCAGGTCAGCGGTCCGGCCATGAAGACCTGGCTGGCCTTCTGGGCCACCAGCATGCATCAGCCCAATCTGCGCCGCCTGCAACGCATCAACGACCTGCGCCTCTACTCCAATCTCTGCTGGCAATTCCGCCGCCTCCTGCCCCATGAGCAGGCGCGCGCCTCGGCTCGCGGCCTGGCCGCCATCATCGATGGCCTCTGGCTGCGCGGCGCCCTCTCCGGCGACACCTTCAACACCCGGCAGGCGCTGCAGATCGCCTACGACTACCTGGACCTGCAACTGGCCAAGGCCTGATCTCTCCCTGACCGCTTCAACCCCGGCCGGTCCGCTCCGCCGGGGCTCCCCTCCCGCTTTTCCCTATCCGTCCCTCCTCTGATCGAACCGCTCTGGGCCGCCCATCGACCCGTCTCGGCGCGTCCCCGCATTTTTCATTGATTGAACGTTCAATAAAAATTAAGTAGACTGGCTTCATCGCTGGCGCAGAGAGACCTTTCTTTCGCGCCCCCTGTGTTCCTTGCGGGTGCCACGGCGCCCGCCCAGCTTGGGAGACTGTCCATGGCCCGTTTCGCCGAACAGCAGCTGTATATCGGTGGCCGTTATGTCGCCGCCACCGGTGGCGCCACCTTCGAAACCCTGAATCCCGCCACCGGCGAGGTGCTTGCCGTGGTGCAGAGCGCCAGCCGCGCCGACGTGGACAAGGCGGTGGCCGCCGCCGCCGCCGGACAGAAGGTCTGGGCCGCGATGACCGCCATGCAGCGCTCGCGCATCCTGCGCAAGGCCGTGGACATCCTCCGCGCACGCAACGACGAACTGGCCCTGCTGGAAACCCTGGACACCGGCAAGGCCCTGTCCGAGACCCAGGCCGTGGACATCGTCACCGGCGCCGACGTGCTCGAGTACTACGCCGGCCTCGTTCCGGCCCTGGAAGGCGAGCAGATCCCGCTGCGCGAGACCTCCTTCGTCTATACCCGCCGCGAGCCGCTGGGCGTGGTCGCCGGCATCGGCGCCTGGAACTACCCGATCCAGATCGCCCTGTGGAAGTCCGCCCCGGCCCTGGCCGCCGGCAACGCCATGATCTTCAAGCCCAGCGAAGTGACCCCGCTGACCGCGCTGAAGCTGGCCGAGATCTACACCGAGGCCGGCCTGCCCGATGGCGTGTTCAACGTGGTCAATGGCGTCGGCCCGGAGGTCGGCGTGGCCCTGACCGAGCATCCCGGCATCGAGAAGATCTCCTTTACCGGCGGCGTCGCCACCGGCAAGAAGGTCATGGCCAGCGCCGCCGGCTCGACCCTCAAGGAAGTCACCATGGAGCTGGGCGGCAAGTCGCCGCTGATCGTCTGTGACGACGCCGACCTGGAGCGCGCCGCCGACATCGCCGTCATGGCCAACTTCTTCAGCTCCGGCCAGGTCTGCACCAACGGCACCCGCGTCTTCGTACCCCAGGCGCTCAAGGCCGATTTCGAAGCCAAGGTGGTGGAGCGGGTCAAGCGCATCAAGCTGGGCGATCCCCTGGCCGCCGAGACCAACTTCGGTCCGCTGGTCAGCACTCCGCACATGGAAAAGGTGCTGGGCTACATCGCCCAGGGCCAGGCCGAAGGCGCCCGTCTGCTCACCGGTGGCGAGCGCGTCACCCAGGGCGAACTGGCCAAGGGCAACTTCGTCGCCCCGACCGTCTTCACCGATTGCCGCGACGACATGGCCATCGCCCGCGAAGAGATCTTCGGCCCGGTCATGAGCATCCTGGCCTATGCCGACGAAGACGAGGTGGTGCGCCGCGCCAACGACACCGAATACGGTCTGGCTGCTGGCGTGGTCACCCGCGACCTGGCCCGCGCGCACCGCATGATCCATCGCCTGGAAGCCGGCATCTGCTGGATCAACACCTGGGGCGAATCCCCCGCCGAAATGCCGGTGGGTGGCTACAAGCACTCCGGCGTCGGGCGCGAGAACGGCCTCACCACCCTCGGCCACTACACCCGTATCAAGTCGGTGCAGGTCGAGCTGGGCGATTACGCCTCGATCTTCTAAGCCGCTTCCGTAGCGCTTTTCTCCCCTCTCCGCTGGAGAGGGTCCGGGGCTGGGGCCCGACCCCACCCGCCGTCAGGAGGAGACTTTTTCATGGCACACGAATTCGATTACATAGTCATAGGCGCCGGCTCGGCCGGCAACGTCCTGGCCACCCGGCTGACCGAAGACAAGGACGTGACCGTCCTGCTGCTGGAAGCGGGCGGTCCCGACTACCGCCTGGACTTCCGCACCCAGATGCCGGCCGCTCTCGCCTATCCGCTGCAGGGCAAGCAGTACAACTGGGCGTACCAGACCGAGCCCGAGCCGCACATGGACAACCGCCGGATGGAATGCGGTCGCGGCAAGGGCCTGGGCGGCTCCTCGCTGATCAACGGCATGTGCTACATCCGCGGCAACGCCCTGGACTATGACAACTGGGCGCAACTCGATGGCCTGGACGACTGGAGCTACCTCGACTGCCTGCCCTACTTCCGCAAGGCCGAGAAGCGCGATGCCGGTGGCAACGACTGGCACGGCGGCGACGGCCCGGTCTCGGTGACCACCGCCAAGCCGAACACCAACCCCCTGTTCGAAGCCATGGTCGAAGCCGGTGTCCAGGCGGGTTATCCGCGCACCGAGGACCTCAACGGCTACCAGCAGGAAGGCTTCGGCCCGATGGACCGCTTCGTCACCCCGAACGGCCGGCGCTCCAGCACCGCCCGCGGTTACCTGGATCAGGCCAAGGGTCGCCCGAATCTGACCATCGTCACCCACGCCACCACCGATCGCATCCTCTTCGAGGGCAAGCGCGCCAATGGCGTGGCCTACATGAAGGGCGATTCGCTGGAAGCCATCACCGTGCGCGCCCGCCGCGAGGTGCTGCTCTGCGCCGGCGCCATCGCCTCGCCACAGATCCTGCAGCGCTCCGGCGTCGGCCCCGCGCCGCTGCTGCGTCGCTTCGACATCCCGCTGGTCCATGACCTGCCCGGCGTCGGCCAGAATCTGCAGGACCACCTGGAGATGTACCTGCAGTACGAGTGCAAGCAGCCGGTCTCGTTGTACCCGGCGCTGAAGTGGTACAACCAGCCGCAGATCGGCCTGGAATGGATGCTCAAGGGCACCGGCCTGGGCGCCAGCAACCACTTCGAGGCGGGCGGCTTCATCCGCTCCAGCGAAGAGTTCGACTGGCCCAACATCCAGTACCACTTCCTGCCGATCGCCATCAATTACAACGGCACCAACGCCATCGAGGCCCATGGCTTCCAGGCCCACGTCGGCTCCATGCGCTCGCCCAGCCGTGGCCGCATCGAACTGACCTCGCGCGATCCGCGCCAGCATCCGAGCATCCTGTTCAACTACATGAGCACCGAGCAGGACTGGCGCGAATTCCGCGACGGCATCCGCCTGACCCGCGAGATCATGCAGCAACCGGCGCTGGATCCCTATCGTGGCGAAGAGATCAACCCGGGCCGCGACTGCGTGACCGACGCCCAGCTGGACGCCTTCGTGCGCTCCCACGCCGAGACCGCCTACCACCCGTCCTGCTCCAACAAGATGGGTACCGACGACATGGCGGTGGTCGACGGCGCCGGTCGCGTGCACGGCCTGGAAGGCCTGCGCGTGGTGGACGCCTCCATCATGCCGATCATCGCGACGGGCAACCTCAATGCCCCGACCATCATGATCGCCGAGAAGATCGCCGACAAAATCCGTGGTCGCGCCCCGCTGCCGCGCAGCAATGCCGCCTACTACGTCGCCAACGGCGCCCCGGTACGGGGTACTCCCATGCGCGACGTCAGCGGCCAGCGCGCCGCCGAGCCGGTCCCGCAGCGTCGTGACCAACCGGCCGCCTGATCCCAGGCAGCCGAACGCAAGAAGGGCGCCCTGGGGCGCCCTTCTTGTATCTGCCTTTCCAGGTGACGACGGTGGTTGCCTCGCCAAGCCTGAGCAACCACGGCAACCCGCTCTTCCCCCTCTCCCTCGGGGAGAGGGCTGGGGTGAGGGCCGCCCAGCCCCTCACCTCACAGGCAATCCTTCACCGCCGTCAGAATGGTCCGCGGCCGCAGCGGATTGTTGGCCATCTGCTCGCGCAGCTGGATGCGCGTACCGCGCGATGCCGACCCGATGTCGATGATCGCCGCCGTGGCGCCCGGCACCTTGCTGTCCACCAGCACGCGCTGCCCACTGCTGCCTTGCGGCTGGACCAGCACGTGCCGACCATCCTTCTCCAGGCCGGTCACCAGGCAGGTGCGATAGTCCTCGGCACTCTTGCCCGTGCGCAGCTCCATGGGCGGATTGCGTTCAAGATTCGCCTGGCTGGTGCAACCGGCCAGGGCAGCGGCCAGGAAGGCCAGGATTTTGGTTCTCATCAGCGGCTCCTCGCAAGCTCTTCGCGTCATTTTAGCCGCAGCTGGCTTACGTCAGCCTTAACCGTCGCACATCCTTGGTTTACAAGGGCTTTCCCATGGCTATAATGGCGTCCCCTTGCCGGTATAGCTCAGCTGGTAGAGCAACTGACTTGTAATCAGTAGGTCCCGGGTTCGACTCCTGGTGCCGGCACCATCTTCTTCAAGGTCTTGGACAAGCCACCTCTGCCGTGGCTGCCCCGTCCAGGCCCTCTCCCCAATCCGGTCAGCCTCTATCCGATCTTCGTGTGTGAAGAGCGGGTAGAGGCCTTGTATCCGTCATTCCCGGACCCCAGCCTCGCTAGACCGGCGGAGGGGTCTACCGCACGCCTCTCCGCCGGAATGTCCCTGGCTAGCGCCCCAGCCGAGCGCCGTAGGTCCGGGAGAGCGCGGCCAGCGAATAGTTCGCGCGCATGAAGGCCTGGGCATTCGCCGCGCGCCGCTGGGCCTCCGGGCGATCCTCATGGAGTCGGCGCAGCTGGGCCGCTGCCGCGGCGATGGAAGGACTGCCCCAGACGGCACCCGCCACCAGGGTGGGCATTTCGCCTTCCTCGACCGGTACCTCTTCGACCGCGACCAGGAAACTGGTGGCGTCGGTACAGAAATCCCGGGGTCCCGAATAGTCGGACACGACGGTGGGCTTGCCCAGCAACATGGCATGGGCGATGCCGTAGCCGAAGCCCTCCGACTTGTGCAGCGAGACGAAGGCATCGCAGCTGTCCAGCAGACCCCAGTAATGGCTGGCGGAAAGGTCATGGTCGAGAATGCTGATGCGCTCGTCGCCGCCGATGGCCTCCAGCACCCGGTCCCAGTAGCCGCCCTTGTTGCACCAGTGCTCGAAGTCGACGTTCCTGATCTTGAGCACCAGCTTCACGCCCTCCTCGGAGGGGAAGGCGGTCTTGAAGGCCTGCACCACGGAGAGCGGATTCTTTCTGGGTATCGAGCTGTGGAAGTCACCGATCGAGAGAAAGACGAAGTCCTCTTCGGCCAGGCCGATGGCTTTTCGCTCGAACGTCTCGAAGGCTGCGGGTACGCCAATCCCCTTGCCGACATTGACGATGGGCGTGGTGGTGACGCGGGCATAGATGTCCTGCAGATACGCCGTAGGCACCCAGATCTCATCCATCAGCTCGAGCCCCAGGCCGTGGCTGAGCGGCGGGCTGGAGGTCTCCCAGAGAAAGAAGCCGATCTTGTGCGCCTTCTCCAGCAGATCCGCGGGCAGGCGCGAGCACTCGTAGGGAATGCGGTCGGCGTTGACGTGAAAGATGATCACCGGGCGCTCGACCTCGGTAGCCTCGCGGCATTGCTCTCCACCCAGTTCGAGTTCGTCCTTGTCGACGGAGACGATCGCCGGCCTGATGCCAAGTCCCTTCAGCGCCTCGACGGTCATGCGCAGATTGGCTCCCAGACCGGTCTGGGAGGTATGGCCGATGACGAAGACCTTGTTTTCCAGGGGACAGGTGCCTTCGATCAAGGCGCGCAACCGTTCGGCCAGCCGACCGTGCTCGCGGGTGCCCTCGCCTGGCTGCAGGATCTGCAATTGCGGATAGCGCCGGTACAGCACCTCCGCCAGCCACTGCTTGGCCACCTCGGTACCGGGCTCGTAGCCCAGCAAGGCCTTGGCCATGACCGATTCGGCCCGCCCCAGGCCATCGCCGACGTCGCCCCGCCAGTAGTCGAGCCAGGCATCGGGCAGCAGATCGACGTGAAAGCCCGAGGCGCAGCAGAAAAACACCTTGTTGAAGGTGAATTCCACATAGCGGGCGGCCGAGATCTCGTGGACCCCGGCATCGCGCAGCTCTTCGTCCAGGGCGATCCGCCAGTACCAGTTGATGTCGAAGGGCAATCGGGAAGAATCCGGATGCCGCGCCTGCAGCGGTCGGATCAGACGTTCACCGCACAGTCGCAGAAAGGCCGCGGACCCGGCATTGGGTGAGGAGATCAGGCGATACAGGAGGTGCAGGTATCTGGACCGGGAGAACAGGCTGTCCTTGTCCACCTCATGCTTCTTCCAGAACAGGAACAGCAGCCTGGAGACGAACTGCTCGGTCACCTCGTCGCTGAAGGCACAGCCCTGGAGGTAGTCGATCAGTCCGGCGGAAACCGGAAACACCGTGCCGGCCTGCCACTGCTCGCGGAATTCGTTGACATACCAGCTCACCAGCTCGGTGCGGCCCTTGAGCGATTGCAGATTCGCCGCCTGACCGAAACGCTCGTAATGGACGTGCTCCATGTACCGGGAAATATAGGCATGGCTGCCGTCGTCCATCCGGCTCAGGATCGAATCCTGCTTGAGGACGGCAGCCGCATTGGAGCGGACCAGGGCATCCCACAGCGGCGTGTGATAGATGGCCGCCTTCTTCAGCAGTGCTTCGTAGGGCGTGATGGTCGTCTTGAGAAACGGCAGGGCACAGCCATTCGCCACGATCTGCGGCAAGTTCGACGGACTCGCGCCGGCCAGCTGGGGAATCTGGAAGACCAGGCTGTAGGGTGCCCCGGCCGTTTCCATATGGCGGATCTCGCCACCGAACTCCAGGCTCAGGGACACGGCCAGGTAGGGATTGCGAATATCCACGGCCCAGCCGATCACGGCATTGTCTGCCGCGAGGGTGAAGCACCCCAGGACCGGCGCCGTCGTCCAGTCCTGCAGCAGCAGCGTCAGCTGCTGCGAGTCGCCCAGGTGGGTCGTGCGCGTCAGGCAGAACAGCAGGCGCTCCCAGTTGGTGGTCAGGCCATCGGCGGCCAGCGCCAGGCTGACCAGCGCCTGGGGCTGGCAGCCGAAATCCAGCTTGCGAGCGAGAAACTCCTCGGTGTAGAGAATGCCTAGCACCCACTCGAAAACGCCTTTCTCCACCAGGAAGGCGATGGCGGCTCTGGCTTCCTCGGCATTGGGCAGGCGCCCCAGCAACTGGGTGTAAGCGTTGCGGATCAGGGTCACCTTGCGCAATTCCTCGGGCAGGATGTCGCTGCCGGACAGCTCGTAGAGTCCCGCGTCCTGCATGCAGGTCAGGGCATCTTCCAGGTTGGCGATGACCGGGCTGTTGGTCAGCTCGTACTGGCTGTCCTTGACCACCACGCGGATGGGCTCGAAGGATTTCAGACTGGGCAGGTCGAGGATGAAGCCCTGGCAGCCATCGCTGCCGAGGATGGTCTTCAGATCGGACCTGAAGCGGTTCGCCACCGCGGACGCGATGATCTTGCCGGACTGGATCGCCACGACCTTGACCCGCTCCAGGGGGGCGCCCTTGTCGTAGGCCCAGCCCTCGATGCGCTTGGTGGCGCTGGTATCGACGCACCCGATGAACGTGGTTTCCATGTTGCCTTACCGCCTCTGCTGATCCAGCTCCAAAAGTCTCGCCGCATAACGCCTGCCCACCGTGTCCGATGCGAATCCGCTCAGTGTCGAGCCGCGCTCGCGAATGCCCGCCCGGGCGTTCGCCCGGTTTCTCAGCGCCTGCACGGCATCCGGCATAACAGGCTCGCCCCAGCAGTTGCCCGCGCCTTCGTGATAGTCCGCGGCGCAGGTCTGCACCACCGCGCAGGGCACGAGCTCGACTCCGGCGACGCCCGTGCAGAAATCGCGGTTGCCGCCCGCCGCCGAGGCCACCACGTCCAGTCCCAGCAGCAGGGCTTCGGCGATGCCGCGGCCAAAGCCCTCGGCCCGGTGCAGGGAGACGAAGCAATCGCAAGCGGCGTAGAGCGCCAGGACGTCATCCTTGGCGAGCACCTGGTCGATCAGCACGATGCGCTCATCGCCCGCGGCGAGCGCTTGCAACGCCCCCCAGGCGGCGGGCTCCTTGTCCGCCCTCATGCATTTCACCACCAGGCCTACCGACCGGTCGTGCTGGGCGAAGGCCTGCTGGAAGGCGCTGATGACGGCAGCGGGATTCTTGCGGCGGAATGAAGAGCCGCCATCGAAGGCAAAGACGAAGTAGTAACGCCCGGGCTCCAGGCCGAAACGCCGGCGCAGCAGCGCTTGCGGCTCAGGGGGGGCCACCTGCACGGCCATGGGCATCAGGCAGATCGGCACCGCCGCCGCGGCCGACAGGGCCGTCTCGATGTAGCGGCTCGATGCCCAGACCTCATCGACCAGGGCGAAGCCATGCGCCCAGGCCGCCGGCCAGCGCTGCAGCTCCCAGGGCCAGTAGCCGATGGTGTAGCGGCCGGCCAGGAGGCCGCTGCCCTGCTCCAGATAGACCCGGGCGTGTTCGAGGGCGGTCAGGCAGAAGAGGTTGTAGCGATAGCGCGGCGCCGCGGCGACCCAGGCGGCCACGCTCCGGTCCCCCTCGTCCACCCCCGGGTTCACATTGAGGATGACGAAGGGAATGCCCGCCGCCTCGAGGGCACGCGCGGCCATGCGCAGGTCCTCGCCGATGCCCAGCTCGCCATAGGCGTAGCCGATCAGATTGACCCCGAACGGCGGGGGCTCGCCTCCCCTGCGCGCGGGCCAGGCCAGCAGATTGGCCCCCAGCAGCGCATCCAGCGCGGTTTCCTGCCGGCCGTTCGAGCTCAGCCAATGCTTGTAGCCGGTCCGGCCCGGTGCGGTGGTCAGGTCGAAGGCCTGCTGCAGATCGCTGCGCGTGGCGTGGAGCAGGCGGGCGAAGCGAGTGTCCTCGATCGCCGCCGCGTCCAGCAGGAAGGTCTTCTGCCAGAAGGGAATCTCCAGGCACTCAGGCGCCAGCTCCCGAAAGCCACCGCCAAAGAAGAACCAGGCCAGGGCCGCCCGCTGTGACTGCTCGTCCGCCAGGTCGGTGGCAATGCCCAGATCGTCGCGCCGCTGGATCAGGGCCAGGATCAGGCGCGACAGACCATCCGACCAGAGGGTCGCCGGCAGGGACGCGCGCCCGGAGAGTTCGGCCCAGAAGACCTCCAGCTCTCGTAGCGCGGCGTACTCCCGACTGCCCGAGGTGATCAGCCAGCCCAGGTAGGCCCGGCGGGCCGCTTCGTCGTCGAGCGGAAAACGCGGCTGGAGATCGAGTGGCCGCACCTGCCAGATCAGCAGGAACAGCCGATAGAAGGCGGCCACGCCCGCGACCGCCAGCCGTGGGACCGGCACCCGATAGTAGTCACCGCCGCGCAGGGCCTGCGGGCCCGCCTGCCAGTAGTCGGTCAGGTCGCTGCTCATGTCCGGCGCGGCGCCAGGTCGAGACCGCCGTAGGGTCCCAGGGCCCAGTCCTGGTTCAGCGAGGGACTGTAGAAACGATCCGTCAGTTGCTGCGTCGAGTAGGTTTCGTACAGGGCGCGCTGCTCGCGCTGGGCGCGGGCGGCCTTGTCGGCCGAGCTGTCCTTGCCGCGCGTGGCCGACTCGGCGTGGAGCAATTCGGCAAAGGGGGTCCAGAGCACCTTCAGGCCCAGTGCATCGATGCGCAGGCACAGGTCGACATCGTTGAAGGCCACCGGATAGCGCTGGGCATCCATGCCTTCGAGACCGAGGTAGAGATCGCGCCGCATCAGCAGACAGGCCGTGGTACAGGCGCTCTGCTGACGGGTCAGCTGATTGAGGCCCAGATAGCCGGGATCCTCGCGCAGCCAGTGGTTGCCGGTATGGGCGGCCAGGCCGTTGATGCCGACCACCACGCCGCCGTGCTGCACCATGCCGTTGCGCCACAGCAGCTTGGCGCCCACGGCGCCGACTTCGGGTCTGGCCGCCAGACTGACCATCTCGCGCAACCAGTCCGGCTGCAGCACCTCGATGTCGTTGTTGATGAAACCCACGTATTCCCCGGTCGCCAGCGCCACCCCACGGTTGTTGAGGGTGGCGTAGTTGAACGGATAGGGATGCGCCAGCACCTTCACCCCGCGGGCCTGCAGCGCCTGCAGATAGTCCAGCGTCGCCGGATCGTCGCTGCCGTTGTCGATGACGATGACTTCGAGGGCGGGATAGTCGGTCGCCGCAAGCAAGCCTTCCAGGCAGGCCTGCAACAGGCTGAAGGCGTTGCGGGTTGGCACGATCAGACTGACCCTGGGCAGCTGCTCGGGCAACGCCCAGTGGGCGCGCAGCGCGCCCGGCAACTGTGTCTGACGACTCAGGCAGCTACCCGGACGCAGTCGCTCCAGCAGTTCGTTGAGGCGTTCCAGGCGCTCGGGTTTCTGGCCGTCGCACTCGGCGGGCGTCGCCGGACAGAGGGCGCTGCGATGGCTGAGCACCTGCGCGACCCGCGCCACGGGCAGCTCGCCGCGCAGGGTCGCCCAGATCAGCGCGGCCACGACCGCCTCGCGGTCACGCGGGGCCTCCGCCGTGCGCTCCAGGTCCTCCAGCGCCGCAAGGATGACCGCGCGGCCGAACAGGGCGGTCTCGGTAAACAGATCCGCCCCCAGATAGAGATCGAAATCCCAGCTGGGCTTGAACCAGGGATTGCCCCGACTGCCGTCCGGCTGGTCCTGGTCACAGTCGGCGAATGCCCAGGCCGCCGGCAGCTCGCCCTCGCCGCCCGCCAGGGCCAGCGCCAGCTGATCCAGCGTCTGGGGCCGCAAGCGCGAGCTGAAGGGCAGCAGCAGGACCCCGTCCGCCCCCTCGTCGACCAGCTGCCGCAGCGACTCGGCGAAATCGGCCGTGGCGATCCGCTGACCGCTTGGCGCCAGCCGCTGTGCCTGCAGGCTGTCCAGGCAGGCCTGGCGTTCATAGTCCGGTGCCTCGCCATGCAGCAGCACGGCGATCCGCCGGTCCGCTACCTGCTCGGGAAAGGCCGGCGGACGCTGGTGCAGGGCGAACCACTGGGGATAGTGGCCAAAGCCGGCACTGCGCGGACAACGTTGAGCGTAGTCCTGGGCCAGGCGCCTGGCGAGTTCACGCAGCTCGGGCGCGGCCTGCTCCGGCCAGCCGGCGGCCAGCAGGGCGCCAAGGCCTTCGGCCCGGCAGCAGACGAGGATGGGGCTGCCGGCCAGCGCCCGGCCCTGCGGGTCTTCGATATGGATTTCGTGACGCTCGCCATCCGCCAGCATCCAGGGCAGTTCCAGACGGAAACCGTGATCGGCGTCGGGACGATAGCTGAGGGCGGGGTGCCAGAGGTCGGCGCGACCGCGGGCCAGGATCCGATCGGCCAGCCGCGCCCGCACCTCCAGGTGCGTCCCAGGCGTCTCCGCGGACCACAACCAGCCGGTCACCGCCAACCCACCGCCATACCAGACCTGGCTACCGGGCACGGTCGCCTCGACTGGCGCCTCGCGCGGCAGCTCCAGGGGATCGCCGACGCGCGGGCCACCGTTGGCGACGCGCACGACGATCTGGCGCGCGTCGGCCAGCCAGGCTTCGCGCAGCTGCAGGGCAAAGCCGTGAAAGCCATCGCCAAGGCAGGAACCGTTCTGATATTCGTCGGCGCGCACCAGGGCCACGCTGGCCCCATCGACGAGCACCTCGAGCGCGAGCCTGAGATCCGGCTGGGTGAGGTCGCAGGCCCAGCCCTGAAGCACGCCCCCGTGCAAACCTTCGATACGTCCTTCGATGTTGGCGGCGCCGGACCGAGCAGAATCATTCATGGAGAAAACCGAGGGGAAAGACTTCGTTCAACACGGCCGCCAGGTCTGGCGGCAGTGCACTGAGGGGCTGTGCGCCCGCTTCCTTGGCCACCCGGCCTGCCGGGGCGTGCAAGACCAGCCCGGCGGTACGGGCGCGCTCGGGCGCCCACCAGCTGGTGGTCGGGGCCTGCTCCAGACTGAGGACGAGGGTGCATCCCGCCAGCGCTGGCAGCCGCTGCGGCGCGATGCCGGGGACCTCGGGAAGCATCCGGACATTGCCAAGGGCCAGCAGCGCCGTCGTCCAGGGTGAGGAATCGCCGAGCAGGAACCGGCACTTCAGGCCTCGCCGCCGACAGCGTCGCAAGACCACCAGCCAGCGTTGTGCCAGGCCCGGCGCCTGCAGCAGATCGCCGATCAGCACATTGCCCAGCTCCGTCCGCGGCGGGGCCGGCCCGGCCCTGGGCGCGGCCAGCTGGATGACCGGCACCGCCGGACAGCGCAGGTGCAGGGAAGCCGCCAGGGTCGCATAGGGCGTCAGCAGCGCCCGGGCCCGCTGCAGGAACAGCGCGGCGGATTCCAGCAAGGGCGAGGCAAAGTCATCGCTGCCCTGCAGCTCATAGGGAATGTTCAACTGCAAGGGCAGCGCCCGCAGCGCATCGGGGCAGTCCGCGACCTGCAGATAGCGCAACCGGGCCGGAGCCAGCTGCCCCAGATCCTCCAGCAGCAGAGCGGCCTGGGCGGGCAAGCGATAGTCCAGCTGCAGAGGCAGGCCGCAGCCCTGCAGGCGCAGCTCGGCGAGCAACTGGCCGTCGTGCTGCCGATAGGCCAGGGTGCAGGCCGGCGGCTCCCCGCTCGCCAACGCCTGTCGCGCGAAATGGCTGGCCGGCGCGACCTGCGCAATGATGCCCGCCGTCGCGATCCGGGGGCCGAGCAAGACCAGGCGCGCGCGCTGCAGACGATCTCGATAGGACCGCAGTGGATCCTGCCGGCGGTAGCGCTCGAAGGCGCGATCAGCCGCGGGATAGCGCTCGCGCAGCAACGCATTGTTGAAGGCGACACGTGTCAGTTTCTCCTGGCCGAAAGAAACCCCACCCTGGTGACCGACAAACACCCGATGGGCCGCCAGATGCCGCCAGCCACGCTCGCGGGCACGCAGGCACCAGTCGGTCTCTTCGCCATAGCCCCGCTGGAGATGGAGTTCATCGAGCAGGCCGACATCGTCCAGCGCGGAGCGTCTGATATAGAGGCAGAAGCCACAGCCCACCTCGACCTCGGGCGCCGGCTCGTCGCTCGCTGCCGCCTGGGCGTTGAGGACCTCCAGCTCGTCCGGTGTCGGCAGCGGATGGCCCTCGCAGGGGGCCGGAAAGCTCAGCAGCTCGCCGTTGTTACTGAACGGCGTGGCGGTCGCGGCGTCCGGGCGCTCCCGGACCGTCGCGCGCAAGAGGTCCAGCCAGGCGCCGGCGACCAGAGTATCGGCGTTGAGCCAGACCACGTCGCGCAGGCCATGCAGTGTCATGCCGCGATTCATGTTCCTGATGAAGCCCAGGTTGACCGGGCGCCGGTGCAGCTCGATGTCACCCGCTGCGGCCAGGGCCTCCAGCGCCTGGATCAGATGCGCATCCCGGCTGGCATCATCGAGCACGACCAGCTGCATGGGCGTGCGATTGGCCGCACGGCTGCGCAGGACACTCTCGATACAGGCCAGGGCAGCCGCCCGCCCCTCATAGACCGGTATCAGCACATCGACGACGGGATCAGGCGCCTGCCCGGACGGGATCTTGGGGGGCGGCTCCCTCAAGACGCCGGTGGCCAGGGGACTGCCACTCAGGTCCTGGCCGTCGGGCCACTGCAGCCGCAGGCTTTCGACATCCTCGGTCAGCTGCAGACGAAAGCCGCCATGGGCACCGGCATTGCCCGCCTCCGCCAGCAGCGGACAGGATTGCCTGGCTACCAGAAGGCTCGGCGATTGCCCCTCCAGCGTCAGGGTCAACCGGGGGGATTGTCGAGGGCGGCGGGTATCCAGCGCCCAGCCGTGGATCTCCCGGCGCAGCGGATCGAATTCCACCTGTCCCCAGCAGCCCGGCGGCAGATGCGCGAGCAGCAGACCCAATTCGGCGGCACTGCCGACATAGGGCAATTCGGCCGCCAGCTGTTCATTCTTGAATCCTGGCAAGGCGATCAGGGCGCGCAGGCGCAGGAGACGGACCGCAGCGGTCGTGCGCGCGGGGTTGGCCGGCGCCGACAGCAGGTCGAAGGCAGTCTGGTGTTCACCCTTCGCCAGCAGCACATGGCCCAGCAGGGCCCAGACCTCGCCCTGTGGCCCGAGCCGGGTAGCGGCCTCGGCCAATGCCAGGAAGGCGTCTTCCAGCCGGCCTTGCTGCAGGGCCTCCAGTCCTTCGGATACCAGGGCCGCCGGACGCTGCTCGGTGATGCGCAGGGCCAGCGCGAGACGCTCGGCGGCGGTCTCCAGGCAACCGGCTTCCCGGAGTGCCTGATAGTCCTCCATGAGCGATGCAGAGCTCAAGATCGAAACTCCCGTGCAAGGATCCGTAACGACGAGAACCTCCGGCCAGGCGCCGGAGGTTCTCTATCGAGGATGAGGCGTCAGACCTGGCCAGCGATGACCAGTACCCCGGTGTCGTGCTGCTGGGCTTCTGCCGAGCCAACGATGCTTACCACCACCGAGGCCCGCGAGGCGCCATCGGCCAGGGTGCTTTCCCAGTACGCCAGACCAGCCGCATCGGCACTGCGGCCGAGCATGTTCTGGTAGAGGGACTGGACGAAGGTCGCGTCGGAGGCGCCGCCCATCTTGTTCTGGTACTCGCTGGAGCCCAGAAAGGCGCCGGCGATGGCCGTCACGTTGCCGCCATTGGCCGCGACGTTGTCCAGCCAGTAGTGCGTACCCGCCTGATCGGCACTACGGCCGAGCAGGGCCTCGTACATCCGGACCGCGCTCGCCTGCGTTTCGGTGGCGGTCACCGTCAGGGAGCTCTTGCCATCGGCGTCGGTGAAGAAGGTGACGTCCTTCGCCATGACCACGCCAGGTGCGGTGCTGGAGGTGCTGCTCAGGGTGACGGTGCCGTCGCTGCCGACCTTGACGCCGTAGTCGGTCAGCTTGCCGTTCACCACCACGACGTCAAAGCCCGCACCGCCCTCGATGGTGTCCTGACCATTGCCGGCATAGACCACGTCGTTGCCAGCGCCGGTCTTGACGATGTTGACGCCGCCGTGGAGCACCACGGTGTCATTGCCGCCTGCCAGGGTGATGGTGTCGTTGCCGGCCCCGCCATCGATGTAGGTGCTGACGTTGTCGGTGACCGTGAGCGTGTTGCCGCCGGTACCGCCGACGATGACCCGGCCGAAATCGGCGGTATTGACCGGTGCGTCCTTGATCACCTGCGCGGATTGCGCGGTCTGGGCCGAGGCGCCGAAGGTCACCGTCACGGTGGCCTGGGTATCGAACACGAAGGCGTGGGCATTGGCCAGCGCGTTCGGGATATTCAGGGTCACCTGGCTACCGCTGGAGCCCAGGTTGTTGAGCAGGACCAGCTGCGGTGCGACGGCTTCGCCGTTGCTGTTGTGGACGGTATTGACGGTGCTGCCGTCGTAGTTGGTCACGGCGACATTGGCGTTGGCACTGGTCGAGCTGTTCAGGCCGAGTACCGAGGAAATGGCAGCCAGGGTGTTGGAGCTCAGCGAGCTGGACGTCAGGGAATTCTGGACGGATTGAGCGCTGACGGGCTGATCGTATTGCATGGTTAAGTCTCCTGAAGCGCTTCTTCACGAAAGGCGCAAATCGAACGGTGGGGGTCATGACCATCCCAGGGAGACTGGTAGCGGCAAGCGTTCATCTCGACGCCAGGGTTGATCGATACGTGCAGCGCGGTCAGGAAGGCATTCGCCGGGGCGACGCACTCCTCACCGGGCAAAAGGGGTTGCGGCGCCTGACCGGCAAAACCGGCCCAGGCCTCGAGCCGATAGTCGGCCCGGCGCGGACCGACCAGGGCGATGGCGATCGCGGTGATGGGCAGCTGCCCGCTCGGACTGCCGAGGAACTGGCCGGTGGTGACCGCGGGCTGCTGCACGCCGGCGATCTGGCAGCCATAGGCGAGATCGATCCCTTCGGGGCGCCCGGGCCAGTCGATGCAGAAGCCTCCCAGGGGCTGTGCGGTCCTGGGGTCGCCCAGGGTCGAGGCGTGGACGCTCTGGGTGCCTGGCGCGAAGTGGCCGGTCAGCCTGAGTGCGACGGCTGTCGGCCGGCCCCCGTCGTGGCTGGCAACGGCCTTCCCTGGCGCCGGGCGCAGGATCGCCTCGGAGGTGTCGATACGATCGATCCGCAGGTCGATGGTCTGGCAGCCGGCCCCTTGCAACTGATACTCGGTGATCAGCAGCGTCCCGCAGCCGTTCTTGACGCGGATGATCAGGGTGTCCCCCAGCCGCGCCAGGGTATTGCGCACCACGCTTTCGCCGGGAAAGAAATCGACGGTGCTCTTGCCGATCAGGGTCGGTTGCAGGCTGATCAGGCAGGGGCGCTCGGCATCGTGCAGGGAGGCATAGCGGGCGATATACAGGCCCGGCTCCAGGCTCAGCAAGCGAGTCCTGAAGGTGAATTCCTTCTGATCCTGCACCTGATTAGCCTCGCTACGGTTATGGTCATTAACGCTCGGGACGCTAAGATCACCTGAAAATTGTGACATGCATCACATTTATTGCGATAAGCCGATCAGCGGGCACCGAAGGGTTACGAACGGCGGTGTTGGCCGTCTTTGTCAAAGCGCCCTTTCGTCAAGAAGCCCGGGCTAGAGCCATATAGCCATACTAAAAATTTGTAACTCGACGTGTCTTAAATCGTTCAACGGTGAGCCGCCCTGGTCGCTCGCCCATGATGGAGGCAGAGGAAGCGTCCTTTGCCTGAAAACGAGACGACGAAAGCAAGCAAGGCTTGAGGCAAGCCAAGGCTTGGTCGCCGCGAGCAGAGGAGGCTGGAGGGGTCGGAGCGAGACGTTGCAGGCAGGGCTGATCGACGCGCGGAGGGGTCCGGCGTCCATGCCGGTCGAGCAGACAGCGGATGCCGACGGCTGAGCGTCGACCTCCGCCGGTCGCCAGTCGTCAGCCGCGCTCAGCGTCTTCCGGCTTGAGTCCGGTCTTGCGCGTCTCGTCGGGCTTGGGCACGGTCAGCCAGGCATTGATGCGCTGGATGTCGGCATCCTTGAAGTCACCGCTCCAGCGCAGCAGGACCAGCTGGTTGGTGATGAAGTCGTATTGCGCGCGCAGGTAGTCGCGCCGGGCGCTGTACTCCTGGCGCACCGCGTTCAGCACGTCCACCGCGGTGGCCGCGCCGAAGGAGAAGGACTTCTCGCTCGCCTCGCGTGCCTTGACCGCCGAGTTCAGCGCATTGCGCGACGACTCGATCTTGCTCAGGCTGGCAAAGCTCTTCAGGTAGGCGGTCTTGGTTTCCTTGACCACCTGGCGCCGCACCGCTTCGTAGTCTTCTTCGGCCGATTCCTGGGAACCGTACAGACTCCGCGTCCGGGCGCTCACCGAGCCACCGCTGTAGATCGGAATCTGCAGATTGAGGCTGGCCGAGTAGGTATCGACGACGTCCGCGGCGATGACGTTCTCGTAGGCGAAGTCACTGCGTTGCGCCCCGAATTGGAGACTCAGGGTGGGCAGATGGCCGGCCTTGGCCTCGCTGACGGCGTACTCGGCGGAATTCAGGGCTTCCTGCTTGGCCTGCAACGCCGGATTGTGATTGATGGCCGACTGCACCCAGTCGGTTTCCGTACCCGGCAACGCGGTGAAGAGGGTGCGGTCATCGATGCGCTTGAAGGGCTGGTAAATGTCCCGCCCGACCAGCTCGGCCAGCGCCTCGCGTGTCACCTGGATCTGGTTCTTGGCTTCGATTTCCGCGGTCTTCAGGCTGTCCACCCGCGCGGACAGCTGCAACTTGTCGGTGATGGTCGCCAGCTGCCGGTCGAACAGCGCCGAGACGCTGTCGAGGTTGCGCTGGGTCGCCTGGCGCTCGGCGGTGGCCAGCTCCAGTTCATCCTCGGCCGCCAGGGCGGCGAAGTAGCGTTGCACCACATCCGCCGCGGACTGGATGCGGGTGTCTTCGGCCAGCGAGCGATACTGCTTGGTGAGCTCACTGTACTTCTTGAAGCCACGCCAGGCGGCCGGATTGTAGATCGCCTGGGTCAGACTCAGGTTGTAGGTCTGGCCGTCGTAGAACAGCGTCTGGGGGCCTTCGGTACGCTTGATGCGACTGGTGGAGGCGCCGCCGCTCAGCTGCGGCAGCATCTGGCCGAAGGCACCGTCCTGCTGTCCCTGGCTGGCCTTGACCTGAGCATCCGCGCCACCGATGCGGGGATCGGACTCCATGGTCTTCTGGTACAGCTGCCAGAGATCCAGGTAGGCCGCCGGCTCATGGCTGGCGACAGGCGCCGCCTGACCCAGCAGCGGCAACGCCAGGCCCAGGGCGAGAAGCAGTCGGGCGGGCTTGAACATCGCCTTACTCCTCGATCATCGAGCGCGCCATGGCATTGCGCGCCGGCTTGAGCAGGTAATTGAGCAGGGTACGGGCGCCGGTGCTGATCAGCACTTCGGCCGGCATGCCCGGCACCAGCTCACGGCGACCCAACTCGGCCCGACCCTTGTCGGTCAGGGTCACGCGCGCCAGATAGTAAGGCGCACCGGTCCGCTCGTTGGTAAAGCGGTCAGCGGAGATATAGACGACTTCGCCTTCCAGGATGGGGGTGGTGGCGTTCTTGAAGGCACTGAAGCGCACCTCTGCCAGCTTGCCCAGTTCGATACGGTCGATATCGTTCGGCTGCACCTCGACCTCTACCAGCAGGTCGGCGCCGATCGGCACGATGTCCAGCAGGTGGGTACCAGGCGCCACGACGCCACCGATGGTATGCACCGCCAGGCCCATGACCATGCCGTCCACCGGCGCCTTGATCACCGTACGGTTGACGAGATCCTGCAAGGCCCCTACCCGCTCGCGCAGCTCATAGATGCGCGATTGGGTCTCGGCCAGCTTGTTGGCCACGTCCGACTTGAATTTCTGGGTGGTCTGCAGGATCTGCAGCTTGGTTTCCCCCATCTGCACCTTGGCGCGGGCGATGGCCGATTGCTGATCGGCGATCTCGGCCTGCAGGCGCGACAGGTTGCGCTCCTGGTCGCGCAGGCGCTCGTTGTTGACGTAGCCCTGCTTGAGCAACTCGCTCAGGTCCTTGATCTCGCTGCCATAGGATTGCGAGAGGCCCTGCTTGCTCTGGATGATCGCCGAGAAGCCGCGGATCTGCTGCTCGAGTTCGGCACTCTTGTTCTTGAGGACGTCGACCTCACCCAGGCGCGCATTGCGCTGGGCCAGGAAGATCTGCCGTTCGCTGTTGCGGGCTTCCTGGACGCGCTTGTCGTCCTCGGGGAAGTCGCTGGTGCCGAAGGTCACATCCTTCAGGTCGTCACGTTCGGCGATCAGCCGCGCTTCCAGCGCCTGGGAGGCGATCAGCTGGCTGCGCGCCGCTTCGAGCTGGGCACGGGCCTGGGTATCGTCCAGGCGCATCAGGGTATCGCCGGCCTTGACGTGGTCACCGTCGTGGACCATCAGCTCCTTGACGATGCCGCCTTCCAGGTGCTGCACGGTCTTGCGCGAGCTCTTGATGGTCAGATAGCCCTGGGCGAGCACGGCGCTGTCGAGCGGGGCCAGGCCGGCCCAGAGACCACCCAGGCCGAACACGACGATCAGGATGATGTAGCCCAGTCGACGGACCGGCTTGTCGGAAATCTTCAGGCCCTCGGCCTCGGCTTCAGCGAGATACTGGGTGTTCATCAGGCCATACCTCCCGATTGCTCGGCGCTGCCATCGGTCTTGGGCAGGGATTCTGTTTCAGCGGCGGCCACGGGCGTTGCCGCGGGGCGGCCCTGCAGTTGCGCCAGGACCTGGTCACGCTGGCCGGACATGACGATCTGGCCATCGTTCATCACGATGAGGTTGTCGACATAGGCCAGGACGCTCACACGGTGGGTCACGATAAAGAGCGTCGCACCGGTCTGCTTGAGGCGCAGCAGCGCCGCGCCCAGGGCCTTCTCGCCCGCCTCGTCGAGGTTGGAGTTGGGTTCGTCCAGCACCACTAGCCGCGGATTGCCGTAGACGGCGCGGGCGAGACCGATGCGCTGGCGCTGACCTCCGGAGAGGGCACCGCTGTTGGCGCCGATGATGGTGTCGTAGCCCTGGGGCAGGCGCAGGATCATGTCATGCACCCCGGCTAGTTCGGCGGCCTCGACCACGGCCTTGGCATCCACCTGGCCAAAGCGGGCGATGTTGTCGCTGATGCTGCCGTCGAACAGTTCGATGTCCTGCGGCAGGTAGCCAATGTACGGGCCGAGTTCCTCGCGTTTCCACTGGGCGATGTCGGCGCCGTCCAGACGTACCTTGCCGCTCTGCGCCGGCCAGATACCCAGCAGCGCGCGCGCTAGGGTCGACTTACCCGCTGCGCTGGCACCGAGAATGCCGACCGAGGCACCCGCAGTGACGTTGAACGAGATGCCCTTGAGGATCGGCTGGAACGCGCCAGGGGGCGTCAGGATCAGTTGCTCGACCGAGATGTTGCCCTTGGGCGCCGGCAGCGACATGCGCGGCGGCTCGGCCTGCACGTTGCGCATCATCTCATTGAGGCGAGCGTACTGGCCGCGGGCGGAAATGAAGCCTTTCCAGCTGCCGATCATCAGATCGATAGGTGCCAGGGCGCGGCCCAGCAGCAGGGAACCGGCGGTCATCAGACCGGGGGTGATCTGATGGTCGATGACCAGCCAGGCACCCAGGCCCAGGATCAGCGATTGCAGCACCATGCGCAGGGTCTTGGACAGGTTGCTCAGGGCGCCGCCGTGTTCGCTGGCGCGCGCCTGCAGGCCCAGTACGTGGGTATTGCGCTTGCGCCACTGCTTGAACAGGCTGGGCATCATGCCCATCGAGGCCACTACCTCGGCGTTACGCAGGTTCTTGCTGGTGAACTGGGTCGCCCGGGCGTTTTCCTGGTTGGCCTCGGCCAGCCGCTTGCCGGTCAGCTTCTCGTTGGCATAGGCCAGGAGAACCAACAGGATCGCACCGAGCACGGTGAGGGCGCCGAACAGCGGATGGAAGAAGTACATCACCGCGATGTAGATCGGCAGCCAGGGGGCGTCGAAGAAGGCGAAAAGCCCCTGCCCGGTCAAAAATTGGCGAAGACCCGTCAGGTCATTGAGCGGTTGCGCCGAGGCCTGGGCGCCGCCGGTGTAGAGCGCCTGCTTGAAGCTGGCGTCGTAGAGACGCTCGTTGAGCAGCAGATCAAGGCGAGTGGAAACCCGCACCAGAATGCGCGAACGGATCCATTCCAGGGCGCCGTAGGTCGCCATCAGCAGCAGCATGATCAGGGTGAGCATGACCAGCGTGGTGATGCTGCTACTGCTCAGAACGCGGTCGTAGACCTGCAGCATGTAGAAGGAAGGGACAAGCAGCAGCAGGTTGATGAAGAGGCTGAAAAAGCCGACCGTTAGAAAGCTGCCCTTGCAGGCAATCAACGCCTGCTCGAGATCTGTCTTGGGTTTGGATTGCATGCAGATACCAGCGGGGACAAGAAGGAACAAAACCGCAGGGTGCGGACTCTATCACAGGTTTTTGAGGGGTGTTCCCCCTACCCGCGGAGCCCGCGATCCTACCCGATGACCGGGGCCAGAGCCTTAAGCCTGCCTTATATCCGGGGTCTCGACGGCATCGCTGGCCGGCAGATGGCGCTGCTGCAGGATGCCCTGGCGGGTGCGCTCCACCAGTTGCAGCGAGGCTTCGCGCCAGCCGACCCAGGCCCAGTCCTGCAGCGGACGTGCGGACGGGAAGCTACCTTCGGCTTCGTAGCGCTCCACCTGGGCGGCCAGGGACGCCGGATCCTGCAGCTGGAAATAGGCCATGAAATCCCCACCCACCTCGCGGAACACGGGAATGTCGCTGGCCATGGCCGGCAGGCCGCGCTGCATGGCTTCCACCAGCGGCAGACCGAAACCCTCCACATAGGAGGGGAATACCAGGGCCCGGGCATTGGCATAGGCGTATTCGAGGCTGGTGTCGTTGGCGCCGTTGAACATGAACAGCCGGCGCTTGTATTCCGGATGGGTCTTGATGCGCTCGATCAGCGCCTCGGTCTTCCAGCCCACCTTGCCGATGATGCACAGGCGCACATCGGCGCCCCGGGCCCAGAGCAGGTCGAAGGCGTCGAGCAGATAGGCGTGGTTCTTGCGCGGCTCGATGGTGCTGACCATCAGGTACACCGGGGTCTTGCCGTCGAACAGGCGCTTCACTTCCGGATCGCAGGCGGCACCACTGCCATTCAGATCGAGTTCCGAGCCCAGCTGGAAGTAGCCGTGCCACTGGCGCTCAGCCGCGGCGCCGCGACGCAGGCGCAGTTCCGCCGCGACTTCCTGGCTGATGGTCTGGGAGATGGCCATGAAGCCGTCCGCGGTGCGGGCGATCCAGTCGAACCACTCATCGAAGACCTTGACCAGGTGGTTGTCGCAGAACTGCGGATGGGTGAGCGGGATCAGGTCGTACATGACCGAGACGATGCCCACGCCACGCGCCTTGAGCGATTCGGCGAGTTTGAAGAAATCGGCATGCCAGGAGGAGTCCAGCAGCACCAGCTGGTCACCGGGCTCGATCTCCAGGGGAGTGGCACGCTCCGGCTCTTCACCCGCCTGGTAGTCCTGCTCGCGCAGGATGTTCAGCGGCCACTGAATGACCTGGCTGGTCGCACGGCACGGCCAGTACCACATCCGCCGCAGCAGCAGGGAGCGGTCAGCGTACGGCAGCTTCTGCTCGACACGGTCGTGCCAGCGCCAGAAGCGGTCCTGCAGGCGGTCCAGGCGGCCGATCCACTGCCGGCGCCGGATCCGGCCCTCGTCGACCTCCAGCGGCTCCAGGCTGTTTACCCGGTAGAGCTGATCGTGCTTCATCATGACCGGAATGCACTCGACCGAGGGCTCCAGGTGCGGCAGCTGCTTGATGACGTTACGCACCACCCGCTGGATACCGGAGTTGTCGGAAGGGTGTTCGTAAACGTAGGTGCATTCGATCAGTAGACGCATGGCAACTCGCAAATCCTCGCTAGACCCGGGCAGGCCTGCCAGAGAAGGGCCGATGGAAGGCCGAAATGAAGGAGCGCCAACCGGAAAACTGCGGGGGCCGGCGTCTGGATCCGTAGGGACAAAATTGGCGGGCGATTATAAGGCCCAGGGCACACAGCGCCCAGCCCGGTCGTCTCGGCAACGTCAGGGCCGGTCATAAAACCGCTACCAGACGTGGACTAATCGTGGTCAGCCCGGATAATGCGTGCCTTTGCGCCAGGGCTGTCCGGGCGGCTAAGAGCGCTGGAAAGGCGTCCGGACCGATTCCCTCGGCAGAGCCTCCCGACGACCCTCAACCGCCTTCGCGTGAGGGTGCGTTCAACCAGAGCTGTCGAGCAAACATGAAGGTCTTTGTTTCCATCAATGTTCTCAAGCCGCCAATGACCGGTATTGGGCGATATACGCTGCATTTGCTGGAGCAGCTCGTCGATCATCCCGCGGTGGAAGACATCAAGGCCTATGGTGATGATGGCCTCATGGACCGCGCCGCCTTGCGCGCCAAGCTCCAGCGACTGGCCGAAGGTGAAGCGCCATCGCCCACTCGGCTACGCTACGGTCGGCTTCGGCGGTGGCTCGGGTATCGTCCCTGGCTACGCCGGCTCTACCGGGCACGATTGAACAAGGCGTTTCGCCCTTGGGGTGCGCAGCTGGACGGCTACGTCTATTGGGAACCCGGCTATTTCCTGCTGCCTTTCAAAGGCCCCAGCGTTGCCACGCTCTATGATCTTTCGCACCTTCGTCATCCAGAACTGCATCCCCCGGCTCGCATCGACGAAATGCGGCGTTTGATCCCTCACACCATTGAGGCTTCCACGCGCCTGATCACTATCTCGGAGTTCATCCGTAACGATCTGGTCGACACGCTTCAGTTGAAAAAGCCTGTGGACTTGGTCAGCCCCGGTATCGCCGCCGACTTCTTCAACATCACCGATGTCCAGCGACAGGAATGCCGGCAGCACCTGGGCCTCCCAGAGCATTTCATTCTTTCGGTGGCGACCCTTGAGCCCCGCAAGAATCTCGCACGCCTGCTACGAGCCTTCGAAAGCCTGCCGGCTGCCCTACGCCAGCGTTATCCACTGGTCCTGGCAGGCGCACCCGGCTGGCAGAACTCGGAGCTGGCCGAGCTGATGGCCAGGTTGCAAGAGGCAGGTGAGTTGCTGTTCCTCGGCTATGTCGATCAACGCCATATCCCCGCGCTTTATGCCAACGCGACCCTGTTGGCATATCCCTCGCTTTATGAAGGCTATGGCATGCCCATCGCTGAAGCCATGGCCGCCGGCTGCCCGGTCCTGACCTCCACTGTGAGTTCGATGCCTGAGGTCGCCGGGAACGCCGCGGTATTGGTCGATCCCCTGGATGAGTCGTCAATAACAGCAGGCCTCAAGCGTCTGCTAGAAGACTCGGACCTGCGCAACCAACTGACCGCGGCGGGCATCGTTCGTACGCGAGACATGACCTGGGCCATTCGGGTCGAGGATCTCATCGCCAGCCTTACCGCGGCCGCGCCGTGAGCACCTGCGCATAACCGGCAAGACCTATACGAGAAGAGTTGATGTCTGTTTCATTAAAATCCAGTACTGCGTGGTATCTACTGAGTTTCATCGCGCTGTCGGTACTCTATTCCTGCTTCGCCACTCAGGTACCGCTCAACTCCGACGCCGCATCGGCACTGCTCGAAGCCCAGGATATCGCTGCCGGCAATGTGCTGCTGAGCGGCTGGAATCTGTCCACGGTCTCGTTCTACTTCACCGAAGTCCTGCCGTACGCTGTGCTGATCAAGGTGTTTGGTTGGCACCTGAGCTGGGCCTATGTGGTGCCCGGGATGCTGCTCGCTGCCGTGGTGGTGGTCGCGGCCCACCTCATCGTTCGCAAGCGCGGTATCGCGGGGCTACCGCCCCTGGTGATCGTGGCCGCACCCGGCTTTTTCGCCAGCAATCTGCTGCTGGTCCCCTGCATCCACATGGGCGCCTATCTGGCGACCTTGCTGGCGTGGTGGCTGGTGGAGACCTACGAAGAACACCAGGGTCGTTGGCGCCTGGCCCTGCTGACCCTGTTGCTGGGCCTCGTGCTCTTCAGTGACGACATCGTTCGCTACGTTCTGCTGCTGCCACTGCTCGCCGCTGCCCTGATCAGGGTGCGCCACAACCCGAAACTGGGGTGGGTCATCGCCAGCTGCATCGCGGCAGTGATCCTGGCCAAGCTTCTGGCCCTGGCGGTCAAGGCCGCGGGCGGCTTCACCACGCCCGGCTTGCCACCGTTGAGATTCGCAAGCTACGCCGCCCTGTGGCAAAACCTCGAACTGACCCTGCAAGGCGTGCTGGCGTTCTTCGACGCCGAGTTCTTTGACCAGCGGATCTTTTCGCGCGGCGGCCTGAGCAAGGCCTTCCATGCCGCGGTGGCCTTTGGTTTCTTCGGCGCGCTCTACTGGATCGCCAGGCAACGACGCGCACTGGATACGCTGAGCATCGGCTGCCTGCTGGGCGCGGCCATCCTGCTAGGCGCCTATGTGCTGAGCAATCTGCCGGTGAACCTGATGACCACGCGTTATCTGGTCCCAGTCTTCATCCTTGGCGCTATCGTCCTGGGACGTCATCTCCTAGTTGAACGCAGGATAGTCGTCTTGGGCAGTGGTGTTGCCTTTGCCTATGCAGCCACCCTTCTGGCCGTGCCGAAGTGGGACTACACGACGTCCAACCGCAGCTTTCCGCTTGCCCAGGTATTGCTCAAGCACAACCTGCAGGACGGTTACGCGACTTTCTGGAATGCCAGTGTCAACGCGATCGTTGCAGACGCCGAAATATCACCGATCGTTATCGATGCCGAAGGGGCCAAACCCTTCGACTGGCTATCAAAGCCCGAATGGCACCATAACGGCGGCAGTTTTCTGATCTGCGATACCGAGCAACAGGTCATTCATGCCATTCGCCAACTCGGCGTGCCGGAACACCAGGAAAAGGTCGATGGCAAATTCCTGCTGATCTGGAAGGGTCCCGTCAGCCTCCAGCGGCCCTGACGAAACCACAATGCGCCGAAGAAGACCGTAACAAGGCGATCAACCGTGCGGTATGTCTTTGGCGCGCCTCGGCCGTCAGGTGATAGTTGGTATCGAAGAAGTCATCCGCTGGGTACATGAAATCCAGCGGACGCCCTAGATACGTCAAGCCATGCGCGCGGGCCGCTGCAGGGAGGCCCTCATAAAAGGCCCGCTCGACCGGATCGTCATGGTAGGCCGGCCGATCGAGCATGGCAGGGGGTACGAACACCGCGCAGCCACCGGCCTGTTCCACCTCCTGGGCAAAGGCCTGCCAGAGCTTCCAGCTGCCACTCAGCGCTGTGGCCTGGGCACCATAATGCTGGACCGCCGAGTGAAGCGCGCCAGCGAACAGCTCAGGACTACGCTCCTCATGCCGGCTCAGTGCCTGGTCGCCCCGCTCATCCAGATGCTGCGCCCCGTAGAGTCCGGCCACCTGAAAGCCTGCCGGCACGCCGCGATAGCCCTGGACCACGCGTTCCAGCGGCGTCATCGCCAGGAGCTTGGCCAGTCGCCAGGGATTGAGACCATAGCTCACTGGATGGCTCAGCCAGTATTCCAAGTAGACCTGGTTCACTTCGAAGCGATCGTGATAGAGCGGATACTCCAGCGGCAGCAGTACCCAGTCCCCGGGCTTTACCGCCTGACGTGCGTAGATCAGCAGATAGGGACTCAGGATGCCCGCATTGACCCCCAGGTTCACCACAGGCCGGCCGAAGGCCTGCTCTAGCTGGGGTGAGTCGATGCCGAACATGGCGCCCGATCCCGCGACCACCACCAGCTTGGGCGCCTGCACACTCGCCGCGCGGGCCAGCTTCTTGGCATAGGCGCCCTCGACCCAGAGGTTGTTGACGAAAGGCCTGCCAAGCTGGCCTGCGACCAGTGCGACCCAGGCGATGCCAAAGCACAGGCAGCCAATGAATACCCCCAGGAAAAAGCGTCTGGTACGTCGCATGATGATCGCTAGAAATTGAAGTAGAGAAAGGCCCGATCCGGGCGGGCGAGCATCGCCTTGGCTACCAGCAGGACCAGGATGGCGCACACCAAACCCCGCCAGACCGGCGACAACCGCAAGGCGATGGTGAACGCACGGGGCGCCACCACGCATACCCCCAGCAGCAGGGGCGCCGCCAGCCAGAGCGAACGATCGAAATGCAGGGCGGATGCTTCCACCAGCAACATCCCCAGCCCAGGCGGACTCGGCCAGTTCCACTGCCCGAGGGCCGTGAACAGGGTCAGGGTATGCGTGAGGTCACTGGCCCGGAACGGGATCCAGGCGAGCATCACCACCACCAGCGTCAAGGCCCAGGCCAGCGGCCCCGGAAGGCGCCAGGGCGAAAGCCAGCGCCAGGCATGATTCAGACAGAGCAACGTGCCGTGCGCCGCGCCCCACAGGATGAACTGCCAGCCAGCGCCGTGCCAGAGCCCACCCAGGAGCATGGTGATCAGCAGGCTCAGCCACTGCCGGCCCCGTCCATGGCGACTACCGCCCAAGGGAATGTAGAGGTAATCCCGCAAAAACCGTGACAGCGAAATATGCCAGCGCCGCCAGAACTCGATGATCGAACGGCTGCGATAGGGAGAGCGGAAGTTGATGGGCAGGCGGATGCCGAACATCAGCCCCAGCCCCACCGCCATGTCGGCATAGCCGGAGAAGTCGAAATACAGCTGCAGGCCATAACTGAAGGCGGCCAACACAACCTGGGGCGCCGCCGGCTGGGCCAGGTCGAACAGTCCATCTACTCCGGGCGCCAGGCTGTCGGCGAGTAGCACCTTTTTGGCCAGCCCCAGTACGAACAGCGTCGCGCCGAGTTGCCAATGCCAGGGGCGGGTCGCGAACCCGCGCTCGATCTGCGGTAGCAGGCTGCTCGGGCGGCAGATCGGGCCCGCGATCAGGTGCGGAAAGAAACTCACGCACAGCATGAAGTCGCTCAGCCGACCCGGCGCTGCCAGCCGGCCGCGGTAGAGATCCACCTGCCAGGCGATCTGCTGGAAGGTGTAGAAGGAAATGGCCAGCGGCAGCACCCACTGACCGGGCAGGCTCAGCCCGGCCATGCCGGCAAAGAAGCCCAGGTACTTGTAGTAGGCCAATAGCCCCAGATTGAAGACCAGGGCCCTCACCAGCCAGCGCCGGCTGCGATGTCGCCATACCTGCACGCCCAGTCCGTAGTTGACCAGCATGGAGGCCAGCAGCAGAAAGAGATAGCGCCAGTCCCAGAAGGCATAGAACAGCCAGGAGGCTCCCAGGAGAAAGAAGACTGAGCTCTGCCGCCCCAGCCGACGCACCCCTAGAAAGCCCAGGAAGGCGAGCGGCAGGAAGACCAGCAGGAAGGCGAAAGAGCTGAAGACCATGGCGAGGGTGGCGGCAGTTGGACGAGGGCCGGACGGCGCTGGCGTGAAGCCGGGCACTCTAGCATGAAGCCAAGGCGGCCTGGCGCCAGGAAGCCAGGCCAAACCGCATGTTAGACTTCGCGCCCCTCAGGCTGCCGTGGCGCAGGATCCGCATGCGTGTCCTCCATGTATTCAAGACCTACCTCCCCGATACCCATGGCGGCATCGAGCAGGTGATACGCCAGATGTGCGGCGCGACGCGCACGCTGGGGGTGAGCAATCGGATCCTGACCCTGAGCGAACAGCCCGTCCCGGAATGCATCGAGGTCGAGGGCATTCCGGTGCAGCGGGTGCGTCAGGACGCCAACATCGCCTCCACCGGCCTGTCTCGCGCGGCCTTCGGCGCCTTCGCCCGGGCGGCGCGCGACAGCGACGTCATCCACTATCACTTCCCATGGCCGTTCATGGACGTGCTGCAACTGGCGGTCCGCCCGGGCAAGCCCTATGTGGTCAGCTACCACTCGGATATCGTCAAGCAACGCCATCTGCTGCAACTCTATCGCCCCCTGCAGCGCCATTTCCTGAGTCGCGCCAGCCGGATCATCGTTGCCACCGAGCCCTATAGACGCAGCAGCCCGGAGTTGCGCGGGCTGGAGGCGCACACCGAGGTCATTCCCTACGGCCTCGACGAAGCCAGCTATCCGGCGCCGTCCCAAGCCTGCCTTGCGCAATGGCGCCAGCGGCTGGGCCCGCGCTTTCTGCTCTTC
Source organism: Pseudomonas sp. SORGH_AS_0211 (assembly GCF_031453455.1). Lineage (NCBI taxonomy): Bacteria > Pseudomonadati > Pseudomonadota > Gammaproteobacteria > Pseudomonadales > Pseudomonadaceae > Pseudomonas > Pseudomonas sp. SORGH_AS_0211. The sequence goes on along the minus strand of NZ_JAVIZV010000001.1, from coordinate 4,459,459 downwards.
GTCGGCGTGCTGCGCTACTACAAGGGCCTGCACCTGCTGCTCGACGCCCTGGCCGGCCTGGACCTGCCGCTGGCCATCGTCGGCGACGGACCGGAACGGGCCGCGCTGGAAGCCCAGGCGCACCGCCTCGGCCTGCGCAACTGCCATTTCCTCGGACGCCTGCCGGAAGAAGACGTGGCGGCGCTCTACAGCCTCGCCGAGACCTTTGTCTTTCCTTCGCACCTGCGCTCGGAAGCCTTCGGCATGGCCCTGCTGGAAGCGGCCATGTACGGCAAGCCGCTGATCAGCTGCGCCATCGGCTCGGGCATGAGCGAGATCAACCGCCACGAACAGACCGGCCTCGACGTGGCGCCCACCGCTGCCGCGATCCGGGAAGCCCTGCTGCGGCTCTGGCAGGCGCCGGAAGAGCGGGCACGTTTCGGCGCCGCCGCCCGCGCCCATTTCGAACGGCACTTCCAGGCGAATCAGCTGGGTCGACGACTCGCGACGGTCTATGCGCAGCTAGCCCCTGATGCCATCAACCCAGGGGCGGCAGACGACTACAGACACCCTCGGTAGACTCTGCCGTTCAATTCATCCTGCCGCGTCCCCGGAGGTCACCTACCCCAATGTCCCTGATGCAGATGCTCAACGACGACCGGCTCAGACCGTTGCGTTTCATCCTGGTGGGCGGCCTTGCCACCCTGGTCCATATCCTGGTCGCAGGCACGCTGCTGGCGCTCTTCGAGCCACAGCCCTATGTAGCCAACCTCTTCGCCTTTCTGGTGGCTTTCGGCGTGTCCTACTGCGGCCATCGCTACCTGACCTTTGCTCGCCAAGGCTCGATCCTGCGCTTCTTCGTCGTGGCGATCGCCGGCTTCGCGCTCAACAATCTGCTCCTGACGGGTCTACTCGCCCTGGGACTGTCCGCGTTCCTGGCGATCGTCGTGGCCACCGCGCTGGTCCCCGTCTTCAGCTATCTGGCTTCTTCGCTTTGGGCTTTTCGATGAAAACGACGCCGCAGCTTTCCCTGGTTGTTCCGGTCTACAACGAAGAATTGGCCATAGGCCTGTTCTACGACGCGGTCTGCCATCATCCCGAGCTCAGCCAGCTGCCGCTGGAGCTGGTCTTCATCAACGATGGCAGCCGTGACGCCACCGCGCAGCAGCTCGACCTGCTGCAAGCCCGTGACGAGCGCGTGGTGGTGCTGCACCTTTCCCGTAACTTCGGCAAGGAAGCGGCGCTCTTCGCCGGCATCGAGCATGCGCGCGGGGATGCCGTGGTCCCCATCGACGTCGATCTGCAGGATCCTCTGGACGTCGTGCCGCGCCTGCTGGCGCAGTGGCGCGACGGTGCCGACGTGGTCCTAGCCAAGCGTGTCGACCGCAGCAGCGACACGACCTTGAAGCGCTTCACCGCCGAATGCTTCTATCGCCTGCATAACCGGATCACCCATACCCCCATCGAAGAGAACGTCGGTGACTTCCGCCTGATGAGTCGCGAGGTGGTGGAAGCGATCAAGGAGATGCCCGAGCGTAATCTCTTCATGAAGGGCATCCTGTCCTGGGTCGGTTTCGAGACGCGCATCGTCGAATACCAGCGTGCCGAACGCAGCGCCGGCACCAGCAAGTTCAACGGCTGGAAGTTGTGGAACCTGGCCCTGGAAGGGATCACGTCCTTCAGCACCCTCCCCTTGCGCCTATGGACCTATCTGGGCGGTGCCGTGGCCTTGTTCGCCCTGGCCTATGCCGCCCTGATGGTTTTCGAGAAGCTGCTGTATGGCAACCCGGTACCCGGCTATCCCTCGCTGATGACCGCCATCCTCTTTATCGGCGGCGTGCAGCTGATCGGCATTGGCGTGCTGGGCGAGTACATCGGCCGCATCTACATCGAGAGCAAGCGCCGGCCACGCTATGTGATCAAGCGCGAACAGAAGCCCCGCGGTACTGCGGAGCAATCGGTGCCCGAAAAGGAAATATCGCGTTGAATGCAGGCGCCCGTCAGGGCGCCTCGATCCGGCACACCGTCCCGATGTCTTCCTCGCGGCACCACTGGCCGTAGTGCCCGCCCATGGCCTGCTCGATCCGTTCGCGGGAATAGGCATTCTCGCTGCGGCCGAAGACGAAGAGCTGGCCAGGCCGCAGGGGCCGATCCAGCACCGCCGCCTTGGTCGCGCAGTCGCCGACCACCCGGGCGATGAAACCGGTGTTGAGCGGCACGGCATGGAGTGCGGAAAAGTACTGGAGAAACAGCGCATCGAAGGGTTTGCCGCCACAGCCGTAGTTGGGCAGCAGGTGGACCTCGCTCGCCGAGGCGACCCGCGCATCCCAGGTCGCACGGTCATAGTCGAAATGGGGTTGGCGGCTGGCCGCCTCGACCAGGTAACCCCGGTGATGGCGAGTATCGGCGTACTGCACCACGATCAGCGCCAGCAGGGCCAGGCGCCAGACACTGGATGCCCGGGTCAGGTAGAAGCCCAGGGCCAGGATCAGCAGGCCATAGCCCACCGGCCAGAAGAAACGTCCCGAGCCTCGGAAGATGCGCGCCAGTTGCTCCACGCCGGGTAGCAACGGGTACTCGAAGAGCGCCGTCCCGCCCAGATACACGCGGTTGGATAGCGCATAGAGGGTGAGCCCCACGAAGACCAGCAGCAGCACCCAGTGCTGACGACACTGCGACAGCAACCAGCGCGGTGCCAGCACCAGGATGCTCAGCAGCATGGCCAGCAGGCCAACGCCGAGGTAGTTGTGGCCGTCGATCTGCAGCCCGGTCGCATCCAGGACCAGCCCGCCGGAGGGCAGGAACACGCTGGGCGCCAGGTGAGTTCCCAGGAACGGCGACAGCAGGTTCATCGAGGATTCGATGTAGCCCACCTCAGCCGGTGGCATGCCCTGACTGAAACTCAGATAGCCCAGTACGTACAGCACCAGCGCCAGCAGGGGCAGGGGCGCGACCAAGGCCATGGCCACCTTACGCCAGGGGCTGGACTGACGAACGCCAATGGCCAGGGAGGCAGCGCCATACAGCGGATAGAGCATGGCGATCAGATAGGGATGGATGGTGGCCGACAGCACCAGCAGCGCCGTGCCATAACGCCAGAATTGCCCCGGGACCAGTTGACCGCGCGATAGCCGGGCGTAATGCGCCAGCATCAGGATCATGAGGAATTGCGCATTGAGCGCCGCATGGGGAATCCGGATCATCAGCGCCGGCATCATCAGCGCGAACAGCGTGCCGCCCAGGAGCGCTGCCGGAGTACGGCCGCGAAAGGACGCGGCGGCATAGGCGCCGGCGAGCCCCTGGAGCAGGTAGCAGCCCAGCGTCCAGACGCCGAAGTAATGACTGCCCGGCGGCAGCCAGGGATAGATCATCTTGAACAGGATGGCCGCCAGCGGAATGCTGTCGGTATAGGCCACGGATAGGCCTTCGGGCGCGTTGAGCAGGCGGGTATAGAGCAGCGGGAAGCGCCAGCGATCCTGGACGAAGGCCCACATACCGGTGATGTGCTGCGTCGGATCGGTGCGGTTGTCGAAGAAGAACCCCGAGTGACCGGTCAGAAAGTCCCACGGAAAGATACGCGCGATGTACAGCACGCCCAGCAACAGGGCCACCCCATAGTAGAGGGTTCGGCCCATGGGGCGATCGAGAACGGCCAGGCGGCCGGTTACAGCGGTCATGAAAGCTCCTGAGCCTTTGAATGATCGCCAACGGCTTGCTGAGCCAGGGCGCGGAACAGCCCGTCGATGCGGGTGGAAATGGCCGGCCAGGCATGGCTGCGCAGCCATTCACCCTGTCGCGACGGTCGCCCTGCGGCCAGATGCTCGCGCAGTCCCGCGGCGATGGCCTGGGCATCGGTGCCGGGCAGTCGGTAGACCGCCTCGTCGACGTCCTCGAAGATGTCCAGCGGCGTGCAGAGCACCGGCTTGCCGGCGAGCAGACCCCAGCGCACCGCGGCGCTGGAAGACTCCTGGGTGTGCTGGTAGGGAAAGACCACGACCTCGGCCAGGCTCAGCCAGGCCAGGGATTCGCGGTCGTCCAGGAAGCGGTCGATCAGTTGCGCACGACCTTCCAGGCCCAGCGCCATGATCCGCTGGCGGCACTCCTCGGCCAGGGCCGCGCTTTCCGGTACCGGGTACTGGGCGTTGACCAACAGCAGGTAGAGGTCGTCGTCGGCGGCGGCGACCTCGGCGAAGGCCTCGATCAATTGCAGGATGCCCTTGGGCGGCAGCAGGAAGCCGTAGCTGGCCACGATACGGCGTCCGGCCAGGGCCTGGGCCTCATCCGGCAGTTCCAGCGCCCTGGGCGGCGGCATCACCCCGTGGGGGAAGAGCATCAGGTTGTCGGCCAGGCCGAAATCCTTGAGGCGATTGAGGTCGTGGCTGCTGTGCACCAGCAGGCGACTGCTCTGGCGCAGCGCCAGGCGCAGTTGCCGCAGGCTGCGGTGATCGCCCGGCCGGTCGAGATCGGCGGTGGAATGGAAGGTGACCAGGGTACGGATACCGCGCCGATGCACCTCGTGCAGGAAGCGGGCGAAGGGCACCAGGCCGAAGAAGCCGAAGTTGAACTGGATCAGCAGGATGTCCACCGGCTGACGATCGAGGGCCTGCAGCAGATCGTCGAGCGAATCCTGGCCACCCTGGTCCCAGACCCGCTGGATCTCCTGCCCTTCCGGATTGATCAGGGCGACGTGACGGTTGGCGAACACCTGGGTGGCCGCCAGGGGGCCGGCGATCAGTTGCTGGCTGTAGCCGGCGATACCGCAGGCGCTGTTCCAGGTGGTGACGGTGCCGACCCGCGGCTGCGGCTTGCAGGGCGGCAGCGCGCGGACCCGGGCGATGGCGGCCTGGGTGCGGCGGGCGACCTGTTCCCAGGTGTAGTCCCGGCGGATCAGGCGGTCGGCCCGCAGCAGGCGCGAGCGCACCAGGGCCTGCCAGCGTCCTTCGCGGCGCGCGGCGGCGAAGTGGGCCAAGAGCCGCGCCAGGTGATCGGTATCCGGCTCGGCCCACAGCGAGCCGCTCAGCTGCATGTGGGTCTGGGCGCGGGTAAAGCGGTAATCGATGAGCCAGCTGGTCTCGGGCATACAGAAATCCGTCTGGCCGCCATAGCCGGTGGTGACCACGGCGCACTCGTGCAGCATGGCCTCGGCCAGGGGCAGGCCGAAGCCTTCGCCGCGACTGGGCGCCACCAGGACATCGGCCCAGACGTAGAGGGCGCGTATCGCCGCCTCGGGCAGGTCAAGATTGAACAGCTCGACCGCCGGCGCCGCCGAGTGCCGCGCGCGCCAGGCCGCCAGTTCGGCGTCGATGTCGTGATGGGGATTGGGAAAGGTCTTGATGACCAGCACCACGTCATCCGCCGCCGTGAAGGCGCGGGAATAGGCGTCGAGCAGGACGTCGACGCCCTTGCGCGGAAAGCAGGACGAGATGTGCAGCAATTTCAGCGTCGTGGCACTGCCGGGCAGCGCGCGGCCGAGCAGCGCCGGCTCCGCCGGGGTGCGCAGGATATGGTCGGCGCCCAGGCCGACGGTCACCACCGGCACGTCGACGCCATTGTCCTCCAGCACCCGGGTCACATAGGACGACATGCTGGTGACCAGCTGCAGATAGCGATTGAAGCCGGCCACGGCCTCCACCGGCAGCAGGGATTCCTCCCAACCATAGCAGGACAGCACCCGGACCTCGCCCGCCATGTCGCTCACCCGTGGCGGATAGAGCAGGCGCAGCACGGCGGCTGCCGGCTCCTCGGCCCGGGCGTGGGCGGCCGCGCTGGCCGGGTCGGCGGCGAGAAACTCCGGGGACACGGGAATGGGGCCGGGACCCTCGGTCGCCCGCAGCGCCACACTGGCGCCGACGGCCGCGAAGCCCCGGGCCAGTTCGCGATTGACCACCGCCAGGCTATAGCTGCTGTCGAACGGGCCTTCCACACGGATATCGACTGCACTTCTAAAAGGTGGCGGCAGCACAACGTTGTGAACTGCCATCCACGTTAGAAGCCATTGGTAGAAGCCTTCCGCCGTCCAGCGCCGCGCCTGAGCGTCGCCACGGTGCTGGACCTCATAGCGCAATCCTGGATTGTCCATCAGGCGTTGCAGGACATCGGCCGTGTGCGCTGGTGCGGTCGCCGCCAGCGGCCAATAGCCGTTACCAAGGATTTCGCGCCCTTCGCTGCTCTGAGCGTTGCCCACCAGCGGGATGCCCAGCGCCAGCAGGCGCAACAGCCAAGCCGGATCGGGCGCGGGCTCCAAACTGAACGCCAGGTCCACCGCAGGCAGTGGCTCCTCGGCTCGCAGCACTGTTAGCTCAATATGATCCAGCGCAGCGACACCAGCTAGAAAATCAGCGCGGTGCAAGGGTTGCTCATCGCCATAAACACACAGACGCCAGGAGGCACCCGACGGGTGTGCCAATTGCAGCAGACCTTTGACCGCCTCCTCATGCTGCAACTCGGCGACATGCACGAGGACAGTGAAGGGGCGCGGCCGGTCCAGATCTGCCGGCGGCGGAACGGGAGGCAACTGCCAGGAGGGATAATCTATACGAGAAACAGGAATGGTGACATCTCGGGCATAGAGCCCCTCGAGCAACTGGGGCTCGCGACTCAGGAGCCCGCGGATCATAGGGCGCCGACGGATGAGCTCCGACAAGGCTGCAGGCTCCGCCTCGGGACCTGGCAAGAGCAGTACGTGGCCGTCGCAACGTGCCAAATGCCGTTCGTGCTCGGCCTGCGGTTGACCATGCACCAGCAGAAGCTCGTCCGCCCCGCCCAGGGCGCAATCGGTAAGCGGTCGCACCTGCGCCTTCCATTGCTCGGGAGGTTCGTCGGTATAGAGTTCGGCGACGAGTCCGGCGTGGCGCGCGGTATCGCGCAGCTCAAGCAGATAGGCCCAGCCATAGGCTCCCGTTAGCGGTCCCACGACCCACTGATGGAGGGCAGTGACGGCCCGCTTCATGGCGTCTCAGCTCTAGTGGCCGAAACTGCATAGTGCTGCCAGGTAAGCGGCGACATCTGCGGGACGCCTTGTAACAGCGCGGCTTGTGCAGGGTGTTGAATGGCCACCTGGGCAAAGCCCTTGTGGCGGCAGAGAAACTCCAGCAAGGGCGCCGGAGACGGCCGCTGTCGCGTTGGATCCAGCCAGAAGGCGCAAGCACTGGACGCATGGGCGGGATCAAGGGCCTGCAACAACAGTAGTCCGCCAGGCGCGAGCACGCGCAGCGCCTCGTCGAGCAAACTGGACAACTGCGCCAAGTCCAGACGATCCACCAGTTCGAACGCACACAGGGCGCCCAGACTGCCCGTCGGTTGCTCGCTCAACCACCTCAGCGCATCGCCGTGTTCTATTGTGAGCCCCTTGGCGGATGCCTGGGCCACCAGCTCAGTGTCGGCCTCAACCCCACGCCGCTCGATCATCTGAGGCAGGCTGGCCAGCCAGAGGCCATTGCCGCAGCCCAACTCGACCAGAGGCAATCCCTGACCCAGGGCTGGGCACTCCTCGATCAGAGGCAGATAGAAACCCAGCAATCCACGCAGCGCCTCATCGTCCAAGGCAAAGTGCTCACGAAGCGTCCGCTCCAACGCCAGGGGTACGCCAAGGGCCGCACTCTGGGGCGCCAGGGGCATTGTCGGGGAGGTTTCCAGCAGGCTCAGTCGTGTGCGCAGCTCTTGCTCACCACGGTCCAGCTGTCGCTGGGCCTGTACCAATTGTGCTTCCACGTTGGCCAGCTCGCGCTCCAGCTCGCCCAGGCGCGGCTCGGGCGCCTGGTCCTGCAGCACCTGCCAGCGCTGCTGATGCCACTCCAGCAGGTTGCTCTGCTGCTGAAGCAGGATCGCCTGCAACGCCAGCTGGTTCTGCCAGCGGTAGTAGCGAGCATTGTCGCGCTGCTGCCGCCCGGGCAGGCCGGCGACCTCCAGCATGAGCCCCAGCAGTCGCCCGATCACCGGCACCCGGCGCAGCTTGCGCTTGAGCAGCGCACGGCGCAGCCCCGGCGCGGCGGCGCCATGGCGCTGACCTTCAGGGCTGAGGTGGATGGCCGCCAGCAGATCGAAACGGTCCTCGCCGCCACGCAGCCGGGTCAGGTAGTGGGACAGCCGCTCCGGCTCGATGGGGTGCCCGGTCAGGTAGTGATAGGCCGCGCGCACCAGGGCCTCGTCGTCCAGCTCCTGCAGGGCCTCCCAGGTAGGCTCGGCCGGCGCCGCGGCCGGCTGCAGCGCCTGGGTGCGCTGGCGAATGTCGGCGATCAGATGGGCGAGGTGATCGTCGAGACGGGAAAGATCCAGGTCGGGGCCAGGGGTAGACATCGCGGGGCGCTCGGTTGGACAGGGGGGACGATGGCCAGGCCATCGCGAGAAGACGGCAAGGATACCCGCTCGGGCGCGCTGGATGAACGTCTCCACCCTTTCCCACCCCCGACACCTCGTCGGCGCCGTGGTGATTTGGGGTCAAGAAAAGCGGGGCCAGGCCGAATCAGCGAGGAGAGACGAATCGATTGAGCCCTGGCACAGGATTTGAAACTGGGCCAGTAGGCGTCAAGAAAGCGCTAAATCTTGGCTGAGGACAGTCGCCAGAATTTTGTAGTTGGCAGGCCGGGCAGGAGCCCGGCGGCAGCACCTATCGCCGGTACCCTCATGACCCTTCGCAAAACCCTGGCCGCCCTGGGCGGTATCCTGACCCTGAGCGCCCTGCTGGGCACCGCCGCCCCCGCCCGCGCCGTGGAGCTGGTGGGCCTCAACCTTTCCGGCGCCGGCTTCGCCAGCCAGGTGCTGCCGGGCCTGAACGAGCGCAACTACATCTTTCCGGTGGAAGCCTACTTCCAGCAGTGGAGCGCGCGCGGCGTCAAGCTGGTCCGCTTCCCCATCATCTGGGAACGCCTGCAACCCAGCCTGGGCGGCACCTTCGATCCGACCTATGCCGGCCTGATCGATCGCACCTTCCTGTATGCGCAGAACCACGGCATCAAGATCATCCTGGATCTGCACAACTACATGAGATACCGCGGCACCGTGATCGGTACCGGCAGCGTCGGCTACACCCACTACCAGGATGTGCTGACCCGCATCGCCCAGCGCTGGAGCAGCCAGGCGTCGCTCTACGGCTACGACATCATGAACGAGCCCCACGACGCCACCGCCCAGTGGCCCGTCGCCGCCCAGTACGGCATCAACGGCGTGCGCAGCGTGGACAACGTGCGACCCATCTTCATCGAAGGCAACGGCTGGGCCGAGGCCACCCGCTGGCCGCAGTGGAACGACTCGCTGCTCGCCCTGCGCGATCCGGCCAACAACCTGATCTTCGAAGCCCACACCTATTTCGACGGTGACGGCGGTGGTGGCAACTATTCCAACACCAGCGCCGCCGCCTATGCGGACGACTACGGCGTGCAGCGGGTACGGCCCTTCGTGGAATGGCTGAAAAAGAACGGCAAGCGCGGCTTCATCGGCGAGTTCGGCATACCGGACAGCGATCCGCGCTGGAACGTGATCATGGATAACATGCTCGCCTACCTGAAGCAGAACTGCATCCCGGCCACCTACTGGGCGGCCGGCCCGGGCTGGGCCAACTACAACATGTCGGTGGAGCCGGTGAACGGCCAGACCCGCCCGCAGTGGCCGACCCTGGCCAAGTACCTGGACGGCAGCAGCTGCAGCACCTTCGGTCCCGGCGCCCAGGCGCCCAAGAGCGCCAGCCAGGCCGATCTCAATGGCATCCAGCAGCTGTACCTGGCCTACATGGGCCGCGCCTCGGATCTGGCCGGCCTGCAATACTGGGCCAACCGCGTCGCCTCCGGCGAGATGAACGTGGCCCAGATCGCCGCCAGCTTTACTGAAAGCCCCGAGTATCGCGGCCAGTATCAGGGCCTGGATAACTCGGCGCTGGTCAGCAAGGTCTACACCAACGTCATCGGCCGCAGTGCCGAGAGTGCCGGCCTCAACTACTGGGTGGGCGAGCTGAACAACGGCAACGTCAAGCCGCAGACGCTGGTGCTGGCCATGGTGCGCGGCCTGGGCGACAGCGATAAGAGCAACTTCGACGCCCGCACCTCGGCGGCCTTCAGCAATATGAAGTGATGGGGTAAGGCGGGTCGGATCCGACTCGCCTTGTTGGGCCCTTCCGAGCGCGGCATGGATGCCGCCTGAGGGATAGGTGCAGACGCGAGTGGTAGCAAAGGACCGCCTTAGAGCGGCTGAACCTTTGCCCGGGACGGGCCTCTACCCTCCTCCCCCTATATGTGCCGATTCAAGGAGGATCCCGCATGCAAGACGCCATCGACCGCCTCGTCACCGCCCTCCAACCCCATAGCTGCCAGGTCACCCAGCGCCCCGCTGATCGCAGCCTGCTGCTCACCGTCAAGGACAACCAGGGCGGCAGCTCCATGACCAAGGTCATCCCCCTGACCGAGCTGAACTGCCCGGACCGCCTGGCTACCGTGATCAAGGATGTGCGCCGGGACCTGGCCAATTGCGGCGGCACCCTGGATGCTGCCTGCACCTCCGATCTGCAACACCGCGGTGCGCGAATTCGGCGGTACGGGGACTAATACCCGCACGACCGCCCATGGGCGTAACTCCAGCCGATAGAACCCGTCACAAACGAACGCACCTGTGCAGCCAACCAGCTAGCGCAGCTCACTTTTCTGCAGGCAAAAGAAAAGGCCGCGCCGCGTCCGGGTTGGCCTCTAGGAGATGCAAGGAAGGTCGAGGGCTCATGGGCGCCTCGTTATCGGCGATAGGAAACCGGAAACTGACCAGGCGTTCAATCCGGGAACGGCACGTGTGCAAAGGTTTGCTATCCATTTAACGAATTTATTAAGAATTGAGAGCTAAGAGATTAAATTGCAGTGACAGCCGACGAGACGTAGCTCGTCGTCAATTGCCAGGATGCCGCAGGTGGACAGCTACAGACAGCGCCTCGCGCGCAGTAGGCAGGGACAAGACACACGGTGATTTGCCGCACTAGGAAAGCATTTTTGAAGCAAAAAAAACGGAGAGCCGAAGCTCTCCGTTTTCACATCACTAACGCGATTAGGCGTGGGTGAAGTTTGCAGCGGTCAGCTGAGTAGCAGTAACGCCGGTCAGCTGGATCAGAGCATCGCCGCTATCAACGGTACCGGCACCAGCAGCGTCAACGAAGACGTAGGTGTCGCTACCGTACTGGAAGGCAACAGCAGCTTTGCCACCCAGATCAGAAGCAGCCAGCTGTACAGCAGAGGACAGCGAAGTAGCAGCGCTGATTGCACCAATCTGAGCGTTGGTCAAAGTAGCAACGCTGTTGGAGTTAGCAGCACCACCGGAGACTACGGTGAAGTTCAGCTGGTCAGCAGCCACATTGAAGTCGCTGATCGAAATCAGACCGGCCTTCAGAGCGGTATCAGCAGCAGTTACCTGAGCAGCGGTAGAGGTGGAGCTGGTAGCGCTGTAGTTCTGGATGTTAGCAACAGCAGTGTTGAAGTTCACGACGTCGTTGCCGTCACCCAGGGTAATAACCGAGGTGTGGGAAGCAGTGACGGTGCTAGCAACGGTGCCGGTGGCGCCCAGAGTAACGGTGTCATTGCCAGCACCAGCGTTCACGACCAGGTTGGCGGAACCAGCGCTGACGGTGATGGTGTCATTGCCGGCACCAGCGGTGATGGTCAGAGCAGCAGTACCGACGGTACCAGTGATGGTGTCGTTACCAGCGCCAGTGTCGACAGTCAGAGCAACAGCTTTGGTTGCATCGGTGGTGTTGATGGTGTCAACAACAACGGTGTCATTACCCGAGCCAGTGGTGATTTTGCTCAGAGCGTCCAGCGAAGTGGTAGTAATCGACAGACCAGCGGTAGAAGAAGAACCGTCGATGGTGGTCAAAGCGCTCAGGGCGTTAGTAGCAGAGCTCTGCGCGTTTACGGTCAGAACCGGAGTACCAGTGGTAGCGGAGCTGCTGACATTCAGAGTCAGAGTGGTAACTGCGTCAGTAGCAGGAGCAGTCGGTGCTTCGTTCAGAGTGATAGCAGCATTGCCATCAACAGTACCCTGTAGATTCAGGCTGGTAGCAACGTTAGTGCTAGCCAGGGTCAGAACTGCGGCAGCGCTGTTGCTCAGGTCTGCGAAGGTGACGGTACCAGCGCTCAGACCTTTGAAATTCAGAGTGCCAGTAGCGGTAGCGTCATTGATGCTCGGCGTAACAGCAGCTTTTGCGGCAGTGTTAGCAGTGGTGTACTGAGCAGCGGTAGCACCGGAGTTGGTCACAGTACCGAAGTCGGCTTTGACACCGGCAACAGTGCCAGCAGTACCAGCGTTGGCAGTGACAGTAGAAGCAAACTGAGTTTTGGCGTCGAGCAGCAGACGGTCAGTGCCAGTTGCACCGTTGACCAGAGCCAGAGCCAGCCGATCTACCGATACGTCAGCGCTGTTGATCCAGTAGGTCAGTTCGTTGTTAGCAGCGGTGCGGCCGAACAGGTTTTGGTACAGGGTATCCACAACCTGAGCGCGAGTCAGACCACCGTAGACGCTGGTGTACTCGGGCTGTTGAGCAAAGGCAGCACTGACCTGATCAACAGTGGCGTTGGCTTGCGAGGTCCAGTAGGTCAGACCAGCTTGCTCAGCCGGACGGCCGAAGTAGGCCAGATACAGGCTTTCAACTTGAGTAGAGGTAACAGCCATTTCCTTGCATCTCCTAAGATTTTGTCGAATTCGACTCCAGGCCTTCCGTCACTGGATGGCACCCGTCGGCACCGGCCTGTCGCCTCACCCCAACTGCTGGGGCGAAGCCCCCATGATGGGTTTCGTTTCGATATCGGCTTTGTAAAGAGGTTCACATCAAGGATGTGCGTTCGTCGTACAAAGCAGCGGTATCGGCGGCAATCCTACACAGACCTTTGTGACGGGAACAAGCGTTTCTTCAGAGCCTTTCACGCTTTACTCAGACGGATTCATCCTACCGAGACCTGCCGGGTCGACAGCCCGCGAACAGCGCTGATATAGAGGCTAAAGTTCCTGACCTGCCGGCATAGCCACGGGAATCGTCGTTTAACGGACACAAACCGCCGTAAAAAGCCATAAATCTGACACTGGCCGTATTTCTGCTGGCTTTCGCGCCTGGACCATTCGCTCCACTTTTACGACCGCCTGCGATCCATGCCTCGCTCCTTCCTCAACCAATGGTCGCGCCTGCGGGCGGACGAACGGTCATACCTGGGAAAGTGATAAGCCCGTGAAAAGCGCTCAAAACCGGCCAAAAGCTGGCCAGATGCCGCTATTAGCCCTCTGGATTTGTTGTTGCCACCCAGCCGCCGGCATACCCGCAAGGACGGATCAGGGCATTTTTTGGCTTGGTCTGGTTCCCGAAAACGTCGTCCTTTCAGTTGCCAGACTGCTTGGTAGCGGATGTTGGCGCTTCCTGCTGGTATAGCGGCCAGTCAGAAAGCGGCGATGGGGTGCTGGAGCTAGGCGGTGTTGGGCTTCGCTGTGCTCAGCGCCAACCTACGGGGAGCTGGATCGGATCCCCTGCCACAGCCGCTGCAATGCCTTGTGGAAGATGGAAGGCTCAGAGGACGGTTGACGATCTTTACCGCTGGCGAAACGAGCGAAGCGTTTTCACGCAATTTCAGGCAGTTTTTCGCCTAAAGGCACTTTGCCACATTTAGCTTTTTTCATTTAGCGCAACAATTATGAATCGTATGTCTATTTAAAGGTGATAGGTTTCACAGTCCCTGGGTGTTGTGCCCATTTCCTAGAGGGATGAAAACCATGGCCGCTTCGGATTACACGAATCAAATCCAACAGATCTATCTCGCCTACCTGGGTCGTCCGGCTGACCCGGCGGGTCTGGCCTACTGGGCCGATCAGGTCGATAGCCAGGGCGGTGATCTGTCGCTAGTGCTTTCCGGCTTTGCCGCTTCGGAAGAGTCCGCAGCCCTGTACGGCGAAATGAGCACCAATCAGGCGATCAGCTCGATCTACACCAACCTGTTCAAGCGTGAGGCCGACGATGCCGGCGTAACCTACTGGCAGGCGCAGATCGAAAGCGGCGCCGTGGATCCGGCTCAGGCAGCCCTGGCGATCCTGCTGGGCGCCCAGGACACTGACGTCACGGCGGCCAGCAACAAGCTCACCGCCGCCAATGCCTTTACCGCCAGCGTCGCGGCCAGTGGTGCGACTGGTTATAGCGATGCGGATGCGCTGGCCGTGGGCCGCGACTTCCTCAATAGCATCGATGCAAGTGATGCTTCCCTGGCCAACCTCGACACGGCCGTCGCCGCTGCGGTCGCCCAGGCCACGGGTACCGATACCACTCCGACACCTGAGCCCGAGCCGACTCCGGTATTCGCCGCCAACCTGGGCCAGGACGGCATCGTGACTTTCGATAACCCGGGTGCAGCCCTGACGGTCGCTCAAGAAAATGGTGGCTTCGTCTTTACCAGCGATAGCGTCTCTTCCACGGTGACAGGCACCATCAACAGCATCACCGTGCCGACCGGTACCACCTTGAACATCGCCAGTGCCGATGCCGCTGCTATCAACTTCCCCGGCGATGGCACCGTAGCCCTTACGGATGACGGCGCGCTGACGGCGACGGCGCTGGCAGCATTGGATGCCACCACCTCGGGTGTACTGGATGCCTCCAAGGTCACTGCCATCACCGAGGCGAGCCTTGCCCAGGCCAAGGCGCTGCTGAGCGCTGACGCTACTTCCTTTATTCATGCCGGAGACGTGGCCGTCGACCTGACCGATACCACGGCCAATGCTGCCGATCTGGTGACCCTCGATGGCGCGACTACCGGCAAGATCAGCGCCGACGCCCTGACCGCGATTACCGGTGAACTGAGCGCGGTGCAAGGCGTACTGGGCGCCATCACCACGGGAACGGAGCTGTCGGCTACCACCCTGAGCAGCGTGACCCTGACCGATGCGCTCACCGCTGGCGCCCTGGATAACGTGGCGCTGGCCAACGACACAACCCTGACCCTGGCGGACGTGGCCGATAACACCCTGACGCTGGTGGATCAGACAGTAGCCGCAGGCAAGACGCTGACCATCGATGCGTCGGCTGTTACCAGTTCGGTGACGATCGATGGTAGCGCGGAAGCTGATGGCATCCTGGTCATCAAGGGGGGTTCGGGGGATGACACCCTGAACAGTGGCAAGGGTGCGGATACTCTGACTGGCGGCGCGGGTACCGATAACTTCGTCTTTGGCCCGAATGGCATCTCGACCTTCGGCGCGCTTGATACCATCACCGACTACCGAGCGACCACCGGGGCCAATGCCGGCGCGGCAGACACCATCACCCTGAGAGGCGCCACGGTCGTGGCTTCCGACAAGGCAACCGTTCAGGACCTGTCGAGCGCAGGCAGCCTGGCGGATGCGCTGAACACTGCCGCCAATGGAGCAACGACCGACAACGGCCTGAGCGTCTTCCTCTTTGGAGGCGACACCTATGCCTATGTGGAAACCACGGGCAGCGGCACCACCTATGCAGAGAGCGATACGCTGATCAAGCTGGCAGGTACACCCTTCGCTGCTGATGAGAGCATCGTTGGCCTGGGTATCGCGAACGTCTGATACCTCGGTAATAAAGAAGCCCCTGCTTCAGTGATGGCGCAGGGGCTTTTTATTGGGCGCTATATAAGGAGGGCCCGGCCTCAGGGCCGCTGGGCGATCACCGCGTAGTCCTGCGGGCCGTAGAACCAGCGGTCGCAGTGGCGGGCCACTTCGCTGTCTTCGTGCAGGCGGTGCTCGGGCTCCACGGCGTTGACCTTGTGGATCTCCACCTGGGCATAGCCCTTGAACTGCACCAGGAATTCGGTGAAGGCCGGCGGCAGCGGGTGGATATGGGTGGGGTCGGTCCAGAAGTAGTTGGCCGAGGTGACGATGTTTTCCGGATTAGGCGTTTCGAAGAGGATCAGCCCGCCCGGTGCCAGGGCGTGGAGGCAGACGTCAAGCAGCTGGTTGAGGCGCTCGAAACCCAGGTGCTCGATGACGTGGAAGGCGGAGACGGCGCCGATGCTGCCGGCCGGCTGGGCGGCCAGCCAGGCGATGGCATCGGTGTGCTCGGCGGGCAGGCCACGGGCGCGGCACAGCTCGACGTTCGTGGCATTGAGGTCGATGCCCAGGCGCTGCACTTCGGGCGGCAACAGCGCCAGCCACTCGCCCCGGCCACAGCCGATGTCCACCAGCGGCAGCCCGCGGGCCAGCGCCGGATTAGCGGCGATAGTGGGCAGATAGTAGGACAGCCGGGCGTTGATGGTTTCGGCGCTGCCGCGGAAGCGGTCCTCGAAGGCCAGGTAGAAGCTGTCGGGCACGGTGCCGCTGGGCAGGTTGCTGGCCGGGGTTTCGTCCGCCTCGACCGCAGGGGTCTCGGTCGTGATCACGGTCGCGGATCGAGGTGCAGCTGCGCGGGGCGCGCTCTCCAGGGCGGTCAGGCGGGCGCGGAGTTCCTGGTTCAGGTTCTCGGCCAGGCGCAGGCGCTCGCGCAGCTCGGCCAGGGCCGGATCGGGCGTGGCCTGACGGGCGCCAAGTACCTGCTGTTCGGCGCTGAGCACCCGGTAATGCTGCTCGTGACGCTGGATATGGGCTTCCAGGCGCTCATGCAGGGCCAGCTGGCGCGCGGCCTCGCGCTGCTGGCGCTGGGCATTCGGGCAACGGCGCAACAGGCTGCCGAGCAACGGCAGCTGGCGGCAGCGCCGGCGCAGGCGCGCGCCGCGCAGCCCTGCCACCGGGGCGCCGTGGGCACGGCCTTCGGCGGAATCACGCAGGCCGGCCAGGAGTTCGAGCTTGTCCTCACCCGCGCGCAGGCGCTGCAGATGATGCGCCAGCCCCTCGGGATCGATCTCGCGCCCCAGCAGGTAGGGGTAGGCCGCGCGCAGCAGCGCCTCGCCCTCCAGGTTCAGCAGGGCGTGCCAGGGGGCGAGTTCGGGACGGGAAGCGGACATGGCAGGGCCTAGGCGGGCTGGGAAACGGGGGTCACGTCATGCAACCCGGCGGAGAGATCGCACAGGCCACCGAAGACCGAGCCCAGGATGCCGGCCACTTCGAAGCGGATGCAGTTGTCCCGCCAGTGGTAGCAGTGGCGGGTATGGTCGGGACCTTCGTGCAGGGCCAGGGTCAGGGTGTACTTGCCCGGGGCGAGGCGCATGGGGAATTCGTAGCGCAGCACGCGCGTCTCGCCGGCGGCCAGCACCAGGGGCACACCGAGCAGGAAGCTGTTGGTGCCATAGATGTCCTGGCCGAAGCGGTCACGGATCATCATGCCCAGGGTGGCGTCGGGCAGGTGCTCGCGGGCGCTGACGCGGACATCCAGATGGGCCACGTCGCCGCAGGCCAGGGTGTCGCTGCCGGAACCCACGCCGCGCAGCACGGCGGATTCGATACGGGCTTCGCCGGTGCCGTAGCCGCTTTCCTCGGCTTCCACTTCCAGCTCTTCGCGGTCGGCGCCGAGCAGCTGGTTGTAGCGATTCACTGCCGCCTCGGGCGTGTCGTCGGCTACCACACGACCTTCGCTCAGGACGATGCAGCGATCGCAGAGCATCTTCATGGCGTTGAGGTCGTGGGAGATGAAGATGATGGAGCCACCGGAGGCGCGGAAGGCCTTGATGCGCCTCATGCACTTCTGCTGGAAGTGGCCATCGCCCACCGACAGGGCCTCATCGACCAGGAAGATGTCGGGATCGGCATGGATGGCGATGGAAAAGGCCAGGCGCATGACCATGCCGGAGGAATAGGTGCGGATGGGCTCGTCGATGAAGCGACCCAGTTCGGAGAATTCGATGATGGCGTCGCGCTTGGCTTCGATCTCTTCGCGGTTCATGCCCAGCAGCAGGCCGTTACCGAGGATGTTCTGCACCCCGGTGAGGTTGCCGTCGAAGCCGGTGCCCAGTTCGAGCAGACCGGTGACGCGCCCCTTGATGTCGATCTCGCCACCGTCGGGCAAGAGCACCCCGTTGAGGATCTTGAGCAGGGTGGACTTGCCGGCGCCGTTGCGACCGAGGATGCCCAGGGTCTCGCCGCTGCGGACCTCGAAGCTGATGTCTTCCAGCGCCACATGGCGGGTGTGGTAGCTGCGGCGGAAGAGGATTTCCTTCAGGCGCAGCGCCGGGCGGCTATAGAGCTTGAATTCCTTGCGTACATGGGAAACGCGGAGCATGACGAAGGCCTGCTAGATGAAGTCGCGGATGTCGCGTTCGAGCTTGCGACCCAGAACGATGCCCAGGCCCAGCAGCACGGCGCCCGCCAGGATCAGGCCGCCGATCGCCAGCAGATCCGGCCGGCTCGCCTGGATCAGGGCGGCGCGGTAGGCCTCGACGATGTAATAGAAGGGGTTGGCGGCGAACCAGGGGTGCCAGCGCTCGGGCATGATGGTGATGACATAGACCACCGGGGTCAGCCAGAACCACAACTGCATGACCACACCGACGATCTGGCCGATGTCGCGCAGAAAGACGCTGAGGATGGCGAAGATCAGCCCGAGGGCGTAGGCCAGCAGCTGCTGGCAGAGAAAGATCACCGGCCACCAGAGCACGGTGGACGGGAAATGGAAACCGATGATCGCCAGGAAGGCGACGAAGAAGCCCATGGAGATGGCATAGAGCACCGTCTCGCTGAGCAGGATGTACAGCGGCAGCGACCAGAGCGACAGCCGGACCTTGCCCAGCAGGTGGGCCTTCTCGTGGAACACCTGGGTGATGCGGGTCAGGGTGTTGGAGAAGCAGTTCCAGGCGAGCAACCCGGTGACCAGGTACACGCTGTAGCTGTACTGGCCGAGGGACTGCATCCCCATGGCATCCAGCCGCATGCCCATGATGTTGGAGAACACCAGGGTGAAGATGAGGATGTTGACCAGCGGCAGGATGAAGGTCCAGGCCGCGCCGAGCACCGACGCGGAATGGCGATCGATCAGATCCTGCCGGGTGAAGTTGAGGATCAGCGAGTAGTTCATGGGCAGAGATCAGGAACCGGATTGGCGCCAGTCCGCGAGGACCTGGGCGACGAGTGCAGAAGGCTCGATGCGGGGTTGCCAGCCGGTGAGGCGGCGGAGTTCGCCGGCGTCGCCGACGGCGCGGGCGATATCGCTCGGGCGCAGGCGCGCGGGATCCTGCTCGACCTGGATCGGGCAGGCGGCCTGATCGATCAGGGCGTCGAGCAATTCCTGGACACGCAGCGGACGGCCGGAGGCGATGTTGAGCGCAGTGCCACTGGGGATGTCCGAGCTGTGCCCCAGCAGCGCCACATAGGCGGCGACCACGTCCTGGACGGCGAGAAAGTCGCGCTGGGCGCTGAGGTCGCCGACGCGCAGCACGGGCGGCTGCTCGCCGCGCTCGATGGCCGCGATCTGGCTGGCGAAGTCGGTGAGCACATAGCCCTTACCCTGACCTGCGCCGCTGTGGTTGAAGGGTCGCGCGCGGATCACCCGCACCTTGGAGGTGGCGGCGAACTGGGCGGCGGCGAGATCGGCAGCGGCCTTGCTCGCGGAATAGGGATTGAGCGGATGCAGGGGCACCTGCTCGTCGACCTCGGCATGGCGCTTGAAGCTGGCGCCATACATGTCGCCGGAACCGACCTGCAGGAACACCGGGGGCTGCTCGAGGGCAGCGGCGGCGGTCAGCAGATTGAGGGTGCCGTGCAGATTGATCTGCCAGCAGCGCTCGGGCTGGGCGAAGCTGCCGGAGACGCTGGCGAAGGCCGCCAGGTTGACGATGGCGGCCGGTTGCAGCTGCTGCACCAGCGCCAGGGTGGCAGCCGTATCGCTCAGGTCGAGGGCATGACCCACGACCTGAGCCTGGCTTGGCAGCGAGCCGTCACGGCAGGTGCCGTGCAGCTCGGCGGCCGGAAAGGCGGCGGCCAGCGCCGGCAGCAGATGGCTGCCGACGAAGCCGCTGGCGCCGGTAACCAGGACCGGCTGACCGGCGAAATCACGCACGGGCGAGGGGCTTCAGGCGCGCCAGGTCGGCTTCCACCATCTCGGTGATCATCTCTTCGAGGGTGGTGGTGGCCTGCCAGCCCAGCTTGGCGCGGGCCTTGGACGGATCGCCCAGCAGCACGTCGACCTCGGCGGGACGGAAGAAGGCCGGGTCGATGACCAGGTGCTTGTCCATGTCCATGCCGACCACGTCGAAGGCGATACGGCACATGTCGCGCACGGTGGTGGTACGGCCGGTGGCGATGACGTAGTCGTCGGCGACGTCCTGTTGCAGCATCAGCCACATGGCCTGGACGTAGTCACGGGCATGACCCCAGTCACGCTTGGCGTCGATGTTGCCCAGGCGCAGTTCGTCCTGCAGACCCAGCTTGATGCGGGCAACGGCGTCGGTGACCTTGCGGGTCACGAATTCCAGGCCGCGCAGCGGGGACTCGTGGTTGAACAGGATGCCGCTGCAGGAGAACAGGTTGAAGCTCTCGCGATAGTTGACGGTCATCCAGTGGGCGTAGAGCTTGGCGGCCGCATAGGGCGAGCGCGGGTAGAACGGGGTGGTCTCGCGCTGCTCCGGCTCCTGGATCAGGCCGTACATCTCGGAGGTGGAGGCCTGGTAGCAACGGGCGTCAGGCTTGATCAGACGGGCCGCTTCGAGCACGTTGACGGCGCCGATGCCGCTGACCTGACCGGTCAGCAGCGGCTGGTTCCAGGAGGTCTTGACGAAGGACTGGGCGCCCAGGTTGAACACCTCGTCGGGCTGGTATTGCTGGAACAGGCGGATCAGACCCGACAGGTCGAGCAGGTCGCCGTCGATCATCTCGACGTCCTTGGCGATACCCAACCACTCCAGACGTGCCAGGTTGACGTCGGAGGTGCTACGCCGGGGGTTGAGGCCTAGTACCTTGTATCCCTTGCCGAGCAGAAACTGCGCCAGGTAGGCGCCATCCTGGCCAGTGATACCAGTGATCAGAGCAGTTTTTTGGGCCATCGCGATACGGTTCCGAAAGTTATGAGACGAGGTGCGAGCGACTCACACAAAAAAGACCGGCGATGCTACCACAGATATATGGCTGGAAGCGTGCGGTGCTCGGCAGGGCAAGGTATCCGGAATGCCGATGCCAGGCGGTTGTCTGGGCCGACGAATGCCCGGAAAGGGTGGGTCATGGGGTTTAGAATGTCTCCGCTCAGATACAGGGAGGTTCTCCTGACATGCGCGAAATCACCAGCCGTTCGGCACCCTACAGCAGCATCGTCTATCTCGAATCCATCTTTCCCGATGGTTCCGCCTTCCGCGGCTCGGGCAGCGTGGTCGGCAACAACGACGTGCTCACCGCCAATCACATGGTCTACAACGCCGAGCATGGCGGTTCCGCCGTCCAGGTCATGGTCGCGCCCGGGGCTTTCGTCAATGACGCCACCGGTGCCTGGTCGGCCCCGCTGGGTACCTACCTGGCGACCAACTGGTCGAGCCGGGTGGGCAACTGGGACGCCAATGGCGATGGCCTGGTCTCGCCCTCGGAGGCGCAGAACGACCTGACGCTGCTGGGCTTCAACGTCAACCTGAGCTCGGTGACCGGCACCCTCACGCCTACACTGGGCGGCGCCACTTCCTTCACCGGCACCGTGCTCGGCTATCCGGGCCGGGGCACCGGTCTCATGGAAGACACCGGCACGGCGACCCAGTACAGCGGCGTCGCCGCCTATCAGTTCTCTACCGGACTGGGCAGCGGCGCCTCGGGCGGACCGCTGCTCGACAGCAGTGGCAACCTGCGCGGCGTACTGTCCTCGGGCAATACCAACGACACCCTGTCGACCTACGCCAGCATGAGCGATACCGGCAACTGGCAGTGGTACCTGAAGGCCAGCATGAACAACGATGCCGCCGCCTTCAATGCCAGCTCGCGGCCGGTGGGCCTGGGCGTCAACAGCGGCAGCAAGGATGGCGAGTTCTTCTTCCAGGATCGCCTGTCCCTGGATGGCGATCATCGCGGCAGCCTCTATGGCTATGGCGGTGGCGATGTGCTGCGGCTGGAAAACGCGGCGACCGCCTACAAGTGGCAGGCCGCCGGCAACGTGGTCAGCCTGACCAGCAACAGCGGCGACCTCTCGCTCAACCTGCACGACATCAACCTGCTCAATTTCAGCGATCGCAACCTCTATGTCCTGACCGCCGATCAGGCGCAGATCGCCCGCCTCTACAATGCGGCCTTCCACCGGGTACCGGACTACTCGGGTCTCGACTATTGGATGTACGACCACGCCAAGGGCACGACCAGCCAGACCATCGCCCAGTCCTTTACCGCCTCGAGCGAGTTCAAGGGGCTGTTCTCCGCGGCGGACGATCGCTCCTATGTCACCCAGTTGTATGCCAACGTGCTCGGCCGTAGCGGCGAGACCGCCGGTATCGACTACTGGCTGCACGACCTCGGCACCGGGCTGAGTCGCGCCAATGTGTTGCAGTCCTTTTCCGATTCCACGGAAAACCAGGCGCTGACCAGTGGTAGCAACGGCTTCATTCTGCTGGTGGGTCAGAACGAATGGGCCTAGGGTGGCCAGACTGAATCTCCGGCTGTTGGGCTTCGACGATGAGGCCGTCTCAACCCAACCTACACGGCTACTCTTTTAGTCGCGGGTAGGTTGGGCTGAGCGCAGCGAAGCCCAACAGGATCAGGCGGCACCTCCCGTTGGGGCTGCGACGATGGAAAACGAAAGCCGCTCCGTTCCTGCAATCTTTCTGCAACATCCCACCCGTTAGGCTCCGTCTCCCCTTTTCATCAGACGGACCTGCGCCATGCCCACGACCCGCGAAACGATCAGTGCCTACTATCAGAGCATTCTCGGCCGCGCCCCGGATAACGCCGGACTCGGCTACTGGACGGCGCAGGTCGAACAAGGCAATGCCAGTCTCGCGCAGGTAGCCACGGGTTTTTCGCTCTCGACCGAAGCGGCCTCCAGCATGGTGCCTGTCGTCGCCCTCTACCTGAGCAGCTTCGGACGGCTGCCGGACGCCGCAGGGCTGCAGTACTGGACCCAGGCGCTGCAGAATGGCACGTCACTGGAAGCCATCCTGCAGGCGTTCCTGCAGTCACCGGAGTTCGCCACGGTGGCCGCAGGCTCGGCAACGGCCTTTCTGAGCGCTGCCTACGAGAATGCCCTGGGGCGGCCCGCCGATGCGGACGGCCTGCAATTCTGGACCCAGCAACTGGCGGCCGGCACCAGCCGGGCGGAGGTGCTGGCAGCGCTTGCGGGTTCGCCGGAAGGTCAGCCCCATGCCCTGGCCAAGGCGCAACTGAGCCTCGCCTATCAGGGGGTCAGTGGCACGTCGCCGAGCCTGACCGAGCTGAACGACATCCTGGCGCAACAGGGGCAGCAGTCATTGATCGAGCTGGTCACCCGCACCACCGAGCGCTTGATCGACAATGCCGCACCTGACCCTGGGCCCACCGAGCCACAGCCAGCCATCTTCACCTTCACGCCGGAGGCAGGCACCCAGGCCGGAGCGTCGGATGCGTCCGGGGTCATCCGCTGGGGCCAGTACCTGATCGTGGGCGATGACGAGGGCAATGTGCTCAGGGTTTACGATCAGAAGGGTGGCCAGGCGCTCGACGCCTTCGACTACGGCGGTGTGCTGGGCCTGAGCGACGAACTGGATTTCGAAGCCATGACCTTCACCGGCAGCCTCGGCACGGAGGGCACCCTGTATCTCACCGGCTCGCACAGCAACAGCAAGAGCGGCAAGGAGGCGCCCGGACGCGAAGCCATCCTGGCCGTGCAGCTGACCACCGACGCCCAGGGCAAGCCGGTGTTCGATACCGCGGGCATCCAGACCTACAAAGGCCTGGTCGCGGCCCTCGATGCCTGGGATGCCAGCGGCAGCAGTGGCAAACCGGCCGGCTACTACGGTCTGAAGGTCTCCTCCGCTGCCGGCATCGCCCCCGAGCACGTCAACGGCTTCTCCATCGAAGGCCTGACCACCTCCCCCGATGACAGCCAGCTCTGGCTGGGATTTCGCGCGCCGCAGCTGGATACCGGATCACGCGACAAGGCGCTGCTGGTTGCCGTGACCAATTATCAGGCCGTGCTGGCCGACAACAGCCTCTCGCCCACTTTTGAAGCAATCGAGCTGAATCTGGGCGGGCGGGGTATCCGCTCAATCGACCGGGCCCTGGATGGCAGTGGCTACCTGATTTTGGCCGGCCCTGCCGGCAGCGCCTCCGCCGCGGTCACCCACGATTTCCGTCTGTTCACCTGGAGTGGTGATCCTGCCACCGCACCCATCGAACTCGACAACGATCTGGATGCGCTGCTGGCCGCCACCGGGGGCAGTTTCGAGTCCATCGCCTCCCCGGCCAGCGTCAGACCGGGCACCGAGATCCTGCTGCTGCAGGACAACGGCGATACCGTGTGGCAGGGGCAGACGCAGGTATCCAAGGACCTCGACCCGGCGCAGCAGCACTTCCAGGGCAACCTGGTCACGCTGGGTACACCGGCCGTGGACCTCGCCGCTCCCCTCCTGATGGCCAGCAGCCCAGCGGTCGACGCGCGGGATGTCCCCACCGGCAGTCGCATCAGCCTGACGTTCGATGAAGGCATCGCGCTGGGCAGCGGCAGCCTCCAGCTGGTGGACCAGGCCGGCAACGTCGTCCAGGTGTTCAAAGCGGGAGATCCGGGCGTCGCGGTCGACTTCAATGTCCTCAACCTGACGCCGGCGGACAGGTTGCAGGCGAGCAGCAGCTACCACCTGGAGCTACAACCGGGCGCGGTCGTCGACCATGCGGGCAATGCCGTGGCTGCTACGGATATCAACTTTGCGACTGCCGACAGGCCTCACTACAGCCTATTGATCACCGAGGTTAATTCCAACGCCAAGGGCGGGGATTTCTTCGAGCTGTACAACTACGGCTCGACCAGTGTTGATCTCAGCGGCTGGCGCATGACGGACGAAGCCGGTCAGTTCCCCTCCGCGATCACGCTCGACGGCAATACCGTTCTCGCCGCCGGTGCGACTCTAGTCGTCGCCGATGTGGCAGCGGCGAACCTGAGCGCGTTCAAGACGACGTGGGGCTTGAGCGATAGCACTGCAGTCGTCAGCGTCGACGGGCCCGGCCTCGGCAAGGAGGATGCCGTGGTGCTGTTCGACAAACTGGGTAACGTCGCGGCGGCCTTCAACTATGACCTGACCGCGGTCCTTGCCAGTGACGGAACCCTGATCACGACGGCCTCCGCAGGTAGCGGTGCAACGTTCAAGGACAGCCAGCACGCAGGTGCGGCCTACGGTGCCGGCGCTGGCGCCTCGGCTGTCTGGGATGGTTTGTCGACGACCCAACCCACCTACGTTGGCGCAGCGGTCGGCAGGGATGGGGCCTTCGCCCAAGCCGGCGATGCCGCTGCCATCGGCTCACCCGGCATCGTGCTGGTCGGGCAGGAGCCGCTTTCGACCGGCGTGGCAGGTTAGGCGGCAGAAGGCGGAGAACACTCGCCTAGGTCGAACGGCGCCGATCGATCTTCCGATTCAGGATGATCGACGTCTGCGTCTGCTTGACCCCGTCGAGGTTGCCGATGCGGTCGAGCAGTTCGTCGAGCTTTTCGTGGGTGGTGCAGCGCAGGAAGGCCAGGTAGTCGAACTGGCCGCTGACCGAGGAGACTTCCTCGACCTCGACCATCTTTTCCAGGGCGCGGATGACGCCGGCGGTGCTGCGCGGCAGGACGCTGATGGCGCAGTAGGCGCGCACGGCGGCCTGTTCCAGTTCGGAGCCCAGGCGCAGGCCGTAACCCTGGATGATGCCGTCGCGCTCCAGGCGCGCCAGGCGGGTGACTACGGTGGTGCGCGCCAGGCCCAGCTGGCGGGCCAGGGTGGCGTTGGAGGCGCGGGCGTTCTGCTGCAGCAGGTGAATGAGCTGCCAGTCGGTCGGATCGAGTTTGGTGAACATCGTGGCTGCCTGCCAGGGGCGGGCGTCGGGGCCTGGGGCCGCCGACGCGGGGACCACCATTCTAGGCGGGGCGGCCGAGGGCAGCCAGGGCGGCGTCCAGGGATTCCTGCTGCTGGCGTTCGTACAGCGCCATCTCGTCGAGGACCGGCGCACCTAGGGCGGCTTCGAAGGCGGCGCGATTGCCGCCGCTCTGGTATTCCTGCTGGCTGCCGGCCCCCAGGTTGGACTGGAAGATGCCCGCGGCGCTGACGGGCAGGAAGTCTTCGTAGGTGATGGGATCGGCGAGGAGCTGGCCGGCGGCGATCATGACCTCGGGATCGCGACTGTTTGTGGCCGAATGACTGTCGGCCACAGCGCGATAGCGGAACCAGGCCAGCCCCTGACGGCGCAGCTCGTCCCAGTTGTCGGGCAGCGCCTGGAACACCTCGGCCAGCACGGTCGCATAGTCACTGCCGGCCGCCTTGCTGCGCTGGCGGACCTCCTGCAGGAGTTCGTCGTAGCGTTGGCGACCGGCCGGTGTAAGGGCGATGCCGCGCTGCTCGATCTCGCCGAAGCGTGCCGTATGCGAACCCTGGACCTCGCCCTGGAAGAGGATGGGTTCTTCCAGCGCCTTGAAGCTGGTCTGGCGCAGCAGGATGGGGCACTGGCGACGAGGCGGCCCCTCAATGGTTTCCTTGGGCGCGATACCGTGGGCGGGCATCCGGGACTGGACGGCGTCGATGTCGAGGGTGCGCGGGGTCAGGTGGTTGATGTGCGGACCCTTGAAGCAGACCACGTCGGCGATCAGGCGGTGGGCATCGTGCAGGCGCTGATAGAGGCTGGCGTCGACATTGGCCTCGCGGTGCCAGCGAAAGGTCTCCAGGGCTTCCTGGACGAAGGCATCCGCCTCGGCATCCGTCAGCCCACCCTGGGCCTCGGCGCGCTCGATCAGTTCCAGCGCACCCGGGGTAAAGATGCGGCGCTCGTTCAGCACCCCTTCGGCCAGCTGGCGCAGCTCGGCGTCTTCGATCAGCTCCAGGCGCAGCAGCGAGGTGAAGACGCGGAAGGGATTGATCTGCAGGGCGGCCGGCGCTACCGGGCGGAAGGCGGTGGAATGCACCGGCACCCCGGCCACGCTGAGGTCGTAGTAGCCGACCGGCTGCATGCCCATCACGGCGAACAGACGACGCAAGGTGGTCAGCTCGGCGGCCGTGCCGACGCGAATGGCACCATGGCGCTCCAGATCCAGGCGCTCCGCGGAGTCTCCGGCGAAGCCCGGTTGTCCGGCGTTCACCTCGGCGACCAGTTCCAGCAGGGTGCCGTACTGGGGCACCTCCTGGCGGTACATCGCCGACATGGCCTGGGAAAAGCGGGTGCGGATCAGATCCGGGGAAAGCAGCGACGCGGCGGTCATGGGAGCGGCTCCTGGCTCAGGCTAGAAGCCGATTTCGACATGCCCGCGCAGGCTGCTCAAGCGATCTTTGCTCATTGGATCATTCCCCGGGGGAATAGGCGGGATGCCTCAGTGAGCCTTGTGCTGGGTCTTGGGCTTCTTCACGTGATCGGTGCCGGTATCACTGCCCGAACCGCTACTAGAGCCGTTGTCGGCGGCACCGACGCCGGTGCTGGGCGCCTTTTCCATACCGTGGGTGCTGGTGGGATCGGGTCGCGCAGGGGTGGCCGGAGGATTGGTCGGGCTGGTCTGCGCCAGGGCGGCGCCGGACAGGCTGAGGCCCAAAATCAGGGCGGGAAGCAGGGGGGACGTGCGCATGGGGGGACTCCTCTGGACGGATTCACTCCTCTTTAGGCACCTCCCGCGCAGGGAGGTGCCGCGCCGTGGATCAGCTGCCGCTGGTGCTGGCCTTGTGGACCTTCTTGTGAGCCACCTTCTTGTGGTGGGTGGCGGCCTGCTTGCCGGTCTTGGCCGGGCTGCCCGTCGCGGCAGGCGGAGATGCCGGATCGGCGGGTGCCGTCTGGGCGAAGGCGGCAGAGGTGGCCAGCAGGCCGGCGAGGGTCAGGCAGAGGGTGGTGCTTTTCATGGAAGTCACTCCTTCGGTGGCTGATTGCCGCCTTAGTTAGCCGCCTTTCGCCCGGCAAAACCGTG
Organism: Pseudomonas sp. SORGH_AS_0211; assembly: GCF_031453455.1. NCBI lineage: Bacteria > Pseudomonadati > Pseudomonadota > Gammaproteobacteria > Pseudomonadales > Pseudomonadaceae > Pseudomonas > Pseudomonas sp. SORGH_AS_0211. The sequence goes on along the minus strand of NZ_JAVIZV010000001.1, from coordinate 4,431,585 downwards.
TCCTCGTCCACAGCCGAGACCATTGGTAACAAGATATTTCAGTCGACTGCCAAGGCGTTAACAGTCTGACGACCCCTTCGCCGGGGTCCCGGCTTGGGCATAATGCCGGGACGCCCCCTGATCGTAGCCGCGCATGCCCAAGAGTCCTCACCTTCCCAAGCGCCCCCGCTGGAGCAGCCTGCTGCTGCTGGCGCTGGGTCTGACGCTGCTGCTGATTCCGCTGCGCTATGCGGCCCAGCACTATTACGAGGCGCAACTGGGCGAACAGAACGGCCAGACCCTGGATCTCTATGTCGCCAACCTGCTGGGCACGCTGCGGCGCTACGAGGTGCTGCCGGACCTGCTGGGCGATCTGCCGGTGCTGCGCCATGCCCTGGAAGGCCAGGGTGACAGCACGGCCCAGGACGCCGCCAGCCAGATGCTGGAAGACATCCGTCAGCGCACCGGGGCGGACGTCATCTACCTGATGCAGGACGACGGCACCTGCCTGGCCAGCTCCAACTATCGCCAGGCGGACAGCTTCGTCGGTCGCGACTTCTCCTTCCGGCCCTATTACAAGGCGGCCATGCAGGGCCAGCCGGGGCGCTTCTTCGGTCTCGGCACCACCTCCAGCAAGCGCGGCTACTATTTCGCCGCCGCCGTGCGCGATGGCACGCGGGCCATTGGCGTGGTGGTGGTCAAGGTCGACCTGGACAGTGCGGAAAAGCTCTGGGGCAATGCGCCCGAGCAGTTGCTGGTCACCGATGACCTGGGCGTGGTCATCCTTACCTCCCATGACGCCTGGCGCTTTCGCGCCACCCATCCGCTGGACGAGCGCCAGCGCGAGCAGGTTAATGCCAACCGGCCCTACCCCACCACCAATCCGGCGCCCCTGACCCTGGTGCCCGGGGACTGGCTGACCCAGACCCGCAATCTCGACGAGGTCGGCTGGAACGCGCAGATCCTGGCACCGCGGGAGATGGTCGAGCGGCAGGTGCGCAGTGCCCTCTATGTCGGCGCGGCGACCCTGCTGGCGCTGCTCCTGTTGCTGGTTGTCATGACCCTGAGACGGCGCCACTTCATCGAGCGCCTGGCGCTGGATGCCCGGGCCAAGCGTGATCTGGAGCTGAACGTGGAGGAGCGCACCCGCGACCTGCAGACGCTCAACGCGCGGCTGCAGCAGGAGGTGCACGACCGCGAGCAGGCCCAGCGCGAACTCATGCGCGCCCAGGACGAAGCCGTGCAGGCCGGCAAACTGTCGGCGCTGGGGACCATGTCGGCCAGCATCAGCCACGAACTCAACCAGCCGCTGGCGGCCATCCGCAGCTACACGGAAAACGCCGTCGTGTTGCTCGACCACGATCGGCTGGACGACGCCCGTGGCAATCTCAAGCTGATCGGCGAGCTGACCACGCGGATGGCCAACATCATCGCCCACCTCAAGGCCTATGCCCGTGGCGCCCGCCGTGCGCCGGAGAGCGTAGTGCTGCAGGGCGCCCTGGAAGACGCCCTGGCGCTGGTCGCCGCGCGGCGCCGGGCCATGCAGGTGGAGCTGATCCGCGACCTGCCCGACGCGCCGCTGTGGGTGCAGGCCGGCGAAACCCGCCTGCGGCAGATCATCAGCAACCTGCTGAGCAATGCCCTCGACGCCCTGGCGGAAAAGACCAGCACCCGCCGGCTGTGGCTGACCACGAGCATCGACGAGCGCGGCGTGACCCTGATCCTGAGAGACAACGGTCCCGGCTTTTCCAGCGAGGCCCTGGCCCGCGCCCACGAACCCTTCTTCACCACCAAGGCCACCGCCCAGGGCCTCGGCCTGGGCCTGGCGATCTGCGATAACCTGTTGCGAACCCTCGGTGGCCACCTGCACCTGTCCAACCATGGCGACGGTGGCGCCGAGGTACGTCTCTATCTGCTGCACGGCAAGCCGGGGGTCGCCTCGGTGCCCCAGGAAGAAGTCCGCGGTTGACCGTCCCGCCCTCCACTTTTAGGTCCCAGTCATGAGTGCCCTGCCCCCCTTCGATCCCGCCAGCCAGATCCTGCTGATCGACGACGACGCCCACCTGCGCCTGGCGCTGAGCCAGACCCTGGACCTGGCCGGTTTCAAGGTGACGACCCTGGCCGACGCCCGCGAGCTGGAGCTGGCGGCCGTGCGCGACTGGCCCGGCGTGGTGGTCAGCGACATCCGCATGCCCGGCATCGATGGCCTGGAGTTGCTGGCCCAGTTGCACCAGCGTGACGCCGAATTGCCGGTGGTGCTGATCACCGGCCACGGCGACGTGCCCCTGGCGGTGCAGGCCATGCGCGCCGGGGCCTATGACTTCCTGGAAAAGCCCTTCGCCAACGACGCCCTGATCGACAGCGTGCGCCGCGCCCTGGGCGCCCGCCATCTGGTGCTGGAGAACCGCAGCCTGCGCCTGGCCCTCGCCGAGCGCCATGAACTGCAAACCCGGCTGATCGGCCAGACCCCGGGCATGGCCCGGCTGCGCGACCAGATCGGCGCCCTCGCCGCGACCCAGGCCGATGTGCTGATCCATGGCGAGACTGGCGCCGGCAAGGAGGTGGTGGCCCGCGCCCTGCACGATCTGTCGAATCGTCGCGACGGCCCCTTCGTCGCCATCAACGCCGGGGCCCTGGCCGAATCCGTGGTGGAGAGCGAACTCTTCGGCCATGAACAGGGCGCCTTCACCGGCGCCCAGAAAAGACGCATCGGCAAGTTCGAATACGCCAGCGGCGGCACCCTCTTTCTCGACGAGATCGAGAGCATGAGCCTGGATGTCCAGGTCAAGCTGCTGCGCCTGTTGCAGGAGCGCAAGGTCGAGCGACTCGGCTCCAACCAGCAGATCCCGCTGGATATCCGGGTGGTCGCCGCCACCAAGGAAGACCTGCGCCAAGCCGCCGACCAGGGTCGCTTCCGTGCCGACCTCTACTACCGGCTCAATGTCGCCACCCTGCGCATTCCCGCCCTGCGCGAGCGCAGCGAAGACATCCTGCCGCTGTTCCGCCACTTCGCTCTGGCCGCCGCCCAGCGCCATGGCACCCCCCTGCGCGAAGCCGATGCCGAGCAGCGCGCGGCCCTCATCGCCCACAGCTGGCCGGGCAACGTGCGCGAATTGCAGAACGCCGCCGAGCGCTTCGCCCTGGGGCTGGAGCTGGCGCTGGACAACAGCGCCTATGCACCCCTGGCGCCCATGGCGGCGCCGCCCGTGGCCGCGGCCCCGGTGATGGCGGCGCCGGCGGCGGCAGCCCTGGCCGCCGGGCTGGGCGAACAGGTCGAGGCCTTCGAGCGCGAACTCATCCAGCGCGAACTGGCCCGGCCCCACGCCTCCCTGCGCAGCCTGGCCGAAGCCCTCGGCCTGCCGCGCAAGACGCTGTCCGACAAGCTGCGCAAGCACGACCTGCAGTTCACCGGCGGCGCAGCGGACGAAGGCGACTAGGCCAAGGTCGGCTGGTCGCGCCTGATCGCGAGTGGCAGAGTGTGGGACTCAGACGTCGTGTAACAGGCGTCGTGCAACAGGCGTCGTGCAACAGGCGTTCGCGCAAGGAGACCCTCTTGACCTCGCTCATGCTCGCAGAAGCCGCCGCCAGTGGCGCGGCGGTCGCTCGCCAACTGGCGACCATCGACCAGGCCCTGGCGGCGCTGGCCGACGACCTCAGGGCCAATCCGCCGCAACTGGCGCTGACCGTGGCGCGTGGCAGCTCGGACCATGCGGCCAGCTATTTCGCCTACCTGGCAATGGCCCACCTGGGGCTGCCGGTGCTGTCCCTGCCGCCTTCGCTGGTGACCCTGCGCCAGGCGCCGCTACGCGTCGAAGGCCAGCTCGCCCTGGGCTTTTCCCAGTCCGGACGCAGTCCCGACCTGATCGAGACGCTGTCCGCCCTGGATCGCTACGGCGCCCGCACCGCGGCCCTGGTCAACGAGATCGACTCGCCGCTGGCCCTGGCCTGCCGCCACGCCATCGGCGTGCAGGCCGGTCCCGAGCGCAGCGTCGCCGCCACCAAGAGCTTCATCGCCACCCTGGCCGCCGCCGCCCGGCTGATCGCCCACTGGCAGCAGGACGAGACGCTGCTGGCGGCGGGCGTGGCCCTGCCGGAAGCCCTGAATCGCGCGGCCGAACTGAGCTGGGCGCCGGCCCTGACCGTCCTGCGCGACGCCGAGCGCTGCATGGTGGTCGGCCGCGGGCCGGGCTTCGCCATTGCCCAGGAGGCCGCGCTCAAGCTCAAGGAAACCTCGGCGCTGCAGGGCGAGGCCTTCAGCGGCGCGGAATTGCAGCACGGTCCCCTGGCGCTGGTGGAGCGTGGCTATCCGCTGCTGATCTTCGCCCTGCGCGGCCCCGAGCAGGCCGGTCTGCTGCAACTGGCGCGGGACCTGCGCGGACGCGGTGCACGGGTGCTGCTGGCCGCGCCGGACGAGATCGCCGAGCGCGACCTGCCCCTCGCCGTCGCCGGTCATCCGGACCTGGACGGCCTGCTGGCGATCCAGAGCTTCTATCGCCTGGTCGCACTGCTGGCCGAGGCCCGGGGCCAGGATCCGGACCAGCCGCGCCACCTGCGCAAGGTCACCCTCACCCGCTGAGGCGGTGATCGCTCGTCCAGGCGCTGCCGCTTGCAGAGCGCCTGGATTACCCGCCCCATCCAGAGAGCTAAGTCTTTGGAGCTAGTCGCCGACGGCTGGTCGACGGGTAATCTGCCAAGCGGTCCACAGAGCCGGTAAGTCGCTGGAAATCGGTCAGTTTTTTCTTGTCGCTCCCGGCGATTTGTCTCAGCGTTCGCGCAACGGATGATGAGACAGCCCATATGGACATGCGCGCGATACCTGCGAGCAAGGTCTGCCTGACGACGAGAAACGTCCTCCTGGCAGAACTGCTCAAACCCTTTCTCGAAGAACGCCACGGCATCGAGCTCAGCTGCGCCCGCGAGCTGGAAGCGGCCGGCGGGACCAGCCTGGTACTGGTCGATCTCGGCAGCGTGCCCGAGGCGCCGCTGGAGCGCTGGCTGGAAAGCCTGGCGCCGGCGGTCACGGTGGCCTTTCTCAACGCCAGCCTCGAACAGGCCCTGCCCTGGGTCGAACGCTTTCCCGCCATCCAGGGCGTGTTCGCCCCCCAGGCCAGCCGCGACCAGCTGCTGCAGGGTCTGGGCGCACTGCTGGCCGGCGAGGACTGGCTGCCCCGCGCCATCCTGGCCCACCTGCTGCGGCGCTCCCGCGAGCGCCCCAGCATCGCCGCCGACGGCCTGACCCGGCGCGAGCGGGAGATCCTCCGGCTGGTCGGTCGCGGGCTGTCCAACGCCGCCATCGGCGAGGCGCTGTGCCTGAGCACCCATACGGTCAAGAGCCACATGCACAACCTGCTGCGCAAGACCGGTGCGGCCAATCGCGCCGAGGCGGCGCTGCGCTTCCATGCCGGGCAGGACCTGTCGGGATGAAGGCGGCCTGGCTGCTGCTCGGCCTGCTGCTGGCCGGACCGCTGCGGGCCGAGGGCGAGCTGATCCAGGGACTGCTGGTGGACAACACCATCTCCCGCTTCGGCCATGACTTCTATCGCCATTTCGCCGACCGCCTGACCGATACCACCGACCTGGACTTCAACCTGGTGGTGCGCGAACGGCCCTCGGCGCGCTGGGGCAGCCTGGTCTGGGTGGAGTACGAGCAGCGGCTGCTCTACCGGCAGTTCATTCCGCCCAACAACAGCGAACTCAAGGATGCCGCCTACGCCGCGGCGGACCAGGTCCACGAGGGCATCACCCGCCGACGCCTGGAAAATCTGCTGCAGGATACTTTCGACATGGATAAGGACGAGTTATGAACGCGCACGCCTGGAAGGCCCTGCCCCTGCTCTGCACCCTGGGCGTCGCCCCGGCCATGGCGACCGAGCTGGTCTACTCGCCGGTGAATCCGTCCTTTGGCGGCAATCCGCTCAATGGCACCTACCTGCTGAACAACGCCACCGCCCAGGATCGCCACAAGGATCCCGACCTGCGCAGCAGCGCCAGCAGCCAGTCGCCCCTGGAACGCTTCACCAGCCAGCTGGAATCGCGGCTGCTGTCCCAGGTGCTGACCGACATCAAGGACGGCAACTCGGGCACGCTGTCCACCGACCAGTTCATCGTCAACATCGTCGACGACTCCGGCAGCCTGACCGTGCAGATCACCGACCGCGGGACCGGGGAGATTTCGGAAATCTCCGTCAACGGCTTCAACCAACCCTGAGCACGGATGCCTGCCATGAACGCCTTTTCCCTGGCGGCGGCCCTGACCGCCGCCCTCGTCCTGACCGGTTGCGTGCGCGACCCCATGCCCGCCGAACAGAACGCCGCCCCGACCCTGACGCCGCGCGCCTCCACCTACTATGACCTGCTGGCGCTGCCGCCGCCCAAGGGCCCGCTGGTGGCCGCCGTCTACGGCTTCCGCGACCAGACCGGGCAGTACAAGCCCAATCCGGCCAGCTCCTTTTCCACCGCCGTGACCCAGGGCGCCGGCAGCATGCTGGTGGACGCCCTGCAGGCCAGTGGCTGGTTCGTGGTGCTCGAACGCGAGGGCCTGCAGAATCTGCTGACCGAGCGCAAGATCATCCGTGCCACCCAGAACAAGCCGGACCTGCCGGAGAATCTGCAGCAGGCGCTGCCGTCGCTGCAGGCGGCCAACCTGCTGCTCGAAGGCGGCGTGGTGGCCTACGACACCAACGTCCGCAGCGGCGGCGAGGGAGCCCGCTACCTGGGCATCGGCCTGTCCGAGGAGTACCGGGTGGATCAGGTCACGGTCAATCTGCGTGCCATCGATACCCGCAGCGGTCGGGTGCTGGCCAATGTCATGACCTCCAAGACCATCTATTCCATCGGGCGCCAGGCCGGCGTCTTCAAGTTCATCGAATTCAAGAAGCTGCTCGAAGCCGAGTCCGGCTACACCACCAACGAGCCGGCGCAGCTCTGCGTGCTCTCGGCCATCGAGGCGGCGGTCGCCCATCTGGTCGCCCAGGGCGTGGAGCGGCGCCTGTGGCTGGTGGCCGACGGCCGCGATCCGCGGGACCCGGCGCTGACCAAGTACCTGGAGCCGACCCGGCGCTAGGGATTAAGCCGCCGGCCCCGCGGGATTCGCTCCCTGGAGCGATAGCGATGGGCCAGGCGGCTCCGGACAATGCCAGGCGGAGAATCTTAGGCAATGACGGTGACAGAGATGCGCAGCCCAACCCGCGGCCTGGCCATGGTCCTTGCCCTGACATTCGGCCTGGACGCCCTGGCGTCGGCCGCCGATCTCATGGAGACCGGCGACCTGGGTCAGGCGCCCGCAGCCGGGCGCGACGCCGCCATCCGCCAGCTCGGCGCAGGCAACCAGGCGCTCATCGACCAGCGTGGCACCGCGCTACGCGCTCAGGTCGCCCAGAGCGGCGCCGCCCAGGAAGCCCGCATCCTGCAGGACGGCACGGAGCTGAGCGCGGTCATCCTCCAGGGCGGCTACGGCAACGTCGCACGCATCGAGCAGGTCGGCAGCGGCAACCAGGCCGACATCCTGCAAGTCGGCGTCCAGGGCAACGCCCGCATCGAACAGCACGGATCGGGCCTGTCCAGCCGCATCGTCCAGTACGGAAGCAACCAGAACACGGTGGTACGTCAGTACCGCTGATGGCACTCATGGAGATCAGACAGATGTTTCTACTCAGGCCCCTGGCCGCCCTGACGCTGGCCCTCGTGGCCACCAACGCCCTCGCCCAGAACAGCACCGCCATCGTCCAGCAGGACGGCAACAGCGGCACCCTCACCCTGGACCAGAGCGGCGCCGGCAACAGCGCGGCCCTCTACCAGCTGCAGGGCGAAGGCAACGCGATCAGCGTGGTCCAGACCGGCGCCAGCAGCGCCACCATCACCCAGGGCGGCGATATCTACGGCTACGCCCAGGGCAATGTGGCGACCCTGCGCCAGGAAGGCGGCAGCAGCGTCCATAGCCTGGCCCAGGACGGCTTCGGCAACCAGGCCACCATCACCTCCGTGGGTAGCAACAGCGGTACCCTGGTCCAGTCGGCCTCCAGTGCCCAGCTGACCCTAGAGCAGAACGGCGACAACAACCAGGTGCGCGTCGACCAGAGCGGCGATGCCGTGACGGCGACCCTCGCCCAGTCCGGCACCGACAACCGCATCGACCTGACCCAGCAGGGCTACTCGGTCGACACCGTGGAGCTGACCCAGCGTGGCCAGGCCAATAGCGCCACGGTGCTCTCCTCCGGCAAGTTCAACGAATTGACCTTTACCCAGGATGGCAATCGCAACACCCTGAACGTCGACCAGGCCGGCCGCGGCAATCGCTTCAGCGGCAGCTCCACCGGCGACGACAACCTGGCCAGCGTCACCGTCCAGGGCGACAGCAACCAGACCAGCATCGTCCAGAGCGGCAACGGCAACGAGGCGCGCCTCGACGTCACCAGCGCCATCAGCACGGCCAGCATCAGCCAGGTCGGCGACAGCAACCGCGCGAGCATCCTGCAGACCTCGGCCAACTTCAACGGCTTCAACGACAGCGCGCAGATCTCGCAGAGCGGCTTCGGCAACAGCGCCACCATCAACCAGCGGTGACGCGTGCCGCCTGGCTGCTTGCGGCCCTCCTGCCCCTGGCGGGCGGCGCCGCGGCCAGCGCCCGCCTGGAAGTTCAGCCACAACCGGCGGGCGCTCAGGTACAGCTGTGCTTTACCGGCGAAGACACGTCCCTGCGCTACGAACTCATCATCGAATTGCACGGGCCAGGGGGCGTCGCCCGCACCCGTCAGGCCGGCGAGGCCAGGGGTGACGGCTGCCCGGTCACCACGCGCCTGGGCGCCGCACCGGGCAGTCTGGTCGAGGCGACGCTGAGTTGGCAGCGACAGGGCCAGGCGCAGCCCGCCATCGAGCGACGCCTGCAGCTGTAGCTCAGCGCAGAGGTTCCACGTGGAACCGTGGCTACAGGGTCAGCGGCAGTTCCAGCGGGGTCTGCTGCCGCGCCGCCAGGCGCTGCTGGAATTCGGCCGGATCATGGATCAGCACGTCCTGGCCGGCAAAGGCCTGGGCGGCGATCAGCCGTGACAGCCAGAAACGCACGCAGGCGACGCGCAGGAGCACCGGCCACAGCTCGGCTTCGCGCGGCGTGAAGTGGCGATCGGCGGCATAGGCCGCCAGCAGCGCCCGGGCGCGCGGCAGGTCCAGCGCGCCGCTCTCGGTGGAGCACCAGTCGTTCACCGTGATGGCGAGGTCATAGAGCATCCAGCCGGAACTGGCGTTGTAGAAGTCGATGACGCCCGACAGCCGGGGGCCGTCGAACATCACGTTGTCGCGGAACAGATCGCCGTGCAGGTTGGCTTCGGGCAACGGTGGCTGCTCGGCCAGCAGCTTGCGGATTTCCCCCAGGGTGCGCTCCAGCAACGGCCGGGCGGTCACATCCAGGGTCGGCGCCAGGCGCTCGCCTTCGGCCAGCATCCAGGCCAGGCCGCGATCACTGGCGCGCTCGATGCGCCGTTCGCCGGCGGTGGCCCGGTGCAGATGGCCCAGCAGGTGGCCGACTTCGCCGCAATGATAGGGATTGGGCGCACGCTCGTGGCGGCCGGCCAGGCGCGGTTGCAGCAGCGCCGGCTTGCCGGCCAGTTCGCGCAGGGCCTGGCCATCCTGGGTGCGTACCGCATAGGGCACCGGCAGATCGGCGTCGTGGAGGACGTCGAGCAATTCGATGAAGAACGGCATCTCCGCCACCGGACCGCGTTCCACCAGGGTCAGCACGAATTCGCCGCCTTCCAGGCTGATGAAGTAGTTGGTGTTTTCCGAGCCCTCGGCGATGCCCCGGAAATCCCGCAGCCGCCCCAGGCCATAGGGCGCGAGAAAGGCTTCGAGGGTGGGACGATCGAGGGGCGTGAAGACGGACATGACAGGGCCTGGCGGAGGAATGTGCGAGCGGCGCGCAGTTTACCGGTCCAGGCGCCTTGCGCCTACCAGCTGAACAGGCGCCAGCTGGGGACGTGCAGGGTCGGCTTGTCGTTGGCGGCGGTGCTGCTGCCATCGGCGGGCACCAGCTCGTAGGGCGCGCCATGCTTGGGGATGACCCGGGTGGATTGCAGCACCCCGCGGATGCGCGTCTCCTCGATGGTCTGGTCGCCGGCCTGGTAGCGGATCACCTTGATCTCGTCAGGCAGGGGCTTTTCCCCCGGTGGCAGCGGTTCCGCGGCCTGGACCAGCGGCGCCAGCAGCAACGCGGCGAAGAGGAAGCGACGAGCACCCATGGTAACCTTTGACCTTTTGAACGGAGCGAGTGGTCGATTCTAGGCTTTGTACGAAAAGTCGTCGAGCGAAGGTCAGGCGAGGCGAAAAAGACTGAGGAAGCGGAGTTTACGAGTGGTAAATGAGCATTCCGAAGGCTTTTTCAACGAAGCATCACCGAGCGCAGACACCTTTCGTACAGAGCCTAGAACCCGGTTTTGCAGTCGTCGAGACTAGCCGGACAGACGCCGCACACGCCACGACAAAGGTCCAGACCATGAGCCACGCCCCTCTCGTCCTGGTGGACGGTTCCTCCTATCTCTATCGCGCCTTCCATGCCCTGCCGCCGCTGATGACCTCCACCGGCAAGCCGACCGGCGCGGTGAAGGGCGTGCTCAACATGCTGCTCTCGTTGCGCCGCCAGTATCCGGACAGCCTCTTCGCGGTGGTCTTCGACGCCAAGGGGCCGACCTTCCGCGACGAACTCTTCGCCGACTACAAGGCCCAGCGCCCGGCCATGCCCGACGACCTGCGCGGCCAGGTCGAGCCGCTGCACGCCTGCATCCGCGCCCTGGGCCTGCCGCTGCTGGCCGTCGAAGGGGTGGAGGCCGACGACGTCATCGGCACCCTCGCCCGTCATTGCGCCAGCGCCGAGCGGCCGGTGGTGATCTCCACCGGCGACAAGGACATGGCCCAGCTGGTCTGCCCCTATGTCACCCTGGTCAACACCATGAGCGGCAGCGTGCTGGATGTGGAAGGGGTCAGGACCAAGTTCGGCGTGGGCCCCGAGCTGATCATCGACTACCTGGCGCTGATGGGCGACAAGATCGACAACATCCCCGGGGTGCCCGGGGTGGGCGAGAAGACCGCCGCCGGCCTGCTCAACGGCATCGGTGGCGGCCTGGATACCCTCTACGCCAACCTCGACGCGGTAGCCGCCCTGCCCCTGCGCGGCGCCAAGTCGCTGGCCGCCAAGCTGGACCAGCATCGCGAGCAGGCCTATCTGTCCTACCAGTTGGCGACCATCAAGCTGGACGTGCCGCTGGAGCTGACCTTCGACGAGCTCACCGTCGGCGAGCCCCATGTGGAAGCCCTGATGGCGCTCTACCAGGAGCTGGAATTCAAATCCTGGCTGGATGACCTGATCCGCGACACCAAGCGCCAGGGCGCCCCCCTGCCGCTGGCCGAGGATGCCGCCACCACCCAGGTGGAAACCCACTACGACACCGTGCTGGAACAGGCCGACTTCGACGCCTGGCTGGCGCGGCTGCAGGTCGCCGACCGCTTCGCCTTCGATACCGAGACCACCAGCATCGATGCCCAGCGCGCCGAACTGGTGGGGCTGTCCTTTGCCGTGGCCCCGGGCCAGGCCGCCTATGTGCCCCTGGCCCACAGCTACATGGGCGCGCCGACCCAGCTCGCGCTGGAGCCGGTGCTGGCCGCGCTGAAGCCGCTGCTGGAAGACCCGGCCAAGCTCAAGGTCATGCAGCACGGCAAGTACGACCTCAATGTGCTGACCCGCTACGACATCACGATCCAGGGCATCGCCTTCGACACCATGCTCGAATCCTATGTGCTGGACGCCACCGCCACCCGTCACGACATGGACAGCCTGGCGCTCAAGTACCTGGGCCACAGCACCATCCGCTTCGAGGACATCGCCGGCAAGGGCGCCAAGCAGCTGACCTTCGACCAGATCGCCATCGAGCAGGCCGGGCCCTATGCCGCCGAGGATGCCGACGTCACCCTGCGCCTGCACGAGACGCTCTGGCCCAGGCTGGAAGCCGTGCCCGGCCTGGCCGGGGTCCTGCGCGACATCGAGATGCCGCTGGTGCCGGCGCTGGCGCGCATCGAGCGTAACGGCGCCCTGGTGGATTCGGCGCTGCTCGGGGTGCAGAGCCGCGAGCTGGGCGAGAAGATGATCGCCCTGGAAAAGGAGGCCTATGAACTGGCCGGCCAGGAATTCAACCTGGGCTCGCCCAAGCAGCTGGGCGAGATCCTCTTCGTCAAGCTGGGTCTGCCGGTGGTCAGCAAGACCGCCTCCGGCCAGCCCTCCACCGCCGAGGCGGTGCTGCAGGAACTGGCCGACCAGGATTTCCCGCTGCCCAAGGTGCTGATGCAGTACCGGCAGATGAGCAAGCTCAAGAGCACCTACACCGACAAGCTGCCGCAGCAGATCAATCCGCGTACCGGCCGTATCCATACCAGCTACCACCAGGCGGTGACGGCGACCGGCCGGCTGTCTTCCAGCGACCCGAATCTGCAGAACATCCCGATCCGTACCGCCGAGGGCCGGCGCATCCGCCAGGCCTTCGTCGCGCCAAAAGGCTATCGCCTGCTGGCGGCGGACTATTCGCAGATCGAGCTGCGCATCATGGCTCACCTGGCCCAGGACGAAGGCCTGCTGCATGCCTTCCAGAACGACCTGGACGTGCACCGCGCCACCGCCGCCGAGGTGATGGGTGTGCCGCTGGAAGAGGTCAGCAACGAGGATCGCCGCCGCGCCAAGGCCATCAACTTCGGCCTGATCTATGGCATGAGCGCCTTCGGCCTGGCCAAGCAGATCGGCGTCGGCCGGGCCGAGGCCCAGGCCTATATCGATCGCTATTTCCAGCGCTATCCCGGGGTGCTGGCCTACATGGAGCGCACCCGCGCCCAGGTGGTGGACCAGGGCTACGTGGAGACCCTCTATGGGCGTCGGCTGTACCTGCCGGACATCCACTCCAAGAACCAGGGTCTGCGGCGGGCAGCCGAGCGGGCGGCGATCAACGCCCCCATGCAGGGCACCGCGGCGGACATCATCAAGCGCGCCATGATCGCGGTGGACGCCTGGCTGCAGTCCACACCCGACCTGGACGCCCGGGTGATCCTGCAGGTACACGACGAACTGGTGCTGGAGGTACGTGAGGACCAGGTGGAGCGCCTGCGCGAAGGCCTGCTACCGCTGATGAGCGGCGCCGGCGAACTGGACGTTCCACTACTGGTGGAGTCGGGGGTGGGTGGCAATTGGGACGAGGCGCACTGACGATCGCCCGCCTGAGCTTGATCGCGGCCATGGGCCGCTCCTACAGCGGTTAGAGGTACCTGTAGGAGCGACCGCATCGGCGAACGGCCATGGCCGCGATATAGGCTCCGTAGCGTGGAAAACGGCGCAGCCTTTTCCACCTTAGGCTTAGGTGCCGGGGGTTTCCCTCACCCCGCCCTCTCCCAGAGGGAGAGGGCATGGTTTGGAGTGTGGCTTCGGCACCGTAGCGTGGAAAACGGCGCAGCCTTTTCCACTTGAAACTCAGGTGCCAAGGGCACCCTCACCGGTCCTCTCACCGAGGGAAAGGGGGTCACAGCCTCAGCGCACTACGCCTTCCTCGCGCAATACCTTGAAGATGGCGGCCGCTGCGGCTTCGGGAGTCAGGTCCTTGAGCACCTGGCCGCCATCGCCGGAGGCCTTGGCCGTGGCGGCCTTGAAGCGGTCGGCGGCGGTCTTGGCCTTGATCACCTTGAGGCGCTTGGGGCGTGCCTTGGCCGGTTGCAATTCGCCGTCTTCGAACAGACTGTCCTGCACGATCTCGGTGGTCTCGACCTGCAGCTCGCCACGCCGGGCCGGGCCGAAGGCGCTTTGTCGCGGCGCCGGGGCGGCGCTGTCGACGCTGGCGACAAAGGGCAGCCGTACCCGCAGCCGCCGTCGCTGACCGCGCGGCAGGGCCTGGAGTACGGTCGCCTGGCCACCTTCCACGGCTTCCACCGCGGCAAGGCCGACCACCAGCGGCCAGCCGAGGGTCTCGGCCAGCAGATAGGGCAGCAGACCCGAACCCTCGCCGGTTTCCGCCTGGCTGCCGGTCAGCACCAGACCGGCGCCGACCTCGCGCAGGGTATCGCCGAGGGCCGGCAGGGCATCGACACCCGCCGGTTGTTCCAGTACGTGGAGGGCCGGCACGCCCATGCCCAGATAGCCGCGCAGGGCCTCTTCGGCGGGATCACCGGCGTGCAGGACGCGCAGCTTGTCGCCCACCAGGCGCAGGCCGAGTTCGACGGCGCGGGCATCCTGTTCCGCCCGCCGGGCCCGGCCGGAGGTGGGATGGGCGCCAACGGACACCAGGGCCACGACCTTGACGCCGTCCAGCGACGGCAGCTTCTGCTCAGGCGACATCCTGCAACTCCCCTGCTCGCTGTTGTTCGACCAGCCGCGCCAGGGCGGCCAGGATGGCGTCGCCGTTGCCGATCACCGACAGATCGGCGCGCTTGACCATGTCGCAACCCGGATTGGTGTTGATGGCGATGACCTTGTCGCAGCTGGCGATGCCCTGCAGGTGCTGCACGGCGCCGGAGATGCCCACGGCCAGATAGACCCGGGCGGTGACCCAGGTACCGGTGGCCCCGACCTGGCGGTTGCGCGGCATATGGCCGTCGTCCACCGCCACCCGCGAGGCGCCCTCGGTGGCGCCCAGCAGCGCGGCGGTGCTGTGGAACAGATCCCAGTCGCGGATGCCGTTGCCACCGGAGAGGATGAATTCGGCCTCGGCCAGGGGAATCTGCATGGGATCGACAGCGACCGGACCGAGGTCCTCGATACGCGGCAGATGCCGGGCGATATTGCCGCTCAGGGTTACCGGCAGGACCTCGTGACGGGTTTCGCCGACCGGCTCCGCGCATTCCGGCAGAGCCAGGACCAGGCGCGGCAGCGGCTGCTGCAGATCCTGGCGACCGGCACCGGCGCGGCCGGTGACCAGGCCGTCCTTGACCTGCCAGACACGGGTGGCCGGCCGCTCATGCAAGGCGGCTCCCAGGCGCCGGCCCAGTTCGCCGCCACCACTGCGGCTGTCGGGCAGCAGCCAGTGACGCGGCTGCAGTTCGTTGTTGACCGCGCGCAGCGCCAGCACCCGCTGTTCGGGGGCATAGCCCTGGAATTGCTCGCCTTCCAGATGCAGCAGGCGATCCACCCCGGCGGTATCGAAGGCGGTTTCCTTGAACTCGCCGAAGACCACCGCCAGCACGGCGCCCTCGGCGCCGGCCAGTTGCCGGGCCAGGCCCAGCAGGTCACGGTCATGGGCGGTCAGGCGACCGCTGACCAGATCCGGAACCACGGCGATGTAGAAGGCCGGCTCGGCGATCTGGTGCAGCGGCAGCTGCTCTTCCACCGCCTGGGCGGCGCCACGGCGACCGCCGCCCTGCTGGGCGCCACTGCGGTCGATACGCTTGACGCCCTGGGGGCCGACGAAACCGGCGGCCGCGGCATGGGGATTCTTGCGGACCAGGCCGTTGGGCCCCATCCAGCGGCTTTCGGCATCGACGCTGCTGGCGATGCTCGCATGCAGCGGATGCAGACGGTTGCGCGCGATCCACTCGCGGCGCGGGTCGCGACGAATGATGCTCATGCTGGGCGCTCCGTGTTGGGATGGCGGGTAAGGTGCGCGGTAGGCCCCTCACCCCAGCCCTCTCCCCCGAGGGGAGAGGGGGTAAAAGCGGTGAACACCGGGACTTGTCTGGCACACCTGATCATCCCCTCTCCCCACGGGGAGAGGGCCAGGGTGAGGGGGCCCCGACGCCCGCTCACGACAAGGCCTCCGCCACCGGCCGCCGCGCGGCGGCCGGCTTGCTGTCCACCGGTGCCTCGACGATGGCCTCGGCCACCAGCTCGGCGATGTCCTTGATCTCAGGGCGCGGGGCGACCACGCCTTCCAGCATCAGGGTGCACTGGGGGCAGCCCACGGCCACCAGCTCGGCGCCGGTCTCCTGGATGTCGGCCATGCGCATGTCGGGAATCCGTTGCTTGCCGGGGATATCGGTGATCGGCGCTCCGCCGCCACCGCCGCAGCAGCGCGAACGGAAGCCGGAACGCTCCATCTCCTTGACCGCGATGCCCAGCGCCTTGAGCACCGCGCGCGGCGCCTCGTACTCGCCGTTGTAGCGGCCCAGGTAGCAGGGATCGTGATAGGTGATGGTGGCGCCCTGTTCGGCCAGGGCGTGCTGGCCCAGGTGCAGAGTGCCGCGGCTGAGCAGGGTCTCGATGAAGGTGCTGTGGTGCTGCACCTGGTAGTGGCCACCCAGGTCGCCGTATTCGTTCTTGAGCATGTGGAAGCTGTGGGGATCGCAGGAGACGATGGTCTGGAAGCGATATTTGCCCAGGGTCTCGATGTTGCGCCTGGCCAGTTGCTGGAAGGTCGCCTCGTCACCCAGACGGCGGGCCACGTCACCGCTGTCGCGTTCTTCCAGGCCGAGCACGGCGAAGTCCACCCTGGCCGCCTTGAGCACCTTGACGAAGGCGCGCAGGGTGCGCTGGTTGCGCATGTCGAAGGCGCCGTCGCCGACCCAGAACAGCACCTCGGCCTGGCCCTTGTCCTTCATCAGCGGCAGGTCCAGGTCGGCGGCCCAGTTCAGGCGGCCACCGGGAGCGAAGCCGCCGGGGTTGTCGGTGGCGATGAGATTCTCCAGCACCTCCGCGCCCTTGTTCGGCGTCTCGCCGCGTTCCAGGGTCAGGTGCCGGCGCATGTCGACGATGGCATCGACGTGCTCGATCATCATCGGGCACTCCTCGACGCAGGCGCGGCAGGTGGTGCAGGACCAGAGGGTCTCGGCGTCCACCAGGGCCTTGCCCTGGCGGGCGACGATGGGCAGGTGCGGACCGCCGGCGTGCTCGCCGACCGGCTTGCCGGGATAGGGCGAGCCGAAGTAGCGGGCATCGCTGCCGCCCTTGAGGCCGATCACCATGTCCTGGATCAGCTTCTTGGGGTTGAGCGGCTGGCCGGCGGCGAAGGCCGGGCACATGGCCTCGCAACGACCGCACTGGACGCAGGCGTCGAAGCCGAGCAGCTGGTTCCAGGTGAAGTCGGCGGGCTTTTCCACGCCCAGTGGCGCCTTGGGATCGTGCAGGTCCAGTGCCTTGAGGCCGCTGGAGCGGGCGGCGCTGGCGTTGTGCGGGGTGCTGAAGCGCTCGGCGCGGCGGTGCCAGGCCAGGTGCAGGGCGCCGGCGAAGGCGTGCTTGATGGGGCCGCCCCAGGTCATGCCGAGGAACAGCTCGGATACGCCCCAGGCCACGCCCACCGCCAGGACCACGGCCAGAATCCAGCCGCCGAAGTCCGGCGGCAGGATGCCGGCGACCGGCAGGGTGGCGATGAAGAAGCTCGCGGCAAAGGCCAGCAGGCTCTTGGGCAGGCGCATCCAGGGGCCCTTGGACAGCCGGGCCGGCGGGTTGCGGCGGCGCTTGGCGACGAACAGGGCACCGGTGAACATGCAGGCGGTGGCCGCCAGCAGCGCCCAGCCGAGGATGCGGCTGTGCAGGCCGAAGCCGTGCACCAGGATGGCCAGCAGCGCCGCCAGGACGAAACCGCCCGCGGTGGCCACGTGGGTCTTGGAGATGTACTTGTCGCGGTCGACCACGTGGTGCAGATCCACCAGGTAGCGCCGCGGCATCTTCAGCAGCCCGCCCAGCCAGTCGACCTCGGCCGGACGCCCCTGTCGCCAGAGGCTGAAGCGGCGCACGGCGCCGATCACGGTGAGGGCCAGGGCGGCGAAGAGCAGGATGGGGAGGATGGTGTTCAACATCGATCTATCCTCACAGGGCGGGCCCCGCAGGCGCGGCCGGGGTGGCGAAGCGCCGGGGGCCGCAGAAGGTGAGCTATCGCGGCCATGGGCCGCTCCTACGGGTTCAGGTGTAGGAGCGGCCCATGGCCGCGATCAATCAGGCCGTCTTAGAAGTCCTTGCACAGGCGCAGGGCGTCGTAGATGGCGGCGTGGGTGTTGCGCTGGGCCACGCAATCGCCGATCCGGTAGAGCAGGTAGCCATTGCCGGCCTCGCCGAGCGCCGGTTGCGGCTCGATGGCGAACAGCGCCTCGATGTCCATCTGGCCCTTGTTGCGCGAGTCTTCCTTGAGGGCGTAGTAGAGCCCCTCGTCCGGGCGCACGCCGTTCTCGATGACGACCTGGTCGACCACGCGCTCCTCGCGGGCGCCGGTGTATTCGTTCTCCAGCACCGCGATCTTCTTGTCGCCCTCGGCGTAGACCTTTTCCAGCATCAGGTCGCCGGTCATGATCACTTCCTTGGGATAGAGGCTGCGGTAGTAGGTCGGGAAGGTGGTCCCGCCGATGGCGACGCCCGGCTTGATGTCGTCGGTGACGATCTCGACCTGGGCGCCCTTGTCGGCCAGGTAGTCGGCCACCGACATGCCGGTGAATTCGCAGATGGTGTCGTACACCAGCACGTTCTTGCCCGGCTCGACCTTGCCCGAGAGGATGTCCCAGCTGCTGACGACCAGGCCGTCGGCGGCGTGCCAGTGGTCGACCTGTTCCAGGAAGGGATGACCGCCGTTGGCCAGGATGACGATGTCCGGGCGCAGGTCGAGGATGGTCGCCGGATCGGCGGCGGTGCCCAGGCGCAGGTCGATGCCCAGACGCGTCAGCTCCAGCTGGTACCAGCGGGTGATGCCGGCGATCTGGTCGCGCTGCGGGGCGCGGGAGGCCAGGGTGATCTGGCCGCCGAGTTGCTCCTGCTTCTCGAACAGGGTGACGTCATGGCCGCGCTCGGCCGAGACGCGCGCGGCCTCCATGCCGGCCGGACCGCCGCCGACGATGACCACCTTGCGCTTGGGCCCGGTGGACTTCTCGATGATGTGCGGCAGGCCCATGTATTCGCGGCTGGTGGCGGCATTCTGGATGCACAGCACGTCGAGGCCGTTGTACTGGCGGTCGATGCAGTAGTTGGCGCCGACGCACTGCCGGATCTGGTCGATCTGCCCCATCTTGATCTTGGTGATCAGGTGCGGATCGGCTATGTGGGCGCGGGTCATGCCGACCATGTCGACGTAACCGCCCTCCAGGATGCGGGTGGCCTGGTTCGGGTCCTTGATGTTCTGGGCGTGCAGCACCGGCACGTTGACCACTTCCTTGATGCCTGCGGCCAGGTGCAGGAAGGGCTCCGGCGGATAGGTCATGTTCGGGATGACGTTGGCCAGGGTGTTGTGGGTGTCGCAACCCGAGCCGACCACGCCGATGAAGTCGAGCATGCCGGTGTCGCTGTAGTACTTGGCGATCTGCTTCATGTCGTCGTGGGACAGACCGTCGGGGTGGAATTCGTCGCCGGTGATGCGCATGCCGACGCAGAAGTCGTCACCAACCTCGGCGCGCACGGCCTTGAGCACCTCCATGCCGAATCTCATGCGGTTCTCGAAGCTGCCACCCCATTCATCGGTACGCTTGTTGACCCGCGGCGACCAGAACTGGTCGATCATGTGCTGGTGCACGGCGGACAGCTCGACGCCGTCCAGGCCGCCGGCCTTGGCCCGGCGCGCGGCCTGGGCGAAGTTGCCGATCACCCGCCAGATCTCTTCCGGCTCAATGGTCTTGCAGGTGGCGCGGTGCACGGGCTCGCGGATGCCCGACGGGGACATCAGGGTCGGCCAGTGGCCGCCGTCCCAGCGCGAGCGGCGACCCATGTGGGTGATCTGGATCATGATCTTGGCGCCGTGCTTGTGCATGGCGTCGGCCAGATTCTGGAAGTGCGGAATGATGCGGTCGGTGGAGAGGTTGACCGAACTCCACCAGTGCTGTGGGCTGTCGATGGCGACCACCGAGGAACCCCCGCAGATGGCCAGGCCGATGCCGCCCTTGGCCTTCTCTTCGTAATACTTGACGTAGCGCTCGGTGGTCATGCCGCCGTCGGTGGCATAGACCTCGGCGTGGGCCGTGGAGAGTACGCGGTTGCGGATGGTGAGCTTGCCGATCTGGATCGGCTGGAACATTGCTTCGAAGGCCATGACCTTCTCCTCGATCGGCTGGTGCGCGGTCTTGAGCCGCGCTCTTGCTCAGGGGTGTCGCTGGGGTGGCGGCGAGCGGGTCGGCGGCCACCCGGGGGCGTGGCGTTACTTCGGCCGGGTGACGAACAGGCCGTCGTCGTGGCCTTCTTCGGAACCGCTGTATTCCTGGACGGTGACGGTGCGGATGGCACTGCCCTTGGCGGCCAGGATCTGGTCGATGGCGCCGGAGAACCAGCCGGTGAACATGTAGTCCACCTTGCGATTGACCTTGCCGTAGACGTAGACGAAGGCGGAATGCTTGAGCTTGACCTCGGCGTAGCCGGTGTCCAGGTCGAGCTTCTGGGTCTCGAACAGGCCCCAACCGCGCTGCGACAGGCGCTTCATGTAGTGCTCGAACACCGCGGCGCCGTGGATGCCATGGCATTCGGCTTCCTTCTCGCACCAGTGCCAGGCGGACTTGTAGCCGGCCTTGTAGAGGATCTCGGCGTACTTGTCGGCGCCCAGGACTTCTTCGATGCCCATGTGGTTGTTGACGAAGAAGTGCCGGGGTACGTACAGCATCGGCAGGGCGTCGGTGGTCCAGACGCCGGTTTCGTCGTCGACCTGGATGG
This sequence comes from Pseudomonas sp. SORGH_AS_0211, assembly GCF_031453455.1. NCBI lineage: Bacteria > Pseudomonadati > Pseudomonadota > Gammaproteobacteria > Pseudomonadales > Pseudomonadaceae > Pseudomonas > Pseudomonas sp. SORGH_AS_0211. Next base: position 4,411,046 of record NZ_JAVIZV010000001.1, on the reverse strand, counting down.
GCATTTCGGGGGCGTGGCTGGCCATGTGTGGAGCTCCGATTCGCTGATACGTATCTAAAAAAAGGTGTGGGTGAATGCCTGTGGAGCCGTAGCGAGCGCGCCGCTGGCAAGGAGCCCCGCAGCGCCAGGTGAGAGCAGTACCGGGGTACGGCGAACCTGGCGCGAGGACGCGACGCCGCTAGCGGTGTGCGCAGTAGGCTCCGGAGGTATTCACTACTCGCCCCAGACTTCGCCGAGGATGCGCATCCAGTTCTCGCCCATGACCTTGCGCACGGTGCGCTCGGGCATGCCGCGCTTGAGCAGGGTCTCGGTCAGGTTGGGGAATTCGCCCACGGTGCGGATGCCCAGCGGGTTGACGATCTTGCCGAAGTTGGTCAGGCGCCGGGCGTAGCCCTTGTCGTGGGTCAGCCACTCGAAGAAGTCATGGCCGTGGCCCTGGGTGAAGTCGGTACCGATGCCGATGGAGTCTTCGCCCACCAGGTTCATCACGTACTCGATGGCCTCGGCGTAGTCGTCGATGGTCGAGTCGATGCCCTTGGCCAGGAAGGGGGCGAACATGGTCACGCCGACGAAGCCGCCGTGGTCGGCGATGAACTTGAGTTCCGCGTCCGACTTGTTGCGCGGATGCTCTTTCAGGCCGGACGGCAGGCAGTGGGAGTAGCAGACCGGCTTCTTGGATTCGAGGATGACTTCCTCGCTGGTCTTGGAGCCGACGTGGGAGAGGTCGCACATGATGCCGACGCGGTTCATCTCGGCGACGATCTCGCGGCCGAAGCCGGACAGGCCGCCGTCGCGCTCGTAGCAGCCGGTGCCGACTAGGTTCTGGGTGTTGTAGCACATCTGCACGATGCCCACGCCGAGCTGCTTGAAGATCTCGACGTAGCCGATCTGGTCTTCGAAGGCATGGGCGTTCTGGAAGCCGAACAGGATGCCGGTCTTGCCCTGGGCCTTGGCCTGGCGGATCTCGGCGGTGGTGCGCACCTGGACCACCAGGTCGCTGCACTCGCGGATCAGCTTCTGGCTCGCCGCGATGTTGTTGACCGTCGCCTGGAAGCCCTCCCATACCGAGACGGTGCAGTTGGCGGCGGTCAGGCCACCCTTGCGCATGTCTTCGAAGAGTTCGCGGTTCCACTTGGCGATGATCAGCCCGTCGATGACGATGCTGTCGGCGTGGAGTTCGGTGGCATTCATGACAGGCTCCGGCGTTGGTCTCGCGCCGGAACGGGTGCCGGCGATTCGAGGCCAGCATAGCCCCGGGGTCCTGGCCGACCGGATGCAAAAACGACAGGGGTATCACCAGAAGCGTCAGTGACCGGGTCGGCCTACCCCGGCGGCAGGCCCGCGACCGCCACCGCGGACTCCGGCGCCGACGACCGGTGCGGCCGGTCTTCCCGCGGACTCAGGCCGAAGCGCTGGCGGTAGCAGCGGGAGAAATAGGACGCGGACTCGAAGCCGCAGGCCAGGGCGACGTCCAGCACGCTGGTCGCGCCCTGCTGCAGCAGCTGGCGCGCCCGGTCCAGGCGCAGCTGCAGATAGAAGGTGGAGGGGGTCGTCTGCAGATGGAGGCGGAACAGCCGCTCCAGCTGGCGCCGGGTCACCTGGATGCCGGCGGCCAGTTCCAGGGTGCCCAGGGGCGTCTCGGTATGGCGCTCCATGCGCTCCACCACCCGGATCAGCTTGCGGTTGGCGATACCGTAGCGCTGCGCCACCTGCAGCCGCTGGTGCTCGCGCGGCGGGCGGATGCGCCCGAGCACGAATTGCTCGGAGACCTGCACCGCCAGTTCGCTGCCATGCCTGCGGCCGATCAGCTCCAGCAGCAGGTCGAGACTGGCCGTGCCGCCGGCGCAGGTGATGCGACCGCGGTCGATCTCGAACAGCTCGCCGGTCACCTCGAGCTGCGGCCAGGCTTCGCGAAAGGCCGCCACCGCCTCCCAGTGCAGGGTGATCCGGTGGCCGTCCAGCAGCCCGGCACGGGCCAGCACCAGGGCACCGGTGTCGATGCCGCCCAGGGGATGGCCGTGGCGGGCGACCTGGCGCAGCCAGCTGGCGAGGCCATCGTCGTAATGGGCCAGGGGCTCGAAACCGGCCACCACGAACAGGGTGGTGCCCGCTTCCAGGGCGTCGAGGCCACCGTCGACATTGACCGACATGCCGTTGCTGGCGGTCACCGCCGCCCCCTCGCGACCGAGGATGCGCCAGCCATAGCTGCCCGGACGAAAGCGATTGGCCACCCGCAGGGGTTCCAGGGTGGCGATGAAGCCCAGTGCGGAAAAGCCGGGCAGCAGGAGAAAGGCAAAGGACTGCGGCATGGGTGGGGCGTCCCCGGTAACGGTTGGCTTGTGCAAGCAAGAAGGTCGCCAGGGTGCAAATTCCGGTCGTCGCGCTGCACATGGCGGCCGGCCGAGGCGCCTAGGGTAGAAGGCAACCGGCAGTCATCCCCGCCCGCCGCCCCAGGGAGTTCGTCATGCCCAACAAGACCCTAAGCGCCACCCTCCTCGCCTGCGGCCTCCTGGCCGCCACCCTCGGCAGCGCCCGCGCCGCCGATCCCGACAGCTGCCAGACGGTGCGGATGGGCATCGTCGGCTGGACCGACGTGGTCGCCACCAGTGCCCTGGCCGAGGTCATGCTCGAAGGCCTCGGCTACGGCGTGAAGCCGACCACCGCCTCGCAGCAGATCATCATGGCGGCCATGGGCGACAAGAATCTGGACGTGTTCCTCGGCTACTGGCAGCCGACCATGCAGCCGGTGGTGCAGCCCTTCGTCGACAAGGGCCAGGTAAAGGTGTTGACCCCGCCGCTGCTGGCCGACGCCCAGTCCACCTTCGCGGTACCCGAGTACGTCTACGAGGGCGGCCTGAAGACCTTTGCCGACATCGCCCGCTTCAAGGACAAGCTCGGCGGCAAGATCTACGGCATCGAGCCGGGCAGCGGCGCCAACCGTGGCACCGCCGAGATGATCAAGACCGACCGCTTCGGCCTCAAGGACTTCCAGCTGGTGGAGTCCAGCGAGGCGGGCATGCTCACCGCCGTGCGCCGCGCCGAGAAGCGCAAGGAGTGGATCGTGTTCTTCGGCTGGAAGCCGCACCCGATGAACCTGCAGATCAAGATGCGCTACCTGACCGGCAGCGAGGACGTCTTCGGCCCCAACGAAGGCCAGGCCACGGTCTCGGTGGTCACCACCGCCGACTATCCGCAGCGCTGCGCCAACGTCCAGCGCCTGCTCGGCAATCTGCACATGGACAGCGCCGAGGTGAGTGCCGTGATGGCGCCCATCCTGGAGCGCACCGCGCCCAAGGACGCCGCCCGCGCCTGGCTCAAGAAAAATCCGCAACGCCTCGACGCCTTTCTCCAGGGCGTGACCACCCGCGCCGGCCAGCCCGCCGCCCTCAAGCTCTGATCGCCCAAGGACAGACCCCATGAACACCGATGTCATCGTCACCTGCGCCCTGACCGGCGCCGGTGATACCGTAGGCCGCAATCCCCATGTCCCCGTTACCCCGGCGCAGATCGCCGCCGCCGCCCTGGAAGCGGCGCGCGCCGGTGCCACCGTGGTGCATGCGCATGTGCGCGATCCCGCCACCGGCAAGCCGAGTCGCGACGTGGCCCTCTATCGCGAGGTGGTCGAGCGCATCCGCGAGGCGGACGCCGAGATCGTCATCAATCTCACCGCCGGCATGGGCGGCGACCTGGAGATCGGCCCGGGCGAGACGCCCACCGACTTCGGCCCCGGCTCGGACCTGGTCGGCCCCCTCACCCGCCTGCTGCACATCGAGGAATTGCGCCCGGACATCTGTACCCTGGATTGCGGCACCCTCAACTTCGGCGATGGCGACTTCATCTATGTCTCCACCCCCGCGCAACTGCGCGCCGGAGCCAGGCGCATCACCGAGCTGGGGGTGAAGGCCGAGCTGGAGATCTTCGACACCGGCCACCTCTGGTTCGCCAAGCAGCTGCTCAAGGAGGGGTTGCTGAAGGATCCGCTGTTCCAGCTGTGCCTGGGCATTCCCTGGGGCGCCCCGGCCGACACCACCACCATGAAGGCCATGGTCGACAACCTGCCGGCGGGCGCCTGCTGGGCCGGCTTCGGCATCGGCCGGATGCAGATGCCCATGGCCGCCCAGGCCATGCTGCTGGGCGGCAACGTCCGCGTCGGCCTGGAAGACAATCTCTGGCTGGACCGGGGCGTCCACGCCACCAACGGCAGCCTGGTGGAACGGGTCATCCAGATCATCGAGCGCCTGGGCGGCCGCGCCCTGAGCCCCGCCGAAGGGCGGGACCGCATGCAGCTGGGAGGTGCCCGATGAGCGCCGTCTTCGCCGCCCTCGGCACCGGCGTGATCGGTGCCGGCTGGATCGCCCGCGCCCTGGCCCGCGGCCTCACGGTGCGCGCCTGGGATCCGGCACCCGGCGCCGAAGCCGCCCTGCGCACCCGCCTGGTCAATGCCTGGCCAGCCTTGCAAGCCCAGGGCCTGGCACCCGGTGCCAGCCTGGATCGCCTGAGCTTCCATACCGATCTGGACGCCGCGGTGGCCAACGCCGACGTCATCCAGGAAAGCGCTCCCGAACGCCTGGAGCTCAAGCGCGAGCTGCATGCCCGGGTCAGTCGCGCGGCCCGGCCCGACGCCCTGATCTGCTCCAGCACCTCGGGCCTGCTGCCGAGCGACTTCTATGCCGAGGCGCTGCACCCCGAGCGCTGCCTGGTGGGCCATCCGTTCAATCCGGTCTATCTCCTGCCGCTGGTGGAGGTGGTGGGCGGCAGCCAGACCACGGCGGCCAACCTGGCGCGCGCCGAAGCCTTCTATCGCGAGCTGGGCATGCGACCGCTGCGGGTACGCAAGGAGGTGCCCGGCTTCATCGCCGATCGCCTGCTCGAAGCCCTCTGGCGCGAGGCCCTGCACCTGGTCAACGACGGCGTCGCCACCACCGGCGAGATCGACGACGCCATCCGCTATGGCGCCGGCCTGCGCTGGTCGTTCATGGGCACCTTCCTGACCTACACCCTGGCCGGCGGCCCGGCGGGCATGCGCCACTTCATGCAGCAATTCGGTCCGGCGCTGAAGCTGCCCTGGACCTACCTGGAAGCCCCGGAGCTGACCGACGGCCTGATCGACGCCGTGGTCGAGGGTACCCAGGCCCAGCAGGGCGACCTGGAACTGGCGGCGCTGGAGCGCTATCGCGACGACTGCCTGCTGGCGGTGCAGGCGGCCATCGCCGACTGCAAGACGCGCCACGGGATCCGGGACTAGGAGCGGCCATGATCATCCATCGCACCGCGGTCGCGCCCGAGTGGGTCGACTACAACGGCCATCTGCGCGACGCCTACTACCTGCTGATCTTCAGCCACGCCAGCGATGCCCTGATGGACGCCATGGGCCTGGACGCCGCCGGCCGCGCCGCCAGTGGGCACTCGCTGTTCACCCTGGAGTGCCACCTCAACTTCCTCCATGAGGTGAAGGCGGACGCCCGGCTGGAGGTGCGGGTGAGATTCCTGGCGCTGGACGCCAAGCGCCTGCACCTGCACTTCGGCCTCCATCACCAGGGCCAGGCCGAGCTGCTGGCCGCCTCCGAGCAGTTGCTGCTGCACGTCCACCTGGACGGCCCCCGCTCCGCGCCCTTCGCGCCACGGGTGCACGACTGGCTGGCGACCCGGCTGGCGGCGCAGCGGGACGCGCCCTGGCCGGAGCATGTGGGGCGGGTCATCGGCCTGCCCCCGCCCCGCCCATGAAGGCGCCGCCGCTGTCGGCGGACATGGCCGCCTTCGTCGCGGCCAGCCGGGCCTTCGCCACTACCGATCCGGCCCCCCAGGCACAGCGCCAGGCCTATGCACGGCTCTGCGCCGCCCTGGCGCCGCCTGACTATGGGGGCCTGGCGGTCAGCGATCACCGCGCCGGCGCCGTGCCGTTACGGCTGGTGGCGCCGCAGGAGGCCGCCGCTGACCGCCCCGCCCTGCTCTATCTGCACGGCGGGGGCTGGATGCTCGGCGACCTGGATTCCCACGGTTTTATCGCGGCACGGCTGGCGCGGCGACTGGGGCTGGCGGTGCTGCTGGTGGACTATCGCCTGGCGCCAGAGCATCCCTATCCCGCTGCCCTGGACGATGCTCAGCAGGCCTGGGAATGGCTGGAACGTGAAGCCCCGGCGCTGGGGTTGGACGAGAGCCGGCTGGCGGTGGCCGGTGACAGTGCCGGCGGCACTCTCGCCGCCGCCCTGTGCCTGGCGCTGCGGCAGCAGGGGCGTACCCAGCCTCGGGCCCAGGCGCTGATGTATCCCGCGCTGACCGCCCGGGTGCTGCCCAGCGAACGCCGGCAGGCCCAGGCGCCGCTGCTGAGCGCCGCCGACTGGCGGGCGTGTCTGGACGTCTATCTGCCCCGCCCGGCGGAGCGCCGCGAGCCTCTTGCCCTGCCGCTGCAGGCTGGCGATTTCAGCGGGTTGGCGCCGGCCCTGGTCGCCGTGGCGCAGCGCGATCCCCTGGCCGACCATGGCCGCGCCTATGCCGCTGCCCTGCGTGGCGGCGGGACCCCCTGTCGCCTTTGGCAGGGTGCCGGTCTGCTGCACGGCGCCCTGCGCGCGCGGGGCCGGCGGGCCGAGGCGCTGCGCGAGGCCCTGGAACTCTTTCTCGCCACCGAACTGGGCGCCCTGCCCGCCGCTGACCTGGCAAAAGACAAAAAAAAACCTCAACCGCTGGAGACGGAAGAGGTTCAAACGCCCTGATGGGCCTCAGTGTGTAACCGGGGGTTGCTCGACTCTGGTGGCGAACAACCGAAAAATATCGTTGATAGGCGCCATTCTAACGGCGAACGTCGTTTTTGACCCTGCGGCAGATTGTCCGGGCATGGCGTCGTAATAAACCTACATTGCCTGGCGGGCAGGCAAGGCGCTTTCCAAAAACGACATCCGGCTATGCGGCGACGCCAGCCCGGGTTGCCGTCCGCGACACCAATGGGAGAATCCAGGCATTCCACCGGAGAGGGCAGCACCATGATGATCGCCGATTTGATCGACCAGGACGACTTCCGCGACCGCCTGCGTGCGCTGGGTTTCAACGTGACGTCCGCGGCGACCGCGGACGAGGCCTGTCGCCAGGCGGTGACGGGCCTCAACCAGGAACGCGCCCAGGTCCTGCGGCAACTGATCCAGGAATTGCTGTCGGGCAGCGCGGCGCTGCTGCCGGCGGTGCGCCAGGCCATCGACCAGCAATTGCTGCCGGCCCTGGCCCCGACGCGTGCCTAGCGAACGCTAGGGCCGCAGCAGACTCAGCCGGCCCAGCAGCGGCAACCGTCCCAGGCCCCGCAATAGCGGCGTCAACAGGCGCTCGCCCTGATGGGCAAAGGCGGCGGCCAGCGGTGTATGCAGGCCCAGGCTGATTACGCCCAGGGCCAGGGCCAGCCCGCCTACATAGTCATCCGAGCCCCAGTGGGCGCCGGCCACCAGTCGCGGCAGCATGAACAGCGCGGCCAGCGCGGCTACCACTAGCCGCCGTCCACCGCGGGTGAAATGGGCCATGAACAGGGCCCAGAGCAGCAGCACCGAGGCATGGTCGCCGGGAAAGCTGGCGCCGGATCTGTCCTTCAGTTCCCAGCCGTGTTCCAGCCCGGGAAAGCGATCGCTGAGCAGATAGGCGCCGGCGAGCACATCGGACGGACTGGCGTGCTGCAGGCCCGCGGCTTCGATGCCCTTGGTCAGCAGGGTGCGCACGATCAGCAGGATCACCAGGAGCCCAACGAAGGCCGCCAGCGCTGGCCGTACCTGCCGGGCCGGATAGGCCCAGCCGCCCCGGACCAGGAGCGCCAGCAGGATCAGGCCGACCAGGGCATCCACCGGTCTCAGGCTGAAGAAGGTCCAGAGATAGAGCCAGGCGGCGGACTGCGCCAGCGGGGCATTGAGGGCGTGGAACAACCTGGCGTCGAAGGCCAGCAACTGACTCCGAACGTCAGGGATCAGCCAGAGCAGCAGCAGGCCTAGGGCCAGCCCCTGGCAGAGCGCCAGGCGGCGCCACTGCCAGGTAGAAGTGAAGAGTGGAGCGTTCATCGAGGTCTCTTTTCACGAAAATTTCACGAATAGACCCGCTTGACCTCGATAACGTCACACTTTGTTACAGCCAGATGACGCAATAGTCCTTTGCATCCGCTGACTCAACCAAAGAAGGCCAGGGCCTCGTCTGCAACCAGATCCGGTAATTCCTCCGCCAGGTAATGCCCGCCCGGCAAGGCGCGGCCGCTGACCTGGGTGGCCACCTGTCGCCATTCGGCGAGAGGATCGAAGCAGCGCCCCACGGTGCCTTCCGCACCCCAGAGTATGCGCAGCGGCAATTCCAGCCGGCGCCCCGCATCCAGATCGGCCTGGTCATGCGCCAGATCGATCCCGGCACTGGCCCGATAGTCCTCGCAGATGCCGCGGGCGGTACCGGGCAGGCTCAGGCAGCGCAGGTATTCGGCCAGCACCTCGGGTGGAAAGGGCGCCAGGCCGGCACTGCGGGTACCCATCACGCCCTTGAGATAGCCTTCCGGATCGGCCTCGATCAACCGCTCCGGCAGCGGCGCCGGGCGGATCAGGAAGAACCAGTGCCAGTAGGCGCGGGCGAAGGCCTCGTCGGTCTGCCGATACATGGCCAGGGTCGGCGCGATGTCCAGCAGCATCAACCGCTCCACCGTCTCCGGATGATCCAGCGCCAGGCGATGGGCGACCCGGGCGCCGCGGTCGTGGGCCAGTACGGCGAAGCGGTCGTGGCCCAGTAGGCGCATCAGCGCGACATTGTCCTGCGCCAGGGTGCGCTTGCTGTACGCCTCGGCATCCGCGTCCGGCTTGGCGCTGTCGCCATAGCCGCGCAGGTCGGCGGCCACCAGGGTGAAGCGCTCGGCCAGCCGCGGCGCCACCCTGTGCCACATGACATGGGTCTGGGGATGGCCGTGGAGCAGCAGCAGTGCCGGGCCCTGGCCGCCGACGCGGCAATTGATCTCGACGCCGTCGACGTTCAGCCGCCGCTGCGCGAATCCCGCAAAGAGGCCGTCCATCTCAGGCCAGGGCCGCGGCGATGGCCCGACCCAGGCTTTCGGTGGTGCCCTGGCCGCCGAGGTCGCGGGTCAGGGGCGCCTGTTCGGGACCCTGGCGCAGCACGGCCTCGATAGCCGCCACCACGGCAGCGCCGGCTTCGGCATGGCCCAGATGCTCCAGCATCATGGCGCCGCACCAGATCTGGCCGATGGGATTGGCGATGCCCCGGCCGGCGATATCCGGCGCCGAGCCGTGCACCGGCTCGAACAGGCTGGGGAAGGTGCGTTCCGGATTGATGTTGGCCGAGGGCGCGATGCCGATGGTGCCGGTGCAGGCCGGGCCCAGGTCGGAGAGGATGTCGCCGAACAGGTTGCTGGCCACCACCACGTCGAACCAGTCCGGGTGCAGGACGAAGTTGGCGGTGAGGATGTCGATGTGGAACTTGTCCACCGCCACGTCCGGATAGGCCTTGCCCATCTCCTCCACGCGCCTGTCCCACCAGGGCATGGTGATGGCGATGCCATTGGACTTAGTGGCCGAGGTCAGCTTCTTGCGTGGCCGCTGCTCGGCCAGGTCGAAGGCGAACTTGAGGATGCGGTCGGTGCCGTGACGGGTCATCACCGTTTCCTGGATCACCACCTCGCGCTCGGTGCCTTCGAACATGATGCCGCCGACGCTGGAATACTCGCCCTCGGTGTTCTCGCGCACCACATAGAAGTCGATGTCGCCCGGCTGACGATTGGCCAGGGGCGCCTTGACCCCGGGCATCAGCCGACAGGGGCGCAGGTTGACGTACTGGTCGAAGCGACGGCGGAATTGCAGTAGCGAGCCCCAGAGGGAGATGTGGTCGGGCACCACGTCCGGCCAGCCGACGGCGCCGAAGTAGAGGGCATCGTAACCCTTGAGCGTTTCGAACCAGTCATCCGGCAGCATCTTGCCGTGGGCTTGGTAGTACTCGGCGCTGGCGAAGTCGAAGTGCTCCCACTGCAGGGCGATACCGAAGCGGCGGGCGGCGGCGTCCAGCACGCGGATGCCTTCGGGCATCACCTCCTTGCCGATGCCGTCACCGGCGATGACCGCGATCTTGTAGGGCTTGGACGCTTGCATGGACGTTCTCCGGCAGTCTGGGTGGGATGGGCCCAGTGTAGTCTCGCGCCGGAGGCGTACAATCCCGCTCCAGGGAAAGCCATTCTTAACCTGGGATCAAGAATCTTGTCCGCCGATGACCTCGCCTTCTTCGTCCGCCTGGCTGGCCATCCCAGCCTGACCGCCGCCGCCCGGGAACTGGGCCTGTCGCTGGCGGCGGTGAGCAAGAGACTCACCGCCCTGGAGCGCCGACTGGGTGTGCAGCTGATCCGCCGCACCACGCGACGCCTGGACCTGACCCCGGAAGGCCTGCGCTATCTGGAAGGCGCCCGCCCGCTACTGACCCAGCTGGAGGACCTGGAAGCCGCGGTCGGCCGACCCGATGCGCCCCTCGCCGGGGTGCTCAATCTCAACGCCACCTTCGGCTTCGGCCGCCGGCACCTGGCACCGCTGCTGTCGGACTTCGCCCGCCGCCATCCCGAGCTTGAGCTCAACCTGCACCTCTCCAGCCATCCGGTGAATTTGCTGGACGGTCCCTTCGACCTGGACATACGCGTTGGCGAACCGCCGGACGCCCGGGTCATCGCCCATCGCCTACTGGACAACCGCCGCCTGCTCTGCGCTGCCCCCGCCTACCTGGCCCGGGCCGGCGTGCCGGAAAGCGTGGCCGACCTGGCGCGGCACAACTGCCTGGTGCTGCGCCAGGACGCGGGCGACTACGCCGTCTGGCGCTTCACCCGGGACGGCGAGCATTTCGCCCAGAAGGTCCGCGGCAGCCTGAGCAGCAACGATGGCGAGGTGGTGGTGCGCCTGGCGCTGGAGGGCCACGGGCTGATCCTGAGATCGGAATGGGACGTGGCCGAGCTGATCGCCAGCGGCGCCCTGGTACCGCTGCTGACCGATCACGAGGCATCGGCGGCGACCATCTATGCGGTGCATCGCCAGCAGCGCCACGTGCCGCGCCGACTGTCCGAGCTGATCCGCCATCTGGCGCGGGAGCTGCCCGCGCGTCTGGGTGGCTAACGCTGCACGAATCTTCCAGACCGCCGCCGGATCTCAGCCTAGACTGGAAAGCCCGCAGAGCTTTTTCTTCTCGCCATGGCCGACGATCACTGGATCCAGCTGCAGCAGGACGCCGAGACCGGCATCGAGACCCTGCGCGCCCATTTCGAGGGCCATGCCTATGACCCGCACTGGCACGACGCCTATCTGGTCGGCTACACCGAGCAGGGTCTGCAGCAATTCCACTGCCGGGGCCAGCGTCATCTGAGTATCCCCGGGCAGGTCTTCCTGCTGGAGCCCGGCGAACTGCACGACGGCCAGGCACCGGAGGCCGAGGGCTTCACCTATTCCATGCTCTATCTCGATCCCCAGTGGCTGGCGCGCGAGCTGCAGGGGCTACACGGCGACGCCCGGCCCCTGGGCGAACCCGGCTTCGCCCGGACCCTGGTGGAACAGGCCGAGCTGCATCGCGCCGTGGCCTGGGCCCATGAGGTCCTGAGTCGTCCGGAATTGCGCATCGTCCGCCAGAGCGCCCTCGATGCCCTCCTGCTGCGCCTCCTGCCGCACCTGCAATGGCGGGCGCCGCAGGCCGGCGATCCACGGCTGCCCCAGGTGGCCCTGCGTGCCCGCGACTTCCTGCATGCCCATCACCATGAGGACATCGGTCTGGAAGCACTGGCCCAGGCCGCTGGCGTCGACAGATTCCGCCTGACCCGTGCCTTCAAGGCCGCCTTTGGGCTGGCGCCCCATGCCTATCTGGTGCAGCTGCGCCTGTCGCGGGCGCGCCGCCTGCTGGCCGACGGCCTGTCGCCGGCGGAAACCGCCGCCGCCCTGGGCTTCGCCGACCAGAGTCACCTGGGTCGCTGGTTCCGCCGCGCCTATGGCCTGACCCCGGCGGCCTATCGCGCGCGCTGCTCGAATCTTCCAGACCGCTAGCGGCAAGGCTTGCGACCCTGGTGGCTCAGTCCTTCCAGGAGTCTCCCATGTCCCTGTTGCCCTTCCTGCTGTTCGCCCTGGTCGCCTCCATCACCCCCGGACCGACCAATGTGCTCATCCTCGGCCATAGCGCCCGCCATGGTGCCCGGGCCAGCCTGCCGCTGGTGCTGGGCGGCAGCCTGGGCGCGGTGGTCCTGGTGCTGGTGGTGGGCTTCGGTCTCGGCCAGACCCTGGCACAACATCCCGACTGGCAGCGCGGCCTGGCCTGGGCGGGGGTGCTCTGGCTGAGCTGGCTGGCCTGGCAACTGGCCCGCGCCGGCGCGCCCAAGGTGGCGGATGACGGTGCCCGCCTGGGCTTTGGGGGTACCGCCGGGCTGCAGGTGCTCAATCCCAAGAGCTGGAGCATGGCGCTGGCGGTGGTGACCGTCTACGCCGAACCCGGTGCCGATCTCTGGCAACAGGTGCTGGTGCTGGCCCTGGTGTTCCTACTGGTGTCCGTACCCTGCCTGGGCCTCTGGGCGCTGCTTGGCCGGGTCGCGGCGCATGGCCTGAAATCGACCCGCGCCTGGCGCGGCTTCAACCTGGGGATGGCGGCGCTGCTGCTCGCCTCAGCCTGGGCGACAGTGATCTAGCGTAACAGGCAGTAGCGGATCAGCGCCTTTTCCACGCTCTGCTTCTGCCTGAGCATCAGCAGCACTACCACCGCCTGTTCCGCGGCCTTGATCTCGTAGAAGACCCGGAAACCGTCATGATTGAATTCACGGTAATGCAGTACGCCCAACTCACTGGCCTGGCGGCTGACGGGAAAGGCCAGGGGCGCTGATGGCAGCTGGCTCTCGACGGCTTCGATCAGCCCGGTGATCCTGGCGAGCGCATTCTGCTGGTTGGTGTGATCGGCCAGATGATGGATCTGATCTTCCAGACTCAGGGCGGCGCACTCGGTAAACCGTAGCGTCAAGTTCATTCACTCTCCTGAGAAACGCCCAGCCAAGCGATCTTTGATCTGCGCAACGGTTTGATGCTGCCCCTCGTCATCCTCACGCGAACTCATGGCCAGCAACTTGACCAGTGCAATGGCTTCGTCGCGGCGCCGACGCTCCGCATAGGACTCGACGACATAGGCCGGCACCCCGTTCTGGGTAACGATCATGGGCTCGTCGAGATCCAGATTGGCCGCATGACGTTTCAGATAGCTGATGGTTTCGGTTTTCATCGGATGTCCTCCTGAGCCGAATGCCTGGGTTTCCCGACGGGGATGACCCAGGCAGTCATAGATTGCCCATCAGACTACCAGCCGTGCATCAGAGAACCAAATACAGACCGAATAAGGACTGGACAGTCCTATGTTAGACCGGCGCCCCATCGTAAGTCTGGAGGCTGGCCTCCAGATGCTCCAGCCAGGCTCGTACGGCTGGCAGTTGGCCGCGGCGATGGGCGTAGGCGGCCTGCAGATGGCCGCCGGGAACGGACCAGGCCGGCAGCAACCGCTGCAGGCGGCCTTCGTCCAGCTCGGCCTGACAATAGATCAGCGGCAGCGCGGTATAGCCGAGGCCAGCCAGGGCGGCGGTCTTGCGGACGCCGAAGTCATCGATGCCCAGTCGGGCTTCCAGGACCAGCTCGCGCCGTTCGCCCTGGGGCCCCACCAGGCGCAGATGCACCTTGCGATCCACTTCGAGGGCGCCGAGCAGCGGCAGGCCCAGCAGGGCCTCCGGTGAATCCAGGGATCGCCCGGCGAGCAACCCGGGGGTCGCCACCAGCACTACCGCGGCCTGGCGCAGTCGCCGTACCACCAACCCCGGCTCCTCGTCATCGAGGTCCCGTACGCGCAGGGCGACGTCCACCCCTTCGTTGATGATGTCGACCCGCCGGTTCACCAGCAGCAGGTCCAGTTGCACCTGGGGATAGCGCGCGAGGAACTGCGTCACCACCTCCGGCAGGTACTGCTGCGCCAGGGCAACCGGGCAGGACACCCGTAGCGGACCCCGAGGTTCGCTGGACAGGCTGGCGGCGGTTTCCGCGGCACTCTCCGCCTCGCGCAACAATGCCTGGCAGTGCACCAGGTAGCGCTCGCCGAGGGTGGTCAGGGTCAGGGTACGGGTGGTGCGCTGCAGCAGCCGCGCGCCCAAGCGGGTCTCCAGTTCGGCGATGCGCCGGGACAGTCGCGACTTGGGAATGCCCAGCAGGCGCCCGGCGGCAGCGAAACCCCCGGCTTCCACCACCTTGGCGAAGTAGGCGAGATCATTGAGGTCTTGCATGGGCGATTGTCCTATCCATGGGACGAAGCATCGCATTCTAGGCGACTAATCAGCCGATCGTCTTATCGGTAGTCTGGGCTCATCGCGTCGAACCATACAGGACTACCGCCATGAAGCTCTTGCACATCGATTCCAGCATCCTGGGTGATCATTCCGCCTCCCGTGCCCTGACCGCCAAGGTCGTCGGTGCCCTCAAGGCCACTACGCCTGGCCTCGAGGTCAGCTACCATGACCTCGCCCACGATTCCCTGGGTCACTTCTCCGCGGCCAGTCTGGCTGCCGGTGCGACCCCGGCCGAGCAGCGCAGCGCCGAGCAACGCGACGAAGCCGAGCGCAACGCCCGCGCCCTGCAGGAATTCCTCGCCGCCGACGTACTGGTACTGGGTGCGCCCATGTACAACTTCACCATCCCGACCCAGCTCAAGGCCTGGATCGACCGCATCACCGTGGCCGGCACCACCTTCCGCTATGGTGAAGCCGGTCCGGAAGGCCTGTGTGGCGACAAGAAGGCGATCATCGTCGCCACCGCGGGCGGCATCCATGCCGGCAAGCCCACCGGTATCGCCCACGAAGACTATCTGAAGCTGCTGCTGGGCTTCCTCGGCATCACCGATGTCCAGATCGTCCGCGCCGAAGGCCTGGCCTACGGCGACGAAGCCAAGAGCGCCGCCCTGGCCAGCGCTGAACGCCAGATCGCCGACCAGTACGCCTGAGTCCGGACGCCCTCACCCCAGCTCCTCTCCCCCTGGGAGAAGGGAGCAGAGCGACCCCCGTCTTTATGAAGTGAGACTCGGGTGCGCCTGAAGGCCCCTCACTTTAAAGAGCGCAGCAGGTTCTGCAGGGTCTTGGGCACCAGGGCTCATCAGACCGCACCGATCCGCTCTTCCCCCTCTCCCCCCGGGAGAGGGCGGGGTGAGGGCTGCTCGCGTGCTTAGCTGAATCCCACCACCGGATGCGGCACATAGGGCGCTTCCAGGGCACCGATCTCTTCTTCGCTCAGCTGCAGTTCCAGCGCCGCCACCGCATCCTCCAGATGCTGCGGCTTGGACGCCCCAACGATGGGCGCGTCGATGCCCGGCTTCTGCAGCAGCCAGGCCAGGGCCACCTGGGCACGCGGCACGCCGCGGGCTTCGGCGATGCGCGCCACGGCGGCGACGATCTGCCGATCGGATTCCTCGCTGGCGGTATAGAGCGTCTTGCCGAAGGCGTCGCTTTCGGTGCGCGCGGTGCTGGCGTCCCAGTCGCGGGTCAGGCGGCCACGGGCCAGCGGACTCCACGGGATCACGCCGATGCCGGCATCGCGACAGAGCGGCAGCATCTCCCGCTCCTCTTCACGAGCAAGCAGATTGACGTGGTTCTGCATGGTGGCGAATGTCGTCCAGCCATGGCGCTCGGCGGTGTGCAGCGCCTTGGCGAATTGCCAGGCGTACATACTGCTGGCACCGATGTGCAGCGCCTTGCCGGCCTTGACCACGTCGTGCAGGGCTTCCAGGGTCTCCTCGATGGGCGTGTGATAGTCCCAGCGATGGATCTGGTAGAGATCAACATAGTCGGTGCCCAGCCGCTGCAGGCTGGCGTCGATGGCGGCGAAGATGGCCTTGCGCGACAGGCCGCCGACATTGGGCTTGTCGCGCAGCGGGAAGTACACCTTGGTCGCCAGCACAATCTCCTCGCGTACCGCGTTGGCCTTGAGGAAACGGCCGACGATCTCTTCGCTGGTGCCGTCGGAGTAGCTGTTGGCGGTGTCGAAGAAATTGATGCCGAGATCCAGCGCCTTCTTCAGCAGCGGCTGGCTCTGGTCTTCCGGCAGGGTCCAGGGGTGATTGCCGCGCTCGGGCACGCCATAGGTCATGCAGCCAAGGCAGAGGGGCGAGATCTTCAGACCGGTGCGGCCTAGATTGCGGTAGTTCATGGGGGCCTCCAGAGGTGGTCGAAAAGGGTTGACCACGGCGGTCCCGGATCGACTGCAACGAACTTACCGGCTGCCGCATGGTTCTAGATGAATTCTCATCCACAACCGGAGACGCTCCATGAAGAAATATGCTTCCGCAGTCTGGCAAGGCGGTCTGAAGGATGGCAAAGGCCATATCTCCACCGAGAGCGGCGCGCTCAAGGACAATGCCTACGGCTTCAATACCCGTTTCGAAGGCACCCCGGGTACCAACCCCGAAGAACTGATCGGCGCGGCCCATGCCGGCTGTTTCTCCATGGCCTTCTCCATGCTGCTGGGCCAGAACGGTCTGACCCCCGAGCGGATCGAGACCAAGGCCGACGTGACCCTGGACAAGGTCGGTGATGGCTTCGAGATCACCACCATCGATCTGACCATGAAGGCCAAGATCCCCGGTGCCACCCAGGAGCAGTTCACCACCATTGCCAATCAGGCAAAGGAAGGCTGCCCGGTGTCCAAGGTGCTCAAGGGCGCCAAGATCAACCTGAACGCCACGCTCGAAGGCTAAGGGTCACAGGTGCCTGCCGGTGCCGCCCAGGCATCGGCAACACCCTGTTCCAGAGCCCGTTCGCTGAGACCTCGGCGAGTCGCTAGACTGCTCCGACCCCGCTTTCGGAGAGCACGATGAACGACTCCATCTTCATGACCCTCTTTTCCATCCTCGCCCTGTTGCTGCTGGGGGGCGGTGTCTACGGCTGCGTAATCCTCAACCGCCAGCGCAAGGATATCGAGAAGAACGACAGCGAGGGCTAGGCCGGTCGCCGACCCGCCAGATAGCGCACGCCCTGGGCGCCGAAGACCTCCGAGTGAGGCTCATGGGCAGCTAGGTGAAAGACCTCCCCTGCCCCGTAACGACGCTCGCCCGCTGCCGTGCGAATGCGGAGTTCGCCCTGGATGACTAACGCCTTCGCTTCGAAGGGATGAGCATGGGATTCCAGGCTGCCCAGGGCTTCGCGCTCGACCAGCACCGGTGACTGAAAGCCCTCGCGGGCGAGTTGCTCGATGAAGGTGGACTGGTCCAAGAGCGCTCCTTGAGCTGATGACGATCAACGCCCAGAGTAGGAGCCCAGTCCAGACTGGGCCAGTGCAATACCGCTATGACTAGGCATGGCTGCCGCTATGGCTGACCACGCCTGCCGAGGCAATGGAAACCTCGGCGGCCCGAGGTTCCACGTGGAGCATCAGCGCTCCAGCTTGCGCTCGACCTCGGCGGTCTTGCGCTTGAGCGCTTCGGCTTCCTGCTCCTTGGTCTTGATGTCGGTCGGCGTGATGACCTTGTCGATGGCATCGGTCGGCGTCGATTCCGGCTGCTCCATGTCCTTTTTCACCACATCCACCGGACGGCCCGCCTCATCGAGGGCGGGTTCGTTGGGTGGGGTCTTGCCTAGGTGGGCATCGGAACGCTGGTCATTCATGGCAGGCTCTCTTCGGTAGGGTGTCTCTTTCGAGCGCAACGACCGATAGGGAGTTCGCCCGCGACTCAATTGCGGATGCGAACCCGCTCCAGATAGGCCAGCAACTGCGCCTGCTCGCTGGCATCCAGCGGTGCGAAGACCGCTTCCAGTGCCTGGGTGCGCGGCACCTGGGCCTGGTCCAGCGCCTGGCGGCCCTGCTCGGTCAGATGGACCAGCAGCGCCCGGCGATCCTGGGGGTGGGGTTCGCGACGTACCAGGCCATCGCGCTCCAGGGCGTCGAAGGCATCGGTCAGGGTACGGGGCGCATGGCGCAGCTGTTCGGCGACCTCGCCCGGACGGCAGGGCCCCAGGCGTTCCAGCACCTTGAGCACCTTGTAGCGGGCGAAGGAAAGTCCGGAGGCCTTGAGGGTCTCATCCAGTTGTTGGCGCATCTGCCGTTTCAGATCCATCAGGGATTCGGCAATGGCGGCGGCGGTTGACATGAAAGCTGCTTACCTCGAATATAGTGAGGAACCTCAATGAATGGTACCTCCGCAATGGCGACATCTTTTCACAGCCGCGAGGGCGATGCCAGTGCCCCTCACCTTTTCCAGCGTGTGCGCTTCGACCTCAAGCGCCGTTGGGCGACCGTCGTCCGCCGCGAAGACCTGGGTGGCGACCTGCTGCGCCTGACCTTTGGTGGCAGCGATCTGGCCGATTTCCAGAGCGCGGCCTTCGACGAGCACGTGAAGCTGTTCGTCCCCGCCGACACCACCCCGATCCGCGCCGCCAGCCCCGAGCAGCTGGTGGGCCGGCACTACACGCCGCGCCACTACGATGCCGCCCGTGGCGAACTGGCCATCGACTTCTATCTGCATGAAGCCGGGGTGCTGACCACCTGGGCCCGCCAGGCGCAGCCGGGTGCCGAGCTGATCATCGGTGGCCCCAAGGGCGCCCTGGTGCCGCCCGAGGACTTCGACTGGTACCTGCTGGCCGGCGACGAAACCGCCCTGCCCGCCATCGCCCGCCGCCTGGAGCAGCTGGCAGCCGGCGTCCGCGTCCAGGTCGTCGCCGAAGTGGCTCGTCCTGGCCTGGAGATCGCCCTGTCGACGGCCGCCGCCGCCGAGATCCGCTGGGTCTATCGCGAAACCGCGGCCAATGCCCTGGTGGACGCCCTGGAGCAGCTGGAGTTGCCCGCGGGCGAAGGCTATGCCTGGATCGCCGGTGAAGCCACCCAAGCCCGCGCCGCGCGCCAGGCGCTGCTGGCCAAGGGACTGCCGCGGGACTGGGTCAAGGCGGCCGGCTACTGGAAGCTTGGCGAAAGCGACCAGCACGTGAAGGTCGAGGATTGAGCATCACCGCCGCCGTCACCGACGGCCTGCCCCCGCCTCGCCGCTATCGCGCCGTGGCCGCCCTGCTGCTGGCCATCAGCATGACGGTGCTGGACAGCGGCATCGCCAACCTGGCGCTGCCCAGCATCGCCGAAGCTCTGGACGTCTCGGCCGCCGCGGCGGTCTGGATCGTCAGCGCCTATCAGCTGAGTCTGGTCGCCCTGCTGTTTCCCCTGGCCGCGGTGGCCGAGCGTCTTGGCCTGCGCCCGGTCTTCACTGCCGGGGTCGGGATCTTCGGCCTGGCCTCCCTGGGCTGCGCCCTGGCGCCGGATCTCGCCAGCCTGGTGGCTGCGCGGGCGCTGCAGGGGGTGGGCGCCGCTGCCATCATGTGCGTCAGCGCCGGTATCGTCCGGCTCTCCTATCCGCGTGACCGGCTGGGTCGTGGCATCGCCATCAATGCCCTCTGCGTGGCCCTGGGATCGGCCGCTGCGCCCAGCCTGGGGGCGGCCATCCTGGTCCTGGGCGGCTGGCCCTGGCTGTTCGCCGTCAATGTGCCGGTGGCGATGCTGATCGCGCTGCTGGTGCACAACCTGCCCGACAGTCCTCGTGCGCAGCGCCGCCTCGATCCGTTCAGCGTGCTGCTCAACGCCCTGCTGTTCTGCGCCGGCATCGGCGGTCTCGAACGCCTCGGCGCCGCGCCGTTGCAGGGCGTGGGCCTGCTGCTGCTGGCCGCGGCCAGCCTGGTGTTGCTGGTCCGCCGCGAGCGCGGTCTGCCGGCGCCCCTGCTCCCGGTGGACCTGCTGGGGTTGCCGGCCATGCGTCATTCGGTGCTGGCTTCGGTCTGTTCCTTTGCCGCGCAGATGCTCTGCTTTCTCGCCTTGCCTTTCTATCTGCAACACCAGCTCGGGCTGGTGCCCCTGCAGGTCGCCCTGCTGATGCTGGCCTGGCCGCTCACCGTGGCCGTCTCGGCGCAGGTGGCCGGGCGCCTGGCCGATCGCCATCCGCCGCAGCGGCTGTGCATGCTCGGTGGCCTGGGCATCGCCCTGGGACTGGCCGCGGCAGCGGTCATGCCGCTGGAGCGCTCGACCGCCCTGCTGATCCCCTGCCTGATCCTCGGCGGCATCGGCTTCGGTTTCTTCCAGGTACCCAACAACAGGATCATGCTGACCGCCGCCCCGGCCGGTCGCAACGGCGCCACCGGCGGCGTCCAGGCCACCGCGCGCCAGACCGGCATGGCCCTGGGCGCCGCGGCCCTGGCGCTGCTGCTGCATCTGGACAGCAGCCTGGCACCGCGGCTGGGACTGGCCCTGGCGGCAACGCTGGGTCTGGTCGCCGCCTGGTCCAACTGGCGAGCGCCGCGCTAGGGCTGCGCTATCGCCTGGCCGAGCAGCGCCTTGAGCGCCTGCTCGCGTTCGGCCGCCGGGCGCTCGCCCAGCAGTCGGACCCGCTGGAAGAACGCCGGCCAATTGCCCGGGTGCTGTCGATAGAGGGCGGCAAAGGCCGGCACCCACTGTTCGTACAGACCATAGGGCACCAGCCGCGCGTTGTTGAGCGGCTGGCTCATCCAGCCATCGAAGCGGCGATCGTCACGCCAGGCCGGGGTAGCGCGCAGCCGCTGGTAATCGCTGCGCAGCTGCGCGAAGCGTCTGGCCTTGGCCGCGCGCTTGGCCGCGGTCGTCAATGGCTGGGCATAGAGCCTGGCCAGGTCTGCGCGAGCGGTCAGCAGCAGCGCGCGGAATTGCTGATAGCGGGCTTCGCGCCCCGCATCGGGTGGCGGCAGGCCGCGACTGGCGCGCCATTGCCGCAGGCCTTCGCCCTCGACGAAGGTGGCATAGGACTCGTTGAAGGCGGTATCGCCGGGCAGATAGAACCGCTGGTGCGCCAGCTCGTGGAAGATGGTCGCCGCCACCTGGTCGTCGTCCCAGCGCAGCATGCTGCTGAGCAGGGGATCGCTGAACCAGCCCAGCGTCGAATAGGCCGGCACGCCACCGACATAGGTGTCCTGGCCCTGGGCCTGCAGCCGCTGCGCCTCGGCCCGCGCCTTGGCTTCCTGGTAGTAGCCGCGATAGGCCACGCAACCGGCGATGGGAAAGCAGTGGGTGGTGGGCCGAGTGGAAAATTCGGCGGTGGCGAAGACATTCCACAGCACGAAGGGCCGCCTGAGCTCGACGAAACCGCGATAGCTGGCGTTGTCGGGCAGGGCCAGCTCGGCACTGGCGAAGCGGCGGGCCGCCGCCGCGACAGCGAGGCGTTCGCGCAGGACGGCGGGGCGCGCCGGATCTGCGACGACCGTCGCAATGGGCTCGCGATCACGGATCAGCGCCCACTGGCCCTGTACCATCTGGCCGTAGTACCCGACCGAGGTACAACCGCTCAGTCCGATAACGAGGGACAGCAGCGCCAGCCAGCGGCTCGTGCGTTGCGCAGGCAGGGTGCCTGGCTGGGTGGCGCGCCCTTCCCTGCCCGGAGTTGTAGCCGTCATGCGTAGACTGTGCCTGCTGTTGCCTGTGCTGTTCCTAGGTGGCTGTTCCCTGTGGCCCTTGCCCAAGCCCGATCCGGCACAGGCCTGGATCGATCTGGACAGCGACGGCAAGGCCAAGCTGGAAGCCCTGCGCGCCGATCGCAAGGATCTCGAAGACAAACGCTATTTCCAGGTCTGGCCAGGGAGCCATGATCTGCAGGTACGCTACCAGTTCGAGGTGCAGCCCACCAACATCGGCGCCCAGGTGGCCGATCCGCTGGCGCGCACCTGCCTGGTGACCCTCAACTACAAGGCCTTCGCCGCGGGCGAGCGCTATCGCCTGGAAGCCGGCCAGACCGGCTGGCGGCCCTGGGCGCGCCTCTATGACGAGCGCAATCAGGAAGTGGCGCGCAGCACTGCCAGTCGTTGCGGCGACGTGTAGACTCGCCTGATCTCCCTGCCGCGAGTCGCCATCCATGCGTCTGCGCCTGCTGGTCCCTCTGCTGCTACTGCTGGGCGGCTGCACCACGCCGCTGCCCCCTGTGGATCCCCATCAGGCGTGGGTCGATCTGGTGCTGCGCGAACCCGCGGTAGGCGCTTCGCTGCTGGCCGAATCCCAGGACGGCAGGCGTCTCGACGACGGCCGCTATTTTCAGCTTTCTCCAGGCAGCCACAGCCTCAAGGTGAGCTATCGCTACGAACTCTATGGCGGCGGTGGCTTCGGTTCGCGATTCGGCTGGCGGGAACCGCTGCAGATCCAGTGCTATCTGGAACTGGACTACCAGGACTTCCAGGCCGGCCGGCGCTATCGCCTGGAAGCCGAAAACACCTTTGGCCAGGGCGAGATCACCCTCTACGACGGCCCGCGCGAACTGGTGAGTTCCGAGCGAGGCATCTGCTCGCCCTTCTGACCCGCTGCTGGCAAGGCGGCCAGCACGGTCAGGCGACAGGCCGCTAGGCCGGCACGCTGAGCCAATCATCCTGGCTGCGGTCCTGGGTGCGGACCATGGGCGGACGACCTTTCTGCTCGCGCAGCTGGCGACTCATGCGCAGGAAATCCTCGCGTTCCATCCAGCGCGGCGCGGGCTGGGAAAGGGACAGAGCTTGGCGAATCCGGGCGAACGGCGACATGGCATTACCCTCTTGGCTAAATACTGTATGCGCAAACAGTACTAAGCCGGGCGGAACTGTACAAGTATCCAGCGGATGAACGGTCTGTCCCTCGGGCCGGGGTTCAGTCGTTGCGCTGATAGAGGATCTTGTAGGTCCCGTTGGCGCAGCTGCCCACCACCATATTGGGATCGCGCACCTCGGCATTGGGGACCGCTTCGAGGGTATAGGCGGTCACTCCGGCCGACTGGATCTTGACCTCGATGTCGGCCTTGAGCTGGTCGCAGGAAAGGGGTTCGGCCAGCACGGCGGTGCTCAGCAGGGCGGTGCAGCAGAGTAGCGATAGACGCAGCATGGCGGTTTTCCTTGGCGTGATGACCTCTCAGGCTTGGACGCCCGAGCTGTGGCGATGTTCTCAGCGCGGCCCTTTGGCCAGCGAAGCGGTGGAACCTGAAACCCGAATGGTATTTCCGATGCTCATTCCTTGCAGCGAAGTGCCCCCATGTTCCAGTGGTTGAAAGACAACTCCCAAGTCCTCACGCTCTTTGCCCAGTGCTGCACCCTGGGCGTCTGGGTGCTCTATGCGCAGCTCCTGCTCAACAACTACAAGCGCCAGCGCCAGCCGCGGCTGATCATCAACCGTGGCGCCGGCAAGGGCGTGGGCGCCCTCTGCCTGCTGTCCAACATGAGCGCCGAGCCGGTGTTCATCAACCAGCTCACGGTGATCCTCAAGACCAATCGCGAAACGCTCTATACCGATGTCACCGACATCCGCGAGAGCGGCCAGGATGACTTCGACCCTGATCTGGTGCTAGGCGAGGCGACCCACCAGGGTCCGCTCAACACCGGTGACTTCACGCACATAGGTACCTTCCAGGGCCTGATCCGCCGCGCCGCCGAGTACAACGGCCTGACCCTGGAAAACCACCGGCCGCCCGAGGGCTGGGTGTTCGAGGGCCTGGAGATCCGCGCGGTAGCCTTCTATGGCTCGGATCACGACCCCATCGGGGTACGCCGGCGCTTTCGCCTGGGCCAGCACGACGGCAGCTACTGTGCGCTGATCGCCGAGGACTGGCAGACCCAGCAGCTGACCACGCGCCGTCAGCGGCGCATGGTGCAAAACGACTGGATGGTCGACCTGGAACCCAAGGCTCAGCCAAAGAACCAGTAGCAGATCAGGATCGACGCCGTGACCCCGGTGAATTCCGCCAGCAGGGCGCAGCCCACCGCATGGCGGGCGCGCTGGATGCCCACCGCGCCGAAGTACACCGCCAGCACATAGAAGGTGGTCTCGGTACTGCCCTGGATGGTCGCCGCCACCAGCGCCGGAAAGCTGTCCACGCCGTGGGTCTGCATGGTCTCGATCAGCAGCGCGCGGGCGGCGCTGCCGGAGAAGGGCTTGACCAGGGCGGTGGGCAGGGCCTCGACGAAGCGGGTGTCCCAGCCAAAGAAGGTCACCGCATGGCGAACGCCCTCGAGGATGGCTTCCAGGGCGCCGGAGGCGCGCAGCACGCCCACCGCGCAGAGCATGGCCACCAGGTAGGGCAACAGCGACTTGGCGACGTCGAAGCCTTCCTTGGCGCCTTCGACGAAGGCTTCGTAGACCGGCACCTTGCGCAGGGCGCCAAGGATCATGAACGCCAGGATGATGCCGAACAGGGTCAGGTTGCCGAGCAGCGATGACAGCCCGGCCAGCGCCGTGGCGGTCAGGGTGAAGAGAAAGGCGACGAAGGCGCCAAAGGCCAGGGCGCCCCCGCCGATCCAGGCCAGCACCACCGGATCCCAGAGTTTCAGCCGCTGCATGAAGGCCACCGAGAACAGTCCCACCAGGTTGGCGCAGGTGTGGGCCAGCAGAATCGGCAGAAACACCAGGGTCGGATCGGGCGCGCCCTGCTGGGCGCGGTACATGAACACCGTCACCGGCAGCAGCGTCAGTGAGGAGGCGTTGAGCACCAGGAAGAGGATCTGCGCATTGCTCGCCGTGGTGCTGCTGGGGTTGAGTTCCTGCAGGGCGCGCATGGCCTTGAGGCCGATGGGCGTGGCAGCGTTGTCCAGGCCCAGGCCGTTGGCGGCGAAGTTGAGGGTGATCAGTCCCAGCGCCGGATGGCCGCGCGGCACCTCGGGCATCAGCCGGGCGAACAGCGGTCCGAGCAGCCGCGCCAGGGCGTCCACCAGCCCGGCCTTCTCGGCGATGCGCAGGATGCCGAGCCAGAGGGTCAGGGTGCCGAACAAGAGCACCATGACTTCCACCGACAGCTTGGCCATGGCGAACAGACTCTCCACCATGGCGGCGAAGACCCCGGCATTGCCGGCTACCAGCCACTGGCCGAAGGCGCTGATCCCGGCAACGATGAAGAAGCCCAGCCACAACCCGTTGAGCATCTCGGTTCTCCCGGCAAAACGGCGATGATAACCGCAGCGTCCGCTCCCTGCAGGGACGCCGTTCAGTCTGTGGTCATCGCCGTCGGGTTATCCTCTGACCTTTCATGAAGCCCGCTGGAGTCCGCCCATGCGTCTGTCCGTTCTCGCCCTGCCGCTGGTGCTCGCCGCCAGCCCGGTATTCGCCTTCAACCTCAACGACGCCGTCAACGCCTACAACGGCGCCAACGGCAACAACAACGCCAAGGCCACCGCCGCCGCGGCGGCCACGCCCCAGGCCCAGGGCCTGCTGCAGGCGCTGACCAGCCAGCTCAACGTCACCCCGCAGCAGGCGGTGGGTGGCACCGGCGCCCTGCTCGGCCTGGCCAAGAATCAACTGGTGGGCAACGACTATCGCCAGCTGGCCAAGGCCGTGCCAGGCCTGGATCAGCTGGCCGGCGCCAATGCCACCGGCGGGCTGGCGCAACTGGGCGGCCTGGGTAGTCTGCTCGGTGGCGGCGGTCAGGACGCCAAGCAGAGTCCGCTGGGCAGCCTGCTGGGCAATGTCGACAGCCGCCAGGACGTCGACAAGACCTTCAACGCCCTGGGCATGAACAGCGGCATGACCAGCCAGTTCGCCCAGGTGATCCTCGGCTATCTCGGCAAGCAAGGCACCCAGCCCTCCCTGCTGAGCACCCTGGGCAATGTCTGGGGTCTGTGACGGCGCCCCGCGCTGGCTGACCCGCGCGGCGGCCAGCCAGGTGCCGGATTACAGCGAGGCACCGCGCGGTTGGCTCTATGCGGACCGCGGCTCGCTCACCGAACGGCTGACCGCCCTCAGCGGCGGACGCTTCGCCGTCGAGGTGATCGCCCAGGGCTGGCAACCACTGCGCCCGGACGAGTGCCAGGCGCTCGAGGTGCCGCCGGCCAGCCCCGGCTGGGTGCGCGAGGTCTGGCTGCGCGGCAATGGCGAAGCCTGGGTCTTCGCCCGCAGCGTGGCGGCGCGCGAAGCCCTGGAAGCGGCGGATTTCGACCTGGCGGCGCTAGGCGAGCGGCCGCTCGGGCACTGGCTGTTCCAGGCGCCGGCCTTTGTCCGCGGGCCGCTGGAGGCCTGCCGCTATCCGCTGGCCTGGCTGCCCGCAGGGGCGGCAACCACGCCCTGCTGGGCACCGGCGCTCGGTGTTCCGGCGCGGTCCCCTGGCAATCCTGGTGGGCGAGGTCTTCCTGCCGGCCTTCTGGCCTCACGCCGGGCGCGAGGGCTAGGCGGATCATCACGACGGCAGCGGCCAAGCCCCGGGGCCCCTATAATCGCCAGGCCCTTCGCCATGCAGCCGTCCGATGAAAAAGAACGCCTCCCGTCCCCGTGATCGCCGTCCTGCCGCCCCCCGCGGCCCCGAGCCCAGCGCCCGGGTGATCGCCACGCGCCCCCGCCGCGAGCGCATCCGCGATTTCGTCCAGCTGACCCGGCTGGACCGACCCATCGGCATCTACCTGCTGCTCTGGCCCACCCTCTGGGCGCTGTGGATCGCCGCAGAGGGCGTACCGAGCCTGAAGAATCTGGTGATCTTCGTGCTCGGCGTGGTGCTGATGAGATCGGCCGGCTGCGTGATCAACGACTTCGCCGACCGCCACTTCGACGGCCACGTCGCCCGCACCAGGAATCGTCCCCTGGCCACCGGGCGCATCTCGCCCAAGGAAGCCCTGCTGTTCTTTGCCGTGCTGGTGCTGCTCAGCTTCGGCCTGGTGCTCTGCACCAATGCCACCACCGTCTGGCTGTCCTTTGGCGCCCTCGGCGTGGCGGCGCTCTATCCCTTCATGAAGAGATACACCTACTACCCCCAGGCGGTGCTGGGTGCGGCTTTTTCCTGGGGCATGCCCATGGCCTTCACCGCCGAGACCGGCGCGTTGCCGGCGGCGGCCTGGCTGCTGTTCGTCGCCAACGTGATCTGGACGGTGGGCTACGACACCTACTACGCCATGGCCGACCGCGAAGACGATCTCAAGATCGGGGTGAAATCCACCGCCATCCTGTTCGGCGATGCCGACCGGGTGATCATCGCCACCCTGCAGGGCCTGACCCTGTTCTGCCTGGCGCTGGCCGGCGGCCGCTTCGGCCTGGGCCTGCCCTTCTACCTGGGCCTGCTGGTGGCGGCCGGCTGCTTCGCCTGGGAATTCCACGTCACCCGCGACCGCGACCCGCTGGTGTGCTTCAAGGCCTTCCTGCACAACCACTGGGCGGGTCTGGCGATCCTCGTCGGGATCATCGCCGATTACGGACTGCGCTGAGCCGGAGCGCCCGTGGTGGCATCGGCCACCACCTCCGGCAGTGCTTCGGGTTGCGTCGCCGGCACCGCCCGGGCCTTCTTGGCCCTGGACGCCTTGCGGCTCTGCTGCCAGGCCACCGCCAGGCCGCTGGCGCAGATGATGAGGATGCCGATCAGCGCGCCACTGTCCGGCACATGGCCGAAGACGAGGTAGCCGATGATACCGGCGGTGACGATCTGGCCGTAGCTGAAGGGCGCCAGCAGCGCCGGCGGCGCATAACGGAAGGCCTGGGTCAGCAGCAGGTGGCCGGACATACCGAAGAGGCCGAGCAGCGCCAGCATGAAGCCATGGGTCAGGGTCGGGATCTCCCAGAAGAAGGGCACCACGCTGCTCAGCACCAGGGTGTTGATGATGCCGGTGAGGAAGTTGCTGGTGGTGGGGCTGTCGATGCCGCTGAGCAGACGCGTCAGCAGCTGGTAGAGGCCGAAGCACACCGCCGAGCAGACCGGCAGCAGCACCGCCGGGGTGAACAGCTGGCCGCCCGGCCGCACGATGACCAGCACCCCGATGAAGCCAGCCAGCACCGCCGCCCACTGGCTGCGGGTAACGCTCTCCTTGAGCAGCGGCACCGACAGTGCCGTCACCATCAGCGGGGCGAGGAAGTTGACCGCGGTGGCCTCGGCCATCGGCAGATAGCGCAGCCCGGTGGTGAAGAACAGGCTGCAGCCGATCAGGCACAGCGCCCTGAGCACCTGCAACCCCGGCCGCTTGGTGCGGATCACCGCCAGCCCCGAGCGCGGGATGAAGATGCCCATCATCAGCAGGGTGTGGGAGAGGTAGCGGGCCCAGACCACGATGACCACCGGATAGAAGCCGGACAGGTACTTGGAGAGGGCGTCGTGGGAGGCGAACAGCCAGACCGCGAGGCAGATCAGGGCGATGCCCTTGAGCGGCTGGTCGGCGAATCTCAGAGTGGGTCCTGCTTGGGCGCTCATTGGACTCCCGTGGCGCTGACGGCGGTCCCTGACCGCCTGCATGATCCGGCCGTCCTGCACGGCGGTCCGTCGGTGTGACCACCGACTCGGGACATGGACCTCGACGACACCGGAGCGTGCCGTCGAGCAGCCGTCCTGTCGCCCTCAGGACCGCGATACCGGGCGATATTTCAATAGCTTACTAACTATGAACCGGCGTGCAGCCCGGTCTCCCCCGAGCTTAGTCCAAGCGCCCCGCCGATCTCAATGCGATTGTCCGACGACTTCGCTGACGGCCCGCACGAAGGCCTCGTCCGCCTCCAGCGCCCCGGGGATCTGTTCACGCAGATAGGCCACCCAGGTGCGGATCTTGGCATCCAGGTACTGCCGCGAGGCATAGAGGGCATAGACGTTGAGGCGCTGCAGGCGATAGGCCGGCAGCACCCGCACCAGGCTGCCGTCGCGCAGGCCGTCCACCGCCGAATAGAGCGGCAGCACGCCAATCCCCAGTCCCTGGCGCAGGGCCTCGGTCATGGCGTCGCCGACATTGACCTGAAAGGGGGTCTCGCCGATGCGATAGGTTTCCGGTCCATTGGGGCCGTCGAAGTGCCAGCGGTCGAAGGACACCACCGGGCTGATGAATCTCAGGCAGGCGTGATTGGCCAGTTCCGCCGGCGTCTGCGGCTGGCCGTGTTCCTGCAGATAGGCCGGCGAGGCGCAGAGGATGCTGTAGGTGTGGCCGATCTGCTGGGAGACGAAGCCGGAGTCGGGCAGCTCCACGGCTACCACGATGGCCAGGTCGAAGCCCTCCTCGAGCAGATCGGGGATGCGGTTGGCCATGGTCAGGTCGAAGCGCACCTCGGGGTGCAGGGCGCGATAGCCGGCGATGGCGCGGATCACGTAATGCTGACCGATGCCGGTCATGCTGTGCACCCGCAGCCGTCCCTCGGGCCGCGCCTGGGCGTGCCCGGCCTCGGCTTCGGCCTCCTCGACATAGGCGAGGATCTGCTCGCAGCGCGCCAGGTAGCGCTGGCCGGCTTCGGTCAGGGCGATGCGTCTCGTCGTGCGGTGCAGCAGGCGGGTGCGCAGATGGGTTTCCAGATGGGCCACCGCCCGGGAGACGTGGGCCGTGGTGGTCTGCAGCGTCTGGGCCGCGCCGGTGAAGCTGCCGCTTTCCACCACGGCGACGAAAACGCGCATGTTGTGCAGGGTGTCCATGCCGCCTCGACAGTCGGGAAAAGCGTCATTCTCCATATTATTTCAGTATGTGAAACAAAGATTCGCGGGTTGGCGCGCTAATCGACCACCCCGGAATTTTATAGAATCGTTAGCAGCCTAATGGTAACGTCCGCTGACCTCACGGTTCATGGCCGTCCTCTACGGCGTCCTCTTCAGTTCCAGCTCATCTCGCCAACCTCGCTGCGCTGCCTCATGCCAGACGCAGGTATGGCCCTGTTGCCAACGGACCTCCACGTGTCGCCTTCCTCTAGCAGAGTCTGGCCTGCGCTCACGGTGGTCGCCCTCGCGACCCTGCTGGCCGGCTGTATCGGTACCGGTCACAACGCGCCCCAGGCGCAGCGCCTCGATGACCAGGCGCTGGCCACCGACGGTGCCATCCAGGCCGCCGCCAGCCAGGCCGCCTGGCCCGAGCGCCAGTGGTGGCGCGCCTATGGCGATCCCCAGCTGGATGCCTGGATCAGCGGCGCCCTGGCGGACAACCCGCGCCTGGCCACGGCCGCCGCCCGGGTACGCCGCGCCGAGTCCCTGGCCGGCCTGGCCGAATCCCGTGAAGCCCTGCAGGTCGAGGGCAAGGGCGCCTTCAAGCGCTACAGCTGGCCCACCGACGGCTTCTATGGCCCGGGCGAGCTGGCCGATCGCACCACCTGGAACAACAATGCCGAACTGGGTCTGAGCTATGCCCTGGACTTCTGGGGCCGCGAACGCGACGCCAGCGCCCAGGCCCTGGACCAGGCCCACCAGGCCGCCGCCGAGGTGCGCGCGGCCGAGCTGGAGCTGACCGGCAACATCGTCCGCAGCTATATCGGCTTCGCCCTGCACCACGATCAGCGTGACATCCTCGCCGCTACCCTGGAGCAGCAGCGGCACCTGGCCGACCTCGCCCAGCGCCAGCTGGACGGTGGCCTCGGCACTCAGTTCGAGGTCAGCCAGGCGCGCGCCCTGCTGCCCGAGACCGAACGCCAGCTGGAAGCCCTGGACGAGACCCTGGCGCTGGATCGCAACCAGCTTGCCGCCCTGGCCGGCAAGGGCCCGGGTGCCGGCGCCAGCCTGCAGCGCCCGCGCCTGACCCTGGGCGCGGCACCGCGCCTGCCCAGCGCCCTGCCGCTGGAACTGGTCGGCAAGCGCCCCGACGTGGTGGCGCGTCGCTGGCAGATCGCCGCGGCGGCGAAGGGCGTGGACGTCACCCGCGCCAGCTTCTATCCCAACATCGACCTGGTGGCCAACGTCGGCCAGTTCCTGACCCTGGGTCGCCTCAGCGAGATGCTGACCCACGCCAAGACCGGCTCCTTCATAGGTCCCGCCTTTTCTTTGCCGATCTATGACGGTGGCGCCCTGCGCGGCCGCCTCGGCGCGGAGTCGGCGGCCTACGACGTGGCCATCAGCGCCTATAACCAGACCCTCATCGACGCCCTCAAGGACATTTCCGACGCCCTGATCAAGGCCGATTCGGCGGCCAGGCAGGCCACCCTCGCCGACCAGGCCAGCCAGGAGGCCCAGCGCACCTACGACATCGCCCGCGAGGCCTTTCGCCGTGGCCTGACCGATTACCTGCACGTGCTCGACGCCCAGACCCGGCTGTTCGCCCAGCAACGCGTCACCGCCCAGGTGCACGCCCTGCGCCTGGCGGCCCAGGCCGCTGCCCTGGTCGCCCTGGGCGGCGGCGCGGACCTCGAACGCGAGCCGGGCGACCAGGATCTGGTACCGGCCCGCGTCGCCGTCGAGCGGGCCGCGCGGTGAGTACCCACGCTACCACCCACTCGCCACTGCGCCAGGCCCTGGGCGCCTGGGCGCGCAGCGATGGCAGCCTCTGGTTGTACCAAGCCAAGGTGCTGCTCGCCGCCAGCCTGACCCTCTGGCTAGCCATGCGCCTGCAACTGCCGCACCCCAGCTCGGCGGTGATCACCGTGTTCATCGTCATGCAGCCGCAGAGCGGCCAGGTGCTGGCCAAGAGCTTCTACCGGGTCATGGGTACCCTGCTGGGACTGGCGGTGATGCTGGTACTGATCGCCCTGTTCGCCCAGGAACGGGTGCCCTTCCTGATCTTCCTGGCGTTGTGGATCGGCCTCTGCGTGGCCGGTTCGGCGCGCTACCGTGACTTTCGCAGCTATGCCTGCATGCTGGCGGGCTACACCGCCGCGCTGATCGGCATTCCGGCCGCGCTCAATGCCGATACCGCCTTCATGTCAGCGGTGATGCGGGTACTGGCCATCACCCTGGGCGTGCTCTGCAGCGGCGCGGTGAGCGCGGCGGTCTTTCCGCAGACCAGCGCCACGGCCATGCGCGCGACCCTCTATAGGCGCATGGGTGGCTTTGCCGGACTAGCCGCCGACGTCCTCCGCGGTCGTCTCGACCGTGCCTCCCTGGAGGCTGCCGGAGTACGCCTGGCCGCCGAGGCGGTGGGGCTGGAAAGCCTGCGCAGCGCCTCGGCCTTCGAAGACCCGCACATGCGCATGCGCAGCGGGCGCCTGGCCCGGCTGAACGCCGAATTCATGGGCCTGACCACCCGCCTGCATGCCCTCAGCCGCCTGTTGATGCGCCTGCGCGAGCGCGACGCCCAGTTGCCACTGGCAGCCCTCGAACGCCTCTGGGCCCCGCTGCTGGAGGTGTTCGAGGAATGGCGCGGCCAGGCCCTTACCGAACGCGCGGCCCTGGCGGCGGCGGCGCGTCTGGAGCAGCTGCATCAGGGCCTGCGGCCAAGCATTCGCGCCCTGCGTGCCGAGTTGCCACCCCTGAGCGAAGCCGACCGACGCGACGTCGAGACCGCCGTGGAGCTGCTCTTTCGCTTCACTGGCGAATGGCACGGCTATCTGCAGACCCATGCCTCCCTGGCAGCGCCGCGCCACAGTCGCGAACAGTGGAAGCCGCGCTTCGTGGCCAAGGCCAATGCCCTGGGCGCGGCGGTCACCGGCATCCGCAGCGCCTTTCTGGTGCTGGTGCTGGGCGCCTTCTGGATCGCCAGCGCCTATCCCAGCGGCGGCATGCTGGCACTCAACGCCGCGGCCGTCTCGGCGCTGGCCTCGGCCTCGCCCGATCCCAAGCGCACCGCCCTGCAGATGGCGGTCGGCGCCAGTGGCGGCGTGGTGCTGGGCTTCTTCCTGACCTTCTTCGTCTTTCCCTGGATCACCGGCCTGCCCCTGCTGCTGCTGACCCTGGCGCCGGTGTTCATGCTGGGCACCTGGATTTCCCTGCGCCCGGGCTGGATGGGCTATGGCCTGGGTTGCCTGGTGTTCTTCTGCTTCACCTCGATTCCCGACAACCCGCCGGTCTACGACGCCTACGCCTTCATCAACAACGGCATCGCCGTGGTCCTGTCGATGGTGATCACCGCGGCGGTCTCGGCGGTGCTGCTGCCACCCAACAGCCCCTGGCTGTGGCGCCGCCTGGAGCGCGACCTGCGCCAGCAGCTGGTGCGGGCGGTGAGCGCGCCATTGCCGCACCTGGCGCCGGCCTTCGAAGGCCAGACCCGCGACCTGCTCAACCAGGCCTATGGCGTCAGCGCCGGACGCGGTGAAGCGCAGCGTCGCCTGATCGGCTGGGCCTTCGTGGTGCTGGAGATTGGTCATGCGGTGATCGAGCTGCGCCAGTTGCAGGCCCGCCTGCCCGCGGCCCCGCGCTATGCCGAGAGCAGCGCCTGGCGCCAGGCCATCCGGGTGCTCGGGCGCGCCCTGGTGCGCCTCTTCCTCAAGCCCGGCGCGGAACATCTGCGGCGGGCGCTGGTGGCAGTGGACGCGGCCCTGCTTGCCGTGGCGACCGTGACCGAACCGCCGGAACTGCCCTATGACGAGTCGCCCCTGCGCCAGGTGCAGAGCGACCTGCATTTCATCCGCAGTGCCCTGCTCGATCCCCAGGGGCCCCTGGCCCGCTATCACGAGATCCCCCATGCCCCGTGAAATCGCCTTCCACGGCCTCTACCTGCCCACCGTGACGGTGCTGTTCCTGGTCGCCGCCCTGCTCGCCTGGGCGCTTGACCGGGTGCTCGCCGCGGTCGGCCTCTACCACGTCGTCTGGCATCCGGCGCTGCTGCGCCTGGCCCTGTTCATCTGCCTCTACTGCGCCCTGGCGCTGTGCGTCTATCGCTAGGACTCCTGCCATGATCCTCAAGAAACTCTTCGGCGTGCTCTTTACCCTGCTGGTAGTCTGCCTGGCGCTGATCCTCGGGCGGCTGCTCTGGGTGCACTACATGAACGACCCCTGGACCCGCGATGGCCGGGTGCGCGCCGAGGTCATCACCATCGCGCCGGACGTGGCGGGGCTGGTGACCGAGATCGCCGTGCGCGACAACCAGTGGGTCAACAAGGGCGACCTGCTGCTGCAGATCGATCCGGAGCACTACGAGATCGCCGTGCATCAGGCCGAGGCCACGGTCGCCGCGCGCAAGGCCACCCTCGCCATGCGCCAGCAGAACGCCCGCCGCCGTGCCGACATCGACAGCCTGGTGGTTTCCCGCGAGAACCGCGAAGACGCCAGCAGCGCCGCGCTGGCCGCCGAGGCCGATCTGCGCCAGGCCCAGGCCCAGCTGGAATCGGCGCGCCTCAACCTCAAACGTACCCGGGTGCTGGCACCGGTCGACGGCTACGTCACCAACCTCTCGGTGTTCAAGGGCGACTACGCCGCCGCCGGCGCACCCAAGCTGGCCGTCATCGACGCCCATTCGTTCTGGGTCTATGGCTACTTCGAAGAAACCAAGTTGCCCCACGTGCAGGTGGGAGCGGCCGCCGAGATGCGCCTGATGAGTGGCCAGACGTTACGCGGGCATGTGGAAAGCATCGCGCGTGGCATCTATGACCGCGACAATCCCCAGAGTCGTGAACTCACCGCCGACGTGAATCCCACCTTCAACTGGGTTCGCCTGGCCCAGCGGGTACCGGTGCGTATCGCCCTGGATCCGCTGCCCGAGGGCCTGCTGCTGGCGGCTGGTACCACCTGCACCGTGGTCCTGGAAGACGTTCGCGGCGAACGCTCCTGGTGGGACGCCTTCTGGCAGGGTTGAGACCTGCCCGATCGCCAGACTTTTCGCTGCGCCAAAACGACAACACCCCTGACACCGGCGGGTTTCGCTTGAGACGAAACCGGTCGAATTCAGGGGTGTGGTCGTATCCAGCCCAGTCCGCCGCGAGTGCGAAAGTACTCCCTGTACTCTTGGAACCCTCCCGTACTGCAGAGCGTCCCGACCATGTGGCCCTTGCGTCTCGGGTCAGGAGACGACTTCGAGGTTGTCCATTGAATCGGCTTGAAGCTGCAATTCGATGACAGCGCCTCAGCTGCCGGTCATCACGACCGGCAGCCTGTTTCTCATGAGGCTGGCGTCAGGGACGACGACGGCCCATGAAGAACGACACCACGAACAGCACCAGGAACAGCACGAACAGGATCTTGGCGATACTGGTGGCAGTACCGGCGATGCCACCGAAACCCAGGACGCCTGCGATGATCGCGATGATCAGGAAAGTGATAGCCCAGCTCAGCATGGTGTTTCTCCTATGTATTACAAGTGCACTCAGCGGACGACAGCACCTGTCCAGCGAGCAGTGGTTTTATTAGCGAAATCCTGGGTATCCAGACTCGCCATCCGTGGTTCCACAGCGGTCAGATCGAGATCCAGACCGTTGAGGTTGTGCGTCTGATTGAGCGCACGACCCATTATCAAAGCGCTGAGCAACATCCCGATCACGACCGCCGCTGCAGCGAACAACACAATCACCAGCAGCATCCACATCATGGTCATGACCTCAGAATACCCAGCGGGTCTGCTTTACCAGACGGTCACCGTTGGACTGTGCCGGGATGGCTTTGAGTTCCCCACGACCTTGACTTGCCAGCGGCTTGGCTGCGGGCACCATGGCCTGGGCAGCAATGCGGGTGGAGGCGATGAGGGCCTGTTCGCGGCTGACGTCCTGGCCCTGGGGGGCTGCGACGGCGGCGCTGGCGAAGCAAGCGAAGAGCGCAGTACCTACCAAGTGCTTGCGAAGGGTCTGGCTGATCATCGGGTCTCTCCTGCGGTCCGTTGGCCCTAAGGCCGGCTTGCCAAGGAGATTGCAGACTGCGTGCCAGCTTTTCGAAAACCATTTTTACCTTATAAAACAGTAACTTATAGTTTTTACTGGTAGCCACCACACATGCACCTTGCAAGGTGCAACGCCTGAAGCATTGCGTTTTGCATGATGGCCAGGGGTCGATTGGATAGCCCCGGCCCGGGCGCCTGCCAGGCGCAACGGCAAAAGACGAGGCAAAAGTCTTCCCAGGGGCCAGGAAAACCGTCTTTTCCCGATTTTCGCCGCTCCGGGTTGCGATCTGCACGATGCTCGCAAAGGCACGGTGGATGGCCCGATGGTCCTGCGGATTGCAACTTGCACGATGTATCATGGACTAACTGCCAGCCCTGTCCTTTAGCGCGTTTCGGCCCTTTGGCCCGGAGTTTTGCCGTCATGGAACAAACCAGCGGTCGCATCCTGCTCGTGGACGACGAAGCCGCCATCCTGCGTACCTTCCGCTTCTGTCTGGAAGACGCCGGCTACAGCGTCGCCACGGCCAATAGCGCGGCCCAGGCCGAAGCCCTGTTGCTGCGTCAGGTCTACGACCTCTGCTTTCTCGATCTGCGCCTGGGCGCGGACAACGGTCTGGATGTCCTGCAGCAGATGCGCATCCAGGCGCCCTGGATGCGGGTGGTGATCGTTACCGCCCACTCGGCCATCGACACCGCAGTGGACGCCATGCAGGCCGGCGCCGCCGACTACCTGGTCAAACCCTGCAGTCCCGACCAGTTGCGCATGGCTGCGGCCAAGCAGCTGGAGTTCCGCCAGCTCTCGGCGCGCCTGGAGGCGCTCGAAGGCGAGGTGCGCAAATCCAGCGCCGGTCTCGATTCGCGCAGTCCGACGATGATGAGCATCCTGGAGACCGCCCGACAGGTCGCCACCACCGATGCCAACGTGCTGATCCTCGGCGAATCCGGTTCCGGCAAGGGCGAACTGGCCCGCGCCATCCACGCCTGGAGTCGCCGCGCGAAAAAGACCTTCGTCACCATCAACTGCCCCTCGCTGTCCGCCGACCTGATGGAAAGCGAGATGTTCGGCCATACCCGCGGCGCCTTCACCGGGGCCAGCGAGAGCACCCTCGGTCGAGTCAGCCAGGCCGACGGCGGCACCCTTTTCCTCGACGAGATCGGCGACTTCCCCCTGGCCCTGCAGCCCAAGCTGCTGCGCTTCATCCAGGACAAGGAATACGAGCGCGTCGGCGATCCGGTGACCCGCCGCGCCGACGTGCGCATCCTCGCCGCCACCAACCGCAACCTGGAACAGATGGTGGCGGAAAACGAATTCCGCGAAGACCTGCTCTATCGCCTCAACGTCATCGTCCTCAACCTGCCGCCGCTGCGCGAGCGCAAGGAAGACATCGTCGATCTCGCCGAGCGCTTCCTCGCCCGCTTCGTCAAGGACTACAACAGACCCGCCCACGGCTTCAGCGAGGCGGCCCTGGACGCCCTGCGCAACTACGGCTGGCCGGGCAATGTCCGCGAGCTGCGCAACGTCATCGAACGCGCGAGCATCATCTGCGGCCAGGACTTGGTGGACGTCAATCACCTGGGCCTGGGTGACAGCCCGGCTACCAGCGGCGCCGCCAGCGCCCCACGGGTCGGCGAGGCGTTGAGCCTGGAAGCCCTGGAGCGCGCCCACATCGCCGCGGTGATGGCCACCAGCGAGACCCTCGACCAGGCCGCCAGGACCCTGGGCATCGATGCCTCCACGCTCTATCGAAAACGCAAGCAGTACGGGCTATGAAGCTGCCGATCAAGTTGCACACCCGCCTCTTTCTCAGCATCTCCGCCCTGATCGCCGTAGCCCTCATCGGGCTGCTGGTCGGCCTGGTCAGCGTGCTGCACCTGGCCCGCGAGCAGAGCGTCCAGACCCGCAGCAACCTGGACTTCATCAACCTGACGCTGAACATGCGCCAGGAATTGAGCAACAGCCTGTTCCAGATGCTCGACGGGGCACCCGATCCGCAGTCACTGGTGGCGGCCCAGCAGCGCTTCCAGGAGTACCTGGAACTGGTCGAAGGCCAGATGCGCAATCCCGAGCAGCTGGCCATCCTGGAAGACGTCAAGCAGCGCTACCAGCGCTTCGCCGACTACCTGCGCTCACCGCCGGCGGGCTATGGCGAGTTGCGTGCCGATCGCGGCTTCCAGCAAACCCTCAATGCGCTGCGCACGCGCATCTACGACCTGCAGCGCAGCTACGTGGTGACCCTGGAGCGCATGCAGGACGAGGCCCATGACCGGGCGGTGATCATCGCCCTGCTGCTGGCGCTGATCGGCGTGGCCATCCTGGTCACCGGGGTGGTGACCGCCAACGGTATCGCCCGGCGCTTCACCGGACCCATCGATGGCCTGGCCAAGGCCGCCGAGCGCATCAGCCAGGGCAACTTCGACGTTCAGCTGCCGACCTCGCAGATCGCCGAATTCACCCTGCTCAGCCGCCGCTTCGGCAACATGGCCCAGGCCCTGCACCGCCTCAGCCAGACCAATGTCGAGGCGCTGGTGGCCGGGCAGCGGCGCCTGCAGGCAGTGCTCGACAGCATCGACTACGGCCTGGTGATCCTCGATCCCCAGGGCAACATCGAACACGCCAATCCGGTGGCCTGCCGCCAGCTGGGCTGGAACGAGAATCACCTGGGCGAATCCCTGATCGCGGCCCTGGAAACGCCCGGAAATCGAGGCCAGCGTGCAACGGGTCCTGGCCGGTGGCGCCCTGGACGCGGCACCCGAAGACCTGGAAATCCGCGTCGACGACGAGGTGCGGCTGCTGGCCTGGAGTCTGACCCCGGTCAACCACGCCGATGGCCGCAGCGTGGGGGCGCTGATGGTGCTGCGCGATGTCACCGAGCAGCGCGCCTTCGACCGGGTGCGCAACGAATTCGTCCTGCGTGCCTCCCATGAATTGCGCACCCCGGTCACCGGCATGCACATGGCCTTCGGTCTGTTGCGCGAACGCCTCAAGGTGGCGCCGGAATCCCGCGAGGCCTTTCTGCTGCAGACGGTGGACGAGGAAACCCATCGCCTGGTGCAACTGATCAACGACCTGCTGGACTATTCCCGTCACCAGAGCGGTCTGCAGCGTCCGGAAAAATTGCCGAGCGAGATCGGCGACCTGCTGGAAGCGGCCCGCGCCCGCCACGCCGACGAGGCCCGCGAGCGCGATGTCGAGCTGGCCGTCGAGTTGCTGCATACGCCGCTGCCGCGGGTCAGCCTGGATCCCAAGCAACTGGGCCGGGTGTTCGACAACCTGCTGAGCAATGCCCTGCGCCATACCCCGGCGGGCGGCCGCATCGTCATCCAGGCCATGCGCCAGAACGAGCAGCTGCTGATGGCGGTGCAGGACAATGGTGAGGGCATCGCCTACGCCCAGCAGGGCCGGGTATTCGAGCCCTTCGTGCAGATCGGCAGCCAGAAAGGCGGCGCCGGCCTGGGCCTGGCCCTGTGCAAGGAAATCATCCGCCAGCACGGTGGCCGCATCGGCGTGGTCTCCCGCCCCGGTCAGGGCACCCAGATCTTCATGACCCTGCCGACCTGAGCCAGGCGGCCCAGGGCCGCCGCAGGTTGGATTGAGCGCAGCGCAGCCCAACGCTGCCCAGATCGAATCCGCGTTGTTGGGCTTCGACGATGGAGCCGTCTCAACCCAACCTACGGTCTGGCCCCTCTCCTTTCGGGAGAGCCGCCGTAGGTTGGGCTGAACGCAGCGAAGCCCAACAGTGCCCAGATCGAATCTGCGTTGCTGGGCTGCGGCGATGGAGCCGCCTCAATCCAACAGAATCGTTACAGCAGCGTCCGCTCCAGCGCCTGCCGCCAGCCGGCATAGAGTTCGGGCACGGCATTGGGGCGGGGTTCGTAGCGGCGACGGGGGCGTTCGAGATCGGCCAGGGCCGCGGCGTCCTGCCACCAGCCCAGGGCGTGGCCGGCCAGGTGGGCGGCGCCCAGCGCCGAGACCTCCGGCGACAGGCTGCAGATCACCGAGCGCTGCAGGAGATCGGCCTGGAATTGCAGCAGCCATTCGTTGCGCGTGGCGCCGCCATCCACCCAGAGCTCGTCCAGCGGCGTCGGACTGTCCTGCTGCATGGCGTCGAAGACGTCGCGAATCTGGTAGGCGATGGCTTCCAGGGCCGCGCGCATCAGGTGCGCCCGCCCGCAGTTCTCGGCCAGGCCGCAGAACAGGCCACGCGCCTCGGCCCGCCAGTGCGGTGCCCCCAGGCCACCCAGCGCCGGCACGAAGTAGACGCCGCCGTTGTCCGGCAGCGCCGCGGCGTCGGCGGCCAGGGCCTCCAACTCGCCGGCGCCGCCCAGCAGCCGCGCCGTCCAGCCCACGGCGGCACCGGTGTGGACGATGTTGCCTTCCAGGGCAAAGGTCGGGGTCTCGCCCAGGCGCCAGGCCAGGGTGGTGGCCAGGCCATGGGCGGAGACCACGGGTTCGGCGATGGGCGTCATCAGCGAGGAGCCGGTGCCCAGGGTGGCCTTGACCTTGCCCGGGACGAAACCGCCCTGGCCGAACAGCGCCGCATGGGAATCGCCGATCATCGCCAGGATCGGCAGACCGGCCGGCAGCGGGCCCTGGGCACGGGTCTCGCCGAAGCAGCCGGCACTGGGGCGGATCTCCGGCAGGGCCGCCCGGGGAATGCCGAACAGGCCCAGCAGCTGCGGATCCCAGTCACCCCCGCGCAGGTCGAGCAACTGGGTACGGGCCGCGTTGGCCGCGTCGATGAGAAAGCTCGCGCCACCGCTGAGTTGCCAGAGCAGCCAGCTGTCCACGGTGCCCAGGCAGAGATCGCCGGCGGCGGCGCGGGCCGTGCCGTCGGGAATCTGATCGAGCAGCCAGCGCCATTTGCCGGCGGAAAACATCGGGTCCAGCGCCAGGCCACTGCGCTGCAGGATCAACTCGCCATGACCGGCGGCGTGCAAGGCTTCGCACTGCGGCTGGGATCGCTTGCACTGCCAGCTCACCAGCGGGCCGAGCAACTGGCCGCTGCTGCGCTCCCAGGCCAGGGCGGATTCGCGCTGGTTGCTGATGGCGATGGCCGCCAGGGGGGCATCCGTCTGGGCCAGGCAGTCGCCGATGGCGCCCTGCAGGGCCTGCCAGATGGCCAGGGGATCCTGCTCGGCATAGCCCGCCTGCGGATGCTGGACGGTGAGCGGCCGAGAACCGCGGGCCACGACCCGACCGGCGCGATCCACCAGGATCGCCTTGGCATTGGTGGTGCCCTCGTCGAGGGCGAGGATCAGCGGTTCGGCGGCCATGGCAGCTCCTGTTGTTCTGGTCGTGGCGGACGCCTGAGCTTCAGCGCAGGCGCTGCACCGCGGCAACGATACCGGCAGCATCGATACCATGCTTGGCACGGGTCGGCCCGCGGCCACCGGCGGCGGCATATTCGCCATCGGCGATGCCCAGGCGGATCAGCGGCACCCCCAGCGCGGCTTCGGCCATGACCTCGGCGACCAGGCTGCCCACCCCGCCGTTGGCGTTGTGCTCTTCCACCGTCACCACCCCGCCGCGAGCGGCGCAGAGGGCTTCCAGCAGCGCCTCGCGCTGCAGCGGACGGATCGACGACAGATTGATCACCTGGGCGCTGATGCCCTGCTCGGCCAGCGACCGCGCGGCGTCCACCGCCTCGTGGACCACCGAGCCCAGGGCCACCAGGCTGACGTCGTGACCCTGGCGCAGCACGTCGACCTGACCGGGGACGAAACGGTAGTCGGGACCGTGCAGGTCGGGCAGCGCCTTACCGTCCAGGCGGACATAGACCGGACCGTCATGGGCCAGGGCGTGCTCGACGATCTGCCGGCACTCGCTGCCATCGGCCGGCGCATAGATCTCCACGTTGCCGAAGCCGCGCATCACGGCGATGTCGTCGAGACTGTGGTGGGTACTGGCCAGGGGACCATAGCTGGCCCCGGCGTTGAGCCCGAACATCTTGACGTTGGACCTGTTGTAGCAGACGTCTACCTTGACCTGCTCGTTGGCGCGGGAGATCAGGAAGGGGGCGGCGTTGCAGGTCACCGCCACCTTGCCGGCGAGGCCCAGGCCGGCGGCCACCCCGACCAGGGTCTGTTCGGCGATGCCGACGTTGACCAGGCGTTCCGGGAAGCGTTTGACGAAGGGGCCGATCTTGGCCGTGGAAGTGGAGTCGCTGACCACCGGCACCAGGTCGACGCCGGCGTCCACCGCGGCGATGAAGGCCTCGACCATGACGCTGGCGAGATGGGCTTCGCCCGGAGTCTGGGTATCAGTGGCCATGGTCGAGTTCCTCCAGTGCAGCGGCGATCTCGTCGCCCTTGGGCACCCGGTGGTGCCATTCGGGTTTGCCTTCGATGAAGGAAACCCCCTTGCCTTTGACGGTATTGGCGATCAGCACCTGGGGCTGGCCACGGTGTTCGCGCAGCGCTTCCAGGGTTTCCACCAGCTCGGCCACGTCGTTGCC
Source organism: Pseudomonas sp. SORGH_AS_0211 (assembly GCF_031453455.1). Classification (NCBI taxonomy): domain Bacteria; kingdom Pseudomonadati; phylum Pseudomonadota; class Gammaproteobacteria; order Pseudomonadales; family Pseudomonadaceae; genus Pseudomonas; species Pseudomonas sp. SORGH_AS_0211. Next base: position 4,369,235 of record NZ_JAVIZV010000001.1, on the reverse strand, counting down.
GTCGCACTCGACCACATGGAAGCCGAAGGCGCGCCACTTCTCGGCCAGGGGCTCCAGCGGCAGGATCTCGGCGGTGGGACCGGCCAGTTGCAGGCGGTTGTGGTCGACGATCACCGTGAGATTGTCCAGCCGGTACTTGGCGGCGGTCAGCGCCGATTCCCAGTTGGAGCCCTCGCCCAGTTCGCCGTCACCGGTCAGCACATAGACGCGGCGCGGACTGCCATCGCGTTGCGCGGCCAGGGCGATCCCGGTGGCCACCGGCAGGCCGTGGCCCAGGGCGCCGGTGTTGAGCTCGATGCCGGGGGTCTTCTGCCGCACCGGATGGCCCGGCAGGTGGGAGTCGAAATGCTGGTAGGTGTCGAGCCATTCCGGCGGGAAGTAGCCGGCCTCGGCCAGGCAGCAGTAGAGGCCGCCGACGCCATGGCCCTTGCTCTGGATGTAGATGTCGCGCTGGGGATCGGCGAGGCGTTCCGGGGCGACGTCGAGCAGGCGGAAATAGAGGGTAGCGAGGATGTCGGTCTCCGACAGATCCGCCCCGGTATGGCCACCGGCGGGCGAGCCGGCATTGAGCTGGATGACGCGCCGGCGGATCAGCCGGGCCTTTTCGCGAATCTGCGCGACGTCGTACTGGAACGGATTCATCAGGCGACCCCCTCGGGTATCCGAAGCTGCGATGGAGCAGACGCCTGCCGAGGTTTCAGTGGGCGTCTTATGAATATTTATTCGTCACTGAAAATATATTTATCATTTAGACCCCAATCCGCAGGGCCGTCAATAGCCAGGAAAGGCCGTTGGCGATCTGGCGAATGGATAGAACGCGTGGCGGGATGCGGGATTGCCGAAGCCATCGCGTTCGGCATGCAGCGATGAAAAGGCGCTTGACTTCCATCCGGAACAGGCGGAGTCTGAATTAAAAATCAGGCACGCATAAATATTCAGGCGAGCCGGACACAAGAACAATAACCCCTAGGAGAAGTTCGTGGACGCCAAAGCCCCGACCGCCTCGCCACCCGCCAAGCCCCTCGCTCGCCTGGCACTGCGCCTGCCGCGCAACGTCGGCGGCCCGCTGATCGGCCTGGCACTGCTGATCGCCGTGTTCTCCTTTGCCTCGGAGTATTTCTTCTCCGTGCGCAACGCCCTCAACATCCTCGACCAGGTGACCGTGCTCGGTATCCTGGCCATCGGCATGACCCTGGTGATCGTCATCGGCGGCATCGACCTGTCGGTGGGCTCGGTGCTGGCCTTCTCCATGATGCTGCTGGGCTGGCTCTACCAGGACATCGGCTGGTCGCTGGGACTGGCGATTCCCGCCGCCATCCTCGGCGGTCTGGTCTGCGGCCTGGTCTCGGGACTGCTCATCGCCCGGGCCCGGCTGCCCGCCTTCATCGCCACCCTGACCATGATGTCGGTGGCCCGCGGCCTGGCCAACATCCTCACCGACGGTCGCCAGATCGTCGGCTTCCCGGACTGGTTCACCAACCTGGCCACGGTGCGGCACTTCGGCTTCCTCTCGGTCACCGTCGGGCTGTTCCTGCTGATGCTGCTGGTGGCCTGGGTGTTCCTGCGCTTTCGCGCCGGTGGCCGCAACCTCTATGCCATGGGTGGCAGCGCCGAGGTGGCGCGGTTGTCGGGCATCAAGGTGCGCACCATCACCATCTGGATCTATGCCCTGAGCGGCGCCCTGGCGGGCCTGGCCGCGGTGGCCATGGCGGCGCGCCTGGATTCGTCCCAGCCCAGCGCCGGCCTGTCCATGGAGCTGGATGCCATCGCCGCGGTGGTGATTGGCGGCGCCAGCCTCAGCGGCGGCGTCGGCAGCGTCGGTGGCACCCTGGTCGGGGTGCTGATCATCGGCGTGCTGCGCAACGGCCTGAATCTGCTGGGGGTCTCGCCCTTCGTGCAGCAGGTGGTCATCGGCATCGTCATCGCCCTGGCCGTCACCCTGGACACCCTGCGCCGCCGTAACGGGCAGCGCTAGGTCAGATCTGCTTCGTCTCGTCACCGCAGTACAACAATAACAACGGAGTGCCATCCATGCTGACCCCCAAGAAGCTGTTGCTCAGTACCCTGTTCGCCGCCATGACCTGCACCGGCGCCCTCAATGCCCAGGCCAAGGAACTCACCGTGGGCCTGGCCGTGGCCAACCTGCAGGCCGACTTCTTCAACCAGATCAAGCAGGCCGTCGAGGCCGAAGGCAAGGCCAAGGGCATCAAGGTGATCACCGTGGACGCCCAGGGCAACTCGGCGACCCAGGTCAACCAGATCCAGGACCTGATCACTCGCCAGGTCGATGCCCTGATCTACATCCCGGCCGGCGCCACCGCTGCCGGCGTCCCGGTCAAGGCGGCCAAGGCTGCCGGCATCCCGGTGGTGGCGGTGGACCGCAACGCCCCCGACGCCCCGGGTGACACCTTCATCGCCAGCGACAGCGTCGCCGCCGCCCGCACCCTGGCCGAATACGTCGGCAAGGTCACCAACGGCAAGGGCCGCGTCGCCATCCTCCAGGGCCAGATCGGCACCACGCCGGAAAACGATCGCGCCAAGGGCTTTTCCGAAGGCCTGGCCAAGTTTCCGGAGTTGAAGGTAGTCGCCCAGCAGCCCGCCGAGTGGGCCCAGGACAAGGGCTTCGCCGTGGCCCAGGACATGCTCCAGCGCGATCCCAACATCAGCGTCTTCTTCGGCCGTGCCGACGCCATGGCCCTGGGTGCCGCCCAGGCGGTCAAGGTCGCCAACCTCGACCATCCGGTGACCATCGTCGGCTTCGACGGTGACGTGGCCGGCCTCAAGGCCGTGGCCGCCGGCACCCTGTCCGCCACCATGACCCAGCAGACCCGCAAGATGGGGCGCATGGCCCTGGAGTCGGCGGTGGCGCTCAAGGAAGGCAAGCAGGTGCCCAAGGAGCAGCTGCAGGAGGCGATCCTGACCACCAAGGACAACGTCGCCCCCTTCATCGAGAACCACCCGTAACGGATCGTCTGGCCAGCGGCGGGTAACGGCCGCCGCCTCCCGCCCCTTATCCAGGTGCCTCCCAAGGGAGGCACAGCTTCTGCTCCCCCTTCGGAGGCCCCATGTCCGCCGTCATGCCCCTGGAACAGCCCGCGGCCCTCAGCCTGAGAAGCATCGGCAAGAAATACGCCGGCATCGAGGTACTGAGCGGCGTGGACGTCGACATCCAGCCGGGTGAGGTCCTGGCCCTGCTCGGCGAGAACGGCGCGGGCAAGTCCACCCTGTCATCGATCATCGCCGGCCTGGTACCACCCGAAGCCGGGGGTCGCATGACCTGGCTGGGTCGCGACTACGCCCCGGATTCCCCCGGCGCCGCGCTGGCCGCCGGCATCGGCCTGATCCATCAGGAGATCCGTCTGCTGCCGGAACTGACGATCGCCGAAAACATGTTCGTCGGGCGCCTGCCCATGCGCGGCGGTCGCATCGATCGCGCCTTCATGGAAACCGAGGCCCAGCGCCAGCTGGATCGCCTGGGCCTGAAGGTACCCGCCACGCGCACCGTGGCCGGCCTCAGCGTGGCTGCCCAGCAACTGGTGGAGATCGCCAAGGCGCTGACCCTCAAGGCCCGCCTGCTGATCCTCGACGAACCTACCGCGGCCCTGGGTGGCGAAGAGACCGAGTTGCTGTTCGCCCAGGTCGAGCGGCTCAAGGCCGAGGGCGTGTCTTTCATCTATATCAGCCATCGCCTGGAAGAGATCGCACGCATCGCCGACCGGGTGCTGGTCTTGCGCGACGGCCGCCAGATCGCCCTGCACGCCACCGCCCAGGTGCCGGTGCGGCAACTGGTGGAAGAGATGGTCGGGCGCAGCGTGGAACGCATCTTCCCGGCCATGGCCGCGCCCGGTACGCGGGAGGTGCTGCGGGTCAAGGATCTCAGCTGCCGCGAGATGCCGCTCAAGCACATCGATTTCGCGGTGCGCGCCGGCGAGGTGTTCGGCGTGGCCGGGGTGGTCGGCGCCGGCCGTACCGAACTGGTCCGCGCCATCGCCGGCGCTGCCGAGCAGGTCACCGGCACCCTGGTGCTGGAAGGCCGGACCTGCCGCTTCGCCAGCCCCTGCGAAGCCATCCAGGCCGGCATCGTGCTGGTGCCCGAGGATCGCAAGCAGCAGGGCGTGGTGGTCGACCACGCCATCGAGGAAAACCTCATCTATGGCAACACCGATCTGCTCGCCGCCGGTGGCTGGGTGTCCCCGGGTGGCCTGCGCGCCTTCGCCCGCAAGGCGGTGGCCCGGCTCGGCGTGAAGGGCCAGCCGGAGCAGGCCATCGCCGCCCTCTCGGGTGGCAACCAGCAGAAGGTGATCATCGCCAAGTGGCTGGCGCGCAATCCCAAGGTCTTCATCCTCGACGAGCCCACCCGTGGCATCGACGTCGGCGCCCGCGCCGCCATCTACCAGGTGATCGCCGAACTGGCGGCCACCGGCATGGCGGTGATCGTGGTCAGCTCGGACCTCGACGAGGTCCTCGGCCTGTCGCACCGGGTCATGGTGATGAGCCGTGGCCAGCAGATGGGCATTCTCGAACGTGAACAGGCCACCCCGGTGGCCGTGATGGAATTGGCTACCGCCTGACTAGGAGTTCTCTCATGCGTCTCTTCGATCTCGGCGGCCAGACCGCCTTCGTCACCGGTGCCGGCAGCGGCATCGGCCAGGCCATCGCCATCGGGCTCGCCGAGGCCGGGGCCAATGTGGCCTGCTTCGACCTGCCCGGCAGTCGCGACCTGGCCGGCACCGTCGAGCGTATCCAGGCCCACGGCCGCCGTGCCCTGGCCCTGGAAGGCTCGGTGACCAGCGCCGCCGACCTGGAAGCCGCCGTGGCCCGTACCGAGGCCGAACTCGGTCCCCTGAGTCTCGCCGTCAACAGCGCCGGCATCGCCAACGCCCAGCCGGCCGAGGCGCTGGAACTGGAGCGCTGGCAGCGCATGCTCGACATCAACCTCACCGGGGTGATGCTCAGCTGCCAGGCCCAGGCCCGGGTGATGCTGCCGCGCGGTCGCGGGGCCATCGTCAACATCGCCTCCATGTCCGGCAGCATCGTCAATCGCGGCCTCCTGCAGGCCCACTACAACACCTCCAAGGCCGGGGTCATCCACCTGACCAAGAGCCTGGCGATGGAATGGGCCGAGCGCGGCATCCGGGTCAACTGCATCAGCCCCGGCTACACCGCCACGCCGATGAACACCCGTCCCGAGGTGGCCGACCAGGTCAAGATCTTCGAGCAGACCACCCCGCTGGGCCGCATGGCCGAGGTGGAGGAAATGGTCGGTCCGGCGATCTTCCTCTGCAGCCCGGCCGCGTCCTTCTGCACCGGCGTCGATCTGATCGTCGATGGCGGTTTCGTCTGCTGGTAACGCCTTCACGATCTGCTGCGCGTCGGCCAAACTGCGTTGAAAAGACCCTGGAAGGCCAGCCCCGTCGGAATGCTCATTTACCATTCGTAAACTTGAGCGCAAGCCCGGTCCGCTTCCTCAGGTCTTTTCGCCTTGTTTGGCTCTAGCTCGCGAGATCGTGGCCTATAGCCCTAGGAGGTTTCACGTGGAACGTCGCTTCGCAGGTCAAACCGTAGTCATCACCGGCGGCTGCCGCGGCATCGGCGAGGGGATCGCCGAGCGCTTCGGTCGCGAGGGTGCCAACCTGGTGCTGGTGTCCAACGCCGAGCGGGTGCACGAGACCGCCGCGCGGCTGGCCGCCGAGACCGGTGCCGAGGTGCTGCCGCTGGTGGTGGACATCACCGACGAGGCGGCGGTGGCCGACCTCTATGCCCAGGCCGCGGCCCGCTTCGGTCGTATCGACGTCTCGGTGCAGAACGCCGGGATCATCACCATCGACGCCTTCGACCGCATGCCGCGCGAGGACTTCGATCGCATCCTGCAGGTCAACACCACCGGCGTCTGGCTATGCTGCCGCGAGGCGGCCAAGCGCATGGTAGCCGCCGGTCGTGGCGGACGCCTGATCAACACCAGCTCCGGCCAGGGTCGCCAGGGGTTCATCTACACGCCGCACTATGCGGCGAGCAAGATGGGCGTCATCGGCATTACCCAGAGTCTGGCCCACGAACTGGCGCGCCACGGCATCACGGTCAACGCCTTCTGCCCGGGCATCATCGAAAGCGAGATGTGGGACTACAACGACCGGGTCTGGGGCGAGATCCTTTCCACCCCGGAAAAGCGCTATGGCCAGGGCGAACTGATGACCGAATGGGTCGGCAACATACCCATGAAGCGCGCCGGCACCCCCGCCGACGTGGCCGGCCTGGTGGCCTTCCTCGCTTCGGCGGACGCCGCCTACATCACCGGCCAGGCGATCAATGTGGACGGTGGCCTGATCATGTCCTGATCGACACCCGGGGACGCCAGGCCGCAAAAACCTTGGCGTCCGGCGAGAGGCTGAGGGAAAATAGCTGGAAAATGCGCCTTTCTAACAGGTACGTGCCTGCTTTTCGGTGGTTCGTCGCGGTCAGGGGACTTCCTGGTCCGGGCTGGCCGCCGCGAGCGCGGCGTATCCGCGGGTACCGGGAATCTGGATGAGTAACCTCGAAGAACAACGCCTGCTGACCAAGATCGCCTCCCTCTACTACGAAGAAGGACTCAAGCAGTCGCAGATCTCCGAACAGCTCGACCTGTCGCAATCCTTCGTCAGCCGCGCCCTGAGCCGAGCGCTCAAGGAAGGCATCGTGCGCATCTCGGTACAGCGCCCGCGCAATTTCCACCTGGAACTGGAGCGCCAGCTGCAGCAGCGCTATGGCATCCGCCAGGCGATCGTGGTGGAGCCCACCGGCGACGACGAAGAGGCCATCAAGCAGGCCATCGGCTCGGCCGCCGCCCACTACCTGGAAACCAGCGTCACCGAACGCGACCACATCGGCATCTCCTCCTGGAGCTCGACCATCCGCGCCATGGTCGGCCACATGCACCGGGGTAGCAGTCGCCAGGGCGCCACCGAGGTAGTGCAGCTGCTCGGCGGGGTCGGCAACAAGGGCGCCTTCGAGGCCACCCTGCTGACCCAGCAACTGGCCAACCTGCTGGGTTGCCCGGCCTATCTGCTGCCGTCCCAGAGCATCGAGCAGTCACCGGAAAGTCGCCAGCGCATCCTGCAGCTGGACGAGGTGCGCGAGGTGACCGAGCGCTTCGCCCGGCTCACCGTGGCCCTGGTCGGCATCGGCGAACTGGAGCCGTCGCAGCTGCTGCGCAACAGCGGCAACTACCATGGCGAAGCCATGCTGGAGGTGCTCGCCGCCCGTGGCGCGGTGGGCGACATCTGCCTGAGGTACTTCGATGCCCAGGGCCGGCCGGTGCTGGACGACAGCGAAGAGACCGTGGTGGCGGTGGACCTGCCGCAACTGCTGAAGATCGACCGCGTGGTGGGTCTCGCTGGGGGGCTGCGCAAGGTCAACGCCATCCGCGGCGCGCTGCAGGGCGGTTATCTGGATGTCCTGGTGGTCGATCTGCGCACTGCCCTGGCGCTGGTTCCCTGATCGGCGCACGTCGCTGCCAGATTCGAGTTCGAAAACGCGATTTCCTGCCAAAAGACGACGCTACCGCGGAAATCTTTGGCAACATTCGGCACGGCCTGATCCGTAAGCTGTAGGACGACTGTTATCTGGATAGCGTCCCATGCCCTTTGCGTCTTCGGCTTCGGCCACTGCCCTGCCCGCCTCCCAGCGGGCCGCCGCTCTGTCGGCGCGCCTCGATCGCTTGCCAGCCACCCGCAGCCTGTGGCGCCTGGTGGCCCTGCTGTCCATCGGCGGCTTCTTCGAACTCTACGACCTGTTCCAGACCGCCTACATCAGCCCCGGCCTGTTGCGCGATGGCGTCTTCCAGACCGGCGCGGCCGGGGTATTCGGCGTCTCCGACCAGGCCGCCTTCGCCGCGGCCACCTTTCTCGGCCTGTTCGTCGGTGCCAGCCTGCTCAGCCCCATCGCCGACCGCTTCGGTCGCCGGGCGATCTTTACCTGGGCGCTGGTCGGCTACACCCTGGCGACCCTGGCCATGGGCCTGCAGACCACTGCCCTGGGGCTGATCGCCTTGCGCTTCGTGGTGGGCATCGGCCTGGGCCTGGAGCTGGTGACCATCGACGCCTATCTGTCGGAACTGGTGCCCAAGGCCATGCGCACCTCGGCGTTCGCCTTCGCCTTCGCCATTCAATTCCTCTCGGTGCCGGCGGTGGCGCTGCTGTCCTGGTGGCTGGTACCCCAGGCGCCGCTGGGGATCTCCGGCTGGCGCTGGGTGGTGCTGTCCAGTGCCGTCTTCGCCCTGTTCATCTGGTGGCTGCGCCAGCGCCTGCCCGAATCACCGCGCTGGCTGGCCCAGCAGGGCCGGCTGGACGAAGCCGAACAGGGCGTGGAGCGCCTGGAAGCAGCCTGCCAGGCCGACACCGGCCAGCCGCTGCCGCCGCCGGCGGCGATCGTCGAAGAACGCGCCGTGAGCGCGCGCTTCGCGGCGCTGTGGCAACCACCCTATCGGCGCCGGGTGATCATGCTGATCGTCTTCAATCTGTTCCAGGCCATCGGGTTCTTCGGCTTCGGCAACTGGCTACCGGCGCTGCTGTCCGGCCAGGGCGTGAGCCTGACCCACAGCCTGGGCTATGCCTTCGTCATCACCCTCGCCTATCCGCTGGGGCCGCTGCTGTTCGTGCGCATCGCCAATCGCTTCGAGAACAAGTGGCAGATCGTCGGCTCGGCCCTGGGGACGGTGGGCTTCGGCAGCCTGTTCGCCCTGCAGCAGGGCGCCCTCGGCCTGATCCTCTGTGGCGTCGGCATCACCTTCTGCAACGCCTGGCTGACCTTCGCCTTCCACTCCTACCAGGCCGAGCTGTTTCCCACCGCCATCCGCGCCCGGGCGGTGGGCTTCTGCTATTCCTTCAGCCGGTTGTCCACGGTGTTCAGCAGCCTGCTGATCGGCACCCTGCTGGAGCGCCTGGGCACCCCGGGCGTGCTGGCCTTCATCGTCGCCAGCATGCTGATCGTGGTGCTGACCATCGGCCTGTTCGGCCCGCGCACCCGCAACCGGGCACTGGAGGACATCGCCCGCTAGGCGGACCCTGTGCTCAGAGGCGGAACTGCCGCACCGCGCCATTCAGGTCGCCGGCCAGACGCGCCAGGTCGGTGCTGGCGGCGGCGGTCTGCCCGGCGCCGGCGGCGTTCTGGGTGGACAGGTCGCGGATGCTGGTGAGGTTGCGATCCACCTCGCGGGCCACCTGGGCCTGCTCCTCGGTGGCGGCGGAGATGCTCAGGTTGCGCTCGGTGATCTGCACGATGTGGCGACCGATCTCGGCCAGGGCCGCGCCGGCGGCCGCGGCCACCTCCAGGCAGACACCGGCCTGCTGATTGCTGGTGGCCATGGCGTCCACCGCCTTGCCGGCGCCGCCCTGGATGGCGCCGATCATGTCTTCGATCTCGCCGGTGGACTGCTGGGTACGGGCCGCCAGGGCGCGCACCTCGTCGGCCACCACGGCAAAGCCGCGGCCCGCCTCACCGGCACGCGCGGCTTCGATGGCGGCGTTGAGCGCCAGCAGATTGGTCTGCTCGGCGATGCCGCGGATGACGTCGAGCACCCCGCTGATGCGCTGCACCTGGGCGGCCAGGCCGTCGATCTCGCCGCTGCTGGAGGCCACCGCCGTGTGCAGCGCGTGAATGGTGGTGAGGGTCTCCTCGACCCGGCGCTGGCCGAGATCGGCCGAGGTGCGCGAGTCCTGGGCGGCGGCGCTGGCGGCAGCGGCATTGCGCGCGACCTCCTCCACCGCAGCGGTCATCTGGTTGACGGCGGTGGCCGCCTGGGCCAGTTCGTCGTTCTGCCGCTGGATGCCGCGCAGCCCCGTCTCGGTGACCGTCGACAACTCTTCGGAGGTGGACGCCAGGGTAGTGGACGACAGGGTCAGCCGCTCCAGGGTGCCGCGCAGGTTGTCCTGCATCCGCGCCATGGCCGCCAGCAGCCGACCGGGTTCGTCGTGCCCGTCCGGCTCGACGGTCCGGCTGAGGTCGTTGGCGGCGATGCGCTCGGCCACCGCCAGGGCCTTTTCCAGCGGCCCGGTGAGGCTGCGGGTAAAGCGCCAGGCCAGCAGCAGGGTACCGGCCAGGGCCGCCACCATCACCGCCACGGTGATGGCGATGGCGCTGTGGTAGCTGGCCATGGAGGCAGCGGCCAGACGCGTGACCTTGCCGTCGACCACTCCGGCGAGTTCGTTGACGGTGGCGCTCAGGGCATTGCCACTGTGGGCCATCTCGCCGTCCTGCCCGGCCAGCTTGAGCAGCTCGGCGTCGTTCTGGTCGTCCAGCGCCTTGAGATAGCGATTCTGGTTGTTCAGGTAGGTGGCCAGCTGGCCGGTCATGCGGGTGTAGACCTCCCGCCCGGTGTCGGTGAGCAACAGGGCGTCGAACTGGCGCACATGCTGTTCCAGGCTGGCCTTGGCCGCCTCGATGGCCTTGTGCACCGCCTGGGTCTCGGCATTCGAGCTGGCCAGCATTAGCCCCTGGTTGTGCATGCGCAGACTCAGCAGATCGGCGCGGATCTCGCCGATGGTCTGGACGCTGGGGATCACGTTGCCGACGATCTGCTCCTCGCCCTCCTTGATGACGCGATTCTGGCCCAGGGAAAACAGCCCGAGGCCGATTACCAGCAGGGCGAAGAAACCAAAGGCGACCAGGGCCCGCGGGGCGATGTTGAGGGAGCGTAGCTTCACCGGGAAGACCTCGAAAAAATGATTAGCCCCCTCATGATCGGCCAAACGGCGCCAGGCTTTAGGGTTCGCCGGCGCCGGATGGACGATTTATCGCTAGGCCTCCCCCGCCTCGCTCAACCGCGTCTGCGCCAGACGTTTCGCGCCGGCCACGTCGGCCTTGCCGGTGCCCAGTTTCGGCAGGCTGTCCACCGCCAGCCAGGCCGAGGGCAGCAGCAGGCCGCTCACCCCCTGGGCCAGCAGGGTCTTTTCCACCGCCGCGCCGTTCAGGGTGCCGGTATGCAGCACCACGATGCGCTCGCCCTTCCTGGCGTCCGGCAGATTGACCGCCTGCAGCTCGATCTCCGGATCGGCCACCGCCCTGGCCAGGGCCTGCTCCACGGCGCCCAGGCTGACCATCTCGCCGCCGATCTTGGCGAAGCGCGAATAGCGGTCGACGATGGTGAGAAAGCCGTCCTCGTCCAGCCGACCCTGGTCGCCGGTCACGTACCAGCGCTCGCCGTCGATCTCGCGGATCGCCTTGGCGGTGCGCTCGGGATCGTTCAGATACCCCTGCATCAGTTGCGGCCCGCCGATCAGCACCATGCCGGCCGCGCCGGTGGCCAATTCGGCAAAGGTCTGGGGGTCGACGATCTTGAAGCCGGTTCCCGGCAGCGGCATGCCCACGGTGCCGAGCTTGCCACCGCGCTGCACCTGCAGGTAGCTCATGTCCAGGGCATCGGGCAGGTTGACCGAGGCCACCGGCGCGGTCTCGGTGGCACCGTAGCCCTCGTAGATGTCCTGGTTGAACTTGAGCTTGAAGGCCTCGCGCACCGCCGGATCCAGGCGCTCGGCACCGGCCACCACGATGCGCAGACTCTCCAGCATCAGCGGATGCACCTTGGTGTTGCGCACGAACAGCCGCAGGAAGGTCGAGGTGCCGCAGAGCACCGTGGCGCGATGGGTCGCCACCGCCTTGGCGATGCCGGCCACGTCGGTGGGATCGGCCTGGCAGACCACCGGCACCCCTTCGATCAGCGGCAGGAACTGGGTCACGGTGAGGCCGAAGGCGTGGAACAGCGGCAGCGAGGCCATGAAGACGTCGTCGTCCTGGGTGTTGAGCACGTCCGAGGTCTGCTTGAGATTGGCCATGAGGTTGCTGTGGCTGAGCATCACCCCCTTGGGCGTGCCCTCGCTGCCACTGGAGAAGAGGATGGCGGCGGTGGCCTCGGGATCGTGGGCGCGACTCAGCAGCACCTGCAGCATGGCGGTGGGCAACAGCCAGACCGCCAGCCAGTTGGCCAGCAGTTCAGCCTTGCCGATGCCGGCGCGCAACTCCTCCAGATCCACCACCTCGCGTCCGGCCAGCAACTCGTCCACCGGCAGGCCGCGCTTGCGCAGGCGGTCGAGAAAGCGCTTGGAGGTGTAAACGGTCCGGATACCGGCCTGCTCCAGGCCGGACGCCAGCGCCTCGGGCGTGGCCGTGTAGTTGAGATTGACCAGGGTCTTGCCGGCCAGCAGCACCGCCATGTTGGCCAGCATGCCGCCGCTGCTGGTGGGCAGCAGCAGGCCGAGATTGGCCTCGGGCCGCTTGCGCATCCGCCGCGCCAGGCAGGCGGCGCCGGTAAGCGCCTGGGCGGCCTTGAGCGGAGCGCCCAGGTCGTCGATCAGCGCCAGGCCATTGGGCCGGCGCTTGACGCTGGCGACCCAGGCATCGGCCAGCGACGGCAGGCCCTGCATGTAGCGCTCCCAGGAGCGAATCGACAACTCGAAGATCCGCCGCTTGAGTACATCGGCCGGGGTGTCCTTGGGCAACGCCCTGCCGAAGGCCACCACCACCTCGCGGTGCAGCGGGCTGTCCCGCAGTTCCTTGAGCTTGCTGGAAGAGCGCGAGAACTGGCTGCCCCAGAGGCCGCGCAGGTAGAAGGGCACGATCTGCACCTCGGGACCGACCCGCTCGCAGGCCTTTTCGTAGCCGCGGCGGAATTCGCCGAGCTGACCGGTGCGGCTGATCGCCCCTTCCGGAAACAGGCAGACCACCTCGCCGGCGTTCAGCAGCCCGGCCACCTGTTCCAGCGCCGCGCCGGCACCGCTGCCCTGGGCGATGGGCAGGCAGCCCATGGCCTTGAGGAAGGGCTTCAGGTACCAGCGCTCGTAGATCGCGCGCAGCATCACGAAGCGTACCGGGCGCGGGCTGGCGATCTGCACCATGGCCCAGTCCACCCAGCTGATGTGATTGCCCAGCAGCAGCACCCCGCCCTGGGCCGGCAGGTTCTGCAGGCCCTGCACCTGGATGCGGTAGTGCCGGGTGACCATCAGGCCGAGCAGGAAACGCACCAGGCTCTGGGGCAGCTTCCACACCGTGTAGGCGCCGCCGATCAGCGCCACGGCGGCGATCAGCAGCAGCAGCCAGCGACTGTCCAGACCGAGCAGGGCGATCACCGCGGTGAGCACCAGAAAGCTCAGCATGGCGACGTTCTGCACCCAGTTGTTGGCCGCCAGCACCGTACCGAGCTGGTCCTCGCGGGCATTGAACTGGATCAGGGCGTTGAGCGGGACGATGAACAGCCCGCCCATCAGGCCGATGAAGATGAAGTTGAGCGCATGCACCCAGGCCGAACTGGGCGCCGGCAGCCACCACAGGCCGAGGGCGATGCCTAGGGCGCCCACCGGGATCAGTCCGGTCTCGATGCGCCCACGCGAGGCCCGACTGGCCAGCGCCGAGCCGATGGCGATGCCGATCCCGGCGCAGGCCAGGATGCCCTGCAACAGCAGCACGTTGTCGATGCCCAGATGATCCTTGGCATAGGCCGGAAAGCTCGCCAGCAGCACCTGGCCCACCGACCAGAACACCGCCAGGCCAATGATCGACAGGCGGATCACCGGATTCTCGCCGATCACCGCCAGGTTGCGCCGGGCAGTCTGCAGCCGCAGATAGGCATGCCAGTCGAAGGGCTCGCGCGGCCTGGGCTCTTCCAGCAGCGGCAGGCGATAGAGCAGCGCCACCTCGGCCAGGCTGCAGAGCACCAGCAGCCAGCCCAGCGGCGCGATGTCCTGCAGGATCGCATGGGGCGTGGCCTGGCCCTCGCCCAGGTGCAGCTGGAAGAAGGCGGTGAAGACCACGGTGCCGGCGAGAATGGCGATGATGGAATTGGCCTGCACCAGGCCATTGCCCTCGGCCAGCCGCTGCTTGCCGAACAGCGCCTTGATGTAGCCGTACTTGGCCGGCGAGTAGAAGGTCGCCTGGATGGCCAGCAGGAGCGTCATGGCGAAGGCCAGCTCGAACAGCCCGGCATAGTAGGCCAGGGTGATGCACAGGGTGATGGCCACCGCCGCCCAGCCACCGAGGCGCAGCACCCGGACCTTGGCGAAGCGATCGGCCACATGCCCGGAGGGACTGAACAGCAGGATGAAGGGCAACAGCATCATGCCGTTGACCAGGGCGGTCAGCACCACCTGGGTGGAACCGTCATAGACCTTGAACACGGTGTTCTGGATGACGATCTTGTGGCCAAGATCGACGAAGGCGTTGAGAAAGACGGCGATCAGGTAGGGCCAGGCCCCCTTGATCCGGTGCAGCTTGTCCATGCGGAGTCTCTTTCGAGCAGGGGAATCCGTAGCCTGAGTGAGACGCTCTGGCAGCGCAAGCAGCGCCACTGGTCAACAAATATGCGAATCAGGGCTATACAAGCTCGCGAAAGCGAGTATGGTGTGGGCACTGCTACTGCAATAGTTACTCGATACCTGCTTGATGTTGCTTCATTTTCATCTCCTGGCTCGTCTCACTCTCGCATTACAGTCCCGCTAGCGAATGTCTCGCTAACGTGGTTGTTCCCCCTACACCCTGGAGATACTCATGTCCAATCGTGAAAATGGCACCGTCAAGTGGTTCAACGATGAAAAAGGCTACGGCTTCATCACCCCGGAAAGCGGCGCCGACCTGTTCGTGCACTACCGCTCCATCGAAAGCGCCGGCTTCAAGAGCCTGAGCGAAGGCCAGAAGGTCACTTTCGTGGCTGTCAAAGGCCAGAAGGGTATGCAAGCTGACCAGGTTCAAGTTGTCTAACGACTGATCCGGTTGCAGAAAGGCCCCACTTCGGTGGGGCTTTTTCGTTTCTGGGATTCAATGTTTTAGCCAACGTTGCCACGCTTCACGTCGTCCCTTCTCTTGGGCAACCCCAGGTACCGGCGCGCCCAATGCCCCTTCCAGCAGGGCGAACGTAATCGTTGCGCAAGGGGTCGAGCGGCATGGATGCCGCGAGAGTCGCGAGGGCCAGGGAAGGCCCTTCGCGGCGGGCCCCTGGAGCGGCGATGGAGAGAGCGGACCCTGGCGCAGCCGGGGCCGGATGGCGGGGCAAGCGTTTTTGCTTACTTTTTTGGCGATTGAAAAAAGTAAGTCGCCCGGCGGGGCGAAACAGAAGTGTACCCAGGGCACGACAACGAGCTAAGCAACCGCTTTTACCGAAAGCCGGGCTTCACTCAATCCTTGTCATACGCCCGCTCCAATGCCTCGTTGAGCGTCCGCACCACCTTCACCCGGGCGAATCGCTTGTCGTTGGCCTCCACCAGCGTCCAGGGCGCGATGGCCGTGCTGGTCTGCACCACCATGTCGTTGACCGCCTGGCTGTAGAGGTCCCACTTGTCGCGATTGCGCCAGTCGTCCTCGGTGATCTTGAAGCGCTTGAAGGGCGTTTCCTCGCGGGCGCGAAAGCGCTCCAGCTGGGTGTCCTGGTCGATGGCCAGCCAGAACTTGGCCAGCACGAGGCCGGTGTCGTGGAGCTGTTCCTCGAAGTCGTTGATCTCGCCATAGGCGCGCTGCCAGTCGGCGGCGGGGGTCAGTCCCTCGACCCGCTCCACCAGTACCCGGCCGTACCAGGAACGATCGAAGATGGTGAAATTGCCCTGCCGCGGGATATGCCGCCAGAAGCGCCAGAGATAGGGCTGGGCCAGTTCTTCGTCGCTGGGCGCGGCGACCGGGACGATGCGGTACTGCCGGGGATCCAGGGCACCCGTGACGCGGCGGATGGCACTGCCCTTGCCAGCGGCGTCGTTGCCCTCGAAGGCCGCCACCAGGGCATGGTGGCGATACTTCTTGTCGCGCAGCCGCCGCGCCAGCCGGGCCTGCTCGGCGAGCAGCTGGTCGTCGTAATCGGCCTTGTCCAGGCGCTGACTCAGGTCCATGGCCTCCAGCACGCCGCGGCCATCGACCGGCGGCGGCAGTACCGCGGCGGCCTTGCGCTGCTTGCGCGGCTTGTTGGCCAGGGCGCGCTGCAGCGCCTTGAGCAGCACGGTGCCGACGGTCAGGCTGCGAAAGCGCTCGTCGAAACCGGGCACCACGTGCCAGGGGGCATAGTCGTGATGGGTTCGCCGCACCACGCGCTCGCCCTCCTTGACGAAGCGGTCATAGACCTTGGCCTGGCGCCAGTCCAGCGGACTGAGCTTCCAGCCCAGGCGGGGATCGTTCTTGAGGTGCTTCAGGCGCTGCTTGAGCTGGGGCTTGGAGAGGTGGAACCAGAACTTGAGGATCAGCGCGCCTTCGTCGGCGAGCATGTGCTCGAAACGCTCCGCCTGGCCGATGGCGGCATCCAGCTCGACGCGACTGAGTTCCTTGTTGACCCGGCCGTGCAGCATCTGGCTGTACCAGTTGCCAAAGAACACGCCGATCCGCCCCTTGCCCGGCAGGCGCTGCCAGTAGCGCCACGCCGGCGGGTGCTGGCGTTCCTCGTGGCTGGGCTGCAGAAAGGTCTCGACGCGGATCAGGCGCGGATCCATCCACTCGTTGAGCAGCTTGACCGTCTCGCCCTTGCCCGCGCCCTCGATGCCATTGATCAGCACGATCACCGGGAAGCGGCCCTGGGTCTTGAGTTCGTACTGGGCGGCCAGCAGCGCCTCGCGCAGCTTGGGCAGCTTGGCGTCGTAGGTGGCCTCGTCGAGCAGGTGTTCGTTTTCGGCGGCTTCGAACATCCGGATCTCCTTGCGCGGGGGGTCGGGCAACTATAGCCCTTCTGACCGACCTGGCGGCAGGCGGTGCCCGGCGTGAGCGGCATGAAGGAAATATGACGTTTAGATGAAATTTGGCATCTCCCGCTGTCGTGAAGGTCTTTCTTACCGTTACGCTCCCGCGCAAGCGGGTGCTGCAGTCCACCTATTGAGGAGAGTTCGATGGCCTTTCGTTTCGATGCGCGGCAACCGGCTGACGAGGAAGTCCGCCGCGTGGTGACGGATCGTCTGGTGCAGGCTGAGGCGTCCCTGTCCAGCGGCACCCCCAAGGGCGTCCACGAGACGCGCAAGCGACTCAAGGAGCTGCGCGCCCTCCTGCGGCTGCTGCACGGCGCCCTGGGCAAGCGCGCCTTCGCCAGTCGTAATCGGCGCCTGCGCGACCTCGGGCGCGAGCTGTCGTCGCTGCGTGACAGCGCCGCCCTGGTGGAAAGCTGGGACAAGCTGGGCGAGTCCGACCGCAAGAGATTCGCCTCGCCGGCCATGAAGCGCGTACGCCAGCGCCTGCAGGAGCGCGCCGACCAGCAGATCGCCGCGGCCAGCGGCCATCCCGAGTTGCTCGAGGCGCTGACCGCCATGCGTGAGGAGGTGGCCGGCTGGAAACTCTCCGGCAAGGGCTTTGCCCTCTTCGCCCGCGGCCTGGAAGACAACTACAAGGCCGGGCGCCAGGCGCTCAAGACCGCGCGCGACAAGCCCACCGACGATACCCTGCACGACTGGCGCAAGCGGGTGAAGGATCACTGGTATCACACCCAGCTGCTCGCCGCGGCCTGGCCGGCGGAATTCAAGACGCGGCAGAAGAGCCTCAAGCGCCTTTCGGAATACCTGGGCGACGATCACGACCTGGCGGTGATGCAGCAGCTGTTGGTGGACGAGCCAACCCTGTTCGGCGCCAGCAACACCCGCCTGGCCATCGGCGAAAGCCTGGCCCAGCAGCGCGAGCGGCTGCAGGCGAAGGCCTTTTCCCTGGGCCTGCGCCTCTATCTGGACAAGCCCACCGCCCTCGCCGAGCGCTGGCGCGATCTCTGGCGCCTGGCCAGTCACCCCTATACGCCGCGCAAGGTCAAGGGTAAGCCCAAGTCGGCACCGGTCGGGCTGTTGCCGCATCTGGTCGAAGAATCGTCAGTCTAACGCCTGGGCCAGAGGGGATCTGTCGCGCCCGGTGGTGGTCCAACCCTGGGCATACCACCACGACGAGGTCTCGCGATGAAATCCAAGCTGCTCGCTTCCCTGTTTGCCTGTTCCGTCCTGGCCAGCACCGCGGCCCTGGCCGACCAGCCCGGTGCCGACTGGATGCCCATGAACGACGTCAAGTCCAAGCTCATGGAGCAGGGCTACACCTCGATCACCAAGATCGAAGCCGATGACGGTCAGTGGGAAGGCGAAGGCATGAAGAAAGATGGTATGAAGTACGACTTCCATGCCGACGCCAAGACCGGCAAGATCACCAAGGAAAAGATGGACATGTGATCCCCGGGGGATCCGATCGCACGGTCGGATCCCTGCCTGCACCTGCCGCCTCTTCCCATGCTTTCCGCCCGGTCGGCCCGTCCTGAGCCGTCTTCTCGTCACCTAGGAACCTTCATGTACAGTACCGCTTTGGTCGAGCTGCTGCGCACCCATGAGCGGCCGCTGCTCGATGCCTGGATCGGCGCCCAGCGCGCCGCCGGCATGCGCATCGACCTGCTCGACGAAACCACCATCCTGGCCAATTCCGCCGAGTTGCTGCGGCGGATCACCGTGGCCGCCGCCCAGGGCCTGGGCAATCTGCGCGAGCCGCACTGGCAGCCGGTACGGGCGCTGCTGGAGCGCTTCTCCTTCGACCAGAGCCGTGCGGGCCTGACGCCGGCGCAGACGGCGACCTTCGTCTTCTCGCTCAAGGAACCGCTGTTCAACCTGATCCAGAACGAGTGCGACGACCCGCTCGCCGAGATCTGGGCCGCCACCCGGCTGATCGACGATCTCGGCCTGTACAGCATGGAAAGCTACATGAGCGGCCGCGAGACGGTGATCCGCGAGCAGCAGGAAAGCATGCTGGAACTGTCCACCCCGGTGGTGGAACTGTGGGACGGCATCCTCGCCATCCCGCTGATCGGGGCGCTGGACAGCAACCGCACCCAGGTGGTGATGGAGTCGCTGCTGGAAAAGATCGTCCAGACCGAGTCGGACATCGCCATCATCGATATCACCGGTGTGCCCACGGTGGACACCATGGTCGCCCAGCACCTGCTCAAGACGGTGACCGCCGCCCGCCTGATGGGTGCCCAGTGCATCATCAGCGGCATCCGCCCGCAGATCGCCGCCACCATCGTCCACCTGGGCGTGGACCTGGGCGATGTGATCACCAAGGCGTCCCTGGCCGATGCCTTCCGCCTGGCCCTGCGCCAGCAGGGCGTGCGCCTGGCCGCCCCGGTAAGGATCTGAGGAACGCGCCATGATCGAGCGGATTCCGATCCTCAAGCTGGGCCCCTTCCTGCTGCTGAGCATCCAGGTCGACATGCACGACCAGCTGGCGCTGGACCTGCAGGAAGACCTCACCGAGCAGATCGTGCGGCACAAGGCCAAGGGCGTGCTCATCGACATCTCGGCGCTGGAAATCGTCGACTCCTTCATTGGCCGGATGCTGTCCCACATCGCCCAGGTCTCGCGCATCCTCGATGCCAAGGTGATCGTGGTCGGCATGCAGCCGGCGGTGGCCATCACCCTGGTGGAGCTGGGACTGTCGCTGGACGGCATCGCCACGGCGCTGAACATGGAAAAGGGCATGCGCCGACTGGAAGCCATGGTCGCCGCGGACGAATCGCTGGAGGAGTCAAAGGGTGGCGAAGATACAGACGCTTCCACTCCGCCAGGAGACTGACATCGTGCTGATCCGTCAGCAGGTGCGCAAGGTCGCCGAAGCCATCCGCCTGGGGCTGATCTCCCAGACCAAGATCGTCACCGCGGCCAGCGAGATCGCGCGCAACGGCCTGGTCTACGGGCTGGGCGGCGAATGCCTGATCGAGGAGACGCAACGCGCCGGCAAGCCGGCGATCCGTCTGGTGATCCGCGACCAGGGTCCGGGCATCGCCGATCTCGACCGCGCCATGGTCGATGGCTACACCTCGGGCAAGGGCCTGGGCCTCGGCCTGTCCGGCTCGCGGCGACTGGTGGACGACTTCCACATCGACAGCCAGCCCGGCCAGGGCACCACCGTCGAACTCTGGAAGTGGCGATGAACGACCAGCCGTGCAGCCTGGTGCTGCCGGTGACCACCAGCGTCCATGTCGATGCCGCCCGGCGCGCCCTGGTCCGGCTGGCCACCAGCGTCACCACCGATGAGACCCTGCTCGGGCGCCTGACCATCGTCGCCCAGGAGCTGGGCTACAACCTGGTTCGCCATGCCGGGCACGGCGAGCTCCTGGCCACCCTGAGCGGCGAAGGCGTGCTGGATGTCCTGGCGGTGGATCGCGGCCCGGGCATGCACGACGTCGCCCGCTGCCTGAGCGATCACTACAGCACGGCGGCCACCCTGGGTGCCGGTCTGGGGGCGATCCGCCGGCAGTCCGATGTCTTCGACATCCATTCGCGACCGGGCCAGGGCACCGTGGTGCTGGCGCGCTTCCATCTGGCCGGAGCGCCCGGTACCCGGTTGCAGCATGGCGCCCTGTGCACGCCGCACCCCGAGGAACAGGTCTGCGGTGACACCTGGGCGGTCAGCGGACGGCGCCTGCTGGTGTGCGACGGTCTGGGGCATGGCCAGCAGGCCGCCACGGCCAGTCGCCGGGCACGGGAACTGTTCCTGCGCCATGGCACCCACCTGCCGCTGCAGCGGCTGATGGAGAATCTGCACCAGGCGCTGATGGAAACCCGCGGCGCCGCCCTGGCGCTGGCCGAACTGGACCCGGACCAGGGCCAGGTGAGCTTTTGCGGCATCGGCAACATCGCCGGGCGCCTGCTCGGCAACACCACGCGCAGCCTGGTGTCCAACAACGGCACCCTGGGCTACCGGATCGGGCGGATCCAGACCTACACCTACCCCTGGACACCCGGCACCCTGCTGGTGCTGAACTCCGACGGACTGACGTCCAAGGTGGGACTGGGCGAGCACTCCGGACTCGGGGCGCGCCATCCGGCCCTGATCGCTGCCCTCCTGCATCGTGATTTCCGGCGTTCCGCCGACGATGCCACCGTCTTGGTACTCAAGCATGTCTGACGTCTTGCCCCTGCTGACCCTCGCCCTGCGCAGCGAGCAGGACATCGTGCACTGCCGCCAGGCCGCCAAGCGCCTGGCCGCGGTCCTGGACTGGCCGGTGCTGGAGCAGATCCGCCTGGCCACCGCCGTCTCCGAACTGGCGCGCAACATCCATCAGTACGCCGGCAGCGGCCATTTCGACTTCGCCCTGCTGCGGGACGAAGGCCAGCGCCTGCACGGCCTGGAGGTGTGGGCGGTCGACCAGGGTCCGGGCATCGCCGAGATGGAGGCCATCCGCGCGGGCAGCTATCGTTCCAGCACCGGCATGGGCATCGGCCTGCGCGGCGCCCAGCGGCTGTTCGATGAGTTCGACATCCAGACCTCCCCTGCTGGTACCCGCATCAGTGCCCGCAAGTACCAGGCGCCACGCGCCTTTCCCGAGGCGACGCTGCTGCAGGCGCTGACGGCCGAATTGCAGGGCAGTCCGCCAGCGGATCCCTATCAGCAGATCCGCCTGCAGAGCGAAGAGCTGCTGCTGACCAACACCGAACTGCAACTGCGCCAGTCGGAATTGGAAGTCACCAACAAGGAACTGGAAAACACCAACCAGGGCGTGGTGGCGCTCTATTCCGAGCTGGAAAAGGCCACCCAGGAACTCAAGGAGGCCAGCGAGGCGAAGACGCGCTTCTTCTCCAACATGACCCATGAATTCCGCACCCCGATCAACATCATCGAGAATGTCGCCAAGCTGCTCGCCAGCGGCGTGGACGGGGCGCTCAATGCCGAACAGCAGCGCCAGGTGCGCTTCATCAGCGACGCGGCGCTGGAACTGGCCAATCTGGTCAGCGAGCTGCTGGCCCTGGCCGAGGTGCAGTCCGGACGCCTGACCATCGTGCCCCAGCCCTTTGCCCTGGCGCCCTTCATCGATCGCCTCGAACAGTTCGCTGCGGCCCTGGCGCCACGCTATCCGCAGGTCAGCTTCAGCGTCGCGCCGCCGCCTGCGGAAGTGCTGCTGGATACCGACGAGAGTCGGCTGTTCCAGGTGCTGCGCAACCTGATCTCCAACGCCTTCAAGTACACCCCCCAGGGCCAGGTGCGCATCCAGGTATTCCAGCCGGACGACGCCAGCCTGGAATTCCTGGTGGAAGACAGCGGCATCGGCATCGCCGCCGCGGATCAGCAGAAGATCTTCGAGGAGTTTGAGCGCATCCGCTCGCCGCACCTGACTCACATCGAAGGCACCGGCCTGGGTCTGCCCCTCGCCCAGCGCCTGGCCGTGCTGCTCGGTGGCGAGCTGTCCCTCGACAGCGCGGTCGGTCGCGGCAGTCGCTTCACCCTGCGTCTGCCACGCCACTACGCCAGCCACCGGGAGGCCGCGCCGGAACCCGATCTCAGCGGCCTCACCGTGCTGGTGATCGAGGACAACGAAGGGGATCGCTATCTGGTCCGCCGCACCCTCGAACGCCTCAATCCGGTCCTGCTGGAGGCCGACAGCGCCCGCAGCAGCCTGGATCGCCTCAACGCCGTGCGCCCGGACATCATCATCCTCGACCTCGACCTGCCCGACATCAACGGCGAAGACCTGCTCGCCAGCATGGACTGGAGCATGCACCGGCGGGTGCTGATCAATACCGCCCAGCCGCTGGACGAGGCGGGTTGCCAGCGGCTGCAGGACTATTGCCACGCCATCCTGTTCAAGCATGCCCCCGATCACGCCGAGCGGCTGCTGGCCGAGGTCTGCGCCCTGGCGCGGAGCCTGTCCGATGACTAGCGCCCAGCGCCGCATCGTCATCATCGACGACACCGAGGCCAATCGCTATGTGCTGCGCAAGATCCTCGTCAGCCAGAGCCACTATGAGGTCCTGGAAGCGGCCAGCGGTGCCAGCGGCCTGGCGCTGATCGACGAATCCGTCGAGCTGGTGATCATCGACGTCAACCTGCCGGACACCACCGGCTTCGAGCTGATCCAGGCCATCGAGCGCAAGTGCGGCTGGGGCCGGTTGCCGGCCATCATCAACATCTCGGCCACCTTCGTCTCCGGCAAGGACAAGGCCCAGGGCTTCAACACCGGGGCCCAGGCCTACCTGACCCACCCGATCAATCCGGAAGAGGTGCTGGCTACCGTCGGCGCCCTGCTCAAGGCCAGCTCCCGGGTCGGGCACATGGAGCAGCAGCGCAACTCGGCCATCGCCCGCAGCGAGAACCTGCAGGCGGAAAAGGTCATGCTCGAACGCTTCATGAGATCGCTCAACCACGACCTGCGCTCGCCGCTCACCGCCGCCACCATGGTGGTCAACCTGATGCAGCGCAGTCCGGCACGGCGTACCGACGATCTGCTGCAAACCCTGCACGACAATTTGCAGCGCATGAACCAGATGATCACCGACGTGCTGGACATCAGTCACATGAGCCTGGGTGGCGGTGTCCGCCTCAGCGGTGATCCGCTGGTGCTGGGTCCGCTGCTGAACGAGGCCGCGGCCAATCTGCAGCTGCAATTCAGCAATCACCTCGACCTGCAGCTGGAGACGCCGGAGCTGGAGGTGCTGTGGGACAGATACGCCTTTTTGCGCATCTTCGACAATCTGGTGCTCAACGCCGCCAAGCACGGCGAGGCGGGGACGCCGATCCGGGTCCGCCAGTGGCTGGCGGATGACCAGGTCATGCTGGAGCTGCGCAACCTCGGGCAATTTCCCGACGAAGTCCTGGCCAACCTGGCCACGCCCTATTTCATCTCCACCCGCAGCGACAAGCGCGGCTGGGGCCTGGGCCTGCCCATCGTCAAGGCGCTCAGCGAAAGCTTCGGCGGCGAGGCGCGCTTCGCCAACGGCGCGGGCGAGGTGGTCATCACCCTGCACCTGCCGCTGCGCCTGGCCTAGCGCAGCGCCTACGGACCGGATGTAGGTTGGGCTGAGACAGCTCCATCGTCGAAGCCCAACATGGCGGGCTCGACCCGGGCAGCGTCGGGCTTCGCTGCGCTCAACCTACGGGGTTAGAGATCGCTTTCTTCGACCTTGCGGACCTTGCTGGCGTCCAGGGTGTAGGACGCCTCGGCCAGGGTGTTGTCGACCGCCTCGGTGTGCAGGGTGCCGATGACCCAGTAGGGCTCGTAGAGGTCGGGAAGCGGCACGCCCTTGGGGTAGCGCACCAGCACAATCTGGTTGGGCGGCGGCGGCGGGACGTGAATGCAGGCGCCTGGATAGGGCACCAGGAAGAATTCACGGAAATTGCCCTTGGCGTCGGTCTCCAGTGGTACCGGGAACCCTCCCAGGCGCACGTTCTTGCCATTCAGGGCGGCCACGGTGCGGGTGGAGTGCATCACCTCGGGCAGGCCACTGTCCTGCTGCTTGAGTCCGCCGGGCGAGCCGAAACCACCAGGGGCCTCGGGGCTGTTGTGGCTGATCTCGGGCATGGTTTCCAGGGCGTGGCGATCCTCTGCGGTCAGCAGGTCGAGCCAGTCGGTTTCCGGCGGTTCGCCCTTGGCGGCGTGGGTCAGCAACGGCAGGCTGGCAAGCAGCAGGGTGATGAGCAATCTGGGCATGGTCGGCAGGTCGGACGCAAAAGTCCGAGTGTGCGGCGCGCCAGGTCAGGGGTCCAGCCCCAGGGCGGCAAAGCGGAGCCCCGCCCATGAAAAAGCCCCTGGGTCGACGGGCGACACCAGGGGCGGAAACGCGGTGCTGCTTGGCTTCGCCGAGGCGAAGCAGCGTCTTAGCGACGCTTGGTCACCATGCCGTAGATGAACAGCACGATGATGGCGCCGACCACGGCACCAATGAAACCTGCGCCTTCACCGGCACGGTAGATGCCCAGTGCCTGGCCCAGGTAGGTGGCGACCACGGAGCCGACGATGCCCAGAATGATGGTCATGATCCAGCCCATGCTGTCGTCGCCCGGCTTGAGAAAGCGGGCAACCAGGCCGACGATGAGACCGATGATGATGGTTGCGATGATGCCCATGTGAAGAATCCCCTGTTTGAGTGCTGGTAAGACAACGCCGGTCAGCAGGCGTCGTTGTACTCTCCGACCACCGGTGATCCTTCGAGGTTCAGGGAAAAACGGCTTCCTTGTGCGGAAGCCGTCTGGCATCAGTCCTGGATCAGGGCTTCCAGGGCAGCGATGCGGGTCTGCAGAGTGGCGGCATCGGCGCTGCGCAGGGTGGCGTGACCGACCTTGCGCCCGGCCTTGAAGGCCTTGCCGTAGTGGTGCAGGTGGCAGTCTTCCAGGGCGGTGACGGCGGCCACCGGCGGTACCGAGCCGATGAAGTTGACCATGGCGCTCTCGCCGACCTTGGCGGTGGAGCCCAGCGGCAAGCCGGCCACGGCGCGCAGGTGGTTCTCGAACTGGCTGCACTCGGCGCCTTCGATGGTCCAGTGCCCGGAGTTGTGCACGCGCGGGGCGATCTCGTTGGCCTTGAGGCCACCCTCGACCTCGAAGAATTCGAAGGCCAGCACGCCGACGTAGTCGAGCTGTTCCAGCACGCGGCGGGCGTAGTCTTCGGCCAGCGCCTGCAGCGGGTGGTCGGAACTGGCCACCGACAGGCGCAGGATGCCGCTCTCATGGGTGTTATGCACCAGCGGATAGCAGGCCACCTCGCCATCACGACCGCGCACGGTGACCAGCGAGACCTCGCCGGTGAAGGGCACGAAGCCTTCCAGCAGCAGGGGGACGCTACCCAGTTCGGCGAAGGCGCCGGTGACGTCTTCCGGCTGGCGCAGGACCTTCTGGCCCTTGCCGTCGTACCCCAGGGTGCGGGTCTTGAGTACCGCCGGCAGGCCGATACGGGCCACGGCGGCGTCCAGGTCGGCCTGGGAGAGGATGTCGGCGAAGGCCGGCGTGGGGATGCCAAGGTCGCGGAACATCGACTTCTCGAACAGGCGATCACGCGCGATGCGCAGGGCTTCGGCGGACGGATAGACCGGCACGAATTGCGAGAGGAAGGCCACGGTCTCGGCCGGGACGCTCTCGAATTCGAAGGTCACCAGATCGACTTCATCGGCCAGCTGGCGCAGGTGGTCCTGGTCGCCGTAGTCGGCGCGCAGGTGTTCGCCCAGGGCGGCGGCGCAGGCATCCGGCGCCGGGTCGAGAAAGGCGAAGTTCATGCCCAGCGGCGTGCCGGCCAGGGCGAGCATGCGGCCCAGCTGGCCGCCACCGATGACGCCGATCTTCATGCCTGCTCCCTCGGATCGGGATTGTCCAGCACGGTGCGGGTCTGCTCGTCGCGGAAGGCGTTCAGCCGCTCGTGGTACTCGGGGTACTTGCCGCCGAGGATGCTGGCGGACAGCAGCGCGGCGTTGATGGCGCCGGCCTTGCCGATGGCCAGGGTGGCGACCGGCACACCGGCGGGCATCTGCACGATGGACAGCAGGGAGTCGACGCCCGAGAGCATGGACGACTGCACCGGCACGCCGAGCACCGGCAGGTGGGTCTTGGCGGCGCACATGCCCGGCAGGTGGGCGGCGCCACCGGCGCCGGCGATGATCACCTCGATACCGCGCCCGGCAGCCTCTTCGGCGTACTGGAACAGCAGGTCGGGAGTGCGGTGGGCGGAGACCACCTTCACTTCGTGGGGAATGCCCAGCTTGTCCAGCATGTCGGCGGTGTGGCTCAGGGTGGACCAGTCGGACTTGGAGCCCATGATCACGCCTACGAGTGCGCTCATCGTCGTGCCTCTGAAATGAAGAAGCCACGCGGCGGACGTGGCTTGGGAAATGAGCGGCAGAGTATAGACGAAAGCGGGACGGAGCGTGCCCCCGGGCCGGGTATCGCCTGTCGGTTGTGAGACAGGGTTTGGCGCCCATGGGATGGGTTGTGGTGTGGGGGCAAGAGGTGCGGGCTAGATGCCTGGACGATTGAGGCGGGATTGTCCAGGAGGGCGCCCTCACCCCAACCCTCTCCCGCAGGCGGGAGAGGGGGTGGATTGGCGTGGCTTGAGAGCTCGGGTGTTCCGGTTCCCTGCGGCGACAACTCATGCTGAAGCGTTGTGTTTATCGCGGCCATGGGCCGCTCCTACAGGTTCAGACACGACTGTAGGAGCGGTCGCTACGGCGCACCGGCATGGCCGCGATTAAGGCAGAGCGGCCGCGTCGGCGGATTGTGCCGCGATAAAGCCTGGCCTCAGATCCCCACATCCGGCAACTGCGGACGGGTGTCCAGGGCCTTGGCCATCAGGCGTTCGACGAAGGCGCGATCCGCGTCGGGCAGGGCCAGGCGTGGCGGACGGGTCAGGGCGCTGCCGCGGCCGGCGAGTTCTTCGCAGAGCTTGATGCACTGCACCAGGTCCGGGCGGGCGTCCAGGTGCAACAGCGGCATGAACCATTCGTAGAGTGGCATGGCGTCGGCGAAGCGACCGGCCTTGGCCAGGCGGAAGATGGTTTCGCCTTCGGTGGGGAAGATGTTGGACATGCCCGAGACCCAGCCCTCGGCGCCCACGGCGATGCTTTCCAGCACCACGTCGTCGAGACCGGCGAAGAGCACGAAGCGGTCGCCCACCTCGTTGCGCACGTCGATGAAGCGGCGGGTGTCGCCGGAGGAATCCTTGAAGCAGACGATGTTGTCGACGTCGGCCAGGGAAATGAGGATGTCCGGGGTGACGTCGTTCTTGTAGATCGGCGGGTTGTTGTAGACCATCAGCGGCAGGTCGAGGGCACTGGCCACGCTGCGGAAGTGCGCGGCGGTCTCGTGGGGCTTGGCCGAGTAGACCAGGGCCGGCATGAGCATGATGCCGTCGGCGCCGGCGCGACCCACCGCCTGGGCGGTGCGGGTGGCATTGAGGCTGGTGAATTCGGCCACGCCGCAGATCACCGGTACGCGACCACCGGCGGCGTCCTTGGCGACCTCCACCAGGGAGATTTTCTCTTCCAGGGTCAGGGAGGTGTTCTCGCCCACGGTGCCGCACATCACCAGACCGGAGACGCCATCGCGCACCAGGTTACTGATCACGCCATGGGTCTTCTCCAGGTTGACCGAGAAGTCGTCGTTGAATTGGGTGGTGACGGCGGGAAAGACGCCGCTCCAGTTGACGCGGGGAGTGCTCATGCGGGGGTTTCCTCCAGACGGGAACGGGGCTTGAGAGAGTCGCGGTATTGCCGGGGCGACAGGCCGGTGAGACGGCGGAACTGGCGGCTGAAGGCGCTGTGGTCGGTGTAGCCACAGGCCAAGGCTACTTCGGTGACGGGCAGATCGCGGGCCAGCAGACGCGAGGCGGCGTCGAGCCGGGCCTTGTGTAGCAACTGCTGGGGCGTGAGGCGCAGGATGCGCTTGCACTGTCGCTCGAGCTGGGAGACCGATAGCCCCACCCGCTGACTCAGTTCGCCCACCGAGAGCGGCTGGGCGTAGTGCTCGCGCAGGTAGCGATCGACCTCGGCCACCTTGGCGTGGGCTGGATGATCGGCGGCGGGCGCCTGCAGATCATGGGAGATGCCGGCCATGCCCATCATTTGGCCCTGGGCGTCGTGCAGCGGCAGCTTGCGGGTCAGGCACCAGCCCGGGGTACGGCCGGTATAGAGGTGCAATTCCAGCTGGTCGTCCAGCGCCAGGCCTTCGCGCAACACGCGGCGATCCTGTTCGGCATAGGCGCCACCCAGGGGCGCCGGGAAGACTTCCTCGGCGGTTTTGCCGAGCAATTCGCTGACGTCTTCATAGCCGCAGCGCTGGGCCAGGGTCAGGTTGACCAGCACGTAGCGCGCGTCCAGATCCTTGACGAAGAACACCACGCCGGGAATGGCATCGAGCAGCGGCGCCACCAGGCTCAAGCTGGCGAGCAGCGCGGGCAGATCGGCGGGCCGGACGCGGCTCAAGGCGTCCAAGTGGGCAGCGGCGTTCATCTCTCGTCCTCGGTCAGGGCCAGTAGGCTGTCGATACGGGTGGGTTGCAGGGGAAACCGCGGCGTCGGGGGCGTCCAGCCCAGCAAGACGCGAGTGGCCTGGCCACAGATGCGGCCCTGGCAGGCGCCCATGCCGCAGCGGCTGCGCAGCTTGGCCTGGGTCCAGTCGGCATGGCCGACCAGGGCGCCGAGGGCGACGTCCTCGCAACGGCAGACCAGGGTATCCGGCTGGGCGAGACGAGCAATGGCCGGATTCAGGACGAAGGTGCGGGCCAGCTGGGCAGCAAAGCGGCGCCAGGCACGGGCCTCGGCCTGCACGCGGGCGACCACATCGAGCTGGTTGCTGGCGACCAGGCCGGCGATACGACCGGTGGCCTGGGCCAGTTCGCTGCCACCGATGCCGGTGCATTCGCCGGCGGCCAGGATGTGCGGCTGGCTGGTGCGCTGGTGATCATCCACCGCCACGGCGCCCTCCAGGGTCGCGCAGCCCAGGCTCTGGGCCAGCTCGACATTGGGCACCAGGCCATAGCCACAGGCCAGGCGGTCGCAGGCAACCTCCCAGCGTCGCTTGCCCTGGCGCACGCGCACGGCTTCGAGACGATCGCTGCCAAGCGCCGCCTCGACCCACGTGCCGGGGCTATAGCGGGGGGTGGCCAGCGTCAGCGCCTGGCGCAACTTGTTCGGCCAACGCCAGAGCTGCAGACCGAACTCCAGTACGGCGCGGCGCTCGGCCTGTTCGGCGACCAAAGCGACCCGCGCACCCGCCTGGCGCGCGGTAGCGGCGCTGGCCAACAGCAGCGGACCGGTGCCAGCGACGATGAGGCGTTCATCGGCCACTTCCACGCCACCCTTGATCAGCGCCTGCAGGCCACCTGCGCCGGTCACCCCGGGCAGGGTCCAGCCAGGGAACGGCAGCAGCAGTTCGCGGGCGCCGGTGCAGAGGATGAGGGTATCGAAATTCAGGGTACGGCTACCGTGGGCGTCCTCCAGCAGCAACTGGTGCGACCCCAGGACCGCGGCGACGCGGGTCTGGGCGAGCAGGGTGACGTCCGCCGGCAACTGACCAACTTCGGCGGCGACCTGGCCCGCCCGGGCGCGCCAGATCTGGCCGCCGGGCAAGGGATTGTCGTCCAGCAGCATCAGGTTCAGGCCTCGGCCACTGGCGGCGCGGGCAGCGGCGAGACCGGCAGGGCCGGCGCCGATGATGAGCAGATCGCAGCTCGCGCTATTCATGACAGGCGTTCCACCTGCATGCCGTCCTGGCACGGCGTCTGGCAGGCCAGGCGGCGCACCCCGTCGACCTGTACCCGACACTCCTGGCAGATACCCATGCCGCAGAAAGGTGCCCGGGCTTCACCGCCTACCGAACGGCGCGCGGCGGGATTGCTGCTCTTGGCGAGCGCGGCGGTGAGCAGGCTGCCGGGACGAACTTCCAGGCGTTCGCCATCGATGAACAGCGTCAGCATGCCTGACTCCTCGATACGGTCGCGAAACGCGAGGGCGCGAAGGGTTCCACGTGGAACGTCGAAGGCTCGGCGAACAGTCCGTTAGCGATGGCTTCGGCAGTCGCCGGAGCGGTGGTGACGCCCAGGCCTTCGTGACCGACCGCCAACCACAGACCGGGCTGGTCGGGGTAGGCGCCAATCAGCGGCAGACCATCGGGACTGGCGGCGCGCTGGCCGGTCCAGCCGCGGATCAGCGAGGTGTGGGTCAGGCCCGGCAGGAAGTCCAGGGCACGACGCAGCAGCTGGCCGACCACCGCAGGTTCCACGGCCATATCCGGACGCTCGAACTGGCGCGACGAGCCGATCAGTAGCTGCCCGGTGGGTCGCGGCTGGACATTGAAGGCCACCGAGGCGCCGCTGCTGGCGTGGGCGCTGGCGCCGTAACCGATTTCCACCAGCTGGTGGCGGACCTGCTCGGGATAACGATCGGTGATCAGCAGATGGCCCTTCTTGGGTACCAGCGGCAGGTCCGGGCAGAGACTGGCGGCCTGCAGGCCGGCGGCG
Organism: Pseudomonas sp. SORGH_AS_0211; assembly: GCF_031453455.1. Classification (NCBI taxonomy): domain Bacteria; kingdom Pseudomonadati; phylum Pseudomonadota; class Gammaproteobacteria; order Pseudomonadales; family Pseudomonadaceae; genus Pseudomonas; species Pseudomonas sp. SORGH_AS_0211. Next base: position 4,338,584 of record NZ_JAVIZV010000001.1, on the reverse strand, counting down.
AGCACCACGGCATCGGCGCTCAGCCAGCGACCGTCTTCCAGGCGTACCCGCGAGCCTTCGACCAACGTCACCCGGGCACGCTGGAATTCGATCAGCGGTGAGCGTTGCAGCAGCCAGGCGGCCACCACCGGGGCATAGAGCAGGCCATCGCCGGGCACCTCAAGGCTGCCGGCCAGCGCCGCCAGCGCCGGCTCGGCAGCGGCGGTGGCGGCGGCATTCAAGGGCTGGTTGGCGACGCCCTGGGCGTCCAGGCGCTGACGTTTCTCTTCGATAAGATCCAGTTCGGCCGCGTCGCGAGCCAGCCAGAGGGTGCCGCAGTTGCGGTAGTCGGCGGCGCTCGGCAGCTGGGGCACCAGCTCGCGCCAGAGCGCCAGGGAGCGTGCGCTCAGGGTCAACTCGGCGAGGTCGTCGTCCATCACCACCAGGTGGCCCATGCCGGCGGCGGAGGCGCCGGGCAGGCCGGCGTCCAGCACTCGCACGCGACAGCCGCGCGCGGCCAGGGCCGCGGCGCAGCTGGCACCGACGATGCCGGCGCCGACGACGAGGACCTCCGCCACGGACTTCACCCCGGAATGCCCCAGGCAAAGGGATCGTCGGCGGCCAGCAGCAGGGTCGCTTCGGCCATGACATGGGCGCGGCCGCGGATCACCGGCAAGATGCGACCCTCGTCGCCGGGCTGATAGTGCGCCTCGAAACGACTGCCGATGACACTGGCCTGCTGCCAGACGGCGCCAGGCGCCAGGTCACCGTCGGCCGCGAGGCATGCCAGCTTGGCGCTGGTGCCGGTACCGCAGGGCGAACGGTCGTAGGCACGCCCCGGGCAGAGCACGTAGCTGCGACTGTCGGCGCCGTCCGGATCCTCGGCGAAGAGTTCGATATGGTCGATGTGGCCGCTTTGGTCGCCGGTGATACCGGCGGCCTCCAGGGCGCCCCGCAGGGCCAGGCTGAAGGTGAGCAGGCCGTCGAGGTTGTCGGCGGCGATGCGCTGGCCGTGATCGGCACAGAGAAAGAACCAGTTGCCACCCCAGGCGATATCGCCGGTGACCGGGCCATGGCCGGGGATCTCCACCTGGACGGCGTGGCGATGGCGATAGGCCGGGACGTTGCGCACGCTGATGCTGCCGTCGTCATGCAGGGTGGCGGTGACATCGCCGACCGGGGTCTCGATCAGGTGATCGCCGGGACCGATCCGGCCGAGATGGGCCAGGGACACCACCAGGCCAATGGTGCCGTGGCCGCACATGCCTAGATAGCCCACCTCATTGAAGAACACCACGCCAGCACTGGCCGCGGGCGATACCGGCTCACAGAGCAACGCCCCGACCAGCACCTCGTTACCACGCGGTTCGCGCATGCAGGCCCGACGGAAGGCGTCGTGTTCGCCGGCCAAACGGCTGCGGCGTTCAGCCATGCTGCCGTGACCTAGATCGGGAAAACCGTCCAGCACCAGGCGGGTGGGCTCGCCGCCGGTATGGGAGTCGATGACGCGGATGCGCTGCATGGCTGACCTCCGTGAGAGAGGTGCCAGTGTCGCGCAGATGACGGCAGAAGGCTTGCAGGACGTCGGCTAGTCAAATGCCGAAATCAGCACAGTTCAATAGCGTCGATCAGCCGCAGTGGCTCTGAGTTTCCAGATGCCGCCAGACCTGCTGCACTAGTCGCTTGCGCAACAGGGCACAGCGATAGAGGCGGATCTCCAGCCCGACCTGCCAGGCGGCGTCGCCACAGATGGCCAGTTCGCCGCGGGCCAGTTCGGCCGCCACCGACAGCTGCGGCACCCAGGCCACGCCCAGGCCCTGCAGGGCCATGGTCTTGAGGCTGTCGGCCATGGCGGTTTCGTAGAGGGTGACGGCGCGCAACTTGCGCTGGCGCAAGAGCAGATTCACCGAACGGCCGAGGAAGGCGCCGGCGCTGTAGGCCAGCAGGGGGACGCTACTCTGCCCGTCCAGCTGGAACATGGGTCGACCTTCGCCATCGGTGGCGCAGACCGGCAACATGGCGGTGTGCGCCAGGTGCAGCGAAGGAAACAGCTCCGGGTCCATCTGCAGGGCCGCATCGGGATCGTGGAAGGCCAGCATCAGGTCGCAAGCGCCGTCGCGCAGGGCGTGGATGGCGTCGCCGACGTTGGTGGCCACCAGCCGGCTGGCCAGCGCCAGCCCCTGGCCGCGCAGGCCGGCGATCCATTGCGGAAAGAAGCCCAGGGCCAGGGAGTGGGCGGCAGCGAATTGCAGTACCTCGCCCTGCCCGCCTTCCAAGTGATGCAGATGGCGCACCGTCTCGCCCAGTTGCTCCACCACGCTGCGCGCCGTGACCAGAAACAGCTGACCGGCTTCGGTGAGGCTGATCGGGGTGTGGGATCTGTCCACCAGGGTCAGGCCGACGCTTTCCTCCAGCGCGCGGATACGCCGGCTGAAGGCGGGCTGGGTGACGAAACGCTTTTCGGCGGCCTGGGAAAAACTGTGGGTGGCCGCCAGGGCCACGAAGTCTTCCAGCCATTTGAATTCGATGTTCATGGCACCCATACGTCGTCTGATCTCGCGAGGTCACAACCAGAGTTATGCCGATCCGGCATGAGGCTTGGCGGATCGGCATTGGCGGGGATCGGCTGGCAGGCCTAGATTCTAGGGCATCGCGGCGCCTGCCGCTCGATCGAAGCCCAACGCTATCATGTCCGACTCTGCATCATCCGTCCGCCTCGAAAAAGATCTTCTCGGTACCCTCGACGTGCCTGCCGATGCCTACTACGGCATCCAGACCCTGCGCGCCGTGCAGAACTTCCGCCTCTCCGGCGTGCCCCTCGGTCACTACCCCAAGCTGGTGGTGGCCCTGGCCATGGTCAAGCAGGCGGCGGCCGACGCCAACCACCGGCTCGGCCACCTGCCGACCGAGAAGCACCAGGCGATCGTTGACGCCTGCTCGCGCATCATTCGCGGCGAATTCCACGACCAGTTCGTGGTGGACATGATCCAGGGCGGGGCCGGCACCTCGACCAACATGAACGCCAACGAGGTGATCGCCAACGTGGCGCTGGAGCTGCTCGGCCACGCCAAGGGCGAGTATCGCCACCTGCACCCGAACAACGACGTCAACATGGCGCAGTCCACCAACGACGCCTACCCCACCGCCATCCGCCTGGGCCTGCTGCTCGGTCACGACGCCCTGCTCGCCAGCCTGAACAGCCTGATCACCGCCTTCGCCGCCAAGGGCGTGGAATTCGCCGAGGTGCTGAAGATGGGCCGCACCCAGCTGCAGGACGCGGTGCCCATGACCCTCGGCCAGGAATTCCATGCCTTCGCCACCACCCTGGGCGAAGACCTGGCACGCCTCAAGAGCCTGGCACCGGAGCTGCTCACCGAGGTCAACCTGGGCGGTACCGCCATCGGCACCGGCATCAACGCCGACCCCGGCTACCAGCTGCTGGCCGTGCAGCGTCTGGCGGACATCAGCGGCCAGCCGCTGACCCCGGCCGCCGACCTGATCGAAGCCACCTCGGACATGGGCGCCTTCGTGCTGTTCTCCGGCATGCTCAAGCGCACCGCGGTGAAGCTGTCGAAGATCTGCAACGACCTGCGCCTGCTCTCCAGCGGTCCGCGCACCGGCATCAACGAGATCAACCTGCCGCCGCGCCAGCCGGGCAGCTCCATCATGCCGGGCAAGGTCAATCCGGTGATCCCCGAGGCGGTCAACCAGGTGGCCTTCGAGATCATCGGCAACGACCTGGCGCTGACCCTGGCAGCCGAGGGCGGCCAGCTGCAGCTCAACGTCATGGAGCCCCTGATCGCCTACAAGATCTTCGATTCCATCCGCCTGCTGCAGCGCGCCATGGACATGCTGCGCGAGCACTGCATCACCGGCATCACCGCCAACGTCGAGCACTGCCGCCGTCAGGTGGAGCACTCCATCGGCCTGGTCACCGCGCTCAATCCCTACCTGGGCTACGAGACCTCCACCCGCATCGCCAAGACGGCGCTGGAAACCGGTCGCGGCGTGCTGGAGCTGGTGCGCGAGGAAAATCTGCTGGACGAGGCGACCCTGGACGACATCCTGCGCCCGGAAAACATGATCGCCCCGCGGCTCGTACCGCTGAAGGCCAAGGTCTGAGTCCCGGACGCCAGGCCTGAGCGGTAACCACCGGCAACTCCCCGCGGGCGCGGTATCCTTCTTGCCTGGAAGGCTGCCACCGCCCCGGGGAGTTTGCCCATGCGTCAGTCCGGTCTGATCAATCTCAACCTGGTGTCCCTGCTGCTCCAGCAACTGGCGGCCGACACGCCCGCCCGGGCGGCGCCGCTGCTGGCCGGTAGTGGCCTGCGGCTGGACGATCTCGAACAGCCCCATCGGCTCATCACCCTGGCCCAGGAACAGCGGGTCATCGCCAACGCCCTGCCGGTCGCCCCGCCCGAACTGGGGCTGCTGCTGGGCTGGCGGCTGCGCGTCTCCGGCTACGGCCTGCTCGGCTATGCCCTGCTCAGCGCCCCGACCCTGGGCGCCGCGTTGCAGGCGGCCCTGGCCCACCAGGCGCTGCTGGGCGCCTATTTCACCCTGCGCCTGGAGCGCCACGGCGAGCTGGCCTGGCTCAGGGCCGACCACCATCCCTTCGCGCCGGAACTGGAGCGCTGCAACGCCGAGTGCTGCCTGGCCTCGCTGCGGGCGATCTGCTGCGACCTCCTGGGGACGCCCCTGCCGCTGGTGCAGGTGGCCTTTCGACACGCCGAGCCAGCCTATCGCGCGCGCTACGGCGACTGCTTCGGCGCCACGCCCCTGGCCTTCGCCGCCGCCTTCAATGGCCTGGCCTTTCCCGCTGCCTGGCTTGACCGCGGGCTGCCCCTGGCCGATCCGGTGACCCATCGCGACGCCCTGGAACAGTGCGGTCGCCTCGCCCCCGAGCAGGATCGCCAGCGCGCCCTGCTCGCCCGCATCCGCACCCTGCTGGGCGCCGACCTGGCGGCCCCGCCCTCCTTCGCGGCCCTGGCCGGCCACCTCGGCATGGCCCCGCGCAGCCTGCGCCGCCACCTGCAGGCGGGCGGCAGCGGCTATCAGCAACTGCTCGACGAGTTGCGCTTCGAACGGGCGCGCGATCTGCTGGCCCAGGAGCGCCTGCCCATCTATCGCATCGCCGAGGTGATGGGCTTCAGCGAAACCGCCAGCTTCCGCCATGCCTTTCGCCGCTGGAGCGGACAATCGCCGCGGGGTTATCGGCTCTAGCGGCCGGCGTATGCTGAGCGCTTCCCGTCCCCAAGAAGGATTTTCCATGCCCTCGCTGAAACTGCTCGCGGACCGCGGCCAACCCACCGACCAATACCGCCTGCCGGCGGAAAAGCGCCTCGCAGGCGATCCGTTGCAGAGCCTCTGACTCGACTACGAGGATGGCAGCGGTGTCTTCGCCGTCGGTCACTGGCACAGCGAGGTGGGCGCCTGGCGGGTGGACTACACGGAGGAGGAGTACTGCCAGATCCTCGAAGGGGTGAGTCTGGTCACCGATGACCAGGGCCACGCCACCCGACTCGGTCCCGGCAGCAGCTTCGTCGTGCCGCGCGGCTTCCAGGGCACCTGGGAGGTATTGGAGCCGACCCTGAAGCGGTTCGTGGTCTACGAAGCCAAGGACGGCTGATGGTCGACGCCGGGCCCAATCTGGCCGGATCTATCCCCTTTTGGCCGCTGCGCCTCTCGTCGCGGGTCGCCGGCCTGGCAAGAATCAGGAGAGAGCCCGCCGCCCGGAGTCGCCATGCGCATCCACCACAGTCCCGATCACGCCCTGCACCACGGTCGCTGCGAATTGATCGATGGCCAGTTGCAGCCCTGTTTCGAAAAACCCCAGCGCGTCGAATTCATCCTCGCCGAGTGTCACCGCCGGCAGCTCGGCGAGGTGGTGGCGCCCAGGGACTTCGGCCGGGCACCCCTGGCGCGGATCCATAGCGCGGCCTATCTCGACTTTCTCGCCGGGGCCTGGGACGAATGGGCCGCCCGCGGCGAGACCGTGGACCTGCTGCCCTACACCTGGCCGGCCCGCACCCTGCGCCAGGTGCTGCCGCCCACCAGCCTGCACGGGCGCCTCGGTTACTACAGCTTCGACGGCGGCGCGCCCATCACCGCCGGGACCTGGCAGGCCGCCTACAGCGCCGCCCAGGTGGCCCTGAGTGCCGGAGCTGAGGTCGCCGCGGGCGCACGCGGCGCCTTCGCCCTCTGCCGCCCGCCGGGCCACCACGCCGCGGCCGACGTCATGGGCGGCTACTGCTATCTGAACAACGCCGCCATCGCCGCCCAGGCTGCCCTCGACGGCGGCGCCCGACGGGTGGCCGTCCTCGATGTCGACTACCACCACGGCAACGGCACCCAGGACATCTTCTATGCCCGCGACGATGTGCTGTTCCTCTCGCTGCACGGCGATCCGGGTTTCGAATTCCCCTTTTTCCTCGGTTATGCCGACGAGACCGGCAGCGGAGCGGGCCAGGGCTTCAACCTCAATCTGCCGCTGCCCGCCGGCAGCGCCTGGGACAGCTGGAGCGCCGCGCTGGAGGTGGCGCTGACGCGACTCCAGCGCTATGCCCCGGATCTGCTGCTGGTCTCCCTGGGCGTGGATACCTTCAAAGCCGATCCCATTTCCCAGTTCAAGCTGGAGAGCGACGACTACCTGCGCCTGGGCGAACGCCTGGCGCGGCTCGGCCTGCCGACCCTGTTCGTCATGGAAGGCGGTTACGCCGTGGCGGAGATCGGCATCAACACGGTGAACGTCCTGGCCGCCTACGACGGCGCCTGATCCCTATCGCGAGGAATCCGACCATGCACAGTCTCCTGCGTCCGCTCACCGCCCTGCTCGGTGGCGCCCTGCTTGCCACCGCCGTCCAGGCCGCCGACTCTGGCGAACTGCGGGTCTACAACTGGGCCGACTACATCCTGCCCGAGACGCCCAAGGACTTCGCCAAGCAGACCGGTATCCGCGTCACTTGGGACACCTTCGACAGCAACGAGTCGCTGGAGGCCAAGCTGCTCACCGGGCGCTCCGGCTATGACCTGGTGATTCCCTCCAACCAGTTCCTGGAAACCCAGATCAAGGCCGGGGTCTTCCAGAAGCTGGACAAGCGCAAGCTGCCCAACTGGCAGAATCTCGATCCCGAGTTGCTCAAGCTGCTGGAAGTCAACGATCCGGGCAACCAGTACGGCGTACCCTACATGTACGGCACCATCCTCATCGGCTTCAACCCGGCCAAGGTCAAGGCGGCGCTGGGGGCGGACGCACCGGTCGACAGCTGGGACCTGGTGTTCAAGCCGGAAAACATGGCCAAGCTCAAGAGCTGTGGCGTGGCCATGCTGGATTCGCCCTCGGACATCCTGCCGGTGGTGCTGCACTACCTGGGCCTGGACCCCAACAGTGCCAACGCCAAGGACTACGAAAAGGCCACCGCGCTGATGCTCAAGATCCGCCCCTACATGGCCTACTTCAACTCCACCAAGTACATGACCGATATCGCCAACGGCGACATCTGCGTGGCGGTGGGCTATTCGGGCAGCTTCTACCAGTTCGGCAACCGCGCCAAGGAAGCCGGCAACGGCGTGGTGGTGGACTGGCGCCTGCCGCGCGAAGGGGCGCCCATCTGGTTCGACACCTGGGCCATTCCTGCCAGTGCCACCAACGTCGACCAGGCTCATGCCTTCATCAACTACCTGCTCGAACCCAGGGTGATCGCCGGGATCAGCGACTACCTCGGCTATCCCAACGCCAACAAACCGGGCATGCCGCTGGTGACCGCCGCCATCCGCGACAACCACGACTTGGTGCCCACTGCGGACATGCTCAAGAAGCTCTATGTGGTGCAGCCACTACCGCAGCCCATCGAGCGGGTACGGACCCGCGCCTGGAGTCGCATCAAGGCCGGCAACTAGCGGCCACGGCGTCCACGACCATCCGAATGGTAGCCAATGGCTACCATTCGGCGGCTATACCTCCTCATCCGGGAACCCTCTATCGCGCTAAGGGACTTATTGTGCTGAAGTGACCCTCGGATTTTCCTGCCAGGTACGGCATCCATGTCCCTCAGTCTCGCCCTCGCCCGAGCGCTGGCCCGCCCTTTCTGGGCCCTGCGCTTCGAACCGGTATTGGAACGGCATTACCAGCACGACATCGCGCGTTCGCGCCGGCGGCACCTGCGCATCAGTCTGACCGTGGCCATCGTGGCCTATGCCAGCTTCTCGATCTGGGACTGGATCCTGATGACCGAGGCCTTCTGGCTCATCAGTCTGCTCAGTGCACTGGTCGTGGTGGGTGGCGGCGCTGTGCTGCTGGCCCTCAAGCTGATGCCGGCCGAACACCCCTCGCGTGAGTGGCTGGGCATCCTGCCCAGCCTGCTGGCCTACGCCCCGCCGCTGTTCGAGGTCGAGGCTTCCGATGCCGCACATCGCGCCCTCTGGCTCGCCACTCTGCCGCTGATGACCCTCTTCACCAACAGCTGCATCGCCCCACCCTTGCGCCAGGCCACGGTGCACAGCCTGGTCGCCCTGCTGACCATCGGCCTGGCGACCCAGATACACAGCCTGCCCGCCATGGAAGCCTCGTTGGTGCTCACCCTGGCATTTGCCACCGCGATCTTCACCCTGCTCGCCAACTTCTGGATGGAGCGCGCGCGCCGTCAGGGCTATCTGTTGATCCTGCGCGACCGCTTGCGCAACGAAGAGCTAACCGCCTCCAATCGCTTACTGGCGCAGCAATCCGCCACCGATCCCCTGACCGGCGTGGCTAATCGCCGGGCGCTCATGCAGGCCCTGGCCACCGTCCTAGCCCATCCCCCGCCCCGGCCGCTGCTCCTGCTGATGATCGACGTCGATCACTTCAAGGCCTTCAACGATCGCTACGGGCATCCGGCCGGCGATCGCTGCCTGCAACAGGTCGCCACCGCCCTGGCCGACGAATTGCGCGCCGGCGATTGCCTGGCCCGCTACGGCGGCGAGGAATTCGCCATCCTCTGCACGCCGTCGCGCGAGGAGGATGCCGGCAAACTGGCCCAACGCCTGCTCGAAGCGGTACGGCGCCTGGAGATTCCCCATCTTGGGCCCCATGCCGGTCCTCGGGTGACGGTGAGTATCGGTGGCGCCTGCGCACGGCCGGACCACGACTGCGCCGAGACCTTTATCGAGGCTGCCGATCGCCAGCTCTACTGGGCCAAGCAGGCCGGGCGCGACCGCGCTATCCTCGAGGACTACGATCGTTGCCACCCAGCGATCGAGGAACCGCTCTAGCCCAGGCGATAGACCCGATCGACCAGGGCCACGCTGGCCAGGCGCTGGCGCAGATCCTCGTCCAGGCCAGGATCCTGCCAGTCGTAGAGACCGATGCGGGCATAGGCCTGCCCTAGTGGCGGCCGCGTGCCGAGGTACTCCCAGACCACCCGGGTGCAGGCCGGCTCGCGTCGGTCGGAGGCGCTGACGCCGAGCTTGAGTCCGTTCAGGCGATCGATGCGGTTGCGCGCGCTGGGCAGCAGCACCGTCTGCGACAACTCGTTGCCGGTGAGGGATTCGTAGTCGGTGAAGAACAGCCGGCTTTCTAGGCTCATGGCCAGGCCCAGGTAGCGAAAGCGCGCCTGGCTGGTGGCTTCATCCCGCCGGCGCAGGCGCTCGAAACGCACGTAGCGGAAGACGCCCTCCTCCGCGAACAGCCAGACCAGTCCGCAGAGCACCACGCCCGGCGTGGACAGCGACGGATAGTATTCGTGGTAATAGCCCTGGTAGCGCGCCAAGCCCTCCTGACGCTCGCCGAACAGGGCCAGCGCCTGCCCCGCCCAACCCGTCTCCTGACCGGCCGGCGCCCCCAGGCGCATCGCGAATTGCCGCTGCGGCAGCTGCAGGTCGCCCACCGGCAGCCCAAAGAACTCCGCCAGGCGCTGCAGGTTGTAAGGCGACGGACGGCTCTGCCCGTTGAGGTAGCGATTGAACTGGGCACGGTTGATGCCGACGGCGCGACAGACGGCGGCAATCGAGCGGTGGCGCTGGCAGAGCAGCTGCAAATTGGCGGAAAAGTCGCTCATGAATCCGGCCCGAGCTTGACAGACGGCCAGAAAACTAGCATCAAGTCGCGCCATTTTGAAGCGAGGCGCGGAATTGTTCACGCCGGTGGGATAGCCGAATCTAGGCGCCCGGTCCGTCTTACTGCCCGTTCCACCCGGACCGATCCGTTCCAGAGCCTCTTGCCGTCGTCTCCCCACGCCGGGAGCAGGCCCTGGCGGGATATTCCACAATAATAGCCCCAAGGCTTGCGAGCCGGCCTTGGAGCATCACTAGCATGCTCGAGGATTCTTCATGCACTACCTAGAAATGCTCAACGACTTCCTGTCCGGCCACGTGCTCATCGTGCTGATCGTCGGCCTGGGCAGCTATTTCACCCTGCGTTCGCGATTCGTGCAGGTGCGCCATTTCCCGCACATGTTCACCGTCTTCAAGGACTCCCTGCGCAACAGCGGTGACGGCCTGAGTTCCTTCCAGGCGCTGATGCTCAGCCTGGCCGGTCGCGTCGGTGCCGGCAACATCGCCGGCGTGGGCCTGGCCGTGACCCTGGGTGGCCCGGGCGCGGTGTTCTGGATGTGGGTAACCGCCCTGGTCGGCATGGCCAGCAGCTTCTTCGAGTGCACCCTGGCGCAGGTCTACAAGCGCGCCGACGGTGACGGCCTCTACGTGGGTGGTCCGGCCTATTACATCCAGCACGGCCTCAACAAGCGCTGGATGGCCCTGATCTTCTCGGGCCTGTTGCTGGTGACCTATGGCTTCGCCTTCGTCGGTCTGCAGTCCTTTACCGTGACCCACTCGCTGGAAAACGCCTTCGGCCTGCCGGTGCAATACACCGGGATCGCCCTGGCCATCCTACTGGGCCTGGTGTTCATCGGCGGCATCAAGCGCATCGCCGCGGTCTCCGACATCCTGGTGCCGGTCAAGACCCTTGCCTACATCGCCGTCACCCTCTATGTGATCATCACCCAGATCGACCTGGTCCCCGGCACCCTGCTGACCATCGTCAAGAGCGCCTTCGGCCTGGAGCCGGCCTTTGCCGGCCTGCTCGGCGCCGCCATCACCATGGGCGTCAAGCGTGGCGTCTTCGCCAACGAAGCCGGCCTGGGCGCGGCACCCAACGTCGCCGCGGTGGCCGCGGTCAAGCACCCGGCCGCCCAGGGCGTGGTGCAGGCCTTCAGTGTCTTCCTCGACACCTTCGTCATCTGCACCTGTACCGCGCTGCTGATCCTGCTCTCGGGTTTCTACACCCCGGGCTTCGAAGGTGACGGCATTGTCCTGACCCAGAACTCCCTGGCCGCGGTGGTCGGTGACTGGGGCCGGATCTTCATCAGCGTCGCCCTGTCGCTGTTCGTCTTCACCTGCATCCTCTACAACATCTACCTGGGCGAGAACGGCCTGCGCTACCTGCTCGGCCGCGGCAAGGCCGTGCTGCTCGGCTATCGCGGCCTGGTGCTGGTGCTGATCTGCTGGGGCTCGATGCAGAACCTGACCACGGTGTTCGCCTTCGCCGACATCACCATGACCTGCCTGGCCTTCGTCAACCTGATCGCCCTGGCCATGCTGATCAAGGTCGGCATGCGCATCCTCAACGACTACGACGCCCAGCGCCGTGCCGGGGTCGACCAGCCGGTGTTCGATGCCGACCAGTTCCGCGACCTGGACCTGGACCGCCAGGCCTGGCCGGCGCTGGAGCGTCTGGAAGAGACCGTCGCCGAAGCCCGCGCCGCCCAGCCGCGCCAGGCGCACTGACCGCCGCAGCGGTCACCTTGGGCTTCGCTGCGCTCGACCCAACCTACGTCACCCGTAGGTTGGTTCGAGGCGGCTCCATCGCCGAAGCCCGACGGCGCTGAACCAAGATTCGCTTGCCTGCCCCCACCCCGTGTGGGGGCAGTCTTATCAGGAAGTCCCTCATGAGCTCACCCTACCTGCACATCCTCTACACCGGCGGCACCATCGGCATGCAGGCGACCGCCGCCGGCCTGGCCCCCGCCGCCGGGTTCGAGGCGCGCATCGACGCCCTGCTGGCCAGCCGTCCGGAGCTGGACACGCCGGCCTGGCGGCTGCAGGAGCTGCTGCCGCTGATCGACAGCGCCAACATGACCCCCGCCGCCTGGGAGCGCATGGCCCAGGCGATCCTGGCGGCAGCCACCGACCCCGCCTGCCGCGGCGTGCTGGTGCTGCACGGCACCGACACCCTGGCCTACAGCGCCGCCGCCCTCGCCTTCCGGCTGCTGGACCTGGCCATTCCGGTGCTGCTGACCGGCTCCATGCTGCCGGCCGGCGTACCGGACAGCGATGCCGACGGCAACCTGGCCGACAGCTTCGCCGCCTTCGCTAGCGGGCTGACGCCGGGGGTGCAGGTGCAATTCCATGGCGAACGCCTGCCGGCGGCGCGCTGCACCAAGCAGGCCAGCAGCGGCTGGAAGGCCTTCGTGGAAAGCGCCCGGCCGCGCAGTGGCGACACCCTGGTGGCCACGCCGGCCGCCTTAGGCTTCGACCAGCCGCGCCAGGCGGTACGGGTAGCGGTGCTGCCGCTGTTTCCGGGCGTCGACGGCGCCACCCTGCGCGGTCTGGCGGGCAGCGGCGTACAGGGCCTGGTGCTGGAGTGCTATGGCAGCGGCACGGGCCCCGCGGATGACGCCGACTTTCTCACCGCCCTCGCCGAATTGCGCGATGCCGGCGTCCCGGTGGTCGCCCTCAGCCAGGGCGCGCGCGGCACGGTGGAATTGAGCACCTACGCCGCTGGCAGCGGCCTGGCCGACGCCGGGGTGATCTCCGGCCGTGGCATGACTCGTGAAGCCGCCCTGGGCAAGCTGCACAGCCTGCTCGGCTGCGGCCTGGAGCGCGCGGCGGTGGCCGAGTGGATCGGGCGGAATCTGTGCGAGGAGTTGTGATCTTCGGCTAGGTGCCGGCCCCGCCACTGTCGACCCGACGCCCCTGGCATTTCGAGACGTAGGTTGGGCTGAAGCGGGCTCTTTCGCCGAAGCCCAACAGCGCGTGCTCGGCCTGGGCTGCGTTGGGCTTCGCTCACGCTCAGCCCAACCTACGCCATTGCACACCCGAATTCTTCCGGGCATTCCCTCTCCCTCCGGGTGAGGGCCAACCCGGACGCCTGAGCAGACCCTACAGCGCCTCGCGCCACAGGCTCACCGCCATCTCGGCCGAGGCGCCCGGCGCCACGGTGAGGACGTCGTCCATCACCCGGGCGGTCTCGATGCACAGCATGCCGGTCCAGGCGTCGTCGGCGAACTGGCTCAGGCGTGCGGCCTTGTCGATCCAGGGATTCCACAGTACCGCCGAATGGCTGTTGCGGGTCTCCACGAACAGCCGGCGCTGCCACTGGGGATCGCGGATCGCCAGGCGTGCCGGCAGGCCGACATAGACCCGATCGGTCTCGGCGGTGATGGTCGGCTCGCCGTTCTGCCGCTTGCGGGTCCAGCCGTCCAAGCAGTCGTAGTAGTCGGCGTTGGCCAGGCCTTCGATACCCACCTCGCGCACGTCGCTCACGGCGAAATAGGTGTGCAGCGCCTGACTCAGCACCAGCGGGTGATCTTCCAGATTGCGCACGCTCAGGGTCAGCTCCAGGCGTTCGCCGACGCTCAGACTGAGGGTCAGCTCGGTGGCATGGGGCCAGCCCGGGGTGGTCTCGGCGGAGGTGCGGTGGTGGAAGTCCAGGCGCACCCGGTCGGTGTCCACCTCGACGCCGCCGGCCTGCCAGGCGACCTGACGGGCCAGGCCGTGGGCCGGGGCGTCCGCGGTGGTGGTGCACATGGCCTGGACCGCGGCCGGATTCTTCAGCAGGTCGCCGAACCAGGGCCAGCAGACCGGGATGCCGCCACGGATCGGGGTACCGGGCTCGAACACGGCTTCCGGATTGCCCCAGACGATGTCCGGCTCGCCATCGAAGCCGTAGCGCAGCACATGGGCGCCCTGGCAGGCCACCAGGGCTTCGGCCTGGCCGACGCGGATGCGCCAGACGGGCAATTGGCCCAGTTGGATCTGTTCGACGAGGGGGGCAGCGGACATGGGATGACTCCTGGAAAAGGTGAGAGGCGACTGTAGTCCAGTCGAGGACCGGGCTCCAGCCAGCCATGGACAGCACCGGCGGCAAAATCTTCCAACGCCGGCCGCGTCTCATACCTGAGCGGCAACGCTCGGCTAGACTCCTGGCCTCCCCTCCTCAGGAATAGCTCCCGCATGTCGGCTTTCCCGCGTCTTTCCCTGCTGTTCGGCCTGGGCCTGACCCTGCCGCTCCTGGCCAACGCCGCCAATCCCCTCGACGACGAGGTCCGCGCCGCGGCCCGCGCGGTGATGGCCGAGCAGGACATTCCGGGCCTGGCCGTGGGCGTCACGGCTCCAGGCCTGCGCCGGCTCTACTACTTCGGCACCGCCGATCGCCGCAGCGGCCAGGCGGTGGACGCCGCCACCCTGTTCGAGATCGGCTCCCTGAGCAAGACCTACACCGCCACCCTGGGTGGCTACGCGGCGGCGACCGGTCGCCTGCGGCTGGACGAGTCCGCCGCTCAGGTCCGCCCGGTCCTGGCCGGCAGCGCCATCGGCCAGGCCAGCCTGCTGCAGCTGTCCACCTACAGCGCCGGCGGCCTGCCGCTGCAATTTCCCGACAACGTCACCACGGACGATCAGACGACGGCCTTCTATCGCGCCTTCCAGCCGCCCTTCCCCGCCGGCAGCCGCCGCCTCTACTCCAATCCCAGCATCGGCCTGTTCGGCGCCCTGGCGGCCCAGCGGCTCGACGAGCCCTTCGCCATGGCCCTGCAGCGGCACGTGCTCAAACCCCTGGGGCTCAGTCATACCTATCTGCAGGTGCCGGCGGCCGAGCAGGCCCACTATGCCTGGGGCCATGGCAGGAACGACCAGCCGCTGCGGGTCAATCCGGGCGCCTATGCCGAAGAGGCCTATGGCATCAAGACCACCGCCGGTGATCTGCTCGCCTTCATCGAGGCGAATCTGCATCCCGGCCAGTTGCCGGCGCCCCTGGCCAAGGCGCTCGACGCCACCCAGCAGGGCTACTACCGCAGCGGCCCCATGAGCCAGGGCCTGGCCTGGGAGGCCTACGCCTATCCGCTGCCCAAGACCCGGTTGCTGGCCGGCAATACCCCGGCGATGGCCCTGGAGCCGCAACCGGTGGACTGGCAGCACCCGCCGCTGCCGGCGAGCGGCGCCCGGCTGTTGAACAAGACCGGCTCCACCAACGGCTTCGGCGCCTATGCGCTGTTCATCCCCGAGCGCCAGCTCGGCCTGGTGATCCTGGCCAACCGCAACTACCCGAATGCCGCGCGGATCGAAGCGGCCTGGCGGATCTTGCAGCAGCTCGATAGCCGGGTGCAGTGAGCGAAGGGTTTATCGCGGCCATGGGCCGCTCCTACAAGGTGTGATGCTTCTGTAGGAGCGGCCCATGGCCGCGATAATGCGAGCAGACAGTCATCTGTAGGAGCGGCCGCATCGGCAGACCGCCATGGCCGCGATAAATCATTGAAGCCCCGTAGGGCGGATGGCGGCGCAGCCTCCTCCACGAACCCCTGCGTCAAACCGCGGCCTCAAGCTCCGCCCGACTCCTCGCGTCCTTCCACCGGCAGCTCGTGCTCGGTGGCATAGCCGGCATCGGCCGCCTCCAGCACGCCGTGGGCGATGCTGCAGAACAGCGAATTGACCCGGCGCATGTCGCTGAGCAGGCCCAGGTGCAGGGAGCTGGTCTCGAAGCTCTCCACCACCTGCTGATGCAGCCGCTCGACGTGGGCATGGGCATAGCGCCGCTCCAGCAGGCGGAAACGCTGCTTGAGCCGACGCAGGCGGCGCGCCGCGTCCAGGTCGCCGGAAAGATAGACCGACAGGCACAGCTTGAGGCTGTCGACCAGCAGCCGGTGCAGCGCGGAGAGTTCGTCCACCCCGGAAGCCGAGAAGGAGCGCCGGGCGGCGATCTTCTTGCTGTCGACGTCGCTGGCCATGCGCTCGATCAGATCGCCGGCCTGCTCCAGGTTGATCGCCAGCTCGATGGTCTCGGCCCAGCGCCGGCTGTCGCGCTCGTCCAGGTCGTCGCGCGGCATGCGCGCCAGGTACAGCTTGATCGCCGTGTAGAGGGCGTCGACGTCGTCGTCGAGGCGGCGCACCTCGCGGGCCAGTTGCTTGTCGCCGGCGTTGATCAGCACCAGCAGGTGCTGCAGCATCTGCTCGATGACGTCGCCCATGCGCAAGAGCTCGCGGGAGGCGTTGGTCAGCGCCAGGGCTGGGGTGTCCAGGGCCGCGGTGTCCAGGTGGCGCGGCCGCAGGATGGTCTCGGCGCTGTCCTTGGCCGGCAGCATGGCGGTGCAGAAGCGCGCCAGGGGCCCGGTCAGCGGCAGGAACAGCAGGCAGCGCACCAGGTTGTAGGCGACGTGGAAACCGATCACCACCTCGGCATCGTTGAAGTCGTAGCCCTGCAGCCAGTCGGCCAGGAGACCGATCCAGGGCAGCACCAGGATGCAGCCGGCGAGCTTGAACAGCAGGCTGCCCACCGCCACCCGTCGCGCCTCCACGCCCTGCTTGGCCGCGCCCATCAGTGCCAGCACGCCACTGCCCAGGTTGGCGCCCACCACCAGGCACAGCGCCACCTTGAGCGAGATGACCCCGGAGCCGGCCAGGGTGGCGGTCAGCAGCACCGCCGCCAGGCTGGAATAGGAGACCATGGCGAAGACCGCGCCGGTCAGGGCGTCGAGCAACTGGTCGCCGGTCAGCGAAGAGAACAGCACCTTGACCCCGGCCGCGTGGGTCATGGGCGAGGCCGCCTCGACGATCAGCTGCAGCGCCAGGATGATCAGCCCCAGGCCGATGGCGACCCGGCCGAGCTGGCCGGCGCGGGTCTGCTTGCGGCCGAGAAAGAACACCACGCCGAGAAAGATCAGCAGCGGTGACAGCCAGGACAGGTCGAAGGTCAGCACCCGCGCCATCAGCGCGGTACCCACGTCGGCGCCGAGCATGATGGCCAGCGCCGGGGTGAGTGGCACCAGGCCCTGGGCGACAAAGGAAGTCACCAGCAGCGCGGTGGCGTTGCTGCTCTGCACCAGGGCGGTGACGGCGATGCCCGAGAGAAAGGCCAGCGGCATGCGCTGCATGCTGCGGCTGAGCACCCGGCGCAGGCTGGCGCCGTATACCCGCAGGATACCGGTGCGCACGATATGGGTGCCCCACACCAGCAGGGCAACGGCGGATAGCAGATTGAGCAGTGTCAGCATCGTGGCGCCCTCCCGGCGCGTGTCCAAGAGCTCCTGGCGAGCTTGTCACAAAATCGTAATGACCGTTCTGCACAGACGCACGAGCCCGAAGGCAGGGCACCTTCGGGCTCGTGGGGACTTGCTGGTTTAGGCGGCGGAGAGCCGGGTGGGTTCCGCCGCCGCGATCAGATCTGCTCCTTGCGCAGCTTGACCGCTTCGCGCGCCTTGGCCTTGCCGCGCAGGCGGATGTTGATGGCTTCCACTGCCAGCGAGAAGGCCATGGCGAAGTAGACGTAGCCCTTGGGCACGTGGACTTCGAAGGCTTCGGCGATGAGCACGGTGCCGACCACGATCAGGAACGACAGCGCCAGCATCTTCAGGCTCGGGTGCTTGTCGATGAAATTGCTGATGGCGCCGGCCGCCAGCATCATCACCAGCACGGCGACGATGATCGCCGCGACCATCACCGGCACGTGGCTGACCATGCCGACCGCGGTGATCACCGAGTCCAGCGAGAAGACGATGTCGATGATGGCGATCTGGATGATGGTGCCGATGAAGCCGCTGCCCTTCTTCTGGGGCGCGTCCTCGTCGTGCTCGTCTTCGCCTTCCAGGCCTTCGTAGATCTCGGCACTGCTCTTCCACAGCAGGAACAGGCCGCCGAAGAAGAGGATGAGGTCACGCCCGGAGATGCCCTGGCCGAACACGAAGAACAGGTCGGCGGTGAGGCGCATCACCCAGGTGATGGACAGCAGCAGCAGGATGCGGGTGACCATGGCCAGGGCCAGGCCGAAGAAACGGGTCCGCGCCTGCATGTGCTTGGGCATGCGGCTGACCAGGATGGAGATCATGATGATGTTGTCGATGCCGAGGACGATCTCCAGGGCCGTCAGGGTAAAGAAGGCGACCCAGATTTCCGGGTTGGTCAACCAATCCATTGCGAATCCTCTTATCACGAAGGCGCGTCTGGCAGCGCGCTTTAAAGGAAAAGGCGCGTCAGGCGACGCGCCGTTTTCGAACAGCCGGCAAGGCTAGTCGTACCTCTGGCAAAACTCTAGCGGCTGTACAGCGGAAACACACCCAGTAACAAAGCACCGACCAGCAGGAACATGCAGGTCACGGTGGCCCATTTCAGGGTGAAGCGCTGGTGGTCGCCGAACTCCACCTTGGCCAGGCCCACCAGCAGGTAGGTCGAGGGCACCAGGGGGCTGAGCAGGTGCACGGGCTGACCGACGATGGAGGCCCGGGCGATCTCCACCGGACTGATGCCATAGGCCGCGGCGGCCTCGGCCAGTACCGGAAGCACGCCGAAGTAGAAGGCGTCGTTGGAGATGAAGAAGGTGAACGGCAGGCTGACCAGCGCGGTGATCACCGCCATGTACGGGCCCAGGGCGTCCGGGATCACCGCCAGCAGGCCCTTGGACATGGCGTCGACCATGCCGGTACCCGAGAGGATGCCGGTGAAGATGCCCGCGGCGAAGATCAGCGAGACCACCGCCAGGACGTTCTCGGCATGGGCGGCGATGCGCTGCTTCTGCATGTTCAGGCAACGGTAGTTGACGGTCATGGCGATGCCGAAGGCGATCATGAACAGCACCGGCATCGGCAGGATACCGACGATCAGCGCGGCCATCAGCGCCAGGGTCAGCAGGCCGTTGAACCAGCGCAGGTGCGGGCGGCGGGCCTCGACGCACTGGGAGACGGTGACGTCGGCGCCTTCGGTCTCGCCGATCTGCAGGATACCCAGGCGCGCGCGCTCGCTGCGGCCATAGAGGTAGGCCAGGAAGAACAGCCAGGCGATGGCCAGCAGCATGGGCGCGATCATGGGCACGAAGACGTCGGCCGGATCCACGTGCAGGGCGCTGGCGGCGCGGGCGGTCGGACCGCCCCAGGGGGTCAGGTTCATCACGCCACTGGAGAGCAGCATCAGGCAGGTCATGATCAGCGGATTCATGCCCAGGCGCCGGTACAGCGGGAACATGGCCGCCACGCAGATCATGTAGGTGGTCGAGCCGTCACCGTCCAGGGAGACCACCAGGGTCAGGAAGACGGTGCCCATGGCCACCTTGAGCGGATCGCCCTTGACCAGCTTGAGGATCCAGCGCACCGCCGGATCGAACAGGCCGGTGTCGATCATCACGGCGAAGTAGAGGATCGCGAACAGCAGCATCACGCCGGTGGGCGCCAGCTTGCGAATGCCGTCGAGCATCATCGGGCCGAGGGCATCGAGCTTGACGTGGCCGAGGCTGGCGAATTCGCTGGACAGCGCCCAGGCCAGCACGGCGAAGGCGATCGGCACCATGGTCAGGGCGATCAGCGGAGAGAGGCGCTTGGTCATGATCAGGTACATGAAGGTCATGACCATGGCGAAGCCGAGGAAAGTCAGCATGGGAATACCTCTGGATTTTCGCGAAGGGAAGGAGGGTTCAGCCGCGGTGCAGGGGCGCGGAGAGGGCGAAAATCCAGGGGAGACGGGCGCGCGGGGACGCCTGGAAGGACAGATACGACATGGCAAGAATCCTGGTTATTTTTGTAGGCACGTCGCCCGCTCACGGGGGCGGGTCTTGAGCGGATCCTAAGAGGTCAACCTTTCGCCAGCCTTGCGTGGTGGCGAGTGGATGTTGCGGGATGTCACGAAGCCGACACGAACGGGTGCTGTTCGCCTCGCTGCCAGCCCGGGGTGCTCAGGTGCTCGACGAAGAAATCGAGCAGCACCTGGACCTTGGTCGGGCGACTGCGCGCCGAGGGGGTCACGAAGTAGAGGCCGCCACGGGTCAGCTGCCAGTCCGGCAGCAGTTGCACCAGCCGGCCATCGGCCAGGTAATCGCTGGCGATGAAGTCCGGCAACTCGGCGATGGCCAGGCCTTCCAGCAGCACCGGCAGCAGGGCTTCGGAATTGGTGACGCGCAGCGGACCACGGGGCAGCACGCTTTCCTCGCGACCGTCGTCCCCGCTGAAGCGCCACACCTGGCTGCGCGCCCGGTAGGCGTAGCTCAGGCAGGCATGTTCGGTCAGTTCCTGCGGATGGCTTGGCTGGCCGTGGCGCTCGACATAGGCCGGCGCCGCCACCAGCAGCTGGCTGACCGCGCAGAGCCGCCGGGCGACCAGCGAGGAGTCGGGCAAGGCGGCGATGCGCAGGGCGGCGTCGAAGCCCTCCGCCACCAGATCCACGGTGGCGTCGGACAGGTGCAGATCCACCGTCAGCTGGGGATAGCGGCGCA
The DNA here is from genome assembly GCF_031453455.1 of Pseudomonas sp. SORGH_AS_0211. Classification (NCBI taxonomy): domain Bacteria; kingdom Pseudomonadati; phylum Pseudomonadota; class Gammaproteobacteria; order Pseudomonadales; family Pseudomonadaceae; genus Pseudomonas; species Pseudomonas sp. SORGH_AS_0211. The sequence continues at coordinate 4,318,165 of NZ_JAVIZV010000001.1, read as the reverse complement.
GCAGCTCGGGCAGCAGCGGCGCGACCCAGCGCAGGCCGAAGGCCATGGGCACCGCCAGTCGCACCTGGCCGCGGGGCTGCACGGCACGCGCCTGGGCGGCGCTTTCGGTCGCCTCCGCCTGGCGATAGAGATCGCCGGCCTGGGCGGCCAGCTCGCGGCCGAATTCGGTCAGCGCCAGCTGCCGCGAGGTGCGATTGAACAGCCGCCCGCCGAGGCGTTCCTCAAGGCGCGTCACCGCCCGCGAGACGGTGGCCACCGACACGCCCAGCACCCGCGCCGCGGCGGCGAAGGAGCCCTCCTCGGCGACCTTGGCGAACATCGCCAAGCCTTCGAAATCCGGCAATCTGCTCATTTCATTTCTGCAACGATGGCTTGCCAATCATTCTATTTTGCAGAGAAGCCAGGGTCGATAGGCTGACTCCACCTGATCACAACCGCTCGGAGATCCAGCCATGACCCTCAAGCTCGCAGACAAGATCGCCCTCGTCACCGGTGCCACCAGCGGCATCGGCCTGGCCGCCGCCAAGCTCTTCGCCCAGCAGGGCGCCCACGTCATCCTCACCGGCCGGCGGCAGGCGGAACTGGACGCCGCGGTCGCCCAGGTCGGCAACGCCACCGGCATCGCCGTGGACTCATCCCGTCTGGACCAGCTCGATGCCCTCTATGAGCGCATCCGCCGCGAGCACGGCCGCCTCGACGTGCTCTACGTCAACGCCGGGGGTGGCAGCATGCTGCCCCTCGCCGAGGTGACCGAAGCCCACTACGACGACACCTTCGATCGCAACGTGAAGGGGGTGCTGTTCACCGTGCAGAAGGCCCTGCCGCTACTGGCGGACCATGCCTCGGTGATTCTGGCCGGCTCCACCGCCGCCAGTACCGGCACCCCGGCCTTCAGCGTCTATGGCGCGTCCAAGGCCGCCGTGCGCGCCTTCGCCCGCAACTGGATCCTGGAACTGCAGGGGCGTGGTATCCGCATCAACACCCTGAGTCCGGGGGCCACGCGTACCCCGGGCCTGGTGGAGCTGGCGGGTCCGGATGCCGCCCAGCAACAGGGGCTGCTGGACCACCTGGCCAGCCAGATCCCCCTGGGTCGCGTCGGCGAGCCGGAGGAGATCGCCAGGGTCGCCCTGTTCCTGGCGTCCAGCGATTCCAGCTTCGTCAACGGCGCCGAACTCTTCGCCGATGGTGGCCAGGCGCAGGTCTGAACGGCGTCTGGCGGCAAGACAAAAGCGGACAGCGCTCAGGGCGCTGTCCGCTTTCTTGTCGGTTGAACGCGGCTTCAGCCGCGCAGCCGCTGATTCAACACGGCGATATGCTCCGGACCGATGCCGCAGCAGCCGCCGATTAGGCTTGCGCCACGCGCCTGCCAGTCCTGGGCGAAGCTCAGGTAGCCGGGCGGATCCAGGTCCGGACGCAGGGGGTCGAGGCCGTCGTTGGCGGTGGCCTCTTCCGGCTGGGGCGGGAAGGCATTGGCATAGGCGCCAAAGGGAATCTTAATCCCCGCCGCAGCAAAGGTCGCCCGCGCAGTATCCAGCGCTGCGGCCATCACCTCGGGCTGACTGCAATTGAACAGCAGGGCTCCGGCGCCCAGTTCCACCGCCAGCTGCGCGGCCGCGGCCACCGGCTCGCCGGATCTCAGCCGTGGGATCTCGTCAACGTCTTCGTCCTTCAGGGTGAAGGACAGCCACAGCGGCTTGCCATCCCTGGGCAGGCCGGCGGCGATGGCGCGCACCTCGGCCAGGGAGCTCTGGGTTTCCGCCAGCCAGAGATCGACATGGGGCGCCAGGCCACGGATCAGCGGCTGCAGCACCTCGTCCACCCGTCCCGGCTCGAACAGATCGGGGCGATAGGAGCCGAACAGCGGCGGCAGCGAACCTGCCACCCGCACCGGCTGACCACTGGCCACCACCGCCTGCCGTGCCAACTGACCGGCCCGCGCGGCCAGGGCCTCGCCTTCGGCGGCGAAGCGCGCCTCGCCGATATGGAAGGGCACCACCGCATAGCTGTTGCTGGTGATCACCTGGGCACCGGCCTCGATATAGGCACGATGCACCGCCTCCACCTGCTCCGGCGCCTCGCTCAGCGCCAGGGCCGACCACTCCGGCTGGCGGAAAGGCGCGCCACGGCGCTGCAGCTCACGACCCATGCCACCGTCGAGCAGAACTAGATTCATGTTGGCCATATAGCTATTTCACTTTTCCTTATAACCAAAACAGAGTTCAATATCGGTTCTCATATCTCTCTAATACCAGGCCCTCTTTCCCTTTGCAAAGGACGCCCCCATGAGAACCGCTCTGCTATCGGCCCTCGGCCTGACCCTGGCGCTGGTCGCCACCTCGGCCTCGGCCGGTACCACCCTGGACCGCATCAAGGCCAAGGGCGAGCTGGTCAATGTGCTCATGGAAAGCTATCCACCCTTCTCCCAGCTCAATGCCCAGAATCAGCTGGAAGGCTTCGACGTGGACGTGGCCAAGGCGGTGGCTGACAAGCTGGGCGTCAAGCTGCGCCTGGAAACCCCTTCCTGGGACGTGATCGCCGCCGGCCGCTGGAGCGGTCGCTACGACGTCTGCATCTGCTCCATGACGCCGAGCCAGGCGCGCGCCCAGGTGTTCGATTTCCCGGTCAACTACTACGCCTCGCCGGCGGTGATCGTGGTCAACGCCGGTGACGACCGCATCCACGGCGCCAAGGACCTCTCCGGCAAGAAGGTCGGCGTCACCAGCGCCTCTTCCTACGAGAGCTACCTGAACAAGGACCTGACCATCGAAGGCCAGGAAGAACAGCCGTTGAGCTACCCCTTCGACCAGGTGCAGGTTGTGCCCTTCCCCGACGACAACGTCGCCTTCCAAGACCTGGGCCTGGGCGCCGGCAAACGCCTGGACGCGGTGCTGACCAACCTGGTGACCGCCCAGCCGCGCCTCGCCCAAGACGCCAAATTCAAGCTGGCGGGCGCACCGCTCTATGCCGAACCCAACGCCGTGGCGATCGAGAAGGGTGACCTGGAGTTCGCCGCCAAGCTGCGCGAGATCATCGAGGGACTGCGCCAGGACGGCACCCTGAAGCGGATCTCCGACAAGTGGATCGGTGCCGACATCAGCCAATGAGTCAGCTACCGCCCCCGGTCGAATCGCGTCCGCTGCTGAGCTTTCGTACCCGTGTCTGGCTGACCTGGCTGGCGCTGCTGGCCGGGGGCTTGGTCTTCGTGCTCGGCTTCGATCTCAAGTTCGCCAGCGTCTGGCCGCGTCTGCCCAATCTGGTGGGCTGGCGCCTGGGCCCCAACGGCTTCCTCCAGGGTGCGGCCCTGACGCTGTTCCTCAGCCTCAGCTCCATCCTGGTGTCGGTACTGCTGGGCTTCGCCGCGGCCCTGGGGCGGCTGTCGTCCAGCGCCCTGGCCTATGGCGTGGCGACCTTCTACGCCTCCTTCTTTCGCGGCACCCCGCTGCTGATCCAGATCCTGCTGATCTACCTGGGCCTGCCGCAGATCGGCGTGGTGCCCGGCGCCATCAGCGCCGGCATCCTCGCCCTGTCGCTGAACTATGGCGCCTACCTCAGCGAGATCTTCCGCGCCGGCCTGCTCGGCGTCCCCGGAGGTCAGCGCGAGGCAGCCCTGGCCCTGGGCCTGTCGCCGCGGGTAATCTTCTGGCGCGTCACCCTGCCCCAGGCCATGCGCAGCATCATCCCGCCCACCACCAGCCAGTTCATCTCCATGCTCAAGGACTCCTCCCTGGTTTCGGTGATGGGTGTCTGGGAGGTGATGTTCCTCGCCCAGTCCTATGGCCGCTCCAGCTATCGCTACCTGGAAATGCTCACCACCGCAGCGGTGCTCTACTGGCTGATGTCCCTGGCCATGGAATTCATGCAGTCGCGCCTGGAGCGGCACTATGGGAAGGCGTATCGGGGGCGTTAAAGCTTCCTACTACGCCTTTCAGGCCATGCTGGCTCTTTGATACCAAACCCACTTTCGGTGAATCAGGTCACAACATCTCTGGAGCAAGCCTCTACCATTCCCTCCTCCTAAATTTTCGCTTCGGAAAGGACTCGTTATGAAGCCTCGTCATCGCCTTGCCGTTCTCTGCCTGGGTGGCAGCCTCGCCGTCACCGGCTGCTCCAACATGTCGCAGAACGAATGGCTCAACCAGGAAAACGTCGGCACCGTGGTCGGGGCCGCGGCCGGCATCCTCATCGGCAGCCAGATCGGTGGTGGCAGCGGCCGTACCGCCGCCATGCTGGCCGGCGCCCTCGCCGGTGGCGCCCTGGGCAAGACCCTGGGGGCCAAACTCGATCAGCGCGATCGCGAGGCCCTGGCCGTGCAGACGCAAAAGGCGCTGGAACACGCCCAGGATGGTCAGGTGACCACCTGGACCTCCGACCATAGCGGCGCCACCGCCCGCATCGTGCCGGTGGCGACCGAGACCGAAGCCCGCCAGGTGGCGGTCAAGCGCACGCCCAAGGTGCAGAAGGTCGAGCAGCTGACCCTGCTCAACAAGCCCTATCAGTCGATCAAGTCGGCCAACCTGCGCGCCGCGCCCAACGACAATGCCGCCAAGGTCGGCGGACTGCCCACGGGTACGCGCTTCACCGCCCTGGGCCGTACCGGCAACGACTGGATCGCCGTGGGCCGCAAGGGCGTGACCATCGGCTATGTCTACGCGCCCCTGGTGACTCCGGCGACGGCTGCCACGCTGGCGACCGCTGGCAAGACCAATGCTCAACCGGCACCTGCGGTGGATCTGGATACCCTGGACGTGGCCAGTGCCAAGCAGCAGGGCGTGGACCTCGACGCCGCCGATCTCGATGCCGCGCCGGTGCAGGACAAGGTCGCCGCCAAGACCACCTGCCGCACCCTGAACTACAGCCTGAGCCAGGACGGCCAGCAGGATCAGCAGACCACCAAGGCCTGCCAGGCCGCTGACGGTGCCTGGGAACTGATCTAAGGAAGGATGACCATGAAACCCACCCTGCTGGCCCTGACGCTACTGGCCACGGCCACGGCTGCCCAGGCCGAAAGTACCCGCCTCGCCTATTCCAAGGCCGAAGACGTCGAGGTCTTCGTCGATCACCCTGCGGCCGCCTGGTGCGCGCCCGATCTGGCGCTGCGCTTCGTCTATGGCAAGCCCGCCGAGGCCGTTGCCGTCGAACGCCTGATGCCCAAGATCGGCGCGCTGCTCGGCAAGCAGTGCGACCAGGCCGAACGCCTGAACTGGACGGCGACCGGCACCACCGACGCCCGGCTGAACGGCACGGCCACCAAGGCCACGGCCTGGACGGCGCAGGTACAGAATCCGGCTGCGCTGACGACAGCGCCTGCCGTTGCCGCAGTCCCGGTCGAGCCGCTCAAGGCGACGCCGCCTGCCGAGGCGCCCGCTGCGGCGGCGCCTGAGACTGCCAGGCCCGCCACTCCGCCGGTAGTCCCAGAGGCACCGGCACCCGAAGCTTCGCCGGCCCCGGTTGCTGAGTCGGCACCTGCCGCGCCGGCCAAGGTCGAGTCTGCACCTGCACCTGCACCTGCACCTGCACCTGCACCTGCACCTGCGGCAGCCAAGGCACCTGCCGGTCAGATCGCCACCGATTTCGATGTCGCCGGCTGGCGCCCGGGCGATGGCGAAGCCGAACTCGCCAAGAGCGACTTCATCACCACCCTCAAGGACAGCCAGGGCTGCGCCTTCCGCGTACCCTTCAAGGCCGAGGAAGACAGCCGCTACCTGCAGGTTCGCTCCAGTGGTATCCATTGCGAGAACGGCCTGGCCCAGGGCGAGGGCGAGCTCGCCCTGGAGCGGAGCGACGGCAAGCAGTTGCAGCGCTGGAAGGGTTTCTTCCTCAACGGACTGCCGCTGGACGACCCCCTGCCTCCCCTGCGATTTATCGGTTTCGATGATCAGAAGCGCGCCCTGTTCCTGCTGGCTAGCGACCCGGCCACCGCCAGCTACAGCCTCTTGCGGCTGCGCTACTCCTATCAGAGGGGATGGCTGGTGAACTATCCAACGGTCCTCTTCGTGACAGCCGATAGCGAGCAATTCCGCCAGCTTTCACGGATCCAGCCCATCATCGAGCAGATCCAGCGCCAGATCTCGGCACTAAAGACAGGCATCCAGCAATTCTCCGTTCTTGCCATGCGGGATTTCCAGAAAGGCTCTACGCAGCAGTCATGGGACAGCGGCGAGGTCAGCCAGGACTACTGGCTCTACGAGGTTGCCATCGGTCAGAATTGGCGCAACAAGGCCTGGCAATTCAATCCCGAACAGGCCACCAACTACCTTTTCCGCTGGGACGAGAAGCAGGTGCGCCAGCGCGAGCAGGCCAAGCGTGAGCGGGAGCGTGAAGCCCAGCAGGCCCGACTGCAGGTTGCGTTCAAAGCGCGCCAGCAACTAGGCCTATACAAATCCTTGGCTGAACAGGCCCGGTCCAATCCGCAGGGACTGTTGGCAAGTCAGGTCAACGATGTGGACTACACGTCGGGCAGTGGTGGCGACTATGGCGACCTGGTGCGTGGCGCTACCCATCCCGTACGCTTGATCGCCAGGGTCACCAAGACGAATAGCGACGGCTGGAGCCTCGACTATCCCTATCCGATCCAGGCGCAGGTGCCGGCCGGCACCCCGGCCAAGACCGGCTGGTATGTCCTGAGCGGCACCCTGCAGCTCGATCCCAAGGCGCGTGACGCCGACGACCTGCCCCTGACGCACCTGACGGCCAAGGTCGTGCAGCCCTGCACCAGCGAAGGCTGCAGCGACCTGCGCGATCCCCTGGCGCTGGCACGCGTGCAATTCGAAGATCCCGCCTGGACCCCCGAGGCGGCCCGCCAACAGCTCAAGGATGCCGGTCTCGGCGAGGAGCGCTTCTGATGAAACGGACTCTCAACGTCAAACTCCTGGCCGGTGCGGCGCTGGTCGTGGTGGTCGGTGGCTATTTCGGTCTCAAGGCCTACGCCGCTCATGTCGCTGATGGACGTCTGCGCGACTGGCTGTTCGAACACCGCCTGCAGGACAGGATCAGCTGGCAGTCGCTGTCCTCCTCACCGCTGGGTGGCACGATCAAGCTGCACGAGGTGCGCATCAGCGATGGGCCGAGCATCGCCCAGTTGACCCTCTCCGACCTCAAGGACGAACCCGCTCACCGCCGGGCCGATGTCCAGTTCGAAGGCGTGGCTTTTCCGCCCGACGCCAAGGGGCGCTCGACGGCGCTGCACCTGCCCCTGGTTGGCGGTCTGCTGCTCGCCAGCGGACGCGCCGAACTGGCGCCCTTTTCCGGCCGGCTGAAATGGAACGTCGAGGATGAGTTGGCGGACATCGGCCTGACCCTGGACCTGCCGGAGCTGCTGGACGTGGATGCGAGCCTGTCGCTGGCTCAGGTGCGCCGCCTGGCCGAAGACCTGAGTGACATGGCCGAAAATGGCCAGCAGGTTGGCCAGCGCGGTCTGCTGTCATCCTTCGGCCTGCTGGGCAAGTTGCAGCAGAGCGCGCAGCGTGCCGAACTCAAGGGCTTGCAGGTGGACGTCAAGGATCAAGGCTATTTCAAGCGCAGCCTGGCCCTGACCCGCCGCTACCTGCCGCTCGATCCTACCGCGGGCGACTTCGACAAGCAGCGTGACCGGGCCCTGGCCGCGGCGCACCAGCAGCAGCGCAATGACTGCCTGCAGGACTTCCAGAGCCTGGGCGCGCGCGGCAAGGACCTCTGCAAGGGTCTGGTCGATCTGGCCTCCGGCGAAGAAGACGGTCTGCGGGTGAGTCTTGCGCCCAAGGAACGCGTGCGTCTGGGCGATACCCTGCAAGTCGCGCTGACCGCAGCCCTGGATCCCGCAGGCGCCGCCGGTTTGCTGGACCGCCTCAACCTGGAGTCGAAAAGCCTCTAAGGGCAGCGCTCAGGCCCAGGCCCCCCGCAGCCTGGCCAGCGCCTCGACGATCCGCGCCTCCGGCACCGCCGCGAAGCCCAGCACCAGTCCGGCGCGGGCGTCGGGCGGAGTCGGGCCCTCGGGCAGCCAGTAGCGCGACAGCGCATTGAGTTCCACCCCGACCGCGGCGGCCCGCTCTACCAGTTCGGCTTCGCGGGCCAGATGGGTGACCGGCAGGCACAGATGCAGGCCTGCCACCGGGACGCCCGGCGGGGCGCAGCCGGCGACCGCGGGCCAGCCGGCCAGCAGGGCATCGCGGCGACTGCGCGCGGCCCGTCGCATGCGCCGGATGTGGCGCTGGAAATGGCCCTGTTCGATGAAATCGGCCATGACCGTCTGGGTGGCGCTGTCGAGATGGCGGATTCCGGCCCGTTGCAGCTCCAGCAGCGCCGGCAGCAGCGCGGGCGGGGCCACCAGATAGCCCAGGCGCAGGCCGGGAAAGGCGATCTTGGAAAAGGTGCCGACATAGAGCACCCGACCGTGGCGATCCAAGGCGGCCAGGGGTGCCAGCGGCGCGCCCTGGTAGCGGTACTCGCCGTCGTAGTCGTCCTCGACGATCCAGCCGTCCGCCTGCCGCGCCCAGTCCAGCAGCGCCAGGCGGCGCGGCAGGGACAGTACCGCACCGGTGGGATACTGGTGCGACGGGGTGACATAGACCAGCCGGCAGTCCGGCAGCCCTGCCAGCTGCTCCACCACCAGCCCTGCCCCATCCACCGCGACGCCCTGCAACCGCGCCCCGCCACTCTGCAAGGCCAGGCCCGCGGCGCGATAGCCGGGATCCTCCATGGCCGCCAGGGCTCCGGGCGCCAGCAGCAACCGGGCGCAGAGTTCGATGGCCTGCTGGGCGCCGCTGGTGATGAGGATCTGCTCGGGGGCGCAGACCAGACCCCGCGCCTGGCGCAGGTAGGCGCTCAGCAGGCGGCGCAACCGTGGTTCGCCGCCGGGTTCGCGATAGCCCAGCAGCGCCGGCTCCGGCTGGCGCCAGAAACGCTGCTGCAGCCGCGCCCAGGTGGCGAAGGGAAACAGATCCACCGCCGGCAGGCCGACCCGAAAGGCGCACGGCGCGCCGGGCGGCACGCTGGCCAGGGGCACGGATGTCGCCCTGGCCGTGGCTTCGGGCGCGGCCAGCACCCGGGTCACGGGCGCGACATAGGTGCCGTCACCCGGGCGGCTGTCGAGAAAACCCTCGGCCAGGAGCTGCTCGTAGGCGGCGGTCACGGTATTGCGCGACACGCCCAGCAGCCGCGCCAGTTCGCGACTGGCGGGTAGCCGCACTCCAGCGGCCAGCTCGCCGGCCAGGATACGCCCGCGCAGGCCCTGGTAGAGCTGGCGCGCCAGACCCTGCCCCGGTTCCAGCAACAGCCCCGACGGCTCGAATCCCAGCATGGATTGGCACCCTGAAAGTCATGGAAATTGGCTCTTACAGGGAGCCAAAGGCGACCTTAGCATGGCCGGACGTCGCTGGAGTTCGCCCATGTATCCCCATCCCGCCTTTCGCCTCGAAGACCTGCCCAGGCTGCACCAGCACCTGCGCGAGCATGCCCTGGCGCTGCTCATCAGCCAGACCGACGCCGGTCCGCTGGTCAGCCATCTGCCGCTCTGGCTGGCGCCCGACGAGGGTCCCTATGGCACCCTCTACGGCCATCTGGCGCGCAGCAATCCCCAGGCCCAGGCGCTGGTCGAGGCGGGCCAGGTACTGGCGGTGTTCCAGGGCCCCCAGGCCTATGTCAGCCCGGCCTTCTATCCCGGCAAGGCCGAACATGGCCGGGTGGTGCCGACCTGGAACTACCAGGCCGTGCACGCCGGCGGCAGCGTCGAGGTATTCGATGACCCCGAGCGTCTGCTACGGCTGCTGGAACGCCTCACCGACCGGCACGAAGCCGGGCGTGCCCGTCCCTGGCAGGTCGCGGATGCGCCCGCGGATTATGTCCAGGGCCTGCTGCGCGCCATCCGCGGCCTGCGCCTGCCCCTCGACAGCCTCCAGGGCATCGCCAAGCTCAGCCAGAATCGCAACGCCGCCGATCGCGAAGGCGTCCGCCAGGGGCTGGCCGCCAGCTCGGTACCCGGCGACCAGGCCCTGGCCGCCCTGATCCCCTCTCTCGCCTGACCCTGGAGCCACCCATGACCATCCGCCCCCTGAGCGAAGCCGATCACGCCGTCTGGCACGAATTGTGGCAGGCCTACCTGGCCTTCTACGAGACCAGGCTGCCGGAAACCACCTACGCCCGCACCTGGCAACGGTTGCTCGACCCCGCCCAGCCCCTGCATGGCGCCCTGGCCTGGGACGGCGAGCGGGCCCTGGGCCTGGTGCACTTCATCTATCACCCCTCCTGCTGGACCGAAACCGACTACTGCTACCTGCAGGATCTCTATGTCGCCGAGGATCACCGCGGCGGCGGCCTGGGCCGCGCCCTGATCGAGCACGTCTATGCCCGCGCCGCAGCGGACGGCTGCGACCGGGTGCACTGGCTGACCCAGGAGACCAACTACCCGGGACGTCAGCTCTATGACCGGATCGCCACCCGCTCCGGTTTCATCCAGTACCGCCACCTGCTGGGAGACAACGCATGACCCCTCTCGACTGGACCCCGGCCCTTCCGCCTCAGCCCCGCTTGCTGCAGGGTCGCCATGTACGCTTGGAACCCCTGGACCCCCAGCGTCATGGCGACGATCTCTGGCAGGCCCTGCACGACCGGGATCCGGCGCTGTGGGACTATCTGCCCTATGGCCCCTTCACCGAGCGGGCCGCCTTCGACACCTGGCTGGCCGGCCTGGCCCAGGGGCGCGATCCGCTGTTCCATGCCGTGGTGGACCCCCGCGACGGCCGCGCCCTCGGGCAACTCAGCCTGATGAGCATCGTCCCCGAACACGGCAGCATCGAGATCGGCCATGTCGCCTTTGGTGGGCGCCTGCAGCGTACCCCCCTGGCCACCGAAGCCTTCTATCTGCTGATGCAGGAAGCCTTCGCCCTCGGCTATCGGCGCCTGGAGTGGAAGTGCGACGACGCCAATACCCGCTCGAAGCGGGCGGCCGAGCGGCTGGGCATGCGCGCTGAAGGCCTGTTCCGTCAGCACCGGGTGGTCAAGGGCCGCAACCGCGACACCGCCTGGTTCAGCCTGCTGGATCACGAATGGCCCACGGTCGACGCCGGCTTCCGGGGCTGGCTGGCGGCGGAGAATTTCGATGCCGAAGGGCGCCAGCTCAGCGCCCTAGCCGTGACCGCCGGACGATCCGGCTGACTCGTCACTCGCCGCGGATATAACCTTCCAGATGGCGGATCAGCTCCGCCTGCTGGACGGTGGTGGCCTTGACCAGGTCGCCGATGGACAGCAGCCCGATCAGCTTGCCGTTGCCCATCACGGGCAGGTGGCGCAGGTGGTGGTCGGTCATCATCTGCATGCAATCGCCCACGGTCTGCTGCGGCAGTACGATGATGACCGCCTCGGTCATGATCTCGCTGACCGGGGTCGCATAGGAGGAGCGCCCCTGCAGGGCCACCTTGCGCGCGTAGTCGCGCTCGCTGACGATGCCCACCAGCTCGCCGTCGCGCATCACCGGCAGCGCCCCGACGTTCTTTTCCGCCATCAGTCGCAGGGCGTCGAGCACCCAGGCGTCGGGAGCGATGGTGTAGACGTCCTGCTGGGTCTTCAGGGCGAGCAACTGGGCGACGGTTTTCATTGTGGTTCTCCTGAGGTGAGGCGAGCGTGACCGGAAACGCCTGGCAGGGCCGGTCAGTCGATTACATCAGGCCACCTGAACGCCCTTGTCGCCCGAACGACGTCGATCCCGCCACAGGCGCCATGTCAGGGCCAGCAGGAAACCGGCCGTCAGCAGCACCACCAGGGTGGGCGCCGGCGCGCTGTCCCAGACCAGGCTCAGCAGCACCCCGCCCAGGGCCGCTGTCACGGCCAGCGCCGTGGCCAGCAGCAGCATCCAGCCAAAGGAGCGGGTCAGCAGGAAGGCAGTGGCACCGGGGGTGATCAGCAGGGCCACCACCGGTACCATGCCCACCGCCTGCAGGGCGCCGACCACGGTCAGGGCGATCAGGCCGAGCAGGCCGTAGTGCAGCAGCCCTACCCGCAGGCCCAGGGCCCGTGCCTGGGCCGCATCGAAGGCCAGCACCAGCAGGTCGCGCCAGCGGCAGGCCAGCGCCAGCACCACCAGGGCGGCGATCACCGCCATCTGCCAGAAGGCCGCCGGGGTCACGCCCAGCAGGTCGCCGAGCAGGATGTGGTCCAGGTGCAGCTCGGTGGGCAGCCTGGCGTGCAGCACCAGGCCCAGGCCGAACATGCCGGAGAAGACCACGCCCATGAGGGTGTCCTGCTTCACCCGGCTGTGGCGCTTGAGATAGCCGGTGGCCAGGGCGCAGCCGAGCCCCGCGACAAAGGCGCCCACCACCAGCGGTGCGCCCAGCGCCGACGCCAGCACCAGGCCGGGAAACACCGCGTGGGCGATGGCATCGCCCAGCAGCGCCCAGCCCTTGAGCACCAGGAAGCAGGACAGCAGCGCCGTGGGCACCGCCACCAGCACGGCCATCAGCAGTGCCTGGCGCATGAAGTCGACTTCCAGGGTCAGCCGCAACCAGTCCATCAGCCCGCCTCCGCCGTCTGCCGCGCCCGGCGGCGGTTGGCCAGCAGGCCGTGACGCGGCGCCAGCACGAAGGCCAGCAGGAAGACGAGGGTCTGCAAGACCACCACGCAGCCACCGGTGGCGCCGTCGAGGAAGTAGCTGAGGTAGGTGCCCAGCAGCCCGCTGCCGACGCCGATGGCGACGCTGATCAGCACCACCCGGGAGAAGCGGTCGCTGAGCAGATAGGCCGTCGCCCCCGGCGTCACCACCAGGGCGATGACCAGAAAGGCGCCCACCGTCTGCATCGCCGCCACGGTGCTCAGCGCCAGCAGGGTAAAGAACAGCAACCTGTACCCCGTGGGATTGAGGCCGCAGGCGCGCGCCTGGCCTTCGTCGAAGAACACCAGCAGCAGGTCGCGCCACTTCAGCAGCAGCACCAGCAGGGAGACGGCGGCGATGATCAGCAACTGGCGACTGGCCTCGGGGGTGATGGCCAGGATGTTGCCGAAGACGATGGTCTGGATGTCCACCGCGACCGGCGCCAGCGAGACCAGGAACAACCCGCCGCCAAAGAAGGCGCTGAAGATCAGGCCGATGATGACGTCTTCCTTGAGCCGGGTGTATTGCCGCAGGCCGAGCATGGCCCCGGCCGCCGCGCCACCGGCGAGAAAGGCGCCCAGGGCCAGCGGCAGGCCGAGCAGATAGGCGCCGGCCACCCCGGGTACCACGGCATGGGACAGGGCATCGCCGATCAGCGACCAGCCCTTGAGCATCAGGTAGGCGGAAAGGAAGGCACACAGTCCGCCTACCAGTGCCGCCGCGCCCAGGGCGTTTCTCATGTAGCCATAGGCCAGAGGTTCCAGCAGCCCTTCCATCAGGCACGCTCCCGGCGGCGCGGCTCTGCCTGGCCAGCCTCGAACAGGCGCAGGGCGCCGCCAAAGGTGCGTTCCAGATTCTCCCGGGTAAAGACCTCGGCCGTCGGCCCCTGGGCCAGCACGGTGCGATCGAGCAGTACGGTACGATCGCAGAAGCGCTCGATGCTGGCCAGGTCATGGGTCGAGACCAGCATCGAGCGACCCTCGGCGCGGAGGGCCTGGAGCAATTCGATGATGGCGCGCTCGGAGGTGGCGTCCACCCCGGTGAAGGGTTCGTCCAGCAGGATCACCCGGCTGTCCTGGGCCAGGGCACGCGCGAGGAAGACGCGCTTCTTCTGGCCGCCGGAGAGTTCGCCGATCTGCCGCTTGCGCAACGCGGTCAGCCCCACCCGGGCCAGGGCGGCGTCCACCGCCTGGTGATCGGCCGCGCGGGCCAGGCGCAGGAAATTCATCCGGCCATAGCGACCCATGAGCACCACGTCTTCCACCCGCACCGGAAAGTCCCAGTCCACGTCTTCGCTCTGGGGGACGTAGGCAACGAGGTTGCGCTTGAGCGCCTGGGCCACCGGCAGGTCATCGACCCGTACCTGGCCGCTGCCCAGGGGCACGAAGCCCATGATCGCCTTGAACAGCGTCGACTTGCCGCTGCCATTGACGCCCACCAGGGCGGTGATGGAGCCGCCGGGCACCACCAGGCTGGCCTCGCGCAGGGCGGTGTGGCCGTTGCGATAGGTCACGCTGACCCCTTCGAGGGCGATCATGGCGCCAGCCCCTTGACCAGGGTCTCGGTGGTCACTCCCAATAGGTCGAGATAGGTGGGTACAGGCCCCTCGGCCGCGCTCAGGGAATCCACATAGAGCACCCCGCCATAGCGGGCGCCGCTCTCCCGCGCCACCTGCTCGGCCGGCGCGGCGGAAACCGTGCTCTCGCTGAACACCGCCGGAATCCGCTCGGCGCGCACCGTCTCGATCACCCGGCGGACCTGCTGCGGCGTGCCCTGGGCATCGGCGTTGATCGGCCAGAGATAGAGCTCCTTGAGCCCCAGGTCGCGCGCCAGGTAGCTGAAGGCGCCCTCGCTGGACACCAGCCAGCGGCGCTGCTCGGGAATCGCCTGCAGTTGCTGGCGCAGGGGATCGAGGGTGGCGGTGATGCGCGCCTTGTAGGCTTCGGCGTTGCGGCGGTAGGTGTCGGCCTGGGCCGGGTCATGCGCCACCAGGGCATCGCGGATGTTGTCGACGTAGATCAGCGCCGCCCGGGGTGACATCCAGGCATGGGGGTTGGGCTTGCCGGCATAGGGGCCCTGGGCGATGGCGATGGGCTCGACGCCCCGCGAGACCACCGCGCCGGGCACGTCCTTCATGCGGCTGAAGAAGCGCTCGAACCAGAGCTCCAGATTCAGGCCGTTCCACAGCACCAGCTGGGCATCGCGCGTCTTGAGCAGATCGCCCGGGGTGGGCTGGTAGTTGTGGATCTCGGCGCCGGGCTTGGTGATGGATTCCACCCGCGCGGCGTCGCCCGCCACGTTGCGCGCCATGTCGGCGATCACCGTGAAGGTGGTGACCACCCTGAACGGCTCCGCGGCCTGGGCGGCGTTGCCCAGCAGCAATCCCAGCAGACCCACCAGGGTCCAGCGTCTCGTCTTCTCCAGCATCCGGCCCGCCTCTCGGTGGTTATAGCCTTGGCTAAATTAGATAGCACAACCTATCAGAGGTGCAGGGAGACTTTGTAACCTGGGATGAGAGGGGTCCAGGACAGAGACGAACAGGAAAAGGCGCCTCGCTCAGGACATGGCGAAGGCGCCTATGAGTGCGGCAGGGATCAGTGCGCGGCGTGGGCCGTCATGCCACGGGAACGCTCGGGCTGGGTCTCCAGCGGACGACGTTCGGCATGCCCGTCGAGCAGCTTGTCCAGCAGAGCACGCAGGGCGCGTTTCTTGAGTTCTTTCAGCATCGCGAATCCTCCCGGGATCGTTATAGCCTTGGCTATATTAAATAGCAGACCCTATCGAGAGGTGTTAGTGCTTTTTCTCAATCGAATGGATAGAAACCGCCCATAAAAAAAGGGGCCTGGTGGCCCCAAGGGAAATCGAAGTGATCTCAGCCTTCGATTTCGATCAACACCTCGCCTGGATTGACCCGGTCGCCCTTGGCTACCCGTACCGCGGTGACGGTGCCGGCGATGGGAGACTGGATCTCGGTTTCCATCTTCATGGCTTCGGTGACCAGCACGCCCTGCCCGGCCTTGACCTGATCACCCTCCTTGACCAGCACCTCGACGATGTTGCCCGGCATGGTGGTGCTGACGTCGCCCGGACGCTCCGCCTGGCGCCGCCGCTGACCGCCCTCGGCGACGAACTCACCGCTGGCTTCGAACACCACCTCTTCCGGCACCCCGTCGATGGACAGGTAGAAGTGCCGCTTGCCTTCGCTCTTGAGGCCGATGCCGGTGATGTCCACCTGATAGGTCTCACCATGCACGTCGACGCTGAACGCGGTGGGCACGCCCTGGCCACCCACCGCGGCCACGCCATCGGCCGAGGGCATGGGCAGCAGGGCTTCCGGCACCAGGGTCCCGGCGGCGCGTTCCTCGAGGAACTTGCGCCCGATGTCGGGGAACATGGCGAAGGTCATCACGTCCTCTTCGCTCTTGGCCAGGTCGCCGATCTCCGCGCGCAGTCGCGCAAGCTCGGGGCTGAGCAGATCGGCCGGACGCACTTCGATGACTTCTTCCTGGCCGATGGCCTGCTTGCGCAACTGCTCGCAGATGGCGCCCGGCGCCTTGCCGTAGCGCCCCTGCAGATAGAGCTTCACCTCGTTGGTGATGGTCTTGTAGCGCTCGCCGGCCAGCACGTTGAAGAAGGCCTGGGTACCGACGATCTGCGAGGTCGGGGTCACCAGGGGTGGGTAGCCCAGGTCCTTGCGCACCCGCGGGATCTCTTCCAGCACCTCGTTCATGCGATTGAGGGCGCCCTGCTCGCGCAACTGGTTGGCGAGGTTGGAGATCATGCCGCCCGGCACCTGGTTGACCTGCACCCGGGTATCGACCCCGGTGAATTCGCTCTCGAACTGGTGGTACTTCTTGCGCACCGCATGGAAGTACAGGCCGATCTCCTGCAGCAGCTCCAGGTTTAGGCCGGTGTCGTAGGGCGTGTCGCGCAGGGCCGCGACCATGGATTCGGTCCCCGGGTGGCTGGTGCCCCAGGCCATGCTGGAGATCGCCGTGTCGATGCGATCGGCGCCGTTTTCCACCGCCTTGAGCTGGCACATGGCGGCCACCCCGGCGGTGTCGTGGGAGTGCACCACCACGTCCAGGCTCAGGGCCGCCTTGAGCGCCTTGACCAGCTCGCCGGTGGCATAGGGCGTCAGCAGACCGGCCATGTCCTTGATGGCGATGGAGTCCACGCCCAGGTCGGCCATGCGCCGCGCCTGGTCGACGAAGGCCGCCACCGTGTGCACCGGGCTGGTGGTGTAGCAGAGGGTGCCCTGGGCGTGCTTACCGCTGGCCTTGACCGCGCGGATGGCGGTTTCCAGATTACGCACATCGTTCATGGCATCGAAGATGCGGAAGACGTCGGTGCCATTGGCCGCGGCGCGCTCGACGAAGGCCTCGACTACATCATCGCTGTAGTGCCGGTAGCCGAGCAGATTCTGCCCGCGCAGGAGCATCTGCAGCCGGGTGTTGGGCAGTGCCTGGCGCAACTGGCGCAGGCGCTCCCAGGGGTCTTCCTTGAGGAAGCGCACGCAGGCGTCGAAGGTGGCGCCGCCCCAGACCTCCAGCGACCAGTAGCCGACCTGGTCGAGCTTGGCGCAGATCGGCAGCATGTCTTCGGTGCGCATGCGGGTCGCCAGCAGCGATTGGTGGGCGTCGCGCAGGATGGTGTCGGTGATCTGGATACTTTTCATTGTTCTGTCGTCCTTACAGACCGGCGTGGGCGGCGATGGCGGCGGCGATGGCGATGGCCAGGTGCGTCGGGTTGCGCTTGATTGAGTACTGGGTCAGCTCCGGATGGCTTTCCACGAAGCTGGTGTTGAAGCGCCCGCTACGGAATTCCGGATCGCGCAGGATGGCCTGGTAATAGGGCGCGGTGGTCTTCACCCCCTGCACGCGCATGTCGTCCAAGGCGCGCAGACCGCGGTCCATGGCCTCTTCCCAGGTCAGCGCCCAGACGACCAGCTTGAGGCACATGGAGTCGTAGTACGGCGGGATCACGTAGCCGGTGTAGATGGCCGTGTCGGTGCGCACCCCCGGCCCGCCCGGCGCGTAGTAGCGGGTGATCTTGCCGAAGCTCGGCAGGAAGTTGTTCTTCGGGTCCTCGGCATTGATGCGGAACTGCAGGGCGAATCCACGGTGCTGGACGTCTTCCTGGGCGAAGGACAGCGGCAGCCCCGAGGCGATGCGGATCTGCTCGCGAACGATGTCGATCCCAGTAATTTCCTCGGTGATGGTGTGCTCCACCTGCACCCGGGTGTTCATTTCCATGAAATACACCTCGCCCTCGGCGAGCAGGAATTCCACGGTGCCGGCGTTCTCGTAACCCACCGCCTTGGCCGCGCGTACCGCCAGGTCGCCGATATAGGCGCGCTGCTCGGGGGTCAGCTGGGGGCTGGGCGCGATCTCGATCAGCTTCTGGTTGCGCCGCTGGATGGAGCAGTCACGCTCGAACAGGTGCACGGTATTGCCGTGGCTGTCGGCGAGGATCTGCGCCTCGATGTGTTTGGGATTGACGATGCACTTCTCGAGAAACACCTCGGCCGAGCCAAAGGCCTTGGTCGCCTCGGAGATCACCCGCGGATAGGCCTGCTCCAGTTCCTCGCGGGAGTTGCAGCGGCGGATACCCCGCCCGCCCCCGCCGGAGGTGGCCTTAAGCATCACCGGATACCCAAGGCGATCGCCTTCGCGCAGGGCCTCGGCGATGTCCGCCACGTTGCCCTCGGTGCCCGGAGTGCAGGGCACGCCAGCAGCGATCATGCTGCGACGCGCCTCGGTCTTGTCGCCCATGCGGCGGATGACCTCGGCGGACGGTCCGATGAAGCGAATGCCCCGCTGGGCACAGATTTCCGCCAGTTCGGCATTCTCGGAAAGGAAGCCATAGCCGGGATGCAAGGCATCGCAGCCGGTTTCCACGGCGAGGTTCACCAGCTTGCGCGGATTGAGATAACCCTCCAGCGGATCGCTGCCAATCCCATGGGCTTCGTCGGCACGTTTCACGTGGAGCGCTTGGCGATCGGCGTCGGAGTAGACCGCTACCGAGCGAATGCCCATCTCGGCACAGGCACGCACGATGCGCACGGCGATCTCGCCCCGATTGGCGATAAGTATCTTCTTGATCACACCTGGCTCCTTGTCTGCTGCAACCTGCAGCCGCTTGTTATTGCCGGTGATCCGAAGCTACGCCAGGGCCTCTCTTATGGAAAATAAATAATTGTTGGATACTCCATAAGTAATCCCTTATGGATCTGCCGATGCCCATGCGCAAGCCCCTGATGCGACTCACCTTCCGCCAGCTGCAGGTGTTCGAGGCCGTCTGCGAGGCCCGCTCCTACAGCCGCGCGGCCGACATCATGGCGCTCACCCAGCCGGCGGTGAGCCTGCAGGTGCGCCAACTCGAAGAGGTGGTGGGCGCGCCGCTGTTCAACTACGTCAATCGCACCCTTTATCTCACCGAAGCCGGCGAGGCCTTGCGCCAGACCGGGCGTGATCTCTTCGCCCGGCTGGGCAGCCTGGACATGCAGCTGTCGAATCTGCGCGGTGCCCTGCACGGCCAGTTACGCCTGGGGGTGGAGAGCAGCGCCCAGTACCTGGCACCGCACCTGTTCAGCCAGTTTCGTAGTAGCAGCCATCCCCAGGTCGATCTGGCGCTGACCGTGGGCAACCATGCCCGGGTGCTACGACGGCTGACGGAGAATCGCGAAGACGTGGCGCTGATGTCCGGCGTGCCGAGCGGCACGGATCTGGAGTTCCTGCCGCTGCTGGACAACGCCATCGTCGCCGTGGCGCGCCCGGGCCATGCGCTGGCCGGGCGCCGCGGGCTGAGCCTGCGCGACCTGACGACCTATCCGCTGCTGGTGCGCGAAGTCGGCTCCGGCACGCGCCAGGCCTGCGAGGACTATCTCAAGCAGAAGCGCGCCCACTTCGCCGAACAACTGGAGATCGGCGCCTTCGAAGCGCAACGCGAAGCGGTCCGCGCCGGCCTCGGGCTGGCCCTGCTGCCGCGCCAGGCCATTCGCAGCGATCTCGCCGCCGGCAGCCTGGTCGAGCTGGACGTCGCCGAATTGCCGCTGCGACGTTCCTGGTGCGTGGTCCAGGTCCGTGGCAAGCCGCTGTCGCCAGTGGCCCAGGCCTTCGTCGACTATCTGCGCGGCCAGCGCAGCCTGATCAATGCGTTAGGTATTGCCCTGGAGCCTGCTGTCGGCGCTGGGCCTGGCGTTCGTCCAGCAGCTGATTGAGAAACAGCAGTTCATCGAGCTCCACAGCAAGCCGCTGTTCTTCGGCTCGGGCCTCGATGGCACGGCGGAATTTCATCCGCCGTTGATCCTGTAGCTTTCTGCGAGTCTTGCTGTCGAGACGAACGCTGGATTGCTGGATGAGAGCGGTCATGCCAATTCCTCCGGGCTGGGATCGGAATGGGCAGCTTCACCCTAACAGGTGACGGTTTGGCGACAGCGAGACGACTATTGAGTGTCGCTGTGCTTGGTCGACTTTGACGACAGTCGCAAGCTGCGCAGGCTGCGCTTCACGCTCTTGAGATGCTCGACCAGCGCCGGACCACGGGACATGGCCACGCCCATGGCCAGCACATCGATCACCACCAGGTGGGCGATGCGCGAGGTCAGGGGCACATAGATGTCGGTGTCCTCGTGCACGTCGATGGCGATGTTGACCGTGGACAGATCGGCCAGCGGCGTCTGCCCCGGGCAGATGGTGATCAGCGCGGCGCCGTTGTCGCGCACCAGATTGGCGGTGATCAGCAGATCCTTGGAACGCCCCGACTGGGAGATGCAGATGGCCGCATCGGAAGGCGTCAGGGTCGCCGCCGACATCGCCTGCATGTGCGGATCGGAATAGGCGGTGGCGCTGAGCTGCAGGCGAAAGAACTTGTGCTGGGCGTCGTTGGCCACCGAACCCGAGGCGCCAAAGCCGTAGAACATCACCCGCTGGGCCTTGGCGATCGCCTCGATGGCCGTTTCCAGGGCGCGCATGTCCAGGCGCTCGCGCACGTCCATGAGGGTGTGCAGGGTGGTGTCGAAGATCTTCAGGCTGAAGTCTTCCACCGCATCGTTCTCGTGGATGGCGAACTGGCCGAAACTGGCCCCCGCCGCCAGGCTCTGGGCCAGGCGCAGCTTGAGATCCTGGAACCCATCGCAGCCGATGGCGCGGCAGAAACGCACGATGGTGGGCTCGCTGACGCCGACGTTGTGGGCGAGGTCGGCCATGGAGCTGTGCATGACGGCAGCCGGATCCACCATGACCTGCTCGGCGACCTTGAGCTCCGACTTGCGCAGCAGGTGGCGGGATTGAGCAATGTGTTGCATGAGGTTCACAGGCGTGTCTCGTCTAGCGGGCGGATGTAGTGCGCCGTACTTATACTACATAACGGTCGGCAAGGCTCTTGGTCATTACGATTCAGCAGGGCCCTTTTCACGGTCGTACCGGCACCAGGTAGTCGCCTGAACAAGCCACTACCGGAAACTGGGCAGCTTTTGAACCGCTCTGCGCAAGGCCTTGCGCAGATTTCCGCGCAGGAGCACACAGTCGCTCCGCCCGTGCTCTGTAGTCTTTTTTCAACCTACTGATCAGAAAGGATTTTTCAGTTCTGGCACAACCCTTGTTAGGTCTTGGTACCCGGGCCATGAAGCCCTATCACCAGGCAAGGAGAGCACCATGCCAACCCCCGCGTACCTGTCCCTCGAAGGCACCAAGCAAGGCCTGATCACCGCTGGCACCTTTACCGAGGACTCGGTCGGCAACATCTTCCAGGAAGGCCACGAAGACCAGATCCTGGTCCAGGCCTTCAACCATCAGGTGATCATTCCCCGCGATCCCCAGTCCGGTCAGCCCACCGGCCAGCGCGTGCACAAGCCGCTGATGATCACCAAGGTCTTCGACAAGGCCTCGCCGCTGATCTTCAACGCCCTCACCTCCGGCGAACGCCTCGGCAAGTGCCGCCTGGAGTGGTACCGCACCTCGGCCACCGGTACCCAGGAGCACTACTTCACTATCGAGCTGGAGGACGCCATCATCGTCGACGTCCAGTCGCGCATGCCCAACTGCCAGGACCCGAGCATGGCGCACTTCACCCACCTCGAAGACGTCTACTTCACCTACCGCAAGATCGTCTGGACCCACGAGGTCTCCGGCACCTCCGGTTCCGACGACTGGCGCTCGCCGATCGCCGCCTGACGCGCCACTTCCAAGCCTTACCCTGTTCCCCGGCCAGCCCTGCTGGCCGCGGGTTCGGCTGCCCCGCGCCACCCGCCTCGCCTCCCATCCGTCTGGTTTGGCGCTCCTTCTACCGCATCGGTAGAATGCGGCGATGAATGACGACATCTCCCTGCTGCTCAATTCCCTCAACGATGCCCAGCGTCAGGCCGTGGCCGCGCCCCTGGGTCGCCAACTGGTGCTGGCCGGTGCCGGCTCGGGCAAGACCCGGGTGCTGGTGCACCGCATCGCCTGGCTGATCCAGGTCGAGCACGCCTCGCCGCACTCCATCCTCTCGGTGACCTTCACCAACAAGGCCGCCGCCGAGATGCGCCACCGCATCGAGCAATTGCTCGGCATGAGTCCCCAGGGTATGTGGGTCGGTACCTTCCACGGCCTGGCTCATCGCCTGCTGCGGGCCCACTGGCAGGAAGCGGGGCTGTCACAGAACTTCCAGATCCTCGACAGCGACGACCAGCAGCGCATCGTCAAGCGGGTGATCCGCGAGCTGGGCCTCGACGAGCAGCGCTGGCCGGCCCGCCAGGCACAGTGGTTCATCAACGGCCAGAAGGACGAAGGCCTGCGGCCGCAGCATATCCAGGCCGCCGGCGACCTCTTCCTCAGCACCATGCGCAGCATCTACGAAGCCTACGAGGCCGCCTGCGCCCGTGCTGGAGTGATCGACTTCTCCGAGCTGCTGCTGCGCGCCCTGGATCTCTGGCGCAACAATCCCAGCCTGCTGGAGCATTACCAGCGGCGCTTCCAGCATCTCCTGGTCGACGAATTCCAGGACACCAACGCCGTCCAGTACGCCTGGCTCAAGCACCTCGCCCAGAACGGCGCCAGCCTCATGGTGGTGGGTGACGACGACCAGTCCATCTATGGCTGGCGCGGCGCCAAGATCGAGAACATCCAGCAGTTCAACGAGGACTTCTCGGCCGAGATCATCCGCCTGGAGCAGAACTACCGCTCCACCAATACCATTCTCAAGGCCGCCAACGGCCTGATCGCCCACAACTTCGGCCGTCTCGGCAAGGAGCTGTGGACCGACACCGGCGAAGGCGAGGCCATCACCCTCTATGCCGGCTTCAACGAGCACGACGAAGCCCGCTACATCGTCGAAACCATCGAGAGCGAGTTCAAGAAGGGCAGCCGGCGCAGCGAGATGGCCATCCTCTACCGCTCCAACGCCCAGTCGCGGGTGCTGGAAGAGGCGCTGCTGCGCGAGAAGATCCCCTATCGCATCTATGGCGGCCTGAGATTCTTCGAGCGCGCCGAGATCAAGAACGCCATGGCCTACCTGCGGCTGATCCAGCATCGCCACGACGACGCCGCCCTGGAGCGGGTGATCAACGTGCCGCCGCGGGGCATCGGCGAGAAGACCGTGGAGGCGCTGCGCAGCGCCGCGCGGGCGCAGAACACCTCGCTGTGGCAGGCGCTGCACGACCTGGTCGGCGCCCGCGCGGTGTCGGGTCGCGCCGCCTCGGCGCTCAACGTCTTCGTCGAGCTGGTCGATACCCTGGCACTCAAGGCCGAGGACCTGTCCCTGCACAATCTCGTGCAACAGATCATCGAGCAGACCGGCCTGGTCACCTTCCACAAGGAAGAAAAGGGCGAGAAAGGCCAGGCACGGGTGGAAAACCTGGAAGAACTGGTCAGCGCCGCGCGTTCCTTCGATTTCAGTGGCGACGAGGAGATGACGCCCCTGGCGGCCTTCCTCGACCACGCCGCCCTGGAATCCGGGGACACCCAGGCCGACAGCCACGAAGACAGCGTCCAGCTGATGACCCTGCACAGCGCCAAGGGCCTGGAATTCCCCCTGGTGTTCCTCGCCGGCATGGAAGAAGGGCTGTTTCCGCACAAGATGAGCCTGGAGGAACCCGGCCGCCTGGAAGAGGAACGTCGCCTGGCCTATGTGGGTATCACCCGCGCCATGCGCCGCCTGGTGATGAGCTATGCGGAGACCCGCCGTCTCTACGGCAGCGAGACCTACAACAAGGTTTCGCGCTTCGTCCGCGAGGTACCGGATGGCCTGATCCAGGAGGTGCGCCTGTCCAATGCGGTCAAGCAGCCCTTCGCCGGCAGTCGTCCCAACCTCTTCGCCCAGGCACCGGTGCCGGAAACCACCTTCAGCCTCGGTCAGCCGGTACGTCATGCCCTGTTCGGCGATGGCGTCATCCTCAACTACGAAGGCTCCGGCGCCCATGCCCGGGTGCAGGTCAACTTCAAGTCCGAAGGCAGCAAGTGGCTGATGGTGAGCTACGCCAAGCTCGAACCCCTCTAGCGATGACCACCTCCTGGCTATTCTGGGCGCTTCTGGCGGCGGCCTTCGCCGCCCTGACCGCCATCTTCGGCAAGCTGGGCGTGGAACACGTCAACGCCGACTTCGCCACCCTGCTGCGCACCCTGGTGGTCGTGGTGGTCCTGGCGGCCATCGTCCTGGCCACCGGGCAGGCGCAACCCCTGGCCAGCATCGCCGGGCGCAGCTATCTGTTCCTGGTGCTCTCGGGTGTGGCCACCGGCCTGTCCTGGCTGTGCTACTACCGGGCGCTCAAGCTGGGCCCGGCGTCGCTGGTGGCGCCAGTGGACAAGCTGAGCGTGGTGCTGGTGGCGATCTTTGGCGTGGCGCTGCTGGGTGAGCGCCTGGACCTGCGCCAGTGGTGCGGCATCGCCGCCATCGGCGGGGGCGTGCTGCTGCTCGCCTGGCGACCTTGAAGGGGCGCAGGAAAAGGGCCTGACCGCCGGTGGGAGATTGCCGGACGGCAGAAAGCGACCAAGCCGATTTCCTGCATTGCGCATTCCCTTGCCATCGTCCCGTTCATTCAAACGGGCGACTTAGAGCGATTCTGCCGCGTCGATCCCCAGCCGGCAATGGCTGGATTCCGCAAAAGCGGCCTAATGGTGTCCGTCCTTGTCCTGTTCCAGGGTCTCGATGAAGGCGATCTGCAGCCGCGAATGGACGCGGATGAACCAGCGCCACAACACCGCGATCACCACCACCGCGACCAGGCCGATCAGCAGCAACAGCTCGCCGCGCGGCAGGATGCTGCTGCTCAGGGCAGCCAGCAGCACCAGGATGCCGGCCAGCGACAGCAGCGGAATCAACTCGCTGACCAGCCGCCGCACCGGCTGCGTATAGCGCCCGGCCTGGTTCTGCCTGACGCTGAGTTCGGCCATCAGCATGGCCAGGGCCTTGAGCTT
The DNA here is from genome assembly GCF_031453455.1 of Pseudomonas sp. SORGH_AS_0211. Taxonomy (NCBI): domain Bacteria; kingdom Pseudomonadati; phylum Pseudomonadota; class Gammaproteobacteria; order Pseudomonadales; family Pseudomonadaceae; genus Pseudomonas; species Pseudomonas sp. SORGH_AS_0211. Next base: position 4,293,214 of record NZ_JAVIZV010000001.1, on the reverse strand, counting down.
GCGATAGGCGGCGATCAGGCAGGGCAGCGACAGCAGCAGCGCCCCACCCCAGATGCAGGCCTTCTGCAGATCGGGATCGGCGATCCAGGTGCTGAGCCAGCCCGCCAGGCCACCAGCGAAATAGGCCCCGCCCAGGAAGATGGCGATGACCAGCGACAGGTTGATGCCGACCTGCAGCAGGATGCGTCTCATCATGCCGGCCAGGACCGCCTTCTCGCCCTGGGGCTGGATGCTGCGCAGCCATTCGCCATAGATGCCCAGCACTCGCTGCAGGGGCTGCGGCAGCCAGCGGCCGATCCACAGCGCCAGCGGATCGGCCGCCCTGATCAGATAGGGGGTGAGCAACGTGGTGACCGCCGACACGGCCACCGCCACCGGATAGAGGAAATGGCTGGTGACGCCCAGGGTGATCCCCAGGGTGGCGATGATGAAGGAGAACTCGCCGATCTGCGCCAGCCCCATGCCGACCCGCAGCGAAGTCCGGCCGTCGTTGCCGGCGATCAGGGTCCCCAGGCTGCAGGCGAGGATCTTGCCCAGGACCACGGCGACGCTGATCACGGTGATCGGCCAGGCGTATTCCACCAACACCTTGGGATCGAGCAGCAGGCCGATGGCGACGAAGAAGATGGCGCTGAACATGTCGCGCAGCGGCTCCACCAGCTTTTCGATCTGCAGCAGCTGGCGCGACTCGGCCATGATGGCGCCGATCAGGAAGGCACCTAGCACCACGCTGTACTCCAGCTTGGCCACCAGCAAGCAGAAGCCGAAGCACAGTCCCAGCACCGTGATCAGCAGCATCTCGTTGCTTTCGAAGGTGGCCACGTAGGCCAGCAGGCGCGGCACCAGCAGGATGCCGATGACCAGCGCCACGATCATGAACAGACTCAGCTTGCCCAGGGTCGAGGCCACCGCGCCCGGCTCCACCGAGCCGCTCACCGCCAGGCCCGACAGCAGGGCGATGATGCCGATGCCGAGGATGTCCTCGACGATCAGCACGCCAAAGATCTGCTGGGCGAAGCGCTCGTGCTTCATCTTCAGCTCGTTGAGCGCCTTGACGATGATGGTGGTCGAGGAGATGGCCAGGATGGCGCCGAGGAACAGCGAATCCATGTGCGACCAGCCGAACATCTGCCCTACCTGGTAACCCAGCCAGAGCATCAGGCTGATCTCGAGGAAGGCGGCGATGAAGGCCGTGGCGCCCACGCGGAACAGCTTGCGCAGCGAGAACTCCAGACCAAGGCTGAACATCAGGAAGATGACCCCCACCTCGGCGAGGGTCTTGATGCTTTCTTCGTCGTGGATCAGACCGAATGGCGGGGTGTGGGGTCCGATGATGAAGCCGGCGAGGATATAGCCCAGGACCACGGGCTGCTTGAGGCGGTGGAAGAGGATGGTCACCACGCCGGCCACCAGCATGATGACGGCCATGTCCTGGATAAAAGCTAGAGCATGCATCGGCCGGGCCCTCCTCTGACGGGCCGGGCACTCTCCCGACACCTGCGCTGACTGGAGACCCAGACTAGCATCTGCAAACTCTTGTGACGGATTTTGCAAAAATCTGTAATAGATTGATGTGCTTGGAAATTTTCAACGGTCGCAAGCACTTGGTGCCCTGCTTCCAGGTGACGCCGACAGGGCAAAATACCGAAACAATTCACGCTGGCTGTACTTGACCGGGCAGCGCAAGATGTATCCAACACCAGACTCTTCACAGAGAGAACACCACATGCAACGCCTGATGAGCATCTTCATGATCCTGTGCCTGGGCCTCACGCTCAGCCTGGATGCCAATGCCAAACGCATGGGCGCCGGCAAGTCCGCTGGCGCCGCGCCCATCCACCAGACCCGCCAGGCCGCGCCGACCCAGCAGCCGGGCATGGCCGCTCCTGCCGCCGGTGCTGGCGCCGCCGCCGCTGCCCGTCCCAGTGGCGCCTCGCGCTGGCTCGGCCCGCTGGCCGGTATCGCCGCCGGTGGTCTGCTGGCCTCCATGTTCATGGGTGACGGCTTCGAAGGCTTCCAGTTCTTCGACTTCCTGATCCTGGCCCTCATCGCCTTCGTGATCTTCCGCCTGATCGCCCGCCGCAAGCAGCAGGCCGGTCCGCAGCCCGCCGTGGCCGGTCATGCGCCCATGCAGCGCGAGATGCCCAACCAGCCCAGCAATGGCGGTCTGTTCGGGGGTGCCGCTGCCGGTGCCGCGCCGGTGATCAATGCACCGAGCTGGTTCAATGCCGAGCGCTTCGTGGCGGCCGGTCGTGATCACTTCATGAGCCTGCAGCAGCACTGGGACGCCAACGAGATGGACAAGATCTCCGAGTTCGTCACCCCGCAGATGCTGCAGTGGCTGCGTGACGAGCGCGCCGCGCTGGGCGAAGGCTTCCAGTCCACCTACATCGAGAACCTGAACGCTACCCTGGACGGTGTCGAGGATCTGCAAGGCAAGACCATCGCCACCATCACCTTCAACGGTGTGTCCAAGGAGTCGCGCTTCGACCAGGGCCAGCCGTTCAGCGAAAGCTGGCGCATGGAGCGCATGGCGGGCGAGAACCAGCCCTGGCTGCTGGCCGGTATCCGCCAGAACGCCTGATAACGGCGCTTCACCGAAAAGCCCGGCTCTACGCCGGGCTTTTTCATGGGCGCCGCCTGCCGAACATCTCTCGAAACCGCTATCAAGTCCGCACGGAAGCTGCCGTTATCCCGGACTGAACTGCTAACCTTGCGCGCCTCTTTTCCCTTTATCCGGTGCGCATTTCGAGAGAGGCCTGCTATGGAAGACGTCATCGAACGCCTGCGTGAAGAAAACGAACCCGTTCCCGTACCCCTGGAGTTGCCCGACGAAGACCTGCTGGTCGAGATCGAGGAAGAACTGCTCATCAGTCTGCCGCCGGAATTCCGTGAATTCCTGCTGACCGTCAGCGACGTGGTCTATGGCCGTATCGAGCCGGTGACCGTCACCGATCCGCAGTCCCATACCTATCTGCCGGAAGTGGCAGCCACCGCCTGGGACGAAGGTCTGCCGCGCGAGTACATTCCCCTCTGCGCCAGCGACGACGGCTACTACTGCGTCAGCCAGGAAGGCGAGGTACTGTTGTGGGAAGACGGCGACCTGACCGACGAATCCTGGGATTCGGTGTGGATCTGGGCCCGCGACGTCTGGCTGGAAGGCTGACCGGGCCGGTACTGAACGACCCTGCCCGACACGGGTCTGGATAAGGCCATCACTCCGGAGGAAGCGTCATGAGCACTCCCGTCGTCCTGATCACCGGCGCTGCGGGCGGCCTCGGCCGCGCCCTGGCGCAACGCTTCGCCCAGAGTCGCTGGCGCGTCGCCGCCGCCGACCGTGATGCCGAGGGCCTGCATGGGCTGAACGGCATCGTCGGCCTGGATTCCAGCGTGACCGCCGATATTTCCAGCGCCGAAGGCTGCCGCTCCCTGGTCAGCAAGGTCATGGCCCGTACCGGGCGCCTGGATGCCCTGATCAATGCCGCGGGCATCTGGCGCGAAGGCGAGGTGGAGACCTTTACCGAGGACGACTACGACCTGGTGATGGCGGTCAATCTCAAGGCCACCTTCTTCATGTGCTCGGCGGCCATCCCCTTCCTCAAGGAAAATCGCGGCGTCATCATCAATGTCGCCAGCGGAGCCGGGCGTCAGCCCATCGCCGGTGCGGCGGCCTATGGTGCCGCCAAGGCGGCGGTGCGCTTCTTCAGCCAGAATCTGGCGGTGGAACTGGCGCGCGACGGCGTGCGGGTCAACGCCGTCTCGCCAGGCGACATCGACACCCCCATGCTGGACTTCCAGGCTGCCCACTACGGCAGCGGCGATCCGGCGGGCTATCGTCGCAACCTGCTCAATCGCTATCCCCAGGGCGAAACCGCGCGCTTCATCCAGCCGGAAGAGGTGGCCGAGTTCGTCTATTTCCTCTGTCAGCCCCAGGCGGCAGCCATTTCCGGCGCCGACCTGCCCATCGACTTCGGTCTCTCCGCCGGCCGTTGATGGCTGTGACAGACGGCGCCGCTGCGCCGTCTACAGGATTTCCCCTCGAGGATTCGCCCATGGAAGCCGGCAACCACCAGTTGAGCATGACCATCCTGATGACCCCGGACCTGGCCAACTTTTCTGGCAAGGTCCACGGGGGCGCGCTATTGAAGTACCTCGACGAAGTGGCCTATGCCTGCGCCAGCCGCTATGCGGGGCGCTACGTGGTCACGCTATCGGTGGACCAGGTGATCTTTCGCGAACCTATCCACGTCGGTGAGTTGGTGACCTTTCTGGCCTCGGTGAACTACACCGGGACCACCTCCATGGAGATCGGCATCAAGGTCATCACCGAGAACATCCAGCAACGCTCGGTACGCCATACCAACAGCTGTTTCTTCACCATGGTCGCCGTGGACGAAGACGGCAAATCCTGCCCGGTTCCCCAACTCGAACCGGCGACGACGGACGAGAAGCGACGCTGTGTGCAGGCCCAGCAGCGCCGGCAGATCCGCCGGGAACTTCAAGAGCGCTATCAGGCGCTCAAGGAAACCTTTTGAGTTTTGTCGGTTAGGTCGCCGTCGTTCGACGGCAGCGGCTCCAGGGATCTGGCAATCCAGATCCCTGGAGCCAGGATGTCCCATGACACCCCTCGGATATCCACCCTGGCGATCGGCCTGGTCCTGGCGTTCGCCTTCGGCATCCTGGCCACCCGCCTGCGACTGCCGCCCATCGCTGGCTATCTGCTCGCCGGGGTGGCCGCCGGCTCCTTCACGCCCGGCTTCGTCGCCTGACGACCTAGCGGCGCTGGATCTTGAAGTTGAAGGTCTTGGTCGCCTTGCGCGGCACGATCTGACCACCGGAGACCCGCGGGGCGAAGCGCCATTCGCCCAGCACCTCGAGCACGGCGCGCTCCAGTTGCTTGTTGGAGGCTTCCAGCACCTGGATATCGGCCAGTCGACCGTCGGCGGTCACGGTGAACATCACCCGCACCTCGCCACCCACACCGCGCCGCCGGAGCATTTCCGGATATTCCGGCGGTGTCATCTTGACCGGTCGGATATCGGCATCGTCGATGCTGCCGGTAGGCAGGCCCGCGGTCTTTGGCGGGCCCGACGGCGCCGCGGCCGGTGCCGGCTGACTGGGTGCGGTGGTGGCCGCCGGCGCGGGGGCCGGTGACGGCGCGGCCTGGGCGACGGGCTCCGGTGCGGGCTCGACCTTTTTCGGCAACGGTTTCTGCTGGCTATGCTCGACCGGCTTGGGCTTCGGCTTGGGTTTGGGCTTCTCCACCACCGGCTTGGGCGGCTCCACCGGCTTCGGTGGTTCCACGGGCTTGGGAGGCTCCGGGGGCGGCGGTTCGGGTTGTGGTGGCGGCGGCGCGGGCGGTGCCGGGGTCGGCGCCGGGGGTTCAGGAACCGGCTTGGGCAACTGGATGAAGCTGACCTGCATGGGTTCGTCACCCTTGGCGATCTTCAACTCCGGCGGCGCCTGGACCACCATGAACAGGGCCGCTGCCATGCTCGCATGCATGATCAGCGACAGCGCCGAGGCGGCGCCCCAGCCGCGGCCACGCGGTGGCTGCTCGCCCGGCTCGGCCGCGCCGACCGGGGTCAGTACCGGTGTCAGGATCTCTTCGTTACGCTCGGGCATGCGGAACGACAGGATGGTGGCCGAAGGCTCGCTTCGCTCGGCATTGACCCCTGCCACCGGCTCCACGTCGCCGGTCAGGGCCGCCCTGACGGATCCCTGGACGGATTCCACCTCGTCACCGTCGGAACGCGCGGCAATTACGAGGGGTTCAGGCTTGGCAAGCGACGTCGGAGCCATGGGAGCAATACGCAGAGGAAGTAAATTTAATAATCATTATCATTAACTGAACAAATTTGGCAACCTCAAATGTCGCGAATGGTCCTGCGCAGCGCCTTTTCGAGAGCCTCTAGATCCGGCCTCTCCTTCAGGATCAGCTCCAGCCGGTTGTCACGTCGCCATAGCGTCGGTTCCCAGCGACCTTCTCCGGCGAGACCGTTGTAGGCCTGCCAGCCGTCCGCCAGCTGCAGGACCGCCTTCAACCTGAGCAAGCCAGGAAGATCACCCAGCAGGGCCAGCAGCGCTGGCCCATCGAAGCTGTGGCTGGAGTGCCAGCGCCAACCGACGGCCTGGCGTCCCTCCTGGGCATGACTGAAGCGCAGCGGACGCCCCGGCAGCAGCAATGCCTGTGGACTGACGGCGGCGCCAGGTTCGGGCAGCTCGCCGCCAGCCGATGCGTGGGTACTTGCCAGGGGTAGTTCGGTTAAGGGGATCTGTCCGCCTTCGGTCCAGTACAGCGGCCGGTCGCCGAATTGTACAGGCAGGGTTGTCCGGTCCAGGCCGGCGCTTTTGTTAAGCACGACCAGCCCGGCCTGCTCCAGTGCCTGTTGCTGGGCATCCGGCAGGGGCTGGCGTTGCAGCACCTGCCGGGCATCCGCTACCCAGACCAGGGGTTGCAGGCTCAGCACCCCGGCCCAGGGCGAGGCCTGGAGTTGCCGATAGAGGCTGGCGGGATGGCCGAGACCGGAGGGCTCGATGAACAGCCGCTGTGGCCGAGCGCGCCGCAACAGCCGCGTGAGGGCCACCTGCAGGGGTACGCCCTGGACGCAGCACAGGCAACCACCGGGGACCTCGGCAATACTCAGGCCCTTGTCGTCCGGGGTCATCAGCGCCGCATCGAGTCCGACCTGGCCGAACTCGTTGACCAGAATCGCCCAGCGCTCGGTGACGGGTCGCTGGGCGAACAACTGGCGGATCAGGGTAGTCTTGCCGGCCCCCAGAGGACCGGCGATCACATGGGTCTTGATATCGGCGAGGCGCATGGCGGGAGGTCGAATGCTAGAGTGGCGATTTGATCGAGGAGATGGGCTGGAATGTGGCGATCGCTGATCCCGCTGCTGCTGTTGCCGTCACTGGCACTCGCCGATGCCTGCGTGATCCGCAGTCGTCAGGGCAGTGTGGACGTGCAGATCTGCCAGAGCAACATCGATATCCCCGCCCAGCTGTTTCGTGACGGCTTCTGCCAGCCGCAGCTCAAGGAGCAGCAGACCGAGGTCCGCTTCGTCGATCGCTGCCCGGTCGGCGAGATCGGCATCTGCCAGGGCGCCCGCAGCCCGGGTGTGCCCTATCGGCAGGACATCCACTATTACGGCGAGCCCGGCGACGGCCGCTTTCTGGCCGTCGCCTGTCGCCAGCAGAATCAGGGCAGCTGGCGCGTGCCCTGAGGTTCCACGTGGAACCGCTTATTCCACGGTCACCGATTTGGCCAGGTTGCGCGGCTGGTCAACGTCGGTGCCCTTGAACACGGCCACATGGTAGGACAGCAGCTGCAGGGGGATGGTGTAGAGGATCGGCGACAGGGCATCGTGGATGTGCGGCATCGGTACGATACGGGTGCCTTCGCCTTCCTCGAAAGCGGCACGCTCGTCGGCGAAGACGATCAGCTGACCGCCGCGGGCGCGCACTTCCTGCAGGTTGGACTTGAGCTTTTCCAGCAACTCGTTGTTGGGCGCCACCGTCACCACCGGCATGTCGGCATCCACCAGCGCCAGGGGACCGTGCTTGAGTTCGCCGGCCGGATAGGCCTCGGCGTGGATGTAGGAGATCTCCTTGAGCTTGAGTGCGCCTTCCATCGCCACGGGATACTGCTCGCCCCGCCCCAGGAACAGGGTGTGGTGCTTCTCGGCAAAGGACTCCGCCAGCTTCTCGACGGTCTTGTCCATGGCCAGGGCTTCGTCCAGGCGCGCTGGCAGCCGCCGCAGCTCGGCCACCAGCTCGGCTTCGACACCGGCATCCAGGCGTTGCTGGCAGCGTCCCAGACTCAGGGTCAGCAACAGCAGGGAGACCAGCTGGGTGGTGAAGGCCTTGGTCGAGGCCACGCCGATCTCCGGCCCGGCCTGGGTCAGAAAGCTCAGCTGGGATTCGCGCACCAGGGAGCTGGTCGCCACGTTGCAGATCGCCAGGCTGCTCAGATAGCCGGATTGCTTGGCCATGCGCAGCGCGGCCAGGGTATCGGCGGTCTCGCCGGACTGGGAGATGGTGACGAACAGGGTATCCGGGCTGACGGCGACGCGGCGGTAGCGGAATTCGCTGGCCACCTCGACCTGGCAGGGAATGCCCACGTATTCCTCGATCCAGTAGCGCGCGACTGAACCGGCATGAAAGCTGGTGCCGCAGGCGACGATCTGTACCTGACGGACCTTGGCGAACAACGCGGACGCCGAGGGACCAAAGGCCTCGGGCAGTACCTGCCCATCACCCAGGCGCCCTTCCAGGGTGCGCTGGACCACGCTGGGCTGCTCGTGGATCTCCTTGAGCATGAAGTGACGATAGGCGCCCTTGTCGGCGGCCTCGCTGCCTTCGTGGTACTGCACCGTCTCGCGTTGGACCGGCTCGCCGTTCACGTCCCAGAGGTGGACCTGATCCAGGCGGATCTCGGCCACGTCGCCCTCCTCCAGGTAGACGAAGCGATCGGTCACCTGGCGCAGCGCCAGCTGGTCGGAAGCCAGGTAGTTCTCGCCCAGGCCCAGGCCGATCACCAGGGGGCTGCCGCTGCGAGTCGCCACCAGGCGATCCGGCTGCTGCCGCCAGACCGCCGCCAGGCCGTAGGCCCCATGCAGTTCCTTGACCGCTGCCTTGAGCGCCATGGTCAGGTCGCCGCTGTCCTGCAGCTTGAGGTGCAGCAGGTGGACGATGACCTCGGTATCGGTCTGGGAGGTGAAGACATACCCCTGAGCCTTGAGCTGGGCGCGCAGGGCTTCGTGGTTCTCGATGATGCCGTTGTGCACCACTGCCACATCACCCTGGGAGAAATGCGGATGGGCATTGGCTTCGGTGGGCGCACCATGGGTCGCCCAGCGGGTGTGGGCGATGCCCAGGCGACCTGCCAGGGGGTCGGCCAGCAACGCCGCCTCCAGCTCGCTGACCTTGCCAATGCGGCGCAGGCGCTGCAACTCGCCCTGGGCGTCCAGCAGCGCCAGGCCGGCGCTGTCATAGCCACGGTATTCCAGGCGCTTGAGACCCTCGACCAGAATGGCGGTGATATTACGCTCGGCAATGGCGCCGACGATTCCACACATGCTTACCTCCCGTTGCCTGTCTTATCCACAACGACCCGAATGGGGCGGTTGTGGATGACCTGATTGTCTAGTTTTCCACAGGGGCGCAGACCACCTGCACCCCCCGAGTTTCGATCGCCCGGGCCGCCTCGGCGGGCAGGCGCTCATCGGTGATGAGCACGTCCACCCTTTCCCAAGGTAGTTCCAGATTGGGAATTCGCCTGCCCAGCTTGCTCGCTTCGGCCATGACCACCACCTCGCGTGCCACCTCCGCCATCACCCGAGACAGCGACAGATGCTCGTTGAAGGTCGTGGTGCCGCGCTCCGGATCGAGGCCGTCGGCGCCGATGAACAGCTGGTCGAAGTCGTAGGATCTGAGCACCTGCTCGGCGACCTGGCCCTGGAAGGATTCGGAATGCGGATCCCAGGTGCCACCGGTCATCAGCAGCATGGGCTCCTGTTCCAGCTCGCGCAGCGCCGTGGCCACCTGCAGGGAATTGGTCATGACCACCAGCCCGCGGCGGCGATCGAGTTGAGGAATCAGCGCTGCCGTGGTGCTGCCGCAGTCGATGATGATCCGCGCATGTTCGCGCAGGCGCTGGGCCGCGGCCCGGGCGATGGCCTGCTTGAAGGGCGATGCCTGGGGCGGTGCCTCGGCCAGCAGTTCCTGGGGCATGGCCACCGCGCCACCGTAGCGACGCAAGAGCAGGCCGTTGCGTTCAAGGGCGGCCAGGTCCTTGCGGATGGTGACCTCGGAGGTCTCCAGCTGACGGGCCAACCCGTCCACGCTGACCTCGCCCTGCTCCTGGAGCTGGGCGAGGATGGCATGGCGGCGCTGTGCGGTATTGCGACGGGTCATAAATTTCGATTCGAAAGATAATGGATCGAATCAAAACCCAATAGCGGCCAGTCGTCAAGCCTTGGGGGCTTTCTTCGGCCGCTGCCAGCCGGTCTTGTTGACCTGCCGGGCCCGCCCCAGGGCCAGGGCATCAGCGGGCACATCTGCCGTGATGACCGAGCCTGCCGCGGTGGTCGCGCCCGCGCCAAGGCTGACCGGAGCCACCAGCGAACTGTTGGAACCCACGAACACATCCGCGCCGATTTCGGTTCGAAACTTGTTGGCACCATCGTAGTTGCAGGTGATGGTGCCCGCGCCTATGTTGCTGCCTGGACCGATGCTGGCATCACCCAGGTAGGTGAGATGACCGGCCTTGGCGCCATCCTGCAGATGAGCGTTCTTCAGCTCGACGAAGTTGCCCACATGGGCCTTGCTGCCCAGTTCGCTGCCGGGGCGCAGACGGGCGAACGGACCGACGTCGGCACCCTCCCCTACCACGGCACCATCCAGATGACTGTTGGCCTTGATGATGGCGCCGCGCTTGAGGACGCTGTCCTTGATCACGCAATTCGGCCCGATGCTCACGCCATCTTCCAGCACCACCCGACCTTCGAGGATGACGTTGACGTCGATGGAGACGTCGCGGCCGGCTTCGACCTGCCCACGCTGGTCGAAGCGCAGGGGGTCCAGCAGGGTCACGCCCTGCAGCATCAGGCGCTCGGCAGCGCGCTGCTGGAAATGCCGCTCCAGCTGGGCCAGTTGTCGGCGATCGTTGGCGCCCTGCACTTCCATGGCATCCGCCGGCTGGCTGGTGGCGATGGTCAGGCCGTCCGCCACCGCGAGGGCGATGACGTCGGTCAGGTAGTACTCGCCCTGGGCATTGCTGTTGGACAGGCGGCCCAGCCAGTCCGCCAGTCGCCGACCAGGTACTGCGAGGATACCGGTATTGCCTTCGCGAATGGCGCGCTGGGCGTCGCTGGCGTCCTTGTGCTCGACGATGGCGGTTACCTGCCCCTGGTCATCGCGCAGGATGCGGCCATAGCCGGTGGGATCGTCCAGCTCCACGGTCAGCAGCGCCAGGTGACCGTCATCCACCTGCTGCAGCAGGCGCTGCAGGGTCTCGGTCTGGATCAGGGGGACATCGCCATAGAGGATCAGCACCCGCTCCGCCGTCAGCGCCGGTGCCGCCTGGGCCACGGCATGGCCGGTGCCGAGCTGCTCGGCCTGGACCACGAAGCTCACGTCGTCGGCGGCCAGCTGGCTACGGACCTGGTCGGCGCCATGACCGATGACGACATGGATGCCGGCCGGCTGCAGTTCACGGGCGCGGTCGAGGACATGCCCCAGCATGCTGCGACCGGCCACGGGATGCAGCACCTTGGGTAGAGCGGATCTCATGCGAGTGCCCTGGCCAGCAGCCAGGATGACGATTTCCAGGGACATCGGAACCTCGGAGACAGGAGGAAGAGACGGGCCGGCGACCGAGGGCGATAGGCACCCTCCGAGTCCGACCACGCGAAATTTCTCGCCCACTTTTCGGGCGACAAAAGAAAAGGGTAGCCGAAGCTACCCTTGTCGTTACAGCCTGACCTTGCGCTTAGCGCTTGGCCTGTCGCTTGAGCTGCTGGATGGTGCGCAGCTGGGCGGCGGCTTCGGCGAGCTGAGTGGCGGCAGCGGTGTAGTCGAACTCCGTGCCCTTGTCGCTCAGGGCTGCCTCGGCGCGCTGCTTGGCTTCCAGAGCGGCAGCTTCGTCGATGTCACCGGCGCGGCTGGCGGTATCGGCCAGCACTTCGACGACATTCGGCTGCACTTCCAGGAAACCGCCGGAGATGTAGAACACCTCCTCGGCGCCCCCGGCCTTGACCAGGCGAATGGGGCCCGGTTTCAGATCGGTGAGCAGCGGCGCATGGCCCGGGGCGATACCCAGATCACCCAGGTGGCCGTGGGCGATGATCATCTCCACCGCGCCGGAGAAGATTTCCCCTTCCGCGCTGACGATGTCGCATTGGACTGTCTTGGCCATAGCGTGCCTCTAAGAGCGCCCGTCGCCGGGCGCGGCAGTTACAGTTTCTTGGCTTTCTCGATGGCTTCGTCGATGCCGCCGACCATGTAGAACGCCTGCTCGGGCAGGTGATCGTAGTCGCCACGCAGGATCCCGGAGAAGCCGGCGATGGTGTCCTTGAGGGACACGTACTTGCCGGGCGAACCGGTGAAGACCTCGGCCACGAAGAACGGCTGGGACAGGAAGCGCTGGATCTTACGAGCACGGGATACCAGCTGCTTGTCGGACTCGGACAGTTCGTCCATGCCCAGGATCGCGATGATGTCCTTCAGCTCCTTGTAGCGCTGCAGCACGTACTGGACGCCGCGGGCGGTGTCGTAGTGCTCCTGGCCGATCACGTTCGGGTCCAGCTGGCGCGAGGTGGAGTCCAGGGGATCGACCGCCGGGTAGATACCCAGGGAGGCGATGTCACGGGACAGAACCACGGTGGCGTCCAAGTGGGCGAAGGTGGTCGCCGGGGACGGGTCGGTCAAGTCATCCGCAGGGACGTAAACGGCCTGGACGGAGGTGATCGAACCCAGCTTGGTGGAGGTGATGCGCTCCTGCAGGACACCCATCTCCTCGGCCAGGGTCGGCTGGTAGCCCACCGCGGACGGCATACGACCCAGCAGTGCGGACACTTCGGTGCCGGCCAGGGTGTAGCGGTAGATGTTGTCGACGAACAGCAGGACGTCACGGCCTTCGTCACGGAATTTCTCGGCCATGGTCAGACCGGTCAGGGCCACGCGCAGACGGTTGCCCGGCGGCTCGTTCATCTGGCCATAGACCAGGGCGACCTTGTCCAGAACGTTGGAGTCCTTCATCTCGTGGTAGAAGTCGTTCCCTTCACGGGTACGCTCGCCCACGCCGGCGAACACGGAATAACCGCTGTGCTCGATGGCGATGTTACGGATGAGTTCCATCATGTTGACGGTCTTGCCCACGCCGGCGCCGCCGAACAGGCCGACCTTGCCGCCCTTGGCGAAGGGGCAGACCAGGTCGATGACCTTGATGCCGGTTTCCAGCAGGTCGTTACCACCGGCCTGCTCCGCATAGGACGGGGCCTTGCGGTGGATTTCCCAGCGCTCTTCCTCGCCGATGGGACCGGCTTCGTCGATGGGGTTGCCCAGCACATCCATGATGCGGCCGAGGGTCTTGACGCCGACCGGGACCTTGATGGCCTCGCCGGTGTTGCCCACGTTCAGGCCGCGCTTGAGGCCTTCGGTGCTACCCATGGCGATGGTACGGACCACGCCGTCGCCCAGCTGCTGCTGGACTTCCAGGGTGGTTTCGGCACCCTGCACCTTGAGGGCGTCAAAGACGCGCGGTACCGCGTCGCGCGGGAATTCCACGTCGATCACGGCGCCGATGATTTGTACGATACGTCCGCTACTCATTTCGCGTTCCTCGAATGTTTAAGCTGTCCGTCAGACCGCGGCGGCGCCGCCGACGATTTCCGAAATTTCTTGGGTGATCGCAGCCTGGCGAGCCTTGTTGTAGACCAGCTGCAGCTCCTTGATGAGATCGCCGGCGTTGTCGGTGGCGTTTTTCATCGCGATCATCCGCGCGGCCTGTTCGCTGGCAGCGTTCTCGACCACGGCCTGGTACACCTGGGATTCCACGTAGCGCACCAGCAGACCGTCGAGCAGGGTCTTGGCGTCGGGCTCGTAGAGGTAGTCCCAATGCTTGCCTTGCAGCTCACCGCCCTCGCCCGGCACCAGCGGCACCAGCTGCTGGATGGTCGGCTTCTGGGTCATGGTGTTGACGAAGACGTTGGACACCACGTACAGACGGTCGATACGGCCGTTCAGGTAGGCATCCAGCATCACCTTGATGCTGCCGATCAGATCGCCGATCGCCGGGGCTTCGCCGAGGTGGCTGATGGCCGCAACCACGTTGCCGCCGAAGCTGCGGAAGAAGGAGGCACCCTTGGCCCCGATCACCGCCAGATCGATCTCCACACCCTTGCCGCGCTGGTCGCTCATGTCGCGAACCAGAGCCTTGAACAGGTTGGTATTCAGACCACCGGCCAGACCCCGATCGGAGCTGACCACGATGTAGCCGACGCGCTTGACCTCGCGTTCCACCATGAAGGCATGGCGGTACTCGGGGTTGGCGTTGGCCAGGTGGCCGATCACAGCGCGGATGCGCTCGGCATAAGGCTTGCTGGCAGCCATGCGGGCCTGAGCCTTACGCATCTTGCTGACCGCAACCTTTTCCATGGCGCTGGTGATCTTCTGTGTGCTTTTGATGCTCGCGATCTTGCCGCGAATCTCTTTTGCGCCTGCCATGTGACACCTATCGGGTTGGCAAACGGGGGCTGGCGCCCCCGTCGCGGCTTACCAGGTTTGCGTGGCCTTGAACTTCTCGATTCCCGCCTTGATGCCGGCGTCGATCTCGTCGTTGAAGTCGCCCTTCACGTTGATCTTGGCCATCAGGTCGGCGTGATCGCGGTTGAAGTAGGCGATCAGGGCCTGCTCGAAGCTACCGATCTTGTCCAGGGACACATCGCTCAGGAAACCACGCTCGGCGGCGTACAGGCTCAGGGACATCTCGGCGATGGACATGGGCGCGTACTGCTTCTGCTTCATCAGCTCGGTGACGCGCTGACCATGCTCGAGCTGCTTGCGGGTGGCTTCGTCCAGGTCCGAGGCGAACTGGGCGAAGGCCGCCAGTTCACGGTACTGGGCCAGCGCGGTACGGATACCGCCGGACAGCTTCTTGATGATCTTGGTCTGAGCCGCACCACCCACACGGGATACCGAGACACCGGCGTTGACCGCCGGGCGGATGCCCGAGTTGAACAGGCCGGCTTCCAGGAAGATCTGGCCGTCGGTGATGGAGATCACGTTGGTCGGAACGAAGGCGGACACGTCGCCGGCCTGGGTCTCGATGATCGGCAACGCGGTCAGCGAGCCGGTCTTGCCGGTCACGGCGCCGTTGGTGAACTTCTCGACGTAGTCGGCGGAGACGCGGGAAGCGCGCTCGAGCAGACGGCTGTGGAGATAGAACACGTCGCCGGGATAGGCTTCACGGCCCGGCGGACGACGCAGCAGCAGGGAGATCTGGCGATAGGCCACGGCCTGCTTGGACAGATCGTCATAGACGATCAGGGCGTCTTCACCGCGGTCGCGGAAGTATTCGCCCATGGTGCAACCCGAGTAGGGCGCGAGGAACTGCAGGGCAGCCGATTCGGACGCACTGGCCGCCACCACGATGGTGTTGTGCAGAGCGCCGTTCTCTTCCAGCTTGCGCACCACGTTGGCGATGGTCGACTGCTTCTGACCAATGGCGACGTAGACGCAGCGGATGCCGCTGTTCTTCTGGTTGATGATGGCATCGATCGCCATGGCGGTCTTGCCGATCTGACGGTCACCGATGATCAGCTCACGCTGACCGCGGCCAACCGGGATCATGGCATCGACGGCCTTGTAGCCGGTCTGCACCGGCTGGTCGACCGACTGACGCCAGATCACGCCCGGTGCGACCTTCTCGACGGCGTCGGTGGCGCTGGCGTTCAGCGGACCCTTGCCATCGATGGGGTTGCCCAGGGCGTCGACGACGCGGCCCAGCAGTTCCGGACCAACCGGGACTTCCAGGATGCGGCCGGTGCACTTGGCGCTCATGCCTTCGGCCAGACCCAGGTAGCTACCCAGGACCACGGCGCCGACGGAGTCCTGCTCCAGGTTCAGCGCCATGCCGTAGATGCCGCCGGGGAATTCGATCATTTCGCCGTACATGACGTCGGCCAGACCGAAGATCCGCACGATACCGTCAGACACGCTGACGATGGTGCCTTCGTTGCGGGCTTGCGAGGTCACGTCGAGCTTGTCGATGCGACCCTTGATGATTTCACTAATTTCGGAAGGATTGAGTTGCTGCATGCTACTGCCCCTTCAAACTCAAGGTTTCAACGCTTCGGCCAGTTGCGCGAGCTTGCCGCGAACGGAGCCATCGATTACCAAGTCGCCGGCGCGGATAACCACACCACCGATCAGGCTCGCATCCTCGGATGCATTTAGTCGCACTTGTCGACCTAGCCTTGCGCTGAGAGCCTTGGCGAGTTTGTCTTGCTGTTCGTCGCTCAGGGCGAAAGCACTGGTGACTTCCGCCTCGATGGATTTTTCCTGCTCGGCCTTGTACGCCTCGTAGATCTCGGCGATGGCCGGGAACAGGTCGATCCGGTTGTTTTCTGCCACGGTCCGAACGAAGTTCTGGGACTGTGCATCCAGCTGATCGCCACATACATCGATGAGCAATCCGGCCTTGGCGTCCGCAGTCAACTGCGGCTGCTGAAGCAGCTGGCGCACGGTCCCATCTTGGGATACCGCGGCGAGCAGCCCTAGCGCGGCCGACCATTGGGTCAGCTGCTGCTGGGACTGTGCGAACTCGAAAGCCGCCTTGGCATAGGGCCGGGCCAGCGTGTTCAGTTCTGCCATTGGTGGCCTCGCTTAGATTTCCGCTGCCAGTCGGTCGACCAACTGGGCATGAGCATTGGCATCAACGGTCGATCCGAGGATCTTCTCGGCGCCGGCCACGGCCAGCACGCCGACGCGAGCACGCAGAGCGTCCTTCGCGGTGTTGATTTCCTGCTCGATTTCCGCCTGAGCCTGCGCCTTGATCCGGTCGCCTTCGGCACGGGCCTTGGCCTGTGCGTCCTCGACGATCTGAGCGGCACGCTTGTTGGCTTGCTCGATGATCTCGGCTGCCTGACCCTTGGCTTCGTTCACTTTCTGGTTGGCTTGCTGCTGTGCCACTTCCAGATCACGAGCCGCGCGGTTGGCAGCGTCAAGGCCATCGGCAATCTTCTTCTCACGCTCACGCAGCGCCGAGATGATCGGCGGCCACACGTACTTCATGCAGAAGAGCACGAAGATGAAGAAGGCAACGGACTGGCCTATCAGGGTTGCATTAATGTTCACGCCAACACCTCGCTCGTTCGTTGTCCATCAGTCCTGCCTACACCCGTGGGGGTGATCAGCCGGCGATCTGACCAACGAAGGGGTTAGCGAAGGTGAAGAACAGGGCGATACCAACACCGATCATGGTCACGGCGTCGAGCAGACCGGCGACGATGAACATCTTGACTTGCAGCATCGGAACCATTTCCGGCTGACGAGCGGCGCCTTCGAGGAACTTGCCACCCAGCAGACCGAAGCCAATGGCGGTACCCAGAGCGCCCAGGCCAATCAGCAGAGCAACGGCGATCGCGGTCAAACCAACTACAGTTTCCATCTTTCCTCCCGACTTTTTTAGTCGTCTTGGTTAAGGTTGAAGCGAAAAAGTTTTCCCAAGTTACCCGGCGGACAATGTCCTCCGGGACTCACGGCAGAACCGCCTCCGGACGCCGTCAGCAGCGTCCGGGGGCCATTCCTTAGTGACTTTCTTCGTGCGCCATCGACAGGTAGACGATGGTCAGCATCATGAAGATGAAGGCCTGCAGGGTGATGATGAGGATGTGGAACACCGCCCACGCCCACTGCAGCACGATACCCAGGCCACCCAGCGCCAGACCGTTGGCGAACATGATGGCGATGAGGATGAAGATCAGCTCGCCAGCATACATGTTGCCGAACAGTCGCAGCGCCAGCGAGATCGGCTTGGCGATCAGGGTGACGAATTCGAGCAGGAAATTGATCGGCACCAGTATGATCTGCAGCAGCATGTTCTTGCTGCTGAAGGGGTGCAGGGTCAGCTCGCCGAAGAAGCCGCCCAGGCCCTTCATCTTGATGCTGTAGAAGATCAGCAGGGCGAACACCGACAGGGCCATGCCCAGGGTGGCGTTCGGATCGGTGGTGGGCACCACGCGGAAGTAGGTGTGCTCGCCGAACAGCATGCCGGCCACGGACGGCAGCCAGTCCACCGGCACCAGGTCCATCAGGTTCATCAGGAAGATCCAGACGAAGATGGTCAGGGCCAGGGGCGCGATCAGCGGATTCTTGCCATGGAAGGTGTCGCGGACGCTGCCGTCGACGAATTCGACCAGCACCTCGACGAAGTTCTGCAGGCCGCCGGGCTGACCGCTGGTGGCCTTCTTGGCGACGCTGCGGAACAGCACCAGGAAGATCAGGCCGAGGGCGACCGACCAGCCGAGGGTATCCACGTGGAAGGCCCAGAAGCCCATTTCCTTAGCTTCAGCGGGGGTGTGGGCGAAGCTCCAGCCGTTCACCGGGTGCATACCATAGGTCAGGTTCTGCAGGTGGTGCTGGATGTAGCCCGAAGCGGAGTCTGCTGCCATGTGTGCCTCGAATGCCTTAAGGTCTAGTCGGTTTTTTCAGTAGCAGGGGCGCGCCGGCATTGACCATCAGCGTCAACAGGTAGACGCCGAACAGTGCAGGAGCCGAAAGCGGTTTTACCCCAGCAAACGTCAGTGCAAAGAGCACTGCCGTGAGAATCAGTTTGCCCGCCTCGCCCGAGTAGAAAGAACGGACGATGTCTTGGGCGGCATGGGCGCCGCGATAGCGGAACGCCTTGAACGAAAAATACAGATTGGGCAGCCAGGCAATCAGCCCGCCCAACAATCCGGAATAACCGGCGACCTTACCGACGAAGCAAAACAAGACAACGGCGGCACACGACGCGACAGCCAGTTGGACGAGCAGCAGGCGAAAGGCAGGCTGGTGATGGAAAGGCAGGCGTTTGGGCGTGCGGCGGTCCATCGGCTCGAAGTCCTCTGGTGTCGGCTTAATAGTTGTTTTCACTGGCATGCTTTGTGCCGACAAAAAGCGGGCAAAGTATAGGGGCGCGTCCAGAGTGGTTCAAGCCACCCCGGACAGATTGCCGTCCAGGCTCGCAGGCATTTGTGTCAGCGAATGTGCGCCAGTACGCCTTGAAGTTCGTCCAAAGAGGTATAGCGGATCACCAGCTGGCCCTTGCCTTTTTCGCCATGGCGGATCTGCACGTTGGCGCCCAAACGTTCGGCCAGACGCTGCTCCAGCCGACTGATGTCGGGATCGACCACCGCGGCCTTCTCCTCCGGCTCCGCGCCACTGAGCCACTGGCGCACCAGGGCTTCGGTCTGGCGGACGGTGAGGCCCCGTGCGACAACGTGCCGCGCCCCTTCGCTCTGGCGCGCCTTGGGCAGACCGAGCAGCGCCCGGGCGTGGCCCATTTCCAGCTCGCCCTTGGCCAGCAGGTCCTTGGCGTCTTCGGCCAGCGCCAGCAGGCGCAGCAGGTTGGTCACGCCCGAGCGCGACTTGCCGACGGCTTCGGCCACCTGGGCCTGGGTCAGCTCGAATTCGTCCTGCAGCCGCTGCAGGGCCATGGCCTCTTCCAGCGGATTGAGATTCTGCCGCTGGATGTTCTCGATCAGCGCCAGGGCGATGGCCACCTGATCGGGCACGTCGCGCACCAGCGCCGGGATCCGCTCCAGACCGGCCTGCTGGCTGGCCCGCCAGCGGCGTTCGCCGGCGATGATCTCGTAACGACCTTCACCGATGGCACGCACCACGATGGGCTGCATCAGCCCCTGGACGCGGATGGAGTTGGCCAGCTCTTCCAGAGCGGTCGGATCCATGTGCCGGCGCGGCTGGTACTTGCCGCGCTGGATGATGTCCAGCGGCAGCGATTGCAGTTCGCTGACCGGGGTGGCGGCAGCCTGCTCCTGCAGGACCTTGACGCTGGCACCGCCGAGCAGGGCGTCGAGACCGCGGCCCAGACCTCGTTTCTTCACAGCCATGGGGATTCCTTAGGCAGTCTTGGCGACGCGAGCCGCCTTGCGCTGACGTTTGACCAGCTCGCTGGCCAGTTCCAGGTAGGCCGCGGCCCCCTTGGAACTCTTGTCGTAGACCAGGGCGGGCATGCCGTAGCTGGGCGCTTCGGCCAGGCGGACGTTGCGCGGAATGATGGTTTCGTAGAGCTCGTCGCCGAAGTGCTGCTTGAGCTGGGCGGCGACGTCGTTGGCCAGGCCGATGCGCGGATCGAACATGGTGCGCAGCAGGCCCTCGATCTTCAGCTGCGGATTCAGCCGCTGGGCGATGTGCTGGATGCTGCCGACCAGATCGGTCAGGCCTTCCAGGGCGAAGTACTCGCACTGCATGGGAATGATCACGCCATCGGCGGCCACCAGGCCGTTGATGGTCAGCATGGACAGCGACGGCGGGCAGTCGATGAGGACGTAGTCGTAGTTGTCCCGCACCGGCGCCAGGGCGTCGCGCAGACGGCTCTCGCGCCCGGTCATCTCCAGCAGCTCGACTTCCGCGGCGGTGACGTCGCGGTTCGAGGGCAGCAGCTGGTAGCCGCCGTGCTCGGAGAAGTGCATGGCGTCGAGCAGGCCGCAGGCCCCGGTGAGGACGTCCAGCACCGAATGCTCGAGGGCGTGCTTGTCCACCCCGCTGCCCATGGTGGCGTTGCCCTGGGGATCGAGATCGATCAGCAGCACCTTGCGCCGGTTGGTGGCGGCCAGAGAAGCGGCGAGATTGATGCACGTCGTGGTCTTGCCCACCCCGCCCTTCTGGTTGGCTATCGCGTAAACCTTGGCCATGTACCGCCTTACCCCTCTCCGTTCGTGCGGCGCAGTATCAGCAAGTGCCGCTGGCCTTGGCAACCGGGAACGGCGAGGACGTGCGCCGCCGCAACCCGGAAATCCGCTGGTAGCTTGGCCAGCTCGTCGTCGGGGTGCAGTCCCTTCATCGCCAGCCACTGTGTTTGGTTGTCGCCCAGGTGGCGCGTCCAGGTGGCGAAGTCGTCGATGGCGCTGAACGCCCGCGAGACGATGCCGGTGAAGGGCGCGGCAGGCTGGAAGGCCTCGACGCGGGCGTGGACCACCTCGAGATTGGCCAGGCCCAGCTCGATCCTGGCCTGGGTCAGGAAGCGGGTCTTCTTGCCGTTGCTGTCGAGCAGGGTGAAGCGCGACTCGGGAAAGAGGATCGCCAGGGGAATGCCCGGCATGCCGCCTCCGCTGCCCACGTCCAGCCACTGCCCCGCGCCCACGTAGGGGACGATGCTGAGACTGTCCAGCAGGTGCCGCGAGACCATCTCGTCGGGATCGCGCACCGCGGTGAGGTTGTAGGCCTTGTTCCACTTGACCAGCAGGTCCAGGTAGCCCAGCAACCGCTCTTCCACGGCGGCGGTCAGGGCCACGCCGAGGGTCTGGGCACCCTGGCGCAGTTCGTTGGCTTGGATCGCGCTGGCCATCAGGCGCTGTGCTCCAGGCTGCGACCGGCGCTGCGCTTCTTGAGATGGATCAGCAGCAGCGAGACCGCCGCTGGCGTGACGCCCGGAATGCGCGAGGCCTGGCCCAGGGTCTCGGGACGGGCCTGGGCCAGCTTGTGCTGGATCTCCTTGGACAGTCCGGAGATGGTGGCGTAGTCGAGTTCCGCCGGCAGCGCCACGGCGTCGCTGGCGCGCAGACGCTGGATCTCGTCCTGCTGGCGATCGATGTAGCCGGCGTACTTGGTCTTGATCTCGATCTGTTCGGCGACCTGGGTCTCGGCCGGTGTCTGGCCTACCGCGGCCAGCAGACCGGCATAGTCGATCTCCGGACGAGCCAGCAGATTCTGCAGGTTGTATTCGTGATTGAGCGGCGTGCCGAAGCGTTCGGCCACCGCCGTGCCCTCGGGCGTGCCCGGGCGAATCCAGATCGCCTTGAGACGCTGCTCTTCCAGGGCGATGCCCTCGCGCTTGGCTTCGAACAGCGTCCAGCGCTGGTCGTCCACCAGACCCAGCTCGCGACCCTTTTCGGTCAGGCGCAGGTCGGCGTTGTCTTCGCGCAGGATCAGCCGGTACTCGGCGCGGGAGGTGAACATCCGATAGGGCTCCTGAGTGCCCAGGGTGATGAGGTCGTCGACCAGCACGCCGAGGTAGGCCTCGTCGCGGCGCGGACACCAGGCTTCACGGCCCTGGGCGCGCAGCGCGGCGTTGGCCCCGGCGAGCAGACCCTGGGCGCCGGCTTCTTCGTATCCGGTGGTGCCATTGATCTGGCCGGCGAAGAACAGGCCGGCGATGACCTTGGTTTCCAGGCTGTACTTGAGATCCCGCGGATCGAAGAAATCGTATTCGATGGCGTAGCCGGGTCGCAGGATGTGGGCGTTCTCCATGCCGCGCATGGAGCGCACCACCTCGAGCTGCACATCGAAGGGCAGCGAGGTGGAGATGCCGTTGGGATAGAGCTCGTGGGTGGTCAGGCCCTCGGGTTCGAGAAAGACCTGATGGCTGTCCTTGTCGGCGAAGCGATGGATCTTGTCTTCGATGGACGGACAGTAGCGCGGCCCTACCCCTTCGATCACGCCCGAGTACATGGGCGAACGATCCAGGTTGGCGCGGATGATGTCGTGGGTGCGGGCGTTGGTGTGGGTGATCCAGCAGCTGACCTGCGCCGGATGCTGCTCGCGATTGCCGAGAAAGGACATCACCGGCAGCGGGGTATCCCCGGGCTGCTCGGTCATCACCGAGAAGTCCACCGAGCGGCCGTCGATACGTGGCGGTGTGCCGGTCTTCAGGCGGGAGACCCGCAGCGGCAGTTCCCGCAGGCGCTGGGCCAGGGCGATGGCAGGCGGATCTCCCGCGCGTCCACCGCTGTGATTCTGCATGCCGATGTGGATAAGACCACCGAGGAAGGTCCCGGCGGTCAGCACCACGTTGTCGGCATGGAATTTCAGGCCCATCTGGGTGATCACGCCAGCGACCCGATCGCCTTCGACGATGAGGTCGTCACAGGCTTGCTGGAATATCCACAGGTTGGGCTGGTTTTCCAGGGTGTAGCGGATGGCCGCCTTGTACAGCACGCGGTCGGCCTGGGCGCGAGTGGCGCGGACGGCAGGTCCCTTGCGGCTGTTGAGAATGCGGAACTGGATGCCGGCGAGGTCCGTCGCCGCGGCCATGGCGCCGCCCAGCGCATCGATCTCCTTGACCAGATGGCTCTTGCCGATGCCGCCAATGGCGGGATTGCAGCTCATCTGGCCGAGAGTTTCCACATTATGCGTGAGCAGCAGGGTGCGCACACCCATGCGCGCGGCCGCCAGGGCCGCTTCGGTACCGGCATGGCCGCCACCGATCACGATGACGTCGAAACGGGAAGGAAAGTCCACCACGCACCTCGTGCCTGTTGGCAGGAATTCGAAGGAAAGCCGGCAAGTATAAGGCCTAGGCCAGTCTTGCAGAAGGGGCCCTGGCCAAAAAATGACCAGGCTCCGGGGTAGACGCTCAATATAAACAATAGAGAAGAAAGTTTTAAAAGGACTGATATAGAGCTTATGTATATGCAGGCCCTTCGCTGTGGATAAGCCTATGCAGCCATTGGCAGGCCTGGGCTGGGGAAAACCTGAACCCCGTGCACGTCTTGTGCTGTGGATGGATACAAGCTCTCAGCATCCTGTGGATCCTTTGCCTGCTTATCCACAAGGCAGGTCATGGACAGTCCATGCACCGATTTATGGGCAGACCTCAGGCGGGTTTATCAACAGGGCTCTGGAAGGGGGAAGTGAGGACAGACAAGGCCTGCATTGCACAGGCCTGCTACAGCGGAGCGGGAGTTACTTGCCGATGCAGAAGCTGGAGAAGATGCGGCCGAGCAGATCGTCGGAGCTGAAGGCGCCGGTGATCTCGCCGAGCACCTGCTGGGCCTGGCGCAGATCCTCGGCCAAGAGTTCGCCGGAACCGGCCAGGGTGAGCTGGCGATAGCCGTGGTCCAGGGCGCTGGCCGCCCGCTGCAGGGCATCCAGATGGCGGCGGCGGGCGCTGAAGCCGCCCTCGGTGGTCTGCTCGAAGCCCATGCAGGCCTTGAGGTGCTCGCGCAAGGCCTCGACCCCCCCGCCATCGGTGGCGCTGAGGGCGATCTCCACCGGCGCGGTCGACGCCAGCAACCCGGTGGGTTCACCGGTGAGGTCGGCCTTGTTGCGGATCACCGTCAGCTTGTCCAGCGGCGGCCTGGCGCTCAGCAGTTCCGGCCAGAGCGCCTGGGGATCGCGGGCTTCCGGTGCGCTGGCGTCCACTACCAGCAGCACTCGATCGGCGCCGGCGATGGCGTCCAGGGCCCGCTGGACGCCGATCTGTTCCACCCGGTCATCGGTGTCGCGCAGACCGGCCGTATCGACCACGTGCAGCGGCATGCCATCCAGGTGGATATGTTCACGCAGGACATCGCGGGTGGTGCCGGCGATGTTGGTGACGATGGCGGCTTCGCGGCCGGCCAGGGCATTGAGCAGGCTGGACTTGCCGGCATTGGGGCGGCCGGCGATCACCACGGTCATGCCGTCACGCAGCAGGGCACCGCGATTGGCTTCGCGACGGACCTCCTGCAATTCGGCCTGGACCCCCTCCAGCAGGCCCTGGACCCGACCGTCGGCGAGGAAGTCGATCTCTTCCTCGGGAAAATCGATGGCGGCCTCGACGTAGATACGCAGCTGGATGAGTTGCTCGACCAGGCTTTCCACGCGGCGGGAGAATTCGCCCTGCAGCGAGCGCAGGGCATTGCGCGCCGCCTGTTCGGTGCTGGCCTCGATGAGGTCGGCGATGGCCTCGGCCTGGGCCAGGTCGAGCTTGTCGTTGAGAAAGGCGCGTTCGCTGAACTCGCCCGGGCGGGCCAGGCGCGCGCCTTCCTCCAGGGTACGGCGCAAGAGCAGGTCGAGGATCACCGGGCCGCCGTGACCCTGGAGTTCCAGCACGTCTTCACCGGTGAAGGAATTGGGGCCGGGAAAGAACAGCGCGATACCGGCGTCCAGCACGCTGCCGTCGGCGGCGAGGAAATTGCCGTAGTGGGCATGCCGGGGAGCTAGCTCACGGCCGCAGATCACCCGGGCCAGGGGCGCGGCCAGGGGCCCGGAGACGCGGACGATACCGACTCCGCCGCGCCCGGTGGCGGTGGCGATGGCGGCGATGCTGTCGGAAGGCAGGGACATGACGATCCTCCAGAAAGCACGACGCCCCAATCAAGGGGCGTCGTGTGGACAGGGTGAGCGGGGTCAGGCCTTCTTGCTGGCCGCCTCGATCTTCCGGGTAATGTACCACTGCTGCAGGATCGACAGGCAGTTGTTGACGATCCAGTACAGCACCAGACCGGCCGGGAACCACAGGAAGAAGAAGGTGAAGATGATCGGCATCATCTTCATGACCTTGGCCTGCATGGGATCCGGCGGTGCCGGGTTGAGCATCTGCTGCACCAGCATGGTGGCGCCCATGATGATCGGCAGGATGAAGAAGGGATCCTTGGCCGACAGGTCGGTGATCCAGAACATCCAGGGCGACTGGCGCATCTCGACGCTTTCCAGCAGCACCCAGTACAGCGCCAGGAACACCGGCATCTGCACCACGATGGGCAGGCAGCCACCCAGGGGATTGATCTTCTCCTTGCGGTAGAGCTCCATCATCGCCTGGGACATCTTCTGGCGATCGTCGCCATGCTGTTCCTTCAGCGCCTGCAGTCGCGGGCCGACGGCGCGCATGCGGGCCATGGAGCGGTAGCTGGCGGCGGACAGCGGGAAGAACAGCATCTTGATGATGATGGTCAGGACGATGATCGACCAGCCCCAGTTACCCAGGATGCTGTGGATATGCTGTAGCAGCCAGAAGATCGGCTGGGCGATGAACCACAGGAAGCCGTAGTCGACGGTCAGTTCCAGACCGTGGGACAGGGTCTTGAGGTGCTCCTGGATCTTCGGACCGGCATAGAGGGTCAGCGAGGTCTCGCCCTTGCCACCCGCCGGCACGCTGAACTGCGGACCGGTGAAGCCAACGATGTAGTTGCCCTGGGCATCCTTGCGGGTGGTGATCTGGTGCTGCTCGTCCTTGTTCGGCACCCAGGCGGTGACAAAGTAGTGCTGCAGCCACCCTACCCAGCCGCCCTGCACGGCTTCCTGCAGGCGATTCTTGTCCATGTCGCTCATGGACACCTTGCGGTAGGGCTCGGCCGGGGTACCGACCGCGGCGCCCAGGTAGGTGGACACGCCGGTGGCGGTGGTGGCCGAGGGATCGCCGCTCTTGTCACGCTTGAGCTGGGCATAGAGCACGCCGTTCCAGGCGCTGGCGCTCTGGTTGTCGATCAGGTAGCTGACCTGGATCTGGTAGGCGTCCGGGTTGATGCAGGCGATCTTCTTCTGCGCCTTCTCGGCGTCCGAGCAGTCGACCTTCAGGCCCCGGTGGAAGGTGAATCTCTTGATGTAGTCGACGCCATTGGCCTGGTACTTGAGATCCACCACCAGCTGCTGCTGGCCATCGGCGAGTACGTAGCTGGACTGCGCCGAGCTGTACAGCGGACGACCGGCGCTATTGGCATCGGGTCCGTTGGCGCCGGTCAGGCCGCTCTGCGCCAGGTAGAGACGCTGGGCGCCGTTGTCGAACAGCATGAAGGGGTCGTTGGGATGGTCCTGGCGGCTCGGGTACTGCACCAGGCCGAGCTGGACGATGTCGCCGCCGCGGGGGTCGATGGCCAGATCCAGGACGTCGGTACGCACCTTGATGAGCGCGGTGCTCGGTTGGGCAGCCGCGTTGTCCACCGGGGCAGCTGCCTTGGCATCGGCCGGGACGTCGGTGGGCACGTTGGGGGTATCGCCCGGCAGGACGCTGGTCTGCGTCTTGGCCGTGGGCAGATCGCCCTGGCCGTAATCCTTGTTCCACTGGAAAACCAGGGTGTAGGACACGATCGCCAAGGCGGCAATGAGTAGCGGGCGCTTGATATCCATGTTTACTCGGCCATCGAAGAGGTCGGGGCTGGGTTCTTTGCGGGAGGAACGGGATCGTATCCGCCTGAGTGCCAGGGATGGCACCGGCACAGTCGCCGTGTGGTCAGCCAGCCACCACGCAGCAGCCCGTGGCACTCGATGGCTTCGAGGGCGTAACCGGAACAGGTCGGATAGAAACGACAGTGACTGGCCATCAAGGGGCTGATGGCATAACGGTAGAAGCGAATCAGCAGCAGGGCCGGTTTACGCATGAGCACCGTCGGGACTGTCAATGGGGTGGGCAATCGTCTTGCTCGCCTGGCGATTGAGACGTTTCCACAGTTGCAGCAGCTGATCGTGCAATTCGGGATTGTCGACCTCGCCGAGTCCCTTGCGGGCGACGAAGACCAGATCAAAGCTGCCCAGGCGGTCCTGATTCAGCCGGAAGGAATCCCGGATGACCCGCTTGATGCGATTGCGCTCGACAGAAAGCTTGACGCTTTTCTTGCCGATGACCAGCCCCAGGCGGGAATGGTCGAGCCCATTGGCATGGGCGAGCAGCAGCAGGTGCTTGCCGGATGCCTTGTGGGTGGGAGAGTCAAAGACCGCCTGGAACTGTTGGGAGCTCAGTAAGCGCCTGTCCCGACCGAAACCCTGACTCACCACCTGACCGGGCAATCAGATCGCCAGACGCTTGCGGCCTTTGGCACGGCGACGGGCGAGAACCTGACGGCCGTTCTTGGTTGCCATACGAGCACGGAAACCGTGGACACGGGCGCGCTTCAGGGTGCTGGGTTGGAAGGTGCGTTTCATGGACTTTTACCTAGGTGAAAGCGGCAAGGCATGAGTGCCCCGCGCAAAGAGACCGGCGATTCTAGAGAAAGCCTCGGTACAGGTCAATTTCCAACCAGCACCGGCTGGCAGGCGGATGCGTAAATAAAATCAACAGGTCAGAAGGCTTTAAAAGACTGTTGAAGTGAATATGTATGGTGCAGCGGTTTTCTGTGGATAGATCGTGGCAGCCCAGATCCAGCCTGGTCGGAGCGACAGCGGAAAGTCTGTTTTCAACAGGTGGGACGAAGGTGGTCAGGCTGTCCAGAGACTGTGGATAAGCAGAGCTGTTACGCACAGCCGGATTATCCACAGAGAAAAACCCCCGGATGTCCAGAGACGTCAGACGGCGTTATCCACAGTGCTGACGGTCATGCGTTCGGCGACGGCGGCGGTGGCGGCTATCTGCCGGGAAACTGCGCAGTCGTGTGGATAACCCGGGTGGGGAGGGATACAATGGGCGTTTGCTCATGGCCCGTCCGGGCCGCTCCAGTTCTTGGGAGACGCTGTGTCGGTCGAACTCTGGCAACGTTGCGTGGATGTGCTGCGCGACGAGCTGCCTTCGCAACAATTCAATACCTGGATCCGGCCACTGCAGGTGGAAGCGGAAGGGGATGAGCTGCGGGTGTTCGCGCCCAACCGCTTCGTGCTCGACTGGGTCAACGAGAAATACCTGGGTCGCCTGCTCGAATTGCTCGAGGAGCATGCCGACGACGGTATCGCCCCGGTGCTGTCCCTGCTGATCGGCAGCAAGCGCAGCAACAAGCCGCGCGCCGTCCAGACGCCGAGCAGTCAGAGCGCTCCGCTGCCACCACCGGTGCAGGCGCCGCAACCGATCCAGTCGGACATCGTCACCGCGGGCGTCGCCCTGGAAGACGTGACGGCGGAATTGGCCGACGAGCCGGTCGTCAAGACCGAACGTACCGTGCAGGTGGAGGGGGCGCTCAAGCACACCAGCTATCTGAACCGCACCTTCACCTTCGAGAACTTCGTCGAGGGCAAGTCCAACCAGCTGGCCCGCGCGGCGGCCTGGCAGGTGGCGGACAATCCCAAGCACGGTTACAACCCGCTCTTCCTCTATGGGGGCGTGGGTCTGGGCAAGACCCACCTGATGCATGCAGTGGGCAATCATCTGCTCAAGCGCAATCCGAACGCCAAGATCGTCTATCTGCATTCGGAGCGCTTCGTCGCCGACATGGTCAAGGCGCTGCAGCTCAATGCCA
Organism: Pseudomonas sp. SORGH_AS_0211; assembly: GCF_031453455.1. NCBI lineage: Bacteria > Pseudomonadati > Pseudomonadota > Gammaproteobacteria > Pseudomonadales > Pseudomonadaceae > Pseudomonas > Pseudomonas sp. SORGH_AS_0211. The sequence continues at coordinate 4,264,628 of NZ_JAVIZV010000001.1, read as the reverse complement.
TCAACGAATTCAAGCGCTTCTACCGCTCGGTGGATGCGCTGCTGATCGACGACATCCAGTTCTTCGCCCGCAAGGAGCGTTCGCAGGAAGAGTTTTTCCACACCTTCAATGCCCTGCTCGAAGGTGGACAACAGGTGATTCTCACCAGCGACCGCTATCCCAAGGAGATCGATGGCCTGGAAGAGCGGCTCAAGTCGCGCTTCGGCTGGGGACTCACCGTGGCGGTGGAGCCGCCGGAGCTGGAAACGCGGGTGGCGATCCTGATGAAGAAGGCCGACCAGGCCAAGGTCGACCTGCCCCACGACGCCGCCTTCTTCATCGCCCAGCGTATCCGTTCCAACGTGCGGGAACTGGAAGGCGCGCTCAAGCGGGTGATCGCCCATGCCCACTTCATGGGCCGGGACATCACCATCGAGCTGATCCGCGAGTCGCTCAAGGATCTGCTGGCGCTGCAGGACAAGCTGGTCAGTATCGACAACATCCAGCGCACCGCGGCCGAGTACTACAAGATCAAGATCGCCGATCTGCTGTCCAAACGCCGCTCGCGCTCGGTCGCCCGGCCGCGGCAGGTCGCCATGGCGCTGTCCAAGGAACTGACCAATCACAGCCTGCCGGAAATCGGCGACGCCTTTGGCGGACGCGATCACACGACGGTGTTGCACGCCTGTCGCAAGATCGCCGAACTTCGGGAATCCGACGCGGATATCCGCGAGGATTACAAGAACCTGCTGCGTACCCTGACCACCTGACGGACGCGGCCCTGGCAAGGACCTGACCATGCATTTCACCATTCAACGCGAAGCCCTGTTGAAACCGCTGCAGCTGGTGGCCGGTGTCGTGGAACGTCGGCAAACGCTGCCGGTGCTGTCCAACGTACTCCTGGTCGTGGAAGGCCAGCGCCTCTCGCTGACCGGTACCGACCTGGAAGTCGAGCTGGTTGGCCGGGTAGATCTGGAAGAAGCCGCCGAAGCCGGCGAGATCACCGTGCCGGCGCGCAAGCTGATGGACATCTGCAAGAGCCTGCAGCCCGATGCGCTGATCGACATCCGCACCGAGGAGCAGAAGCTGCTGATCCGTGCCGGACGCAGTCGCTTCACCCTGTCCACCCTGCCGGCCAACGACTTCCCCACCGTGGAGGAAGGTCCGGGTTCGCTGAAGTTCAGCATTCCCCAGGGCCGCCTGCGCCGCCTGATCGAGCGCACCGGCTTCGCCATGGCCCAGCAGGACGTGCGCTACTACCTCAACGGCATGCTGCTGGAAGCCAGCACCGGTCGCCTGCGCGCCGTGGCCACCGATGGTCACCGCCTGGCCATGTGCATGCTGGAGGCCGATGTCGACCAGGCCGAGAAGCACCAGGTCATCGTGCCGCGCAAGGGCATCCTGGAACTGTCGCGCCTGCTCACCGAACCGGAAGAGCCGGTCAACGTGGTCCTTGGCCAGCACCATATCCGCGCCACCACCGGCGACTTCACCTTTACCTCCAAGCTGGTGGACGGCAAGTTCCCCGACTACGAGCGCGTGCTGCCGCGGCATGGCGACAAGCTGGTACTGGGCGAGCGCCAGCATCTGCGCGAGGCCTTCAGCCGCACCGCCATTCTCTCCAACGAGAAGTACCGTGGTATCCGCCTGCAGCTGGAAAACGGCTTCATGAAGATCCAGGCCAACAACCCGGAGCAGGAAGAGGCCGAGGAAGAGCTGCAGGTCGACTACGACGGCGGCAGCCTGGAGATCGGTTTCAACGTCAGCTACCTGCTCGACGTGCTCGGCGTGATGACCACCGACCAGGTGCGGATCACCCTGTCCGATTCCAGCAGCAGTGCGCTGTTGCAGGAGGCGGGCAACGACGACTCCTCCTATGTCGTGATGCCGATGCGCCTCTGATCGCCGCTCGATGACGCTGATCCGCTTCAACGCCGACCGCCTGCGCAATCTGCAGGCGGTCGCGCTTCAGCCCTCGCCACGGGTCAACCTCCTGCATGGCGCCAACGGCAGCGGCAAGACCAGCCTGCTGGAAGCCATCCACCTGCTGGGCCTGGCCCGCTCCTTTCGCAGCACCAAGCTGGCGCCGGTCATCCAGCACGAGCAGGCCAGTTGCACGGTGTTCGGCCAGGTGCGGCTGCCCGGTGGCCAGGACTGCAACCTGGGCATCCAGCGCGAGCGCGGCGGTGACTACCAGATCCGCATCAATGGCGAGAATGCCCGCAGCGCGGCGCAGCTGGCCGAGGTGCTGCCGTTGCAGCTGATCAACCCCGACGGCTTCCGGCTGCTCGAAGGCAGTCCCAAGATCAGGCGGCAGTTTCTCGACTGGGGCGTGTTCCACGAGGAACAGCGATTTCTGCCGCTATGGCAACGCCTGCAAAAGGCGCTCAGGCAGCGGAATCACTGGCTCAGACGTGGTAAAATCGACCCTGCGGCGCAGGCCGCCTGGGATCAGGAACTGGCCCTGGCCAGCGCCGAGATCGATGGCTTTCGCCAGGCCTATATCCAGCGTCTGAAGCCGGAATTCACCGCGGTACTGGCCGAGCTGATCCAGCTCGACGGCCTGACCCTGAGCTACTACCGCGGCTGGGACCGCGAGCGCGATCTGCGCGAGGTGCTGGCGGACAGTCTGCCGCGGGATCTGCAGCTGGGGCATACCCAGGCCGGGCCCCAGCGCGCCGACCTGCGGATCCGCATCGGCAACCACAACGCGGCGGACATCCTGTCGCGCGGCCAGCAGAAGCTGGTGGTGTGCGCGTTGCGCATCGCCCAGGGGCGGTTGGTCAACCAAGTCAAGCGGGGCCAGTGCGTCTATCTCATCGACGACCTGCCCTCGGAACTGGACGAGGGACACCGGCTGGCCTTGTGCCGGCTGCTGGAGGCACTGGAGTGCCAAGTCTTCATCACCTGTGTCGAGCGCGAGACGCTACAGGCCGCCTGGCGGCCGGAGACAGAGGTCAGCGTGTTTCACGTGGAACACGGCCATATCAAGCAGACCCACACTAGCGGGAGCCAAGCATGAGCGAGACCAATACCTACGACTCTTCCAGCATCAAGGTGCTGAAGGGACTGGATGCCGTGCGCAAGCGCCCCGGCATGTACATCGGCGACACCGATGACGGCACCGGCCTGCACCACATGGTCTTCGAGGTGGTGGACAACTCCATCGACGAGGCCCTGGCCGGCTTCTGCAGCGAGATCAGCATCACCATCCACATGGATGAATCCATCACCGTGCGCGACAACGGCCGCGGCATCCCGGTGGACATCCACAAGGAAGAAGGCGTCTCGGCGGCCGAGGTCATCATGACCGTGCTGCACGCCGGCGGTAAGTTCGACGACAACACCTACAAGGTGTCCGGCGGCCTGCATGGCGTGGGCGTCTCGGTGGTGAACGCCCTGTCCGAAGAGCTGCGGCTGACCATTCGCCGCGCCGGCCAGCTGTGGGAGCAGGTCTATGTGCACGGCGTGCCCCAGGCGCCGCTGGCGGTGATCGGCGAGACCGACACCACTGGTACCCAGGTGCATTTCAAGCCGTCCGCCGAGACCTTCAACAACATCCAGTTCAGCTGGGACATCCTGGCCAAGCGGATTCGCGAACTGTCCTTCCTCAACTCCGGCGTCGGCATCGTCCTGCGCGACGAGCGCAGTGGCAAGGAAGAGCTGTTCAAGTACGAGGGCGGCCTGCGCGCCTTCGTCGATTACCTGAACACCAACAAGACCGCGGTGAACGAGGTATTCCACTTCCAGGTGCAGCGCGAAGACGATGGCGTCGGCGTGGAGGTGGCGCTGCAGTGGAACGACAGCTTCAACGAGAACATCCTCTGCTTCACCAACAACATTCCCCAGCGCGATGGCGGCACCCACCTGGCGGGCTTCCGCTCGGCGCTGACGCGCAACCTGAACAGCTACATCGAGGCCGAGGGCCTGGCCAAGAAGTTCAAGGTGGCCACCACCGGTGACGACGCCCGTGAAGGCCTGACCGCCATCATCTCGGTCAAGGTGCCGGATCCCAAGTTCTCTTCCCAGACCAAGGACAAGCTGGTCTCCTCCGAGGTGAAGACCGCGGTGGAACAGGAGATGGGCAAGCACTTCTCCGACTTCCTGCTGGAGAACCCCAACGAAGCCAAGGCGGTGGTCGGCAAGATGATCGACGCGGCCCGGGCCCGGGAAGCGGCGCGCAAGGCGCGCGAGATGACCCGCCGCAAGGGCGCGCTGGACATCGCCGGTCTGCCGGGCAAGCTGGCGGACTGCCAGGAGAAGGACCCGGCGCTGTCCGAACTCTACATCGTGGAGGGTGACTCCGCCGGTGGTTCGGCCAAGCAGGGCCGCAACCGGCGCACCCAGGCGATCCTGCCGCTCAAGGGCAAGATCCTCAACGTCGAGAAGGCGCGCTTCGACAAGATGCTCTCCTCCCAGGAGGTGGGCACCCTGATCACCGCGCTGGGCTGCGGCATCGGTCGCGAAGAATTCAACATCGACAAGCTGCGCTACCACAACATCATCATCATGACCGATGCCGATGTGGACGGATCGCACATCCGTACCCTGCTGCTGACCTTCTTCTTCCGCCAGATGCCGCTGCTGATCGAGCGGGGCTACATCTACATCGCCCAGCCGCCGCTGTACAAGGTGAAGCGTGGCAAGCAGGAGCAGTACATCAAGGACGACGAGGCGATGGAGGAATACCTGACCCAGACCGCCCTGGAAGAAGCCAGCCTGCACGTCAACGAGAATGCCCCGGGCCTGTCCGGCGTGGAACTCGAGAAGCTGGTGAACAGCTATCGCCAGGTGATGAAGACCTTCAAGCGCCTGTCGCGGCTGTATCCGGCCGCCGTCAGCGAACACCTGCTGTACCTGCCGCGGGTCGGTGTCGATCAGCTGGCCGATGAAGCGGCGATGCGTCAGTGGCTGGAAGGCCTTAGCGCACGCCTGCAGACCTCCGAGCGCTCTGGCACTACCTACCGCGTCAGTTTGCGCGAGGACCGCGAGCGAGGCCTATGGCTACCAGAGGTGGAAACCCGCGCCCATGGCCTGTCCAGCTACGTCACCTTCAACCGGGATTTCTTCGGCAGCAACGACTACCGCCTGGTGACCGAGCTGGCCGCCCAGCTGGACAACCTGCTGGAAGAAGGCGCCTATGCCAAGCGCGGTGAACGCCGTCGCCCGGTCAGCACCTTCAAGGAAGCCTGGGAATGGCTGATGAACGAGACCAGCAAGAGATTCAACATCCAGCGCTACAAGGGTCTGGGTGAGATGAATCCGGATCAGCTGTGGGAAACCACCATGGACCCGAACGTGCGCCGCATGCTGCAGGTAACCATCGAGGATGCCGTAGCCGCCGACCAGATCTTCAATACCCTGATGGGCGATCACGTGGAGCCGCGTCGCGACTTCATCGAGAGCAACGCCCTGGCGGTATCGAACCTCGACGTCTGATCGACTCCGGTTATGCACAAGCCCCGCCATGCGGGGCTTTTTTGTGGAAAACATTCTGGCTAGAGAGTCGCGCCGTTTCGTTCCACTACAGCGAGCGCCGTTCATCTTATAGCCGAAGGTTTTGTGGATAGTTTTCCTCAGCCGCTTTTGATCAACGTCGAAAATAGGCGTAAAGGGGCCGTGCCATGCGGCATAGAGACACAGGATATAAGGGACGTTCCTGTGGATAAGCCTGGGAATAAGCTTGTCGGTACTTGTGGATGAAGGTCGATCCGCGCTAGCAGGCTAAAATTCGAAGACGCGAAAAGCCCGGCACAGCCTGTGGATAAGTCTGTGGGAAAAGGGAGGAAAAGAGGTGGAAACAGCCAGGCCTTGCGGCCTGGCGATCAGGCTACGCAGCGCTCGGCCGGGTCGGCATCGGGCTTCGGCGCCAGGGCCTGCTCGATGAAGGCGAAGCAGCGCGCATTGAGATCGACGATGGCGCGGGGATCCTGGCCCTGGGGATAGAGCAGCGGGCCGATGCTGACCTTGATGGTCCCCGGCGACTTGATCCAGGAGCGATTGGGCCAGTAGGCGCCGGCATCGTGGGCGATGGGCAGGATGGGCACGTTGAGGCTGCAGGCCAGGGCGGCACCACCGCGGGAGAACTTGCCCATCTGGCCGTAATCGATGCGGGTACCCTGGGGAAAGATCAGTACCCAGCAGCCCTGGGCGAGATAGCGGCCGCCCTGCTCGGTCAGCTGCTGCAGGGCCAGCTTGCCGTTGTCACGGTCGATGGCGATGGGCTTGAGCAGCGAGAAGGCCCAGCCAAAGAAGGGAATCCTGAGCAATTCGCGCTTGATCACCTGGGAGGTGGGCTCGAACTGGGCGGACAGGAAGAAGGTTTCCCAGGTGCTCTGGTGGTTGGCCACGATCACGCAGGGCTGCGCCGGGACGTTTTCCAGGCCGTCGATCTCGTAGCGGATGCCGCAGATGACCTTGGCCAGCCAGACCGCGAAACCGGTCCAGGCCTTGACCACCAGCCGATAGCGGGCGCGATAGGCCAGGAAGGGCGCGATCAGCAGGCTGACGCAGGACCAGAGGATGCCGCTGGTCCCCAGCAGCACATAGAACAACAGGGTACGCAAGAGCCGCATCAGGGCGCTTCCTCGAGCAGATGATCAGCCACCGCCGCCAGGTCGGCGAAGACCCGGGTACCGGATGGCAAAGGCTTGGCCAGGGTGCGCTCGCCCTTGCCGGTACGCACCAGGTAAGGCGTACAGCCGAGGGCCGCGCCGGCTTCCAGATCGCGCAGGCTGTCCCCCACCACCGGGACACCGTCCAGGTCGGTACGGCCATAGTGGTGGGCGATGGCACGAAACAGGCCGGGCAGCGGCTTGCGGCAGTCGCAGCCCGCTTCCGGACCATGGGGGCAGTGAAGGATCAGGTCGACCCGACCGCCCTCCTCCGCCAGCAGCCGCTGCAATTTCTCGTGCATGGCCGCCAGGTCGCCTTCCGTGAAGTAACCACGCGCCAGACCGGACTGGTTGGTGGCCACGGCCACCTGCCAACCGGCCCGGTTCAGCCGGGCGATGGCCGCGAGGCTGCCGGGCAGCGGTTGCCACTGCTCGGCGCTGCGTACGTAGTCATCGGAATCGACATTGATGACGCCGTCGCGGTCCAGCACGATCAGTTTCATGCCCTAGCCCAGCACCGAGATGTCGGCGATGCCGAGGAACAGGCCACGCAGGTGGGCGAGCAGCGCATAGCGATTGGCACGGACGCGCTCGTCCTCGGCGTTGACCAGCACCTCGTCGAAGAAGGCATCCACCGGGGCGCGCAGACTGGCCAGGCGCTCCAGGGCTGCGCCATAGCGACGGGCTTCGGCCAGGGGCGCGGCATCCCGCTCGGCCTCGGCGATGGCGGCGGCCAGGGCGCGCTCGGCGTCGGTCTCGAACAGGGTGGCATCGGCCTGGGCCGCGACCTGGCCCGCGAACTTGCCGAGCAGGTTGGAGACGCGCTTGTTGGCGGCGGCCAGGGCCTCGGCCTCGGGCAGGCGACGGAAGGCCTGCACGGCCTGGACGCGCTGGTCGAAGTCCAGCGCCGAGGCCGGACGCAGGGCGCGCACGGCCAGGTAGGCGGCGGTGTCGATGCCTTCGTCCTCGTAGCGGGCGCGCAAACGGTCGAAGACGAAGTCCAGCACCTGCTCCTGCAGGCCGGCAGCCTTGACCCGCTCGCCATAGCCGGCGATGGCGAAGGCGACTGCGGCTGGCAGATCCAGCTCCAGTCCCTTCTCGATGAGGATGCGCAGCACGCCCAGGGCCTGACGGCGCAGGGCGAAGGGGTCCTTGCTGCCGGTGGGCAGCATGCCGATGCCGAAGATGCCGACCAGGGTGTCGAGCTTGTCGGCCAGGGCCACGGCCGCGCCGGTCAGGGTCTGCGGCAATTCGGCGCCGGCGCCGCGCGGCATGTACTGCTCGTTGAGCGCCAGGGCCACATCTTCGGCCTCGCCGCCCTTTCTGGCGTAGTAGTAGCCGGCGATGCCCTGCATCTCGGGAAATTCGCCGACCATCTCGGTGGCCAGGTCGCACTTGGCGAGCACGCCGGCGCGGTGGGCGCGCTCGGCATCACCACCGATGCGTTCGGCGATAAAGGCGGCCAGGGCGGCGACGCGCTGGGCCTTGTCGTAGACGGTGCCGAGCTGGGCCTGGAAGACCACGTTCTTGAGGCGCTCGTTGAAGCTTTCCAGCGGCTGCTTCTGGTCCTGCTTGAAGAAGAACTCGGCGTCGGTGAGACGGGGGCGGACCACCTTCTCGTTGCCGCTGACGATCTGCGCCGGATCCTTGCTCTCCAGGTTGGCCACGGTGATGAAGCGCGGCAGCAGCTTGCCCTGGGCATCCAGCAGGCAGAAGTACTTCTGGTTGTCCTGCATGGTGGTGATCAGGGCTTCCTGGGGCACCTCGAGGAAACGTTCCTCGAAGGCGCACACCAGCGGCACCGGCCATTCCACCAGGGCGGTCACCTCGTCCAGCAGCGCGGGCGGCACCACGGCGCTGCCCTGCTCCGCCGCGGCCAGCTCGGCTACGCGGGATTCGATCAGCTGGCGGCGCTCGGCGAAGTCGGCCAGCACATGGGCGGCGCGCAGGTCGGCGGCGTAGTGGGCCGGGGCGCTGATGCGCACGGCCTCTGGATGGTGGAAGCGGTGGCCGCGGGACTCACGGCCGGCACGGCGGGTGAGGATCTCGCAGTCGATCACCTCGTCACCCAGCAGCATCACCAGCCACTGGGTGGGACGGACGAATTCCTCGCGGCGGGCGGCCCAGCGCATGCGCTTGGGAATCGGCAGCTCGGCCAGGGAGGCTTCGACGATGCCGGGCAGCAGGCTGGCCGCCGGCTGACCAGGAATGCTCTGGGAGAATCTCAGCTTGGGGCCGCTGCGATCGATGGCGCTGATGTCGACGCCGCACTTGCGGGCGAAGCCCAGGGCGGCCTGGGTCGGCTGGCCATCGGCGCCAAAGGCGGCCTGGAGCGGCGGGCCGTCCAGGTTGACGCTACGCTCGGGCTGCTGGGTCTGCAGGGCTTCGACCAGCACGGCCAGGCGGCGCGGCGCGGCATAGGCGCGGGCGCTGGCATAGCCTAGACCGGCCTGCTTGAGGCCCTTCTCGATACCGGCGAGAAAGCTGTCGCCCAGGGTCTTGAGCGCCTTGGGTGGCAGTTCTTCGGTACCCAGTTCGACCAGGAAATCCAGAGTGGTGCTCATCATTCGCCCTCCTTGAGCAGCGCCTGGACATCGTCGCGACCCAGGACCTCGTCACGCAGCGCGGGGCTGGCCAGCGGGAAGCCCAGGCGGGCACGGGCCTTGAAGTAGCCCTGGGCGACGCTGCGCGCCAGGGTGCGCACGCGCAGGATGTAACGCTGGCGCTCGGTCACCGAGATGGCGCGGCGGGCGTCCAGCAGGTTGAAGGTGTGGGAGGCCTTGAGCACCATCTCGTAGGTGGGCAGCGGCAGGTCCAGGGCGATCAGGCGATTGGCCTCGGACTCGTAGAAGTCGAACAGCTCGAACAGCTTGGGCACATTGGCGTGCTCGAAGTTGTAGGTGCTCTGCTCCACTTCGTTCTGGTGGAAGACGTCGCCGTAGGTCACGGTGCCGAAGGGGCCGTCGGCCCAGATCAGGTCGTAGACCGAGTCCACGCCCTGCAGGTACATGGCCAGGCGTTCGAGGCCATAGGTGATCTCGCCGGTCACCGGATAGCACTCGATACCGCCCGCCTGCTGGAAGTAGGTGAACTGGGTGACTTCCATGCCGTTGAGCCAGACTTCCCAGCCCAGACCCCAGGCGCCCAGGGTGGGCGATTCCCAGTTGTCCTCGACGAAGCGCACGTCGTGCACCAGCGGATCCAGGCCGATGGCGGCCAGGGAGCCCAGGTAGAGCTCCTGGAAGTTGTCCGGGTTGGGCTTGAGGACCACCTGGAACTGGTAGTAGTGCTGCAGGCGATTGGGGTTCTCGCCGTAGCGGCCGTCGGTGGGGCGGCGGCTGGGCTGCACATAGGCGGCGTTCCAGGTCTCGGGACCGATGGCGCGCAGGAAGGTGGCGGTGTGGAAGGTACCGGCGCCGACTTCCATGTCATAGGGCTGGAGTACCACGCAGCCCTGCTCGGCCCAGTATTGCTGCAAGGCCAGGATCAAGTCTTGGAAGGTGCGCACGGTGGGCTTGGACTGGCTCACGAAAAATACCCGTTCGGCTGCGACGAAAAGCCGGGGAGTATAGCTGAAAGCCGGGGGTGACCGCATGGGGGCTTGGGGCTGCCCGGCGGGAAAGTGCCTGCTCCCGTTATCGCGACCGGGGACCTGCGTAGGTTGGGTCGAGCGTAGCGAAGCCCACCCTTGTCTCGGGGCGCCGGCCAGGTTGGGCTTCGACGATGAAGCCGTCTCAACCCAACCTGCGGTCTATCGCCGCCATGGCTGCGATACGCTGGCAACCTGGTAGCGTGGAAAAGCGCCTGGCGAGGCCGTTGGGTTCGTCTCCTCTGCCTGGCAATTGCGCTAAGGTGAGGCCCTCCCTTCTCGACCGAGCCTTCGCCATGCCGCGTTGTTTCTGGTGCACCGCCGATCCGCTGTACATCGAGTATCACGACCATGAATGGGGCGTGCCCCAGCGCGATCCGGCGGTGCTCTTCGAATTCCTCCTGCTGGAAGGCTTCCAGGCCGGACTGTCGTGGATCACCGTGCTGAAGAAACGCGAGCGCTATCGTCAGGTGCTGCATGGCTTCGATCCCGCGCGCCTGGCGCAGCTGAGCGACGCCGAAATCGCCGTGCTGATGCAGGACCCGGGCATCATCCGCAATGGCGCCAAGCTGCGCGCCGCTCGTCAGAATGCCCAGGCCTGGCTGAGACTCGAAGACCCTTCCGGCTGGCTGTGGTCCTTTGTCGGCGGCGCACCCAGGATCAATCACTTTCGCGATCGCCAGGAGGTGCCGGCGATCACCCCGGAAGCCGAGGCCATGAGCAAGGCGCTCAAGCGGGCCGGTTTCACCTTCGTCGGTCCGACGATCTGCTATGCCTTCATGCAGGCCATGGGCCTGGTGATGGACCATACCCTCGATTGCGACCGCCATGCCGAATTGGCGGCTTCGTCGGCAGAACTGCAGGAAAAGTCGAATGTATAGGCGCCAGTTGGCGCGAACCTTACGCTTTCTTAACGTTTCCGGGACTTGTAGACGCTAAACTGTCGGTGCATTCAGACAGGAGTCCCTCTTTTGGAAAGATTCAAAGGCGCGCTGATGATCGCCTTCCTGCGCCTTTTCGCCCTGCTGCCCTGGCCATTGGTCCAGCGCCTGGGTGGATTCATCGGCTGGTGCATGTGGAAGCTGCCGACCCGCGCCAGCAAGGTTACCCGCATCAACCTCGCCCACTGCTTCCCCGAACTCGACGCCGCCGGCCTGGAACGGCTGTCGCGCGAGTGCCTGCGCGGCATCGGCAAGACCCTGACCGAGAGCGCCTGCGCCTGGATCTGGTCGCCCCAGCGTTCCCTGCGCCTGGTGCGCGAGGTGGAAGGCATGGACGTCCTCCAGGAAGCCCTGGCCTCCGGCGATGGCGTGGTGGGCATCACCAGCCACCTGGGCAACTGGGAGTTGCTCAACCACTTCTACTGCTCCCATGCCAAGCCGATCATCTTCTATCGGCCGCCCAAGTTGAAGGCGGTGGACGACCTGCTCAAGCGCCAGCGGGTCCAGCTGGGCAACCGCGTGGCGCCCTCTACCCCGGAAGGCATCATCAGCGTGATCAAGGAAGTCCGTCGCGGCGGCGCCGTGGGGATTCCGGCCGATCCCGAGCCGAGTCGCAGCGCCGGGCTGTTCGTGCCCTTCCTCGGCACCACCGCCCTGACCAGCAAGTTCGTGCCCTCGCTGCTGGCGCGCGGCAAGGCCCGTGGGGTGTTCTTCCATGCCGTGCGCCTGGCAGACGGCAGCGGCTACAAGGTGATCCTGGAAGCCGCGCCACCGGCCATGTACGACCCGGATCCGGAGGTCTCGGTGGCTGCCATGAGCGAGGTGCTGGCCGGCTACGTGCGGCGCTATCCGACCCAGTACATGTGGAGCATGAAGAGGTTCAAGAATCGTCCGGACGGCGAGGAGAAGTGGTACTAGGCCCCTTGCCCGCCCGGGTCATGCCCGGGACCTGAATGGCGCACGGTGGTCCCATGACCTATCGCTCGGCGCTTCGCCAGGACCGTTCGGTCGGCGCGCGGCTGACAGGCGCAGGGCTTTGCCGGAAGCTGCCCGGACCTCAAGGGAGCGCCCAAGCCAGGGAGTCAGGCGATGAATTCGCGCGATCAGCGCCAACATACCCGTACCCCACTCAAGTGCCGGCTGTGGATCGCCTATCCGGATGGCGAGATCGTCGGTGAGACCCGCGACCTGTCCGATGGCGGCGTCTATGTGGTGCACCCCGAACTGACCCGGCTGCCGCAGGGCACCCGGGTGGTCGGTCAGGTACTCGATCTGCCGATCGAAGCGCCCAAGGTGACCATGGAAGTCATGCGCACCGACGCCGACGGCGCGGGTCTGAGGTTCCTGCGCGATCAGGACTGAGCGCGGCGCGCCAGGCGCTTGAGAAACACCGTCATCTCCTTTTCCGCCTGCTTGTCGCCCCTGGCTTGCGCCGCCTGCAGGCCCTGGGTCCAGGCTGCCTCGGCGCTGGCCAGGTCGCCACTTTCCTCATGGGCCTTGCCCAGCAGCTTCCAGGCCGCCGAGTAGGCCGGATCGAATTCGACGCAGCGCGCCAGGTGCTCGACCGCCCGCGCGGGCTCCCCGGCATCCAGATAGCCCTTGCCCAGACCGAACCTGAGCAGGGCGTTGTCCTGGCCGCGAGCGAGCATTTTCTCCAGGGATTCGAGCATGGCGGGATTCCTACTTGGCGATCTTGATCAGCTTGCAGTAATAGAAGCCGTCGTGGCCTTCGGGCTGCGGCAGGAGCTGGCGGCCGTGGGGCTGGGCGAGGCCCCAGGGGGCGGGGATATCCAGCTCGCGGGCGCCCGGGGTGCGGGCGAGAAAGGCGGCGAGGTTGTCGCTGTTTTCTTCCGGTAGCACCGAACAGGTGGCATAGACCAGGATGCCGCCGACTTCCAGCGTCGGCCAGAGGGCGTCCAGCAGTTCGCCCTGCAGCTGCACCAGGGGCACGATGTCGCTGGCCTGGCGGGTCAGCTTGATGTCCGGATGGCGGCGGATCACCCCGGTAGCGCTGCAGGGGGCGTCCAGCAGGATGCGCTGGAAGGGCGTGCCGTCCCACCAGTCGGCCACGGCGCGGCCGTCGGCGGCCAGGGTGCGGGCGGTGAGGCCCAGGCGTGCCAGATTCTGCTCGACCCGCTGCAGACGGCCGGCATCGGCGTCCAGCGCCACCACCTCGGCCAGGGCCGGTTGGCGTTCCAGCAGGTGGCAGGTCTTGCCACCGGGCGCGGCGCAAGCGTCCAGCACCCGCTGGCCGGGCGCCAGTTCCAGGAGTTCGGCCGCCAGCTGGGCGGCTTCGTCCTGCACGCTGAGACGCCCCGCGGCAAAGCGCGGCAGGGCGGTGACGTCCTGGGGCTGCAGCAGGCGGATGCCGTCGGCGCTGAAGGCGCAGGGCACGGCCTCGATGCCGGCGGCGGCCAGCTCGGCCAGATAGCTGTCGCGACCGCCCTGACGGCGATTGACCCTGAGGATCAGCGGCGGATGCAGGTTGTTGGCGGTGGCGATGGCTTCCCACTGCTCCGGCCAGCGTGCCTTGAGCGTCTTCTGCAGCCAGCGCGGATGGGCCAGGCGCGCGGCGGGATCATGCTCCAGGGCCGGCAACAGGCTGTCGTATTCGCGCTGGGCGCGGCGCAGCACGGCGTTGAGCAGGCCCTTGGCCGAGGATTTCTTCAGCTTGTCGACGCAACCCACCGTCTCGCCGATGGCGGCATGGGCCGGGATGCGGGTATGGAACAACTGGTAGAGCCCGATCAACAGCAGGGCTTCGAGATCGCGGTCGCCGGCCTTGAAGGGTTTTTCCATGAGCTTTTCCGCCAGCAGCGACAGGCGCGGCTGCCAGCGGGCGGTGCCAAAGGCCAGATCCTGGGCCAGGGCGCGGTCACGCGGATCGACCTTGGCCAGTTGCTCGGGCAGGCTGCTACCGAGGGAGGCGCGGCCGGCAAGCACCGCCGCCAGGGCGCGGGTGGCCGCCAGGCGCGGATTCATAGACCCAGCACCTGACCGGGGGCGAAGCGCTCGCGACGGGCGTTGTAGAGATCGGCGAAGCCCAGTGGCTTGCCACCGGGCAGCTGCAGGCGGGTCAGGCGCAGGGCGCCCTCGCCACAGGCGACCAGCAGGCCAGCGCGATCGGCGTCGAGCACCATCCCCGCCACGCCCTGCCCTTCGGCCAGTTCCGCGGCCCAGACCTTGAGCGGTTCGCCGGCCAGGGCGGTGTGGCACAGCGGCCAGGGATCGAAGGCGCGGATGCGCCGCTCCAGTTCCACCGCCGGACGACCCCAGTCCAGCCGGGCCTCGTCCTTGTTGAGCTTGTGGGCGTAGGTGGCCAGGTTGTCGTCCTGCACCTCACCCTGCAGACTGCCGTCGGCCAGGCCCGGCAGCGCCTGGACCACGGCGGCGGCGCCCAGCGCGGCCAGGCGATCGTGCAGACTGCCACCGGTATCCGTGGCGGTCAGCGGCGTGGTCACCTTGCTCAGCATGGGGCCGGTATCCAGACCGGCTTCCATGCGCATCACGGTGACCCCGGACTCGGCATCGCCGGCTTCCAGGGCGCGCTGGATGGGCGCCGCGCCGCGCCAGCGCGGCAGCAGCGAGGCATGGCTGTTGATGCAGCCCAGGCGCGAGATGTCGAGCACCGCCTGGGGCAGGATCAGGCCGTAGGCCACCACCACCAGCAGATCGGGTTCCAGCGCCGCCAGGGTGGCCTGGGCGGCGGGATCGCGCAGGGTCGGCGGCTGCTGCACGGGGATGCCGTGGCTCAGCGCCAGCTGCTTGACCGGACTCATGGCCAGTTTCTGGCCACGCCCGGCGGGGCGATCCGGCTGGGTATAGACGGCGGCGATGGGATAACCGGCGTCGATCAGCGCCTGCAGGTGCACGGCGGCGAATTCCGGGGTTCCGGCGAAGACGAGGCGAAGGGATCTGGACATGGCGGACCTGGCGGAAAGGGCGAGCGGCGGACGCCGATGACGCCGTCCGCCAGGGCGATCAGGCCTTGTGGCGCTGCTGCTTTTCGAGCTTCTTCTTGATGCGATCGCGCTTGAGCGGCGACAGATAGTCGACGAACAGCTTGCCGTCGAGGTGATCGATCTCGTGCTGGATGCACACCGCCAGCAGGCCGTCGCATTCCAGCTCGAACGGCTTGCCGTCGCGGTCCAGGGCCTTGACCCGGACGCGCTCGGGGCGGCAGACCTTTTCGTAAAAACCGGGGATCGACAGGCAGCCTTCCTGGTACTCGCCCAGTTCCTGGGTGAGCGGCTCGGCCTCGGGATTGATGAAGACCAGAGGTTCGCTCTTGTCTTCGCTGACGTCGATCACCACCAGGCGGCGATGGACGTTGACCTGGGTGGCGGCCAGACCGATGCCGGGCGCTTCGTACATGGTCTCGAACATGTCGTCGATGGTCTGGCGCAGGGCGTCGTCCACCGTGTCGATGGGCTTGGCGACGGTGCGCAGGCGGGGATCGGGGAATTCGAGGATGTCTAGGATCGCCATGGCGTTGAGGGCACTTGTGGAATACAGTCAAGGGGCGCTGCTAAGATGCCGCAGCGTTGTTTCCACCCGGCTCGGGCTGGTCCCGAAGGGTGGATGACGTCGGTCGACGGGGATGAGCGCCTGCGCTGCCCGGGGCCGACAGAGGTGGCGATCAGGGCACGACTGGGGCGATTCCCCGACGTTTGCGTGAAGACGGTTCTTCAAAGCTAAGTGTAAAGGGATTCGACGCATGAGGAAATCTTTGTTCGCCCTGCTGCTGGTTGCAGGGGGCGCCCTGCAGTCGGCGTACGCAGCGGTCACCCTGCGTCAGGATCACCCGGAAAGCTATACCGTGGTCCGCGGCGATACCCTCTGGGACATCTCCGCCAGATTCCTCAGCAAGCCCTGGGAATGGCCGGAGATCTGGCAGGCCAATCCGCAGATCCAGAATCCCCACCTCATCTATCCCGGCGATACCCTGGTGCTGAGCTATGTCGACGGTCAGCCGCGCCTGCAGCTCAACCGCGGCGCCTCGCGCGGCACGGTCAAGCTGTCGCCCACGGTGCGCAGCACGCCCATCGCCGAAGCCATCCCGGCCATTCCGCTGGAAGCGGTCAACAGCTTCCTGCTGCAGAATCGCGCCATCGATTCGGCCGAACAATTCCAGGCGGCGCCCTATGTGGTGGCCGGCAACGCCGAGCGGGTGGTGAGCGGCGCCGGCGATCGTATCTATGTGCGCGGCAAGCTGCAGCCGGGTGTCTCGGCCTATGGCATCTATCGCCAGGGCAAGACCTATGTCGATCCCAAGACCGGCGCCTTCCTCGGCATCAACGGCGACTTCATCGGCAGCGCCGATCTGGTTACCCAGGAAGGCGACATCGCCACCCTGCGGCTGACCCGCACCACCCAGGAGGTGCGCCTGGGCGACCGGCTGTTCCCCACCGAGGAGCGACTGGTGAATTCCACCTTCATGCCCAGCGCGCCGGCGCGTGACATCAGCGGCCTGATTCTCGACGTGCCCCGTGGCGTCACCCAGGTCGGCCAGTTCGATGTGGTGACCCTGAACAAGGGCACCCGCGATGGGCTGACCGAAGGCAATGTGTTGGCAGTCAACAAGACCGGCGAGACGGTGCGTGATCGCATCACCGGCGAGCTGGTGAAGATCCCCGACGAGCGCGCCGGCCTGCTGATGGTGTTTCGCACCTACGACAAGATCAGCTACGGCCTGATCCTGACCGCCACCCGCCAGCTGGAAATCATGGACAAGGTGCGCAACCCCTAACCCCAACCCCTTCGGGTCGCCAGGACGGCGACCGGCCACCCCTCAAGGATGACACCATGGCCAGCCTCTCCCCTGCCGAGCTGGACGCCCGGCTTCGCCTGCATGCCCTGCCGGAACTCGGCGCGGTGCGCCAGCGCCTGCTGCTGGATGCCTTTGGCAGCGCCGCTGCCGCCCTCAGTGCCCCCGCCTCGGCCTGGCGCGCGCTGCGCCTGCCGGCGGTGGCCGCGGATGCCCGCCGCACTCCCGCGACCCGCGAACGGGTCGATCAGGCGCTAGCCTGGCTGGACGGCCCCGAACGCCATCTGCTCTGCCTGGGTGACGACCGCTACCCGGCGTTGCTGGCCGAGATCGCCGATCCACCCCCGCTGCTGTTCGTCGAAGGACAGGTCGAGTTGCTCGAACGGCCGCAACTGGCCCTGGTCGGCAGTCGCCAGGCCAGTGCCCAGGGGCTGGACAATGCCCGGCGTTTCGCCCACAGCCTGGCCGCGGCCGGCTTCTGCATCACCAGTGGCCTGGCGCTGGGCATCGATGGCGCGGCGCATCAGGGCGCCCTGGATGCCGGCGGTGGCACGGTCGCCGTGCTGGGCACCGGCTTGCGGCAGCTCTATCCGCGCCGGCACCTGGGTCTTGCCCGGCGCCTGCTGGCCGAGGGTGGCGCGCTGGTTTCGGAATTACCGCTGGACTGCACCCCCCAGGCCGCCAACTTCCCGCGGCGCAACCGGATCATCAGCGGTCTCAGCCTGGGTACCCTGGTAGTGGAGGCCAGCCCCTCCAGCGGTTCGCTGATCACCGCGCGGCTGGCCGCCGAGCAGGGCCGCGAGGTGTTCGCCCTGCCCGGCTCCATCCATCATCCCGGTGCCCGTGGCTGTCATCAGCTGATCCGCGAGGGCGCGCAACTGGTGGAGCACGTGGAACACATCCTCGAAGCCCTGCAGGGCTGGCGCAGCCTGGCCCCGCTCGCCGCGGCCGCGGAGGATCATCCCCTGCTGCGCCACCTCAGCGCCGGACCACTCAACAGCGAAGAGCTGGCGCGGCTCTGCGGCCTGTCGCTGCCGGAGGTACTGGTCCAGCTGACCGAGCTGGAACTGGAAGGCCGGGTGGTGGCGCAGCAGGGCAGCTGGAGTCGCCTCGGCTAACGGCGGATGACTGGCATCGGCAGCGCGCTCGGGTAGACTTCAGGAATTTGGCGGAGGCTAGGCGATGCATAACAGCTGGCGGGTACGGCAGGCGGCGCGAATTGTGCGCGAGGGGGGCGTCCTGGCCTACCCCACCGAGGCCGTCTGGGGCCTGGGCTGCGATCCCTGGGATCAGGCCGCGGTCTATCGCCTGCTGATGCTCAAGCGGCGGCCGATGGAAAAGGGCCTGATCCTGGTGGCCGACAACATCCGCCAGTTCGACTTCCTGCTCCACGACCTGCCGGAGGCCTCCCTGGCCAAGCTGGCCAGCACCTGGCCGGGGCCCAACACCTGGCTGGTGCCGCACCACAATCGCCTGCCTGGCTGGGTGACCGGCGCCCACGCCACCGTGGCGTTGCGGGTCTCCGAGCATCCCCTGGTGGGCGAACTCTGCGCCCTGACCGGGCCGCTGATCTCCACCTCGGCCAATCCCGCCGGCCGCCCGGCCGCGCGCACCCGGCTGCGGGTCCAGCAGTACTTTCCCGACAACCTGGACGGCATCCTCATGGGCGAACTGGGTGGGCGCAAGAATCCCAGCGTGATTCGCGACCTGGTGACCGGCAAGGTCTTCCGGCCCTAGTGTGGTGTTTCAGACGTTCGCGCAAGAATTGGCAGTGATTTTTTGGCTGGGGCCAGGTGGCGCGACGAGCCATGGCAGGTCTATGGCGAGGAGCGGCAACGCAGGCCGGGACGAAAGAGCACCGCCAAAATTGTGTGGTAACTTCTGAAATACCCCGCTAATCGAGCAGTTGGCGCAGCAACCGGGCCAGCGCATCGATCTGGAACGGCTTGGCCAGCGAGAGCTCGCCATTCGGGGTCGGCCGCTCGGCGTGACCGCTGACGAACAGCACCGGCAGCTCCGGCCAGCGCTCGCGCAGACGCCCTGCCAGCTCGGCACCGTCGAGATCCGGCAGGCCGAGATCGGTGATCAGCAGGTCACAGGGCAGATCGCCGTCGACCAGGGTGAGCGCCGTCGAGGCGCTGGCGGCGGTGCGCACGCGATAGCCCAGCTCGGTGAGCATCTCGCGTAGCAGCAGCCGCACCGAAACATCGTCTTCCACCAGCAGCAGGCGTTCGCCCCGGCTCTGGGCGATGGCCGCCTGGGGCGTGTCGCTCGCCGCCGGCCGCTCGGGCTGGGCACAGGGCAGCCAGAGGCTGACGCGGGTGCCACTGCCCAATTCGCTCTCCAGGGTCACGTGGCCACCCGACTGCTTGATGAAGCCATAGAGCATCGACAGACCCAGGCCGGTGCCCTGGCCAATGGGCTTGGTGGTGAAGAAGGGATCGAAGGCGCGATCCACCACCTCGGCCGGCATGCCGCTGCCGGTGTCGGCGATGGTCAGGCGTACGTAGTCACCCGGCGGTAGGTCATGCTCGGCGGCCAGGTCGGTGAGGTGATCGAGGGCGGTTTCCAGGGTCAGCTGACCGCCCTCGGGCATGGCGTCGCGGGCATTGATCACCAGATTCAGCAGGGCGTTCTCCAGCTGGTTGGTGTCGGTGCGCGCCGGTGGCAACTGCAGCGCGAGGCTGCTGCGCAGGCTGATGCGTTCGCCCAGGGTGCGCTGGAAGAGTTCTTCCAGGGACAGGATCAGGTCGTTGACGTTTACCGGCCGCGGGTCGAGGGTCTGCCGGCGCGCGAAGGCCAGCAGGCGATGGGTCAGGGCGGCGGCACGGGTGGCGGATTGCTCGGCGGTGTCCAGGTAGCGCTGCAGGTTGTCGTGGCGACCCTGGTCCAGGCGTCGGCGCAGCAATTCCAGGGAGCCGCTGATGCCGGTGAGCAGGTTGTTGAAGTCATGGGCGATGCCACCGGTGAGATGCCCGATGGCTTCCATCTTCTGCGCCTGGCGCAGCGCGGCCTCGGCGTTCTGCAGGGCCAGGGCGGCGTCGTGCTCGACGGTGACGTCGCGACCGAAGACATAGATGCGCCCGTCGTGATCGGCGGTGGCCTTCCACATCATGTGGCGCCAGTGACCGTCGCGGGTGCGCAGGCGCCCGGGCAGATCGCTGAGCACCTCGCCGTGGCGCAGGGCCGCCAGGCGCGGAAACACCGGCGGATCGTCCGGGTGCTCCAGCGAGGTCGGCGGCTGATGACGCAATTCCTCGTCGTCCCAGCCCAGGGCACGGCCCCAGGCGGGATTGCGGCTGAGCCAGCGCTGCCCCTGGATGACACCGAGCAGGTCGTCGGCCACCCGCCACATGCGGTCACGCTCGACGGTGCGCTCGTGGACCCGCTGTTCCAGCAATTCGGCCAGCCGCCGCAGGCGGTGCTCGGCCATGCGGATCTCGCTGACGTCGGTGTGCACGCCCACCCATTCGCAGACCACGCCGTTCTCCCGCACCGGCAGGGCGCGCACGCTGAAGGTGCGCCACTGGCCGTCGCGACAGCGCAGCCGGTGCTCGTCGTGGAAGTCCACCTGCTGCTGCACCGCCAGGCGCCAGCGGCGCAGCGTGCGGGGGGCATCCTCGGGATGCAGGGCATCGGCCCAGCCGTCCTTCTGATACTGCGCATAGCTCTGCCCGGTCAGGGTGCTCCAGGCGAGTTGTTCGCCGAGCAGATGGCCCTGGGCGTTGCTGGTCCAGACCACCCCCTGCACCGCCTCCACGGCATTGCGGAAGCGCTGGTTGGACAGGTGCAGCGCGGCTTCGGCCTGCTTGCGCTGGGTGAGATCCACCACCACCAGACTCACCGACAGCGGCTGGCCGACTTCCGACTGCAGCGGCGAGCCGTGCAGGCTGACCCAGACCACCGAGCCATCCGGACGCAGGAAGCGCTGGTCCAGCTTGAAGCTGTCGCCCCGCTCGCGCAGGGTGTCGAGGTGGCGCTCCAGGATGGCCCGATCCTCGGGATGGGTCTGGGCCTGCAGGGTCTGTTCCAGCACCCCGACCTCGTTGCGATCGAGCATTTCGCAATAGCGACGATTGGCGAGCAGGATGCGCCCGCGGGCATCGGTCTGGCAGATGCCGACCGCCGCCTGGTTGATCAGGCTGGCCAGGCGCGCGCTGTGTTCGCGCAGGGCGGTTTCCGCATCGACGCGCTGCTGGACGTCGTCGAACAGGGTAACCGAGGCGATCACCTCGCCGGTGGCCGAGCGGACCGGCGCGCTGGAGACTTCCAGCAGCCGGATGCTGCCGTCGGGTCGCCGATAGCGCATCAATTCGGGCGCCACCGCCTGACCGCTGCGCAGCACCCGTACCGTGGGATAGTCGTCCACCGCATAGGGCTGGCCGTTGGCGTGCAGCGCGCCGATGGCGCCATAGCGTTCGTCCAGCGTCTCGCCGGCCGGGCGTCTGCCCAGCAGGATATCGACGCGGTCGTTGAGCATCACCGCCTCTTCGCTGCCGGCCTCGGTGATGGAGATGCCCAGGGGCGCCTGCTGCAGCACGCTGGCCAGCAGCCCCTGTTCCAGCGACAACCGCCGTTCGAGGTGGCGGACCTGGTCCTGGGTCTGCTGCCGCATGAGCAGGGCGCCCAGCAGCAGGGCCAATTGATCCAGCACCAGCCGGGTATCCGCCTCGACGGCGCCGCCCAGTTGCAGATAGCCCAGGGGCTGGGTGGCCGGGCCGAAGGGGATGAGCAACTGACCCGCCGGCGGACTGCCCGCCTCGGCCACGGCCAGCAGCCGCGCCTGGGGATCGTCGGCCAGGTCCCGCAGGGCGTGGGTGGCGCACAGTCGCAAGGCGGCCAGATCCGTGGTGCCGCTAAGGCGCCGAGACCATTCGCCGAGCGCCTGCAGGCGTTGCGGCAGGTCCCGCTCGGCGCTGCGCCGGGCGGCGAAACGGGCACGGCTCGCCGGAGCCTGCCAGACGTGCAGCAGCCAGCCCACGGCGACATCGGCCCGGCGCAGCGGCACCAGGTGCAGGTCGAGGCGTACCAGGTAACCGTCGCGGTGGCGCAGGCCCTGGGTCTGGCAACGTTCGAGGGCGCTCAGCCAGCCGTCGGCCGGCGGTTCCGGGAGCAGCAGGCCGACGATGGATTCACCGAGCCAGTCCTGCGCCGTCCAGCCCAGCAGCCGGGCGACGGCCGGGCACCACTGCCCGATCCGCCCTTCGGCGGTCAGGGTGATCAGCGCCGTGTCCGTGGCGGTGTCGAGCAGGCTGGCGAGGGGGCTGGAGATAGGCATGACGAGGGCAGCGATCCGGCCGATTCTGGAAAGAACGTCGAGGCCGTGACGACCTGACTGTCCGAGATAGACCGGCGTTTACCCCCGTCGTGCCGCCTGGCTGCGGGAAACTTAATGGCCGTCACGATTTACCCGGGCAGGCGCCCGGGCGCTTCGCCTCAGGGCAGCAGGATGGTCGAGCCGCTGGTCTCGCGACCCGACAGCGCCCGATGTGCCTCCTGCACCTCGGCCAGCGGATAGCGCCGGCCGATGTCCACCTGGATGCGGCCATCGGTGATCAGCTCGAACAGCTGATCGGCCATGTCCTGCAGGGCTTCGGGCGAGGCGGCGTAGGTGGCCAGGGTCGGCCGGGTCACATAGAGCGAGCCCTTCTGCGAGAGGATCCCCAGGTTGACCCCGGTGACCGCGCCGGAAGCGTTGCCGAAGCTGACCATCAGCCCGCGCGGGGCCAGGCAGTCCAGCGACATTTCCCAGGTGTCCTTGCCGACGCCGTCGTAGACCACCGGCACCTTGGCGCCGTCGGTCAATTCGCGGACCCGCGCCGGGACGTCTTCCTGGCGGTAGTCGATCACTGCCCAGGCACCCAGCGCCTTGGCCTTTTCCAGCTTTTCCGGGGAGCCGGCGGTGCCGATCAGGCGTACGCCCAGGGCCTTGGCCCACTGGCAGGCCAGGGAGCCGACGCCCCCGGCCGCGGCATGGAACAGCACGGTGTCGCCGGCCTGCAGCGGATAGGTCTGGCGCAGCAGGTACTGCACGGTCAGCCCCTTGAGCATGACCGCGGCGCCCTGTTCGAAGGAGATCGTCTCCGGCAGGTGCACCAGATGCCGCTCGGGCAGCACATGGACCTCGGCATAGGCGCCCAGCGGCCCGGTGGCATAGGCCACGCGATCGCCGGCCTTGAAGCGAGTGACGGCGCTACCGACCGCCTCCACCACCCCGGCACCCTCGGTGCCCAGACCCGAGGGCAGCGCCGGCGGCGGATAGAGGCCGCTGCGGTAATAGGTCTCGATGAAGTTGAGGCCGATGGCGTGGTTGCGCACCTGCACCTCGTCGGGGCCGGGCGCGGCGGGTTCGAAATCCACAAGTTCGAGTACTTCGGGACCACCGGTGCGGCTGAACTGGATGCGCTGGGCCATGCTTGAGTATCTCCTGGTTGGAGCCCTTGGCCGGGCTCTCTTGGGGTGAGCCTTCATCCAAGCCGCAACCGCGGGCCACGTCAACCGGTCGGATACGGGTGTTATGCTCTCCGCCCTCCCCGCCTGTTGTGGAAATCCTTGCGATGAATCCCTCCCTGGAGGCCGTCAAGGCCTATCTGCTCGATCTGCAGGAGCGCATCTGCGCCGCACTGGAAGCCGAGGATGGCAGCGCAGCTTTCGCCGAAGACGCCTGGACCCGGCCGACCGGTGGTGGTGGCCGCACCCGGGTGATCGCCGACGGCGCCCTGCTGGAAAAGGGCGGCGTGAACTTCTCCCATGTGCATGGCGACAGCCTGCCGCCCTCGGCCAGTGCCCATCGCCCGGAACTGGCCGGGCGCAGCTTCGAGGCCATGGGCGTCTCCCTGGTCATGCACCCGCGCAATCCCCATATCCCCACCGCTCACGCCAATGTGCGCTTCTTTCTCGCCGAGAAGCCCGGCGAGGCGCCGGTCTGGTGGTTCGGCGGCGGTCTCGACCTCACCCCCTACTACGGCAACGAGGCCGACTGCGTGCACTGGCACCAGGTCTGCCATGACGCCTGCGCCCCCTTCGGCGCCGACGTCTATCCGCGCTACAAAGCCTGGTGCGACCGCTATTTCCACCTCAAGCACCGGGGCGAACCACGGGGCATCGGCGGCCTGTTCTTCGATGACCTGAACGACTGGGACTTCGACACCTGCTTCGCCTTCCAGCGCGCCATCGGCGATGCTTTCGTCGACGCCTACCTGCCCATCGTCCAGCGCCGCCGCGACCAGCCCTACGGCCAGGCCGAGCGGGAATTCCAGACCTATCGCCGCGGCCGCTACGTGGAATTCAACCTGGTCTATGACCGCGGCACCCTGTTCGGCCTGCAATCCGGCGGGCGCACCGAGTCCATCCTCATGTCGCTGCCGCCCGAGGTGCGCTGGGGCTATGACTGGAAACCCGTACCCGGCTCGCCGGAAGCACGGCTGACCGATTTCTTTCTCACCGACCGCGACTGGCTCGCGCTCGCCCCGACGCCCGCAGGATAGACCCATGGATCGCTATGCCGTCTTCGGCAACCCCATCGCCCACAGCAAGTCGCCGCTGATCCACAGCCTGTTCGCCGACCAGACCGGTCAACGCCTGCACTACGGCACGCTGCTGGCGCCGTTGGACGGCTTCAGCGAAAGCGCCCGCAGCTTCTTCCAGAGCGGCCTGGGCGCCAATGTCACGGTGCCCTTCAAGGAAGAGGCCTACCAGCTGTGCGACGACCTCACCTCGCGCGCGCGGCGGGCCGGGGCGGTGAACACCCTCAAGCGCCAGCCCGATGGTCGCCTGCTGGGCGACAACACCGACGGCGCCGGGCTGGTCCGGGATCTCACGGTCAACGCCGGTCTGCAGCTGGCCGGCCAGCGCGTCCTGGTGCTGGGCGCCGGCGGCGCCGTGCGCGGCGTGCTGGAGCCGTTGCTGGCCTGCAACCCCGGACAACTGGTGCTGGCCAATCGCACCGAACTCAAGGCGGTGCAACTGGCGCGGGAGTTCGCCGAGCTGGGGGCCATCGAGGTGGCCGCCTTCTCCACCCTGCGCGAGCCCTTCGACGTCATCATCAATGGGACCTCGGCCAGTCTCGGTGGCGGTCGTCCGCCCCTGTCGGAAGCGGTCATCGGCCCGCAGACGGTGACCTACGACATGATGTACGGGAAGGACCTCACCGCCTTCAACCGCTGGGCGCAGGCCGAAGGCGCCTTCCACACCCTGGACGGTCTGGGCATGCTGGTGGAACAGGCCGCCGAGGCCTTCGAACTCTGGCGCGGCGTGCGTCCCGACAGCGCCCCGGTGCTGGCGGAGCTGAGGCGGCAACTGGGCTGAGGTCGGGCCTGGGCGGTGTTGGGCTTCGCTGTGCTCAACCCAACCTACGGCCATCGCGGCCATGGCGGTCAGTTGTAGGTTGGGTTGAGGCGGCTCCATCGCCGAAGCCCAACGGACCGCGGTCAGCCCGCCAGCGGGGGCTGGAGTCCGCGCGAGGTCGGCGACACCGGCCACGCCTGGGCGACGCCGAAGCCGATTTCGACTACCAGGATCAGTGCCAGCAAGGGACTGGCGCCCTGGTACAGCGCCCAGGCCTGCCAGAGGGCGAACAGGCCCCTGGCCACGGCGTCGTAGCGTCCCAGCAGCAGCGAAGGCCTGACCAGGCGCAGCACAGACCAGACGCACACCAGGGAGCCCAGCAGATTGCCCAGCAACAGGGCTTCCGGCGGGAACCCCGCCAGGGGTGCCAGGCCCAGTGCCTGGCCGAGACCGTCGAGCTGCCGCAGCAGCCAGGCCAGGCTCCAGGGGGTGGCGAAGGGCGCGGTAACCAGCAGATCATAGAGGGCGCTGGCACGAACCAGCCGCAGATAGGGCGCGAGCTTCCACATGGACGGACTTCCTTGAACGAGAGGAAGTCCAGTGTCGACCCTGGAGCTAGGTCCAGGGTCAAGGAGAACGGATGCGTATCGGCACCCTCGCCCAGGCCACCGGCCTGAGTCGCGACACCCTGAGATTCTACGAGCGCCAGGGGCTGCTCAAGGCCCGGCGCCAGGCCAACGGCTATCGCGACTATCCACCCGAAGCCGTGGAATGGCTGGGCTACATCCGTACCGCCCAGCGGCTGGGTTTCAGCCTGCAGGAAATCGCCGCCAACCTCGCGGACGTCGAGCGCGCCGCCGACCCGGATGCCTATCTACAAGAACTGTTGCGCGACAAGCTCAGGGTCATCGAGGCGCGCATCGACGAATTGCAGGCGTTGCGTGGGGTGCTGTATTCGCGCCTGGGTGAGGCCTGTCCGCTGCGGGGGTAGCCGAGCGTTGGGCTTCGCTGCGCTCAACCCAACCTACGGTCATCGCGGCCATGGCGGTCAGTTGTAGGTTGGGTTGAGGCGGCCTTATCGCCGAAGCCCAACAGGACCAGGCCTGCTAGGCCCCCTCCTCCCCATATCCCTCGGCCAGATGCTGGTCCTTGAGCTTCACGTAGTTGCCGGCGCTGTAGGTGAAGAAGGCGCGTTCCTTCTCCTCCAGCGGGCGGATCTGCCTGACCGGGCGACCGACGTAGAGGTGGCCGCTTTCCAGCCGCTTGCCTGGCGGGACCAGGCTGCCGGCGCCGATCACCACGTCGTCCTCCACCACCGCGCCGTCCATGACGATGCTGCCCATGCCCACCAGCACCCGATCGCCAATCGTGCAGCCGTGCAGGGTCACCTGGTGGCCGACGGTGACGTCGCTGCCGATCAGCAAGGGATAGCCGTCCGGATTGAAGGGGCCGGCGTGGGTGATATGCAGCACGCTGCCGTCCTGGATACTGGTGCGGGCACCGATGCAGATGCGATGCATGTCGCCGCGGATCACCGTCAGCGGCCACACCGAGCTGTCTGCGCCGAGCTCGACCTCGCCGATCACCACGGCGGTGGCGTCGACGAAGGTGCGTTCGCCCAGGTGCGGGGTCTTACCCTGGAAGGTCCTTATGGTCACGATAGATACCTTTTCTCGTCGGAAGGGTCTTGAGACCTATTAGGATGGGCTCCATATATAACTGTCAAAGCCATCGCCCCGAGGGGAACGCCGTGAGCGCCAGCAATCCGCTGCTTCAGTCCTACGACCTGCCGCCCTTTTCCGCCATCAAGCCCGAGCACGTCGAGCCGGCCATCGACACCGTCCTGGCCGAGAACCGTGCCGCCCTGGCCAAGCTGCTGGAGACGCAGAAGGAACACCCCACCTGGGCCGGCCTGGTGCTGGCGATGGACGAGCTGAACGATCGGCTGGGCCAGGCCTGGAGCCCCATCGGCCACCTCAACGCCGTGTGCAACAGCGCCGAGCTGCGCGCCGCCTACGAGGCCTGCCTGCCCAAGCTGTCGGCCTATTCCACCGAGATCGGCCAGAACAAGGACCTCTTCCAGGCCTACAGCCGCCTGGCCGAGAGCGAAGAAGCCAAGGGCTTCGACGCCGGCCAGAAGACCACCCTGGAACACGCCCTGCGTGATTTCCGCCTGTCCGGCATCGACCTGCCGCCGGCCGAGCAGCAGCGCTATGCCGCCATCCAGGCGCGCAAGTCCGAGCTGGGCAGCAAGTTTTCCAACCAGTTGCTCGACGCGACGCAGGCCTGGACCAAGCACCTCACCGACGAAGCGGCCCTCGCCGGCCTGCCCGAATCGGCCAAGGCCCAGTTGCAGGCCGCTGCCCAGGCCAAGGAGCTGGACGGCTGGCTGGTGACCCTGGAATTCCCCAGCTACTACGCGGTGATGACCTACGCCGATGACCGCGCCCCTGCGC
Source organism: Pseudomonas sp. SORGH_AS_0211 (assembly GCF_031453455.1). Taxonomy (NCBI): domain Bacteria; kingdom Pseudomonadati; phylum Pseudomonadota; class Gammaproteobacteria; order Pseudomonadales; family Pseudomonadaceae; genus Pseudomonas; species Pseudomonas sp. SORGH_AS_0211. The sequence continues at coordinate 4,236,996 of NZ_JAVIZV010000001.1, read as the reverse complement.
GAGGAAGTCTATGCCGCCTATGCCACCCGCGCCTCCGAGCAGGGTCCCAACGCCGGCCAGTTCGACAATGGTCCGGTGATGGAGGAACTGCTCGATCTGCGTCAGGAACTGGCGCGTCTGCTGGGCTACTCCAACTATGCCGAGCTGTCGCTGGCCACCAAGATGGCCGAGAGCAGCGACCAGGTGCTGGGTTTCCTGCGCGACCTCGCCGTGCGCTCCAAGCCCTTCGCCCAGCGCGACCTGGAAGAACTGCGCGCCTTCGCCGCCGAACAGGGCGTGCAGGACCTGCAGAGCTGGGACACCGGCTATTTCGCCGAGAAGCTGCGCCAGCAGCGCTATGCGCTGTCCCAGGAAGAGGTTCGTGCCTGGTTCCCGGTGGACAAGGTGCTCTCCGGCCTGTTCGCCACCGTGCAGAAGCTCTATGGCATCGAGATCGCCGAGCTGCGCGACTTCGAGAAGTGGCACCCGGACGTGCGCCTGTTCGAGATCAAGGAAAACGGCACCTCCATCGGCCGCTTCTACTTCGATCTCTATGCCCGCGCCAACAAGCGCGGTGGCGCCTGGATGGACGGTGCCCGCGACAAGCGTCGCGATGCCCAGGGCCGGCTGATCGATCCGGTGGCCTACCTGGTCTGCAACTTCACCCCGGCCAGCCCCGGCCAGCCGGCGCTGCTCACCCATGACGAGGTGACCACCCTCTTCCACGAATTCGGCCACGGCCTGCACCACCTGCTGACCCGCGTCGAGCATGCCAGCGTCTCCGGCATCAACGGCGTGGCCTGGGATGCGGTGGAGCTGCCCAGCCAGTTCATGGAGAACTGGTGCTGGGAGCCCGAGGGCCTGGCGCTGATCTCCGGTCACTACGAGACCGGCGAGCCGCTGCCCCAGGAGCTGCTGGACAAGATGCTGGCGGCGAAGAACTTCCAGTCCGGCCTGATGATGCTGCGCCAGCTGGAATTCTCGCTGTTCGACTTCGAATTGCACGCCAGCCATGGCGACGGTCGCAGCGTGCGCGAGGTGCTGGAAGGCATCCGCGACGAGATTTCCGTGGTGCGGCCGCCCGCCTACAACCGCTTCCCCAACAGCTTCGCGCACATCTTCGCCGGCGGTTATGCAGCGGGTTACTACAGCTACAAGTGGGCCGAGGTGCTGTCCGCCGATGCCTTCGCCAAGTTCGAGGAAGAAGGCGTCTTCAATCCGCAAACCGGTCGGGCCTTCCGTGAAGCCATCCTGGCCCGCGGCGGCTCCCAGGCGCCCATGGTGCTGTTCGTCGACTTCCGCGGTCGCGAACCCAGCATCGACGCCCTGCTCCGCCATTCCGGGCTGAGCGAGGAGGCGGCGTGAGCGACCCGATCCGCAAGAGGTTCATCGCCGGGGCGGTCTGCCCGGCGTGCCAGGCGCAGGACACCCTGAAGATGTGGACTCAGGACGGCACGCCCAACCGCGAGTGCGTCTCCTGCGGCTACAGCGACACCCTGGACGAGCGCGGCAATTCGGTCCCCAAGGAATTGCCGACGCGGGTCAACATCAGTGCGCTGAAACCCAAGAAGCCCGATCCCAAGGTGCAGGCCGTGCAGTTCTTTCCCAATCCCAAGCTGAAGAAGCCGGAATAGGGAAAGGCGACCTCCAGAACAGCCGCGCCCGGTCATTCAGGCGCGGCTTTTCCGTTTCCGGGATGGGGAAAATCGGTCCGCGCATGGCCTGAGGGCAGGCGAAAACGGACACCAGCGTAGGGGGGTCCCAGGCTTTATCCACAAAAAGCGGATTCGATAGCCAGCCGATCATCTTTTTAATCCATTGATAATAAAGGACTTTTATTTAGCCTTTAACGGGCTTTGGAGATTTCTCGCGGAGTTATACCGCTTTTATCCCCGATTTATCCACAGGCTATAGGTCCGGGAATGACCCCGGGAGTCTTTTTCAGCCGCCAGACTCCAAGTGGATAACCGCTGCCGTCGTCCCCTACGAGGAATTCCCCGATGCGTACCCTCCTCTCCGCTGCAGCCCTCTGTCTGATCGGCAACCTGGCCCTGGCCGCGCCTCCGGATCACGGGCCTGGCGGGCCCAAGGGTCCGCACGGACCGGGCTGGCAGGAGCAGGGCGGCCCCCATGGCCAGGGGCCGGGTCCCGAATCGCACGGCCCGGGTCGCCCGGGTGCCGGACGGGCCGCGGCTGGACCGCCGGATCTGGGACCGGCGCGGGAGCGCATCCAGGCACTGCGCGGCCAGATCGGCCGCGGTGGCGACCTGCCGCCAGGGCTGCGTCTGGAGCGCGGGCGTCCTTTGCCGCCCGGGTATGGCCGACCGCTGCCGCCGGGTATCGCCCGCCAGCTGCCGGATTATCCGGGCTACGAATGGCGGCGGCTGGGTGCCGACATGGTGCTGGTTGCCGTGGGCACCGGGCTGGTCTACGCCATCCTGCAGGGCGTGCTGGACTAGCCTGACCCATTCTTTTACCGGCGGCCCTCGGACAGTGCCGAGTTCACCGCAGGCTCTGGCACGGTCTCCTCAGGCCGGTTGGCCCGACGTGGACCGCCAGCGCACCGGCGCAGGCGATAAATGGCGAAAGGCCTCTGGCACAGTGCCAGCCCGGATTTCAGTAGAATAGCCGCCGCGCGCGGCCGCCTTCCGCCTCCAGTCGGTAGGGAAACCGGGCCGCCTCGCATCGGTCTCAACGCCCATCGCTCGCCAAGGATTTCCCATGAGAGCTCTGCCCCGTCTGCTGCCGCTGGCCCTGTTCGCCCTGCTCGTCGGGCACAACGCCCCAGCCCGCGCCGAACCCGGCCTGTTCAATCTGCTGGTCGGCAGCTACACCGCGGGCAGCAGCCAGGGGCTGTATGTCTATCGCTTCAACAGTCGCAACGGCCAGATCGATGGCCCGCTGCGCATCGTCAAGGCGTCCAATCCTTCCTTCCTGACCCTGTCGCGGGATGGCCGGACGCTGTTCACCGTCAACGAGAATGGCCGGGGTTCGAGCGGCGACAGCATCGGGCGGGTCACCTCCTATCGCTTCGAACCCGGCAATGGCCGCCTGCAGCAGATCAGCCAGGTCAAGAGCCTGGGCGACGAGCCGACCCATTCCAGCCTCAGCACCGACGGCAAGTTCCTGTTCGTGGCCAACTACTCCAGCCTGCCGGAGGGCTCCCTGGCGGTGCTGCCGATCCAGGACGGCGGCGTGCTCAGCCCGGTGGCGCAGATCGAGTTCCACCAGCCCAGCGAACAGCATCCGCGCCAGCAGTCCAGCCATGTGCACGCGGCGGTGACCACGCCGGACGGCCGCTTCGTCTTCGCCCCGGATCTGGGCGCCGACAAGGTATTCGTCTATCGCTATCTGCCGCAGCAGCCGGAGCGGCCGCTGGTGGCCGCCGAGACGCCCTTCGTGCCGGTGCCGGAAGGCAGCGGGCCGCGCCACCTGGTGTTCAGCGCCGATGGCCGCTACGCCTACCTGACCCTGGAACTGGCCGGCCAGGTCATGGCCTTCGCCCATCAGGATGGCATGCTGCGGCAGTTGCAGAGCTACAGCCTGACACCCCAGGAATTCACCGGCGAGCGGGATGCCGGGGCCCTGCACCTGTCCGGCGACGGACGTTTCCTCTATGTCGCCAGCCGTGGCACGGACAACCAGCTTGCCGTGTTCGCGGTCAATCCCGACGGCACCCTGACCTTTGTCGAGCGCCATCCGGTCAATGGCCTGTCGCCGCGGGAATTCGCCCTTGACCCGTCCGGACGGTACCTGCTGGTGGCCAACCAGAAATCCAACCAGCTCAAGGTCTTCGCCCGTGATCCCGACAGCGGCAAGCTCGGCGATGAACTGCAGAGCCTGGACGTCGGCGCCCCGTCCGACCTCAAATTCGTCGCGGTACCCTGATGACCCATTTCGACCGTCTGCACCACGTGGCGCTGATCTGCGCCGACTACGAACGCTCCCGGCACTTCTATACCGAGATCCTCGGGCTGCCGGTGATCGCCGAGACCTATCGCGAGGCCCGGCGCTCCTGGAAGCTGGATCTGGCAGTGGGCGCGCATGCCCAGCTGGAGCTGTTCTCCTTTCCCGATGCCCCGCCCAGGCCGTCGCGCCCGGAGGCCCAGGGACTGCGCCACCTGGCCTTTGCCGTGGCCGACTTGGACGCCACCGTCGCCCACCTGCAGGGCCATGGCGTGGTCACCGAGCCGATCCGCACCGACGAGCTGACCGGCAGGAGATTCACCTTTTTCGCCGATCCGGACGATCTGCCTCTGGAAGTCTACGAGCGCTGAGTTCGGCTCAGGTCGCCAGCCGCGCGCCGGCCAGCGACTCGCGCGGCAGCTCCAGTTCTTCCAGCAGCCAGTCGAGAAAGCGCTGCACCAGCCGCTGGCGCCGCTTGCGCTCGGGCAGGATGGCGTAATAGCCATAGCGCGAGGTGGCCAGTCCGGCGAAGGGGCGACAGAGCAGTTCCTGCCGCAGCAGATCGTCCACCAGGTGGCGCCAGCCGATCGCCAGCCCCTGGCCGGCGATGGCCGCCTGGATCACCAAAGTGTAGTTGTCGAAGCTCAGCACCGCGCCGGACGGCGCCGCGGGCAGGAGCGCCAGGTCCAGCGCCGGCAGCAGGGTCTTCCAGTCGTACCAGCGGCTGTTGGGCGCCGCCTTGAGATGCAGCAGCGGCCAGCGCCCCAGCTCCATGGCGGGCAGCGGCGGCTGCCGACCCTGGAGCAGACGCGGACTGCACACCGGAAAGACCTCTTCGCGAAACAGCGGCCAGGCTTCGCCATGCTTGAAGCGGCCGTCACCGAAGCCCAGGGTGATGTCGATCTCCGGACCGGGCAGCGGCACCCGATCGCTGGTGACTAGGCTGACGTCCAGCTCCGGGTGGCGGGCATGGAAACGCGGCAGGCGCGGCAACAGCCAATAGGCGGCGAAGGCGAAGTCAGTAGCTACCTGCAGGACTTCATGGGCAGGCCGGGCGGTGACCAGGCGTACCCCTTCGTCCAGGGTGGCGAGGCCGGCTTCCACATATTCCTGCAGCAGCTGTCCGGCCTCGGTGAGCAGGATGCCGCGATGGACCCGGTCGAACAGCCGGACCTGCAGCTGGGCTTCCAGGCGCTTGATCTGCTGACTGATGGCCGGCTGGGTGGTGCCCAGTTCGCTGGCGGCCGCGGTAAAGCTCAGGCGGCGCGCCACCACCTCGAAGGTGCGCAGGCTGTCCAGCGCCAGGGCAGGGCGGTCGGCTGGGAGGGTGGCGTCCAAGAAGGCTTTTCCATGGCGGTCAGACATAAGCCCAGCTTATCCGAAACATCACTCCAGATGGCCTTCACGCAGATTTTTCAGCATCGGATGATGGACTACCCATAAGCAAACCTGATCCTAGCGGAGGCGCTCTTGTCCAAGCCGATGAACATCCTCTTTCTCATGGCCGACCAGATGGCGGCGCCCATCCTGCCGCTGTACGACGCCGCCTCGCCGATCAAGCTGCCGAATCTGCAACGCCTGGCCGAGCGCGCCGTGGTGTTCGATTCCGCCTATTGCAACAGCCCGCTGTGCGCACCCTCGCGCTTCACCCTGGTGAGCGGCCAGCTGCCGTCGAAGATCGGCGGCTACGACAACGCCGCCGATTTCGCCGCCGACGTTCCCACCTATGCCCACCACCTACGGCGCCTGGGTTATCGCACGGCGCTGTCGGGCAAGATGCACTTCTGCGGACCGGACCAGTTGCACGGCTACGAAGAGCGCCTGACCAGCGACATCTATCCCGCGGACTACGGCTGGGCGGTGAACTGGGACGCGGCGGACGTGCGCCCGAGCTGGTACCACAACATGTCCTCGGTGCTGCAGGCCGGGCCCTGCGTGCGCACCAACCAGCTGGATTTCGACGAGGAGGTGGTCTTCAAGGCGCGTCAGTACCTCTACGATCACGTGCGTCGCGGCGATGACCAGCCCTTCTGCCTGACCGTGTCCCTGACCCACCCGCACGATCCCTACACCATTCCTCGCGAATTCTGGGACCTGTACAACGAGGTCGACATCCCGCTGCCGGAAGGCGCCATTCCCCAGGCCCAGCAGGACCCCCACAGCCAGCGCCTGCTCAAGGTGATCGATCTGTGGGACAAACCCCTGCCCGAGGCCAAGATCCGCGACGCCCGCCAGGCCTACTATGGTGCCTGCAGCTATGTCGACGCCCAGGTCGGCCACCTGCTCAAGACCCTGGAAGAGTGCGGTCTGGCCGACGATACCGTGATCGTCTTTTCCGGCGACCATGGCGACATGCTGGGCGAGCGCGGACTCTGGTACAAGATGCACTGGTTCGAGATGGCCGCGCGGGTACCGCTGCTGATCCATGCGCCCGGGCGCTTCGCCCCGGCGCGGGTGCAGGCCTCGGTGTCGACCATGGACCTGCTGCCGACCTTCGTCGAGTTGGCCGGCGGCCAGCTGCCGGATGAGCTGCCGCTGGACGGTCGCTCGCTGCTGCCGCACCTGGAAGGCCGGGCAGGGCACGACGAGGTCATCGGCGAATACCTGGCCGAGGGTACCGTCAGCCCGCTGTTGATGATCCGTCGCGGCGCCTACAAGTACATCCATTGCGAACTGGATCCGCCGCTGCTGTTCGATTTGCAGAACGATCCGCTGGAGCGCGAAAACCTGGCCGCCAGCCCCGACTATGCCGAGCTGCTCGCCAGCTTCCAGGCCGAGGTCCGCCAGCGCTGGGACCTGCCGCGCCTACATGGCGAGGTACTGGCCAGCCAGCGGCGGCGGCGCTTCGTCGCGGCGGCCCTGGAGCAGGGCGAGCGGACCAGCTGGGATCACCAGCCCTTCGTCGATGCCAGCCAGCAATACATGCGCAATCACATCGACCTCGACGACCTGGAGCGTCGCGCGCGCTACCCTCAACCCTGAACCGCTAACTGGAGCACGGCCATGAAACACGGAATCATCGCTACCTTCACGCTGGCCCTGGTCAGCCTGTCGGCCCAGGCCGAGGACCAGGCCTGCGCAACGGTTCGCCTGGCCGATCCGGGCTGGAGCGACATCGCCGCCACCAACGCCCTCACCGGCGCGATCCTGAGTGCGCTGGGCTATACCGGCAAGGTCGAGACCCTGGCGGTGCCGATCATCTACGGCGGCATGCGCAACGGGCAGGTGGATGCCTTCCTCGGCAACTGGATGCCGGCGCAGCAGGCGCACTACGACCAGTTCGTGAAGACCGGGCAGGTCACCGAGCTGGCGCAGAACCTGGTCGGGACCGAATTCACCCTGGCGGTGCCCACCTATGTCTGGGAAGGCGGCGTGAAGAGCTTCGACGACCTGGCCAAGCATGCCGACCAGTTCGGCAAGAAGATCTACGGCATCGGTGCCGGCGCGCCGGCCAACCAGTCGCTGCAGAAGATCATCCAGGACAACGAATTCGGACTGGGCGGCTGGCAACTGGTGGAGTCCAGCGAGCAGGCCATGCTGTCCCAGGTCGGGCGGGCGGTGAAGCGCGACAAGTGGGTGGTCTTCCTCGGCTGGACGCCGCACCCCATGAACGTCGACTACCCGATCAAGTACCTGACCGGGGGAGACAAGTATTTCGGTACCGCCGGCACGGTGAACACCCTGACGCGCAAGGGCTACGCCGAGCAGTGCCCCAATCCGGCCCGCCTGCTGACCAACATGAAGTTCACCCTGGACATGGAAAACGCCGTCATGAGCGCCGCGCGGGACAAGGGCGGCAGCTACGACGCCGCCGCCAAGGCCTGGCTCAAGGCCCATCCCCAGGTGCTGGAGCCCTGGCTGCAGGGGGTCACCACCCGCGACGGCCAGCCCGGCCTGCCGGCGGTACAGAAAGCGCTCTGACCGCTATTCTCCGGGCGCTACTTGAGCCCGAGCCGCCGCGCCAGGCGGGCGAGGTTGGCGCGGTCCAGCCCCAGGGCGGCGGCGGCCAGGGTCCAGTTCTGCCCATGCTGTTCCAGAGCCAGGGTAATGGTCTGGCGCTGGAAGGCCTCCGTGGCTTCACGCAGGGAGGCGGCGGGCAGGGCGGGATCCTCGTCGGGCAGGGCCGTGCTGCCCAGCGGCAGGCCGAGCTGATCGCTGTCCAGGGTCAGGATGCCGCCGCGTTCCTCGCTGCCGGCATGGGCCTTGAGCGCCGCCCGGCTGATGAGGTGGGAGAGTTCGCGCACGTTGCCCGGCCAGTCGTAGGCCAGCAGGGTGCGTTGCGCCGCGGGGGTCAGCCGGAGGCCGCGCAGGCCCAGGCGGGCGCGATTCTGCTCCAGGTAGAAACCGGCCAGTAGCAGGACGTCGCGGCCACGCTCGCGCATGGCCGGCACGGCCAGCGGATAGACGCTCAGGCGATGGTAGAGATCGGCGCGAAAGCGCCCGGCACGCACGCAGTCGGCCAGGTCGCGATTGGTGGCGGCGATGATGCGCACGTCCACCTTGAGATCGCGATCCGAGCCCAGCCGCTGCAACTGGCCGCTCTGCAGCACCCGCAGGAGCTTGGCCTGCACCGTCAGCGGCAATTCGCCCACCTCGTCGAGAAACAGGGTGCCGCCATCGGCCAGTTCGAAGCGCCCGCGGCGTTCGCTGACGGCCCCGGAAAAGGCACCGCGCACATGGCCGAAGAGTTCGCTTTCCACCAGCGCCTCGGGCAGGGCCGCGCAGTTGAGGCTGATCAGCGGCCGCTGCTGGCGCAGGGAGCGGGCATGCACGGCTTCGGCCACCAGCTCCTTGCCGACCCCGGTCTCGCCGGTGATGAGCACCGTCAGGTCGCTGGCCGCCACGGTCTCGATCTCCTGGCGCAGGCGCAGGCTGGCCGGACTCTGGCCGATGAGTTCGCGAGGCCGCTGGTGCCCTACCGATTGCTGATAGGCCACGGTCAGCTCGTGCTCGCTGACGATGCGGGCGGAGAGCTGGCCGATGCGCTCGGCGGCGGCCACGGTGGCGGCGGCCAGCCCGGCAAAGGCGGCCAGGGTGGTGAGATCCTCGGGCTGGGCGTTCTGCGCCTGCAGCGAATCAAGGGTCAGCAGGCCCCAGAGCTGGTCCTGCACATAGAGTGGACAGCCCAGGCAGTCGTGGACCTCCAGATGCCCTTGCACGCCTTCCACCAGCCCATCGTAGGGATCGGGCAGGTCGCAATCGAGGGCGAAGCGGGTGGGCGCACGACTCGCCAGCAGCAGCGCCAGGCGCGGGTGCTCGCCGACCTTGAAGCGGCGGCCCAGGGTGTCGGCCGCGAGCCCGCGCACTGCCAGGGGCACCAGCACCTCGCCATCCAGGCGCAACAGGGCCACCGCATCGAAGGGCAGGACCTGGCGCAGGGCGTCGAGCAGGCTGGCATAGCGCTGCTGATCGGGTAGGTCGCGGGCCAGATCCGCCACCAGTGGCACCATGGCTTCCAGCAGGGTGGTACGGGTCAATTTGACCTCGGCGAGTCATAGGGACTTGGTCATTATGACCTGCTCTCCGGATAAAAGACTGATCTAGCGCAGTTTTTCGGTTGGCACGACTCGTGATACGAGCAGGGCAGTCCTGTTTGGAGATCCCTGCCATGCTGTCATCAGACCAAAAAGCCATCATCAAGGCCACCGTCCCCCTATTGGAAACCGGCGGTGAAGCCCTGACCCGGCATTTCTACGACAAGTTGCTCGGCGACAACCCCGAGATCCGCCCGCTGTTCAACGGCGCCCACCAGGCCAGTGGTGCCCAGGCGCGGGCGCTGGCCCGGGCGGTACTCATGTATGCCCGCTACATCGACCGTCTGGACACCCTGGGACCGCTGGTGGAGCAGATCGTCAACAAGCACGTCTCGCTGCAGGTGCAGCCGGATCACTATCCCCTGGTGGGCATCGCCCTGCTGCAGAGCATCCGCGAAGTGCTGGGGGCCGAGGTGGCCACCGATGCCGTGATCGACGCCTGGGCCGGCGCCTATGGCCAACTGGCCAATCTGCTGATCGGCGCCGAGGAACACCGCTATGCGGCCCAGGCCGAGGCGCCCGGTGGCTGGCGCGGCGGGCGGCCGTTCCGCATCGCCCGGATCGAGCCGGAAAGCGAAGAGATCAGCTCCTTCTACCTGGAACCGGTGGACGACCTGCCCACCAGCATCGCCCAGCCTGGCCAGTACCTGGGGCTGAGTCTGATCCTCGATGGGGTGGAATACCGGCGCAACTACTCGATCTCGGCGGCCAGCGATGGCCGTGGCTACCAGATCAGCGTCAAGCATCAGCCGGGTGGGGTGGTCTCGCGCTACCTGCACACCGACGCCCATGAAGGCAGCGTGCTGCAGGTCTTCGCCCCGGCCGGCGAATTCGTCCTGCAGGATTCCACCCGGCCGCTGCTGCTGATCGCGGGCGGGGTCGGCATCACGCCGTTGCTGCCCATGGTGTCGGCGGCGCTGCCCAGCGGGCGACCGGTCCAGCTGATCCACTGCACCCGGCATGTCGGGGTGCAGGCCTTCGGCCACTGGCTGGAAGAGCAGGCCGCCCACCATCCGCAATTGCAGCTGTACTTCTGCTACAGCGAGCCGGTGGCGGAAGAGGCCTACGCGTCGCGACTGGACCGGGCGCGCCTGCAGCGCTGGCTGCCCAAGGATCGCGACCTGGATGCCTACGTCCTCGGTCCGCAGCCCTTCATGGCGCAGGTACGGCGCGATCTGCTGGAACTGGGGGTGCCGGAGCAGCAGATCCGTCACGAGTTCTTTGGTCCCGCCACGGATCTCTGAAAGAAGAAACGCCCACTGTCTGGCGACCGTGGGCGTTTCTTCGAGAGCCAGGGTGCCGCCGCTGGGCGGCGCCTTGCCGTCAGTGACCTAACGACGCTGGTAGACGATGTCCTTGCTACCGCCTTCGCAGCTGCCCACCACCTTGGCGGAGGCGCTGGCGCTGCCCTTGTCCACCACCTCGAGACTGTAGTGCGCTACCTGCTTGGCCTGCAGCTTAGCATCGATATCGGCCTTGACCGTGTCGCACGAGGTGCCAGCGGCGAAAGCACCGCCGCTCAGGGCCAACAAACCGAGGGTAATCACGACTCTACGCATCTTGCCTGTCCTTTTGCGAGGGGAGGGAGGTCTTGAATAGCTGCTCAGCTGGCTTCGATACGGAAGCCGATCTTCAGGGTGACCTGATAGTGCGCCACCTTTGCGTCCTGGATATGACCGCGGATTTCACCCACTTCGAACCATTCCAGGTTCTTTACCGACTTGGAAGTCTCGGCGAGGGCATTATTAATGGCGTCCTCGACACTGGTGGTGGAAGAGCCAACGATTTCCAGCTTCTTGTAGGTGTGATGATCGGACATGAAAATCTCCTGGGTCAGCAATGACGGGCGCTGCAGCGGATAGCCGGCAACGCGTTGACCGGTGTCGCGGTCGACTCGCCGGGAAGGGTGCTTCTGACATTTGAGGCCGCGAAAGGCCCCGATAAGTTCACTGCCAGGCTCTCGCCCACCGCTTTGCAGCACTTTCCAACGCCTCGGTAGTCACATTTCCTGAATCCGTCCATCCCAGGAGGTTGTCATGGCCCGTAACACCGATTACCAGGCGTCCATCGCCAGCATCGAGAACGAAATCAACAGCCTGCTCGACTCGCTGGCATCGTTGAAGAAGAACGCTGCACGCGAATCCCGCAGCAGCCTGAATTCCTTCAAGAGCACCGCTCGTGACGCTCTGCATCATTCGGGCGATTCGCTGGAAGAAGTTTATGACGACGTGCGTCGTCTGACCCGTCAGTACGGTCGCGCCGCCAGTGGCGTGGCGCGCGAACATCCCTGGGCTACCGTCGGCATTGCCGCTGGCGTGACCGTCCTGGTCGGCTGGGCATTGCTGCGCGGCGACAACTGATCGCGGCAGTCCGAGGCATCCTGCGCGATGCCTCGGGCGCTAGCGTTCGGCCAGCTCGGTTCTGAGCCAGGCCGCCAACCGCTCCACCCGCTCATCCGCCAGCCGACCTGGCGCCCATAGCGCCAACTCCGCACCGGTCGCTGCGAAGCCCCAGGGCGCAACCAGTCTGCCCGCCTTCAGATCCGCCGCCACCAGTGGCTCCGGCGCGATCGCCACGCCCAATCCCGACAGCGCCGCCTCCAGCAGGTAATAGAGGTGCTCGAAGCCCTGCCCGTAATCCAGCACCGGCGCCTCCAGGCTCTGGGTGGCGAACCACTGTGGCCAGGCCTGGGGCCGCGACAGCGTGTGCAGCAGCCGTTCGGCCAGCAAGGCCTGCAGGTCGCCGTCCCTGAGCCGCAGATAGGCCGGGCAGTAGGGACTCAGCACCGGCCCGATGCGCTCGGGCGCCAGGTGATAGGGCAGGACGTCCGGAGGGGGTGCGGTCTCGGTGAACAACAGGCTGGCGTCCAGGCCGGCGGCGGCCAGCGGGGTGTCGTCGGTACGGGTCGAGAGGTGCAGGCGCAGCTCCGGCAGATCGCGATTGAGGCGGTCCAGCCGCGGAATGAACCAGCGCGCCACCAGGCTGCCCGGGCAGCCCAGCACGAACGGCCCCCGGCGATTGCCGGCCTTGAGTTCGGCGCTCACCTCACGCAATCGCTCGAAGACCTCGCCACTCACCTCGCGCAGGCGCAGCCCCGCTTCGGTCAGCGCCAGCCCCCGGCCTTCGCGGCGAAACAGCGCCACCCCCAGCTGTTCCTCCAGGGCACGGATCTGGCGACTCACGGCACCATGGGTCACATGCAGTTCGTCCCCGGCGCGGCCCATGCCACCCAGGCGGGCGGTGGCCTCGAAGGCACGCAGGGCATTCAGCGGGGGCAGGTCGCGGGGATCGCTCATCTGTGAGATTTCCTGACGGGTCATCGCGATCTTATCGATTTATCAGCGGCACTCAAGCAGGTAAGGTAGATCCATCTTTGCAGGAGAATCCCATGACCCAGTTCGCTTATCGCCAGGGCCCCGACGCTCAAGGCATGTTCGGCCAGTTCGGTGGTCGCTATGTCGCCGAAACCCTGATGCCGCTGATCCTCGATCTGCAGCGCGAATACGAGACCGCCATGGAGGATCCGGCGTTTCTCGAGCAGCTGGCCTACTTCCAGCGCGACTACGTCGGCCGGCCCCAATCCGCTGTACTTCGCCGAGCGCCTGACCGAGCACTTCGGCGGTGCCAAGATCTATCTCAAGCGCGAAGAGCTGAACCACACCGGCGCGCACAAGATCAACAACTGCATTGGCCAGATCCTGCTGGCCAAGCGCATGGGCAAGACCCGCATTATCGCCGAGACCGGTGCCGGCATGCATGGCGTGGCCACCGCTACCGTCGCCGCGCGCTTCGGCCTGCCCTGCGTCATCTACATGGGCAGCACCGACATCGATCGCCAGCAGGCCAACGTCTTCCGCATGAAGCTGCTGGGTGCCGAGGTGATCCCGGTCACGTCCGGTACCGGCACCCTCAAGGACGCCATGAACGAGGCGCTGCGCGACTGGGTGACCAATGTCGCCGACACCTTCTACCTGATCGGCACCGTGGCCGGTCCGCACCCCTATCCGGCCATGGTCCGCGATTTCCAGGCCGTGATCGGTCGCGAGACCCGCGCGCAGATCCTGGAGAAGGAAGGGCGCCTGCCCGACAGCCTGATCGCCTGCGTCGGCGGCGGCTCCAATGCCATGGGCCTGTTCCATGAATTTCTCGATGACCGGGACGTCGCCATCATTGGCGTCGAGGCCGGCGGCCACGGCGTCGACACCGACAAGCATGCCTCCAGCCTCAACGGCGGGGTGCCCGGCGTACTGCACGGTAACCGTACCTTTCTGCTGCAGGACGACGATGGCCAGATCATCGATGCCCACTCCATTTCCGCCGGCCTGGACTATCCCGGCATCGGCCCAGAGCACGCCCACTTGCACGACGTGAAGCGCGTGGAATACGTGCCGATCAACGATGACGAGGCGCTCAAGGCCTTCCACCAGACCTGCCGTCTGGAAGGCATCATTCCGGCGCTGGAAACGGCTCACGCCCTGGCCGAGGCCTACAAGCGTGCACCGCACCTGCCCAAGGACCACCTGATGGTGATCTGTCTCTCGGGTCGCGGCGACAAGGACATGCAGACCGTGATGAGTCACCTGGGAGACAAGCTATGAGCCGCCTGGAAACCCGCTTCGCTGCGCTGAAGGCCGAGGGCCGCGCGGCTCTGGTCACCTACACCACCGCCGGCGATCCGAACTACGACACCGCCCTGGCCATCCTCAAGGGCCTGCCGGCGGCCGGTGCCGACGTCATCGAGCTGGGCATGCCCTTCACCGATCCCATGGCCGACGGCCCGGCCATCCAGGCTGCTGCCCTGCGGGCGCTGCAGGCGGGCCAGAATCTGGCCAAGACCCTGGAGATGGTGCGCGACTTCCGCCGCGGGGAAGGCGAGACGCCACTGGTGTTGATGGGCTATTACAATCCCATCCATCGTTATGGTGTGGAGCGCTTCCTGGCGGAAGCCGCCGAAGCGGGCGTGGATGGCCTGATCGTGGTCGACCTGCCGCCCGAGCACGACGCCGAGCTGGCGCTGCCGGCCCAGGCCGCCGGCATCGACTTCATCCGCCTGACCACCCCGACCACCGATGACGCCCGCCTGCCGCGCGTACTTAATACCAGCTCCGGCTTCGTCTACTACGTGTCCGTCGCTGGCGTGACCGGTGCCGGCTCGGCCACCACCGAGCACGTCGAGGCCGCCGTGGCGCGCCTGCGCCGCTTCACCGACCTGCCCCTGGCCGTCGGCTTCGGCATCCGTACCCCCGAGCAGGCGCGGGTGATCGCCCGCATCGCCGATGGTGTGGTGGTGGGCTCGGCGTTCGTCGATCAGATCGCCAAGGCAGAGTCCTCGGGTGCTGCCATCGACGGCGTGCTTGGCCTCTGCAAGCAGCTGTCGGACAGCGTACGCACTGCGCGCTAGGCCTTCGCCAGCTCTTCAAAAGACCGCTTCGGGCGGTCTTTTTTTATGCCTGGACAGCCTGCAAGCTGTGCATAACTCTGTGGGCAGTCTGTTCGCTTTCAACGCAAAGCCGCTTGCCAGAAGGGCTGGCCGAGCATCGGGCCTGTTGATCGAATCCGTTACGGCGTGATCCGCCGAGTCAGGCTGCGAACATTGGATGGCTTTGCCGTCATTGCCCGACAGGTAAAGGCTGTGGATAAGCCCTGGGCAAGTTGTCAGCAACCGATCAGGGGGTTGCCTGGATAAAATTGCTCAATAAATAGCCAATTCGATTCAGGTCACCTGAACAGCCGGTAGCGGACTCGGCCTCCCGGCTTTCCCACATCTGCTGTGTGCGTGCCTGTGGAAAAGATGTGGGACCTGACCTGTACGCCATGGCTGGCAAGGCCTGCAGAGGATCGTACAAAAAGTGATCAATCCGCTTTCGAGTATTTTCCACAACCCACAACAGAGCTGCATAGGCCTGTGGATAGGTTGTTTGTCTAGTGCCAGAGACCAGAGCTGGCGCGGCTTCCAGGGAATCGATCAAATAATGACCAGTTTTCCGGGATATTTCCGAGTCAAGGGATTTCTGCTGTCATCCCAAGGAGTTATCCACGTCTGTTCAACGCCGGGCTCAACGATCGCCGCTAAAAGCCTTGTGGATAACTCTGTTGATTTTCTGTTTGGAAGCCTGTGCATGACCGCTGTGGCCTAGCGCAGCGTCACCTGCTGGCGCAGGCCTGCGGCCGGCAGGGTGAAGGCGCATTCCTCGAAGGTGGCCATGCGCATGCGCAGCGGCGGATTGTTGCTGTAGCCGTATTGTTCGGTGGGCATGCCGATGAAATTGGTGTCCAGCTGGCTGTTGCCGTTGCTGTCGTGGATGACCGATACGGCGTAACGCCCGGGCGGCAGCTCGAAGCGCTGCTCCTGGGCACCCGCCTGCGCGACGAGATGGGCCTGGGCCACCGGTGTCTTGTGCTCCTTCCAGGCCGCTTCGCTGTCGAACACCGCCAGCAGCAGCTGGCCCCCCGAGGCGTCGACCGTCTCGACCCGCACCTGCAGTTCGGCGGCGTGCAAGAGACCGCTCAGACAGAGACCAGCGACCAGCAACAGAGACTTCATGGGCATTCCTTCAGCAGGGAGAGGTCGTCAGCCGCAGCAGCTCGGCCGGCTGTTCGAAGAAGAGATCGGGGCGCTGCGCGTGCAGCGCCGCCGGGCAGCCATAGCCCCAGGCCACGGCGGCGCAGCCCAGACCGGCGCGGCGCGCGGCCTGGAGATCGCGTAGCTCGTCGCCCACATAGAGCGCATCGGCCGGCGCGACGCCCTGTCGGCGGATCAGGCGTGTCAGGCGCCGGGCCTTGCCCAGCAGGGGGATGTCGAATTCGCCAGCGGCGAACAGACGTCCGGCCTGGGGCAGCACCTGGTGGACGGCCGCGGCGGAGTTGGAGGTCGCCAGGCCCAGTTGCAGGCCGCTGGCCTGCAAGCGGTCGAGGGTGGCGGGAATCTCGGCGAAGGGCAGGACCTGATCGCCCCGCTGGACCAGCAGCCGGCGATAGTGCCGGGCGATGCGTGGCACCTGCCAGAGGGGGATGCCCAGGCTGTCGAGCAGACCGGTCAGGGAAGCGGCGCGCAGCCGGGGCCACTTGTCGGCGGTCGGCTGGCGAAAGCCATGGGTTTGCGCCAGCTCGCCCAGGCAGCTCAGCAGAAAGGGCAGGCTGTCCGCCAGGGTGCCGTCGAAGTCGAAGATGACGTAGCGATAGCTCATGCGAGAGAGGCGCGGTGGGCGAAGGCGCCAGCGTAGCGGTCGCCTCCCGGTTTTGCCACCGCGACGGGGTCCGGCAGGGGTGTCCCTGCCGGACAGGTCACACGCGGAAGCGGCGGATCTGGCCGTTGAGCTCCACCGCCAGTTCGGAGAGCTGCTGGCTGGCGGCACGCGTCTGTTCGGCACCGGCGGCGGTCTGCACCGACAGATCGCGGATGCGCACCAGGTTGCGATCCACCTCGCGGGCCACCTGGGCCTGCTCTTCGGCGGCGCTGGCGATCACCAGGTTGCGCTCGTCGATGCCCGACACCGACTGGGCGATGGCGGCCAGGGCGGCGTTGGCCGACTGCGCCTGCTCGCGGGTCTGGCGCGCCTGGTCGGCGCTGGTCAGCAGCGCATCGACGGTCTGCCCGGTGCCCTGCTGGATGCTGCCGATCATGCCTTCGATCTCGCGGGTGGATTCGCCGGTGCGATGGGCCAGGGCGCGGACCTCGTCGGCGACCACGGCGAAGCCGCGACCGGCATCACCGGCACGCGCGGCTTCGATGGCGGCGTTGAGCGCCAGCAGGTTGGTCTGTTCGGCGACCGAGCGGATCACGTCCAGCACCTGGCTGATGTTGCGGGTCTGCTCGGCCAGCTGGCGGGCCTGTTCGCTGGCACCCAGCACGTTCTCGGTCAGCACCTCGATGGCGCCCAGGGTATCGCCCAGCTGACGCTGGCCCTGGCGCGCGGTATCGGCGGCCTGGCGCGATTCGGACGAGGTGGAAGTGGCATTGCCGGCCACTTCGTCCACCGCCTGGCTCATCTCGGTGACGGCGGTGGCCGCCATCTCGATCTCGCTGTTCTGCTGTTGCAGGCCGTGGGCGCTCTCCTGCATGACCGCGGTCATCTCCTCGGCGGCGGAGGCCAGCTGGGTAGCGGAATGGCCCAGGTGCCCCAGGGTGTCGCGCAGATTGGTCTGCATCTGCTGCATGGCCTGCAACAGCTGGGCGGCTTCGTCGTGACCGCGGGTATCCAGGGTCTGGGTCAGATCGCCACTGGCGATGGTCCGGGCGGCAGCCACGGCCTCGGCGATGGGCCGGGTCATGCTCAGGGTCAGGCGCCAGGCCAGCAGCACGGTCAGACCCAGGGCCACGGCGATGACGATCCAGGTGATGGAGGTGGCCTGGGCATAGGTGTCGCCGGAGTACTTGGAGGCAGCCTTGATGTCTTCCTGGTTGATCTTGCGCAGGGCCTCGGTGCGCTCGTTCATCTGCACGCCGAGCTGGGCCATGCTGGTCTGGATCAGGCTGCGGGCCTCGTCGAGCTTGCCGGCCCCGATGAGGTCGGCCAGTTGCGCGGTGTAGCGGACATAGTCGCCATGGATCTGGCGCAGGGCATCGAAGGCCTGGCGCTCACGATCGCTGCTGACGAGTTTTTCATAGCGACCGAAACCCGCGCCGATGTCGGCATTGATGCTGTCGATCTTCTTGCGCGTGTTGGCGACGGTGGTGGCGTCCGGAATGGCCAGCAGGCGCAGCACCTCGACCCGGGTGCGGGCCAGTTGCAGGGCAAGGTTGTCGGCTTCGACGATGCTGGGCACGTTGTTGGTCTCGATCACCTGGCCCTGGGCACGGATCTGCGACAGTTGCAGCAGGCCGAACAGGCCCAGACTGGCGACGAGGATGGCCAGCAGGCCGAAACACAACACACTGCGAATGGCGAGGGAGAAGGAACGAAAGGTCACGGCGGCAGCCCCGGTGAAGAGTGAGGCTCCCTTTAACGGCTATGGCCGCCGTGACTTGATGGTCATTCGTCTTAAACCTGATCATCGCGCAGAGGGCGCCGACGGGCGCGCAGGGCTGGCCAGTCTCCATCCTCGATCGTGGCTAGAACTGGAAACGCCGCACCTGGCCGCTGAGGGTCGCGGCCAGCGTCGCCAGTTGCTGGCTGGAGGCCCGGGTCTGCTCGGCACCCGCCGCGGTCTGCACCGACACGTCGCGGATGCGTACCAGATTGCGGTCGACTTCGCGCGCCACCTGGGCCTGTTCTTCGGCAGCGCTGGCGATCACCAGATTGCGCTCGTCGATGCCCGCGACCGACTGGGCGATGACGGCCAGGGCGGCATTGGCGGATTGCGCCTGCTCGCGCGTCTGGCGCGCCTGGTCGGCGCTGGTCAGCAAGGCATCGACGGTCTGGCCGGTACCCTGCTGGATGTTGCCGATCATGCCCTCGATCTCGCGGGTGGACTCACCGGTGCGATGGGCCAGGGCGCGCACCTCGTCGGCCACCACGGCGAAGCCGCGACCGGCCTCGCCCGCGCGCGCCGCTTCGATGGCGGCGTTCAGTGCCAGCAGGTTGGTCTGTTCCGCGACCGAGCGGATCACGTCCAGCACCTGGCTGATGTCGCGCGTCTGGGTTTCCAACTCGCGAGCCCGGGCACTGGCACCGAGGACCTGCTCGGTGAGGGCCTCGATGGCGGTGAGGGTATCGCCCAGCTGACGCTGCCCCTGAACGGCGGTATCGGCAGCCTGGCGCGAATCATGGGAGGTGGAGGAGGCGTTGCCGGCGACCTCCTCGATCGCCTGGCTCATTTCGGTGACGGCAGTCGCCGCCGATTCGATCTCGTTGTTCTGCTGTTGCAGGCCGGTGGCGCTTTCCTGCATGACCGAGGTCATCTCCTCGGCGGCGGAAGCCAGCTGGCTGGCCGAGTCGCCGATATGCCCCAGGGTCTCGCGCAACTGGCCCTGCATCTGCTGCATGGCCTGCAGCAGCTGAGCCGCCTCGTCGTGGCCACGGCTGTCCAGCGCCTGGGTCAGGTCTCCGGTCGCGATGGTGCGGGCTGCCGCTACCGCCTGGGCGATGGGGGTGGCCACGCTGCGCGTCAGGCGCCAGGCCAGCAGGCCGGTGAGGGTGAGGGTCACCAGGATGGCCAGCCAGGTCACGCTGTTGGAGCGTGCATAGGCTTCGTCCGCATCCGCGCTGGCGGCGTGAATGTCCTGCTCGACCGCCTGGCGGAGCGTCTCTATGCAGGCGTTCATCCGCGTACCCAGCGGGCCCATGCTCTGCCGCACCACCTGGCGCGCCTGGTCGAGCTGACCCGCACCGGCCAGATCGGCGATTTGCTGCACGCCCTGCATGTAGCTCTGCTGCACCTGGCGCAATTCGTCCAGCGCAGAGCGGCTCTTTGTCGACAGCAGTTCGTGCTGATAGCGGCCGAAGATGGCCTGCACCTCGGTGCTCAGGCCGTCCAGCTTCTGGCGGGTGCTGGCCAGGGTCTGGGCATCGGGCATGGCCAGCAGACGCAGGGTCTCGATGCGCGTACGGGCCACCAGCAGACTCAGATTGTCGGCCGCGATCAGGGTCGGGATGTAGCGCTGCTCCACCTGATGCCCCAGCTGACGGATCTCGGACAGCTGATACCAGCCGAAGAGTCCTAGCGCCGCGACGAGGACCGCCAGGATGCCAAAGCACAGCAGGTTGCGGGTAGCGATGGACAAGGAGCGAAGAGTCATGACGGCCTGCCGGGAGGAGGGTTCGGAATGCGAACAGGGTCACAACTTTAGGTGATGATTTGGCGAAAAGGCTCTAGGACGGGTGCGGCAAAAGTTCGCAGCAAAAGAAAGGTCGGACGTTTGCAGGCTTCCGTGGAACCCTTGCGGCTCCACGGAAGGGCCGTCCCAGCGACCGTCAGTCGCCGCTGACCTGACGCAGGTGCGCCGCCGGTGCTTCTTCACCGAGGTTGTTGAGCAGCCGCTCGCTGTACCAGTCGATGAAGTTGATCACTCCGAATTCGTAAGTCTTTGAATAGGGACCCGGCTGATAGGCCTTGGAATTGATGCCGCGCTGGTTCTCCTCGGCCAGGCGACGATCCTGATCGTTGGTGGCATCCCAGACCTTGCGCAGGTTGACCGGATCGTAATCGACGCCTTCCACGGCATCCTTGTGCACCAGCCACTTGGTGGTCACCACGGTCTCGGTCGGACCCAGCGGCCAGACGGTGAAGACGATCATGTGATCGCCCATGCAGTGGTTCCAGGAGTGCGGCAGGTGCAGGATGCGCATGGAGCCCAGGTCCGGGTCCTTGATGCGCCCCATGAGTTTCTTGCAGCCGGGCTTGCCGTCCATGGTCATGGACACGGTACCGGCGAGCAGCGGCATGCGCACGATGCGGTTGCGCAGGCCGAAGCTGGCATGGGCGTAGGGGATGTTGTCGGCGTCCCAGCGACTGGTGCAGGCGGCGACCTGGTCCTTGAACGCCTGGGAGGCGCGCGGATCGGTGACGTCGTCCCACTCCAGCAGGGTGTTCAGCAGTTCGGGGTGGGAGCCGCTGCAGTGGTAGCACTCGCGGTTGTTTTCCAGCACCAGCTTCCAGTTGGCCTGCTCGACCAGGTCGGTGCGCACCGCGACCTTGGCATTCTCCATGTCGTACGGCTCCATGTAGTGCTCGAGCGTACGCAGGAAGTCGTCGATGGCCGGTGGCTCATCGGCCAGGGAGATGAAGATGTAGCCGCCGGCGGTCTTGACGTGGACCGGCTTGAGGTTGAAGTCGGCCATGTTGAAGTCGGCGCCCATCTCGCTGCCGGCGAACAGCAGGCGGCCGTCCAGCTCGTAGGTCCACTGGTGGTAGGGGCAGACCAGCTTGGCGACCTTGCCCTTGTCGCTCACGCAGAGGCGCGAACCCCGATGGCGGCAGACGTTGTGGAAGGCATGCACCTTGCCCTCGGCACCGCGGACCACCAGGATGGGGTTGTCGCCCAGCTGCAGGGTGATGAAGTTGCCCTTGGTGGGGATCTCGCAGGTCATGCCGGCGATCAGCCATTCCTTGCCGAAGATCTCCTGCATGTCGATCTGGAACAGGCGCTCGTCGTTGTAGAACGGCTGGGGCAGGGAGTAGGTGCGCTCGCGGGTTCGCAGCATCTCGGCCGTGGCCTTGCGGGCCGGATCGAGAGGGTCGCCCAAACTCAAGGTGCTGACGTCCATCGTACATCCTCGTGGCCACCGCGGCGGGTGGCGAAAGTGGTTGGTCACGGTACTGCAAGGCTATTGGCCGACGGGGCAGGGCCGCCGAATGACCCTAGGTTTCGCCCGTCGCGCGCTGTTCAGGTTCGGCTTGGGGCGGAGTGTGGGGCCGGAGCCGGGAGGGGGCCTTGCTCATGGGCGACATGGCCGACGCTGTTCACGACGCCCCAGCCCTTGCCACTGCTGGGCCGGTCGCCATCGACATGTGGATGTCGCGATTGGGAAAGTGGCGGTCGTGGGGCCCTCCCAGAATCGCCGCCAATAGCCCCAGTGGCAGTCGAGGTGCGTCATGAATACCTTCCTCAATCCCGTAACCACCCAGACCTGGACCAATGGCCGCCACCCCGTGCGCTGCGTCAAGGTCATCCAGGAAACCTGGGACGTACGCACCTTCTGCTTCACCGCCGAAATCCCGCTGATGTATTTCTTCAAGCCGGGCCAGTTCGTGACCCTGGAACTGGAGATCGACGGCCGCCAGGTGATGCGCTCCTACACCATCTCCAGCTCGCCCTCGGTGCCCTACAGCTTCTCCATCACCGTCAAGCGCGTACCGGGTGGTCAGGTGTCCAACTGGCTGCACGACAATCTCAAGGTCGGCGACAACCTGGCGGTGCACGGTCCGGTCGGGCTGTTCAACGCCATCGACTATCCCGCCGACAAGGTGCTCTACCTCTCCGGTGGCGTCGGCATCACCCCGGTGATGTCCATGGCGCGCTGGTTCTACGACACCAACGCCAGCGTCGACATGGTCTTCGTGCACAGCGCCCGCACCCCGCGCGACATCATCTACCAGGGTGAGCTGGAGCACATGGCCGCGCGGATTGACAACTTCGCCCTGAACCTGGTGTGCGAGCGCACCGAGCACGGTGAGTCCTGGGCCGGTTTCCGCGGCTACTTCGACCGCCGCATGCTGGAGCTGATGGCACCGGACTTCCGTGAACGCGAGATCTTCTGCTGCGGTCCCACGCCCTACATGAATGCCGTCAAGGCCATGCTCCGCGAGCTGGACTTCGACATGACCCGCTACCACGAGGAATCCTTTGGCGCGACGCCGCCGGAAGCCAAGGTCGAGGCCGCCGAACAGGCCGAAGCCGCCGCCGACCTGCCGCCGATTCCCCTGGAAGCCCAGTGCCTGATCTCCTTCACCGAGAGCGACAAGAGCGTCAGCATCGGCCCGGGCGAGACTATCCACGGCGCCGCGGCCAAGCTCGGCCTGCACATCCCCAAGGCCTGCGGCATGGGCATCTGCGGCACCTGCAAGGTGCTCAAGAAGAGCGGCGAGGTGGTCATGGACCACAACGGCGGCATTACCGAGGAAGACGAAGCCGAAGGCTACATCCTGTCCTGCTGCAGCATCCCGCAGGGGGATGTGCAGATCGAGTTCTGAGGAGGAGGGCGTTGGGCCGAGACAGCCCTATCGTCGAAGCCCAACCGCGTGGCTCAAGACCTGGCAGCATTGGGCTTCGCTGCGCCCAACCCGACCTACGGACGCTGCGCTAGACCCGTAGCGTGGACAACGGCGCCGCCTTGTCCACTATTCCTCACCGCTAGACCTCAGGCCAGCTGCCGCTCGCCATAGCGCTGCTCCAGATAGGCGATGATGTCGTCCGACTCGTACATCCATACGCTCTGGCTGCCTTCGTCGATCCGCAGGCAAGGCACCTTCACCCGACCACCACCCTGTTCCAGCTCGGCGCGCAGCTGCGGGTCCTTCTTGATGTCCTTGAGGCGGATCGGCAGGTTCAGCCGATGCAGCGCCCGGCGCGTCTTCACGCAGAAGGGGCAGGCCTGGAACTGATAGAGCGACAGATTCGCCAGTTCCGCCTCGATGGCCGCCTGGGCCTGCTCAGGGCGCTGGAGCTTGCGCGGCCGGGTTACCAGATCCAGGCCGACGATCACCTGGCCGAGGCCGTTGCGTAGCAGATTGATCAACGGGATTCACCTTGAGGGGTCGTTCGAGCCGGGCAGTTTACCCTATCGTCCCAGGGCTGCCGCTCCGCCAGTCGTTACGGAACGTCACCCACAGGACAGCGCTCTACAAGAGGGATTAATTCCTCGATGGAGACCTGTTGCATGCCGCTGTCTTCCGCTGAGCGCGAAGCCTTTCGCCAGCTCGCTGCCGATCTTCCAGGTGTCGATCTTCCGGTCTACGAACAGTTCGCCAAGGACCCGCTGGACCCCATCATCGGTCTGGGCGATCCCGATGCGCCCCTGGGCTTCTTCGGTCGCGATCCGGGGCGGGACGAGGTGAAGTACGGCGAACCCTTCATCGGTAGCGGTGGCCAGATCGCCCGCAAGGTTCTCTACAAGCACCTGCACGGCCAGCCCCCGGACGACTTCGAAGCCACCCGCAGCCTGAGCCAGCAATTCTTCTGGGCCAACACCGTGCCCTACAAGCCGCTCGGCAACAAAGCCTGGTCGGAACGGGTGAAAAAGACCTTTCACCCCCTGATGCGCCGCCTGCTGATCGAGCACTGGCGCGGCACTCAGCTCATCACCCTTGGCCGCGAAGCCTTCCTCTGGTTCGGCATCGGCCAATCCAAGGAAGAACGCGCCCGCCTGGAAGCCTTCTGGAAGAGTGAAGAGCGTTTCGAAAGCAACATCGAGGTCACCCTGGAAACGGAGGAGGGCATCCGCAAGACGCTAACGCTCTATCCGCTGCCGCATCCGTCGCCGTTGAATCAGACGTGGTATACGAGGTTTCCGGGGTTGTTGGAAGACAGAGTGAAGTTTTTGCTAAGTTAATCTGTGTCTATAGCATAAGAAAACTCTTCTCTTTGTAGAATTTCAAAAGCAAGAGAGGAAATGCTAGTTTCAGAGTTTTCACATTTTATATGAGCAATTCTTTTTCTGTTTGCATAAACAGCAATGCCGGCTGTTTGTACGGGGTCTAATGAAGCGGTGTCTTGCTGGGTTTTTGTAATATCGTATATGAAATAGCTATATATGCCATTGGTGAATGTAATTCTATTTTCTCCGCCTCCTGGGTAAGGGGTGGTACTTAGCTTAAATCTGTACTCGTTGCTTTTTGGAATTTGCGGGTAGGTGAAGTCCCTTTTAGCTTCTGTTCCAATACGGTATTGCATTCGGTTCTTTGTCTCGTTGAAACATAGTGAAGCATTTTTGCCCTTTAAATTGCAATTAAACAGGTTTATTTCATCTGCGCTACATAGGCCTTGATTGGGTGTTCCATTCGCATACGATATGCTATGAAAAAATAGTAGTGCCGTGATGCTGAATATTTTCATCTTTGAATATACAAATGGCTTTTTATTTTTTCTAAGCATTTTGCTCGATCCTTGAATCCGTTCAGGCCGCCATTGATAGCCTTGCTTAATGCAACCGTGTTGTCTGCATCGGCGAGCTTATTTGCATTAGCCATATCCCAATATACAAAAGCAGACTCGATACCGTATTGAAGCGAGTCGGTGATTAAGTCGGGCTGCTCCACAAAATCTCTAAAATCGTCAGGATTAGCCCGGTTATGGATTTCTGTGTAACGTCTGTAGGTATCTTTACCGGTCAGTTGTATAATGCCTCGTCCTCTATATTTATAGCCGTCTCCACTAGATTCATCGCCGTTCCCCATCCTTGAAGAGTAAACGAAATTCAGAAGCGCTTCGGCATTCATTACAAACTTTGATTCCTCTGACCAAAGCCTATCCCTTTGTCTTCCAAAACTACAGTCGTCATTCGCTTTGGAATAGTTCTTACTGCCACCCTTGCAGCCGAACATCTCTCTCATTCTCCTAGCGCTATAGCCTGCATTTTCTGATTTAACAATAAAGCCACTCTCATGGCCAGTCTGAGCTAGAAAATGAGCTATTCTAATTGGTGTGTTGACTTTGAATACTTTAGCGTACTTGTTTAGGTATGGAAGTACTTTTTCATAGTAGGCATTGTCACGTCTTGGGTTTATAATTTGTAACATGTCTAGCGTTATTAATTCTCTCTTTGTTTCGATAAAATGGTGAAAAAAGCTATCTGGGTTGAAGTACCAACATTTATCTGCATCCAGCCCTCTTATCTTTGCTGATGCAGCATTCCACCAAGACAGATTTTTTATAATTTCCTTTTGTAGTTTCCAGTGATTGTTTTTGTTGTCTCCGCCAAACATCAGGACATCTAAGGAATCCCATTTTTCCGCACTCCATGCCCACTCGATCTCATGCTGAATTACCAGCGCCCCTATTTTTTGAAATATCCAAGGATTTGTTAGGTTTTTGGTGAGGTCTGAGTTTCTCAAAGCTGTTGTAGGAGAAAGTATTCTAGATATTTTTGTAGTAAGCGAGCTTTGCTGGGCTTGTTGTATTTCAACTTCGAAGCGTGAGAGTTCTACTTTAGTAAGTTGGCGATTGGCGCAAAGGGAGTAGGCCAGTTTTGCCCTGTATGTAGTGGTCTCTTTAACTAGTTCGTAATCAGGGAAGTCCCAAGGACTATGCCGACTAGTAATAAAATCTCGCTCACAAAGCCATCCCTCTATCGGCTTCCCTTCACCATCCGCCAACAAACCCTTCAAATGCCACCAGCGCTGTTCCGGTGTACGAACGCCGCCTTCGTTACGCGCGGCGATCATGATCTTGTCGGCTGCAGGTAGAGCATCGAGTTGACCCTGGCTGAGAATCAGGTCTACCCCCACCTGAACGCCGGGATCGCTGATCCGTGGTGGATGGCTGCCGTCGATATCGGGCCTGTGAGTGATCAGCTTGCTCGCGCCGGCATGGATCTTCAGCAGGGTCTTGTCGCTTTCTGGTAGGCGGACGGCCCAGGCCCGGCTGCGCTCGATGAAGGCGGGAACGTCGTCGCAGCTGAAGGTTTCGAGGTGGATCTGCTGCCGACCTTCGTAGAGGCCTGGGTGGCCTAGCAGAGCGCCAGCCTTGATGGGGAAGGGCTGGTCCAGGACCACTACGATGTTCTGTGCCTTGGGTGCGGCTTCCGGCTTGAGGTAGCGGCGGGCGACGTAGCCCAGGCCGGGCTGGGTGTGCCCTGGGCGAAGGGTCAAGCCGTTGTCGAGGATCTCGATGATCTGGCACCAGTCGCCATCCCCGGCAATCCGTATCCGGCTACCGTTGTCGAGCTCGGCCTGGACTGGCGCATTACCGCGCGGCTCTTGGCGTACATTGAGCTTGCCGCCCTGGGTTTGCACGCGATAGCGATCATTGTCCCAGAAGGGCGGCCGGGGCAGGGTGGACGTGGCTTGGTAACTTGCCCAGTCCAGCAGGTGCATGTAGAGGCTGAAGAAGACCAGCGAAGGTGGCGTTTCGTTGCCGTTAGGCAACTGCGGAGCTTCCAGACGGTGGCGGATCAGGACGAAGCTGGTGGAGTAGGTCTTGCCTTCCGACGTCGAGTCCATGCCGGGGACGAAGCGATGAACCTTGTCGTCGATACGATAGGCGACCACCTCGCCGTCGGCGATGCAATGGATGCGGGACTGGTCCAGAAAGGCCGAGGTGCCTTCGTCGAAGTGCACGCCACCATGCCAGAGGCCATTGCTGCCCAGGAGATAGGTGCCACCTTGGGCATGGGCGAGCGCCTGTTGATAGAGCCAGGGATCGGTGACGTCCTGGCCGCCCTTCGCCTTGAAGGGATAGGCCCAGTTTTCCACCTTGGGTTGGGGTGCTGTGGGGTTGCTGGTCATGCTGCTGTCCTTCGCAGAGGCCGCGTCGCTGCGGTGGGTCCCTTGAGTGGCTGGATCAGACGGAAAAATTGAGCATCCGCTGACGTTTTGCCTCCTGATGCTGGGGTTCGTTGGTAAGCGCCAGCTGATTTGGATCGCCAGCCGTGCCTTGCTCGGTAGTCCCGGGTGGTCTTGGCAACTGCAGAGCGATGCCCGAACCTTGGCCTGGGGATCCGCCGGCATTGAGGCGGGCCAAGGGACCGACCAGGGTGATGCCGCTGGGGTCGAGCTTGATGAAGCTGCCGCCGGCGGTCAGGGTGAGTTCGCTACCGGCTTCGATGACGACACGATCGCCAGCCTTGATATGGATCTCCTGGCCGGCCTCGACGAACTGGCCGCTGCCCAGCTTGAGGTGCTGGCTACCGCTGATGAGCAGGTGATCGCTGGCCTTGACCTCGACCTTGCGCACGCCATGGACCAGACGGTGCTCTTCGGCATGTAGCTCGCTGTGGCTGTTGCCATGGATACGCTGATGACGCTCGTGACCGATCTCGCTGCGATGGTCGTGGCGGATGTGTTCGTCCCAATCGCGCTGGGCATGGATATGGATCTCCTCCTGTCCCTGGCGATCCTCGATACGCAGTTCGTTATAGCCATCACCGCCCGGGCTGCTCAGGCTTTTGAAGGCGCTCTGGGTCTTGCTGCCAGGCAGCTGCACAGGGGGCTGGTGCTCGGCGTGGTACAGGCAGCCGAGGACGAGGGGCTGGTCGGGATCCCCTTCGAGAAAGCCCACCAGGACCTCCATGCCGATCCGTGGCAGGGCCAGGGCGCCATGGCGATTGCCGGCCCAGCCACTGGCTACGCGCAACCAGCAACTGGTGCGTTCGTCCGCCTGTCCTTCGCGATCCCAATGAAATTGCACCTTGACCCGACCCAGGGCATCGCAATGAATCTCTTCTCCAGCCGGGCCGGTGACCACGGCGCTCTGCTGGCCGAGCAGGCGTGGTTTGGAGTGCCGGGGCAGGGGGCGGAAGGGCAGTTGCCAGGGGATGGCATGAAAGCGATTGCGATAGCCCTGGGTCCAACCCTCATCGCCTGGCAGCGTCAGCAGTGCAGGAGTGCCTAGGCCTTCTTCCAATACCTGGGGTTGGCGGCCCTGGTGATCGATGCGGGTGAGCAGCCACAGCTGGTTCCAGTCTGCGCGCGGATGCTCGGTCAGGCGTAAGAAATGACCGCTGGCCAGGCGTGGCTCATCGCCGTGGCCCTGGGCGACCTGGCTATCGACGCGCAAGGCTTCCAGGCCGCGGACACCGAGTTGCCTGCCGCGGCTGCGATCGCGGAAGCCGGCGGGAAAGCGGTAGCTTTCCAATGCCGGTTGCAGATCGAGGTCGCTGCGGGTCTCGAGGCGCAACCGCGGCTGCAAGGGATCCTGGTCACGCAGAGTCAACCGGGTACTGCGAGTCTGCAGTCCGACTTCGAATCCGTGAATGATCGGGTGATCGGCGACCTGACCGCTGCCCGGGTGGTAGGGCGTGGGGGCAAGGCGGGGAAAGCTGGTGGCGTCATCTCCGAACACCAGCAGGGCGCCGTCAGGCCGATGCTCGAAGTGGTAGTGGATACCTTCTTCTTCGCATAGCCGGTTCAGGAAATGCAGGTCACTCTCGCCGTACTGCACGCAGTAGTCGCGCACGGGATAGGGTGTCGGACCCAGCGCCACGCGATAGGCGCCTTCCAGGATTCCATGTTCTTCGAGCAGCTTGACGAGGATCTGGGGCACCGCGAGGTTCTGGAAGATTCTCGAGTTGGTGCGGTGGGCCAGATAGGCCAGGCGAGGAACCAGTTCGAGGCGATAGCGGGTCAAGCGCCGCCCTGAGTCGCCCTGAACGATGGCGCCCAGCAGCCCGTGCATACCGACGTCCGCCGGTCCCAGGCCGAGCCAGGCGGGACGATTGAGCAGGTCTTCCAGCACCCAGTCGGACTTTTCGCTGATCACCTCCACCTGGAGGCGATAGGGTTCATTTAGAGCCTCCTGTCCGTGGAACGCCAGCACCTGGAAATCATGGACCAGGCCCGGAAGGGTCAGGGTAAAGCGCGGAGCATTGGCAGGGCTGAACATGGGGTGTCTTCCTGACAGTGAGAGGTTTCACGTGGAACGCCTGAGCAGGCCCTGCCACCAGCGCTTTGGCGGCGCAGACGTCTGCCAGGCGGTGCGCCATTCACCAAGATCCTGTTGGCGTCGGGCGGGATCGATTTCCAGGGCCTTGCGAAGCACTTGCCAGGCCTCGGTAGGCATGACTAACGGCCGTTCGGGTTCGATCTGCAGGCTGCGCGCCTGCTTGGCGCTGAGGCGGCGATAGGGGTGCTTGCCGGTAGCCAGCTCGTAGAGCACGCAGGCGCAGGCATAGAGATCACCCGCCGGGGTCAGCCTTCCTTCCTCGAGCAACTCGAAAGCGGCATAGCGCACCGTCCAAGCATTGAAGCGTCCGCGACTCAACAGCGGCAGACCAGGTAGCAGGTGTTCGCGGGGCTGGCCGAGGCCGAAGTCGAACAGACGCAGACCGCTGTCGGTGAGGATCACGTTGCTGGGCTTGATATCGCCGTGCAGGACGCCGTTGCCGTGGGTGAATTGCAAGGCGTCCAGTAGCGGCAGAGCGACTTCCTGCAGCTCGGTCCAGTCGAGCCCCTCGGGACGATCGCAGAGCAGGGCGTCGAGCGTCGGGCCACGCAAGAGCTCCAGGGTGATGAAGGCGCGCTCGCTGGCGCGGTCGATCTCGAAGCCGTGCAGGCGGACGATATGCGGATGACGCAGCCGGACGGTCAAAGCGAACTCCCCATAGAGCAGGGCATTGGCATCGCTGTATTCGGCGAAATCGTCGTTGAGCACCTTGATCGCGACCTGGGGTGCCGGGTCGCCATACTGCTCGCGCAACAGGTCGCGGGCGCGGTAGACGGCGCCCATGCCGCCAACGCCCAGCAGACTTTCCAGTTGGTAGCGGCCGCCCAGCAGTTCGGGCAGCGGAGCCAAACGGCGGGTAACGGGCGTCGCGGTAGGCGTGGCAAAGGCGAAATGGGTGAGGCCGTTGGCGGTGGCTGGATCCTCAAGATTCATGCGGCCTCCTGAGGATGGATGACGATGGCCGTGAGATTGTCGCGCGCGGGCCCCTGCAGCACGCCATCGAGCAGGCGCTCCAGGGCCAGGGTCGGTGAAGGTAGGGACAGTGCCGCGCCCAGGGCGCGCTCTTCCAGAAAATCATGCAGGCCGTCACTGCTCAGCAGCAGGCGATCACCGGCCTGCAACTCGAAGCGGACGATGTCCAGGGCCAAGGCCTGCTGGGCGCCCAGCGCCTGGGTCAGGGCGCGAGCCCCAGGATGGCGGCCTGCCTGACGAGGACTAAGTCCCTCGATGTCGGTCAGGCGTTCCAGCAGGCGATGGTCGCGGGTCAACTGGTAGAGCCGGTCGCCACGCCAGAGATAGGCGCGACTGTCGCCCGCCCAGATGCAGGCCGCTGCGCCTTCGCCGATCAACAGCGTCACCACCGTGGTACCGATCAGGCGCTCGGGACCATCGGCCAGTACCGTAAGCTCCTGGGTGAGTCGTCGATTGACGTCGTGGAGCACCCGGCGTACCTGTTCCAGGCGCTGCTCGAGGCTACCGTTCAAGGGCGTTTCGGCCAGGCGCTCGACAACCAGGCGGCTGGCACGCGCGCCTTCCTGGTGACCACCCAGGCCATCGGCGACAGCCCATAAGCCATCGTTGGGACGCTCCAGCAAGGCATCCTCGTTGTGGGCGCGTACCTTGCCGGGATGGGTGCGGGCGATGCTCAGGGCCGTCACCATCAGAGTCGCTCCGGCAGTTTGAAGCCACGCAGGGTGCCCACGTCGAAGGGGTTGGGCGAACGCTGACTGGACAGCAGATAGCCGGCATGCCGGCCCTCCAGATCGGCCTGCACCAGCAGCACGTCACGGGCGCTGTGCTGTTGCAGCTTCATTTGGTCCAGCAGGCGGAACAGCGACCAGGCGCTACCGTCCTGCTCCAGGCCGACGCGGCGACCATCCAGCTCCTCCAGTACCAGCGTGGTCCTCAGCGCATCGCTTTGTGGCCAGCGGAAGGTGGCAGCGACGATGGGCCCGTGGCGATATTCCAGGCGCTCCTTGCCGATATTGAGGTCGGCGCGGGTCAGGCTTGGATCCAGCGAATAGGGCTCGAGCTTGAAGACGATGCCGGGCTCGGCCGGATTCTCGGCAAAGAAGCCGCGCCGGATCTGCTGGGTGCGGCTCATCTGGGCGAGGAAGTCCCGAGACAGCGGCAGGCTGTGGCCATCGATGCTGCGCGCGCGATAGGCGTCGCTCTCGCCGCGAACCACGAAGGGCTTTAGATAGGTCTCGAAAAAGCTGTCGGCGATACCCTGGGTCTTGAAGAATTCGCGGAAGTCGATTAAGGAGACATCGCTCTCGCTGTCGGCCTTGAACGGATAACGCTTGTCCAGGCCGTTGCGATAGCTCGCCAGCAATTCACTCTGGTAACGCCCATTGATGTAGTCGTAGGCGCCGGCCAGGATCAGATTCCAGCTGTCGTCGACCAGCAGGCCGAGCCAGCCGTTGACCGGGGTGGGCAGGCGACTGGAAGCGTTACGCAGGTTGCTCAGCGCATCGCGATTGCCGGCCATACGCGTCCTGGCCAGCTCGAAGGCCGCCTGCTCCGGTGCACTGGCATGAGCCAGACCTGCCAGTTGCTGCTGGAGATCGTTGAGTGCGGCCATGGCCGGGACGAGATCAGCCACCGCCGCGCCTTGGTCATCAAGTAGCCGGTGCAGATTCTCGAAGCGATTCTGCAGGCTCCTGCGCGCGGTGTCCGGCAGCGCTTCGCTCTGGTTGACCACGGCGCTGGCTGGCGCCGCGAGGCGGGTGTTGCTGCGCACTTCCGCCAAGAGTTGCAGCAGCGGCGAGTTGGCCGAGGTCAGCCCGGCGAGGAGAGTGGCGCCTTGGTTGGCGTCGCCCACGGGTTGCAGAGTGATCCGGGCGAGCGCATCACTCCACTGATTGGCGTAGTCGCGGAAGTAGAGCTGCTCGAGTTCCACCTGCAGATGGCGCAGGTCCATGCCGGTGATGCCATCGCCATCGCCCAGCACCCAGTTGTCGGCGGCCAGCGCTTGGATCACTGCCAGGCCTTGGGTGGAGAAGGTCTGCGCATAGCCCTGGCGGGTATAGAAACCAGGGATGGGGTAGTCCGCGCCTTCGAAGGCCGGTGCCTGGGTGCCCAGGTGCTGACTCAGCCGATAGATCGGCAAGCCACTGGCCTGGTCGCGCAGGATGCGATAGACCACGGCGGCGAGGGATTCGCTGCGTAGTACCTGGCGTGCCTGGGTCACCAGCTGGGTATCCACCGGATAGGCGCCAAAGCCTTGCTCCAGCAAGCGCGCCAGGTGGGTATCCAGGCTGTTCTGGGTAAGGGCGTCACCCGGATAGCGCTGGGACCAGTCGGCGGAAGCCCAATCGCGCAGGGTGCGGGCGTCGCGGCGTTCGGGCAGTTGCAGCATCAGGTAAGCCCGCAGGTGACCGATCAACCGCTCCCGGTCGCCGAGGCTGCCGCGGATGCGCTCTTCCAGCTGCGCCTTAAGCCGCGGCAGCAGATAGCGGTCGAGGGTCTGGTGATAGGCCGCCTCGGTGACCGGGCGTACGGCCTCTCCCTGATAGAGTCCGGTGCGTTCGCGTAGCGGCGTGGCCTCTGCGGCTGGAAAGACCTGGGTGCCTGCATAGGCGTTGTCCAGTACCGGCAGCACGGCACGGGCATCGGCGTTGACCTTGAGCTGGCTGCGGGCCTGTACTCCGTGCTGCACCAGCTCTTGCAAACGCTCCAGCCGCTCGTGATTGCCCGCAAAGCTACCGGTCCAGAGCGC
Organism: Pseudomonas sp. SORGH_AS_0211; assembly: GCF_031453455.1. Lineage (NCBI taxonomy): Bacteria > Pseudomonadati > Pseudomonadota > Gammaproteobacteria > Pseudomonadales > Pseudomonadaceae > Pseudomonas > Pseudomonas sp. SORGH_AS_0211. The sequence continues at coordinate 4,203,878 of NZ_JAVIZV010000001.1, read as the reverse complement.
TGCACCCAGGGCCAGGCAGGCCAGGGCCGCCGCATAGAGACCCCGCTGCCCCCAGCTCAGCCGGCGCAGTTCGCGCTGGTCGAGACCGGCCAGGGATGCCTCGGGAAAGATCACGCGACTGAACAACTGGCGGATGAAGCGTGGCTGGCCGTTGCGGTACTGGGGCAGCAGGCTGCTGGGTAGGCCGAGCTGGTCACCGATGCCCTGGGTCTGGGCGTCGAGCTGCTGGTTCAGTGCCGGGGTGCTGGTCAGGTAGAAGCCGCGCAACTGGGTCGCGCGCTGGTAGCGATTCCCGGAAGAGGCCAGTTCGACGAACAGGGTGAGGCCATCGCCCAGACGGCCCAGCTGATGGGGGAAATCGAGGATCTGGCCGCGGCGTTGGCCGTCGCGCTCCTGATGGAGACGCGGGATGACCTGGCTATTGAGACGGCGGAGCAGTTCCTCGAACTCCTGGCGTAGCACGCCGGGATCGGTACCGTTCTGGGCTTCACGGAAGGTAGTACCCAGTACCTGCTCGCCTTCCTCGCGAGAGAGGCCGTCGAAGAAGGCGTCGAAACCGGGTAGGCGATCAGCCTGGGTCAGCACCAGATAGACGGGCACCTCGACCTTGAGTTCGCGAGCGACCTCGTGCAGCCGGGCGCGCACCTGCCGCGCTAGGGTTTCCAGGGCCACCTCATTGCCACCGACCAATCGCTCCACCGGCAGGGCGACAAGGACGCCATTGAGCGGCCGGGTCCGTCGTTGGCGACGCAGCAATTGCAGCAGGGTCTGCCAGGCGCTGCCGTCCACCGGAGCGTCACCCTGGGTCAGGTAGCGGCCGGCGGTGTCCAGGAGCACACCCTGTTCGGCAAAGTACCAGTCGCAATGGCGGGTACCGCTTACATCGCGAGTCAGTCGCGAACGCTCCGCGTTGAGCGGAAATTCCAGACCGGAGAAGTCCAGCAGCGAAGTCTTGCCGGCCCCCTCCGGCCCCAGCAGGAGATAGTGCGGCAGCTCGCGCCGCCAGCGCTGACTGCGTCCCCGATAGAGACCGGCGCCATGCAGGGTGCGGTAGGCATCACGGGCGCGGGACTGCAGTTCGTGGGCCTCGTCGTCAATGCGCTCGGCGCGCAGCTGATCGTGCTGGCCCACTTCGGTGGCGAGACGCTGCCGCTGTTTGCGCTGCTGCCAGCCCTGCAGCAGCGCCATGACCAGGCCCCAGGCCAGGAACAGACTGCAGAGGGTGGCCAGGCGATGGGTAAACGAAGCCCAGGGGTTGTGGCCGGCAAAGGCCAGCAGGGGACCGAGGGTCCAGATGAGACCGCCCAGCCCCAGGGTCACCAGCAGGGTCCAGATCCAGGGACGGCGCAGCATGCGCCCGAGTGCAGTGATGAATCCTTTCATGAGTGCGCTTTCCGTATCAGGCGTGGGGTGGGGCGACCACTGGCGCGGTGCCCGCAGGACCACCGGGATAGCCTTGCAGCAGGCGGTCGCGCTGCTGTTCCAGCGCCAGACTGAAACCGCCATAGAGGCTGGCGAGGCAGATCAGGGTGAACAGCGCGACCAGCCACCAGGGCACCAGGCGAACCAGCCGCCGTGGCCGGGCATCCAGCCCCTGCCAGTGCGGCGACAACTCGCGCGGAACATCACCGCGCAGCTGGCGGAGTTGCCGATAGAGGCTGTCGCGGATGGCTTCCAGCTCGAGCATGCCGCGCGGCAGCACCCGGTACTTGCCTTCGAAGCCGAGCGCCAGACAGAGGTAGAGCAGCTCCAGCAGGGCGAGGTGCTTGGCCGGGTTGCGGCTGAGGCGTTCGAGAAGCAGAAAGAACTTCTCGCCGCCAAAGGTCTCGTTGTGAAAGCTGCTCAGCAGGCTGAATTGCGACCAGTCACCGGCGTTACCCCATGGAGTGGTGACCACCGCCTCGTCGACCGTGGTGCAGAGGGCATAGCGCGCGGCCATGACCTCACCGCTGTCGATCCCATCGGCCAGGGCGCGCTGTTCGAACAGCCGCAGGCTGGCTGCCAGGCGCTCCTTGAGCACATGCAGATCTTCCGCGGCGTAGCTCTGGCGCAGGCGCACCACCTCGGCCAGGAGTGGCGCGGCGGCGCCTATCATGGGGTTGATGCTCAGGTTCAGCGTCTCGCCCGGCCGCAGGCGTGCCGCCTGGATCATGCGTTCTTCCAACTGGGCGTAACGCGGCGGCTCGGCAAAGTCGGTGAGCGGGCTGCGAGGGGTGTCCGGGTCCATGGCATGGCGACTGAGCACCACGGTCCTGTCGTCCCGGCCAACGTCTTCTGCGGTCTGCATGCTTAGCTCCTGATCGCCCAGAAGGCGACGTCGAGGCCTGGAAAGGCCCCGGAGAGATGAAAGGCGAAGCCGCCGGATTGCTCGAGCTGGGCGATGTCGGTGGCGGTGAGTTCGAGGGCGAAATAGGCCTTGTCGGCATGGAAGGGCAGTTGCCGCGGCGCGACCGGCAGGGGTTTGAGGGCGAGACCTGGCAGGTGCAGGTTCACCAGCTGGCGGATGCGCTCCACCGGTCCCACCTTGAGGTGCGCCGGCAGGCGCTGACGCAATTCCTCGGTGCTGCATTCGGCTCCGACGATGAGCACGAAGCTGGCGGTGGCCAGGAGGCCATGATCCTGCAGGGGCGCGACCTGGATGCCATACTGACGCTGTTGCAGGGGCAGGTGCAGAGCATGCTGTTCGAGCACCATGGACAGTGCCTGACGCAGTGCCTGGAACAGCGGTGCGAAGCTGCCGGCCTGGTCGGCGTGGCGATAGTTCAGATTCAGACCAGGGCGCTTGTCGGCTGCCGCGAAGGTGGCTAATTCGCCGTGCAGGGCGAGCAGTTCGCGAAAGAGGCTGCGGGGATGCAATTGCTCGTAGTCCAGGCAGTGCCGCAGAACCGCTTCGTGACGATTGACCAGTTGCAGCAGCAGGAAGTCGCCGATCTCCGCGGTGCCCAGGCCGCCGGCCTGCCGCAGGCGCTGGGAGAGCACCTCGCCCCGATGGGCGAGCAGGGAGGCGACCTCCTTGAGACCTGCCAGCAGCGATTCGGCCGCCCGTACCTGGATGACACTGGGAGTAAAGGCGGTATCCAGCTCCAGGCTGCCGTCCGGCGCCACTTCCAGCAGTTGGCAGACTTGCAGGCGGACATAGGCGTCCAGCCGCGGATGCTCGTCGAGCAGCAGTCGAAAGTCGGGACGTCCGCAGGTGACCGCGCCCGGTTCCCCGAAGCCGGCATGGGAGTCGGCGATCTCGCTGTCGACGCTCAGGTAACGGGCGATGACGTCGTCCTGTTCCAGCGGACGGCTCTCCAGGCGCTGGCCGCTGGTGAGCGGTAGCGCCAGCCAGACCGCGCTGTCGCGCGTATCGGCCGGTACCTCGAGGGCCAGGGGCTCGCCGTCGGTGCCCAGCTCGAAAAGGGTGCCATCGGGCAGGATGCCACTGGCCTGGCTGACCACCACCTTGCCCATGGCGAGAAACTGGCGATCGAGGGTCAGTTCGAAAAAGCCCCAGGCCGGCTCGCCCAGGCGACAGGTGCGGGTCTGCAATTGCTGGGCGTGATAGCGGTCGTTCTGCTGGAAATGCTGCGGCCGGAGCAGCATGCCTTCCTGCCAGATCACCTTGAGTTGCTGCATGGCCTACTCCTTGATCGCTGGAGCGGCCTGGATGCCATCCGCCGCGAAATCCAGCCGGATCTGCGCCAGCGCCGCGGGTCTGAGCTGAATGACCTGCCGCCACTGGCTGCCACCCAGGTTGCGATAGGCACCATAGATGCCGACGTAGCGGCTGGCGTCCTGCACCCGGAGCTTGAGTTCGCGTGACTCGCCAGGTCGCAGCTCGACCTCTTCCTCGGCGACCCATTCGGGCGCCAGGGTCTGCTTGGCGTTCTCGTAGAGGGAGAAGAATTCGGCGTTTTCGAAGCCGACCGGATTCTTCAGTTCGATCAGGCGCACCACCAGCGGCGAGGGCCGGCCGTTGAGATCGGGGTTGAGGTCTTCGCCACCGTTCAAGGTCAGGTCGAGGCGGGTCAGATCAGGGGTTTTCTGGCTGGTGCAGGCGCCTAGCAGCAGGGTCAGGCCGAGGGCGCCAAGGCGCAGGAGAATGGTCATGTCAGCGTCCTTGCTGGCCAGGGTTGAGGGTGGCGATGAGGCGGACCTGATCGGTGTAGGCCTGAGCGAAGTGCTTGGCGAACAATCGGTCGCGCCAGTCATCATCCTGGCGCAACTCGCGATATTGGTGCTGCCAGGCGCGCCAGAGCTTGGCGTCGTGGCCCCAGCGCGGACGGCCACCCTCGCGTTCGAAGCGGGCCTCGCACTGGGTGGGTGCCAGCTGTTCGAGGGTGGCCAGCACCGCCTGACGGCTGGCGGCAACCAGGCCTACCTGGTGGGCCTGGAGTTCGCGGCAGGCGCGGAGCAGGGCCTGGTCCGCGGTGAGCTGGCCGGAGACACTGGGACGCAACAACTGGCCCAGCGCCGCGTCGCCGTCAGCCGCGAAGGCCAACGGGTTGTTACCGCTGCTCTGCACCGTGGTGAGCGGCAGCCGCAGTTCATTGCGCGTCTCGTTGCGGGTTCGCAGGCAGCCGTGCAGGCCCTGGATGGCGAGGCGTAGCAGGCGTGCAACCTCTAGTGCCAGGGCTTCGCGGGCCTTGTGGTCAAGGTCGGTGAGCTCCAGGCCCAAGACCTCGCCGAAGTCCTCCCAGAAAACCTGTATCTGCCGCTGCGGAGCGGCTGTCGGGCCCTCCACCGGTGCCGGGGCGGTGGCCTCTACCAGGGCAGGAATAGCCAAACTGTCCAGGTCGACCCGGGCGTAATCGCTGCGGGTGCTGTCGCTGGCGAAGACATCCAGGCCATCGAGTTCGTCGAGGCCATGGGGATCGCGACGCTCCAGCGCCTGTAATGGATCCAGCTCGAGAAAGGCGTCGTCCGGAATCAGTCCATGGCTGCGGGCTGGGACCCGGAAATCATCGGCGAACCCGGCCGGATCACGAATCAGCCGGGCGGCCAGGACAAAGCTGCCCAGGGCGAAGGTCTGACCATGCTGGATACGCCAGGGCTCACCTTTGAGCAGGCGCTGGCCATCGACGAGCTGGACACCATTGCTGCTCAGGTCGGTAAGGAAATAATCGCCCTCGCTATAGCTGATACGGGCGTGCTGCTGGGAGAGCACCCGCTGCGCATCCGGCAGATACCAGTCGCAGTCTTCGCTGCGGCCGATGAGGCCGCCGACGTGGCGAAAGGTCTTCTGGGTGAGCAATCCGGGTACGTGCGCTCGGCTACCGACCAGATCGAATACCAATTCCATGGTCTTGTCCTGTCCTAGGTGAGGCGGTGAGGTGTCTGGGGTTCGCCCAGGGGGCGATAGTCCTGCGGATCCCTGGGGGTCGAGGTGCAGGCCGCCAGGGCGAGCAACGTCAGTAGCAGCAGGGAGCGAAGTGGCGTGGGCATGAGGCGATCCTCTAGGAAAGTTGCAGATCGGCGCTGCGGATGCGCAGTCGTTGCAGGCGATAGAGCAGGGTGCGGCGGGGCAGTCCCAATTCCTGCGCAGCCTGGGTCTGGTTACCGCGGTTCTTGCGCAGGCAGTCCACCAGCAGGCCGCGTTCGAGCTGATCCAGGCGCTCGCGCAGCGTCAGGCCAGAGCTACTGGTGACCAGGGTGGTCGGGCGGATGGCAAGGTGCTCGGGCAACAGTTCGTTGCCATCGCACAAGAGAACCGCGCGCTCCACCAGGCCCTTGAGTTCGCGGACATTGCCGGGAAAGGCATAGCCAGCCAGCAGGTCCAGGGCTGCGCTGGACCAGCGGCAGCGCGAGCGTTGCAGGCAGGCGCAAGCCTGATCCGCGAAGTGTCGGGCCAGTAGTGGCAGATCCTCGCCGCGCTCACGCAGGGGCGGCAGCTGGATGGGAAAGTGCGTGAGGCGATAGTAGAGATCCTCACGAAAGGTACCTTGCTCGACCAGTCGCAACAGCTGGCGATGGGTCGCCGCGACGATGCGTACATCGACCCTGTGGGTTTCAGCACTACCCAACGGGCGGACCTCGCCCTCCTGCAGGACGCGCAACAGCTTGGCCTGCAAGGTCAGCGGCATGTCGCCAATCTCGTCGAGGAACAGGGTTCCGCCATCGGCTGCATCGAACAGACCGGCGCGATCGCGTTCGGCACCGGTAAAGGCACCCTTGCGATAGCCGAAGAGCTCGCTTTCCAGCAGATGCTCGGGCAGGGCCGCGCAGTTCTGCACCACGAAGGGTTGGGTCCGCCGCGAGCCCCGTTCATGGATGGCGCGCGCCACCAGCTCCTTGCCGGTGCCGGTTTCACCGGTCAGCAGCACGGTGATAGGGCTGTGCAGCACCTTGCCGATCAACCGATGGACCTGCCGTATGGCCCCGCCATCGCCGATCATGCCGAAGCCATCGACTGTGGCCGCGGTTCGCATCGCGGGCATCGTCGTCAGAGGGGCTGCCTGGGCGCGTTCCAGCAACTGGCTCTGCGCCAGGGTGAAGCGACCGAGCGCCATCAGTGGCTCAGCCTGGCCTTCCAGATCGCGCCTGACGCGACTGGCCTGCACCAGGAGCCCCTCGACCTGGCCACCGGGGCTGGTCAGGGGGATGCAGCCGAGACTGCGCCAGCCTTCGCCGGGCAGGAAGGCAGTGTCATGCAGCAGCGGATCCAGCTCGCGCAGATGCAGACGGCGATTCTGCGTCAGGCAGTACTGCAGCAGGCTTTCCCCTTCCAGGGATAGCGTTTCGCCATTCGGTACGGCGCAACCATCCAGCGCCTGGGCGAGTCGCACCAGCTGGGTGTGGGTGGCATCCAGACGGTAATACTGCACCAGATCTAGACGAGCCATTCGGCCCAGGCCGCCGACCAAAGCCAGCGCGAGCGCGGCGGGATCTTCACACTGCCCCAATTCGAGCAACAGCGGCAGGAGGACGTCGGGAGTGGTAGGCAGAGTCATGCCGCCACCTCGCAACTCAGTTCGCCTTCGGCATTGATGTCGAGGTGTAGTCGACGCAGGGTCCTGCCCATGGCCAGGGCCTCAAGCAGGTGATCGGTGAGCAGCGGCAGTACCCGCTGCTCCAGCAGCAGATCGATACGCCGGGCACCACTGTCGTCGTCCCGGCAACGTGCAGCCAGATCGTCCAGCAACGCCGGGGCATAGCTGAAGGCGACATGCCGCGCCAGCAGGCGCTGACTGACACATTCCAGTTTCTGCACCACCAGTTCGCGTAGCTGGTCGCTGTCCAGCGGGTAGTAGGGCACGACCCGCAGGCGGGCCAGCAGCGCGGGTTTGAAGTGTCGGGTCAGGATGGGGCGAATGGCTTCGACAAGGCTGGAGACAGCTGGTCTCGCCCCCCGGCACAGCCGCTGGATCTCGCTGCTGGCCAGGTTGGAGGTCAGCAGGAAGAGCACGTTGCGGAAGTCGATCGGCCGGCCCTCGCTGTCGGTGGCCTGGCCACGATCGAAGATCTGGTAGAAGAGGTTGAGCACCTCGGGATCGGCCTTTTCCACTTCATCCAGTAAGACCACCGCATAAGGCTGGCGGCGGACGGCTTCGGTGAGCAGACCTCCTTCGCCATGGCCGACATAGCCGGGTGGCGCGCCGATCAGGCGCGACACGCTGTGCTTCTCGGCGAATTCCGATAGGTTGAAGGTAGTGAGAAAGCGTTCGCCGCCATAGAGCAATTCCGCCAGCGCCCGGGCGGTCTCGGTCTTGCCGACCCCGCTGGGTCCGACCAGCAGGAAGACCCCGATCGGCGCCTCGGGTGCATTGAGGCCGACCGCGGCGGCGCGCAGGGCGCGATCCAGGGTGACCACCGCCTGCTCCTGACCACGCAGCCGTTCACGCAGATCGCTGGCGAAGCGGGCGAGGCGCTGGTCGTGGCGACGGGCGAGTTGGTCGACCGGAAGTCCGGTCCAGGCGCTAATCACCTCCGCCACCAGCTGAGGGCAGACTTCCGCGCTGACCAGGCGCTCGCCTTGGTCTTGCAGCCGCATGAGTTCGGTCTGGGTGGCAGCCAGTTCTTCACGGCTGGCCGTGGTGCGCAGCTCCAGGATGCGTTCGGCAAGGGCGCGCTGCTGTTGCCAGGCGTCCTGCAGGGCGGTCGCCGCCTGGCGATCAGCGACCAGACTGGAGGCCAGCTCATTCAGGGCCGCCGTCTCGACCGGTAGACCGTGGTCGGCATCGCGCTGGGCGGCGGTCAGAACGCTCTCGGTGGTGGCCAGGCGTTCGCGCAAGCCTTCCAGCGCGGCGGGCGGGCTGGCCAGGCTGATGCGCACCCGGGCGCAACAGGTGTCGAGTACGTCTACCGCCTTATCGGGCAGTTGGCGCCCGCTGAGATAGCGTGCGGCCAGTTCGGCGGCGGCGACCACGGCATCGTCGCGCAGATAGACGCCGTGGCTTTCGGCATAGGTCGGGGCCAGGCCGCGCAGCACGGTGATGGCTGTGGAGACGTCGAATTCGTCCAGCTTCACCGGCTGGAAGCGTCGCGCCAGGGCTGGGTCCTTCGCGAAGTATTTCTTGTACTCTCCCCAGGTGGTGGCGGCGATGGTGCGCAGCTCTCCGCGGGCCAACGCCGGTTTGAGCAGGTTGGCGGCATCGGAGCCGCCCGCCGGTGCTCCGGCGCCGATCAGGGTGTGGGCTTCGTCGATGAACAGGATGATGGGCTGGGGCGCTTGGCGCACCGCGTCGATCACGCCCTGCAGACGGCGCTCGAACTCGCCATTGACGCTCGCCCCGGCCTGCAACAGGCCGAGGTCGAGGGTACGTACCTCCACCCGGCGCAGGCTGTCTGGCACTTCCCCGGCGGCGATGCGCAATGCCAGGCCTTCGACCAGGGCGGTTTTGCCGACGCCAGCTTCGCCTACCACCAGGGGATTGTTCTTGCGCCGCCGCGATAGGATGTCCACCAGCTGACGAATTTCGGGGTCGCGGCCCAGTACGGGGTCTAACTGCCCGGCGCGAGCCTGGGCGCCGAGGTCATGGGTGAAGCGATTCAATGGCGAGTCGTTGGAAGCTACCGTGACTGCCGGCCGTCGGGCCTGGATGTCGTCCAGTAACCGGGCGGCATCCACCCGCTCCAGCAGGCTGCCGTAGCGGGTACCCAGGTGCCGTTCGGGATGGCGCAGCAGTGCCAGCAGCAGGGCAGCGCTATCGGTTTCCGGCTGCTCTAGCTCCAGACGTGCCAGCAGCACGGCGTCCTGCAACCACAACAGCAATTCCGCGCCGAACACCGGATCGCCACCTTCACCTTCACCTTCACCTTCACCTGCGTCTAGGCGCGGCTGCAGGGTGGCGGCGAAGGCCTGGTAGTCGACCTTGGCGGCGCTCAAGGCGCGGCCGAGCAAGCCATCAGGCGTGTCCAGCAGCATGGCGAGCAGGTCCTCGATGAGTATCTGCCGACCGCCGCGGCGGACGCAGCGCTGGGCAGCCTGTTCCAGGTCCTGGCGCGTCGTGGCGGACAGGCTGTTGATGAGGTGTTGCAGGTCCAGGGTGAGCATGTCGATCGTCCTTGATTAACGGTGGCAGGCCAGGGTGACCTGACCGTTGGCATGGTCTAGGCCTAGCCAGGTGGTCCAGCCCAGGCGGCAGGGGCTGGCGGCGCCGAGGCGCCATTCCCGCAACTCCTCCTGGCGCAGGTGCAGGCGCAGGTCGTAGTCCAGCTGGTCGCGCAGGGTGAATCGCAGCAGGGCACGCAGGGCGGCGTGCTGGGCACCGGCGGGCAGAAAAGCGTGGAAGGCATCCCAGTCCAGCTCCAAGAGGTGCAGCCGGAACTTGCCGCCACGATCCCGCACCTGCACCCCCAGCACCGCCGCCTGTCCAAGCCGGGCCGTACTCTGGCCCAGCCGTGACCGCTGGTCTGCGGGAATGGCGACGCGGCGTTCCAGGCATTGCTCGAGGCGCAGGGCAGGCTGTTCGAAGTAGTACCGCAGCACCGCCTCGATCAGTGGCGCCGAATGCACCTTGAGGCTGAGCAGACCGAGATAGGGCAGCAGACGCTTCCAGTTCAGCTCCGGCGCCTGGCGCAGACTGCTGTCGCCCAGGCCGATCAGGCTGAACAGCCGGGCGGACAACTCGTCACGCGCGCCTTCACGGAAGCGGACGTGATAGCGGTACTTGCGCCATATCGGCAGCAGCAGCCGATGCAGTCGGTGGTTGAACAGGTCGAGGAAGTCACGCGTGGTGCGGCCCTGCTCGCCATCGCTGAGCGCCTGTTCGCTGTAGAAGGCCGGCAGCGGTGAGCCACTGCCCATCAAGGCGCCCAGGTTGAGTTGCAGGCATGCCCGCAGGCCGTCGGTGCCCTCGACGAATTCCAGGCGCTCGATATCGCTACCGGGAAAAGCCAGGCTGGGGTTGGCATGGAACTCCAGCCGCTCATAGAGCTGCTCTTCGGAAAGGACCGGGGCCAGGCGATGCAATTGCAGGAGCACCTGTCCAATCCCCTGGAACAACGAGTACTCGCGAATTTCGCGGCACAGCGCCGAGCGATTCAGATCAACGGCTGCTGACCCATACGCGGTGTCCATAGATACACCTCTCCCTGCAGGCTGCGAACGCTGAGTTGATGGAAGGAATTCAGGCTGGCGTAGAGCGCGAAGAACTCGTTGAGTACGCTGGCGAACAGATAGAGCTCACCTTCGCTGCGAAAGCCGCTGGCATCCATGTCCAGCTGAGTGGCGATACCGCGGATTGGCAGGCCGCGATAGAGGCGATCCACCGGGCGGTGGCTGATGCCCTGCAAGGCGGCCAGGCGCTGGCGGCTGACGCGCTCAGCCTGGCGGTCGTGCTGGCGGGGCAGGTCGTAGCTGGCCAGTACCGTGCGCAGTGCCGCCACATCGGTGAGCGACAGATAGTTGAGCGACAGATTGGATACCAGCTGCCACAGCCGGTCGCCGGACAACACCGGCGCATGGCTGGCGGTCGGTGCGGCCAGATTGCGAAAGGCCAGGCCGCCTGGAGTGTTTTCGGTGGGCAGGCACAGATCGCCAGCGCGCAGGCGCTGGGGCAGGTTCTGGTTGGTGCAGGTCAGCTCGATGGAGAGGGTGTCCTGAGCGGTACCCGGATCGCCAAAGGCCAGATAGGTGTCGATGCCGCCGTGCAGCAAGGCGCTGCGCCGGCGTACGGCATAGTGCGGCCGGCGGCTCTGGCCGCCGAAGTTCAGGTCGTGGGCGAAGGACTCGAAGGGCAGATAGTCGCGATGGCCCAGGCCACCTGGTTGCCAGCCAGTCACCCGCTCCACGGCAAAGACACCCAGATGTTCGCGCCCGTGTCCGGCTGGAAACAGCGGATATTCATCGCGCTTGCCGTCGAGGCGGATCGGCAGGGCGTCATGGCCGAACAGATTGACCACCGGGACGCAGTGCAGGCGTAGGTTGTCGCGATCAGGCAGGCGCGGCTGCCGGGCGATCCGGGTGATGTCGAAGCGTAACTCGAGCCCGTGGGTCTGCCGGCGCACCCGCTCTCCCAATGCCTGCAGTCTCGTCAGTCCCTGAATCGAGACGAAGAGAAATTTCTCCGGAAAGGCAAAATATTCCTGCAGGTGGCGATAGCCGCGAAAGGCGTTGGACGGATAGGGCAGCAGCGCCTCGTCTTCGCCGAAACCCAGCGGTTGGATCTGGTCGCAGGTAAGAGATACCAGGTGTTCGCGGCCTTGGTCGTCAGTTAGCGGCTGGCAGCCGGCGTCTAGCGGCACCAGGCTTAGCCCGGCCAGGTTGTGCAGCAGCGCGAGGTAAAGATCCTGGCTGAGCGTGCGGTCGCCAGCCAGGTGCAGCGGCAGCTGACGCAGGTCCAGCGTGTCCAGGGTGCCATTGCCGGTGATCTTCAGGCGCAGTGTGAGGCGCGCCCCGCTTCCCTGCTGGGCGAGACTCAGCTCATCCACCCGTAGCGGCTGGATGTCAGTGGCGAAGCAGGTACGAAAGCGACAACTCACCTCGTCCAGCGGCCGGGACTCCATTTCCGTTCCACGTGGAACCTCGATCGCTGCACCTGGTGCAGGCAGGGGATCGAATTCGAGGATGGCGCAACTCGGCAGGGGCCGCAGATAGTGCGGCCAGAGCAGGTTGAGCAGCGAATGGGTCAACTCCGGCAATTCGTCATCGAGCTTCTGCCGCAGCCGACCGGTAAGGAAGGCAAAGCCTTCCAGCAGGCGTTCGACATCCGGATCCTGACCACTTTGACCGAGAAAGGGCGCCAGGGCGGGATTGCGTTCGGCGAAGCGCATGCCCAGTTGGCGCAACTCGGCCAGTTCGCTCTGATAGTAGTGATTGAAGGACATGCGCCTATCCTCGGCTGACCTTGACCTGACCGCTGCCATCCAGGCTGGCGGTGAATCTGATGGGGTGTCGCTGACCCTCGATCTCGAGCTGACCTTCCAGCGCGAAGGCCAGGGTCGTGCCCTCGCGTGGCAGCGGCAGCACCTTCACCCCGGACAAACGCGGCTCGTAGGTGGCGATGAAGCCCTCGATGGCCAGGCGCGCTCGCTGTAGCGAGTCGTGCAGCGACAGCCGCAAATCATTGAGATCGGGCAGTCCGTAGTCGGCCTGGATCGGGACGCTGCCGGCACGGGTGCTGAGCATCCTGGCCAGGTGCGCGGCCACCGAGGCGCTCAGGGTGTCGGCGGACGAGCTCCGCTTGAGTACGGTACCCGTGCTGGCCAGGCGTTCGAACAGACTGCCGTCGCTCATGATCCGTTACTCCTTGTCCAGCTTGCCGACCAGCGACAGGGTGAAATCGGCGCCCTGGTACTTGAAGTGCGGGCGTACGCTCAGGCCCACGCGGAACCAGCCCGGATTACCCTCGACATCACTGACGCGGATGCTGGCCGAGCGTAGCGGCCGGCGTCCGCGCACCTCGGCGCTGGGGTTCTCCTGATCGGCGACGAACTGGCGGATCCATTTGTTGAGCTCCAGTTCGAGGTCGGTGCGCTCCTTGGTGCCACCCAATTGCTCGCGCTGCAGCACCTTGAGGTAGTGCGCCAGGCGGCTGACGATGAACAGATAGGGCAGCTGGGTGCCGAGCTTGTAGTTCAGCTCGGCCGCCCGACCTTCTTCGCTGTTGCCGTAGAACTTGGGTTTCTGCGTCGAGCAGGCGGAAAAGAAGGCGGCGTTGTCGCTGCCCTTGCGCATGGTCAGGGCGATGAAGCCGGCATCGGCCAGTTCGTATTCGCGCCGATCGGAGATCAATACCTCGGTGGGAATCTTGGTCTCGATCTCGCCCATGCTTTCGAAGTGGTGCAGCGGCAGGTCTTCTACCGCACCACCGCTCTGCGGACCGACGATGTTCGGGCACCAGCGGTACTTGGCGAAGCTGTGGGTCAGCCGGGTGGCGAAGGCGTAGGCCGTGTTGCCCCAGAGGTAGTGGCCATGGCTCTGGCTGACGTTCTCGCGGTAGGCAAAGGTCTTGACCGGATTCTCTTCGGGATCGTAGGGGGTGCGCAGTAGAAAGCGCGGCAGGGTCAGGCCGATGTAGCGGGCATCTTCCTGTTCGCGAAAGCTCTGCCATTTGGCGAATTGCGGACCGTCGAAGTGATCCTTGAGGTCCTTGAGGTCGGGCAGGCCGGCGAAGCTTTCCAGGCCGAAGAAGCGCGGACCGGCGGCGGCGATAAAGGGAGCGTGGGCCATGGCAGAGACCGCTGCCACCTGTTGCAGGGTACGGATGTCCGGTGCGGTGGGATCGAAGTCGTAGTTGGCGATGATGGCGCCGACCGGCTCACCACCGAACTGACCGAATTCGGCGGTATATACATGTTTGTAGAGACCTGACTGGACGATGTCCGGCGAATCCTCGAAGTCTTCCAGCAGGTCCTGCTTGGAGACGTTGAGCATCTCGATCTTGTTGTTTTCGCGGAAATCGGTGCGTTCAACCAGCAGGCGCAGGCCGCGCCAGGCCGCCTCCAGAGACTGGAACTGGGCGTGGTGCAGGATCTCATCGACCTGCCGGCTGAGCTTGTCGTCGATCTCGGCGATCATGCGATCGACCAGCGCCTTCTTCACTGGTTGCTGGGCGTTGTGCGGCTTGAGCAACTCCTCGATGAGGGCGGAGATGCCACGCTTGGCCACACCATAGCCCTCGTCATGCGGCGCGAGGCGGGTCTCGGCGATGATGCGGTCGAGGATGCCAGGGTCTTCGACGATGTCGGCAGTCGGTTGCTGGAGCAGGGTAGCGGTCATGGTGGTCTTCCTGATCAGACGTCTTGATTGGGCAGGCCGAGTTCGCCGAGCACCGTGGCCCGAGCGACCGGATCGGCGAGCACCTGTTCGATCGCCTTGCGGAAGGCCGGGGCGTTGCCCAGCGGACCCTTGAGGGCCACCAGGGCATCACGCAGATCCATCAGCTGCTTGAGTTCGGGAACCTGCTGCACCAGCCGCGCCGGACTGAAATCGGCCATGGCCTTGAGGTCGAGCTGCACAGCCAGGTCGTCCTGGTTGCTGTCCTGCAGGCGATTGGGTACCGCCAGGGTCAGGCCCAGCTGCTGCTTGGCCATGACCTCGTCGAAATTGTCCTTGTCGACGGCCACCGGCTTGCGGTCTTCGAGCTTGCGGTCGTCGATGCGCTGGGTGAAGTCGCCCAGCACCATGAGCTTGAGGGGCAACTCGAGTTCTTCCTCGGTGCCGCCGCTGGCGGGTCGAACCGTGACGTTGATGCGTTCTTTCAGGGCAACCGAGCCTTCTTTGGCCATGTGTTTCTCCTTGGGTGCGAGGACGAGCCTCAGTCGAGAGCCGCTTCGAGGTCGAGGCGGCAGAGTCGTGGACGCAGCTGTTGCAACTGCGTCCGGCTGTCGGCGGTGGCGGGGAGGGCTTCCAGGCACTGGCGCCGGGCCTGGAGGATTTCCAGCGCCAGTCGTGGCTCCCAACGTCCCAGCAAGGCGCCGTGTTCGGCATCCAGCTCGACGAGCTGGAAGTGCGCCAGTTCGAATTGGCGGGCCTGGATGAGCAGCCGGACGCTGGCCAGGTCCCACAGCAGGCGCTGGCGTTCGCCCTGGGCGCTGCGGCGGCCCTGCTGCAGGTGGCGCACGGCGCTCTTGAGGCCGCTTGCGCGCAACGCCACCAGGGCTTCGGCCAGGGCGTCGTCCCAGGCATCCTGGCGCGCCTCGCTGGAGGCGGCGGCGGGTTGCGCCGCCTTTGTCTTCGTCAGGCCGGACAGCCAGAGTCGGGTCTGGGCATCGGCAAAGGGTTGGCCGTCGTGAAAGGCCAGGGCTTCGATGCCTGGCAGACGCTCCAGCAGCAGCTCCAGAGGCCACTCGATTTCCAGGCAGGCCGCCTCGACACCTAGGGTCTGCAGGCACTGCCAGGCCAGCCGCTGGCCATCCAGCCAGAAAGGTGCGCGTGTCAGACTGACCTCCAGCTCACCGAGTAGCAGGGCAAAGTCGCCAGCGGCCTCGCGCTCCTGGAAATATCTCAGGCGATCCGCCGGCAGGCCACGCAGGCCGGTGACGCCCTGGGCATCATGGGCGGGCAGGCTGTCGATGCCGCTCCACAACAAGGCCCGATTCAGCCGCAGGGCGCGGTGATCTCCGAGCCGCTGGCGTAGCCACCAGCTGCTCAGCGTGCGGGCGCCTTCCTGTAGCTGGCGCAGCAGGCGATGGGCCTCCTTGTCCGACTCCAGCGGGCCTTGGAGTGCCTGGGCGGTCGCGACCTGCGTGGGCGTGGGCGCCGTGGTGGCCGATTCCACCGGAGTAATGGACTGGACCTGGCGACGCCGTTGTTCGTCCAGGCGGCGCACCAACGGCAGCAGCAGCGGTGCGGCCTCATGCAGGCGTGGCTGGAGTAACGCTTCCAGCTGGCCGAGCTGGAGACTGAAGGTCTGCAGCCAGGACGCTTCCAGGGTAGTCAGGGTGGTGGTATCGAAGACACCTTCCAGGCGGAGCTGGAGCCACCCGAGCGCCGCCGCGCGGGTACGCTCCTTACGCGGGTGCAGATCCTCCCAGCGGGCCGTCAGTAGCCGCTCGAGTAGCGCCAAGCCTGCCTCCAGACCGGTCCAGCTCCGAGTGCAGTACAGGGCCCAGGTCAGCCAGGCGGCGACGCGCAGATCCTTGGAGTGCTCACGCAGAAAAATGGTCGCCTGCTCGGCCGTGGAGTCCCAGTCCGGCGTGACGTCGCGATGCAATGTCTGGGTGTTCTGGCAGACCGCTTCGAGTCGCTCGAACTCGAGACTATAGCGGCGATCTTCCCCGGCGAAGTTGTCCTCAGCAATAGGGTGATCGACGACCGCTATATAACTCTGGGCAAGTGAAGATACTAAAGTCATCCATGACCTCATTGGGTTTGAAGTTCATTCCTTGAACTTCCTGGGCGAAAATGGCTGGAGCAGTTTTCGTCCGATGCTGGGCAGCTAATGGCTCAGCCTGTCTGAGATGTGCATCCTAGAGCGGTTTAATTGGATTTGGTAGTAAAAATTTGTGACCGGAAGCTGATTTTTACTGCCGGATTTTGAATAAAAAATAAGCTTATTTTATGGGGTGACAAAAATTGTCAAATTCAAGCCCAAGCAACTGACGATCATCGTCAGTTTCAAGTGAGGGATAATTTGAGAATTATAAAGTTAGTCTTTAGGGTGGCTGGAAGTTGCTTGCTTGTGAAGGTATTAAAGCCACCCATATTCCGCCATCGACAGCGGCTCCCCATCCCCCACGATGAAATGATCCAGCACCCGCACATCGACCAGCGCCAGGGCGTCCTTGAGTCTCGTGGTGAGCAGGCGGTCGGCCTGGCTGGGTTCGGCGATGCCGGAAGGGTGGTTGTGGGTCAGGATGACGGCGGCGGCGTTGTGGGCGAGGGCGCGCTTGACCACCTGGCGTGGGTAGACGCTGGCGCCGTCGATGGTGCCGTGGAACAGGGCTTCGAAGGCCAGCACCCGGTGGCGGGTGTCGAGGAACAGGCAGCCGAAGATCTCGTGGGGTTCGTGGCGCAGGCGCGCCTTGAGATAGTCGCGGACCTGCTGGGGGCTTTCGAGGGCCGAGTCGCGCCTGAGGCCTTCGGCCAGGTGGCGGCGGCCCATTTCCAGCACGGCCTGCAATTGGCTGAACTTGGCCGGGCCGAGGCCGAGGTGGGCGCTGAAGGCGGCGAGGTCGGCTTCCAGCAGCGCCCTGAGGCTGCCGAATTCCCCGAGCAGCTGGCGGGCGAGGTCCACCGCGCTTTTGCCGGCCACGCCGGTGCGCAAAAAGATCGCCAGCAGTTCGGCGTCGGTGAGGGCCTGGGCGCCCCGTTCCAGCAGTTTCTCCCGCGGCCGTTCCTGGGCCGGCCAATCCTTGATGCTCATGGGGCGCTCCCTGTCTGGCGGGGCGCCTGCGTCCTGCAGGCGCTGTGCTATCTTAACCGGATCATTCGCGGGTGCGCGCAGGCCTCGATTGGCCGTGCGATGCCCGTTCTAGACGGTTCGAGAACGGAAAGGCTATATGCAGCGGCTCCATCGTAAACGCATCGTGCTGGGCGTCGGAGGTGGCATCGCCGCTTACAAGAGCGCCGAGCTGGTGCGCCGCCTCAAGGATCAGGGCGCCGAGGTGCGGGTGGTACTGACCCGCGGCGGGCGCGAATTCATCACGCCGCTGACCCTGCAGGCACTGTCGGGTCTGCCGGTGCATCTTGATCTGCTGGACCCGGCCGCCGAAGCGGCCATGGGGCATATCGAGCTGGCCCGCTGGGCCGATCTGGTCTTGGTCGCCCCGGCCACCGCCGATGTCATGGCGCGCCTGGCCCAGGGCGTGGCGGACGATCTGCTCACGACGATAGTGCTGGCCACCGATGCCCGGGTCGCCCTGGCACCGGCCATGAACCAGGCCATGTGGCGCGACCCGGCCACCCAGGCCAATGCCGAGCTCTTGCGCAGCCGTGGCATCAAGCTGTTCGGCCCGGCCAGCGGCAGCCAGGCCTGCGGCGACGTCGGCCCCGGCCGGATGCTGGAGGCCACCGACCTTGCCCAACTCGCCGCCGACTGCTTCCAGCGACTCGACCTGACCGGTCGCCACGTGGTCATCACCGCGGGCCCGACCCAGGAAAACATCGACCCGGTGCGCTACATCACCAACCACAGCTCCGGTCGCATGGGCTTCGCCCTGGCGGAAGCGGCGGCGGAGGCGGGCGCGCGCGTCAGCCTGGTGAGCGGCCCGGTGCACCTGCCGACCCCCGATCGCGTCGAGCGCATCGACGTTATCAGCGCCCGCGACATGCTGGCCGCCTGCGAGGCGCTGATGCCCTGCGACGTGCTCATCGCCTCGGCGGCAGTGGCGGACTATCGCCCCGAGGTCATCGCGCCGCACAAGCTGAAGAAGGACCCCACCCGCGGTGACGGTCTACTTTTGGAGCTGGTGCGCAACCCGGACATCCTCGCCACCCTGGCAGCGCGCCCGGATCGGCCCTTCAGCGTCGGCTTCGCCGCGGAAACCCAGAATCTGCTGGAGTACGCCCAGCGCAAGTTGCGCGACAAGAATCTCGACCTCATCGTCGCCAACGACGTGGCCAATCCGGCCATCGGCTTCAACAGCGAAGACAACGCGGTCACCGTGATCGACCGTGGCCTGCATGAGATCCGCTTCGAGCAGACCAGCAAGGGCAAGATCGCCCGCCAGCTCATCGCCCTGATTTCCACCCACCTGAAAGACACTGCCCAGAACCATGCATAGCCTTCAAGCCAAGATCCTCGACCCGCGCCTGGGGCGCGATTTCCCGTTGCCGTCCTACGCCACCCCCGGTTCGGCCGGCCTCGACCTGCGCGCCATGCTGCAGGAGGATCTGGTGCTGGAGCCGGGGCGGACCGTGCTGATTCCCACCGGGCTCGCCATCCATGTGGCCGATCCGTCGCTGGCGGCGCTGATCCTGCCGCGCTCGGGCCTGGGCCATAAGCACGGCATCGTGCTGGGCAACCTGGTCGGCCTGATCGACTCGGACTACCAGGGCGAACTGATGGTCTCCTGCTGGAATCGCGGCCAGACCACCTTCACCGTGAGCGTGGGCGAACGTATCGCCCAGCTGATGCTCGTACCTGTGGTCCAGGCGCACTTCGATATCGTCGAGAGCTTTACCGAGACCGAGCGGGGCGCTGGCGGCTTCGGGCACTCCGGTACCCGCTGACGCCGGACACGCAAGGCGCGCCGTGACATAAAGGAGAAGAACGGCATGGCAAGGGGCAAGAACGGCAAGGATGTGCGCAAGGCGGCCCCACGGGTCGCGGTTTTGCCCGGCCTGGGCGCGGGGCTGCTGCTGGCGCTCGCCGGCCTGCTGCTGGCCGCTCTGCTGCTGTGGTTCCTGGTGCTGCAGCCGCAGGGCGCGCGCAACCAGGAGCAGCAGGCGGACCAGGCGCTGCAGGCCCAGGCAGCCTCCCTCAATCAATTGCTGGTCGGCCTGACCCGTCGGCTGCAGGGCGTCGCTGGGGATGCCCTGGTGTTGCAGGCCCTGCAAGGCGATGACCCCGCGGCGCGTACGGCGGCCGAGCGCCAGCTGCGCGAGCGGCTCGGCGTGGTCGATGTGCTGGTGGTGCCGGCCGGCATGCGCCAGATCGAGGATGATCGCCCCGGTCCCCTCAACTATGCCGCCCTCGATCTGCTCAAGCGCCTGGAAAGCGGCCAGCGGACCCCGCCGGAAGCCTATCGCGTGGGGGATCGCTGGCTGGTCTACAGCGCCCAGCCCATCCGCCGCGGCGATCAGCTGCTCGGCAGCGCCGTGCTGGTGGAAGCGCTGCCGGACGTCTTGCAGAGCTTGGCCACACCACCGGTGAATGTTGGCCAGTGGCGCCTGCTGCAGCAATTCCCCGGCGGCAGTGCGCAGGTGCTGGCCAGTGGCGGCGCCCCGGGCGATCCGGCATTGATGCGCCGGCTCGCCACCGGCAGCCCGCTGTGGACACTGGAGCTGGCACCCGCCGCCGCGGCCGGTGCCGATACGCCCCTGGGCATTCCGCTGGTGGCGCTGCTGCTGGCGCTGTTTGGCGTGCTGACGGGCTTTTGGCTGTTTTCCCGGGAGCTGTCACGCCGGCTCCGTGACGACGTCCGCAGTCTGACGGCCTATGCCGAGGAACTTGAATCCAATCAGATAGCCAAAAGCCCGACTTTGCGCCTGGCGGTAATGGAACCCGTGGCCAAGTCGACGGCCCGATTGGCCAGCCGATCGGCCGGGTCGTCGCCGGACCTATATGCTGCGGCACCTAGCGATGCCGTGGCCAAGACCCTGGCGGAGTTTGCCGACAGAGGCCGCGCTCAGCAGAGCGAACCGCTGTTCCAGACCACCGACATCCTCGATATCAGTATCCTCGACGAAGACCAGGATCTCCTGGGATTGGAGAAACCCCCGATGAGCACTACCCCGCAAGCCCCCCAACTCAACGCCAGCATCTTCCGCGCCTACGACATCCGTGGCGTGGTGGGTGACTCCCTGACCGCCGAAGCCGCCTACTGGATCGGGCGCGCCATCGGCTCGGAGAGCCTGGCGCGTGGCGAGCCCAACGTGGCCGTCGGCCGTGACGGCCGCCTTTCCGGCCCCGAGCTGGTCGCCCAACTGATCAAGGGCGTGGCCGACAGCGGCGCCAATGTCAGCGATGTCGGCATGGTGCCGACCCCGGTGCTCTACTACGCAGCCAACGTGCTCGAAGGCAAGTCCGGCGTCATGCTGACCGGCAGCCACAACCCGCCGGACTACAACGGCTTCAAGATCGTCATCGCCGGCGAGACCCTGGCCAACGAATCCATCCAGCGTCTGCGCGAGCGCATCGAGACCGGCGACGTGGCCAGCGGCCAGGGCCAGATCAAGCAGGTCGACGTGCTCAAGAGCTACGCCGACTACATCCGCAACGACGTGGTGCTGGCCAAGAAGCTCAAGGTGGTAGTGGACGCCGGTAACGGCGTGGCGGCGGTCAATGCCCCCCAGCTGATCGAATCCCTGGGCTGCGAGGTCATCCCGCTGTTCTGCGAGGTGGACGGCAACTTCCCCAACCACCATCCGGATCCGGGCAAGCCCGAGAACCTGGAAGACCTGATCGCCAAGGTCAAGGAAACCGGTGCCGACCTGGGCCTGGCCTTTGACGGCGACGGCGACCGCGTCGGCGTGGTGACCAACGAAGGCAAGATCATCTATCCCGACCAGCTGCTGATGCTGTTCGCCAAGGACGTGGTCTCCCGTAACCCGGGCGCCGACATCATCTTCGACGTCAAATGCACCCGCCGCCTGAACAACCTCATCGCCGGCTACGGCGGTCGTCCCATCATGTGGAAGACCGGCCACTCGCTGATCAAGAAGAAGATGAAGGAAACCGGTGCCCTGCTGGCCGGCGAGATGAGCGGCCACGTGTTCTTCAAGGAGCGCTGGTTCGGCTTCGACGACGGCATCTACAGCGCCGTGCGCCTGCTGGAGATCCTCAGCCAGGAGAAGAACAGCGCCCAACAGGTGTTCGATACCTTCCCGGTAGACATCTCCACCCCGGAGATCAATATCCAGGTGACCGAAGAGAGCAAGTTCGGCATCATCGAGACCCTGCAGCGCGACGCCCAGTGGGGCGATGCCCAGATCACCACCCTGGACGGCGTTCGCGTCGATTACCAGAACGGTTGGGGTCTGGTGCGTGCGTCCAACACCACGCCGGTGCTGGTGCTGCGCTTCGAGGCGGAAACCCTCGAGGAGCTGGAGCGCATCAAGACGGTGTTCCGCAAGCAGCTGCTGGCGGTGGAGCCGGATCTGAATCTGCCGTTCTGACCTCGGGTCAGCGGTAGCACAGAGGGCGCCTAGGCGCCCTTTGTCTTTTCTTAGTCGACCTTGAGAGGTGAGCCATGACCCTGAGCCGCGAGGATGCCTCGCACGTCGCCGAGGTGCTGTCCGAGGCGCTGCCCTATATCCGCCGGTTCGTCGGCAAGACGCTGGTGATCAAGTACGGCGGCAACGCCATGGAGAGCGACGAGCTCAAGGCCGGCTTCGCCCGTGACATCGTGCTGATGAAGGCGGTGGGCATCAACCCGGTGGTGGTGCACGGCGGCGGTCCGCAGATCGGCGACCTGCTCAAGCGCCTGTCCATCGAGAGCCACTTCATCGACGGCATGCGCGTCACCGACGCCCAGACCATGGACGTGGTGGAGATGGTCCTGGGCGGCCAGGTCAACAAGGACATCGTCAACCTGATCAACCGCCATGGCGGCAAGGCCATCGGCCTGACCGGCAAGGACGCGGGCCTGATCCGTGCCACCAAGCTCAAGGTCAGCCGGCAGACGCCGGAGATGACCAAGCCGGAGATCATCGACATCGGCCACGTGGGCGAGGTCACCGGGGTCAACATCGACCTGATCAACATGCTGGTGCGCGGTGACTTCATCCCGGTCATCGCACCCATCGGCGTGGGTCCGGAGGGCGAGTCCTACAACATCAACGCCGACCTGGTGGCAGGCAAGGTGGCCGAGGCGCTCAAGGCCGAGAAGCTGATGCTGCTGACCAACATCGCCGGCCTGATGGACAAGCAGGGCCAGGTGCTCACGGGGCTTTCCACCGAGCAGGTCAATTCGCTGATCGCCGACGGCACCATCTACGGCGGCATGCTGCCGAAGATCCGCTGCGCGCTGGAAGCGGTGCAGGGCGGGGTGCAGAGCGCCCACATCATCGACGGCCGGGTGCCCAACGCGGTGCTGCTGGAAATCTTCACCGACGTCGGCGTCGGTACGCTGATTTCCAACCGCAAGCGCTAAGCGCTTTCGGTCGGACCAAAAAACGGCGCCCCAGGGCGCCGTTTTCATTGCTGGCCCGGACTCACTGCTCCCAGCTGGCCTTGGGCAACGTCAGGCCGTGCTGGCCGTTGTAGGCCGCCCGCTTGGGCGACTCCCAACCCTGCAGCAGCTCATCCTCGACCCGGTAGATCTCCACTCCTAGTGGACGGCAGACCTTGAGCGGGTCCTCGGCATCGGGCCCCCACATCGCCAGGGACAGGTCGCCGCCCGGGCAGGTGGACAGGGCGCAGAGCACGTCGATCTCGGCGAAGAACTCCAGGTAGTCGCCGGGCTTGGCCGGGCAGGCCTTCATGAAGTACAGGTCATCGTGGTTGAGACCGGTGCACTGGAAGATGTTCAGCACATCGTGGACATCGAATTCGGTGAGGCCGTGGGGCAGTACCGCGCGCGTCAGATTCGAATGGCAGTGGTGGTGGAAGTCCTCGCCGGTGAGCATCTTGTTGACGTAAGGGTCGCAGCGGGTGCCGAGCAGGTCATGCAGGCGACCACCGTGTTCGTCGATGCCATAGCCGGCCAGGCTGTCGTCGGTGATGGTCAGCAGCGGACGCAGGAAGGGCAGGTTGGACCAGAGACGGTCATGGGTGCTGACGTGGGCACCCTGCAGTTGCCGGGTGCGCGCGGCCCACATCCGTTCGCGCGGATCCTCGGCGTTCCAGACGTTGAAGTCGCCGACCTGAGGCCCGTGCGGGGTGGTGACGCGGAATAGATGGCCGGCGGGCACCTTCCAGGCGCGACCGGTACGGATCGGAATCTCGAATTGCTCGATCAGGGTGCGCCCGTCCTTGCGTTCGCGCAGCCGATCGTAGAAGGCCTGATCGACCTGCAGGGCGGAGCCCTGGGTGGACTGGTAGGCGGCGGGGTAGTCCTTGTACATGGGAGGTCTCCTCGGTCAGAGCGGCCTGGCTGCGCTGAGCAGGTCCAGCAGCCGGTTTTCGGAATCGTCGAGATAGCTGGCCATGGCCTCGCCCGCCACCTGGCGGTGCCCGGCGGCGAGCAGGTCGTGGAGCTGGCGGTCGCGGGCTATCCAGGGCCGCTGGAAGTGTTCCTCGTCGGGCGCGAGGGAAAACAGCAGGCGCATCTGGGCGGCGACGGTGGCGAAGAATTCATCGAACAGCGGACTGCGCAGCAGGCCGACGATGTGCTGATGGAAATGCAGGCTGTGGGTGCCAAGGGCGCGCCAGTCCTCGCGCGACTGCGCCAGTTCGGCCGCCTCCAGGGCATCCAGCATCCGATCGGACTGGTATTCGCGCAGCGGGCGGCTGGTGAGGATGGCCTGCAACTCCAGGGTGCGACGCACCTGGAAGATGTCGCGCACCTCGGCCAGGCCCAGACGCCGCACCATGACCCCCTTGTGGCGTACATAGGTGGCCAGGCCCTCGCGATCCAGCTGGTGCAGGGCTTCGCGGATGGAGTTACGCGAGGCGTTGTATGCCTTGACCAGCTCACCCTCGACCAGCGCCGTACCGGGCAGCAGGCGGCCGCCGATGATGTCCTCGCGCATCTCCAGGAGCAGCTGAGCCCCCAGGGACAGCGTGCCCGCTTCTTTGCCACCCATGAGGCTTCGCCATCCGATTGTTCAACAATGCGTTGCAAACGGGCTTGCATGGTACGTGCCAGAAACCTGCAGGCGAGTAAGCTAGTCGCCTGGGGCAAGGCGCCGGCTACTGGCAAGGGGAGGGGGCCTGATAGGCAGCCAGGTCTATGGCAGGTGTCAGGGGCAGGTCCGGGCGCTGCGCCCTAGCGGCTCAGCGATCCGCGTCGGGCGCGCCTTCCAGCCGCTGCATGCGCGCGCGATCGGCGTCGAAGGCGGCGCTAGTGCTGGTGCGCAATTCGGCGTAGCGCTGCAGATCGGCCTGCAGACGCACCTGATCGGCCGCCGCGGCGTCGAGTCGAGCCTGCAGATCCGCAGGGAGCGCCTGGCCATTGCGCTGCTGCACCGCCGCCTGCTCCATCAACTGGCTTTGCAGCTGGCACGTGGCCTCCAGGTTGGCCTTCTTGATCTGCATCAGGCCGTCGAGCTCCGTCAGCTTGCGCGCCTTGGCGCGGTCGACGTCCTCGACATTGCTGTAGAGCTTGCGCAACTGGCCATCGACCAGGGCCTGCTGGCGCTCGCGCGCCTGGCGATCGAGTTCCGCGGCGGGCAGCGCCGGAGCGACCTTACGGATCACCCGGCCCTGTTCGTTGAGCACGTCGTAGCCCTTGCCGGCGTACTCCGGCGGCACGCCCTGGCGATCGATGACCAGGGTGCCGTTACGGTCCAGATAGCGGTACAGCTCGGCCGCCTGGCTGGCCAGCGGCAAGGCGATGAGCAACAGGCTGGCAGCGGCGCGACGTACGACCATGGCCGTCTCTCCTGGGGCTGGCGGCTAGATGCCGTATTGGGCGCGATAGTCCTGGACGGCGGGCAGGTGACGCTTGAGCTCGGCATCCTCGGCCAAGTATTCGAGCACCTGATCCAAGGCGACGATGCTGAGGACCGGAATGCCGTAGTCACGCTCGACTTCCTGGATGGCCGACAACTCGCCGCGGCCACGCTCCTGGCGATTCAGGGCGATGAGCACCCCGGCCGCGCTGGCACCCTGGCCTTCGATGATCTGCATGACCTCGCGGATGGCGGTGCCGGCGGTGATGACGTCATCGATGATCAGCGCCCGACCGGTCAGGGGCGCGCCCACCAGCAGGCCGCCTTCGCCGTGATCCTTGGCTTCCTTGCGGTTGAAGCACCAGGGCACGTCGCGGCCATGGTGCTCGACCAGGGCCACCGCCGTGGCCGCGGCCAGGGGGATGCCCTTGTAGGCCGGGCCGAAGAGGACGTCGAACGGCAGGTTGGCCTGGACCAGCGCATCGGCGTAGCAACGGCCGAGCTGGGCCAGCGCCGAACCGCTGTGGAACAGGCCGGCGTTGAAGAAATAGGGGCTGATGCGACCCGATTTCAGGGTGAATTCACCAAAGCGCAGAACTCCGCGCTCGATGGCGAAACGAATGAAATTACGCTGATACGCCTGCATATAAGTCCTTGCGCGGCTTGTATTTAGCTAAACCGGTTTAGCTCGGGTATCATACATCCACGATTTTTTGGGGGCCATTTATGCGGATCATCAGCTTGAACGTCAATGGTATTCAGGACGCTGTGGAGCGGGGCCTGTTGCCTTGGCTCAAGGCGCAGAATGCCGACGTGATCTGCTTGCAGGATACCCGCGCCTCTTCTTACGACATGGACGACCCGGCCTATGCGCTGGAGGGGTACATCCTCTATGCCTGCGACGCCGAAGTGCCGTCCCAGGGCGGTGTCGCGCTCTATACGCGGGTCCAGCCGAAGGCGGTGATCAGCGGCCTGGGCTTCGAGTCCTGCGATCGTTTCGGTCGCTATCTGCAGGCGGACTTCGACAAGGTCAGCATCGCCACCCTGCTGCTGCCTTCGGGCAAGCGCGGCGATGAAGATCTGAACATGAAATTCAAGTTCATGGACGACTTCACCCACTACCTGAACAAGCAGCGCCGCAAGCGCCGCGAGTACATCTATTGTGGCTCGCTGTACGTGGCGCACCAGAAGCAGGACGTGAAGAACTGGCGCGACTGCCAGCAGATCCCCGGTTTCCTGGCGCCCGAGCGGGCCTGGATGGACGAGGTGATCGGCAACATGGGCTATGTGGATGCCCTGCGCGAAGTGAGCCGCGAAGGCGACCAGTTCAGCTGGTGGCCGGACAGCGACCAGGCCGAGCACCTGAATCTGGGCTGGCGCTTCGACTACAACATCCTCACCCCGGGTCTGCGCCGCTTCGTCCGCTCGGCGCGCCTGCCGCGGCAACCGCGCTTCTCCGAGCACGCGCCGCTGATCATCGACTACGACTGGACCCTGAGCATCTGATCCGCTCGGTGCCTTGAAACGAAAAACCAGCCCGCGGGCTGGTTTTTTGTTGGGCGGTTATTTCACCAGGATCACCGGCAGCGGCACCTGATGGACCACGCGGTGCGCCACCGAGCCGAGCAGCAGGCCGCTGAGCGACCCCAGGCCGCGGGTGCCCATCACCACGGTGTCCACTGCCAGGCGCCGCGCCGTCTCGCCGATGGTCTCGGCGATGCCGCCGAAGCCGACGTGGGTCTGGGCCTCGATCCCGGCTTCGAGCAGGGCAGGGCGCGCCCGCACCAGGATGTCCTCGGCCTTGTCCTGCAGGCTGCCGCGCCATTCGCGCAGGATGCGGTCATCGAAGGGCGCGCCATAGATCTCCGGCTCGTTCTGCACGTTGAGCAGGTGCAGGTCCAGCGTCAGGCCGGCCTTCACCAGGTCGAGGACATAGCGCAGGGCGTTGTCGGCGCTGGGGGAACCGTCGTAGGCGACCAGGACAGTGTGCATGGGGCATCTCCACGAGAGGGGTATGCCTTCATGCTAGACCCTGGCTACCAGGGTCGCTTGATCCCGATCAAGTACGCGGCCTCAATGCCCCACCCAGTTGCGCGCACCCTTGGGAATCACCTCGGATTCGTCCAGCTTGCTGGCGAACATGCTCACGGCTTCCACGGCGTCGCTGGCGCCGTCGCGGATCTGCACGATCACCGCGCCGGCCTGGTCCGCCAGCTCGACGCCCTTGACCGCGCGCCCCTGGGTGCTCTCCATGCTGGCGACCGCCTGCTGGGTTTCGTTGAGAATCCGCCCGATCATCTCGGCAATCTCTGCCGTGGCGCTGCTGGTGCGTCCCGCCAGCTGACGAACCTCGTCGGCGACCACGGCGAAGCCACGGCCCTGGTCTCCGGCGCGGGCCGCTTCGATGGCGGCGTTGAGCGCCAGCAGGTTGGTCTGGTCGGCGATGCCGCGGATGGTGTTGACGATGGCGGTGATCTGCTCGGAACGCTGGCCCAGCTGGCCGATCACCTCGGCGGAGGCGCTGACGTTGTGCGCGATCTCGCGCATCTCGCCCGCGGCGGCCTGGATGATCCGGGTGCCGTGCTCGGCGACCTTCTCGGTCTCGGCGGAGATGTGATAGGCCCGCGAGGCGCTGCGGCCGTCGCTTTCGTGCTTTTCCACCCGCTCGCTGATGTCGCTGGCGTACTTGACCACCTTGTACAGCCGGCCGGTGGCGTCGTACACCGGGTTGTAGCTCGCTTCCAGCCAGATCACCCGGCCATGCTTGCCCAGGCGCTTGAACTGGCCGCGAAAGAACTCGCCGGCGTTGAGGCGGCGCCAGAAGTCGGCGTATTCGCTGCTGTTGACCAGGACGGGCTCGCAGAACAGCCGATGCTGCTGGCCCTGGATCTCCTTCAGGCTGTAACCCAGGGTGGCCAGGAAGTTGTCGTTGGCGTCCAGGATGCGTCCGTCCAGGTCGAACTCGATGCGCGCCAGGGCGCGGTCCAGCGCCTTGAGCTTGCTCTGGGCTTCGCTGTCGCGTTCGACCTGGGCGGTGACGTCGAGGGCGTACTTCACCACCTTGGCGATCTTGCCGCTGCTGTCGGGCAGCGGGTTGTAGCTGGCTTCCAGCCAGAGCGTACGGCCCTGGGCGTCCAGGCGCTGAAAGGTGCCGGAGACGAAACCGCCACGCTTCAGGCGTGTCCAGAAATCGCCATAGTCTCGACCCTGGACCACGCTGGCGGGGCAGAGACGGCGATGGTGCTGGCCGACCAGGGCGTCGGCGCGGTAGCCGGTCAGGCGGAGGAAGTTGTCGTTGGCGCGCAGGATGGTGCCGTCGAGATCGAACTCGATCACCGCCATGGAACGCTCCAGGGCCTGGGTCAGGCCCTGATTGGCATGCTGCTCGGCCTCCAGCCGAGCGATGGTCTTCTTTAGATGCGCATTGAACATGGCAGAACTCGCTGGCTGGGACAAAGACGTAACCAGCCTATCGGCGCCAACGGAGCCGACTTGATAGGGCCCGGCGAACGGCAGAACTCGCCCGTTGAGTGGCTGTCGCAAACGCGCCGGCCCGGGGCGTAAACAGGCATCTTGGGGTCTGGGGCGGGGCCTACCATCGCGGCAAGGGGGTGGTTTTCACCGCCACAGACTTTAGGAGCGCCGCGATGTTCAGCAAGCAGGACCAAATCCAGGGCTACGATGATGCGCTGTTCGCCGCCATGGGCGAGGAAGCGCGGCGCCAGGAGCATCACCTGGAACTGATCGCCTCCGAAAACTACACCAGCCAGCGCGTCATGGAAGCCCAGGGCAGCGTGCTGACCAACAAGTACGCCGAAGGCTATCCGGGCAAGCGCTACTACGGTGGCTGCGAGCATGTCGACAAGGTCGAGCAACTGGCCATCGAGCGCGCCAAGCAGCTGTTCGGCGCCGACTACGCCAACGTCCAGCCGCACTCCGGTTCCCAGGCCAACTCGGCGGTCTACCTGGCGCTGCTGCAGCCCGGCGACACCCTTCTCGGCATGAGCCTGGCCCACGGCGGTCACCTGACCCACGGCGCCAAGGTCAGCTCCTCCGGCAAGCTCTACAACGCCGTGCAGTACGGCATCAACACCGACACCGGGCTGATCGACTACGACGAGGTCGAGCGCCTGGCCCAGGAGCACAAGCCCAAGATGATCGTGGCGGGCTTCTCCGCCTACTCCAAGACCCTGGATTTCCCGCGCTTCCGCGCCATCGCCGACAGCGTGGGTGCCCTGCTGTTCGTCGACATGGCTCACGTGGCCGGTCTGGTCGCCGCGGGTGTCTATCCGAACCCGGTGCCCTTCGCCGACGTGGTGACCACCACCACCCACAAGACCCTGCGCGGCCCGCGTGGCGGCCTGATCCTGTGCAAGGCCAACGCCGACATCGAGAAGAAGCTCAACGCCGCGGTGTTCCCGGGCGCCCAGGGCGGCCCGTTGATGCACGTCATCGCCGGCAAGGCCGTGTGCTTCAAGGAAGCCCTGGAGCCGGGCTTCAAGACCTACCAGCAGCAGGTGATCAGGAACGCCCAGGCCATGGCCGGCGTGTTCAAGGCACGCGGCTACGACGTGGTCTCCGGCGGTACCGACAACCACCTGTTCTTGGTCAGCCTGATCAAGCAGGGCATCACCGGCAAGGACGCGGACGCCGCCCTGGGGCGCGCCTGCATCACCGTGAACAAGAACGCCGTGCCCAACGATCCCCAGTCGCCCTTCGTGACCTCGGGTCTGCGCATCGGCACCCCGGCCCTGACCACCCGCGGCCTGGGCGTCAGTGAAAGCGAACGCGTCGCGGGCTGGATCTGCGACATCCTCGACCACCTCGGCGATGCCGATGTGGAAGCCCAGGTGGCGCGCCAGGTGGCTGCGCTGTGCCGCGACTACCCGGTTTACCGCTAGTCGCCGCGCGCCTGACGCAACCCTTATCCAACCCCTTTCCCCCTCGCGGAAAGGGGCGTCGTCTGCAGGAGTCTCCAGATGCAACGCTATTCCGGCTTCGGCCTCTTCAAGCATTCCCTGAGCCATCACGAGAACTGGCAGCGGATGTGGCGCACCCCGACGCCCAAGCCGGCATACGACGTGGTCATCGTCGGCGGTGGCGGTCACGGTCTGGCCACCGCCTACTACCTCGCCAAGCAGTTCGGCGTGAAGAACGTCGCGGTGATCGAGAAAGGCTGGCTGGGTGGCGGCAACACCGCGCGCAACACCACCATCGTCCGCTCCAACTACCTGTGGGACGAGTCGGCGCACCTCTATGAGCACGCCATGAAGCTGTGGGAAGGCCTGTCCCAGGACCTCAACTACAACGTCATGTTCTCCCAGCGCGGCGTCTACAACCTCTGCCATACCCTGCAGGACATGCGCGATTCCGAGCGCCGGGTCAGCGCCAACCGCCTCAACGGCGTGGACGGCGAACTGCTCGACACCCGCCAGGTGGCCGAGGAGATTCCCTACCTGGACTGCAGCAAGAACACCCGTTACCCGATCTTCGGTGCCACCGTGCAGCGCCGCGGCGGCGTGGCCCGCCACGACGCCGTGGCCTGGGGCTTCGCCCGCGCCGCCGACGCCCTGGGCGTCGACCTAATCCAGCAGACCGAGGTCACCGGCTTCCGCAAGCAGGACGGCAAGGTGATCGGCGTGGAAACCAACCGCGGCTTCATCGGCGCCCGGCGTGTCGGCGTGGTCACCGCCGGCAACTCCGGGCACATGGCCAAGCTCGCCGGCTTCCGCCTGCCGCTGGAATCCCACCCGCTACAGGCGCTGGTGTCCGAGCCGATCAAGCCCATCATCGACAGCGTCATCATGTCCAACGCGGTGCACGGCTACATCAGTCAGTCCGACAAGGGCGACTTGGTGATCGGCGCCGGTATCGACAGCTGGGTCGGCTACGGCCAGCGCGGCTCCTACCCGGTGATCGAGCACACCCTGCAGGCCATCGTCGAGATGTTCCCGATCCTTTCGCGGGTACGCATGAACCGCCAGTGGGGCGGCATCGTCGACACCTCGCCCGACGCCTGCCCGATCATTTCCAAGACCCCGGTGGAAAACCTGTTCTTCAACTGCGGCTGGGGTACCGGCGGCTTCAAGGCCACGCCTGGCTCGGGCAACGTCTTCGCGGCGTCCCTGGCCTCCGGCGAGATGCATCCGCTGGCCAAGCCCTTCTCCATCGACCGTTTCCACACTGGCGCGCTGATCGACGAACACGGCGCAGCGGCCGTCGCGCACTAAGGAGCCCGAGCATGTTGTACATCCATTGCCCCCACTGCGGGGAATTGCGCTCCGAAGAAGAATTCCACGCCGCTGGCGAGGCGCACATCCCGCGTCCGCTGGACCCCGAGGCCTGCAGCGACGCGGAGTGGGGCGATTACATGTTCTTCCGCGACAACCCGCGCGGCCTGCGTCACGAGCTGTGGGTCCACGCGTCGGGCTGCCGCCAGTACTTCAACGCGACCCGCAACACCGAGACCTACGAAATTCTCGAAACCTATCCGATCGGCGAGCAGCCCCGCTTCACCGCCGAGCGAGGAGAGCGCACATGAGCCAGGTCCATCGACTCACCCAGGGCGGTCGCCTGGACCGCAGCCAGGCCATCACCTTCACCTTCAACGGTCAGACCTACCAGGGCTTCAAGGGTGACACCCTGGCCTCGGCGCTGCTGGCCAACGGTGTGGACGTGATCGGGCGCAGCTTCAAGTACTCCCGGCCGCGCGGCATCGTCGCCGCCGGTGCCGAAGAGCCCAACGCCATCATGCAGATCGGCGCCACCGAGGCCACCCAGGTGCCCAACGTGCGGGCCACCCAGCAGGCGCTGTACCAGGGCCTGGTCTCCGCCAGCACCAACGGCTGGCCGAGCGTCAACAACGACCTCATGGGCATCCTCGGCAAGGTCGGCGGCAAGATGATGCCGCCCGGGTTCTACTACAAGACCTTCATGTATCCGCAGAACCTGTGGATGACCTACGAGAAGTACATCCGCAAGGCCGCCGGCCTCGGCCGTGCGCCGACCCAGGTCGATCCGGATACCTATGACAACTTCAACCAGCACTGCGACGTGCTGGTAGTGGGCGGTGGCGCCGCCGGTCTGGCCGCGGCCCTGGCCGCCGGTCGCAGCGGTGCCCGGGTGATCCTGGCCGACGAACAGGAAGAATTCG
Organism: Pseudomonas sp. SORGH_AS_0211; assembly: GCF_031453455.1. NCBI lineage: Bacteria > Pseudomonadati > Pseudomonadota > Gammaproteobacteria > Pseudomonadales > Pseudomonadaceae > Pseudomonas > Pseudomonas sp. SORGH_AS_0211. The sequence continues at coordinate 4,171,698 of NZ_JAVIZV010000001.1, read as the reverse complement.
GTGGCAGCCTGCTGGACAGCCGCGAGCGTCTCGACGGCGCCCCGGCCGCCGACTGGGCCGCCAAGGCGGTGGCCGAGCTGCAGGGCCTGGACAACGTGGTCCTGCTGCCGCGTGCCACGGTCAATGGCTACCACGACCACAATTTCCTCACCATCCACGAGCGGCTCACCGATCACCTGGGTGATCGCGCGCCCCATGGCCAGGTGCGTCAGCGCCTGCACCGAGTTCGTGCCACCCGCGTGGTACTGGCCACCGGCGCCCACGAGCGGCCGCTGGTGTACGCCAACAACGACCTGCCGGGCAACATGGTGGCCGGCGCCGTGTCCACCTACATCCGTCGCTACGCCGTGGCCCCGGGTCAGCGCCTGGTGCTGTCCACCAACAACGATTACGCCTACCGCGTTGCCCTGGACTGGCTCGAAGCCGGTCGCCAGGTGGTGGCCGTGGCCGATGCGCGGCCCAACCCCCGCGGCGCCTGGGTCGAGGAAGTGCGCAAGCGTGGCGTGCGCGTCATGGGCGGTACCGCCGTGAGCGAAGCCCGTGGCAACACCCGCGTGACCGGGGCCAAGATCGCCACCATCGACCTGACCGCCTTCCGCACCCTGGGTGGCGGCGAGTGGGTCGATTGCGACCTCATCGCCACCTCCGGCGGCTACAGCCCGGTGGTCCACCTGGCCTCGCACCTGGGCGGTCGTCCGCAGTGGCGTGAAGACATCCAGGCCTTCGTGCCCGGTCCGGCGCCGCAGAAGCGCGTCTGCGCCGGCGGCGTGAATGGCGTATTCGCCCTGGGCGATGTCCTGGCCGATGGTTTCGAAGCGGGCGCCACTGCCGCGGCCGAAGCCGGCGCCAAGGTGGTCAGCGGCGAGCTGCCCCAGGCCGAATTCCGCCAGGAAGAGCCGAGTCTGGCGCTGTTCCAGGTGCCCCATGACAAGCCGTCGTCGCGAGCGCCCAAGCAATTCGTCGACCTGCAGAACGATGTGACCGCCGCCGGCATCGAGCTGGCCTGCCGCGAGGGCTTCGAGTCCATCGAGCACGTCAAGCGCTACACCGCCATGGGCTTCGGCACCGACCAGGGCAAGCTGGGCAACATCAACGGTCTGGCCATCGCCGCCCGGGTGCAGAGCAAGGCCATCCCGGAAGTCGGCACCACCATGTTCCGCCCGAACTACACGCCCATCACCTTCGGTGCCATCGCCGGACGGCATTGCGGCCACCTGTTCGAGCCCAAGCGCTACACCGCGCTGCACGCCTGGCACCTCAAGCAGGGCGCCCTGTTCGAGGACGTCGGCCAGTGGAAGCGCCCCTGGTACTTCCCCAAGGCGGGCGAGGACCTGCATGCCGCGGTCAACCGCGAGTGCCTGGCCGTGCGCCGCAGCGTCGGCCTGCTCGACGCCTCGACCCTGGGCAAGATCGACATCCAGGGCAAGGACGCGCGGGAATTCCTCAACCGCGTCTACACCAATGCCTGGACCAAGCTGGACATCGGCAAGGCCCGCTATGGCCTGATGTGCAAGGAAGACGGCATGGTCTTCGACGACGGCGTCACCGCCTGTCTCGCCGACAACCACTTCCTGATGACCACCACCACCGGCGGCGCCGCGCGCGTCTTCGAATGGCTGGAGCTCTACCACCAGACCGAATGGCCGGAGCTGGAGGTGTACTTCACCTCGGTCACCGACCACTGGGCGACCCTGACCCTGTCCGGCCCCAACAGCCGCAAGCTGCTCGCCAAGCTGACCGACATCGACCTGGACAACGCCGCCTTCCCCTTCATGGCCTGGAAGGAAGGCCAGGTGGGCGGGGTGCCGGCGCGGGTGTTCCGCATCTCCTTCACCGGCGAGCTGTCCTACGAGATCAACGTGCCGGCCAACTACGCCATGGGCGTACTGGAGCAGGTGGTCGCCGCGGGCAAGGAATTCGACCTGACCCCCTATGGCACCGAGACCATGCACGTGCTGCGGGCGGAGAAGGGCTTCATCATCATCGGCCAGGACACCGATGGTTCGGTCACCCCCCAGGACCTGGGCATGGGCTGGGCGGTGAGCCTGAACAAGAGCTTCTCCTTCATCGGCAAGCGCGGCATGCATCGCGTGGACTGCGTCCGCGAGAATCGCAAGCAACTGGTCGGCCTCAAGCCCCTGGATGCCCGCGACGTCCTGCCGGAGGGCGCGCAGCTGGTGTTCGAGCGCAACCAGCCGATCCCCATGGACATGGTCGGTCACGTGACCTCCAGCTACCACAGCGCGACCCTGGGCTACGGCTTCGCCATGGCCATGGTCAAGGGTGGGCTGGGCCGCATGGGTCAGACCGTCTACGCCCCGCTGGCCGATGGCCGCTACATCGCTGCCGAGATCGTCTCGCCGGTGTTCTACGACCCCAAGGGTGAGCGGCAGAACGTCGCCTAACGAGGATAGCGCCCCATGAACAACATCAATGTGTACGACCAATACTCCGCCAAGGCGCGCGCCGAATCCCCGCTGTTCCACGCCGAGCTGAACAAGCTCGTCGGCCGTGGCCCGGCCACCGCCGGGGTGACCCTGCGCGAGCGGGCCCTGCTGGGGCACCTGGTGCTACGTGGCGATGCCCATGACGAAGGCTTCACCGGCGCCGTGCAGAGCGTGGTCGGCCTGGAAGTGCCCGGTCCGCTGGCGATCACCCAGAAGGGCGAGAGCTCGCTGCAGTGGCTCGGCCCGGACGAGTGGCTGCTGGTGGTACCCGGTGGCAGTGAGTTCGCCACCGAGCAGGCCCTGCGCCAGGCGCTGGGCGAGCGCCATGTCGCCATCATCAACGTCGGTGGCGGCCAGACGCTGGTCGAGCTCAAGGGACCCAAGGTGCGTGAAGTGCTGATGAAGTCCACCTCCTACGACGTCCACCCGGACAATTTTCCGGTAGGCAAGGCCGTGGGGACGGTGTTCGCCAAGTCCCAGCTGGTGATCCGCCACACGGCGCCGGACACCTGGGAGCTGGTGGTGCGCCGCAGCTTCGCCGACTACGTCTGGCTGTGGCTGCAGGACGCGAGCGCCGAGTACGGACTGCGCATCGAGGCCTGATCGGTCGCTGCGTTCAGTCGCTCCATCGAACCCGACCTGCGTTGCGCGCAGGTCGGGTTTTGTGATTCTGGCTTCATCTCCATGCAAAGGAATTCATCATGAGCCGCACGCCCGATACCTGGATCCTCACCGCCCAGAGCCCGAGTCGCCTCGGCACCGTGGACGTGGTCACGCGCTACCTCTTCGAGCAGGGCTGCTACGTCACCCAGCACCACAGCTTCGATGACCGCGAAGCCCAGCGCTTCTTCATCCGGGTGGAATTCCAGGTGCCCAGCGACTTCAACGAGGGCCTGTTCCGCGTCGGCCTGGACCTGCGCTTCACGCCCTTCGACATGACCTTCGAGCTGACCCCGCCCGGCTATCGCGCCAAGGTCGCCATCATGGTCTCCAAGGCCGACCACTGCCTCAACGACCTGCTCTATCGCCAGCGCATCGGCCAGTTGCCCATGGACGTGGTGGCGGTGATCTCCAACCACCCGGACCTGGAGCCCCTGGCGGCCTGGCACGGCATTCCCTATCACCACTTCCCGCTGGATCCCCAGGACAAGCCGGCCCAGGAGGCCAAGGTCTGGCAGGTGCTGCAGGAGACCGGCGCCGAGCTGGTGATCCTCGCGCGCTACATGCAGGTGCTGTCGCCCGAGCTGTGCCGCCGCCTCGATGGCTGGGCGATCAACATCCACCACTCGCTGCTGCCCGGCTTCAAGGGCGCACGGCCCTATCACCAGGCCTATGCCAAGGGCGTCAAGCTGGTGGGCGCCACCGCGCACTACATCAACAACGACCTGGACGAGGGCCCCATCATCGCCCAGGGCGTCGAGTCGGTGGACCACGCCCACTACGCCGAAGACCTGGTGGCCCGCGGCCGTGACATCGAGTGCCTGACCCTGGCGCGCGGGGTGGGCTATCACCTGGAGCGCCGCGTCTTCCTCAACGCCGGGCGAACGGTGGTGCTCTAGGTCTTCTCGCGACCTCCCCAGGCTGGCTGCGAGCTCGCCGAGACGCTCGCAGTCGGCCTGTCTGGTGTCCCCCCGATCATTTTACAGTCGCTTGGCAACACCCATGAGGCGCTGCCAGGCAGGGTGTCTGCGCGTCTATTGCCCAAGGGCCATAGGCGTAGCTGTGAGGATCACCGGAGGCGGGAGGCGGGAGGCGGATTGGCGAGCCAGGCGGGCTTTGCCGGCATTGGAGCAGGAGGGCGCGCACCCGCCTCAGTGGAGAGGCGGGTGCTGGAGAGTCAGCCCGCCTGGGACAGGGTCGAGCGGACTGCCGGCGGGACGACGTCTTCGCCGGCCTTTTCCAGATTCTTGCCCAGCAGGGCGTGGTAGAGCTCCTTGTCACCGAGGATGCCCACGGCGCGGCCGTCGGTCTCCAGCACCAGCTTGTGCCCGGTGTGGTAGCGGATCTCCAGGGCGTCGCGCATGCGGATGTCGGCCGGTGCCAGGGTCGGTTGGCGCTGCAGGCTGGTGACCGGCATGCCCGGGGTCCAGCGTTGCAGGGCCAGGCTCTCGCCGCCGCGGCGCAGGGCCTTGACCGTCTGGTTGTCCAGGGCCAGCCAGATGTCGTGGCTGCGCTCCAGGCAGATCTCGTTGCCCTCGCGACCGCACTTGTCCAGGCCGCGCATCAGGCTGTAGCCGCTGAGCACGTTGAGCGGATTGGTGTGGGCGACGAAGGTGCGCACGTATTCGTCCGCCGGATTGAGCACGATGTCCTCGGGGCGGCCGTGCTGGATGATGCGACCGTCCTTCATGATGGCGATGTTGGTGCCGATCTTGAGGGCTTCGTCGAGGTCGTGGCTGACGAAGACGATGGTCTTGTTGACCTTGGCCTGCAGCTGCAGCAATTCGTCCTGCAGTTGCTGGCGGATCAGGGGATCAAGGGCGGAGAAGGGCTCGTCCATCAGCAGGATGTCGGCGTCCATGGCCAGGGCGCGGGCCAGGCCGACGCGCTGCTGCATGCCGCCGGAGAGGGAGTCGGGTTTCTTGTTGCGCCACTGGGTCAGGCCGACCAGCTCGAGCTTCTCGTCCACCAGCTTCTTGCGCTCGGCGGCCGAGCGGCCCTGCATCTCCAGGCCGAAGCCGACGTTCTCGGCCACGGTCAGCCAGGGCATCAGCGCGAACTTCTGGAACACCATGGCGATGCGCGTGGTACGCATGTCCTTGAGCACCGTGGGCGAGCAGTTGGCGATGTCCACTTCGCTGCCTTTGTGCTCGATCAGCAGCTTGCCGCGGCTCACGGTGTTGAGGCCGTTGATGCAGCGCAGCAGGCTGGACTTGCCCGAGCCGGACAGGCCCATCAGCACGCAGATCTCGCCCTTCTGGACCTCCAGGCAGGCGTCCTCGACACCCAGCACCTGGCCGGTTTCCTGGAGGATCTCGCTGCGACCCTTGCCCTGGTCGAGCAGCTCCAGGGCACGCTTGTTCTGCTTGCCGAAGATGACGTCGACGTGTTCGAAACGAATGGCGGTCATGACTTATTTAACCTCGCGAGGGGCGGGTTGCTTGCACACCCGGTCGAGCAGGATGGCGATCAGGACGATGGACAGGCCGGCTTCGAAGCCCAGGGCGATGTCCGCGGTGTTGAGGGCGTTCACCACCGGCTTGCCGAGGCCGTCGGCGCCCACCAGGGCGGCGATCACCACCATGGACAGCGACAGCATGATGCACTGGGTGATGCCGGCGCCGATGCTGGGCATGGCGTGGGGCAGCTCGATGCGGGTCAACAGCTGCCAGCGCGAGCAGCCGAAGGCCTTGCCGGCGTCCATCAGCTCGGCGGGAACGTCCTGGATGCCCAGGCAGGTCAGGCGGATCGGCGCGGCCACGGCGAAGACCACCGTGGAAATCAGCCCGGGTACCACGCCCAGGCCGAACAGCGTCAGGGTCGGAATCAGATAGACGAAGGTGGGGACCGTCTGCATCAGGTCCAGGACCGGGCGCAAGCCGGTGTAGAACCAGGGCTTGTGCGCGGCGATGATGCCCAGCGGCACGCCCACGGCGATGCACACCAGGGTGGCGAAGACCACCTGGGCCAGGGTTTCCATGGTTTCCTGCCAGTACCCCAGGTTGAGGATCAGCAGCAGGGAAATGAGGGCGAAGATCACCAGGCCGATGCTGCGTTGCAGCAGATAGACCCCTACCGCGACCAGGGCAATGAAGGCCAGCGGGTTGAACCACATCAGGCCGGCGGTGAGGCCGTGGATGAGGCCGGACAGCACATCGGAGATCTTGTCGAAGACGCTGGCGCCATGCAGCGTCAGCCAGTCGATGAAGTCGGCGATCTGCTGGCCGAGAGGGAGCTTGTGGTCGGTGATTAACATAACGGTGCCCGTCAGGTAGGAGTGGACAGGTCGAAGCACGAGAACCGCTGATTCGTGCTTCGGCTGTGGCAGTACCCGCCCGAACTGGCGCGGGACAGTCGAATGTTAGTGTTCGATCAGGGTGCCAGGGCGGTCTTCGCCGCCTCCAGCGCAGGCTTGCCATCGCGGGTGGTCACGCCGGCCAGCCACTGGTCGAGCACCTGCGGATGCGCCTTGAGCCAGGCCTTGGCGGCGGCGCTCGCGGCTTGTTTTTCGTTGAGGACCTTGTCCATCAGCTGGTTTTCCATGTCCAGGGTGAAGGACAGGTTGGTCAGCAGCTTGCCCACGTTGGGGCATTCCTGGACGTAGCCCTTGCGGACGTTGGTGTAGATGGTGGCGCCGCCATAGTTGGGGCCGAAGACATCGTCGCCGCCCTGGAGATAGGCCATCTTGAAGCGGGTGTTCATCGGGTGGGGTTCCCAGCCGAGGAAGACCACCCACTGCTGGCGCCGCTCGGCGCGCTGGATCTGCGACAGCATCCCGGCCTCGCTGGACTCCACCAGCTTGAACTTGCCCAGGTCGAAGGTGTTCTTGTCGATCATGCCCTGGATCAGGCGATTGCCATCGTTGCCCGGCTCGATGCCGTAGATCTTGCCGTCGAACTTGTCGGCATTCTTGGCGATGTCGGCGAAGCTCTTGACCCCGGCGTCGTAGACATACTGGGGCACGGCCAGGGTGTACTTGGCACCCTCCAGGTTGGCGCGCACGGTCTCGACGCTGCCGTTGTCGGCGTAGGGCTTGATGTCCGCCGCCATGCTCGGCATCCAGTTGCCGAGGAAGACGTCGATGTCCTTGTTCTGCAAGGATTTGTAGGTAACCGGTACGGAGATCATGTTGGTCGTGGTCTGGTAGCCGAGGGCATGCAGCACCTCGCTGGTCACGGCCGTGGTCACGGTGATGTCGGTCCAGCCGACGTCAGCAAAGCGCACCTTGGCACAGGAAGCCGGCTCGGCTGCCTGAACAGCGAGTGGCGCCAGCAGGGCAACACTCAAGAGCCAACGGGAACAACCTTTCATGGACACATCTCCTTGCGTTTGGCGGGGTACCTTTCGGTGCGCCCCACGTGTATTTATCTGTAACCCATCCCCCCAGGCTCGCCTACCGCCTGCGTCGCTACCAGTGTACGCGGCGTCGTAACCAGAAGCGGAAATGTCGTATCCAGCGTGAGCCCCCGGACACGTCCGCGTCCGGCGCGCGGCGGCCGAGCGAGAGAGGCGGGCAGTGGCGCCCTGCGCCGCGGCGGCCCGCTACCCAGAGGTGTTGGCGACGGCTGGAGCGCTCGCGAATCAGTTGGCCAGACTGGCCTTCACCGCGACGTTGCCCGGTGCGCCGCTGCGGGTGGCGACACCCTTGAGCCAGGCGTCGAGCCGTTCGGGATTGCGCTTGAGCCAGTTGCGCACGGCGCGGCGCGGATTGTCCTTTTCGTTGAGCACCCGATCCATCAGCTGGTTCTCCATGTCCAGGGAAAATTCCAGGTTGCCCAGCAGCCGGGCCACGTTCGGGCACTCCTGGGCATAGCCCTTGCGCACCACCGTGTAGACCGTCGCTCCGCCCTGGTTCGGCCCGAAGTAGTCGTCGCCGCCGTCGAGGTAGGCCAGCTTGTGCCGGACGTTCATCGGATGGGGTTCCCAGCCAAGAAAGACGATCCACTGGTGGTCTAGCAATTCCTTCATCCGCACCTGGGTCAGCATGCCCTGCTCGCTGGATTCGTCGAGCCTGAAGTCGCCCAGGCCGAAGGCGTTGCTGGCGATCATCTTCTTGACCAGGGCGTTGCCGTCGTTGCCGGGCTCGATGCCGTAGAGGGTGTGGTCGAAGCGGTCGGCGAAGCGGGCGATGTCGGCGACGTTCTTGACCCCGGCGTCATAGACGTACTGGGGCACCGCCAGGGTGTAGCGGGCGCCTTGCAGGTTGGCGTGCAGGCGTTCGACCGCCCCCGCATCGACCAGCGGCTGGCTGAGCTTGGCCTGTGCCGGCATCCAGTTGCCGAGAAAGACATCGGCCTCGCCCGCGGCCAGGGCGTCGTAGGTCTGCGGCAGGGACAGGCGCAGCACCTCGGTCTCGTAACCGAGGGCGCTGAGCAGATAGCGGGCCGTGGCGTTGGTGATATTGAGATCCGACCAGCCGACATCGGCCAGGCGCACCTGCTGACAACTTTCGGCCTCGCCCGCCTGCACGGTCGAACTCAGCAACAGACCGGACAACCACAGCGCTTGGAAGATTTTCATCCTGAACTCCAGGGTTCGCGAAGGGAAGGGCTGGGCCACTGCACGTACCGGTCCGTCTGGCCCGCGCCTTGGTGGCTTTTCGCCACAAGTAGCCAGAAGGGCGACAGACGGTTGAAACGCCTGACCTACAACCGTGCCCACTGAGTCGCCATGCCACATTTTGGCGCGCGTCGGTTACGTCCCGGTGTTACCGATGGAATACATCTGGCGAAGTGCCATCGGCAAGAGGTCGGTCTCAGACCAGAAAGGTCGCTATTAAAAACCCTATCTAATCAACGCCATTGACCGCTGCTGAATGGGTTATTCGCGCCAGACAGCCTGCTTGAATCGAGGTTCACCCATTTTCGGCATGGGAATTGCGACATGACTTATGCGTCCGCGACACATTCTTCGCTCTTAGTCGTTTGACGGACCTTATTAGAGCCCAGTAAAGGGCCTCAGCCTGCGTGAAGGAGATTCACACCATGTCGCCCGTTCCCACCTCGTCACAGGCCCGTGCGGTTCAGTCCATCGGCTTTCTGCTCTTGGATAATTTCACGCTTATCTCTCTGGCTTCGGCCGTAGAACCGCTGCGTATGGCCAATCAGTTGTCGGGGCGGGAGCTCTACCGCTGGTGCACATTGAGTCTGGACGGTCGTCCCGTGCGGGCCAGCGATGGCCTGCAGATCACCCCGGACAGCGCCGTGAGCGCCGCCCCGGTGATGGACATGGTGATCGTCTGCGGCGGCGTGGGCATCCAGCGCAGCGTGTCGCGTGAGCATTGCACCTGGCTGCAGAGCCAGGCGCGCCAAGGGCGCAAGCTGGGCGCGGTCTGTACCGGCAGCTGGGCCCTGGCCCGGGCCGGCCTGCTCGACGGCTACGACTGCAGCGTGCACTGGGAAACCCTGGCGGCCCTGCAGGAAGCCTATCCGCGCGTGGTGCTCAGCACCCGGCTGTTCACCATCGACCGCAATCGCTGCACCGCCTCGGGCGGTACCGCGCCGATGGACATGATGCTGCACCTGATCGGTCGCGAGCATGGCCGCGAGCTGTCGGCGGCGATCTCGGAAATGTTCATCTACGAACGCATCCGCAACGAGCAGGATCATCAGCGCGTCCCGCTCAAGCACATGCTGGGCACCAACCAGCCCAAGCTGCAGGAAATCGTGGCGCTGATGGAGGCCAACCTCGAAGAGCCCATCGACCTCGACGAACTGGCGGTCTATGTGGACGTGTCCCGGCGCCAGCTGGAGCGCCTGTTCCAGAAGTACCTGCATTGCTCGCCGTCGCGCTACTACCTCAAGCTGCGGCTGATCCGCGCCCGGCAGCTGCTCAAGCAGACCACCCTGTCGATCATCGAGGTGGCCTCGGTGTGCGGCTTCGTCTCCACCCCGCACTTCTCCAAGTGCTACCGCGAATACTTCGGCATCCCGCCGCGCGACGAGCGCCAGGGTCCGACCATCCAGCAGCCCATCGCGCTGATGCCGTTGTCCCAGGAGCTGTCGCTGATGCCGGCCTCGTCCGCGCTGGCGGCCCTGAGCCAGGCCCAAGGCGAATCCACCTTCGCCAGCGTGCGGCTGTAAGCCGCCTCCGGCCGCCTAGCGAGCGCTGGGCAGGCTGAGCAGCAGCGCCGCCGTCTGCAGATCCGGCTGGCCGTCGAAACGGCCCGGCCGGTATTTCATCTGGAAGGCACCGATGACGTCGCGGGTGGCCGCATCGAGTACAGCGGTGCGCGGTACCGCATAACCGATCCGCGCCAGCTGATCCTGGAACCAGGCCGGCGGCGGCAGTATGCCGCCCAGGCTGGCCTGGCGCTGGGCGACCACTGCCGGATCCGGCCAGTTGATCAAGCCTGCTGCGGCCAGACGCGCCCAGGGAAACAGCGGCCCCGGATCCTGCTTGCGTCCCGGCGCGATATCGCTGTGGCCGACGATGGCGCGACGATCCAGGCCGTGGCGTTGTTCGATGTCCTTGAGCAGCGGAATCAGCGCCTGGATCTGGGCTTCGCTGAAGGGATACCACTGGCGCCCGGCCGAGGTGTCGCGAAAGCCCAGGTTGACCATCTCGATGCCAATGGAGGTGGAGTTGAGCCAGGTGCGGCCTTCCCATTCGCTCACGCCGGCGTGCCAGGCGCGGCGATTCTCGTCCACTAGGCGATAGATGGTGCCGTCGGTGTCGATCAGGTAGTGGGCGCTGACGCCGGCCTGGGTCAGTAGCTTGAGCGACTGCTGGGAGCCGGCCGCGGTGTAGTGCAGCACGATGTACTGCACCCGGCTGTCCTGATCGCGGGCGGTGTAGTCGTCATTGATGCGGGGACCGCTGGAGCAGCCGGCCAGGAGCAGGCCGCAGAGCAGCCAGGGGAGGAGCTTGAAGGGCTTTCGCACGATTACCTCGCGAACGTGGAAGGGGTCAGGCCACGTCCAGGCGATCGCGTCCGGCGCGCTTGGCGCGGTAGAGCGCCTGGTCGGCACGCTCGAATACGGTATCGGCATCCTCGCCTGGCGCAAAGGCCGCGAGACCAGCGGACAGGGTGATCACCACCCGTTCGCCCTTGAAATGGAAGGGGCAGGCGGCGACCGCGGCCCTTAGCTGCTCGATCAGGGTAACCCCGCCGGCGACCGGCGTGGCACCGAGTAGCATGACGAATTCCTCGCCGCCGAAGCGAGCGATGAAGTCGGTCTTGCGCAGGCGGCGCTGCAATTCGCTGGCGATGATCTTGAGCACCTTGTCACCGGCCAGGTGGCCATAGCCATCGTTGATGCGCTTGAACAGATCGACGTCGAGCACCGCCAGCAGCAGGTCGCCGCCGTGGCGCTGCCAGCGGGCCACCTCCAGCTCCAGGCGCTCGCTCCAGGCGGCGCGATTGGGCAGCCCGGTGAGGGGATCGCAGAGGGCCTTCTGCCGCTGTTCTTCCAGGTGGCCGCGATACTGCTGGGCCTCGCGCTCCATGCCGGCGACGCGCTCGGTGAGGGCGCTGAGCCTTTCGCTAGCTTCCTGCTCGCGGATCTCGCGCTGGCTCTGCTGGTCGGCCAGGCTGGTCAGCAGGCCTTCCAGGCGGCTGTCGAGCGACAGCTTGAGGCTGTCCAGGTCAGTTGCCTCCTGCACCTCGTTCTGCAATTCATTGACCTGGCCGCGCAGGGCGTCGCCAAAGGCGCGCTCCTGGGTCTGGCCGTCCTGGCGCCCGACGTGGACGTCCTGCAGACCGGTCTGGAAGGCGGCGAGGCGCTCGTTGAGGCGGCGCAGGTAGAGCTGGAATTCACTCTGCCCGGAATGGTTGAGCGCCAGCACCAGCACCGACAGGTCATCGAGCACGGGTACCAGTTCGTACCAGTTCAGGCTGCCCTGGATGCGCTGGCGCAGGTGCTCGGCCTGGGGCTTGTGGCTGTCCGGCAGCGCCAGGTCGTCGAGCAGCCGCAGCAGGGTGGCTTCCAGGTGTGGGGCAATGGCGCTGTAGCCGGGCTCGGGCACCGGGGGCAGGGCATAGGCCGGATCGGCCTGGGTCACCAGGGGTTCTACGGGGGGCTCAGAGGGCGCGGCGGGCGTACCCTCGACCGGCAGCGGCGGCAGGTCGGGCGTTGCCGGCGGTTCCGCCGCTGGCGCGGCTGCTGTCGCCGGCGAGGCGTCTTCTACTGCCGGACCCGACGTTGTCGCCGGCGCCTCTTCCGCAGCCTCGCCACGACCGCCCAGCAGGCGCTGCAGAAAGCCGGCACGGGTGGGCTGTTCAGGGTGCAGCTGACTCAGGGCCTGTTGCTGCAGACGACTGAATTCGCCGAGCAGCGCGGGCAATTCCCCTGGTTGGTCGGCAGCGGCCTGGGCGCGCTTGGCAAAGCCCTTGAGTGCCTTGCGCTGGTCGCGCGGCAACTCCAGGGTCTGCAATAGCCGGCAGAGTTCGGCGAAGGCCTCGGCCACCTGACGCGCGCGCAATTCCCGGCGCTGCTCGGAGTCGAGCACGGTGCGCTCCAGGCGCGGAATCAACCTGGCGAGATCGGCGTCGCTGTCGTCACGGCGGAGGATGTCGCGCAATTCGACCAGGCAGGCGTCCACCGCCGCGTCGTTGCCTTCGGCGGCCAGGCTGCTGCGCACGAGGCCACGACGCACCAGGTCCAGGCGGTTTTCCCACCGGCTTTCCAGGCGCTCGAGGTTCTCGAGGCTCTCCAGGTATTTGCTTTTCCAGCGTTCGACGTCCGCGCGCTCCATCCGCCCGCTCCAAAGGCTTGAGGCTGGCCAGCAGGCAGGCACCACGGGGCCGCCAGCCGACTTGATAGTGGCTAGGGTATCGGCGGTTACGGGGAAAGTTTGAGCAGGACGACCGGAGGCCGCTTGAGAGGGACGAGCTGAGGGGCCGCCGCCGCGGGGCGCGGCGGCGGTTGGCGCTTACTTGGCGGCGCGTTCTTTCTGGATCAGGAAGTCGGCGACCTTCAGGGTTTCGTCCGGACCACCCGAAGAGCCCAGGTCGAAGCGGTATTTGCCATTGACCACCATGGTCGGCACACCGGTGATCTGGTAGGCCATGGCCAGTTTCTTGTCCTTTTCCACCTGACCCTTCACGGCGAAGGAGTTGTAGGTGCTGAGGAATTTTTCCCGATCCACGCCCTGGGTGGCGAGGAAGTCGGCCATCTCCTCGGGGGTGGCCAGCTTCTTGTGCTCCTTGTGGATGGCGGCGAAGACGGCGTCATGCACCTTGGCTTCCACGCCCATGGCTTCCAGGGTCACGAACAGCTGACCGTGGACGTTCCAGATGCCGCCGAACATGGCCGGCACGCGCTTGAAGGAGACGTCGTCGGGCAGCTTCTTGGACCAGGCGTTGAGGGTGGGCTCGAAGGCGTAGCAGTGCGGGCAGCCGTACCAGAACAGCTCAACCACTTCGATCTTGCCGGGTTCGGACACCGGAACCGGACTGCTCAGTTCGGTGTACTGCTTGCCGGCCTGGATGTCGTCGGCATGGGCGGCCGCGCCGAACAGACTGGCGGCGGCGAACACGGCGGAGAAAAGCAGGTTGCGCATGGGACTACTCCTGGAAGAAGACACGCCCACCAACCGGGCATGACGGATTGCGGGCATTGTAGCCGGGTGCATCGCCGCGCCTAGTCGCCGCAGCGCCCGAGGCCGGCCATGTTCAGGCTTCGTTCAGGTTACCAGGGGCGCGGCTCTCGCCCGGCGCATCCGATATACTGCTGGCTTTGCCGCGCGCTCGCGAGTACCCCCATGTCCAGCTTCAAGAATCCCATCGTCGGTCTGTGCCAGCAGGCGTCCTTTCTCATCAGCGCCGCCAAGGTCGATCAGTGCCCGTTCGACAGCGGTCGCGAAGTGGCCTTCGCCGGTCGCTCCAACGCCGGCAAGTCCAGTGCGCTTAACACCCTGACCCACGCCAACCTGGCGCGCACCTCGAAGACGCCCGGGCGTACCCAGCTGCTCAACTTCTTCACCCTCGACGACGAGCGGCGCCTGGTCGACCTGCCCGGCTACGGCTACGCCAAGGTGCCGATCCCGCTCAAGCAGCACTGGCAGGAGCACCTGGAAGCCTATCTGAGCAGCCGCAATTCGCTCAGCGGCGTGGTGCTGATGATGGATATCCGCCATCCCTTGACCGAATTCGACCGCCTGATGCTGGACTGGGCCCAGGCCAGCTCCATGCCGCTGCACATCCTGCTGACCAAGGCCGACAAGCTGGCCTTCGGTGCGCAGAAGAACGCCCTGCTCAAGGTGCAGCGCGACGTGCGTCAGGGATGGGGCGATACCGCCAGCATCCAGCTGTTCTCGGCGCCCAAGCGCCAGGGGATAGAGGATGCCCAGCGCGTGCTGGCCGGCTGGCTGGGCCTCGACGAGTCCGCCGCCGAGGCATAAAAAAACTCCGGACTTCCATCGGGGGAGGGGAGAAGTCCGGAGTTCAAGACTGGACCGCCAAAGCAGGGGTCCAGCATCTGCCAACACTAAACAGCAAAGGAGCAGAACGGTTATCCGAACCGTTCAGCAATTCAGACGGGGCGCCTTGAGAAAGGTTCGCCCCGCCCGGGAAGAAAGCCGGCGCCCTGACTAGCGGCCGCTGGCGAGACCCAGACCCTCGTCGACACCCAGGTGCACGTTCATGCACTGAACGGCTGCGCCGGCGGCGCCCTTGCCCAGGTTGTCCAGGCGCGCCACCAGCGTCATCCGCTCGGCGTTGCCATAGACGAAGAGATCGGCGCGGTTGGTGTCGTTGCTTGCCTGGACGTCGAAGAAACCATTGTCCAGCTCCTCCTCGGCCGCTACCGACGCCACGCGAATGAAGGCTTCACCATCATAGTGACGGGCCAGCGCCGCCTGCAGATCGGCCGCGGTAGTGCCCGGACGCAGCTGGCTGGCGTGCAGGGGGATAGTGACTGCCAGGCCCTTGAGGAAGGGACCGACGATGGGGCTGAACACCGGCGCGGCGGCCAGACCGCTCTGCACGCGCATTTCCGGCAGGTGCTTGTGGCCCTGGCCCATGGCATAGGGACGCGGACTCAGCAGGCGGGCGTCGCCGCCGGCTTCGTAGGCGGCGATCATCTGCTTGCCACCACCGCTGTAGCCGGTCAGGGAAAAGGCCGACAGCGGGGTGTCGGGGGCCAGCAGGCCCGCGTCCACCAGCGGTCGGGCCAGCAGGATGAAGCCGGTGGCGTGGCAGCCGGGATTGGCGATGCGCTTGCTGGCGCGCAGCGCTTCGCGCTGACCGGGCGCCAGTTCCGGCAGGCCGTAGGTCCAGCTGCTGTCGGTGCGGAAGGCGGTGCTGGCGTCGATGATGCAGGTGTTGGGATTGGTCACCAGGCTCACCGCTTCGCGAGAGGCGGCATCGGGCAGGCAGAGAAAGGCCACATCGGCGGCATTGAGGAAGCGCGCGCGTTCGGCCGGGTCCTTGCGCTTGCTCTCGTCGATGCGCAGCAGTTCGATGTCCGAACGACCGGTCAGGTAGTCCAGCAGACGCAGGCCGGTGGTACCTTCCTGGCCGTCGACGAAAACTTTGAAGCTCATGGCGGTGCCTCTCGCGAATGGGCGCTGAAAGCCTCGATTGTAGCGACTCAGGCAGATCAGGCATACGCCGCGGAAAGCGGATACAGCCGTAGCTCGTCTGACCGGCGCAGTGAGCCGGATCAGCGCGGTTCAGGCAGGATCGACAGGTACAGATATAAAGCTGAATGATTTGTACGGATACAGTGCTTTACAGCTGTAGGTGGTCTGGTCCTGCGTCAGCGGCGAAGCTGGGGTTCCTCCACCGCTTCGCCGGATATCGCCATGGATCGCCTCTCGCCCGACACTGCCATTACCCGCTTCGTCTCCCCTCGGCGCGGCTGCCACGCGTTATTCGCGCTGCTGGTCCGCTGGCGCGTGCGGGCCCAGGGCCGGCGGCAACTGCAGCAGCTGGACGGCCGCGCCCTGGGCGATCTGGGACTGAATCTCGCGGATCAGCAGCGGGAAGGCGGCAAACCCTTCTGGCGAGCGTGAAAATCTGCGCCGGGATGCGACTTCCTCGGGCTGGCGGTAGTCTCACTCAGGCCTATCCAGACGGGAGTCCCCCATGAAAACCCTGCACCTGGGCGCCGCCGCGGCGCTGTTCTGCCTGTCCACCGCCGCCTCGGCGTCGAGCTTCTATGTCACCACCGACATCATCGTCAACGCCATCGATGCGACCTCGGACACCACCTCGTCCATCACTGGCTCCTTCAAGAACGACAAGCTGGTACAGGAAGCCCGTGACGATGCCGCCACCTTCGTTGGCAGCGCCGGCGACATCCGCGGCGTACGCCTGGAGGCGGCGCTGGACCACTTGCGCGGCCAGGCGCCCGAACTGCGCCAGGCGAGTGACGACCAGCTGGCCCAGGCGATTCTCGCCATCTGACGCGCAACACCGCGATACCCCCCGCACCCCGTGGCTGCTAGCCCGGAGCGGGGGGCTGCGTTAGCCTTGGCGACCATCTGCCACCGGAGGGTCGCCATCCATGCATATCCGTCGTTCTGCCGCGCTGTTGCTCGGCCTCTGTCTCGCCACGCCGGTCCTGGCGTTCGACTCCACCACCGAGGGTCTGGTGAAGACCATCTATGGCACCAGCCAGATCACCACGGCGCCGTTCCAGAACAAGCTGGTCCTGGCGGCGCGTGACGATGCCGCAGCCTTCGTCGCCACCGATGGCGCCCTGCGCGGTGCCCAGCTGGAGGAAACCTTCCGCGCCTTGCGCGCAGCCGATCCGGCGCTGCAGGCTTCCGACCGGGAACTCGCCGAGGCGATTCTGAGTCAGTAGTCCGTTTCAATTCCGTGACATCCCTGGAGTATCCATGCGCCGTTCCCTGCTTATCGCCGCTGCCCTGACCCTGGGCGTTTCGAGCCTGGCTCAGGCCCAGACCCTGGTGGCCACCAGTAACATCGTGGTGCGGGCGCTGCAGCGCAGCATCGACTTCACCTCCGATACCACCACTTCCATTCGCGACGCCAAGATGATCCAGGCCGCGCGTGGCGATGCCGCCAGCTTTGTCGCCACCGACGGCGACATCCGTGGCGTCCAGCTGGAAGAAGCCTTCCGCAGCCTGCGCGACCAGTTCCCGGCCGCGCGCCAGGCCAACGACCTGCAGCTGGCCCAGGCCATCCTGGCGCTGTGAGGAACCGCGCCGGCCGGCTGCGGCAGTGGCTGGCTGGCCTCGCGGCCGGCCTGGCCCTCGGCGGGGCTCAGGCCGCCCTGCACCTCGAACTCGATACCCAGGGCCTGACGCCCGCGCAGATCCAGGCCACCCAGCAACTGCTGGCTGAAGCCCAAACGCTGTTGCCACCCAAATTCAAGGCGGCGCTCGACGAACGCATCCCGGTGCGCTGGAGCAGCGAGTTGCGGGAAGAAGCCTATGGCGAGGCGGATCGGCGCAACCTGCTGCTCAATCGGCGCCTGCTGCCCAGTCTGGTGGACGGCAGCGACACCCGCATCCAGACCGGTCGCCCCCATGGCACCCAGCACCGCGAACTGCTGGCCACGGTGCTGCACGAGCTGACTCACTTCTATGACCGCGAGCGCGTCTGGACGCCCGAGCAGCGCCAGCTGATCCTCTCCTGCGGCGGCCTGGGGCTGACTTCCGACCAGTTGCCGGTGAAATGCCAGGGCCAGGCCGGGCGCAGCTATACCCTGTCCGATGATCCGCGGCTGCTGGACCTGGCCGGCTGGCAGGTGAAGACACGCAAGCACGGCAATCGCGAGTCGAAGAACCTCTTCATCGCGCGCAGTCCCGATCTCTATGAAGTCACCAACCCGAAGGAATTCGTGGCGGTGAACCTGGAGTACTTCCTGCTCGACCCGAGCTACGCCTGCCGGCGGCCGGCGCTGCAGCGCTACTTCGCCGAGCACTTCGGCTGGTCGCCGGCGCACGACGCCTGTCCGGGGCGCTACCCCTATCTCAACGCTGGCAACGACTTCGGCGAGGCGCCCCTGGGCTGGCTCGATCCGGAGCGGGTCTATGCGGTCGACTACCTGTTGGCCGAGGGCAACGAGCAGGTCATGAGCCGCTGGGGCCACAGCATGCTGCGCCTGGTGGTCTGCGCCCCGGGCCGGCCGCGCGGCCCGGATTGCCGACTGGACCTGCAATACCATCTGGTGCTGTCGTTCCGCGCCTTCGTCAACGACGTCCAGCTCTCCAGCTGGCGCGGCCTGACCGGCTCCTACCCGTCGCGGCTGTTCGTGCTGCCGCTGGCCCAGGTGGTGGACGAGTACACCAAGGTGGAGCTGCGCGGCCTGCAATCCGTGCCGCTCAAGCTGACCCGTCCGGAAATCGCCGACTTCCTCGAGCGGACCGCCCAGGTGCACTGGAGCTATGATGGCCAGTACTACTTCGTCACTAACAACTGCGCGGTGGAGACCTTCAAGCTGCTGCACGACGGGGTGCCGCGCCTGGCCGATGCCCAGCTCGATGTCATCACCCCCACCGGGCTGATGGATGCCCTGAGGTTCAAGGACCTGGTGGACACCTCGGTGCTGGACGATCCGCGTGAGGCCTTGCGGCTGGGCTATCGCTTCGACAGCTTCCGCGAGCGCTTCCAGGCGATGTTCAAGGTGGCCCGGGAGCGCCTGAAGCTGCCCCAGGCGGATGTCGAGGCCTGGCTGGCGCTGACCCCGCAACAGCGTCGCGAGCAATTCCAGCGCGCCGACCTGCGCGCCAGCGCCGCCCTGCTGCTCTTGGAGCAGGCGGCCTATCGCCGGGCGCTGTTGCAGGCGCAGACCGAACTCAAGGATCGCTACCTGGGCCAGGACGCGGTGGACAAGGCACGCTTCGGCAAGGCCGGCGGCGCCCTGGAGCAGATCCTCAAGGACAGCGGTTATCTGAGTCGTCCGGCCGAGCTGCTCGGCACCGACGGCTACGGTCTGCCGCAACCGGGGGAGTGGGAGCAGCTGACCGCCGAGAGCCAGAAGCGCCAGGCGCACCTGCGCAGTCTCAGGGACACCCTCAACAACGAAGTCCGCCAGCTGCTTTCGCCGGAGGCCCGCGATGGCCTGGACCTGACCGAGGCCAACCTGGACCTGCTCGGCAAGCACCTGCGCGAGCTGAACAAGGCCAGTGGCGGGCTGGAGTTGAAGTAGGGCGGTCGAAGCCGCTGTTGGGCTTCGCGTGGCTCAACCCAACCTACGGAGCCTGCGTAGGTTGGGTTGAGACGGTCCTATCGTCGAAGCCCAACGAGAGAGGGCATGTTGGGCTTCGCGTTGCTCAAC
Source organism: Pseudomonas sp. SORGH_AS_0211 (assembly GCF_031453455.1). Lineage (NCBI taxonomy): Bacteria > Pseudomonadati > Pseudomonadota > Gammaproteobacteria > Pseudomonadales > Pseudomonadaceae > Pseudomonas > Pseudomonas sp. SORGH_AS_0211. The sequence continues at coordinate 4,152,398 of NZ_JAVIZV010000001.1, read as the reverse complement.
CCAACCTACGGAGCCTACGTAGGTTGGATTGAGACGGTTCTATCGTCGAAGCCCAACGAGAGAGGGCATATTGGGCTTCGCGTGGCTCAACCCAACCTACGGAGCCTGCGTAGGTTGGGTTGAGGCGGTCCTACCGTCGAAGCCCAACGAGAGAGGGCATGTTGGGCTTCGCGTTGCTCAATCCAACCTACGGGGCCTGCGTAGGCTGGATTGAGACGGTCCTATCGTCGAAGCCCAACGAGAGAGGGCATGTTGGGCTTCGCGTGGCTCAACCCAACCTACGGGGCCTGCGTAGGTTGGGTTGAGGCGGTTCTATCGTCGAAGCCCAACAGCCCAAGCATCCGCTAGCGTTTCGGTGCCTTGCCCTGGGGTTTGGCAGGCGCCGTGGGTTGCGGGCGTTCCAGCAGGGCCAGCAGCTGTTCCGGCGGCACCTCCTGGCCATTGAGCATCAGCCGTCCGGCGCTGTAGTTCAGGGTGGCCACCAGGTCCTCGCCTTCGGCCTTGAGCAGGCCGCTGTTCAGGCCGATGCCGGCCAGGGCTTCGGCGGTGGCCTGGGCCTGCTGCTGCATGGCCGGCTGGGTGCGCTGGGCGCCCGCCTGGAACAGGACACCATCCACCAGGCTGCCTCGTGCTACCGACAGGCGCGCATCGAGACCGGCCAGCAACTGGGCCGCGAGCTGCTCCGGCGGCAGATCGTAGGTCGCCGGCTTGGCCAGGGTCAGGTCCAGGCGCAGGTGGTTGCTGCCGCCGGGGGTGTCGAGACGCAGGTCATCCACCACCAGCTGGGGACGCGCGGCGAGCACATCGCCGAGGTGCTGCTGCAGGGTCGCCTGGGTGGTGGGATCGAGGCCCTGCTCGGTATCCAGCTGCAGGTGCTGCAGCAGGGCATTGAGCTGGGCCAGGGCGGGGCTGTCGAGATTGCTGTAGTGACTGCTCAGGGTCGCCTTGCCCAGGGTCTGGCCGGCGATGTCGAGTCGGCCAAGGCTGGCGTTGAGCGTACCCGCCAGCTGCTGGCCCTGCTGCCGGGTGTCGCCCTGAAGCTGCAGGTCCCGCAACTCGACCGGCGGCTTGCCGGGCATGGCCAGCAGCAGGCGGCCGAGGCGCAGCTGGCCCGGGCCGAGCCAGAAGCCATCGGCATTGCGACGGTTGTCGCCGGTCAGGCCGAAGCCTTCGGTCTCCAGCTTGGCCCAGCCATCCGGCGTGCGCACATTGAGGCTGAATTGTCCGACGGTGCTGTCCAGGCGCAGTCGGCTGGCCTCCATGTCGGTAGCGAAGGTGGCCGTCAGGCCGGAGAAGGCCACCGCGCCCTGGGGCTGGTCCAGGTGCAGGGCGGCCAGGGTCAGGCCGCCGTCCACCGCGCGGTCGTAGCCCAGGGTGGCGTCGAGCTGCACGGGTTCGGCGCCCTTGGCCAGGGTGAAGAGATCGGCCGTGAGCGGCGTGCGCGCCAGGGTGAAGCGGTTGACCGCCATGACCGGCGCCAGCTGCAGGGACTTGAGACGGGTCAGGGGGAAGGGACCGTGCTGGATGTCGTCGAGCACCCGCAGTACCTCCACGGGCGGCCGATCCTCGGCCTGCACGGTCAGGCTGAAGGTGGCGGCGCTGCTGAAGACACCGCGCTGCAGCTCGACCAGCTGCAGCTGCAAGGGGTACTCGGGCAATTGCGCCTGCAAGGCTACCTGGGCCTGGCTGGTGGCCTGGCGCAATTCGCCCTCCAGCCGGGTGCCGGTGTACCAGGCGCCGCCCACGGCAGTGCCGACAACGACCAGGGCCACACCGGCGAGGGTGGTAAGTAGCGGTTTCTTCATGGCGACCAAATCCCTTTGTAAGAGGCGCGCAGCGGCTTGCGGCCGATAGGAGGCGAAGTGTACGAGAGCGCCGGGTGGATGCCGAGGGGCCGCGGCGGTGATTTGCTCGCCGGGCTGCAGACTGTGATGGCTTTCCGGCGGCGTCGGCGCCGAGTCGACGACCGCGGCGGTGAGTGCTAGCGTGCCGCGATCCCCACTGCCGGAACCTCCGCCATGACCGCTTCCCACTGCTTGCCTGCCCTCTCCGCCGTTTCGCTGCAGGGGGTGCCGGCATGAGCAGTCAGCGTCCGGTCGATGGCCTGCAACTTCCCGCCGAACTCCTGGCTCGCGCCGAGGCGCTGCTGGCCCGGGGTGGACGCCGCCTGCTGGGCATCGCCGGCACGCCGGGCGCGGGCAAGTCGACCGTGGCTGAACTCTTGGCCGCAGCGCTGGGCGAGCGCGCCGTGGTGGTGCCCATGGACGGCTATCACCTGGCCAATCGCGAGCTGGCGCGCCTGGGTCGCGCGCAACGCAAGGGCGCGCCGGACACCTTCGATGCGCGCGGCTATCGCGCCCTGTTGCAGCGGCTGAAGACGCCGGTGGCCGGGGAGACCGTCTATGCGCCGCTGTTCAATCGCGAGATCGAAGAGCCCATCGCCAATGCCATTCCGGTCCACGCCGAGACCCAGCTGGTGATCAGCGAGGGCAACTACCTGCTGCTGACGCAGGCGCCCTGGAGCGATGTCGCCGAGGTGTTCGACGAGTGCTGGTACGTGCGCGTCGATCCCGCGGAGCGTCGCGAGCGGCTGGTCGCCCGGCACATGCACTTCGGCCGCAGCCGCGCGGACGCCGAGGCCTGGGTGGAAAGCACCGACGAGCCCAATGCGCGACTGATCGACGGCGACCGGGCGCGGGCAGATCTGGTGGTGGAGTGGCGGGGCTAGGACACCGGGTGCCCAGGGCCGCCGGCGTGTCGCCCGGCACGCCCTGAACGGCGGGTCAGAAACCCCCGCCGGCATCCAGCCAGGCCTGTTCCTCCGGCGTATTGAGCCGCCCCAGTGCCCGGTTGCGGTGCGGGAAACGGCCGAAGCGGGCGATCACCTCCAGATGGGCCTCGGCATAGCGCCGGTAGTGCTCGATGCCCAGGTCCTCGAACAAGGCGAGCGAGCGCCGCTGATCGGCCAGGACTTCGGAGTGCTCGAACGGCAGATAGAAAAAGGCGCGCAACTCGGCTGCGACCTGCTGATCCAGACCGGCGTCGATCGCCTGTCGCGCATGCTGCAGGGCCAGGCCGTCGGTGGCGAAGGCGTGGCCGCTGTGGCGGAAGATATTGCGCGGGATCTGGTCGAGCAGCAGGCACAGGGCCAGGGCGCCTTCGGCACCTTCGATCCAGTCATCGCACTCACGGCGGCTGGCAGCGAAGTGCAGGGCCTCGAAACGCGAGCGGCACTCGGCGTCGAAGGCAGGGCCGCCGTTGAACCACTGGCGCCGGCCGGCGGCGCGCCAGAAGGAGACGACTTCGGCTGGATTCATTTCCTGCTCCCTGTCTGATCGGGTTCCACGTGGAACCCCTCAGCCCCGGCCCACATAGGGCATCTTGGTCGCCATCACCGTGAGGGTCTGGACGTTGGCGTCCAGCGGCAGGCTGGCCATGTAGCGGACGGCGTCGGCGACGTGCCTGACATCCATGCGCGGCTCCACGGCGGTGCTGCCATCGGCCTGGAGCACGCCGTTGGCCATGCGCTCGGTCATCTCGGTGGCGGCGTTGCCGATGTCGATCTGGCCGCAGGCGATATCGAAGGCGCGGCCGTCGAGGGCCAGGGCCTTGGTCAGCCCGGCCACGGCATGCTTGGTGGCGGTATAGGGCGCGCTGAAGGGCCTGGGCGTGTGCGCCGAGATGGAGCCGTTGTTGATGATGCGTCCGCCACGGGGTGTCTGCTCGCGCATCAGGGCGAAGGCCGCGCGGCTGCAGAGAAAGACGCCGGTGAGGTTGGTGTTGACCGCCCGGTGCCAGGCATCCAGTTCCAGCTCGTCGATGGGCACCGCCGGGGCGCTGACGCCGGCATTGTTGAACAGCAGGTCCAGGCGACCGTAGGTGTCGCGGATGCGGGCGAACAGCGCCTCGACGCTGGCGGCATCGGTGACGTCGCAGGGTACCGCCAGGGCTTCGCCGCCCTGTTGCCGGGCTTCTTCGGCGAGCGCCTCCAGGGGTTCAGTACGGCGCGCGGCGAGGACCACGCGGAAGCCGTCCTGCAGCAGACCGAGGGCGACGGCGCGGCCGATACCCTGGGAGGCACCGGTGACGAGGGCGATGGGGTGGACGGTGGTCATGGGCGGTCCTTGGGCGGGGAAGGAGCTTCCAAGGCTAGCAGGTAGGGAGAGGGTGGTGGGCACCCCCTCACCCTGGCCCTCTCCCGCAGGGAGAGGGGATGGCTACGGTGTGTTGGGGAGGTAGGTGGTCCCTGGTAGCTCCTGTAGGCTCAGCGGAGCTTGGGGTCCGTCGGCACCAGGATCGCCTGGCCGGAGGGTCGCGCGCGCAGGCGGTCGAGATAGGCGGCGAGGCGGGGCCAGGTCGTCTGCCAGTGGAGGTCGGGCAGGGGCTCCAGGTAGTCGAGCATGGGCCCCAGCAGGGCATCGGGCAGGCTGAATTCGGCGCCGCAGAGAAAGCTCTGGTTGCCCAGCTGACGGTCGAGTACGGCCAGCGTCGCGTCGACGTCGGCCAGGGCGCGCTGCTGCTCTTCCAGCGTCTGGAAGGGGGCGGGTCGTGGCCCGGCGATCCGTAGCAGATAGCGACGGACCAGGCGGGCATCCACGGTGGTGAGCAGGGCGCTGCTCCAGGCATCCTGCTCCGGGTTGCCGCCGCGCTCCGGCGAGAGCCGACGATCGAGATGGCGGCAGATGGCGAGGGTTTCGAAGATCCGCTGGTCACCGTCGAGCAGCACCGGCGCCTGGCCGAAGGGGTGCAGCGCCAGATGGGCCTCGCTGCGCCAGGCGATGGGCTGGCCACCCGGGGCGAGGCCACAGGGTAGCTCCAGCCCCTGTTCCAGGGCATGGAGGCGCACGCTGCGCACCAGGGTGCTGAAGGCGGGACCGAAGAGATAGGGCGTCATGCTGCAGGCTCCTTGCAAAGAAGGCCGCATGCTGGCAAAGGAGACCTTATGTTCAAGAACATAATCCGGAGTAGCCATGGCCTGGCCCCTTGATCAGCGCGAGCGGACCCGCCAGCGCATCCTCGACAGCGCCGCCCGCCTGTTCGCCCTCCGGGGCTTCGATGCGGTCGGACTCGATGACCTGATGGCCGACGCCGGTCTCACCCGCGGCGCCTTCTATCACCACTTCCGCACCAAGACCGAGGTCTATGACCAGGCCATCGCCCATGCCGCGCGGATCGGCAGTGCCCGGCTCGACGGTCTCGGTAGCGAAGGCCTCGGGCAACTGGTCGAGCATTACCTGAGTCGCGAGCATGCCGAAGGCGAAGCGCTGCGCTGTCCGCTGGCCTTTCTGGCAGCCGACGTCACCCATCGGGGGGCCGCCATCCGTGGCAGCTATACCCGCTTCTTCGCGCGCTTCGTCACCCGGCTGGAGCGGGATCTGTCGGGGCCGCCGGCGCGGCGGCGCACCCGGGCGCTGCAGCTGGCCACCACCCTGATCGGTGGTGTGGCCCTGGCGCGGGCGCTGGATGACGAGGACCTGGCCGAGGAACTGCTGGCGGCCTGTCGCCAGGGGGCCCAGGACCTGCTGGACGAGGGCAGCGATTTGGCAGCGGCGGCCGGCTAGGCGACACTGGCGGTTCCTTGGTCCGCCGGAGTCATCCATGCAGATTCGCCCCCTCGCCGCCGCCGATTTCGAGCAGGTCTGGCCACTGATCCAGCAGGTCGCCCAGGCCCGGGAGACCTACGCCTACGACCCGGACATGACCCGCGACGACGCCTGGCGCCTCTGGGTGGAGCTCCCGCAGGCGACCTTCGTCGCCGAGCGCGACGGTCAGCTGCTCGGCAGCTACTACCTCAAGGCCAATGCCATGGGGCCGGGCGATCACGTCTGCAACTGCGGCTACATGGTCGCCCCCGCCGCCCGCGGCCAGGGCGTGGCCGGCGCCCTCTGCGAGCACTCCGTGCAGGTGGCCCGAGAACTGGGTTTCCAGGCCATGCAATTCAACTCGGTGGTGGCCAGCAACCAGGTGGCGGTGCGGCTCTGGCAGAAGCACGGCTTCGAGATCGTCGGCACCCTGCCCAGGGCCTATCGCCATGCCAGCCTCGGGCTGGTGGATTGCCTGGTGATGTATCGCTGGCTGGCGGACTAGCGCCACTCGCTCAGCACGGCCTGCAGCGAGGCCGGCAGCATGGGGCCGTGGCCCAGGCCTTCGAGAACCTCGTAGCGCACCCGGATGCCGGGGAGCTGGCCGAGGCGGTCGGCCAGGCGCCGGGTGGCATCGGTGGGGACCTCGCTCTGGAAATGCGCGGGCAGTTCGCGTTCGGCGCCGCCCTGCAGCAGCACCAGGCGGGCCGGATGGGCCTTGAAGCGCTCCTTCAGTTGCTGGTCGTCTTGCGGCAGCACGGTGGGACTCCACCACAGCGAGGGGCTCACGGCGTAGCCCTGGGCAAAGGCGTCCGGGCGGGTGAGCAGGGCGTGGAGGACGAAGAGACCGCCCAGGGAGTGACCCCAGAGTGCGCGCTGGCCCTGATCCAGGGGCAACTGCCGGGCCACTGCCGGTTCCAGGCGCTCCAGCAGCCAGGCGAGAAAGACGTCGGCGCCGCCGGTGGCCAGCTCGCGAAAGCGCTCGCTGCTAGGCGCGGACGGCGTGTAGTCGTAGGCCCGGCCTGGGCCGTCGATGCGCTTGCCGCCCGTGTACCCCACCGCGACCAGCACGGGCGGCTTGGGCCGCTTGGCCAGGGTATCGAGCAACTCGGCGTTCAGCCCGCCCAGGGCGGCGTTGCCGTCGAGCAGATAGAGCACCGGATAGCCAGCGGCCGGTGCCGGGGTGGCGGGTCGGGCGATCCACACCTGGTAGTGGCGGGCGCCGTCGACGGAATCCAGCTGGAGTTCGCTGAAGGCATAGCCGTGGCCCGGCTGCTGCAGCACCTGGGCGTCCATGGGCTGATCGATGGGGCGGGCCTGGCCGGGAGCGGCGAGGGCGAGCAACAGCGGCAGGGCCAGCCAGGCGCTGTGACGGACGGAACGGGGCAAAGGCGGCATCGGCGAACAAGACTCATTTCCAATGGAGCGGTCGAGCCTACCGATCTCTGTTCCCGCTCGCCATACTGGCCAGGATTTCCCGTTGCCAGGACATCCCATGCATCACCCCCATCTGCTGTTCGATCTCGATGGCACCCTCACCGATTCGCGCCTGGGCATCACCCGGGCGATCCAGGTGGCGCTACGCGCCGAGGGGATCGAGGAACCCGATCTGCGTAGGCTGGAGGTCTTCATCGGCCCGCCGCTGCTGCAGAGCTTCATGACCCATTACGGCTTCGACGAGGCGCGGGCCTGGCGCGCGGTGGAGGCCTATCGGGGGTATTTCCGCGCCACCGGTCTCTATGAGAACGAGCTCTACGTGGGCATCCGCGAGTTGCTGGCCGAGTTGCAGGCGGCCGGGCGGCGGCTCTATCTGGTGACGGCCAAGCCGCGGGTGTTCGCCGTGGAGATCCTCCGGCACTTCGCCCTGACGGAATGCTTTACCGCCGTGCATGGCAGCGAGCTGGACGGTACACGCGCCGACAAGACCGAACTGCTGCGTTTCGTGCTGGAAACCGAAGGCCTGGCGCCGGAGACCTGCCTGATGCTGGGTGACCGCGAGCACGACCTGATCGCCGCTCGTGCCAACGGCGTGGCGGCGGTGGCCCTGGGCTATGGCTTCGGCAGCCGGGAAGAGCTGGAGCGCCATGGCCCGGCCTTCCACTTCCACAGCGTAGCGGCCCTGCGCCAGGGCTTCGGCCTCTAGCCGGGCGCACCGACCTGCGCGGCAGGGGCCGGCAGGTCGTGGGGCGCGCCGGGGATCAGCCGCAGGTGGCGGTCTGCACCACCAGGCTGGCGCTGGTGGTGATGGTCAGGCGCTGGGAATTGAAATCCATGGTCATGGGGTCCTGCGGACGGACCACGCGGACGACCTGGGCACCGGCGCGCTGCCGACCTTCTTCGGCCAGGGCCGGGGAGAGGGCCTTGCCGACCAGATCCTGGACCGCATCGGAGTTGCAACGGCCACTGCTGCCGACGGCGCCGCTCGGGGCCGAGGAGGTCGCCGCCGGGCTGCTCTGGGTTTCATGCGAGCCGCAACCGGCCAGCAGGGTGAAGAGCGCGGCACCAGCCAGCAGGAGGGGAGTCTTGGAGCTCATGAGTTCGCCTTTTCGATCGTGAGAGAAGGAACCTTAACCCGTACGGGCCTCCTCATGGACCCCTCAAGGGCGGGCATTGTTACAAAGCGCGATACAGAAGACGTTGAGAAACCTGGCGGACCAGTCGTCCTGCAGGAATAAAGTTAATAAAGATAACTTTCGGTAATCGGCCAGATTCAGCCTGGATGGCTTGATCCATTTCTGCCATGGACCATCATCGAACCAGGGCCAACCGCCCCCCGGTGACGACAACAACAACAAAGGGACACCCGCCATGTCAGCTCGCTATCCAACCACCCTTCCTCCTGACCGCTACCCGATCCGCGCCCGCGAGGCCCTGATCCGCGCGCCCCGGCGGCGCCTTCCGCTTCCTCAGTCAGGACGGTCATCTCATGTCTTTTTCGCGCTCGCTTCCGGCCCGCGCACGGGCCCGCTCGTGCCTCGCCTTTACCACGCTCGCCTCCTTGCTCGCCAGCCAGGGCCTTCTGGCCGCGCCTTCCACCACCCTGGAAAGCGCCCGGCCCAAGCCGCTCAACAGCCTGGAGACGGCGCGTCCCCTGCCGCCCGGACCGCCGCGCTGGGCCGAGGACTATCGCTTCCTCGACGATCCGGCCAAGCGCACCGATCCCTTCGACGGGTTGCGCTACCAGCGCCTCGGCGATTCGGCCTGGCTGCAGACCGGCGGCGAGGCGCGCTATCGCTTCGACAGCATCCGCAATCCGGTCTTTGGCCGGCGCGGGGTGGCTACCGACCACTACATCCAGCAGCGCCTGCAGCTGCACGCCGACCTGCACCTGTTCGACGATGCCGTGCGCGCCTTCGTCCAGCTGGAAAACACCCGTGCCTGGAACAAGGCGCTCTACGGTCCCTACGACCAGAGCCGCACCGAGCTGCACCAGGCCTTCATCGACCTCAACACGCCGCTGGCCGGCGGCACGCTGATGACCCGCATCGGTCGCCAGGAGCTGGGCTATGGCAACCAGGCCTTCGTCACCTACCGCGACGCCCGCAACATCCGTCTCAACTTCGACGGCCTGCGCCTGGCCTGGACCCGCCCGGACGGCTACCGGCTGGACGCCTTCGGCCTGAGGCCCGTGGTGACCGGCGAAGACAGCTTCGACGACGGCTCCAACAATGCGGTCAAGCTCTATGGCCTCTACGGCACCCTGCCGCTGGCCGGACCGCTCAAGCTGGATGTCTACGGCTTCGGCCTGGAGACCGACCAGCGCACCCTGGATGGCCTGACCGGCGCGGAAAAGCGCTACACCGCCGGCTTCCGCCTGTTCGGCAACGCCGGTCCCTGGGACTGGAGCTGGGACCTGGCCGGGCAGGGCGGGCATCTGGCCGGCGCCCGGATCCGCGCCTGGGGCCTGAGCAGCGAAACCGGCTATCGCCTGGGCGGCGCCTGGAAGCCGCGGCTGGCCCTGCGGGTGGACGCCGCCAGTGGCGATCACGGCCCGGGCGACGACCGCGTCGGCACCTTCGATCCGCTCTATCCGAAGAACGGCTTCTATGGCGATTCCGGCCTTACCACCCTGGCCAACCTCTATCTGGTCGGCCCGCTGCTGACCCTGGCGCCGCGCCCGACCCTGCAGCTGGAAAGCGGGCTGTTCGGCGTCTGGCGGCAGAGCACCGCAGACGGCGTCTACCTGCCGGGCATGACCACGGTGCCGGGCACCGCCGCCAGCTCGGCGCGCAAGGCCGGCACCCTCTGGCGCAACAACCTGCGCTGGATGCCCACCGCCAACCTGACCCTGGACCTGGAATACAGCTACTTCCAGGCCGGCGCCGCCGTGCGTCAGGCCGACGGCGACGACACCCGCTTCCTGATGGCCGCCACCACCTTCCGCTTCTGAGGAGTCCACCATGCGCCTGCTCTCGACCGTTCCGCCCGGGGCCCGCCTGACCCTGCTGCTGTGCTTTATCGTCGCCCTGCTGGAGGGCATGGACCTCCAGGCCATGGGCATCGCCGCCCCGGCCATGGCCAAGGCCTTCGGCTTCCAGCCGGGGCAGATGGGCCTGGTGTTCAGCGCCAGCATCCTCGGCCTGCTGCCCGGCGCCTTCATCGGCGGCTGGTGCGCCGATCGCATCGGCCGCAAGAAGGTGCTGATCGCCTGCGTGCTGATCTTCGGGGTCTTCTCGGTGGCCACCGCCCATGTCTGGAGCCTGGAGAGCCTGCTGCTGGCGCGGCTGCTCACCGGCATCGGCCTGGGCGGCGCCCTGCCCAATCTGATCGCCCTGTCCGCCGAATCGGTGGACGAGCGCGCCCGGGCGACGGCGGTCAGCCTGATGTACTGCGGCGTACCCCTGGGTGGCGCCCTGGCGGCGGTGGTGGGGCTGCTGGACGTCGGCCGCTGGCAGACGGTGTTCTATGTCGGTGGCCTGGCGCCGCTGCTGGTGGCGCCGCTGCTCGGGCGCTACCTGGCGGAGACCGCCGGCTTTCTGCGCCATCGAGGCGGGCCTCAGGCGGGCGGACCGCGCGGGGCCTGGCTGGGCGCCATCCCGCTGTCGACCACCCTGCTGCTGTGGCTCGGCTACTTCTTCACCCTCACGGTGATGTACATGCTGCTCAACTGGCTGCCCTCGCTGCTGGTGGGCCAGGGCTTCAGCCGCGGCCAGGCGGTGGGGGTGCAGATCCTCTTCAACCTGGGCGGCGGCATCGGCTCGGTGCTGTTCGGCCTGCTCATGGATCGCTGGCGGCCACGGCTGACGGTGCTGGCCATCTACCTGGGCATCCTGCTGGGTCTGGCCGGGCTGGGTCTAGCCAAGGCCTATCCACTGGTGGCCCTGGCCGGCTTCGCCGCCGGACTGTTCGTGGTCGGTGGCCAACTGGTGCTCTATGCCCTGGCGCCGCAGCTCTATCCGGCGGCGGTGCGGGCAACCGGGACCGGTGCGGCCGTGGCGGTCGGCCGCCTGGGCGCCATGGCCGGACCGCTGCTGGCGGGCCAGGTCCTGGCCGTGGGCGGAGGCGCGGCGACCCTGGTGGTAGCCACTACCCCGGCAGTGCTGGTGGCGGCGGGCGCGGTGCTGGCCCTGCTGCAGCGGCGGACGGCGGTGCCGGCGGCTGCAGCCCGCGCCGAGGCGCCTGGTCATGCGTAACGGCATGGGTGCGCTCTACGACGATGTCCTGCTGCTGGATGGCGTGCGCACGCCCTGGACCGATCTGAATGGCGCCCTGGGGCAGGTGTCGCCCACCGACCTGGGCATCGCCGTGGCCCGGGCGCTGCTGGCACGCGGGCATGAGGCCGGGGCGGTGGATTCCGTGCTGGCCGGCTCGGTGGCCCAGGCCAGCTTCGATGCCTATCTGCTGCCACGCCATATCGGCCTCTATGCCGAGGTGCCCGAGGCGGTGCCGGCGCTGCAGGTGCAGCGGGTCTGCGGCACCGGCCTGGAGCTGCTGCGCCAGGCGGGCGATCAGTTGCAGAGCGGCCAGGCCAGCCGGGTGCTGTGCGTGGCGGCCGAGTCCATGACCCGCAATCCCATCGCCGCCTACACCCATCGCAGCGGCTTTCGCCTCGGCGCGCCGGTGGAATTCCACGACTTTCTCTGGGAGGCCCTCAAGGACCCGGCGGCCGGACTGGACATGATCGCCACCGCCGAGCGCCTGGCGCAGCGCCACGGCATCGCCCGCGCGGCCGTGGATGCCTGGGCACTGCGCAGTTTCGAGCGCGCCCTGGCGGCCCAGCGCCAGGGCTGGTTCGCGGAAGAGATCGTGCCGGTGGCGGCGGCGCGCTTCGAGGCCGAGGGCCTGGCGCCGCGGGCGTTGCGCCTGCCGCGGGGCTGCGCGGTGGTCGAGCATGACAGCCATCCACGGGAAACCTCGCGGGAGGCCCTGGCACGGCTGACGCCGGTGCATCCGGGCGGGGTCCAGACCGCCGGCAACAGCTGCGCGGTGGCCGACGGCGCCGCCGCCGTGCTGCTGACGCGAGGCGCGGACGCCGCGTCGGCACGGGCACTGGCCTGGGTGCGCGGCAGTTGCGTGGTAGGCGTGCCGCCGGACGTCATGGGCAGCGGCCCGGTGCCGGCCATCCAGGGCCTGCTCGACCGCGTCGGCCTGGCGCTGGAGGCCATCGACCGCCTGGAGATCAACGAAGCCCAGGGCGCCCAGCTGCTGGCGGTGCAGCGCGCCCTGGAGCTGGATCCAGCGCGACTCAATGTCCACGGCGGCGCCATCGCCCTGGGACACCCGCTGGCCGCCACCGGCCTGCGCCTGGCCATCACCCTGGCGCGTCAGTTGCGCGCCGAGGGGCTCAGGTACGGGGTGGCGGCGGTGTGCATCGGCGGTGGGCAGGGGATGGCGGTGCTGCTGGAAAATCCGGGGTGGCGGGGATAGGGCGGAACACCGGGATTTAGCGCCGTGCCGGGCAGCCCCTCTCCCATGGGGAGAGGGTTGGGGTGAGGGGTAGGACAGGGCTCTGGCGTGTTGGGCTTCGCTGCGCTCAACCCAACCTGCGAGGGTATCAGGGCGCCGGATTACTCCCTCTCCATTGGGGGAGAGGGTAGCTTTCCACCCAACCTACGAAGCCTCCGCCGGCGGCACGACCAGGGGCGGGAAATGGATGGCCACGCGCAGGCCGTGGCCGCCTGCCGCGGTCGCCAGTTCGATGCCGGCGTCGTGGGCGATGGCGATGTCGCGGACGATGGCCAGCCCCAGGCCGGTGCCATGGATGCCGCGGTCGAGGCGATAGAAACGCTCGAAGATGCGTTCGCGCTCCGCCTCGGGAATGCCCGGGCCGTCGTCTTCCACCTCCAGCACCGTCGCCCCGGCCTGGCCGCGCAGCCGCACCGTGACCTGACCGCCGCGCGGGGTGTATCTGAGGGCGTTGTCGACCAGGTTGTCGAGCAGGTCGCGCAGCTGGAAGGCGTTGCCCTGCACGGTCTGCGGCTCCAGTTCGTAGCCCAGGTCGATGTTGTGGCCATCGGCCTGGGACAGCTGGCTTGGCATGGCTGCGCCGATCAGCTCGTCCAGCCGCAAGGGCTCGCGCGGCGGGCTTTCCAGCCGCGCGGTGGCGGCGCGGGCCAGGGTCAGCAACTGGTTGGTCTGGCGGGTCATGCGCTCGGTGGCGGCCTGGAGTTGCGCCAGGGCCGCGGCGCTTTCGGCATCGCCGGCATGGCGCTGGCGCAGCCACTGGGTCAGGGTGCTGATGCCGGCCAGCGGGGTGCGCAACTGGTGGGCCATGTCGTCGAGAAAGGCGCGCTGGTTGCGCGCGCCCTCGCGGATGCGCAGCAGTAGACCGTTGAGCGCGGTGACGAAGGTGCCCAGTTCGCGGGGCGCACCCTCTTCGCGCAGCGGCGCCAGGTCATCGTAGTGGCGGCTGTCGAGCTGGCGCTCCAGCCGTTCCAGGGGTTTGAGGCCCCGGCGTACCGCCCAGAGCAGCTGGGCGGCGATCAGCAGGGCGACCAGGATCTGCACCGCTACCAGGGTCAGCACCATGCGCTGCAGGGCGGCGGTGTGGCGACTCAGGGTCTGGGCCACGCTGGCCACCACCGGTTGCCCGGCCACTACGCCCAGGCGGCCGACCATGAACACCGAGCGATCGTTGATGCGGGTGCGCAGGGCGGTGGTATGGCCGTCGCGCATCTCGTCGGTGATCTCCTGGACCGGCATCGCGGCATCGCCGAACAGCAGCTGGCCGTCGAGGCTGCGCACCGCCAGCCAGACGTGGTCGTGGCTGTTGTGGCGCAGCAGGTAGTCGGCTTCCGTCGGCAGCCACAGGCGGCCGTTGCCATCCACTTCCAGCTGTTCGAGCAGCAGGATCGCCGCATCGGTGAGATCACCGTCCAGGGCGCTGAACGCCGGTTTGCGGGCGAACTGGTAGCTGACCACGGCGCCGCCGAGATTGACCAGCAGCACCGGCAGCACCAGCCATTTCAGCAGCCGCCGGCGCAGGCTGGGCGCGGTGGCGGTCATGGCGCGGCTTCTTCCAGGCGATAGCCGAAGCCGCGCACGGTACGGATGCCGACCCCGGAGTCGGTCAGTTTCAACCGTAGCCGCGAGACATAGACCTCCACGGCGTTGTGGGTCAGGTCCTCGCTGCCCCAGGGGGCCAGGGCGTCGATGATCTGCTGCTTGGAGACCACCTTGCCGGCCTGGCGCAGCAGGTGTTCGAGCACCGCCCACTCGCGGGCCGAGAGATCCAGCGGGGTGTCGCCGAGGCGCGCCTGGTGGGCGGCGGTGTCCAGGCGCAGGGCCCCGAGGGTGAGGTCGGCGCTGTTCTGGCCACCGGCGCGACGGACCAGCGCCTTGATCCGCGCCACCAGCTCGGGCACGGCGAAGGGCTTGACCAGGTAGTCGTCGGCGCCCACCTCGAAGCCATGTACCCGGTCGTCGATGGCGTCGCGGGCGGTGAGCAGCAGCACCGGCTGATCGCTGCCACGCTGGCGCAGGCGGCGGACCACCTCGAAGCCGTCCAGGCCACCGGGCAGGCCGATGTCCAGCACCACCACGGCGAAGCGGGTGGTGCGCAGCCAGGCGTCGGCCTCGGCGCCGTTGCGCAGGAGATCGACCTGCATGCCATGGCCTTCCAGGACGCGGCGGATACCGTCGGCCAGGGTGGCGTCATCTTCGACGAGCAGGATGTGCATGTAGGGTCCTTGGATTCAACGCGGTTCGGTCGCCGTGCCGCCGATTATGCACAGGCTCTCAGCGCGGCAGGGTGCAGAAATCGCCCAGTGCCCGCACCAGGGCCAGGCGGTGGAGATCATCGGGGCGTGCGACGGCGAGCTGGGCGGCGAGGGCGCGCTCCAGCTGCGCCGGGCAGTCCGCGGCGGCGCGCAATTCGCCGGTGGCGGCGAGACCGCCGAGCAGCCTGGCCTGGAGTTCGTTCAGCCGGGTCCTGAGCACCGCTAGGTCCGTCGTGCTGGCGGGCAGCGGCTGTTCGTTGCGCCGCCAGGCCTGCAGCAGGCCGTATTGCACCAGCTTGTTGGCTTCCATCTGGGCGGCGAAAAAGGTCTGGGCGGTGGCCGGGGAGACGGCGGCGCCGGGCGCGGCCTGGGCGACGTCCTGCAGCACCTGGCGTTCGCGGGCTTCGTCCAGCACCGGCTTGCCGCTGTCGTGCTTGCTGCGGGCGACCTGATCGGCCAGCGTCAGGCGCTGGGCCATGGCGTCCAGCAGGGCCGGCAGCGGCGCCGGCGCGGCCTGGGCGCCGAGGGCGATACTCAAGAGCGGCAGGGCGAGCCAGCGAACACCCGACATGACGGACCTCCAGGGCAGGGGAAGGGGCCCCGAAGCTCGCACGGGGCCGCGGGGCGGTCAAGATGAGCGGAGCAGGGCGGTTGCGCGGGAATGAGGTGGAGGGGGCGGCCCTCACCCCAGCCCTCTCCCCGAGGGAGAGGGGGCGGAGCGGGCGTCCGGCGTAGGGTGGAAAACCGCGGAGCGTTTTCCTCGCGGGTGCCGTGGCCCCGTGGATGAGGCTGCGCCGTCATCCACGCTACGGAGTCGCGCGCAGGCGGAGCCTGTGGCTTTGGTAGGTTGGGTTGAGACGGCTCCTCCGTCGAAGCCCAACACGGCGGGGTCGAGCAGATGCCGGTGGCTTCGCGCGGAGCGGTTCCCTCACCCCAGCCCTCTCCCAGAGGGAGAGGGGGCAGAGCGGCGCGGGTGCCGTGCCGCTGTGGATGAGGCTAGGCCTCCTGCGTCGCCCGTACCTCGGCGGTCAGGGCCTGGAGGCGGGCGTCGAGGGCGGTCAGGGCGCCGGCGTCGGCGGCGGTGTCCAGGCTCAGGCGCAGAGCGGCCAGGACCAGCAGCTCGATGGCGTCACCGCGGCGGCGATCGCCCTGGATGGCGACCAGTTCGTCACGCAGGCGGGCGGCGGCCTGTTGCAGGGCGGCGCGGTCGCCTTCGGCCACCTTGAAGCGGTAGCGGCGACCGAGCACCTCCACCTCGTCGTCGGCGCCCGCGTTGGCGGTCTTCACTCGACGCTGGCCGCGTGGCGCTGCTCGGTATCAGCGGCCACCGCCTGCTCGACGGACTGCGCGGACAGCAGGGCCAGCAGGCCTTCCACGCGCTGGCGGGTGCTGGCGCCGTGTTCTTCCTGCTCCAGCAGACTCAGTTGCAGGGTGTCGTTTTCCTCGCGCGCGGCCAGCAGGGCCTGCTCCAGTTCCTGGGTGCGGGCGGTCAGGCGCTGGTTGCGCTGCAGCAGGTCGCGGATGGCGGTTTCCAGTTCGCTCAGGGTGTTGTCCAGCATGGGCGCGGTCGTCTCTCGTGTCAGGTTCGGGACTGCCAAGGGGGCAGGGGTCAGCATTCTAGGCCTCTCACCGACCACCGGCACCCCATTCGTCGTGGGCTAAGCCCTTGTTTTGCCAAGAGGTTCACGGGGGTGGCCAGCAAGCTGACCGGCTGTCAGGCAGTTGTCAGGTTGCGCTAAGGGGGCCGTAAGGCAAGACGCCTTAGCCTGGGCTCATCGCGTCGGCTGTCCTGTCCCGGCGCCCCTCGCTTCGGATGAGCCGCCATGACCGATCTGTCCCAGAGCACCGCCCCGCGTCAGCTGGACGAGCCTTTCCTGCCGTTCTCCCGGCCCAGCATCGGCGCCGAGGAAGTGGCCGCGGTGAGCCGGGTGCTGACCTCGGGCTGGATCACCACCGGGCCCCAGGCCAACCTGCTGGAAGAGCGCTTCGCCGATTCCGTGGGCGCCGCCCATGCGGTGGCCCTGTGCTCGGCCACCGCCGCCATGCACGTGACCCTGCTGGCGCTGGACATCGGTCCGGGCGACGAGGTGATCACCCCCTCGCTGACCTGGGTCTCCACCGCCAACATGATCACCCTGATCGGCGCCACCCCGGTGTTCGTCGACGTCGACCGCGACACCCTGATGGTCTCCGCCGAGCAGGTGGCCGCCGCCATCACCCCGCGCACCAAGGCCATCGTGCCGGTGCACTACGCCGGCGCCAGCTGCGACCTGACCCCGCTGCGCGCCCTGGCCCGCGAGCATGGCGTGGCGCTGATCGAAGACGCCGCCCACGCCGCCGGCACCCGCTACCAGGGCGAGCCCATCGGCCAGCGCGGCACCGCCATCTTCAGCTTTCACGCCATCAAGAATCTGACCTGCGCCGAAGGCGGCATGCTGGTGACCGACGACGCCACCCTGGCCGAGCGGGTACGGCGCTTGAAATTCCATGGCCTGGCGGTGGATGCCTTCGACCGTCATGCCCTGGGTCGCAAGCCCCAGGCCCAGGTGCAGGAGCCCGGCTTCAAGTACAACCTCTCTGACATCCATGCCGCCCTGGCGCTGGTGCAGCTGGATCGCCTGGGCGACATCAACAGCCGCCGCCGGCTGCTGGCCCAGGCCTACACCCAGCGCCTGGCGGCGCTGCCGGTCGCGCCCCTGGCACTGCCCGACTACGCCCAGACCCACGCCTGGCACCTCTACATCCTGCGCATCTGCCCCGAGCGCTGCGGGATGGAGCGCGAGGCCTTCATGGCCGGCCTCAAGGCGCGCGGCATCGGCACCGGCATCCATTTCACCGCCACCCACCTGCATCCCTGGTACCGCGAGCGCTGGCCGGAGCTGGCGCTGCCCAACAGCGAATGGAATTCGGCACGGCTGTGCTCCATCCCGCTGTTCCCCGACATGACCCTCGCCGACGTCGACCGCGTGGTCGGCGCCATCGAAGACCTGCTGGAGAAAGGCGCATGAAGCCCTATGCCATCGACCGGGTATCCGTGGTGATCCCCGTCTACAACGAAGAAGCCAGCCTGCCGGAACTGCTGCGCCGCACCCGCGCCGCCTGCCGCCTGCTGGATTGCCAGGTGGAGATCATCCTGGTCGACGACGGCAGCCGCGACCGCAGTGCCGAACTGCTGCAGCAGGCCGCCAGCGAGCCGGACAGTCCCGTCGTGGCGGTGCTGCTCAATCGCAACTACGGCCAGCACTCGGCGATCCTCGCCGGCTTCGAGCAGGCCCGTGGCGATCTGATCATCACCCTGGACGCCGATCTGCAGAATCCGCCGGAAGAGATCCCGCGCCTGGTGCACACCGCCGCCCAGGGCTACGACGTGGTCGGCACCGTGCGCCAGCAGCGCCAGGATTCCTACCTGCGCACCCTGCCGTCGCGGCTGATCAACCGTGCCGTGCAGCGCTCCACCGGCGTCGCCATGCGCGACTACGGCTGCATGCTGCGCGCCTATCGTCGCCAGGTGGTGCAGTCGATGCTGGCCTGCCACGAGCGCAGCACCTTCATCCCGATCCTGGCCAACAGCTTCGCCCGCCACACCACCGAGATCGAGGTGGCCCACGCCGAGCGCGAACACGGGGATTCCAAGTACGGCTTCCTCAAGCTGATCAACCTGATGTTCGACCTGCTGACCTGCATGACCACCACCCCGCTGCGCATGCTCAGCCTGTTCGGGGGCGGCCTGGCCATCTTCGGCTTCCTCTTCGCCGCGCTGCTGCTGGTGCTGCGCGTCACCCACGGCGCCGAGTGGGCGGCCGATGGCGTGTTCTCGCTGTTCGCCGTGCTGTTCATCTTCACCGGCGCCCAGTTCGTCGGCCTCGGTCTGCTCGGCGAGTACCTCGGCCGGGTGTACCACGACGTCCGTGCCCGGCCCCGGTTCCACGTGGAACAAGTGATCCGCGCCGCCACCCTTTCTCCTTCGCCGGCGCCGCTGCGCCAGGTCCAGTAACAGGAAAGCCCCTGATGAAAACCGCCATCGTCTTCGCCTACCACGACATCGGCTGCGCCGGCCTCGCCGCGCTGATCCAGGCCGGCTATCCCATCGCCGCCGTCTTCACCCACCCGGATGACCCGAGCGAAAACCGCTTCTTCGGTTCGGTGGCCCAGCTCTGCGCCCGCCATGGCATCCCGGTGCACGCCCCGGAAGACGTCAACCACCCGATCTGGGTCGAGCGCATCCGCGCCCTGGAGCCGGATTTCATCTTCTCCTTCTATTACCGCAACCTGCTGTCCAACGACGTCCTGGCCTGCGCCAAGCGCGGCGCTTACAACCTGCACGGTTCGCTGCTGCCGCGCTATCGCGGTCGCGCCCCGGCCAACTGGGTGCTGGTCAACGGCGAGACCGAGACTGGCGTAACCCTGCACCGCATGGTCCAGCGCGCCGACGCCGGCGCCATCGTCGCCCAGCAGCGCGTCGCCATCGCCGCCGACGACACCACCCTGACCCTGCACGCCAAGCTGCGCGAAGCCAGCCAGACACTCCTGCGCGACAGCCTGCCGGCCCTGGCTGAAGGCCGCCTGACCGAGCGTGAGC
Organism: Pseudomonas sp. SORGH_AS_0211; assembly: GCF_031453455.1. Lineage (NCBI taxonomy): Bacteria > Pseudomonadati > Pseudomonadota > Gammaproteobacteria > Pseudomonadales > Pseudomonadaceae > Pseudomonas > Pseudomonas sp. SORGH_AS_0211. The sequence continues at coordinate 4,133,079 of NZ_JAVIZV010000001.1, read as the reverse complement.
AGGACGAGAGCCAGGCCACCACCTTTGGCCGCCGCAGCGCCGCCGATGGCGAGCTGGAGTGGAGCCGTCCGGCCGTGGAACTGGGCAACCTGGTGCGCGCCGTGACTCAACCCTATCCGGGCGCCTTTGGCTGGATCGGTGACCGCAAGCTGATCGTCTGGAGCGCCCAGGCGCGCCAGGAAAGCCATGGCCAGGCCCCCGGCAGTGTGCTGAGCCTGGAGCCGCTGCGCATCGCCTGTGGCGAGGGCGTCCTGGAAATCCAGGCCGGTCAGCTGGGCGACAACGGCCTGTACCTGTCCGGTCCGCAACTGGCCCGCGAAGCCGGCCTGGTGGCCGGTGCCCGCCTGCATCGCCAGGATCGCCGCGCCAAGCGCCGCACCCGGGTGCTGATCCTGGGCGTCAACGGCTTCATCGGCAACCACCTCTCCGAGCGCCTGCTGGCCGACGGCGAGTACGAGGTCTATGGCCTGGACATCGGCTCCGACGCCATCGAGCGGCTCAAGGCCGATCCGAATTTCCACTATGTGGAAGGCGACATCTCCATCCACACCGAGTGGCTGGAATACCACATCAAGAAGTGCGACGTGGTGCTGCCGCTGGTGGCCATCGCCACCCCCATCGAATACACCCGCAATCCGCTGCGCGTGTTCGAACTGGACTTCGAGGAAAACCTCAAGATCGTTCGCCACTGCGTGAAGTACAACAAGCGCGTGATCTTCCCGTCCACCTCCGAGGTGTACGGCATGTGCCAGGACGAGCGCTTCGACGAAGACCGCTCCAACCTGGTGGTCGGCCCGATCAACAAGCAGCGCTGGATCTACTCGGTCTCCAAGCAGCTGCTCGACCGGGTCATCTGGGCCTACGGCGCCAAGGGCCTGAAATTCACCCTGTTCCGCCCGTTCAACTGGATGGGTCCGCGCCTGGATCGCCTGGACTCCGCGCGCATCGGCAGCTCCCGCGCCATCACCCAGCTGATCCTCAACCTGGTGGAAGGCACCCCGATCAAGCTGGTCGACGGCGGCGCCCAGAAGCGCTGCTTCACCGACGTCGACGACGGCATCGAGGCGCTGTTCCGCATCATCGAGAACCAGGGCGGTCGCTGCGACGGCCAGATCGTCAACATCGGCAACCCGGACAACGAAGCGAGCATCCGCGAGCTGGCCGAAGAGCTGCTGGCCCAGTTCGAGGCCCATCCGCTGCGCCATGAATTCCCGCCCTTCGCCGGCTTCCGCGAGGTGGAGAGCAAGAGCTTCTACGGCGACGGCTACCAGGACGTGGCCCACCGCAAGCCCAGCGTGGAAAACGCCCGCCGCCTGATCGACTGGCAGCCGACCACCGCCATGGCCGCCACCGTCGGCAAGACGCTGGACTTCTTCCTGCGCGAAGCCATGGCGCAGCGGGAGGCCTGATGAACACCCTGATCCCGGCCAGCCTGCGCATCGACGTGGACACCTATCGCGGCACCCGCGAAGGGGTACCGCGACTGCTCGACCTGCTGGACGAAGCCGGGGTCAAGGCCACCTTCTTCTTCAGCGTCGGGCCGGACAACATGGGGCGCCACCTCTGGCGCCTGGTGAAGCCCACCTTCCTGTGGAAGATGCTCCGCTCCAAGGCCGCCAGCCTCTATGGCTGGGACATCCTGCTGGCCGGCACCGCCTGGCCGGGTCGCCCCATCGGCCGCGACCTCGGCCACCTGATGCGCGAGACCCGCGCCCGCGGCCACGAGGTCGGGCTGCACGCCTGGGACCACCACGCCTGGCAGGCCCATACCGGCAGCTGGAGCCTGGAGCGCCTGGGTGCGGAATTCGGCCGTGGCCTGCAGGCCCTGGAAGACATCCTCGGTGCCAGGGTGGACTGCTCCGCCGCCGCCGGCTGGCGCGCCGATCCGCGCGTGGTGCTGGCCAAGGAAGCCTTCGGCCTCAGGTACAACAGCGATTGCCGCGGCAGTGCGCTGTTCCGCCCGCGCCTGGGCAACGGCAGCCACGGCACCCCCCAGGTGCCGGTGGACATGCCGACCTTCGACGAGGTGGTCGGCCCGGAGCTGGCCGCCGGTGACTGGAACAACTATCTGCTCAAGCGCTTCCGTCCGGGGGCGCTCAATGTCTACACCCTGCACGCCGAGGTGGAAGGCATCGCCTTCGCCGAGGACTTCCGCGCCCTGCTCAAGGCGGCGCGGGAGGAGGGCATCCTGTTTCTGACCCTGGGCGACCGCCTGCCAGCCGATCCGCGCCAGTTGCCCGCCGGCAATCTGGTGCGTGGCAGCCTGGCCGGACGCCAGGGCTGGCTGGGCGTGCAGGCATGAGTCGGCGGCGCCTGTGGATGCTGCTGCCGCTGGCGCTGCTGGCCTATGCCTTGCCGCTGGCCTGGCGCGGCCTGTGGATTCCGGACGAGTCGCGCTATGCGCAGATCGCCCAGGAGCTCTGGCGGCGTGGCGACTGGGTGGTGCCGCACTTCCTTGGCTTGCCCTATTTCGAGAAGCCCATAGGCGGCTACTGGACCCAGGCCATCGCCCAGGCCTGGCTCGGTGATTCGCTGCTGAGCGTACGCCTGGTGCCGCTGCTGGCCAGTCTCGCCACCGCCGCCCTGGTGGCGCGCCTGACCCGGCTGATCTGGCAGGACCGCCCGCTGGCGCTGCTTGCCGGGGTGGTCTATCTCTCCTGCGTGGCCGTGGCGGGTCTGGCCACCTACGTCACCCTCGACGCCCAGTTCGCCTTCTGGATGGCCCTGGCGCTGCTCGCCCTCTGGCAGGCCCAGGCCGCCGAGACCCGCGGCGCGGCCCTGGGCCAGTGGGCACTGCTGGGGCTGGCCTGTGGCTGCGGCCTGCTGACCAAGGGCTTTCTCGCCCTGGTGCTGCCGGTGCTGGTGGCCGTGCCCTTCTTCCTCCTGCAGCGGCGCCTGGGCGAGTTGCTCTGCCGCGGTCCGCTGGCGGTGCTGGTGGCGATCCTGGTGGTGGCGCCCTGGGCGCTGCTGGTGGCTCAGCGCGATGCGGATTTCTGGAATTTCTTCTTCTGGCACGAGCACATCCAGCGTTTCGCCGGCCAGGACGCCCAGCACGAGCGGCCGTTCTGGTTCTATGGCCCGGTGCTGCTGCTGGCCATCCTGCCCTGGGCCGGCCTCCTGCCGCGTACCCTGGGCCGGACCTGGCAGGAGCGCCGCCATGCCGGTACCGCCTTCCTCGGCATCGCCGTGGTCGGCCAGCTGCTGTTCTTCAGCTTCAGCCGCGGCAAGCTGCCCACCTACCTGCTGCCGACCCTGGCCGCCCTGGTGCCGCTGCTGGCGCGCACCCTGCTGGAGGCGGGCCGACGCGGCGCCACCGGCGCCCTGCGCCTGAACGGCCTGTGCAATCTGCTGCTGGGCCTGGCCGGCGTTGCCGCCCTGCTGATCTATGGCGGCCGCCTCTACGAGAGCGGCGAAGGCCTGACCCGTGCCCTGGCCCTGCTGGCGCCCCTGGCGCTGCTGCTGGCCGGCCTGGCCGCGCTGGTCTGGCCGCGGCGCACCCTGCTGGCACCGGCCCTGGCGCTGTGGGTGCTGCTGCCGCTGCTGTCCATCGCCCTGCCCAACGGCCTGGTCGACAACAAGCTGCCGAGCAGCTTCATCCAGGCCCAGCTCGGCCACTTCAAGAATGCCGGCCTGCTGGTCAGCAACGACCTCGGCGTGGCCGCCAGCCTGGCCTGGGCCACCCACCGCGACGACGTGGTGCTGGTGGGCGGTCCGGGCGAGCTCAAGTACGGCTTCGCCCGCGAGCCGGCCAGCGGTCGCCTGATCGAAGAGCGTGACCTGGCCGCCTGGCTCGCCGCCCATCGCGACCAGGGTCCGGTGGCCATCCTCTTGCGGGTCGACGGTCCCGGCGATCGCCAGCTGCTCGACAGCCTGCCCGAACCTGGCGAGAGCATCGCCAGCGAGCGTCTGGTGCTGCTGGTCTATCCGAGGCCGACACCATGACGGCCCTCGACGGCCTGCTGATCGCCGTGGTGATCGGCCTCACCTGCGCCGGCCAACTGGGCCAGAAGCGCGCGGTGGCCGCCGGCAATGCCCTGGCCGCACGACTGCGCTCGCCCTGGCTGTGGGGCGCCCTGGTCTGCCTGGGCCTGGCCCTGCTGGTCTGGTGCGCGGTGCTGCAGCGGGTGCCGGTAGGCGTCGCCTATCCCTTGCTTTCGCTCAACACCCTGGCGGTGACCCTGCTGGCCCGGCTGGTGTTTGGCGAGAGGGTGGATGCCCGTGCCTGGTGCGGCTGCCTGTGCATCGTCGCCGGCGCCGCGCTGCTGGGAGGCCAGCTATGAACGGCCTGTTCCCGCTCGGCCTGAGCATCCTGCTCACCACCCTCGCGCAACTGTCCCTGCGCGCCGCCCTGGTGCGGCTGCCGGCGATGGCCACGTGGCTGAGCACGCCGTCGGCGCTGTTCGGCGCGGCCGGTCTGCTGCTGGCCCTGGGCATCCTCTGCTACGGCCTGTCGCTGCTGGCCTGGCTGGCGGCCCTGGCGCGCCTGCCGCTGGGTCGCGCCTATGCGGCGCTCGGCCTCTCCTACGTCTTCGTCCACCTCGGCGCGGCCTGGCTGCCAGGCGCCGCCGAATCCTTCACCCCCTGGAAAACCCTGGGCGTCGCGCTGGTCGTGGCCGGCGTCGCCCTCGTCGGCGGGCCCCGCGCCAGCGCCGCTCCCACCCTGAGGAATACCCTATGAACATCAGCGTTTTCGGCATCGGCTACGTGGGTCTGGTGCAGGCCGCCGTGCTGGCGGAAGTCGGCCACCAGGTGGTGTGCATGGACATCGACCGCGCCAAGATCGACAAGCTCAAGCGCGGCGAGGTGACCCTCTATGAGCCGGGTCTGGAAGAGCTGGTGCGCAGCAACCTGGCCGCCGGCCGCCTGGTGTTCACCCACGAGGCCGCCGAGGCCGTGGCCCATGGCGCCGTGCAGTTCATCGCCGTCGGCACCCCGCCGGCCGCCGATGGCTCGGCCGATCTGTCCGCCGTCTTCGCCGTGGCCGAGACCATCGCCCGCCTGCGGCGCGAGCCGCTGATCGGCCAGCCGGTCTCCCGCGATCCGCTGCTGGTGGTGAACAAGTCCACCGTGCCGGTGGGCACCGGCGACCGGGTTCGCGCGCTGATCCACGAGGTGCTCGCCGAAGAGGGTCGCACCCTGCACGTGGAGGTGGTCTCCAATCCGGAATTCCTCAAGGAAGGCGCCGCCATCGCCGACTGCAAGAAGCCCGATCGCATCGTGGTGGGCACCGATTCGCCGGTGGCCCGCGACGTGATGCGCGAACTCTATGCGCCCTTCAACCGCAACCATGACCGCATCCAGTGCATGGACCTGCGCAGCGCCGAGCTGGCCAAGTACGCCGCCAACAGCCTCCTGGCGGTCAAGATCAGCTTCATCAACCAGATCGCCGAACTGGCCGAGCACGTCGGCGCCGACATCGAGGCGGTGCGCCAGGCCATCGGCGCCGATCCGCGCATCGGCCACCACTTCATCTACCCGGGCTGCGGCTACGGCGGCTCCTGCTTCCCCAAGGACCTGCAGGCGCTGATCCGCACCGGCGAGGAAAACGCCGTGGAGCTGGATCTGCTGCGCGCCGTGGAAGCCATCAACGTGCGCCAGAAGACCAAGCTGTTCGAGCGCATCAACACCTACTTCGACGGTGACCTGCGCGGCCGTACCTTCGCTCTCTGGGGACTGGCCTTCAAGCCCAACACCGACGACATGCGCGATGCGCCCAGCCGGGTGCTGATGGAAGCCCTCTGGGAGGCCGGCGCCAAGGTGCGCGCCTTCGATCCGGTGGCCATGGCCGAGGCCCAGCGTCTCTATGGCCACGACGAGCGCCTGGCGCTGATGGGCACCCCCGAGGCCGCCCTGGCCGGGGCCGATGCCCTGGTCATCTGCACCGAGTGGCAGCAGTTCAAGGCGCCGGATTTCGATCTGATCGCCCGCCAGCTCAACCAGCCGGTGATCTTCGACGGCCGCAACCTGTTCGATCCCGAGCGCATGGAGCGCCGTGGCATCGAATACTTCGCCATCGGGCGTGGCGCCGCCCTGGGCGGTCCCCAGGTCGCCCGCCGCGTGGATGCCGCCTGATGGTCTCGCCCATGCCCCTGACCCCACGCAGCGCGCCCCTCTTCGCGCTGCCGGCGGCCAGTCGCCTGCGCCGCGAAAGCCTGCTGCTCGGGGTGGTCGCCACCCTGATGTTCACCCTCGGCATCTGGAACCAGGCGCCCCAGGGCTTCGACGGTCGCTGGGCGGTCTTCCTCAGCGAGATGTTTCGCCATGGCCCGTCCTTTTTCGCCACCACCTACGGCCAGCCCTATCCGGACTATCCCGGCACCGCCACCTGGCTGAGCTGGCTGGCCGCGCGGGTGATCGGCGCGCCCAACCACCTGGCCAACGTGCTGCCCACCGCCCTGGCCTCGGCCGCGGTGCTGGCACTGACCTATCGCCTGCTGGCCGACACCCGCCGCGCCTGGGCGCTGCTCACGGTGCTGCTGGTGGCCCTGACCCCGCAATGGCTGGAAAAGGCCCGCGCGGTCTGCCTGGACCAGCTGGTCGCCCTGGTGGTGCTGCTCTGCTTCTACCTGCTCCATAGCGCCGACCGCGACGGCCGCCCGCTGCGCCGCCTGCTGGTACTGCCGCTGTTCGCCCTGGGCTTCGCCATCCGCGGCCCGCTGGGGCTGATCGAGCCCTGTGGCGTGGTCTGCCTCTACTGGCTGGTGGTCGCCTGGGGCGAGCCGGCGCGCCGCACCCTTGCCCTGCAGCGGCTGCTGGGCTACGGCCTGGCCGGTCTGGCCTTGCTCGCCCTCGGCTGGTGGACGCTGATCCAGCTGGCCCATCACGAGGGCGGGGCGGACTTCGCCGCCGAGGTCTGGCACATGCAGGTCACCGGCCGGCTGGACGAAAGCGGCAAGCCCTTCTGGTTCTATCTGCAGCTGGGGCTGTATCGCTATCTACCCGTGCTGCCCCTGGCGCTGCTGGTGCTGCTGGCCGAGCGCCGTCGGCTGCCGGCCTGGCCGCACACCGCCCAGCGCCGCCTGTTGCTGGGTCTCGCCGGTAGCGGCCTGCTGATCCTGGTCGGGCTGTCCATCCCGCACTTCAAGCGCGCCTACTATGTGGTGCCCATGGTGCCCTTCCTGGCCGCCATCGCCGCCCATGGCCTCCTGCGCGCCGAGGGCTGGTTCCGCCGGGTCGCGCCGCTCTACACGGCGCTGGTGCTGGCCCTGCCGGGGCTGGCCCTGGTGGCCATGCTGGTCTGTCGTCACCTCTGGCAGCGCCACGGCTACTGGCCGGAGGTCTCCCTGGCGTTGCTGGTACCGGTCTTCGTCGCCCTGCAGATCGCCGCCCTGGTCAGCTGGCGCCGGCTGCACGGCAACCGCCGCCTGCTCATGCTGAGCGCCCTGGCGCTGGCCGCCCAGTGGCTGATGCTGGTCACGGTGGTGGAGCCGGCTCAGGACCTGCAGTACGACACCCGTGGCTTCGTCCAGCAGGTGGAGGGTCTGCGTCAGCAGCAGCCGGGTCCCCTGGTGTTCTTCGGTCTCGGCCAGGACAGCTGGGCGATCCGCTACATGATGAACCTGGACCACGACGAGCAGCCGATCTTCATCGCCCGGCCGCAGGTCGCGGACCTGGCGCACCTGCCGTCCGGCGCCTGGATCATCCTCGCCCGCGACGATCGCGAGCTGCTGGCGGGCACCCCGCTGGCCGACCTCACCCCGGTGCTGGGTCGCCGCCTCAACGGCAACCCCTGCCTGGTGTATCGCCTGCCCTGAGGCCTCCTGAGCCGCTCGCCCTAGCGATCGGCTCCGGTGTCCCGCGACAACTCCAGGATGCGGTTGCGCCCCTGCTCGGCGACCAGGTAATGACCGTCGCCGCGGCGGATCAGGGTCTGCGCCGAGCGCAGGTGCGAGAGCACCGTGACCAGGCTGCCGTCGGGCTGCACCAGCAGCACCCGGGCGCCGTGAGTGGCGTCTTCGGTGATCCACAGGCCGTCGGCCGAGCACTGCACGAAGCCCGGCGCGTCGAGACCCGCGGCGACCAGGGTATCGCTACCCCCGGGCTGCCATTGCTTGACCCAGCCCTTGGCCTTTTCGGTATAGAACAGCCGGCCATCCGGGCAGCGCGCCACCCCTTCGCCTTCTTCCAGGCCATCGCGCAGCACCGCCAGGCGGCGTTGCCGCGGGTCGTAGCTGAGCAGGCGACCGCGCGGCAGGTCCTCGATGGCGTAGAGGGTCTGGCCATCGGTGGCGACGCCCTCGACGTCGTTGCCGTCGAACAGGGCCTGGCGCTGGCCATCGCGCAGGAAAAACACCGGCAGCGGCCCGCCTTCCTGGCTGACCACCAGGCCGCCCTGGAACATGACCAGGCCATCGGGCTTGGACAGCTCGCCCAGCACCGGCTGGCGTTCGCCGCTGGGCAGCAGCCGCAGCAGGCTGCCGCGGCGACTGGAGAATTCCTGGGTCACGAACAGGCTGCCATCGGCATCCAGGGCCAGGGCGCTGACCATGGGGATGTCGGCGGCGAATTCCCGATAGCGCCAGCCCTCGGCCGCACTGACCGGATGGAAATGTCGCCAGGCCGGATAGGCGAAGCCCGCGGCCAGCACGGCGACGCCCAGCGCCAGACCCTGGCGCCAGCCCAGGCGCGGAACACGTCGCATGGCGACCTCTCGAGGTTGGGGGATGACCCTGCAGTCTAGCGGCCCGCGCGTGAAGATTCCGTCGCCGGCATCCCGGATGAGGGTGCCGGCGGGGAGCGGCCTCAGGCGGTGAGGAAGGCCTCGGTCAGCTTGACCCAGTAGCGCGCGCCGACCGGCAGCAGGGCGTCGTTGAAGTCGTAGGCCGCGTTGTGCAGGTTGGCGCTCGGGCCATTGCCGACGAACAGGTAGCAACCGGGCACCTGCTGCAGCATGTAGGCGAAGTCCTCGCTGGCCGGGATGGGCGCGAAGGGGTGCAGGGCGTCGGCGCCGAAGTGCTCGACCGCCACCTGGCGGGCGAAGGCGGTGGGACCGTCGTGGTTGACCAGCACCGGATAGCCGCGCTGGTAGTCCAGTTCGGCCGTGGCACCGAAGCTTTCCGCCTGGGCGCGCACCAGGGCGCCGATACGCTGCTCCAGCAGGTCGCGGGTGCTGTCCTGGAAGGCGCGGATGGTAAGCTTCATCTCCACCGCATCGGGGATGACGTTGGAGGCCTCGCCGCCGTGGATGCTGCCCACGGTGATCACCGCGGTGTCCAGCGGCGCCACGTTGCGCGAGACCACGGTCTGCAGCGCCATCACCGTGGCCGCGCTGGCGACGATGGGGTCGACCGCCTTGTCCGGCACCGCGCCGTGACCACCCTGGCCACGGATGCGCAGCAGGGCGGTGTCGGACGAGGCCATGGCGGCGCCGTCGACGAAGCAGAACTTGCCGGTGGGCACGCCGGGCATGTTGTGCAGGCCGAACACCTGGTCGCAGGGGAACAGCTCGAACAGGCCGTCCTGCATCATCTTCAGGGCACCGCCCAGGCCTTCCTCGGCCGGCTGGAAGATCAGGTGCAGGGTGCCGTCGAAGGCGCGGGTCTCGGCCAGGCAGCGGGCGGCGGTGAGCAGGGTGGTGGTGTGGCCGTCGTGACCGCAGGCATGCATGCGGCCCGGGTGCTGGCTGGCGTAGTCGAGGCCGGTGGTTTCCAGGATCGGCAGGGCGTCCATGTCGGCGCGGATGCCCAGCACCTTGCTGCCGCTGCCGGCGCGCAGGGTGCCGACCACCCCGGTGCCGCCCAGGCCGCGATGGACCTCGTAGCCCCAGCCCGCGAGGGCGGCGGCCACCAGGTCGCTGGTGCGCTGCTCCTGGTAACCCAGTTCGGGATGGCGGTGGATGTCGCGGCGCAGGGCGACCATTTCCGGCAGGTAGCCGGCGATATGACGGGCGGTGGCGTCTTGATCCGCAGCGGTGGCGAGGCTCATGGCGATCTCTCTCAGTCCAGGTGGCGTTCGGGATAGCTCAGCAGTGCCAGCCATCCTATCAGCAGCATGACGATCAGGTACCAGGCCGGGGCGAGCGGGCTGCCGGTGGCCTCGATCAGCCAGGTGGCGATGAACTGGGCGGTGCCGCCGAACAGGGTCACCGCCAAGGCGTAGGTCATGGCCAGTCCCGTGGCGCGCACCGGCCGTGGCAGGCCGGCGAGGATCAGCAGCAGCCCGGCGGTCATGTTGACGCTCATGGCGGTGATCACCACGAAGCGGGCGGCGAAGGCGAGGCCCTGGGTGGTGGGATCGTTCAGCCAGACGAAGGCCGGGTAGATGCCCAGCAGGGCCACCGCCAGGCTGACCAGGGCCACCGGCTTGTAGCGCCCGAAGCGATCCAGCAGCAGCCCGGCGGCCAGGGCGGCGGCCATCTGCACGGCGCTGGAGGCCACCCCGGCCAAATAGGCGCTGGTGGCCGGCAGGCCGACGATGCGGGTCATGTAGGTGGGCATGTAGAACTGCATCAGGTAGGTCAGCAGGGTGGCCGACATCACGATCAGCAGGCCCAGGCCGAAGCGCCGCGGATGCTCGCGCAGAAAGGCGCGCACCGGACCGCCCTCGACCGTGCCGGCGCCGCTCCAGGTCTCGTCCACCTGACGGCGGATATAGAGGCCGACCGGAATGATCAGCAGCCCGACCAGGAAGGGGATGCGCCAGCCCCAGGCGTGCAGCTCCGCCTCGCTCAGGCTGCGGGTGAGCAGGGCGCCCAGCGCGGCGCCGAGCAGGGCACTGCCGCCCTGGCTGATCACCTGCCAGCTGACATGGAAACCGCGCCGGCCCGGACTGGCCGATTCCAGCAGCAGGGTGGTGGCGGCGCCGATCTCGCCACCGGCCGAGAAGCCCTGCAGCAGGCGCCCCAAGAGCAGGATCAGCGGCGCGGCGATGCCGATCTGGGCGTGGGTCGGGGTGAAGGCGATCAGGGCGCTGCCCAGGCCCATCAGGGTAATGGTCAGCAGCATGGCCTGCTTGCGCCCATGGCGATCGGCATAGGCGCCCAGCACCATGCTGCCCAGCGGGCGCATGACGAAGCCGACGCCAAAGACGCCGACCGCCATCAGCAGGGAGCCATAGGGGGTGTCCGAAGGAAAATAGAGCTGGCCGATGATGGCGGCGAAAAAGCTGAAGACGGTGAAGTCGAACATCTCCAGGCCGTTGCCGAGACTGGCCGCGGCGATCAGCTTGGCGCGCGAGGGCGTGGCGTCCGCGCTGGCGGGAGCCGCGTCGGCGGGGGAGGAGGACGTCGGAAGAGCCTGGGCCATGGTGCGTTCCTCTGCACTGAGATGAATGCTTAGCTATGCAAATGATGGTCCGGCCCGCGGATGCCGCCTGCCTGGGCGGTCGTGGCGGAGCCAGGGGCCGGACGTGCGCCAGGCTGGTGCAGCCCTGGCCCTCTTGCAGCCTAGTCGAACCTGCCGGCGCGGCTGGCGCTGGCGCATAAATCCGTCACAATGCGCGCCTAGGCTCTGTACGAAAAATGCCTGCGCTCGGTGATGCTGCGTTGAAAATCAGCTCGGAATGCTCATTTACCCCTCGTAAACTCCGCTTCCTCACTGATTTTCGCCTTGCCTGACCTTCGCTCGGCGATCTTTCGTACAGAGCCTCGAGTGCCGGCTTGCGCCTGAGCGTCGCCGGCCCAGGCCTGTCTCCCATCCCCGCGAGGAATCCGGCATGGACATCAAAGGTCCGCTGACCGCTGTGGCGCTCGCCCTGGCGCTAGGTGGCACGACCACTCGGGCCGAGGGCGTCGACCCGGCCATCCCCGCCTACCAGAAGGTCAGCGGAATCTCCGGCAATCTGTCGAGCGTGGGCTCCGACACCCTGGCCAACCTGGTCACGCTCTGGGCCGAGAGCTACAAGCGCCAGTATCCCAATCTCAATATCCAGATCCAGGCGGCCGGCTCGTCCACCGCGCCGCCGGCGCTCACCGAGGGCACCGCCGGCATCGGTCCGATGAGTCGCAAGATGAAGGACGCCGAACTCCAGGCCTTCGAGCAGCGCTTCGGCTACCAGCCCACCGCGGTGCCGGTGGCCATCGATGCCCTGGCGATCTTCGTCAACAAGGACAATCCGCTGCGCCAGCTGACCCTGGAACAGGTCGACGCGATCTTTTCCAGCACCCGGCTCTGCGGCGGTTCGCACGAACTCAAGACCTGGGGCGACCTGGGCCTGACCGGCGACTGGGCTAAGCGCCCGATCCAGCGCTTCGGCCGCAATTCGGTGTCGGGCACCTACGGCTACTTCAAGGAAGCGGCGCTGTGCCGCGGCGACTTCCGCGCCAACGTCAACGAACAGCCGGGCTCGGCCTCGGTGGTCCAGGCCATCAGCCAGTCCCTGGGTGGCATCGGCTACTCCGGCATCGGCTACCAGACCGCCAGCGTCCACACCCTGGCGCTGGCCCGCCAGGGCACCACCGACTTCGTCGCGGACAACCAGGAGAACACCCTGTCCGGGCGTTATCCCCTGGCGCGCTATCTCTACGTCTATGTGAACAAGGCGCCCAATCGCCCGCTCAACCCCCTGGAAGGAGAATTCCTGCGGCTGATCCTCTCGCGCAGCGGCCAGGAGGCCGTGGTCAAGGATGGCTATATCCCCTTGCCGGCAGCGGTGGTGCAACAGGCCCTGAAGACCCTGGGCTACTGAGTGCCCAGCGCCCTGCGCCCGCGCCGGGCGTAGCGCCTCTGGCCGTCCATTCGCTGTAACCTTTCTGTCACACGACGTGATTAGGCTCTGCGCCATGATATCCCCGGTACCCCCGTCCCCGCCCGATCCTCGCGGCCCTGCTCGGCTGGACTTCAACACGCCTGCACTACGCCGGCGGCGGCGCTGGCGGGCCCTGCAGGATCGCCTGATACGGGGCTCGGTGCTGGCCGGTGGGCTGGCCGTCCTGGCCACCATCACCCTGATCTTCTTCTATCTGGCCTATGTGGTGCTGCCGCTGCTGCGTGGCGCCAGTCTGGAGGCCCAGCCGCTGCCCCAGCCCGACTGGCTGGCGGCCGCCGGGGCGCCGCTGCTGCTGGGCATCGACGAGCAGAATCGCCTCGGCCTGCATCTTTCCCGGGCCGGCGAGGCCACCTTCTTCACCCTGGCCGACGGCCAGCCGGTCATGCGCGAGCGTCTGCCGCTGCCGCCCGGTGTCACCATCAGCAGCCAGGCCCAGGACGCCCCCCGCGGCCTGATCGCCCTGGGCCTGTCCGATGGCCGCGTGCTGGTGGCGCACAAGCGCTATGTCTCCCGCTATCCTCAGGGCACCCTGGTCATCACCCCCGAACTGGACTTTCCCTACGGGCGCGAGCCGCTGGACCTGGGCGCCGCTCGCACGGCCCTGGAGCGGGTCGCCATCGCCGGTGACGAGGACCTGCTGGTGCTGGCCGGCGCCCAGGGCAATCGGGTGACGGCCCTGCGCCTGGCCGGGCTGGCCGCGCCGGTGACCGGTGACGCGGCCGTTCCCGTCCGTACCTCGCTCACCCTCGGGCCGCTCAACGCCGCGGCCAAGGCGCTCTACCTCGATCCCCGCGGCCACTGGCTCTATGCCCTCAATGGCCGTGCCCAGGCGGATGTCTTCGACCTGCGCGACGGCAGTCTCAATGGCCACTACAAGCTGCTCGACGCGGCCGACGACGAGGTCACCGCCAGCGCCCAGCTGCTGGGCGGCGTGTCCCTGCTGGTGGGTACCGCCAAGGGCGGCATCGGCCAGTGGTTCATGGTCCGCGGCCAGGACGGCGAACCGGTGCTGAGGCATATCCGCAGCTTCCAGCTGGGCACCGCGCCCATCGTCCAGCTGGTGCCGGAGCAGCGGCGCAAGGGCTTCGTGGCGCTGGATGCCACGGGCGAACTGGGGGTCTTCCACAGCACCGCCGGGCGTACCCTGCTGCGCGAGCGGATCGCCCCCGCCACCGGGGTGCTGGCGCTGTCGCCGCGCGCCGATCGGCTGCTGCTGGAGGAAGATGGCCGGCTGCTCGGCTTCCGCCTGGACAATCCGCACCCGGAAGTCTCCTGGTCGGCGCTGTGGGGCAAGGTCTGGTACGAGAATTACGAAGCGCCGGCGCGGGTCTGGCAGTCCAGCGCCGCCACCGCGGACTTCGAACCCAAGCTGAGCCTGGCGCCGCTGACCTTCGGCACTCTCAAGGCGGCCTTCTACGCCATGCTGTTCGCCGCCCCCCTGGCCATCGCCGCGGCGGTCTATACCGCCTACTTCATGGCGCCGCGCATGAGGCGTACGGTCAAGCCGGTCATCGAGCTGATGGAGGCCCTGCCCACGGTGATCCTCGGCTTCTTCGCCGGGCTGTTTCTCGCGCCCTTCGTGGAAAATCACCTGCCGGGACTGTTCAGCCTGCTGCTGCTCCTGCCGCTGGCCATCCTCGCCGCGGGTTTCGGCTGGTCGCGCCTGCCGCTGAGTCTGCGCGAGCGCATCCCGGAAGGCTGGGAAAGCCTGCTGCTCCTGCCGGTGGTGCTGCTGACCATCGCCCTGGCGCTGTGGCTCAGTCCCTGGTTGGAAACCCTGCTGTTCGCCGGCGACCTGCGCCTCTGGCTGAGCCAGACCCTGGGCCTCGCCTACGACCAGCGCAACGCCCTGATCATCGGCCTGGCCATGGGCTTCGCCGTCATCCCCAACATCTTCTCCATCGCCGAAGACGCCATCTACAGCGTGCCGCGCAGCCTGACCCTGGGCTCCCTGGCGCTGGGCGCCACCCCCTGGCAGACGCTGGTGCGGGTGGTGCTGCTGACCGCCAGCCCAGGGATTTTCTCGGCGCTGATGATCGGCCTGGGCCGCGCCGTCGGCGAGACCATGATCGTGCTCATGGCCACCGGCAATACCCCGATCATGGATGCCAACCTGTTCGAGGGCATGCGCACCCTGGCGGCCAACATCGCCGTGGAGATGCCCGAATCCGAGGTGGGCGGCACCCATTACCGACTGCTGTTCTTGGCCGCGCTGGTGCTGCTCAGCTTCACCTTCCTGATGAACACCCTGGCCGAACTGATCCGCCAGCGGCTGAGGAAAAAATATGCGGCCCTCTAGCGCCGGCGCGCCGCCACGCTCCCTGGGCGTCTGGCTGCGTGGCGGCGCGCCCGGGGTCTGGCTCAGCGCCGGCGCCGTGGCCATCGCCGTGCTCATGACCCTGGGCCTGATCGGCATCCTTGCCGTGCGCGGCCTGGCGCATTTCTGGCCGGCCGAGGTGGTACAGGCGCGCTACACGCCGCCAGGCCTGGAACCGCGCCTGGTGCTCGGCCAGGTGGTGGAGCAGGAGACGATACCGGCCGAGCGGCTGCGCAGCGCCGGGGTGACCCTGCCGGCGGACAGCGGTGAAACCCTGACCCGCGAACTCTTCAAGCTGGGCAATCGCGACCTCTATGGCAGCGACTTCGTCTGGCTGGTCGGCGACTGGCTGCGCGATCGCCAGACCCCGGCCGACGCCCTGGTGCTGGAGCGCCGCGAATGGGGCAACTTCTACGGCTATGCGCTGGAGGTGCGCGAAGAGGGACGCCAGGTGGCCAAGGGCGCTGCGGCGGTGCCCGAGCTGCAGCGCCGTCTGCTGCGCACCCGCGACCTGAGCGAGCAGCTGGAGCGCCTGGAAAAGCAGGACATCGGCAGCGTCAACTACGCCCTGGAGCGGCTGCGCCTGGAGGGTCGCGGCCTGGAGCTGGACGGCCGCCTCGACGCCACCGCCCAGGCGGATCTCGCCGCCCGCCGCGCCGAACTCGAAGCCCGTTACGGCGAGTTGGAGGACCAACTGGCCAGCCTGCGCCAGGAGCGTCGCCGTGACAGCGTGGTGCTGCGCGACGTCGAGGGCCGCACCCTGGAACTCAATCTCGCGCGCATCGTGCGCGCCTACCAGCCCAACGCCATGGGCCTGGGCGCCAAGCTCGGCTTCTATGGCAGCAAGCTGTGGGAATTCCTCAGCGCCGATCCGCGCGAGGCCAACACCGAGGGCGGCGTCTTCCCGGCCATCTTCGGCACCGTGATGATGACCCTGCTGATGGCGGTGATCGTCACCCCCTTCGGCGTCATCGCCGCCATCTACCTGCGCGAATACGCCCGCCAGGGTCCGCTGACCCGCACCATCCGCATCGCCGTCAACAACCTCGCCGGGGTGCCGGCCATCGTCTATGGCGTCTTCGGCCTGGGCTTCTTCGTCTATGTGCTGGGCGGCTCCCTGGACCAGCTGTTCTTCCAGGCCAGCCTGCCCACGCCGACCTTTGGCACCCCGGGGCTGCTGTGGGCTTCGCTGACCCTGGCGATCCTCGCCGTGCCGGTGGTGATCGTCGCCACCGAAGAGGGCCTGGCGCGCATTCCCCGCAGCATCCGCGAGGGCTCCCTGGCGCTGGGCGCGACCCAGGCGGAGACGCTGTGGAAGGTGGTGCTGCCGCTGGCCAGCCCGGCGCTGATGACCGGGCTCATCCTCGCCGTGGCCCGCGCCGCCGGCGAGGTGGCGCCGCTGATGCTGGTGGGGGTGGTCAAGCTGGCGCCCTCGCTGCCGCTGGACGGCAACTACCCCTATCTGCACCTTGATCAGAAGATCATGCACCTGGGCTTCCACATCTATGACGTCGGCTTCCAGAGCCCCAACGTGGAAGCTGCCCGCCCGCTGGTCTATGCCACCGCGCTGCTGCTGGTGCTGGTGATCGCCGGGCTGAACCTGTCCGCCGTGTTCCTGCGCAACCGGCTGCGCGAAAAGTATCGGTTGCTGGAAGACTAGCGCCGAGGAGACCCCATGCCTTCCGATTCCTCCATCTTCAGAACCGCCGCCGCCTACGCGGCCAGCGCCCAGCCTGCGGCGAGCGAAGGTGGCGTGGCCCTGTCGGTGCCGCGGCTCAATCTGTTCTACGGCAAGAAGCAGGTGCTGCAGGACATCGCCCTGGAGATCCCGCGCCAGCGGGTCACCGCCTTCATCGGCCCCAGCGGTTGCGGCAAGTCGACCCTGCTGCGCTGCTTCAATCGCCTGAACGACCTGGTGGAAGACTGCCGCATCGACGGCGAGATCCTGCTCGACGGCCAGAACATCTATGCCCGCGGCACCGAGATCGCCGAGTTGCGGCGGCGGGTGGGCATGGTGTTCCAGAAGCCCAATCCCTTCCCCAAGAGCATCTACGAGAACGTGGTCTACGGCCTGCGCATCCAGGGCATCAAGCAGAAGCGGGTGCTCGACGAGGCGGTGGAGTGGGCGCTGCACGGCGCGGCGCTGTGGGAGGAGGTCAAGGACCGCCTGCACGAGTCGGCCCTGGGTCTCTCCGGCGGCCAGCAGCAGCGCCTGGTGATCGCCCGCACCATCGCCGTGCAGCCCGATGTGCTGCTGCTCGACGAACCCTGCTCGGCGCTGGACCCCATCTCCACCCTCAAGGTGGAAGAGCTGATCCACGAACTGAAACAGCGCTACACCATCGTCATCGTCACCCACAACATGCAGCAGGCGGCGCGGGTGTCCGACTACACCGCCTTCATGTACATGGGCCAGCTGGTCGAACACGGCGACACCGACACCCTCTTCACCAATCCGGCGAAGCGGCAGACCGAAGACTACATCACCGGCCGCTACGGCTAGTTCCAGGCAGGCCGGTGCCCCACCCGGCGACTCGCTCCTCTTAGGCAGGACTGACAGCATGATCAACAAAGAAGGCCACACGCAGCACATCTCCCAGCAATACAACGTCGAACTGGAAGAGGTCCGCAGCCACCTGCTGGCCATGGGCGGCCTGGTGGAAAAGCAGGTCAGCGACGCCGTGCGCGCGGTGATCGACGCCGATGCCGGCCTGGCGCGCCAGGTGCGCACCATCGACGACCAGATCGACATCATGGAACGCGGCATCGACGAGGAATGCCTGCGCATCCTGGCCCGTCGGCAGCCCGCGGCCTCCGACCTGCGCCTGATCATCAGCATCTCCAAGTCGGTGATCGACCTGGAGCGCATCGGCGACGAGGCCTCCAAGATCGCCCGCCGCGCCATCGAGCTGACCGAGGACGGCGAGGCCCCGCGCGGCTACGTCGAGGTCCGCCACATCGGTGAACAGGTGCGCAAGATGGTCCATCAGGCGCTGGACGCCTTCGCCCGCTTCGACGCCGAACTGGCGCTCTCGGTGGCCCAGTACGACAAGCTGATCGACCGCGAATACAAGTCCGCGCTGCGCGAACTGGCCACCTACATGATGGAAGACCCGCGCTCCATCTCGCGGGTACTGAGCATCATCTGGGTGCTGCGCTCCCTGGAGCGGGTCGGCGACCACGCGCGCAACATCGCCGAACTGGTGATCTACCTGGTGCAGGGCACCGACGTACGGCACATGGGCCTCAAGCGCATGGCCGAAGAGGTCAATCGGTCGCGCGAATGATCCGCCCGGTCACTCCCCGGGTGGCGTCCCGGACCTGCCTGCTATGCTGGAAGACTTGGCATGGAGTGACCGATGAGCAAGTTGAACGTACTGGTGGTGGATGATGCGCCCTTCATTCGCGATCTGATCAAGAAGGGCCTGCGCAACCTGTTTCCCGGGCTGGTGGTGGACGAGGCGGCCGATGGTCGCCGCGCCCAGACGCTGCTCGGCAAGCAGCGCTTCGACCTCATCCTCTGTGACTGGGAAATGCCCGGCATGACCGGTCTGGAACTGCTGAGCTGGTTTCGTGCCCAGCCGGACCACAAGGGCGTGCCCTTCATCATGGTCACCAGCCGCGGCGACAAGGAAAACGTCGTCCAGGCCATTCAGGCCGGCGTGTCCGACTACATGGGCAAGCCGTTCTCCAACGAACAGCTGGCGGCCAAGGTCAAGAAGGCCCTGCAGCGCACCGGCAAGCTCGCCGAGCTGCAGGCCGGCGCCCAGCCACGCCCGGCGACCGGCTTCGCCAATGATTCCCTCGGCGCCCTGACCGCCGGCCGCAGCGACGTGGTCCAGCCCGTCGCCGCCCCGGTGGCGGCCCCGGCCGCCAGCTCCAGTGCCGCCCTGCTCACCGGCGGCGCGCCGCCGTCACCCGCCCGCGGCAAGCCCGCCGCCAATTTCGGCCAGGGCCAGCTGCGCCTGCCCAACGCCAGCATGGCCTGCCTGATCAAGGCCATCAGCATCAAGGAGGCCCTGCTGGTGGTCCGCCGTGGCGATCCGCTGCCGCAGATCCTGGAAACCGCCGTGCTCGACCTGGAGCAGGGCGAAGACGGTGGCGACGTGGCGCGCCTCAATGGCTACCTGCATTCCCTCAGCGCGGTGGAAGCGACTCCGGCCAGCGAGTGGGTGCAGGTCAACTTCCGCTTCATCGACCGTGACCCGGCCAAGCTCGACTACCTGTCGCGACTGATCGCCAAGGGCACCGCCCAACGGCACTACGTGCCGGGCGCCTAGGGCGGGCGGCGCCATGCTGGGGCTGGCACGGAGACTGCTTCGCGCTGAGACACCGCGGATTTCTGACGCCTTGCCCATGCCCCTTGCCTGTCGCCTGCTGCTGCTGTCAATCGCCCTCTCGGGACCCGCCCTGGCGGCGCCCATCTACAAGTACGTCGATGCCAACGGTGTGGTCACCTACACCGACAAGGCGCAAAAGGGCGCCAAGGTGATGACCTTCAGTGACGACCCCATCGAGCGGCTCGACCAGCGGGTCAAGCTGCAGCCGCGGCACTATGCCGGCGGCACGGTGCTGGAGGTGCGCAACGACAGCTTCCTGCCGGTGACCGTCACCCTGCGCCTCTCGGCGCTGCAGAATGTCAGCGGGGTGGGCGAGGCGCCCATCCGCAAGGTGCTGCCGGCGCGCAGCCTGACGCGCCTGGCGACCCTGATCGCGCCCGATCCGGGCCGCCCGCAACGCTATACCCCGCAGCTCACCACCCTGATGGGCAGTGCCACCCCGGTCTTCGCCTCCGGCTTCGCCTATCCGCTGCCCTGGCTGGGCGGACCCTTCAACGTCAGCCAGGGCGCCGGCGGTGGTTTCAGCCACAACACGCCCAAGAGTCGCTATGCGGTGGACATCGCCATGCCCGAGGGCACGCCCATCGTGGTCTCGCGCGCCGGTCAGGTGGTGGAGGTGGAGAACGACCAGGATGGGCGCGGCAATCACCCCTCCGGTAACTTCGTCCGTATCCTCCACGACGACGGCACCATGAGTGTCTACCTGCACCTGCAGCGGGGTTCGATCAAGGTCGCCGAAGGCCAGTGGGTGCGCCCGGGTCAGGCGCTGGCCTCTTCGGGCAACACCGGGCGCAGCACCGGGCCGCACCTGCACTTCGTGGTTCAGCGCAACACCGGCGAGGCGGTCGAATCCATTCCCTTCCGCTTCGCCCAGGCGGTGGACAGCCTGCCCAACTTCGCCGTCGGCGGGCCCTGAGCGTTTGGCGTCAGCCCTGGGCGTCGAGGTACTCGCTGGGCGAGACGCCCAGCACCCGGCGAAACATCCGGGTAAAGGCCGAGGGCGAGGCATAGCCAAGATCCAGCGCCACCCGGGTCACCGGCTCGCCGGCGGCCAGTCGCGGCAGGGCCAGCATCAGCCGGGTGTGCTGGCGCCAGGTGGAAAAGCTGGTACCGGTTTCCTTGAGGAACAGCCGCGCCAGACTGCGCGAGCAGAGGTGCAGTTGCTGCGCCCAGGTCGCCAGCGCCGTGTCGTCGGCGGGATCGGCATGCAGACTGGTCTGGATGGCCCGCAGCCGCCGGTCGGCCAGCGCCGGCAGGTGCAGGGCGGTCTCTTCGAGAAACACCAGTTCCGCCAGCATCAGCGCCCGTACGTGGCTGCCCAGTTCGGCCTCGCCATAGGAGGCGCCGCCGCGTCTCAGGCAGCGCAGCAATTCGCGCAGCAGCGGCGAGATGAGCACCATGCGGGTGGCCGCCTGGGGACAGGGCAGGCCGCTCGGCAATTCGATGATCACCACCTGCAGGGTGGCCTCGCCATTGGCCCGCGCCTGGTGCTCGATGCGCGGCGGAATCCAGATCGCCTGCTTGGGCGGCACGTACCAGACCCCTTCGTGGGTGGTGACCTCCAGCACGCCGTTGACCGTGTACATCAGGTGCGCCTGATCGTGCACATGCGGCGGCCACACCTGGCCATGGGCGAAGGTGCTGAGCTGGGACACCAGGGGACCGGCAGGCGGGAGGGGGGCATCCGCCACCACGCTCCGCGCTCGGTCGATTGTCTGTTCCTGCATAACAGCTGTCCGTTTCGGTTGGGCCGGGTCCAGGTGCCAGGGCCTAACCTGCAGCACTATGGCCGGAGCATCGGGCGCGCCCAGGGGTGACCCCTCTGCACGCCGCAAACCTGCCTCTTGCGGGAGTGTCGCACAGAACACCCGCCGCTTGGCTGACCTGCCTGAACCATCAGGCCTGTATTTGAACTACCGTCCGATCGGTGGCAGCGTGGCACAGGGATTTGAGTGCCACGCTTTTTTATTTGCGTCGATGCTTTGCCAGCGGCTTCACAAAGCCGTGGTTTGGCCATCGCCCAGTCTGCACGGCTTTGTTAGGTTCTGTCCTTGCCCATCATGGTGGCCCTATGCCATGGACCGACGCCTGACCGCCCTGATCTCCTGCCTGACCCTCGCCCTGGCCATGCCCGCCCTCGCGCCGGCTGCCGAAAAGGCGACCCTGACCAAGACCTCCGCCAAGAGCCCGGCCCGCAAGGGGCAGGTCAAGCTCAAGGTGCGCAATGCCAGTGAAGGCCGCATCTTCGAGGTTCGCAACGATTTCGACGTACCCGTGCGGGTCGAGCTGCGCCTGCAGCGCACCGTCAACGTGGCCGGTGCCGAGCGCCCGATCCGCCAGGTCATCGAGCCGCGCTCCACGGTGCAGCTGGCGGTGATCCGCAAGCGCCAGCAGGGCTTTCCCATGCACTTCGAGCAGGCCTTCAGCTACAGTCCGCAGCTGCCGGTCGGCACCCTGCCGCCGCTGGCGCCGGATTTGGCGAGTGGTGCCGACAACGGCATCGGCTATGGTTACGCCTGGCCCTGGCGCCAGGGTGTCTACTACGTGACCCAGGGCGCGGGCGGCGATTTCAGCCACCACACGCCCAAGGGCCGCTATGCCGTGGACATCGCCATGCCCGAGGGCACGCCGATCAGCGCCGCCCGGGCCGGCACGGTGATCGACGTCGAAAACGGCCAGTTCGGCCATGGTCCCAATCCCTCAGGCAACTTCGTGCGCATCGCCCACGAGGACGGCAGCCAGAGCGCCTACCTGCACCTGCGCCGCGGTTCGGTCAAGGTGCGACCCGGCGAGCGGGTGGAGATCGGCACGCCCCTGGCGGAGTCGGGCAACACCGGTCGCAGCACCGGTCCCCATCTGCACTTCGTCGTCCAGGCCCACACCGGCGGTGAAATGGTCTCCATTCCCTTCCGTTTCGTACGGCCGCTGGCGGCCCTGCCCAACATGGCGCTGGGCGACCGCTGAGTCCGCGCTTCAGGGCGTTCCAGACAGGCTGACGCCACCGGGCCCGTCCAGGGCCCAGGCACCCTGTCGCCGGTAGAAATCCCTTGGCAGGAACAGGCTTGGTGGCGTTATGCTATCACCACGCTATTTCCTCCTGGGCGCGGGCTCTACCGCGGCCTTTCCTTCCTTCAGGCTATGGATGCCGCCCCATGAAAGGATTCCTGGCCGCCCTGTGCGCCGGTGGGCGCAATCGGGCTTTGCACCTGCTGGTCCTGCTGCTGATTGCCCTCGACGGCCAGGCGCAGGTGCTGCGGCTCGACGATCCGGCGCGCAGCTACGATCCCCGCCCGGCACTGGAGATTCTCAAGGCGCCCGCCAGTCTGACCTTTGCCGAGGCCGCCGCGCGCCCAAGCGGTGGCGAGGACGGCTGGCATGCGCCCGATGAGCTGGAGATGCTGCTCCATGACGGTCGCCAGGGCCTCTGGCTGCGCTTTGCCATCCGGGGCCGCGACGACCAGGCCTGGTGGCTGATTCCGACCTGGCCGGTGCTGGATCGCCTGGACCTGCGCACCCGCGCTGCCGATGGTCGCTGGAGCCCGCTGCAGCGCAGCGGCCTGGCGCTGCCGGCGACGCAACGGGCGCTGCCCGGGCGCCAGCTGATGTTCGCCCTGGCGCCGGCCGCCGGCGCCGTGGAGGAGGTCTACCTGCGGCTGGATTCGCGGGAGACCTTTGTCCTGCCGCTGCGCCTGGTGACCCCGGCCACCTATCTGCGCGAGGCCCAGCAGGATGCCTGGCTGGTCGGCAGCTTCTTTGGCTGCCTGATCACCATCCTGCTGCTGACCCTCACGCTGTGGGGGTTCGGCCGCCGCTCGGGCTTTGGCTGGTATGCCCTCTATCTGCTCAGCGTCATCGGCTATCAGGCGGTCACCAGCGGCTATGGCGCCTGGCAACTCTGGCCGGAGAGCCCGGCCTTCGCCCTGCGTGCGCACCTGGCCTTCGCCGCCCTGTGCTTTCTGAGTGGCGGATTGTTCGTGCGCTATCTGCTCAGTCTCTATCACGGTGGCCGCTGGATCGATTTCGGCAATCGCCTGCTGATCGGCTACTGGAATGTGGCGCTGGTCGTCACGCTGATCTGGCCGCACCTGCTGAGCTTCCAGGAAATGCTCGGCATGATGGCGCTGAGTTGCCTGGGCCTGCTGGGCACCACCACCTACCTGGCGCTGCGCGGCAGCCGCATGGCGCTGTGGTTCAGCGCCGCCTGGGCCCTGCTGTTGCTGGGCAGCGCGATCCAGCTGCTGGCTGTGGCCGGCTGGCTGGCCGCCGACAGCCCGGCCTTCCATGGGCAGATGGCCGGTTTCGCCCTAGGCTTCGTGATGCTGTCGCTGGGACTCACCGAGGGCCTGAGTCTGCAGCGGCGGACGCGAATCGAGGCCCAGCGGCAGGCCCTGGAAGCCTCCACCGCCCTGGCCCGGGAGCGCGAGGCCTCCTTCGTCGAACTGGAGTTGCGGGTGGCACTGCGTACCGTGGAGTTGCAGCAGGCCAAGGCTTCCCTGGAGCGACTGAATCGCGAACTGCTGCACCAGAGCCAGACCGATCCCCTGACCGGACTCGGCAACCGCCGGCATTTCGAGCGACTCTTCCAGCAGGAGATCCGCCGCGCCATCCGTGCCGAACTGCCGCTGGCGGTGCTGCTGGTGGACATCGACCACTTCAAGGCGGTCAACGACACCCATGGCCACACCCTGGGCGACGAATGCCTGAGGTGCGTGGCCGAGGTGTTGCGCCAGCACGTCCAGCGGGCGGGGGAGGTGGCGGCGCGCTATGGCGGCGAGGAATTCGTCATCGCCCTGCCCGGAAGCGACCAGATCGCGGCCCGGACGCTGGCGGAGCGCATCCGCAAGGACGTGGCGGCGCTGGAATTGCAGACCGAGCACGGACGCCTGCGGCCGTCGATCAGCATCGGGGTCGCGGTGACCGTGCCGAGCAATCTCGAACACGGCCTGGGCCTCCTGGAAGACGCCGATCGGGCGCTCTACACGGCCAAGCGCGGCGGGCGCAATCGTGTCTGCCTGAGCGATGGCCTGCCGGAGCTGGGCAGCGGACGCGGCTGAGGCCGCGCCCCTCAGCGCTCTTCCGGCTGGCGCCGGCGGACGTCCTTGGGATCCAGCTTGATGACCTTGGCCAGGACGATCTTGGGGCCCTTCATCTTCTTGACGATGATGCGCAGCCCTTCGGCCTCCAGCACCGTCTCCTCTTCCGGAACGCGCTTCAGGCTGTCGTAGATCAGCCCGGCCAGGGTCTCGGCCTCGACGTGATCCAGGTCGATGCCCAGCAGCCGCTCGACCTTGAACAGCGGGGTGTCGCCACGCACCAGCAGCTTGCCCGGCTGGTAGGCGACCACGCCGCGCTCGGTCTTGCGGTGTTCGTCCTGGATGTCGCCCACCAGGACCTCGAGCACGTCTTCCATGGTCAGGAAGCCGATGACCTTGTGGTCGGCTTCCTCCACCAGCACGAAGTGCGCGCCGCCGCGGCGAAATTGCTCCAGCAGTTCGGACAGCGGCATGTGCTTGGTCACCCGTTCCAGCGGATGCACCAGGTCGTCGAGGTCGAACGAAGCGGCTTCACTGTCCAGGCCGGCGATGGCCAGGAGCAGGTCCTTGATGTGCAGCACCCCGGTAAAGGTCTGGCTGTCTTCGTCATAGACCGGGTAGCGGCTGTACTTGGAGCGGCGGATCTGGGTGAGGATCTCGTCCAGGCTGGCCTTGCTGTCCAGGTAGATGAGGTCTTCGCGGGAATTGGCCCAGTCCACCACCTCCAGCTCGCCCAGCTCCACCGCCGAGGCCAGCACCCGGGCGTCCGGATCGGTGGCGCGGTTGGAGTGCAGGATCAGCTTGAGTTCGTCGCGGCTGTAGTGGTGCTCGTGGTGCGCGCCCGGCTCGCCCTGGCCAGCGATGCGCAGGATGCCGTTGGCGCTGGCGTTGAGCAGCCAGATGGCCGGGTACATCAGCCAGTAGAACAGGTACAGCGGCACCGCCGTCCACAGCGAGAGCAGGTCGGGCTTGCGGATCGCCCAGGACTTGGGCGCCAGCTCGCCGACCACGATGTGCAGGTAGGAGATGATGAAGAAGGCCGAGAAGAAGGCGATGCCGTGGATCACCTCGGGACTGCTGACGCCGACGGCGCCGAGCAGGGGTTCGAGCAACTCGGCGAAGGCCGGCTCGCCGACCCAGCCCAGGCCCAGGGAGGCCAGGGTGATGCCGAGCTGGCAGGCGGAGAGGTAGGCGTCGAGCTGGTTGTGCACCTTCTTGAGGATGCGCCCGCGCCAGCCGTGCTTCTTGGCGATGGCCTCCACGCGGGTGGCGCGCAGCTTGACCATGGCGAACTCGGCGGCGACGAAGAAGCCGTTGAGCAGCACGAGGAAGAAGGCGAAGAACACGAGGCCGAGATCGGCGAACAACGTCGAGGCGAGACTGGTGGAAGGGTCCATTAGGGCCGAGAGCTGGAGAAAGGTCGGCTAAGCATGGGGGCGGGGCAGGGCAGTTGCAAGATGTTGCGCCCGCTGGAGGGACGGGGCGCACCCTGGGCTGACGGACAGTGGCTCTGGTGCAGCCCTTTGCCAGCAGAAGTTTTTCGCTAGGTCCAGCCTTCCAGACGCATGGTGGCGCGCACCAGGCGCTGCTCTTCCTGCTCGATCTCGCGCAGGCTGTCCCTTACGCTGTGGATGTGCTCGCGGGCGGCGGCGTGGGCCTCGTCGGGCAGGCGTTGGCTCACGGCGGCATAGAGGCGGGCATGCTGGGCGTCGATTTCGCGGCGCTGCGGCGGCCGATGGTAGAGATTGGCGATGCAGGCGAACACCGAGCCCAGCAGCAGCTCGTTGAGCGATTGCAGGGTGTGCACCAGCACCGGGTTGTGCGAGGCCTCGCTGATCGCCAGGTGGAAGGCGTGGTCGAGGCGGGCATGGGTTTCCGCGGGCAGGCTGGCCGGATCCTGGCAGGCGGCGCACAGCTCGTCGTAGCGGCGGCCTATGAGCACCAGGTCGGCGGTGGTGGCGCGCAGCGCGGCCAGGCGCGCGGCCTCGCCCTCCAGCAGGGCGCGTACCTCCAGCAGGTCGTAGAGGGTGCGCGGCTGGCTGCTGAACAGGTGCAGCAGCGGATTCTCCGCCGCCGGCGCCGCCAGGCGGGCGACGAAGCTGCCCTGGCCGTGGCGGGTCTCGATGATGCCACGGGCGCGCAGCAGCCCCAGGCCCTCGCGCAGGGCGGTGCGGGAGACACCGAGCTTGTCGCACAGGCGCCGCTCGGAGGGGAGCGGCTGGCCGACCTTGAGCACCCCATCCACCACCAGCCGTTCGATCTGCTGACTGACGTTCTCGGCAACGGGAAGGCGGGCGACGGGTGCGGACATAAGGGTTTCCTGCTGGTATGACCACGAGGTTCCATCCTAGTGAGCCACCGACCGGATTTGCCGTCAAGCAGCCTGAAACCCGCTAATCCTTTGGTCGAAGAGGGTACAAAAACTGGTATGACCAGTGCGTTGAGCCATGGACGCCCTGGCCGTGGCCGGGGTACAACGAAGGCTCTCCAGCCAGAACAACAACAAGGGTGGTTACCCGATGAGCCTGGTCTACGACGAACGTCTCGACGGCGCCTTGCCCCGCCCGGACAAGGCGCACCTGTTGCAGCGGTTGCGTGCCGAACTGCCCGAGCACTGCCTGCTGCACGACAGGGAAGACCTCAAGCCCTACGAATGCGATGGCCTGGCGGCCTATCGCAGCACGCCGCTGCTGGTGGTGTTGCCGGAAACGGTGGAGCAGGTGCAGGCGACCCTGCGCCTCTGCCATGAGCTGAACGTGCCCCTGGTGGCGCGCGGTGCCGGCACCGGTCTCTCCGGCGGCGCCCTGCCACTGGAGCAGGGCGTGCTGCTGGTGATGGCGCGCTTCAATCGCATCCTCGACGTGGACCCCGATGGCCGCCGTGCCCGGGTCCAGCCCGGGGTGCGCAACCTGGCCATCTCCCAGGCCGCGGCGCCCCACGACCTCTACTACGCCCCCGATCCCTCGTCGCAGATCGCCTGTTCCATCGGCGGCAACGTGGCCGAGAACGCCGGCGGCGTGCACTGCCTGAAATACGGCCTGACCGTGCACAACGTGCTGGCTGTGGAGATCGTCACTCTGGAGGGCGAGCGCCTGACCCTGGGCAGCGCCGCCCTGGACAGTCCCGGCTTCGACCTCCTGGCGCTGTTCACCGGCTCCGAGGGCCTGCTCGGCGTCGTGGTGGAGGTGACCGTCAAGCTCCTGCCCAAGCCGCCCTGTGCCCGGGTGGTGATGGCCAGCTTCGCCGACATCGAGCGTGCCGGGGCGGCGGTGGCCGACATCATCGCCGCCGGCATCATCCCCGGTGGGCTGGAGATGATGGACAACCTGACCCTGAGGGCCGCCGAGGACTTCATCCACGCCGGCTACCCGGTGGACGCCGCGGCCATCCTGCTCTGCGAGCTGGACGGGGTGGAGGCCGACGTGGCCGCCGACATCGAGCGCGTCAGCAGCCTGCTGGCCGCCGCCGGCGCCACCGAGATCCGCCTGGCCCGTGACGAGGCCGAGCGGCAGAAATTCTGGGCCGGGCGCAAGAATGCCTTTCCCGCGGTGGGGCGGCTGTCGCCCGACTACTACTGCATGGACGGCACCATCCCGCGCCGCGCCCTGCCCGAGGTCCTGCGCGGCATCGAGGCGCTGTCCGCGGAATACGGCCTGGCGGTGGGCAATGTCTTCCATGCCGGCGACGGTAACCTGCATCCGCTGATCCTCTTCGATGCCAACCGGCCCGGCGAACTGGAGCAGGCCGAGGCTCTGGGTGGCCGCATCCTCGACCTCTGCGTGGCGGTGGGCGGCACCATCACTGGCGAACACGGCGTGGGTCGGGAAAAGATCAATGCCATGTGCACCCAGTTCCAGTCCGGCGAACTGCTCTTCTTCCACGCGGTGAAGGCCGCCTTCGACGCCCCCGGGCTGCTCAATCCCGGCAAGAACGTGCCGACCCTGCACCGCTGCGCCGAATTCGGTGGCCTGCACGTGCACCGTGGCCAACTGCCCCACCCCGAACTGGAGCGCTTCTGATGGACAGCCTGGAACTGCTCCTCGACCAGGTCCGCGAGGCCCTAGTCCGTCGCCAGCCGCTGCGCATCCATGGCGGCGACACCAAGGCCCACCTGGGGCGTGCGGTCGCGGGTGAGCCGCTGGACGTCAGCGGCCACCGCGGTCTGGTGCACTACGACCCCACCGAACTGGTGGCCACGGTGCGCACCGGCACGCCGCTGGCCGAACTCGATGCCGCCCTGGCCGAACAGGGGCAGATGCTGCCCTGCGAACCGCCGCGGCTGGGGGAGGGCGCCACCGTCGGCGGCACCCTGGCCTGTGGCCTCTCCGGTCCGCGCCGTCCCTGGGCCGGCAGCCTGAGGGATTTCGTCCTGGGCACCCGCTTGATTACCGGCACCGGCGAGCACCTCAGATTCGGCGGCGAGGTGATGAAGAACGTCGCCGGCTACGACGTCTCCCGCCTGCTGGCCGGCAGCCAGGGTTGCCTGGGGGTGATCACCGAGGTGTCCTTCAAGGTGCTGCCCAGGCCGCGTTGCAGCCAGAGTCTGAGCCTGGAACTGGACGCTGCGCGCGCCCTGCAGCGCCTCGCCGTCTGGGGCCGCGAAGCCCTGCCGATCTCGGCGGCCTGCCATGACGGCCGGCGGCTGCAGCTGCGCCTGGAGGGCGGCGAGGGCTCGGTGCGCTCGGCCGTCGATCGCCTGGGCGGTGAAGCCCTGGACGCGGCCTTCTGGGACGCGCTCAACGAACAGCGGCTGGCCTTCTTCGACGACCCCAGGCCGCTGTGGCGGCTGTCGGTACCGGTCAATACCCCGCTGCTGGAGTTGCCCGGCAGCCTATTGCTGGACTGGGGTGGTGCCCAGTACTGGCTCAAGAGCGATGCCGCGGCCACGGTCCTGCGCGAGATCGCCGAGCGTGCCGGTGGCCATGCGCTGTGCTACACGCCGGACGCCGAGCGCGAGGCCCAGCATCCGCTACCCGCCGCGCTGCTCGACTATCACCGCCGCCTCAAGGCGCGCCTGGACCCCCAGGGGATCTTCAATCCGGGTCGGCTGTACGCCGGGCTGTAGGGGAAAGACGTCATGCAAACCAATCTGAGTCCCGCCGCCCGTGAACTGCCCCGCGCCGCCGATGCCGAGCGGGTGCTGCGCAGCTGCGTGCACTGCGGCTTCTGCAATGCCACCTGCCCGACCTACCAGCTGCTCGGCGACGAGCTGGACGGGCCCCGCGGGCGCATCTACCTGATCAAGGGCATGCTCGAAGGCGGCGAGGTCAGCGAAAAGACCCGCGAGCACCTCGACCGCTGCCTGACCTGCCGCAACTGCGAGACCACCTGTCCCTCGGGCGTCTCCTACCACGAATTGCTCGACATCGGCCGGGCCGAGGTGGAGCGCCGGGTGCCGCGGCCGCTGGGCCAGCGCCTGCTGCGCGCCGGGCTGCGCCAGGTGCTGCCGCAGCCACGGCTGTTCGGCGTCCTGCTGAAAGGCGGCCAGGCGCTGAAGCCGCTGCTGCCGGCCGGCGTCCAGGCCAAGCTGCCGGCGCGCATCGCCGCCCCGGGCGTGCGCCCGGCGCCGCGCCATGCCCGGCGGATGCTGATCCTCGAAGGCTGCGTGCAGCCGGGGCTGTCGCCCAATACCAATGCCGCCACCGCGCGGGTGCTGGATCGCCTCGGCATCAGCCTGGACGCCGCGCCCCGCGCCGGGTGCTGCGGCGCCGTGGATTACCACCTCAATGCCCAGGAGGCCGGTCTCGACCGCGCCCGACGCAACATCGACGCCTGGTGGCCGGCGCTGCAGGGCGGCGCCGAAGCCATCATCCAGACCGCCAGCGGCTGCGGCGCCTTCGTCAAGGAATACGCCAGCCTGCTCAAGGACGACCCGGTCTACGCCGCCAAGGCCCGGGAAGTCTCGGCGCGCACCCGTGACCTGGTGGAGGTGCTGCGCGAGCTGCCGCTGGAAGAGCTGCAGCTGAAGGACACCCCGCGGCTGGCCTTCCACTGCCCCTGCACCCTGCAGCACGCCCAGCGCCTCGGTGGCGCCGTGGAAGGCGTCCTGCAGCGCCTCGGCTTTCCGCTGGCGCCGGTGCCGGACGGCCACCTTTGCTGCGGCTCGGCCGGCACCTATTCGCTGACCCAGCCGGACTTGTCGCGGCGGCTGCGTGACGCCAAGCTCGATGCCCTGGAGAGTGGTCACCCCGAGGTGATCGCCACCGCCAACATCGGTTGCCAGAGTCATCTCGACGGCGCCGGGCGCACCCCGGTGCGCCACTGGATCGAAATCCTCGACGCGGCCCTGGCCGCTCCGACCCAACCCTGAACCCTGGAGGCCCCATGAATACCAAAGCCGTGCTCACCCTTGCCGAGATCAACACCCTGCTGGCCGCCGGTCGCGCCGAAGCCGAACGCCAGGGCTGGGCCGTGTGCATCGCCGTGGCCGATGACGGCGGCCATCCGCTGGCGCTGCTGCGCCTCGACGGCGCCGCACCGAACAGCGCCTACATCGCCCCGGAAAAGGCCCGCAGCGCCGCCCTGGCGCGCAAGGAGTCCAAGGTGCTGGAAGAGATGATCAACAACGGCCGCACCTCCTTTCTCAGCGCCCCGCTGATGCAGGGCATGCTCGAGGGCGGGGTGCCCATCCTGGTGGACGGCCAGGTGGTGGGCGCGGTCGGCGTCTCCGGCGTCAAGGCGCCGGAAGATGCGCAGGTCGCCAAGGCCGCCATCGCGGCACTGGGTTAACCCTCTCTCGACAGTTTCGTTATCAAGGAAAGCCATCATGACCGACCGCACTACCCTGGGCCGCCTGCAGGTGGCCACCGAGCTGCAGCGTTTCATCGACGAGGAAGTGCTGCCCGGCACCGGGCTCGACACCGCCGCCTTCTGGTCGGGCGTGGACACCCTGGTGCACGAGCTGGCGCCGCGCAATCGCGACCTGCTGGCCGAGCGTGATCGCCTGCAGGGGGAGCTGGACACCTGGCACAGCGCCCATCCCGGCCCGGTCACCGATCTGCCCGCCTACCAGGCCTTCCTCGAAGGCATCGGCTATCTGCAACCGGTCCCCGGCCAGGTGCAGGCCTCGACCTCCGGCGTCGACCGCGAGATCGCCGAGCAGGCCGGTCCGCAGCTGGTGGTGCCGGTGCTCAACGCCCGCTACGCCCTGAACGCCGCCAACGCGCGCTGGGGTTCGCTGTACGACGCCCTCTATGGCACCGACGCCCTGCCCGAGAGCGAGGGCGCCGAGCGCGGCAAGGGCTACAACCCCACCCGCGGCGCCAAGGTGGTGGCCTTCGCCCGCCAGGTGCTGGACGGCGTGGCGCCCCTGGCCAGTGGCTCGCACCGGGACGCCACCGCCTACCGCATCCAGGACGGTCGCCTGGTGGTGGATCTCAGGAGCGGCACCAGCGAACTGGCCGATCCGGCCGTCTTCGTCGGCTACCAGGGCGATGCCGCGGCGCCGTCCGCGGTGCTGCTGCGCCACAACGGCCTGCACCTGGAGATCCAGATCGACCGCGCCAGCGCCATTGGCAAGACCGACGCGGCCGGGGTCAAGGACCTGCTCATGGAAGCCGCGGTCAGCACCATCATGGACCTGGAAGACTCCATCGCCGCGGTGGACGCCGCCGACAAGGTCTTGGCCTATCGCAACTGGCTGGGCCTGATGAAGGGCGATCTGGCCGAAGAGGTCAGCAAGGGTGGCGAGACCTTTACCCGTCGCCTCAACCCCGATCGCGAGTACCAGGGCGCCGACGGCCAGCCGCTGAACCTGCACGGACGTTCGCTGCTGTTCATCCGCAACGTCGGCCACCTGATGACCAATCCGGCGGTGCTGCTGGAGGACGGTCGCGAGATCCCCGAAGGCATCCTCGACGCCCTGGTCACCGTGACCATCGCCATGCACGACCTCAAGCGCCAGGGCAACTCCCGCAGCGGCTCGGTGTACATCGTCAAACCCAAGATGCATGGCCCGGCCGAGGTGGCCTTCGCCGTGCAGCTGTTCGACCGCGTCGAGGCCCTGCTGGGGCTGCCGGCCAACACCGTCAAGCTGGGCATCATGGACGAGGAGCGCCGCACCAGCGTCAACCTCAAGGCCTGCATCGCCGCCGCCGCCGCGCGGGTGGCCTTCATCAACACCGGCTTCCTCGACCGCACCGGTGACGAGATGCACACCGCCATGCTGGCCGGGCCCATGCTGCGCAAGGGCGACATGAAGACCTCGAAGTGGATCACCGCCTACGAGCGCAACAACGTGCTGGTCGGCCTGGCCTGTGGCCTGCGTGGCAAGGCGCAGATCGGCAAGGGCATGTGGGCCATGCCCGACCTGATGGCCGCCATGCTGGAACAGAAGATCGGTCATCCCAAGGCCGGCGCCAACACCGCCTGGGTACCGTCGCCCACCGCCGCCGTGCTGCACGCCCTGCATTACCACCAGGTCAACGTCCAGCAGGTGCAGCAGGAGCTGGAACGCAGCGACGTCGACGCCGCCCGTGGCGAATTGCTCGCCGGGCTGCTCAGCGTGCCGGTGGCCGAGTCGCCGGACTGGTCCGCCGAAGCCATCCAGCAGGAACTGGACAACAACTGCCAGGGCATCCTCGGCTACGTGGTGCGCTGGGTCGACCAGGGCGTGGGCTGCTCCAAGGTGCCCGACATCCATGACGTCGGCCTGATGGAAGACCGCGCCACCCTGCGCATCTCCAGCCAGCACATCGCCAACTGGCTGCACCATGGCGTGGTCACGGCCGAACAGGTGGACGAGACGCTGCAGCGCATGGCCAAGGTGGTCGATGGCCAGAACGCCGGCGATACGCTCTACGAGCCCATGGCCGGCCACTTCGACAGCTCCTACGCCTACCGCGCCGCCCGCGACCTCATCTTCAAGGGCCGCGAGCAGCCCAGCGGCTACACCGAGCCGCTGCTGCACGCCTGGCGGTTGAAGAAGAAGGCTGGCATTTAAACGCTTAGATGACAGGTGCTCAGCCTGATGGTGGGGGCACCTGTCGTACCCATTGCGTGGATTCTCAGCAAAATTTTTGGCTTTCCGTGAACTTCCGTCGCGCCCGGTCCAATGAGCTTCAATGAGCTTCAATGAGCTTCAATGAGCTTCAATGAGCTTCAATGAGCTTCAATGAGCTTCAATGAGCTTCAATGAGCTTCAATGAGCTTCAATGAGCTTCAATGAGCTTCAATGAGCTTCAATGAGCTTCAATGAGCTTCAATGAGCTTCAATGAGCTTCAATGAGCTTCAATGAGCTTCAATGAGCTTCAATGAGCTTCAATGAGCTTCAATGAGCTTCAATGAGCTTCAATGAGCTTCAATGAGCGACCAGGCAGGATGGAAAGCACGCGATGGCAGTGAAAGAGGACATTCTTCAGGCCCTACGAGAGCGGATAGGCACTGAACGCCCCTGGATGAGCTCTACCGAGTTAGCAGCACGTCTCGGTACGACCAGCGTGGCAACCGTGAAACGCCATCTGGATGTATTGGTACGATCAGGTTACGTGCTACGGACGGGGCAGCGTCGAGGCACCCGCTACAGTCTGAATCCGGAGTCGTCTGCTGGTCTTGTCGCTGAGGCTTCACCTTCGCTGTCGGCCGCGCAGGCGTTGAAGAATCAGCTCCTGCAACCGTTGGCGAGCCGTAGGCCGGTAGGCTATCAAGCCAACTTCGTGGTCGACTATGTTCCGAATCAAAGCTTCTTGCTTCCTGAGTCCTTGGCGCACGCCTTGGCCGCCGAAGGGGGCATGAGTGGTCAGCAGCCTGCGGGTACCTACGCTCGGCGCGTCCTTGAGCCGCTGTTGATCGATCTGTCCTGGTCATCATCGCGTCTCGAGGGCAATTCCTTCTCCCTGCTCGCGACCGAGGAGCTGTTCAGGAAGGGTACGGCAGACGGGGATCTGGACGCGGTGATGCTGCTCAACCACAAGGCGGCCATCGAATTTCTGATCGACGCGGTACCCGACTACGGTCTGACCGCTGGGGTGATCCACAACCTGCATGCATTGCTGATGCAGGATTTGCTGGCGGATAGCGCAGGGCTGGGAGCCATTCGACACAAGATCGTCAATATCTTGGGGACCACCTACTACCCGTGTCAGGTGCCTGCGCAATTGCAAGAAATGTTCGAACTCATCCTCGACAAGGCACGGCAGATCAACAATCCCGTTGAGGCCACCTTCTTTCTCTGGGTGAATTTGGCGTACCTGCAACCCTTCGAAGATGGTAACAAGCGTACCAGCCGACTCGCTGCGAACGTCCCGTTGATGCTCTATAACTGTGCACCGCTTTCTTTCTTGGATATCGAAGCCCATGATTATGCCTACGCGATGATGGGGGTCTACGAACACTGTAATGTCGCCCTGGCGGTCGAGCTGTTCGAGCAGGTCTATCGGCGTTCGATCGCTAAGTATGCCGTGCAACTGGCGGCGGTAGGCATTCCTGATCCGGTGCGCCTGCGGCTGCGCAGTGCCCTCGGCGATGCGGTAGGGGTCGTGGTGCGTGAGCATCGGTCGATTGAGCAGGCCATGGCCACCGTGGCGCTGGTGGAGGACGACGTCGCCATATTCCGGCAGATGCTCGTCGATGAATTGCGCGCC
Organism: Pseudomonas sp. SORGH_AS_0211; assembly: GCF_031453455.1. Classification (NCBI taxonomy): domain Bacteria; kingdom Pseudomonadati; phylum Pseudomonadota; class Gammaproteobacteria; order Pseudomonadales; family Pseudomonadaceae; genus Pseudomonas; species Pseudomonas sp. SORGH_AS_0211. Next base: position 4,098,103 of record NZ_JAVIZV010000001.1, on the reverse strand, counting down.
CTGGGTATCCATAACTGCGCCCGCTATCGGCTGACGCTCAGCCAGACCCAACAGTGGATCGACGCCGGACGGCCCCAGTAGCCGACCACCGCCCCTTCCCTTGCCACTGGCGAATTTTTATACTATCGGGTCCCCCGTTCCCGGGATCATCATCGCCACGAGGAAGACCATGGCCCGCGTTACTGTCGAAGACTGCCTGGACAACGTAGACAACCGATTCGAGCTGGTCATGCTCGCCACCAAGCGCTCGCGCCAGCTGGCCACCGGCGGCAAGGAGCCCAAGGTACCGTGGGACAACGACAAGCCCACCGTCGTCGCCCTGCGCGAGATCGCCGAAGGCCTGGTCGATGAGGAAGTCATCCGTCTGGACGACATCGTCGAAGAAGAGCCGCTGTTTGCCGCTTTCGAAGTCAACGAAGAAGCGGACGGCGAGGCCCTCTAAGCCATGGCCGCCGAGCCTGCGTATGGTGACGTCCGCCCGACCGGCATCGATTTGCTGGCCGAGCGCCTGGCGGACTACCTGACCCCCGACCAGGTCAATCTGGTCAGGCGGGCCTACTACTACGCCGAGCAGGCTCACGATGGGCAGCGCCGCCGCAGCGGCGAGCCCTATGTCACCCATCCGCTGGCCGTCGCCAACATCCTCGCCGACATGCACATGGACCATCAGAGCCTGATGGCGGCCATGCTGCACGACGTGATCGAGGACACCGGTATCGCCAAGGAAGCCCTGGTCGCCCAGTTCGGCGAAACGGTGGCGGAGCTGGTGGACGGGGTCAGCAAGCTGACCCAGATGAAGTTTGAGACCAAGGCCGAGGCCCAGGCGGAGAACTTCCAGAAGATGACCATGGCGATGTCCAAGGACATCCGCGTCATCCTGGTCAAGCTGGCCGACCGGCTGCACAACATGCGCACCCTGGATGCCATGCCGCCGGACAAGAGCCGGCGCATCGCCAAGGAGACCCTGGAAATCTACGCGCCCATCGCCAACCGGCTGGGCATGCACGATTTCTACGTGGAATTCGAGGACCTGGGTTTCCGCGCCATGCACCCGATGCGCGCCGAACGCATCCAGCGGGCGGTCAAGACCGCGCGGGGCAATCGCCGCGAGATCCTCGGCAAGATCCAGGAGTCCCTGGCCAACTGCCTGGCCCGCGACGGCCTGGACGGCGAGGTGGTCGGGCGCGAAAAGCACCTGCACAGCATCTACCAGAAGATGCGCGGCAAGCGTAAGTCGTTCAACGAGATCATGGACGTCTACGGCTTCCGCATCATCGTCGACAAGGTCGACACCTGCTACCGGGTACTCGGCGCGGTGCACAATCTCTACAAGCCGTTCCCGGGACGCTTCAAGGACTACATCGCCATCCCCAAGGCGAACGGCTACCAGTCCCTGCACACCACCCTGTTCGGCATGCACGGCGTGCCCATCGAGATCCAGATCCGCACCCGCGAGATGGAAGAGATGGCCAACAACGGCATCGCCGCCCATGGCCTGTACAAGGCCGGGGGCGACGAGCCGCGCGCCAGCCATCTGCGCGCGCGCCAGTGGGTGAAGGGCATCCTCGAGTTGCAGCAGCGCGCGGGCAATTCCCTGGAATTCATCGAGAACGTGAAGATCGACCTCTTCCCCGACGAGGTCTACGTCTTCACGCCCAAGGGTCGCATCATGGAGCTGCCCAAGGGCTCCACGGCCGTGGACTTCGCCTATGCGGTGCATACCGACGTGGGCAACAGCTGCATCGCCTGCCGCATCAATCGCCGCCTGGCGCCGCTGTCGCAGCCGCTGGGCAGCGGTGAGACGGTGGAGATCGTCACCGCGCCCGGTGCCCGGCCCAATCCGGCCTGGCTCAACTTCGTGGTCACCGGCAAGGCGCGCACCAATATCCGTCATGCGCTCAAGCAGCAGCGTCGCTCCGAGTCCATCAGCCTTGGCGAGCGCCTGCTGAACAAGGCGCTGTCGGGCTTCGGCACTCAGCTGTCGAAGATCTCGCCGATGCGCATCCTCTCGGTGCTGGGCGAGTACAAGGGCGTGGTGCTGGAAGACCTGCTCGAGGAGATCGGCCTCGGCAATCGCATGGCCTACGTGGTGGCGCGGCGCCTGGTGTCCGGCAGCGAGCAGGAAGAGCCGCTGGAGCCGCAACCCGGCACCACGCCGCAGGGGCCGCTGGCCATCCGCGGCTCCGAAGGCCTGGTGATCAGCTACGCCAAGTGCTGCACGCCGATTCCGGGCGATCCCATCGTCGGCCACCTGTCAGCCGGCAAGGGCATGGTGATCCACCTGGAAAACTGTCGGAACATCGCCGAATTCCGGCACAACAGCGAAAAATGCATCGTGCTCAACTGGGCCAAGGACGTCACTGGCGAATTCAGCGTCGAATTGCGCGTCCAGCTGGAGCATCAGCGCGGCCTGATCGCCATGCTGGCGAACAACGTCACCGCGGCGGACGCCAACGTCGAGAAGATCGGCATGAACGAGCGCGACGGCCGGATCAGCGTGGTCCAGCTGGTGGTCAACGTGCGCGATCGGGTGCACCTGGCGCGGGTGATCAAGAAGCTGCGCACCCTCAAGGGCGTGGCCGGTATCACTCGGGTTCGCAGCTGAGGTTGCAGCGGGTCGCCACGGGCTTGCAGAATCGAGCCTTTCCCGCACAGGAGCGACCCATGAGCAAGCAAGTGATCCACACCGACAAGGCGCCCGCCGCCATTGGCACCTATTCCCAGGCGATCAAGGTCGGTGACACCGTCTATCTCTCCGGGCAGATCCCGCTCAATCCGACCAGCATGGAGCTGGTGGACGGCTTCGAGGCCCAGGTGGTCCAGGTGTTCGAGAACCTCAAGTCCGTGGCCGAAGCCGCCGGTGGTTCGCTGGCCGATATCGTCAAGTTGAACATCTTCCTGATCGACCTTTCGCACTTCGCCACCGTCAACGAGATCATGGGGCGCTACTTCCAGCAGCCCTATCCCGCTCGCGCCGCCATCGGCGTGGCCGCCCTGCCGAAGGGCTCCCAGGTGGAAATGGACGGGGTGCTGGTGCTGGGTTGATCCCGGCACAAGACCCGTAGGTTGGGTCGAGCGCAGCGAAGCCCAACAACAGAGCACGCTGTCTGCTCCGTTTTGTTGGGCTTCGACGGTGGAGCCGTCTCAACCCAACCTACGGCTCTAATCCTGCTCCAAACGAAAAAAGCCGACCGTCTCGCGACGGTCGGCTTTTTCATACCCGCTTGGATCAGGCCGGGATGGACTTGATCTTCGGCATCCGCGCCCAGCAACGATGCTTGGCGATGGCGGCGAAGAAGTCCTGCTGCACCGCCTTGAAGTCACCGCCGGTGAGCAGCGCCTCGTCGGGGCTCAGATAGACCGCCTTGAGCAGCTGCTCGGCTTCGCCGGTGAGGGCGATGGCCTTGAGATGCTTGTAGGCTTCCAGCAGGTAGTGCTTGATCACGCCGTCGTCGAGCATGGCCTTGACGCTCTCGGCGCCACCCGGCACATAGACCGCGTCCAGCGCTACCGAAGGCATGCCCTCGGCCGAGCCGTCCACGGCCACTTCGCTGCCGTCGGCGGCCTTGACCGGGCCGGCGGTGGGGCCGAGCACCTTCACATGGGCACCTTCGGCCTTGAGCGCCTGCTTGATGGCGTCCACTTCGCTGGCGATGACGCCGTCACCGACCAGTACCGCCACCTTGAAGCCCTTGATGTTGCCGGACAGCAGGTTGAGCTGGCTCAGCGCCGGCGACTTGTCGATGGACACCTTGCGCGGCTGTACGGTGGGCGCGGTGGGCGGGGTCACGCCGATCTTCTTGGCGACTTTCTGCGCCAGTTCCAGATCGATGTTGGCGAGGATCTCGTTGACCTGCCGCTCGCGGATCCACATCCGCTCGACCTTGCCCAGCTCGAAGCTGTAGGCATCGGCGACGTGCGACTGTTCGGCTTCCGACAGGCTGTTGTAGAACAGCGTGGCCTGGGAGAAATGGTCGCCGAAGGTTTCGCTGCGCTCACGTACCTTGTGGCCGTCGATGCGCTCGTAGTAGCTCTCGAAGCCGCCATCCTGGGGCGCCGGCGGAGTCTCCTTGGGCCAGCCACCATCGATGGAGTTGGGCTCGTAGGAAGCGCGACCCTTGTCGATGGTCATGCGGTACTTGGCGTCGCGTTGGCCGTTGTGATTCGGCACCACCGGGCGGTTGACCGGCAATTCGTGGAAGTTCGGTCCGCCGAGGCGGCTGATCTGGGTGTCGGTGTAGGAGAACAGGCGACCCTGCAGCAGGGGATCGTTGCTGAAGTCGATGCCGGGCACGACGTGGCCGGGACAGAAGGCCACCTGCTCGGTCTCGGCGAAGTAGTTGTCCGGATTGCGGTTGAGCACCAGCTTGCCCAGGGGCGTGATGGGCACCAGCTCCTCGGGGATGATCTTGGTGGCGTCGAGGATGTCCCAGTCGAATTTGTGCTCGTCTTCCTCGGGGATGATCTGCACACCGAATTCCCACTCGGGATAGTCACCGGCCTCGATGGCTTCCCAGAGGTCGCGGCGGTGGGCATCGGTGTCCTTGCCGGCCAGCTTCTGGGCTTCGTCCCACACCAGGGAACGCACGCCACCGGCGGGTTTCAGGTGGATCTTGACGAAGACGCCCCTGCCGGCGGTGTTGATCATGCGGAAGGTGTGGATGCCGAAGCCCTGCATGCTGCGCAGGTTCACCGGGATGGCCCGGTCGGTCATGGTCCAGAGCACCATGTGCGCCGACTCCGGCACCAGGGAGACGAAGTCCCAGAAGGTGTCGTGGGCGCTGCCGCCGGTGGGGATCTCGTTATGCGGCTCGGGTTTCACCGCATGGACGAAGTCGGGGAACTTGATGGCGTCCTGGATGAAGAAGACCGGCATGTTGTTGCCGACCATGTCCCAGTTGCCTTCCTCGGTGTAGAACTTGATGGCGAAGCCGCGCACGTCGCGCACGCTGTCACCGGAGCCGCGCGGGCCCTGTACGGTGGAGAAGCGCACGAACACCGGGGTCTGGTGGTTGGGATCACGGAAGAGGGCGGCCTTGGTCAGGTCGGACCAGTCCTGGTAGGGCTGGAAGTAGCCATAGGCACCGGTGCCACGGGCATGGACGATGCGTTCCGGGATGCGCTCGTGGTCGAAGTGGGTGATCTTCTCCCGCATGATGAAGTCTTCGAGCAGGGAAGGTCCGCGGGTGCCAGCGCGCAGCGAATTCTGGTTGTCGGCGATCTTCACGCCGTGATTGGTACGCAGTGCCTGGCCGGTGGCATCGGAACGGAATTGCTCCAGTTGCTCGATCTTCTTCGAGGTGTTCTGGCGATCCTGGGTGTCGGTACCGGCGAGTTCACTCTTGGGGGGCGTAGCCATGGAAAGTCCTCATCAGGCGCCTGGAGGGCGCTCTTTGCGTCCCCTACGGAATGTGGGGCGAATTCAGGCAGTCCTCTAGTGACTCGCTGGCGAGAGCGGGTGTTCCGCTTGGCTGATACGAGGCGACGGGCTGTTCGCCTGGCGCCCGCCAGGATCTAGGCTGGCCATATGCCGTTATTGGCGTAATACCCGACAACAAGTGCTAAGCAGATATAAGCGCGCACGTTAAACTGCGCGGCTGGATCACCATCCTGTTGTCTGACGATACCCACAAGGTTTTTCCATTGATCGAATTCCACGCTGTCCACAAGACGTACCGCACGCGCGGTCGCGAGGTCGCGGCGCTCCAGCCGGTCGACCTGAGGATCGAAGCCGGCGAGATCTTCGGCCTGATCGGCCATTCGGGTGCCGGCAAGAGCACCCTGCTGCGCCTGATCAACCGCCTCGAAGCTCCCAGTGGCGGTCGCCTCCAGGTCGATGGCGCCGAGGTCACCACCCTGGGCTCGACCGAGCTGCGCGATTTCCGCCGCCGCATCGGCATGATCTTCCAGCACTTCAACCTGCTTTCGTCCAAGACCGTGGCGGCCAACGTGGCCCTGCCGCTGGAACTGGCCGGCGGCCGCTCGCGGGCGCAGATCGCCCAACGGGTCGAAGAGCTGCTGGCGCGGGTCGGCCTGTCCGACCAAGCGCGCAAGTACCCGGCGCAACTCTCCGGCGGTCAGAAGCAGCGCGTCGGCATCGCCCGCGCCCTGGCCACCGAGCCGAAGATCCTGCTCTGCGACGAGGCCACCAGCGCCCTCGATCCCCAGACCACCGCCCAGGTGCTGCAACTGCTCGCCGAACTCAATCGCGAGCTGGGCCTGACCATCGTGCTGATCACCCACGAAATGGACGTGATCCGCCGCGTCTGCGATCGCGTCGCCGTGCTCGATGGCGGCGCCGTGGTGGAGCAGGGCACCGTCGCCGATGTCTTCCTGCACCCGCAGCACCCCACCACCCGCCGTTTCGTGTTCGAGGCCGAGCATCAGGACGAGACCGAACTGGCCGACGCCTATGCCCATGTCGAAGGCCGCATCCTGCGCCTGACCTTCCGCGGCGAAGCCACCTATGCACCGCTGCTGGGCCACGTCGCCCGGGAGACCGGTGTGGACTACAGCATTCTCGGCGGTCGCATCGACCGCATCCGGGACGAGCCCTATGGCCAGCTCACCATCGCTCTGGTGGGCGGTGACCTGGACGCCGCCCTGGCTCGCTTCCAGGCCGCCGACGTCACCGTGGAGGTCCTGCGCTGATGGACGAACTCTTCAGCAACATCGACTGGGCCGAGATCTGGCAGGCGACCCAGGACACCCTGGCCATGCTTGGCTGGTCCATGCTCTTCACCCTGATCCTCGGCCTGCCGCTGGGCGTGCTGCTGTTCCTCACCAGCCGTCGCCAGTTGCTGGAACAGCCGCTGGTCTACGGCATCCTCTCCTTCGTGGTCAACGTGCTGCGCTCGGTGCCCTTCATCATTCTGCTGATCCTGATGATCCCCATCACGGTCTGGCTGATCGGCACCTCGCTGGGCGTCGAGGGCGCCATTCCGCCGCTGGTGGTGGGCGCCGCGCCCTTCTTCGCCCGGCTGGTGGAGACCGCCCTGCGCGAGGTCGACCGCGGCATCATCGAGGCGACCCAGGCCATGGGCGCCAGTCTCTGGCAGATCGTCACCCGCACCCTGTTGCCCGAGGCCCTGCCCGGGCTGATCGCGGCCACCACCGTCACCGCCATCGCCCTGGTGTCCTACACCGCCATGGCTGGGGTGATCGGCGGCGGTGGCCTCGGCGATTTGGCCATCCGTTTCGGCTACCAGCGCTTTCAGACCGACGTCATGGTGGTCACGGTGCTCTTGCTGCTGGTGCTGGTCCAGGTACTGCAGATGGTCGGCGATCGCCTCGTCGCCCATTTCAGTCGTCGTTGATTCGGGCTTCATCCACTTGAAGGTCTTGCACAAGGAAAATCCCAGATGTCGCTGAAACGTACCCTGCTGTCCCTGGCCTTCGGCCTAGGTGTCGCCACCGCCGCCCAGGCCGCCGAGACCCTGACCGTCGCGGTCAATCCGGTTCCCCATGCGGAGATCCTGGAATTCATCAAGCCGCAGCTGGCCAAGGAAGGCGTGGACCTCAAGATCAAGGTCTTCACCGACTACATCCAGCCTGATCGCCAGACCGATCAGAAGCAGGTGGATGCCAACTACTTCCAGACCAAGCCCTATTACGCCAGCTACCAGAAGAGCAACCCGAGCAGCGACCAGGTGCCGGTGGTGGCGGTGCACGTCGAGCCCTTCGGTGCCTATTCGCAGAAGATCAAGGACATCAAGGAGCTCAAGGACGGCGCCACCGTGGCCATTCCCAACGATCCGAGCAACTCCGGTCGCGCGCTCCTGCTGATCGCCAAGCAGGGCCTGATCACCCTGAAGGATCCGAGCAACGTCACCGCCACCCCGCGTGACGTCGTCGAGAATCCCAAGCACCTCAAGTTCAAGGAGCTGGAAGCCGCGACCCTGCCGCGCGTGCTGAACCAGGTCGACCTGGCGCTGATCAACGCCAACTACGCTCTGGAAGCCAAGCTGGTACCGACCAAGGACGCCCTCTTCATCGAGAGCGGCGAGTCGCCCTACGCCAACCTGCTCTACACCCGCGCCGACAAGGCCAACGACCCGGCCATCCAGAAGCTGGCCAAGGCCCTGACCACCCCCGAGGTGAAGCAATTCATCGAGAAGAAGTACCAGGGCGCCGTCGTTCCCGCGTTCTGAGCCTCAGCTCCACCGCCGTCGACGCCCGCAGAGGCGCCGACGGTTCCACCCCGCTTTAGGAAACTGCCATGAAGAAATTGCTCGCCACCGCCGCCCTGCTGGCCGCCAGCCTGACCGCCCACGCCACCGAGACCCTCAGCGTCGCCGCCACCCCGGTGCCCCACGCCGAGATCCTCGAATTCGTCAAACCCCAGCTGGCCAAGGAAGGGGTGGACCTGCAGATCAAGGTCTTCACCGACTACGTGCAGCCCAATCTGCAGGTGGCCCAGAAGCGCCTGGACGCCAATTTCTTCCAGCACCAGCCCTACTTGGATGAATTCAACAAGAGCCGTGGCACCGACCTGGTGACCGTCGCCCAGGTCCACGTCGAGCCCTTCGGCATCTATTCGCAGAAGATCAAGAAGCTCGACGAAGTCCGCGAAGGCGCCGTCGTGGCCATCCCCAGCGATGCCACCAATGGCGGCCGCGCCCTGCTGCTGCTGGAGAAGGCCGGGCTGATCACGCTCAAGGACAGCGCCAACATCCTCGCCACGCCCAAGGACATCGCCGAGAATCCCAAGCAGCTCAAGTTCAAGGAGCTGGAAGCCGCGACCCTGCCGCGCGTGCTGAATCAGGTCGATCTGGCACTGATCAACACCAACTACGCCCTGGAAGCCAAGCTCAACCCGACCCAGGACGCTCTGCTGCTGGAAGGCAAGGAATCGCCCTACGCCAACATCCTGGTCGCCCGCCCGGACAACAAGGACAGCGACGCCATGCAGAAGCTGGCCAAGGCGCTGAACACCCCGGCGGTGAAGCAGTTCATCGAAGAAAAGTACAAGGGCGCCGTGGTGCCCGCCTTCTAGGCGTTGCCTGACATGAAAAACGCCGGCCCAGTGCCGGCGTTTTTCATGGGGCTCAGCGGCGTTTCAGGGGCATGACGCCCACTCCCAGGCCAAAGGGCCGAAAGACCGCTTGCAGCGTCGCCAGGGTGGGATTGCCTTCGTCCGCCAATACAGTCCCGACATCCCGGCTCTAAAGCATAAATCCAGGCATCAAATTGCCGTTTTCACTGTAACCGGCGCGCTGCCTCGGCGGCCGACGATCACCAGCAGCACGGCGGCGCCGACGGCCATCAGCAGCGGCACGGCATGGCCGGTGAGCCACTGGCTGGCGGCGCCGGTGACCAGGGGGCCGACCAGGCAGCCGAGCCCCCAAAGCTGGGCGATGCAGGCATTGGCGCTGACCAGTTCGGCATCGCGATAGCGTTCGCCCACCAGGATCAGCGCCAGGGTGAAGAGACCGCCCGCAGTAGCGCCGAACAGTACCAGCAGCGGCCAGACGCCCGGGGTATGCAGCAGCAGTGGCAAGGCCAGGCTGACCGCCAGCAGGCCCAGGGTGCAGCCAAGGAACAGCCCCTGGCGCGAGAGGCGGTCGGCGAGCAGCCCCAGCGGCAGTTGCAGCAGGGCATCGCCCACCACCACGGCGCTGACCATGTACAGCGCCAGTTGCTGGCCGAAGCCCTGGTTGAGGGCATAGACCGGCAGCAGGGTAAGGATCATCGCTTCGAAGCAGGCGAACAGCGCCACCGCCCAGGCGATGGCCGGAGCGCCGCGGCAGAAGTCCAGCAGCGCTCGCCAGGCCGCGGTATGGCCGCTGGCCGCTGGCGCGCCCCGGCGACCGAGCAGCAGGGCAGCGCCGCCGAGCATGAGCAGGGCGCCGAGCCAGAAACCCTGGTCGCCCTCGGTCCCCAGCACCCCTAGCAGCAGCGGGCCGGCCAGCTGACTCAGGGCGTAGCTGCTGCCATAGAGGGCCACCAGGCGGCCGCGCCAACGATCGGTGATGACCTGGTTCATCCAGCTTTCGCCGAGCACGAAGACCAGGGTGAGGATGGCGCCCAGGGCCAGGCGCAGGAGCAGCCACAGCGGATAGCTGGGTAGCAGCGACAGCAGGATCAGCGAGGCGGCGCCGCTCATCAGGCACAGCCGCATCAATCGCGGGGTACCGATCCGCGCCGCCAGGCGTCCGGCCAGGCTGGCGCCGGTGAGGATGCCGAGGGCCGGCGAGGCGGCCATGACGCCGATGGCGAAGCTGCCATAGCCCCAGCCCTCCAGCCGCAGCGAAACCAGCGGCATCGACAGGCCGATGGCCAGACCGACGCTGATGACACTGCCCAGCACGGCGAAATAGATGGCCCAGGGCATGGGCGATGACGAGGAATTCATGGGCTCAGCCTAGCTGATGGAGACAGGGGGTGGACAGTCGCCAGGCGCAACCAGGGCGCTCTGGGTATCAGTCGGGCTCCGGCACGGTTGGCCTTTGCCAGGCTTTCGCGTAGCGTTCGCGCTACCTGAAGCCGGTTGGGAGATAACAGAACATGCGGAAATGGCAGTGCATCGTGTGCGGCTATATCTATGACGAAGCCCTGGGCTGGCCGGACGACGGCATCGCGCCGGGGACGCGCTGGGAGGATGTGCCCGAGGATTGGCTGTGCCCGGATTGCGGCGTGGGCAAGGGCGACTTCGAGATGATCGCCATCGGCTGATCACCCCGCTCCGCGTCCTCCACGCGGACACAAAAAAGGCATCGCAGAGGCGATGCCTTTTGGCTGCAGCGGCGATCCGTGCCGCCTCATGCTCAGCCTTCGATGCTGTCCTTCAGCGCCTTGCCGGGCTTGAACGCCACCGTGTTGCTCGCACGAATCTTGACCGGCTCGCCAGTCTGGGGATTCTTCCCCATGCGGGCACCGCGGTGACGCGGCAGGAAAGTGCCGAAGCCGACCAGGGTAACGCTGTCCTTGCGGTGCAGCGCATTCGCGATCTCATCCAACAGCGTGTTGAGCACGACGTTGGCCTGTTCCTTTGGAAGTCCGACTTTTTCAGCGATCACCGTCGCCAATTCAGGCTTGCGCATAGCTACCTCTCGTGGGGTCATTTTTAGCCGTGTGGGCGTCGCATGGCTTTCCTGGCAAAGCGATTACCCCCGAGATAGAGGGTGGCCCGACACAAAGATCGTTGGTGCGACAAAAGTCGAACCAGATAGCGTTATAAGGCAAACCCGAGAAGAGCGAAAGTTAATTAGCAGACTATTAGCCATTGGTAGGATGACCGATGCCAACTTGGGCATTTATCAGTCAATTCAGGGGCTTTTTGTGGACAGGATGTCCACTTTATGGAGTGGCCTTTGCATGGCACCAGGATGCTGCGAGGCTCTGGCAAGCCAGTATCGCGATCAGCGATCGTGCTGGCAGTCTGGCCTTGCGTCAGCGGACGCTGGCGCTGGATGAAGCGTGGCGGAGCGCCCCTTGGCCGCTCCGCCACCCGGATCAGGCCGGTGCCTGGGTCGGCATGACCGGTTGACCCGCCGGTGCCTGGCCTTCCAGGCGCCGCTCCAGTGCCTTGGGCTCGATCACCAGCCGCATGCCATTGCTGGCCTGGGTCCGTCCCCAGTCTTCCAGCAGTTCCATGCAGGCATGATCGATATAGGAGACGCGCTCCAGGGGCACGTGCAGGGTAGTGCCCGGCTTGACCTGCTCCAGCACCTTGGTCAGCTGGGGTACGCGCAGGAAGGTCGCGGCGCCCACCAGGCGCAGATCGGCCTGGTCCGGCTGGTCTTCGCGATAGGTCAGGCTGACCTTGAGCTGCGCCGCCTTGACCGCCAGGAAGGCGATCGACAGGCCAAAGCCCACCAGCACCCCGGTCAGCAGATCGGTGGCGACGATCATCAGGGCGGTCAGGGCATAGATGACCATGGGCGTCCGGCCATAGCGCTTGAGTCCGGTCAGCGACTTGGGATCGGCCAGCTTGACGCCGGTGAACACCAGCACGCCGGCCAGGCTCGCCACCGGCACCAGCTTGAGCACGAAGGGCAGGGCGGCGACGAAGGCCAGTAGCCAGAGGCCATGCAGGATGGCGGAGGCGCGACTGGTGGCGCCGGCCTGCACATTGGCCGAGCTGCGCACGATGACCCCGGTCATGGGCAGCGCGCCGACGGCGCCGCAGAGCAGATTGCCGATCCCCTGGGCACCCAGTTCGCGGTCGAAGTGCGAGCGCGGCCCGTTGTGCATGCGGTCCACCGCGGCGGCCGAGAGCAGGGTCTCGGCGCTGGCGATGAAGGCCAGGGCGAGGGCGGCCACCACCAGTTCGGCGTTGGCCAGCATGCCGAGATCGGCGAAGGTCACCCAGTCGATGGCGTCGGCCAGGTTGTTGGGTACCTCCACCCGGCGGATGTCCAGCGCCAGCCAGAGACTGGCCAGGGTCGCCAGGGTCACGCCGATCAGGGCGCCGGGCAAGAAGCGCAGCGTCTGTGGGCGAAATTTCTCCCACAGCCACATGCTGGCGATGGTCAGCAGCCCGATCAGCGCCGCCTGGGCGCCGCTGCCACTGCCGTTCCACTGACCCGCCGCGGTGAGGGCGGCGCCCGGGAAGGCCAGCAGGTTGGAAAGACCCGAGGCCGCCGGTTTGGCGTCCAGCATCACATGCAGCTGCGACAGCACGATGAGGATGCCGATGCCGGCGAGCATGCCGTAGACCACCGCCGGCGAGGTGACGCGGAACCAGGCGCCCAGTCGGGTGAAGCCGGCGATGAGTTGCAGCAGGCCGGCGAGCAGCAGTACCGGGCCCAGCGCCTCGATGCCATGGCGGTTGATCAGGTCGAACACCAGCACCACCAGGCCGGCGGCCGGACCGCTGACCTGCAGCGGCGAGCCGGCGAGAAAGCCGACCACCAGGCCACCGATGATGCCGGTGATGATGCCCTTGGCCGGCGGCATGCCGGAGGCGATGGCGATCCCCATGCACAGCGGCAGGGCGACCAGAAACACTACCAGTGAGGCCAGGGCGTCGCGCGACAGGTTGCGCCCCGGGGTCTGTTGATTGCCAAGCATGGTCCTGGTCCTCCAGCGACTAGGAAAAAGGGTGCCCGCGCGTCATATCACGTCATATGACACGGTTCGGGATTCAGGCGGCTAGCGGCTAGGGTGGACGATCCCGATGGAGCCCCAGGTGGGATAGTCCTGCGCGGTGCGCTGTTATGGCGAGGGGGCGAGCGGCCCGTCTCGGAGTGGCCAGCCGGCGAACCGGCTGGCCGCGGTGGATCAGGCCGGTTGCAGGCGTGGACGCGGGGTGGCGACCGGCATGTTTTCGCCATCCAGGGGCAGGAAGCGCTCCTGTTGGGCGTCGTACGCCTTGATCTCGCTGGTCTCGATGGAATAGACCCAGCCGTGGATCTGCAGCTGACCGCTGGCCAGACGCGACGCCACCGAGGGGTGGGTGCGCAGGTGGACCAGCTGGGCCACCACGTTTTCCTCGGTGAGGAAGCCCAGGGTGCCGCCGTGGCCGCAGTCGCAATGGCCATGGTCTTCGACCACGGTACGGGCGACCTCGGCATGGCGCAGCCAGACCTTTACCGTCGGCATCTTTTCCAGCGGATCGGGATTGAGTACGGCTTTCATGGCGCCGCAGTCGGAGTGGCCGCAGATGATGATGTGCTTCACGCCCAGGGCCACGACCGCGTACTCGATGGCGGTGGAGACGCCGCCGTTCATCTGGCCATAGGGGGGCACCACGTTGCCGACGTTACGGGTCACGAACAGATCGCCTGGCGAACTCTGGGTGATCAGTTCCGGAACGATGCGCGAGTCGGCGCAGGTGATGAACATGGCCTTGGGCGACTGCGCACTGGCGAGTTTCTTGAACAGCGCTTCCTGTTCGGGAAAGACATCCTGGCGGAAACGCTTGAAACCATCGACCAGCTGCAGGAGGGCCTCGTCGGGTGCGCCGAAGGTATCCGTGTTGTCGCTCATCTGTTTCTGACCTCTTCTCAAGTACGCAATGGCAGCGGCAAGCGCTGGTTAGTGGCTAGACGCCCCCTGGCATCGCCTCGATACGCCCCGGCCCTCTTGGGCGCTGGTGGCTTCATTGTCTGGCGGTCCATCGCGTATCCGGGCAGCGTCCTGGTACCCGGCAGGTCATCTTGGTGACCTCAACCTTAATCCACGCTGAAACAATAGCGCGTGACGGACAACGCAGAAGATATTTCAAACTTATACTGAGATCATCCAGCCATTATCGCAGCACGATCAGCGCATTTAGCCCTTTTATCGACACGAAGGTGGAATTTCGCCGCCGAATCGCGTTTTTCCCCGTGAAGAAAACGTGAATTGCGATAGCCGAGAAGATTTCTTTGGTGATCAGTGGCTTGCGAGAGATGTGCAAAAATGTGAACACAATGCCGCTGGGGCAAATCGAGCGTCTTTCGCCCGCTTTGCATCCAGCCTGTGATCTGCGGCACAGTGCCGCAGCCTAGACCTTTCGGCAGGCTTTCAATAGTCCCAATGCCCTATAGGACAAGGGTTTGCTGCCTTTGCTCGATAGCGGCGCAGAAATCCGGTCCGACAACGGACTTCAGGATTTGCACGCTGCGGTCGATAGCGGGGGCTTTCCAGGCTCAACGGAAACTCTCCATGTCCTTTCGCAATCTCTCCATCGCGCGACGTGCCACCCTTGGTTTCGCCTTTATCGGTCTGCTCCTGCTGCTGCTCGGCGGCACCGCCCTGGTCAAGATGAACGACATCCGCGCCTCGGGTCTGGCCATCGAGGACCGCGCCATGCCGCGCGTGGCCGCGCTCGACGAGCTGACCGCCCTGACCCTGCGCCTGCGGGTGCTGTCCTATCGCCTGCTGCTCAATCGCGAGCCGGAGATCATCGCCAAGACCCAGGCGCTGTTCCAGCAGCGCAACGGCCAGATGCGCGCCGCCCAGCAGCGCTACGAGGCGCTGATCCAGTCCGACGAAGAGCGCACCGCCTACAGCCGCTACGGCCAGTTGATCACCCAGTACGACGGTCTGCAGCAGCGCATGCTGGCGTTCTCCACCGCCGATCAGCTGGAGCCCCTGCGCCGCCTGCTCAACGAAGACCTGCTGGCCAACTCCGATGCGGTCAACGGCGTGCTCAAGCAACTCACCGACCTGGTGGATCAGCAGACCGCCGCGGCCAACGCCCAGTCCGCTGCCGACTATGGCCATGCCATCCAGTGGCTGGTGCTGCTACTGGCGGCCACGGCGCTGCTGACCGTGGTCTTCGCCTGGCTGCTGATCCGCAGCATCACCCAGCCCATCGCCCGCGCCGTGCAGGCCGCCGAGGTGATCGCCACCGGCGACCTCAGCCAGGAAATCCACAGCGAAGGCCGCGACGAGGCCGCGCGCCTGCTGCAGGCGATGAAAACCATGCAGGGCCAGCTGCGCCAGACCCTGCAGGGCATCCTCGGCTCGGCCACCCAGCTCGCTTCGGCGGCGGAAGAACTCAATGCGGTGACCGATGAATCCAGTCGCGGCCTGCAACGCCAGAACGCCGAGATCGAACAGGCCGCCACCGCGGTGAACCAGATGTCGTCGGCGGTGGACGAGGTGGCGCGCAATGCCGTCAATACCTCCCAGGCCTCCCAGGAGTCGGCCGGCGTGGCCCGTGACGGCCGCGACCTGGTGCAGGAAACCGTAGGCGCCATCGCCACCATGAGCGACGACGTCCAGCACGGCGCCACCCTGGTGGGCGATCTGGCGGTACAGGTCAACGACATCGGCAAGGTGCTCGACGTGATCCGCAGCGTGGCCGAGCAGACCAATCTGCTGGCGCTCAATGCCGCCATCGAGGCGGCGCGCGCCGGTGAAGCGGGTCGCGGCTTCGCCGTGGTGGCCGACGAGGTGCGGGCCCTGGCCCATCGCACCCAGGAGTCGACCCGCGAGATCGAGACCTCCATCGGCACCATCCAGCAGGGCACCGATCAGGCGGTGGCGGCCATGCGCAGCAGCACCGAGCGCGCCCAGTCGACCCTGGAAGTGGCGCGCGGCGCCGGCCATGCCCTGGAGCGCATCCATGGCGCCATCGGCGGCATCAACGAGCGCAATCTGGTGATCGCCAGCGCAGCGGAAGAGCAGGCCCAGGTGGCCCGCGAAGTGGATCGCAACCTGGTGAACATCCGCGAGTTGTCGGTCCAGACCGCCGCGGGTGCCGAGCAGTCCAGCGCCGCCAGCGCCGAGCTGTCGCGCCTGGCCGTGGACCTCAATGGCCTGGTCACGCGCTTCCGCCTGTGAGCCAGACGGTTCCGGCCGCTTCGGTGGCCGGACGCTGCGGCCCTAGCCGGGGCCGAGCAGTTGCAGCACGCCGGTCAGCACCACCAGCAGACCCAGGGGCGAGGCGAGAAAGGACAGCAGCAGGCACCTCAGGCGAGGGCCGCGCGGGGTAGGGCAGGTCGTCATGACGTCAGGCAGCTCCGTGGCGAGAACGGGCGCCACGCCTGGCGCCCGGGCGAATTTTCTCCTGTAGCGGCGGCGACGTCATGCCAAGAAAACGTAAAGTTGGGTAAAGCCGCGGCTACCCCGGGACGCCTGTTCCCGGGTAGTCGCCTGGCGGGTCAGACGCGGAAGCGCGCCGCCAGGCCGTGGATCTCGCGGGTCAGTGCGACCAGCTGGCGACTGGAGGTCTCGATCTGGTCGGCGCCGCGCTTGGACACGCCCGCCAGTTCGCGGATGTTGATCAGGTTGCGATCCACCTCCCGCGCCACCTGGGCCTGTTCCTCGGCGGCGCTGGCGATGACCAGGTTGCGCTCGTTGATGTCGCCGATGGCGACGAAGATGTGCTCCAGGCTCTGGCCGGTCCGCTCGGTGGTTTCCAGGGTGGTGCCGGCCAGGGTGTTGCTGCGCTGGATGGCGGTCACCGCCTGACCGGTGCCGGCCTGGATGTTGCCGATCATCTGCTCGATCTCCAGGGTCGACTGGCGGGTGCGCTGGGCCAGGCTGCGCACCTCGTCGGCCACCACGGCGAAGCCACGGCCGGCGTCGCCGGCGCGCGCGGCCTCGATGGCGGCATTGAGCGCCAGCAGGTTGGTCTGCTCGGAGACCGCGCGGATCACGTCCAGCACCTTGCCGATCTGGTTGGCCTGCTGCGCCAGGCTGGCGATCACGGTTTCGCTTTCGTTGACCGTGGTCTGCATGCTCTGCAATTCACTGAGCACCTGGGCCACCTGGCCGCGACTGCCAGTGGCCAGGCGATCGGATTCGCGGGCGGTATCCGAGGTGGAGGCGGCATTGCGGGCCACCTCTTCCACGGCGGTGGTCATCTCGGTCACCGCCGTCACGGCCTGTTCCAGTTCCTGCTGTTGCTGATTCAGGGTGCGGTTGCTCTGGGCCGTCACCTCGCCCAGTTCCTGGGCGGCGCTGTCGAGTTGCTCGGCGGTGCGATTGAGCTGGGCCAGGGTGTCGCGCTGGCGGCTCTGCAGGGTGGCGAGGCCGGCGAACAGCTGGCCGATCTCGTCATGGCTGCGCACCTCGATACGGCGGGTCAGATCGCCTTCGCTCATGGCGGCGAAGTGCTCGCCGGCTTCGTTGAGCGGGGCCAGTACCCGGCGGGCGATGAACCAGCCGGAGAGTACCGCCAGCAGCAGGGTCAGACCGACCAGCAGCAGGCTGCCGATCTGGGCCTGGGACACGCGACTGTCGGAGGCGGCGAGGGTGGCTGCGATACGGCCGGTGATCTCGTCGGTGAAGGCCTGGCGGGTGTCGGCGAAGGCCGTGCTGGCCCCCTTGGCCCCGTCGCTGATACGGATGTAGCCGGGCAGGTCGCCGGCCCGGCAGGCGGCGATCTGTCCTTCGACGATGACCTTGTAGGCGTCGAAGGCCTTGAGCATGGCTTCGATCTGGCCGCTCAGCTTGGGATCGCTGACGCTGGCCTGCATGTCGGTAATCAGCTTGCGGGCGATGTCCAACCGCTCCAGCGCCAGCTTCACGCCTTTCTCGGCCTTGGCCGCATCGCCGTTGACCCGGTCGAGCATGGCGGTATGAGAGTTGGCGCTGGCGCGGCTGATCCAGGTGGCGGCGTTGTTGACCTTGTCCAGCTGTTCCATGGTCAGACTATCCAGGTCGCGGACCTGCTGGGCACTGGTCCAGGCGCTGAGCCACCCATACAGGCAAGCCAGCAGCAGGCAGGCGACGAACAGGCTGAGCACGCTGTACATCCCGGTACGAATTCTTGTTGTTTTGTTCATGTTGGGCTCTCTGACGACGTCGCTGGCTGGGGTGCGCAATACGACTTTGGTAAGGCTTTTCGCCAGCAGTACGCCAAAGGCATGAGCAGGCGTCGATGGCCTGGAGCCAGTCGGTATCAGTTAAGCGCCGAAAAGTCGTCGGATGTCTTCAGAAGGACAGGCAGGGTGGGCCCGACGGACGCCGGGCCCGGAGGGATCAGGACAGCGGGGTGAACTGGATGACTTCGACCCAGTAACCATCGGGGTCCTTGATGAAGGCGATTTCCTTCATGCTGCCGTCGGTCAGGCGCTTCTGGAAGGCCACGCCCAGTTGCTCGAAGCGCTCGCAGGCGGCGCGGATGTCCGGGACCGCCACGCAGGTGTGGCCGAAGCCGCGCGGATCGCTGTTGCCATTGTGGTAGCTGAAGCCGGCATCGTCTTCGGTGCCGTGGTTGTGGGTCAGTTCGAGAATGCCCGGGGTGGACTTGCGCCAGTGCTGGCGGGCCTGCGGATCTTCCGGCACCTGGTTGCGATCGACCAGGGCAAGAAAGGTCAGGCTGAACTTGGCGTCCGGGAAGTCCTTGTGATCGACCACGGTGAAACCCAGCACGCGGGTGTAGAAGTCCAGCGAGGTCTCCAGGTTCTTGACCCGCAGCATGGTGTGGTTGAAGACGAACTCGCGGGTGGCGGCGTCGGGCTGGGCGGTCACGCCCGGCAGGTTGTCGAATTGGCTCAGCGACATCAGAAGTCTCCGGTGAAGGGGTGTGGAAATTGGAGAGGCGGCCCCGCGCAACGTTCCCGGCGGGAAAGGCGCCTGGGCGGTCGCTCACGAAAAAGGGCGGGAAGTCTAAAGGCTTCCGGAACCGCTGCCCAAGGCTTCCTGACGCTTCTGGCCGTTGCGCTGTGCGACGAATGGTCGAAACCACCCAGCTAGACCCGCAGTCGGATTTTACAAGCGCACTGCCTGTGCGATCCCAAGGAGACTGATATGAGCAGCACCAGCGACAAGATCAAGGGTACCGCCAAAGAAGTGGCCGGCAAGGTCAAGCAAGGCGTCGGCGAAGCCACCGACAACTCGCGCATGAAAGGTGAGGGTCGTGCCCAGGAAGCCGAAGGCAAACTGCAAAAGAACGTCGGCAAGGGCAAGGAAGCGGTCAAGAACACCATCGACCGCGCCTGAGTCCAGGCTGTACGGAAAAGGCCGCCCCAGGGCGGCCTTTTCTTTTGCCCGTCAGGCCGGATCCAGCTCCGGATAATGGCGGAAGATGCCGTTCTCGCTGAAGGCCAGGCGGCGCGGCGAGGCCAGGTAGGCGGCGATGTTGGGTAGCGCGGCCACCCGCTCGGCCACCGCCAGCACCCGGGGTATCTCCGGCGCCAGGCGCCGCATGGCGTTGGGGAAGGCATAGGTCAGGCCGGCCACCACCTGGAACAGCGACAGGTCGACATAGGAGCGACGCTCGCCCACCAGCCAGGTATCACCCGTCGGGTTGTAACCCAGCACGCGTTCGAAATAGCTCAGATAGGTACGGATCCGTTCCCCGGCAAAGGCCTTGGCCCGGCGCCGGGCTTCGTCCTGCTGCTCTTCGTAGGTCAGGAAGATGGCCACCGGATGATGGACATCGTGGGCCTCGGCGGTGAGATCGGTGATGGTCAGCTGCAGGCCGTGGACCCAGAAGCGGGATTCTTCATCGGCCGGTACCAGGTCCAGCCGTGGCCCGAGGAACTGCAGGATGTTGGCGACATGGGAGACGACCTCGTCGCCGGCCTTGAGAAAGGGCGGGGCGAAGGGCGGCCGACGGGTCTTCTGGCCTTGCAGGTAGTCCTCCATGGCGGGTATGCCCAGACCTTCGTCCTCCGGGGCATTGCCGACATCCAGATAGCGTGCGCCGGCCTCTTCGAGCGCCAGGCGGACGAATTCGCCACGGCCCTGGATGCTGGGCCAGTAGTGCAGTTCATAACGCATGGAAACCTCCGTCGTCTGCTGGGAATACGGGTCCAGAAAAGCTGACCCACGGCCCGCTGCGGAGGTTTGCCCACCACGCGGCTTTCACGACGAAGCGCACAACCAATTCCCGTCGCTGAGACTCCTATCAACCAGCGGCTCGCGATAAGGACGGTGGGATGACAGGCAACAGCAGGCGGAAGGTTCCATGCGCATAGGCATTCTCACCCACGTGAAACACCCGGTACGCCAGCCCTTCGCCGGCGGTCTCGAAGCCTTCACCTACGACATCACCCTGCAACTGCGCGAACGTGGCCACGCGGTGACGCTGTTCGCCAGCTCGGCCTCGGCGCCGGAGCTGGACGTGGTGCCCATCCTCGACGACGGCAACTACGGCGCGGACGGCTGTCGGCGCAAGCGCAACGTGCTCAGCTCCGAGTATCTCGACGAGCACCACGGCTATCTCGACTGCATGCAGCGCATCGATGGCCATGGCTTCGACGTCATCTTCAACAACGCCCTGCACTATGTGCCGGTGACCATGTCCGGCCTGATCCACACCCCCATGCTCACGGTGCTGCACACCCCGCCGTTCTTCGAGCTGATCAACGCCATCGGCGAATTGCACAGGCGCGGTGGCGGCCATTACTGCACCGTCTCCCAGGCCAATGCCGACAACTGGGCGCACCTCGCGCCGGCCTGTCACGTGATTCCCAACGGCATCGACCTCGACGCCTGGCGCCCGCGCGATACGCCGATCGGCGACCATGCCCTCTGGTTCGGCCGCCTGGTACCGGACAAGGGGCCGCACCTGGCGCTGGATGCCGCGCGCGAGGCCGGCGTGCCCCTGCGCCTGGCCGGCCAGGCCACCGACGAGCGCTATTTCCGCCAGGACATCGCGCCGCGCCTGGGGGACCAGGCCGTCTACCTCGGTCACCTGGACCGTACCGCCCTGGCGGCTGAAGTCGCCCAGGCCCGCGCCTGTCTGGTCACGCCCTGCTGGGACGAACCCTTCGGCCTGATCGTCGCCGAGGCCCTGGCGTGCGGCACACCGGTCGCCGCCTTTGCCCGCGGAGCCCTGCCGGAACTGCTCACCGCCGAGACCGGCGCCCTGGCTCCGCCGGGCGATGTGCCGGCCCTGGCGGCGGCCCTGCGCGAAGCCCTGTCGCTGTCCCGCGACGCCTGCCGGGCGCGGGCCGAGGCCCAGTGGAGCCATCGGCTGATGATCGACCGCTACGAGCGCCTGCTCGCCGATGTCGCCGCCGGCCGGGTGGCCCGTGGCTAGACCGCCCGTGACTAGACTGCCCGTGACTGAGCTGAACATCGGTTACTACGCCCACCATCAGGGCGCCGGCCACGTGACCCGCGCCCTGGCCATCGCCGCCGCTTTCGACGGCCCCTTGACCCTATTCGGCAGTCGCTTGCCCGAGCAGGTGGCACTGCCCAACGTCCGGCTCTGCCCGCTGCCACCCGACGTGGCCCCTGGCGTCGAGGGCGAAGCCTTCGCCTGCCTGCACTATGCGCCGCTGGGCGTGGCAGGATTGCGCGAGCGCATGGGCCTGCTGGTGGACTGGTTCCGCCGCGCCTGGCCCTGCCTGCTGGTGGTCGACGTCTCGGTGGAGGTGGCGCTGCTGGCCCGGCTGTGCGGCGTGCCGACGATCTACCTGCGCCAGCGCGGCAGTCGCTTCGATGCCGCCCACGAACTGGCCTACGCCAGTGCCAGTCGCCTGCTCGCGCCCTATCCGGAATGCCTGGAAGAGCCTGCCACCCCGGCTCCCTGGCGGGCCAAGACCTGCTATGCCGGCAGCCTGTCGCGCTATGCCGGGCAGCAGCCCGATCGCATGCGCGAACCCGGCACGGTCACGGTCATCGCCGGCCATGGCGGCACCGCCTTCGGTCGCGCGCGGCTGGTCGCGGCGGCCCGGGCCTGTCCCGACTGGCACTGGACGGTACTGGGTCCGGTGCTGGACGACGCCACCGAGGCACCGGCCAACCTGAGCTTCCTGGGCAGCGTCGCCGATCCCGCACCCTGGCTGACCCGCGCCGAGCTGGTGGTCGGCTCGGCAGGTGACAGCCTGGTGGCGGAACTGGCCGACCTGCGCTGTCGTTTCCTCTGTCTGCCGGATGCCAGACCCTTCGACGAGCAACTGTCCACCGGCCGCCTGCTGGCCGCGCAGGGCCTGGCGATCACCTGCGAAAGCTGGCCCGCCGTCGACGCCTGGCCGGAACTGCTGGCCAGGACCCGCGGGCTCGATCCCGAGCGCTGGATGGCGATAAGCGACGGCGCGGGTGCCCAGCGCGCCGCCGCCTGTATTCGGCAGGTCGCCCAGGAGGTGCTGGCATGATCGTCCTGACCCTGGTCAAAGGTCGCGAGCGGCAACTGGCCAATCTCATCCGTGGGCTGGAATTGGCACCGACGCCTCCGGCGGCCCTGGTGGTGGTGCAGATGAACGAGCCGCCGCGTGCGCTGCACAGCCCAGGCTTTCCGATTCAGGTACTTGCCGTGGAAGGCGACGGCATCCTGCCCCTGGCCGCCGCGCGCAATGCCGCTGTAACCGCCGCACCGGGCGAGGAACTGGTGTTTCTCGACGTGGACTGCATCCCCGCGCCCGGATTGCTCGCGGCCTATCGCCAGGCGCTGACCGCGCGCCCCGCGGCCCTGCACCAGGGCTTCGTCCACTACCTGCCGGCCGGCATCGCGGAAGGCGACTGGACCCCGGAGGAGCTGTTCGCCAGGGGTGTCGTCCATCCCCTTCACCGGGATCGTCCGCCGGGCGAGGCGATTCCCCATCCGCTGTTCTGGTCGCTCAACTTCGCCTGTACCCGCGCCACCTTCGGCCGCATCGGCGGCTTCGACGAGGGTTATCGCGGCTATGGCGGCGAGGACACCGACTTCGCCTTTCGCGCCCGCGAGGCGGGGGTATCCGTCTACCAGGCCGAGGCGCGCGCTTTCCATCAGTACCATCCGACCTATCACCCACCGCTCAACCATTTCGCCAGCATCCTGGAGAACGCCCGGCGCTTCCGGGCACGCTGGGGGCTCTGGCCCATGGATGGCTGGCTGCGCGAATTCGCCGCCGCCGGCTTCATCCGTTTCGATGAAAGCCGCGGGATAGAGGAACTCAGGACGCCCACGGCCGCCGAGATCGCCGCCTGCCGGGATGCCTCGGGCTCCGGCTTCTGACATCAGGGCGCAACCAACCCGGCTGCTGCCACTCTGAAGGTAGGGCGAACCTGCAAAGCCGCCGGGTGCAGGCCGAGCAGGTCCGCTCCAGGAATCCTTCGTGAGGAACGTTCGTCAGGAGCCGTTATGTCCTTGTTTGCCTTCAGCCTGCGCGGCGTTTCGCCGTTCACCCTCATCAAGCGTGCCGTCCAGGAATTCGTGGCCGACGACATGCCCACCTATGCAGCGGCACTGGCCTACCAGATGCTGTTTTCGCTGTTTCCCTTCCTGCTGTTCCTGATCGCCCTGATCGGCTTCCTGCACCTGCCGGACTTCTTCACCTTCCTGCGCGAACAGGCCGCCTACCTGCTGCCGCCCACCGCCCTGGATACGGTCAATCCCATCATCGACCAACTGCAGACGCAGAAGGGCGGCCTGCTGTCCTTCAGTATCATCATCGCCCTGTGGTCCGCTTCGGGTGGCTTCCGCTCGCTGATGACCGCCATGAACAGCGCCTATGACGTGGTGGAAAGCCGCCCGGCCTGGAAGCGCATTCCGCTGTCGGTACTGCACACCATCGGTCTCGCCGGGCTGCTGCTCAGCGCCGCCGCCCTCATGGTGCTGGGCCCTCAGGTGATGAACTGGCTGGCCGCCTATGTAGGGCTGGAAGACTACATGGTGACCCTCTGGGCGCTGATCCGCTGGCCGCTGGCGGTGTTCCTGCTGATGATCGCCGTGGCGGCGCTCTACTACGTCACCCCGGACGTGAAGCAGAGCTTCCGCTTCATCACCCCCGGCTCGGTGCTGGCGGTGGTGGTCTGGATCCTGGCGTCCCTGGGCTTTGGCTACTATGTGCAGAACTTCGCCAACTACAATGCCACCTACGGCAGCATCGGCGCCATCATCGTGCTGTTGCTGTACTTCTATCTGTCTTCAGCGGTGCTGCTGTTCGGCGCGGAAATCAATGCGGTGATCGAGCACCACAGCGACGACGGCAAGGAAAAGGGCGAGAAGACGCCAGGCGATGGTGGCGTGGAAGCCGACGAAGAGATTCAGGCGGGGCAGGAAGAGGGCGCCCAGCAAGAAGGCGTCTTGGGTGAAGCACGGGTGGTCCAGCGACCGAATGGCCACAACTGAAGAGGTAGGGTGGATAACGGCGCAGCCTTATCCACCGCTCATCGGCGACCCTAGTTGTGGAAAACGCCAGGCGGTTTTCCACTTTGCGGGTCTAGGCGTATGCCTCATCGCGGCCATGGCGGTCCGCCGATGCGGCCGCTCCTACGGCCAACCTATGTACCTGTAGGAGCGGCCCACGGCCGCGATCAGACGGCTACTCCCACGACTTCGTAGAAGCAGCCGCACCAAAAGCCTCTTACTTCGCCTTGCCCTGATTGGCCACCGCAGCCATCTTGGCGGCGACCTCGTCCGGGTCGGCCAGGTAGTAGTGCTTGGTGGGCTTGAGATTCTCGTCGAACTCGTACACCAGCGGCACGCCGTTGGGGATGTTGAGGCTGACGATGTCGCTGTCGGAGATGTTGTCCAGGTACTTGATCAGGGCACGCATGGAGTTGCCATGGGCGACTACCAGCACGCGCTGGCCGCTGCGAATGGCCGGGGCCAGGACTTCGTTCCAATAGGGCAGCACGCGCTCGACGCAATCCTTGAGGCACTCGGTGCGCGGCACCTGGTCCAGCGACAGACCGGCATAGCGCGGGTCGGCGGCCAGGGCCTGCTGCTCCTCGACGCTCTGCTCGGGCGGCGGGACGTCATAGCTGCGACGCCAGACCAGCACCTGCTCCTCGCCATACTTGGCGGCGGTCTCGGACTTGTTGAGGCCGGTCAGGCCACCATAGTGACGCTCGTTGAGGCGCCAGTCGCTCACGACCGGCAGCCACATCTGGTCCATGCCTTCCTGCACATGCCACAGGGTACGCACGGCGCGCTTGAGCACCGAGACATGGGCCACGTCGAAGAGGAAGCCGGCGTCCCTGAGCGCCTGACCGCCCTCGTGGGCCTCGCGGATCCCCTGTTCGGTCAGATCCACATCCGCCCAGCCACTGAAGCGGTTTTCCAGGTTCCACGCCGACTGGCCATGGCGGATGAATACGACTTGCGACATGCGACCTCCATCTTGGGATTCATTGTTTGGCTCACGCCTACGCGAAGCTGTGCCAAACATACCGCAGATGGAGGCTGCCGGCATGGGCATCACGGAAACCGTGATGCGTCCGGCACTCGCGTCGAACGTCAGGCCACCAGGGCGCGACGGGTACGTTCGATGACGCGTTCCAGCCCGGCCGCAGCATTGTACTGCTCGGGGTAGAGACGCTCGCTGCGACAGGCGACACCGCGCTCGTCGACCACGGTAAAGCTGAAACCGCCCTTGCGCGAAGCCGGGGTGGTGATGCATTGGAACGGTGCAAAGGCCGCTTGAAGGTGTTGCATGGCCGCGATGGCCTGATTTTGAATGTTCATCTGTCTATCCTTGGGACCCACGCTCAGTCGGCGCGGTGAAATAACTCCAGCAACCTCGTACCCATAACGGCCGACGGCTGAATCTCTGGCTGGAGGAAGGCAGCGTGTGGGCAAGATGCCCAGGCATGCAGGTAAGTACTTGGGAAGGCAGGCAACCGGCCGGGCACGAGATTCAGAGGCCAGGGCGGCAGATCCTGAGCAATCGAGGGATCGGTTTGATCTGGATGACGCTTGTTTCACGCTGTTACAGCGAGCGGAAAGGCGTCCAGCGATTGGGGTCAGCTTGGTACTAACTCGATCAAGCTAGCAGGATCGATGCCAACCGCGCAAGCCCGTCGGTCGGCGACGGGCCTGATGGTCACTAGCGCTCGACGAGCTGCATCCAGGCGGCGGGATAGCGCGTACCGGCCACCTGTTCCGGGGTAAACAGCCGAGCCAATTCGGCGCCCTCGGCCGCGCTCAACCGCACGTCGAGCGCGGCAAGATTCTCCTGCAGATAACGCCGTCGGCGCGTGCCGGGGATAGGGATGATGTCCTCGCCCTGTGTCAGCACCCAGGCCAGGGCCAGCTGGCCGGGCGTGACGCCCTTGGCGCTGGCCAGGGCGCGTACCCGCTCCACCCGTTCCAGGTTGTGCTGGAAATTCTCGCCCTGGAAGCGCGGACTCAGGCGACGATAGTCATCCGCGGCGAAATCCTCCGGTGACTTCAGGGCGCCGGTGAGAAAGCCGCGGCCGAGCGGGCTGTAGGCCACCAGGGCGACTCCCAGTTCGCGGCAGGTGGCGAGCACGCCGTGCTCCTGGGGATCGCGCGACCACAGCGAAAACTCGCTCTGCAGGGCCGCGATGGGATGGACCCGCTGGGCGCGGCTCAGGGTCGCGCTGGAGGCCTCGCTCAGCCCCAGGTAACGCACCTTGCCGGCCTGCACCAGCTCGGCCATGGCGCCAACCGTCTCTTCGATCGGCACCTCGGGATCGACCCGGTGCTGGTAGTAGAGATCGAGATGCTCGACGCCCAGCCGACGCAGGCTGCCCTCCAGCGCCTGACGCACGTATTCGGGCCGGCCATTCACCCCGCGGGTATTGGGATCTTCGCTGCGCACCAGGCCGAACTTGCTGGCCAGGAATACCTGCTCGCGGCGTCCGCGCAGGGCTCGGCCCAGCAATTCCTCGTTGTGATGGGGACCATAGGCATCGGCGGTATCCAGCAGGGTCACGCCGCGTTCCAGGGCTAGGTCCAGGGTGGCCAGGGCCTCGGTCTCGTCGGTGGCGCCATAGAACTCGCTCATGCCCATGCAGCCCAGCCCCATAGCGGATACCTGCGGGCCGTTGCGGCCCAGTTGTCGTTGCAGCATGACATTCGCTCCTTTCGTGAAAGACCGGTCCAGTCTCGCTATTGAGAGCCTGTGAACAAAGCTGCTATCAAGACAGGCAGTATTCGATGGGATTGAAGAATCTTGGACCGATTGACAGCCATGCGCGGCTTCGTGCGTATCGTCGAGCGCCGCTCCTTCAGCCGTGCCGCCGCCGATCTCGGCCTGTCACCCGCAATGGCGACCCTGCTGGTGCAGCAGCTGGAAGCCCATCTGGGAGTAACGCTGCTGCATCGCACCACCCGCCGGGTCAGCCCGACCCTGGACGGCGCCGCCTACTACGAGCGCTGCGTCGGCTGGCTGGCCGAGCTGGACGATATCGAGGGCGCCTTCAGCCAGCGACGGCGCCAGCCACGCGGTCGACTGCGCGTCGATCTGCCCGGTGCCCTGGGGCGGGCGCTGGTGATTCCGGGGCTGCCGGACTTCTGCCGCCGCTATCCGGAGCTGGAGCTGGTCGTCAGCGCCGATGATCGACCGGTGGACGTGATCGGCGAGGGCATCGACTGCGTGCTGCGCAGTGGACCCCTGCTCGACGAGGGCCTGGCCGCCCAGGCGCTGGGCGAGCTGGTGCAGGTGACCTGTGCCAGTCCGGACTATCTGGCGCACCAGGGCCGGCCGGACAGCCTCGCGGACCTCGCCCAGCACCAGCTGGTGCATTATCGCTCCCAGCGCAGCGGTCGTCGGCTGCCCTTCGAATTCCGGCGCGAGGGTGAGCTGCACTGCCTGGATCAACCCGGACGCCTGACCCTCAGCGGCGCCGACGTCTATGTCGGTGCCGCCCTGGCCGGGCTGGGCCTGATCCAGGTGCCGCGCTATCACGTGGCAGCGGACCTGGCGGCCGGCCGGCTGTGCGAAGTCCTGCCCGACCAGCCACCGCCGGACTTGCCGCTGGCGGCGGTCTACCCCCTGGCCAGCCAGACCTCACCGCGGGTACGCGCCTGGGTCGAGTGGCTGGATGAGGTGTTCGCCGCGGTCGATCCGGCCTGGTTGCGCCGCTGACGCGACCGCTATCGACCCGCTTCGCGCGGCTCTGGCTGACCATGACCAAAGGCCTGGCCCAGGTCATCGCCCGAGGTGGTGCGGTTGTCGTCGGTACGCCACTTGGCGACCTCGGCGGCGCTGACCGGGGCGGCGTCGTTGCCCCAACTGGCGCGGATGAAGCTGACCACGTCGGCCACCTGGGCATCGTTCAGGCGCCAGCCGAAGGGCGGCATGACGATCATCGACGGCGCGGTGTGCAGGCCGGGCAGGGTGCCGCCCTTGAGCACGATGTTGATCAGCGAACTGGCATCCGCGGTACGCAGCACCGGATTGCCGGCCAGTGCCGGGAACACCCGGTCGTAACCCTGGCCATCGGTGCGGTGGCAGGCGGCGCAGTTGTCCACATAGACCTGGGCGCCACGAGCGCTGTCATCGCCGCGCCAGAGCGCCGCGGCGGCACGCCCGTCGGCCTGGAAGGGCGCATCGTGCGGATCCCTGGCCGGCAGGGTCTTGAGGTAACGGGCGATGGCCTGCAGATCGGCGTCGCTCAGGTACTGCAGGCTGTGCTGCACCACCTCGGTCATGCCGCCGAACACGGCGCTGTCGGCGGAGCGCCCGGTCTTGAGGAATTGCACCAGCTGCGCTTCGCTCCAGCGACCCAGGCCGTCGCGCTGGTCGCCGCGCAGATTCTTGGCGATCCAGCCTTCCAGGGGCGCGCTGCCGGCCAGGAAATCCTTGCCATCGGCGGGCGAGAGGGCCTTTTCCTGCATGGTGAAGGCGCGTGGCGTGTGGCAGGCGCCGCAGTGGCCGAGGCCTTCCACCAGGTAGGCGCCGCGAGCCACCACCGGGTCCTGGTCCGGGGCCGGCTGGAATTGCACCACCTCGGGCGCGAACAGCTGGCGCCAGATCGCCAGGGGCCAGCGCATGGACAGCGGCCAGGGGATGTCGCTATCGCGATTGGCCTGCTCGACCGGCGCCACGCCGTGCATGAAGTAGGCATAGAGGGCGCGCATGTCGCCCTCGCTGACCCGGGCATAGGAGGGGTAGGGCATGGCCGGATAGAGGGTATGACCCTCCTTGGCGATACCCTGGCGGATGGCGGCATCGAAGTCGGCATAGCTGTAGGCGCCGATGCCGGTCTGCCGATCCGGGGTGATGTTGGTGGAATAGAGGGTGCCGATGGGCGTCTGCATGGGCAGGCCGCCGGCGAAGGGCTGGCCGCCCGGCGCCGTGTGGCAGGCCACGCAGTCGCCGGCCCGGGCCAGGTATTCGCCTTGCTTGACCAGCGCCGGATCGGCGTCTTCGGCGGCCTGGGCCGTCAGCGTCAGGCCGGCGCCCAGCAGCAGGGTCGCGAGGGTACGGAAGATCATGGGCGCGCCTCTCATGCCTGCACCAGCGGGCCTGGATTCTTCAGGTACTGCTCGCGGATGGCCCGCGCCGACCAGTAGGTCAGGGCCGCCACCAGGCCGGTGGGGTTGTAGCCCAGACCCTGGGGAAAGGCCGAGGCGCCCGGCACGAAGACGTTGTGCACGTCCCAGCTCTGCAGGTAGCGATTGACCGCGCTGGTCTTGGGGTCGGTGCCCATGATGGCGCCACCGTTGAGGTGGGTGGTCTGGTAGCTGGCGGTGTTGAAGTGACCGCCGAAGTCCTTGACCGAGACGCTGATGTGCTCGGGGCTCATGGCCTCGGCGATCTTCCTCATCTTGGCGGCCATGAAGCGGGTCATGCGGATGTCGTTGTCCTTCCAGTCGAAGGTCATGCGCAGCAGCGGCTGGCCATAGGCGTCACGGTAGGTGGGGTCCAGGTCCAGGTAGTTGTCGCGATAGGACTGGTGCGCACCGTGGGCGTCCATCGACAGCTGATGGTTGTAGTAGCCAGCCTGGGCCTTTTTCCAGGCGCTGCCCCACTGCGGCGTGCCGGGCGGATTGGCCGCCCCGGCGATGGGCCGGGTGCCGGCCTGGTTGACCCACATGGGCGAGCCGCCGACGAAGCCGTGCGGACCGTGGTCGAAGTTGTCGGCGTTGAAGTCGTCCACCGCCACGCCATTGCCACCGGCGCCGATGAAGGGATTGGTGTGGTGCTGGTCCTGGCGGAAGAAGGCCTTGATGGTGGCCATGTTCTGGTAGGCGAAGTTGCGCCCGACCACACCCTCGCCGGTCTTGGGGTCATAGGGCTGGCCGATGCCCGACAGCAGCAGCAGGCGCACGTTGTTGAACTGGAAGGCGGCGAGGATGACGATGTCGGCCGGCTGCTCCAGCTCCTGGCCCTGGGCATCCAGGTAGGTCACCCCGGTGGCCTTCTTGCCGGTGCTGTCGAGATTGACCCTGAGCACATGGGCCTGGCTGCGCAACTCGAAGCGCGGCTCCTGCTTGAGCGCCGGCAGGATATTGAGATTCGGCGAGGCCTTGGAATACATGTAGCAGACGTAGCCGCTGCAGTAGCCGCAGAAGTTGCAGGGGCCCATCTGGCATCCATAGGGATTGGTGTAGGGCCCCGAGGTGTTGGCCGAGGGCAGGTTGTAGGGGTGATAGCCCACGTCCCGCGCGGCCTTTTCGAACAGTTGCGCCGAGACGGTGTTCTTTTGCGCCGGCAATGGGAAGTCGCTGGAGCGATCCGCGGCATAGGGGTTGCCGCCCTTGCCGTCGCCTACGACCTGGCCCTTGACGCTCCAAGCGGTGCCCGAGGTGCCAAAGACCTTTTCGGCGAAGTCGAAGTAGGGCTCCAGCTCGCTGTAGCTGACGCCGAAGTCCTGGATGGTCATGCCGTCGGGGATGAATTTCCTGCCGTAGCGCTCTTCATAGTGACTGCGCAGGCGCAACTCCACCGGATCGACGCGGAAGTGCACGCCCGACCAGTGCAGGCCGGCGCCGCCCACGCCATCGCCGGGCAGGAAGACACCGAGCTGGCGGTTGGGCAGGGCGACGTCGTTGACGTTGTGGCGGATGGTGACGGTTTCCTTGGAGACATCGACGAACAGCTTCTTGCGGATGCTGTAGGTGAGTTCGTCGATCACCTGTGGGTAGGAGCCGTCGGGATAGGTGTCGCGGTAGCTGCCGCGTTCCAGGGCCACCACGTCCAGGCCGGCCTCGGTCAGTTCCTTGGCCATGATGGCGCCGGTCCAGCCGAAACCGACGATCACTACCTGCTTGCTGGGCAATACCTTGGCCATCAACCGCGCTCCCCGCGAATGGAGACCGGCGGCAGCGGATAGCGCTCGTCGCGCTCCACCCAGTCCATGAAGTCGGCGCGGGCGCCGGGAAAATTCACCAGCTTCCAGCCGACCAGCTGCTTGTTGCCGCCATGCAGCGGATCGCAATAGAAGCCCTCCTTGGTGTTCTGCAGCAGCTGGGCGAAGAACAGCCTGGCCGGCACGCCCTCGAGCGCGGCGTCACCGCCTTCCAGGGCCTCGAGGGCCGCGTCCTGCTCGGCGGGTGCCAGCTCGGCGAAGACCTTGCCGTGCTGCTGACGGGTCCAGCGATCCACCGCGGCGATGCCCAGTCGATAGAGGTCCTGGGGTACCAGGCGACTCTGGTAGCCCATCTCCGGTGCGGCATCGACGGCGAAGGGACCCTGCATGTACCAGAGGCCGCCGCGGGCATAGGCGGTCTGCATCTGCCGGTCAATGAATTCCGGCGCGCCGGCTTCCAGCGCGCCCGGGCCGAGTTCGTCCGCTGGAATCAGCCGGGCCACCGCGGCCTGCACGAAGGCCCATTCCTCGGCGGTGAAGAACACCGGTTGATAGTGGTCGGCGCGCGGACTGCTGCCCGGCTTGCTTTCCGGGGTGGATGCGGCGAGGGCTAGGCCCGCGGGGGCACCGCCCGCCAGGGCAACCACGGGAATCAGGCTCAGGGACTTGCGCAGGAAGTCGCGGCGGGCCGGGACGGAATCGTCTGCGGACATGGTCGGGGTCTCATCAGGTGCCCGACGTGAAACCGCAGGGCTTATGGTTAGCTAGCTAATATGTTGGAATATTACCAATATCCACTGGCCGCGGTTACATTTTGTCGCAGGTGTGCAGAGGCCACGCAGCCCGGCAAGTTCCCTCGCTCCTGTCGCGACGTAAAAAGCGTGCAGGGCGCGGCCTCGGATGATCCTGGTGCGACGACGACCGGTCGCGACGCTCCAGGCACGGCGATCTTTCCGCTGTGGGCGGCATTTCCGGCCGCGCGGAGCGGGACGCTGGCACTCAGGTCCCGCCTGAGTTACCTAAGGTTCCACCTTTGCGAGCACCATAAGAGTGCAAGTTGCACAAGGTGATACCTAACGAAGCAGGCCGATCAGACTTGCGCGCTTAAAAGAAATCACTTTGCACATCAGATGGTTAGTGCGATAGCTCGGTGGAACGCCGCTTTTTCGCCGCTTCCCGCGAGGCATTGCACCCTTTGAGTTCATTTTGTGCCGATTTCAGCGGGGATGGCGCGCAAGTTGCACTTGGGAGGCTTTCCGTTGTCAGGTAACACCTTATGTCCAACGTAGAATGCAACCTTTCTCCGGCGCTCAAACCGCGCCACGTGACCATGTTGTCCATTGCCGGGGTAATCGGTGCCGGTCTGTTCGTCGGCTCCGGTCATGCCATCGCCGCGGCCGGTCCGGCCGTACTGCTGGCCTATGCCCTGGCCGGCACCCTGGTGGTGCTGGTCATGCGCATGCTGGGTGAAATGGCCGTCGCCTCGCCCGATACCGGTTCCTTTTCTTCTTATGCGCAGCAGGGCATCGGTCGCTGGGCCGGCTTTACCATCGGCTGGCTGTACTGGTGGTTCTGGGTGCTGGTGATTCCGCTGGAGGCGGTGGCCGCCGCGGCCATCCTCAGTGCCTGGTTCCCGGCGATCGCCACCTGGCAGTTCGCCCTGATCATCACCGGCATCCTGACCGTGACCAACCTGTTCAGCGTCGCCAAGTACGGCGAGTTCGAATTCTGGTTCGCCCTGCTCAAGGTCATCGCCATCGTCGCCTTCATCGCCCTGGGCGCGGCAGCCCTGGTCGGCGCCCTGCCGGGTCGCGAGGTCAGTGGCCTGAGCAACCTGATGGCCCATACCGGCGGCTTCATGCCCAATGGCTTCGGCGCGGTGCTGGGCGCCCTGCTGACCACCATGTTCAGCTTCATGGGGACCGAGATCGTCACCATCGCCGCCGCCGAGTCCAAGGACCCGTCGCGGCAGATCAGCAGGGCCACCAACTCGGTGATCTGGCGGATCGCGCTGTTCTATCTGGTCTCCATCTTCCTGGTGGTGTCCATGGTGCCCTGGAACGATGCCCAGCTGCCGCTGGTGGGTTCCTATCAGCGTGCCCTGGAGATCCTGTCGATCCCCAACGCCAAGCTGATCGTCGACTGCGTGGTGCTGGTCGCCGTGGCCAGCTGCCTGAACTCGGCGCTCTATACCGCGTCGCGCATGCTCTATTCCCTGGCTCGCCGTGGCGATGCCCCGGCCAAGCTGGGGCGCGCCTCCAGCAGCGGTGTACCGCGGGCCGCGGTGCTGGCCAGCACGGCGGTGGGCTTCCTCACCACCATCGCCAACTACACCATGCCCGAGGCGGTGTTCAGCTTCCTGCTGTCCACCTCCGGCGCCGTGGCCCTGCTGGTCTACCTGGTGATCGCCGTGACCCAGCTGCGCCTGAGACGCAAGCTGATGGCCCGCGGCGAGCACCTGGAATTCCGCATGTGGCTGTTCCCCTGGCTGACCTGGGCGGTGATCGTCTTCATCGTCGGCGCCCTGACCGTGATGCTGTTCAGCGACGCTCATCGCTTCGAGATCCTGGCGACCGGTCTGCTGGCACTGGTGGTCGTGGCCATCGGCACCTGGGTCGGCCGTCGCCAGCCCGCTACGCCGAATCTGGCTGCCGCCGCACGTTGATCGCGAGAAGCTTCCGACGTCGCCAGGCGTTGGGAGCGCTCCTTTCTGGAGCACGAAGGCATTTCCAGGCTGGACAGCAGGTGCGGTAACAGGTAGAACAGCACTCCTGTTTTGTTGGCTCGCGGCCAACTGTACAGCTCTTATCTTCGCGATGTTCCCTCTGGTAACCAAATTTTGCACTGCAATGGTGCAAGACGTTACAGAATGACCCAAATTGCAGCAGTACAGTTGCAATTGTGTGCAAGGTGATCCGCGATCCTTTCCCTGTACTGTTACTGGTGGTAGCACTCGTCCGGCGAGACAATGGCGCCATTCGATGACCAGTACCCGTCACAAGCGGGAAGGAAAGCCACCATGGAACGCACCTTCAGTTCCTCGCTGTACAACGCCAAGCCCAGCACCCGTGTTCCCGCTGCCCTGCGCGTTATCTCCACCCTGTCCACCTGGCAGCGTCGCATCGCCAGCCGCAATGAACTGGCCCGGCTGGATACCCGTATGCTGGCTGACGCCGGTATCACCGAGGCCCAGCGCTACCAGGAAATGCACAAGCCGTTCTGGCGCTAAGCCCGGCAGCTGCACAGTTTCCACAGACCCCGCTTCGGCGGGGTTTGTTTTGTCTGCCGTCCGGACAGCGGACAGCAAAAAGCCCCGGCATGCCGGGGCTTTTCGTTACCGCCAGGGGTGGGCGGTTACTGCATGTTGTTCTGGTTGCGGGCGTCGACCTTGTTGGGCTTGTCGCTCTTGAAGGGCACCTCGGCAGCGCCGTCGGCACCCCCTTTGACGGTAGTCTTGCCCGGCACCTCGGTGGTGGCGGCGCCATTGACGGCCGTGGCGCTCTTGGAGGGATCAGCCGCGAAGACACCCGTGGCCATCGACAGCATCACAGCAGCGGTAGAGGTGATCAGCAGCTTTTTCATGAGTTCGGCCTCGTCGAAATGAACCTGTGTATCCGATGGGGCCCGCAGCGGAAGGGCGGCGGGCATCAGCTGCAGACGGACAGGTCCACAGCGCACATCTCAGTTGACTGCCGCCCGGAATGCCGGGTTCCAGGGCATTTGTGAACATTTGTGGGTAAGTCGCCGCTCCGGTAGCAGGCGTTTGCACCTGGCCCTCGGTGTAGCGCTTCCCAAGTGGCGTCAGGCACCTGACAATTCGTCAGACGAACCCCCTGCGGCGCGCGTGGTCAGTTCGCAGATCGCGCCTCTTCCACCAACAAGGACAATCATGAGGGCTCTCCGCCTTGCTCGCCTCTGCCAGGTAACGGCTGCTCTGACCCTGGTAACGCTGTTACCGGGCTGCTCCCAGGAGCAACCCCCCACCGAGGAACTGGCACGGGTGGTGGTGGCGCAGCTGAGTCCGATACGGGATAGCCAGCGCATCCCCTTCACCGGCGATATCCAGGCACGTGTCCAGGCGCCGCTCGGCTTTCGGGTGAGTGGCAAGATCAGCGAACGGCTGGCGGACGTCGGTGATCGCGTGCGCGAGGGCCAGGTGCTGGCCCGGCTGGATCCCCAGGATCTGCGCAACAACCTGGCCGCCGCCCAGGCCCAGGTTGAGGCCCAGGAAGCCCGTACGCGGCTGGCACGGCTGGACTTCGAGCGCCAGGCCGCGCTGCTGCCCAAGGGTTACACCAGTCGCAGTCAGTACGACCAGGCCCAGGCCACCCTCGATGGCGCGCGCAGCGCTCTGCAGACCGCCATGGCCCAGCGCGACGATGCCCGCAAGCAACTCGGCTACACCGAACTGCGCGCCAGCGCCGCCGGGGTGCTGACCGCCCGCCATGCCGAAGCCGGGCAGGTGGTACAGGCCGGGGCGGCGATCTTCGATCTGGCGGTGAGTGGCGAGCTCGACGCCGTCTTCGATCTCTACGAGTCCCTGGCCCGCGAACTCAAGGTCGGCCAGACCCTGCCCGTCATCCTGCAGGCGCAACCGGCGATCGCGACCCGGGGCACCCTGCGCGAAATCGCGCCGACGGTGGCCAGCAGCGGCACGGTGCGCATCAAGGTGCAACTCGATCGACCGCCAGCGGCCATGACCCTGGGCGCGGTGGTCAACGCCCAACTGGAGGGCGTGGCCGAGCAGGGCTTCGCCCTGCCCTGGACGGCGCTCAATGGCACCACCGAACAGCCCGCCGCCTGGCGCCTCAATGACGATGGCCGGGTCAGCCTGCAGCCGCTGCGCATCGAGCGCTACACCCGTGACAGCATCATCGTCAGCGACGGGCTCAAGGCCGGTGACCGCATCGTGGTCGCCGGTGGCCAGGCGCTCAGTCCCGGGCAGAAGGTCGAGCTCGCCGAGCGCTCCGCCTTCAACGAGGTGTGGCCATGAAGCCTCTGCTGCCGCTCTGCCTGCTGCTGGTCCTGGCCGGCTGTTCCGACGACGAGGCCCCGCCGCCGCCGATCCGGCCGGTGGCGACCCTGACCCTCAGTGCCCCGCCGCCCGGGCGCGAAGTCTTCGCCGGCAGCATCCAGGCGCGCTACGAGAGCGTGCTGGGCTTTCGCGTCGGCGGCCGCATGACCCGCCGGCTGCTGGACGTGGGTCAGCCGGTGCGGCGTGGCCAGTTGCTGGCGGCACTGGACCCCACCGATCAGGACAATGCCCTGCGCAGCCGCCAGGGCCAGACCGCCGATGCCGACGCCCAGTGGCGCGATGCGCGCAACGATGCGCGGCGCCAGCAGCAGCTGTTCGACCAGGGGGTCGGCTCGCGCTCCCAGCTGGACCAGGCGCTGACCCGGCTGCATACCCTGGAAGCCTCCCGCGAGCAGGCCCAGAGCGCCGAGCGCCAGGCTCGCGACCAGCGCAACTATGCCGAACTCCAGAGTGATTTCGACGGGGTGATCACCGCCTGGCAGGCCGAAGTCGGCCAGGTGGTGTCCGCCGGTCAGCCGGTGGTACGGGTCGCCCGGCCGGATGTTCGCGAGGCGGTCCTGGATCTGCCGGCCCAGGCCATCGGCCAGCTGACCCCGGGGCGCGTCCTGACCGTGCGCATGGCCCTGGATCCCGAGGTGGCGGTGCAGGGCCGGGTGCGCGAGATCGAGCCCCAGGCCGATGCCACCACCCGTACCCGGCGGGTGCGCCTGACCCTGGATGAGCCGCCAGCCGCGCTGCGCATCGGCAGCCTGGTGCAGGGCGAGCTGGAGTCGCCACCGGCCGCGGGCCTGCCGCTGCCGATCCAGGCGCTGCGGCGCCAGAATGGCCAGACCCTGGTCTGGGTGGTGGCAGGCCAGGGCGAGCAGGCGCAGGTGCGCCAGCGTCCGGTCGAGGTGCTGCGCGAGGCCGCTGGCCTGGCGTGGATCGGCAACGGCCTGAAGGCGGGTGAGCGGGTGGTGACGGCAGGGGTGAACAGTCTCGAGGAGGGACAGCGGGTGAAGGATCAGGAGGGCGCTCGGCCATGAAAGGCTTCAACCTGTCGGACTGGGCGCTGCGCCACCAGTCCTTCGTCTGGTACCTGATGTTCGTCGCCCTGCTGATGGGCGTCTTCTCCTACATGAAGCTGGGGCGCGAGGAAGACCCGTCCTTTGCCATCAAGACCATGGTCATCCAGACCCGCTGGCCGGGGGCGACCACCGAGGAGACCCTGCGGCAGGTCACCGAGCGGGTGGAAAAGAAGCTCGAAGAGCTGGATTCGCTGGACTACACCAAGAGCTTCACCCGACCGGGCCAG
Source organism: Pseudomonas sp. SORGH_AS_0211 (assembly GCF_031453455.1). Lineage (NCBI taxonomy): Bacteria > Pseudomonadati > Pseudomonadota > Gammaproteobacteria > Pseudomonadales > Pseudomonadaceae > Pseudomonas > Pseudomonas sp. SORGH_AS_0211. The sequence goes on along the minus strand of NZ_JAVIZV010000001.1, from coordinate 4,060,511 downwards.
TCCACGGTATTCGTCTATCTGCGTGACACCACGCCGGCCAAGGCGATTCCCGACATCTGGTACCAGGTGCGCAAGAAGGTCTCGGACATCCAGGGCGAATTCCCCCAGGGCATCCAGGGACCGGCCTTCAACGACGAATTCGGCGACGTCTTCGGCAGCATCTATGCCTTCACCGGCGACGGCTTCAGCATGCGCCAGCTGCGCGACCAGGTAGAGCAGGTGCGCCGCGAGATCCGCAGCGTGCCGGGCATCGGCAAGGTGCAGCTGATCGGCGCGGAGAACGAGGTCATCTACCTGGACTTCTCCACCCGCAAGCTGGCGGCCCTGGGCATCGACCAGCGCCAGGTGATGCAGAGTCTGCAACAGCAGAATGCGGTGACCCCCTCGGGGACCATCGAATCCGGCGCCGAGCGCATCAGCGTGCGCACCAGTGGCGAATTCCGCTCCACCGCCGACCTGGCCGCCGTCAATCTGCGCATCGACGACCGCTTCTATCGGCTCACCGACCTGGCCGACATCCGCAGTGGCTACGCCGATCCGCCCAGTTCGCTGTTTCGCTACAACGGCCAGCCGGCCATTGGCCTGGCCATCGCCATGAGCAGCGGCGGCAATATCCAGACCTTTGGCAAGGCGCTTACCGAAAAGATGCAGGAGCTGACGGCCGACCTGCCAGTGGGCATCGGCGTGCACGTGGTCTCCAACCAGGCGCAGGTGGTGGAAAAGGCCGTCGGCGGCTTTACCCGGGCGCTGTTCGAGGCGGTCATCATCGTGCTGGTGGTGAGCTTCATCAGTCTCGGCGTGCGCGCCGGCCTGGTGGTGGCGCTGTCGATCCCCCTGACCCTGGCGCTGGTGTTCGTCTTCATGGAGTACAGCGGCATCACCATGCAGCGGATCTCCCTGGGCGCCCTGATCATCGCCCTCGGTCTGCTGGTGGACGACGCCATGATCACCGTGGAGATGATGGTGACCAAGCGCGAGGAGGGCGAGTCGCTGCACCGCTCGGCGACCTTCGCCTACGAGTCGACCGCCTTTCCCATGCTCACCGGCACCCTGGTGACGGTGGCCGGCTTCGTGCCCATCGGGCTCAACTCCAGCAGCGCCGGCCAGTACACCTTCACCCTGTTCGCGGTGATCGCCGTGGCGCTGCTCTTGTCCTGGATCGTCGCGGTGTTCTTTTCGCCGGTGATCGGCGTGCACATCCTGCCGAAGAAGGTGAAGCAGAAGGACCACGACCAGCCCGGCCGCCTGGCTCGCTGGTCCGACGGCCTGTTGCTGGGCGCCATGCGCCATCGCTGGCTGACCATCGGCCTCACGGTGCTGCTGTTCGCCGCGGCGCTGTTCGCCATGAAGTTCGTGCAGAACCAGTTCTTCCCGTCCTCGGATCGACCCGAACTGCTGATCGACTTCAACCTGCCGCAGAACGCCTCCCTCGACGCCACCCGCGCGCAGATGGACAGATTCGAGAAAACCCTGGCCGACGATCCGGACGTGGCCCACTGGAGTTCCTATGTCGGCCAGGGCGCGGTGCGCTTCTATCTGCCGCTGGACCAGCAGCTGGAGAATCCCTTCTATGGCCAGGTGATCCTGGTGGCCAAGGACCTGGAGGCGCGCAATCGCCTGCTGCCCAAGCTCAAGCAGCGGCTGCGCCAGGACTTCGTCGGCCTGTCCGGCTACGTCCAGCCGCTGGAGATGGGTCCGCCGGTGGGTCGGCCGATCCAGTACCGCATCAGTGGCCCCGACGTCGCCGAGGTACGCCGCCAGGCGCTGGCGCTGGCCAGTGTGCTGGGCAAGAGTCCCCAGCTGGGCGACTTCCTCTACGACTGGAACGAGCCGGCGCGGATGCTCAAGGTCGAGGTCAACCAGGACAAGGCGCGGCAGCTGGGCTTCTCCTCCCAGAACGTGGCGCAGATCCTCAATGGCGTGGTGACCGGTACCCCGGTGACCCAGGTACGCGACGACATCTACCTGGTCAATGTGGTGGCGCGGGCCAGCGAGGCCGAGCGGCGCTCGGTGGAAACCCTGGAGAATCTGCAGATCATGACGCCCCAGGGCGTCGCGGTACCGCTCAAGGCTTTCGCCCGTATCGACTACGCCCTGGAGCAGCCGCTGGTGTGGCGCCGCGATCGGCTGCCCACCATTACCCTCAAGGCCTCGATCCTCAGCGAGATCCAGGCGCCGGATCTGGTCAAGCAGCTGCAACCGGACGTGGATGCCTTCATCGCCAAGCTGCCGCCGCGCTACCAGGTGGCGGTGGGTGGGACGGTGGAGGAGAGCAGCAAGGCCCAGGGCCCGATCGCCGAGGTGGTGCCGCTGATGCTGTTCCTCATGGCCACCTTCCTGATGATCCAGCTGCACAGCATCCGCAAGCTGTTCCTGGTGGCGAGCGTGGCGCCCCTCGGTCTGATCGGCGTGGTGCTGGGCCTGATCCCCTTCGGTCAGCCGCTGGGCTTCGTCGCCATCCTCGGGGTGCTGGCGCTGATCGGCATCATCATCCGCAACTCGGTGATCCTGGTGACCCAGATCGACGCCTTCGAACAGGCCGGTCGCTCGCCCTGGGACGCCGTGGTGGAAGCCACCCGGCACCGCCGCCGGCCGATCCTGCTGACCGCCGCGGCGGCCAGCCTGGGCATGATTCCCATCGCCCGCGAGGTGTTCTGGGGGCCCATGGCCTACGCCATGATCGGCGGCATCGTCGCGGCGACCCTGTTGACCCTGCTGTTCCTGCCGGCGCTGTACATCGCCAGCTATCGCATTCGCGAGCCGGGCCGTGAGGGGCGATGAACGAAGCGGTAGGGCAAAAAAACGGCCTTCTGGCGGAGGTCTCCAGGGGAGACATCTGCCAGAAGGCCGCAAGGAGCTATCCAAGGAGCCACTGCCGGAGGGAAGGATTCGCGCGGTCAGAATGTCGAATCCACAGCAGCTCACCGCACCACTATCGTGCGTGCGACTTTTTCAATAAAGTGACGGCTTGACGAAACTCCATTGCGAAAAAGGCAATAATGGATATTTTCCAAGGCATGCGCATCTTCGTCCGGGTGGTGGATCTGGGGAGTCTCACGGCTGCCGCCCACACCCTCGCCCTGTCTACCGCCCAGGTGTCGCGCCTGCTGGCGGAACTGGAAAGCCACCTGCAGACCCGGCTGCTGCACCGCACCACCCGGCGCCTGGCGCTGACCGAGGCAGGCGAGCGCTACCTCGAACGCTGCCGACGCATCCTGCAGGACGTCGGCGAAGCCGAAGCCGAAGCCAGCGGCGCCCATCTCAAGCCCCATGGCCATCTGCGGCTGCATTCCATGACCGGCCTGGGCACCCAGTTGCTGGCGCCCCTGGTGTCACGCTTCTGCACGCGCTATCCCCATGTCGAGATCGTCATGACGCTCTCGCAGAACCATCCGGCGCTGCTGGAGGATGGGCATGACATCGCCATCACCCTGGATACCGAACTGGCCGATTCGGATTTCGTCGCCCAGCGTCTCGGCGGTGTCTACAGCGTGGTCTGCGCGGCGCCCAGCTACCTGGCGCAGCGTCCGGCGCCCAAGGTGCCCGCCGATCTTGCCGAGCACGACTGCCTGCGCCTGATGGATCCGAACTTCTCCGAACGCTGGGTCTTCGCCGGCGAGGACGGCGAGCAGCAGGTCGCGCCGCGCTATGTCTTCCAGGTCAACGTCGCCGAGGCCCTGGCCAGCGTGGCCCGCCAGGGCATGGGCATCTGCCTGCTGCCCAGCTACATCGCGGTCAACTACCTGCGCGATGGCAGTCTGGTGCGGCTGCTGCCCAACTTCCGCCTGCGCGAGCGCAACATCCATGCGCTCTATCCCTCGCGGCGCTTTCTCGACGCCAAGATCAAGACCTGGATCGACTTCCTCAAGGAGGAATTGCCCGAGCGCCTGCAACTGGAGAACCGGGTGCTGGAAGACCAGCGCTACTGGGCCAAGGACTAGGCTTTGTCTGAAAAGCGCCTGCGCTCGGCCATGCGACGTTAAAGATCCGCTGGATCGCCAGCCCGGTCCGCTTCCTCGCGGATTTTTGCCTTGCCTAACCTTCGCTCGGCGACTTTTCAGACAAGCACCAAGGCAGAGCTTGTTGCGGGTTTTGTAACAGTGATTTAGTTAGCATACTATTTATTAGGCTGCGTTCTTTACCTAGAATGGTCCTGTACCCCGATGAACATGACCTGTTAGGAGTTCGCCATGAAACGTTCTCTGTCCGCCCTCGTGCTGACCCTTGCCACCCTGACCGCCGCCCAGTTCGCCGCTGCCGACGACAATCCCAGCCTGAGATACAAGCTGGTCGATCAGAATCATGCCGCCATGCAGCACTACGGCGATCAGGCCGCTCCCGCCGCCGACGCGCGTCGCTGAGCCGCTCCGCTTTCGAAAGACCACCCCTCCTTGCTCCTTTGGTCTTTCTCCGCCGCACCCTTCGGGTGCGGCTTTTTTATATCTGCGGCACACTGGGCCCCTGACCTTGTCGAGGTGCTCATGACCGCCATTTCCGCTCAACGACTTGCCGACCTGCGGGCCTTCCTGGCCGAGCAGGACGCCGATGCCTGCCTGATCCCCAGCGCCGATCCCCATCTGTCCGAATACCTGCCGGAACACTGGCAGGGCCGCGCCTGGTTGTCCGGTTTCACCGGCTCCGCCGGGCTGCTGCTGGTAACACGCCAGGCCGCTGGCGTCTGGACCGACAGCCGCTACTGGGAACAGGCCGCCCAGGAGCTGGCGGACAGCGGCATCGATCTGATGAAGCAGGTCGCCAGCCAGTCCCAGGCCCATCTGCAGTGGCTGGCCGAGCAGGTGCCCGCGGGCGGTACGGTATTGGTGGACGGCCAAGTGCTGTCGCTCGGCGCCGCGGCGGCCCTGCGCCGGGCACTGGAACCCAAGGGTATCCGGCTGCGGACCGACCTCGATCCGCTGGCGACGATCTGGACCGGGCGCCCTGCGCTGCCGGTCGCGCCGGTCTATGCCCATGCGGCGCCCCATGCGCCTCAGCCGCGCAGCGCCAAGCTCGCCCAGGTGCGCCAGGCAATGGCCGAGGCCGGCACTGCCTGGCATTTCATCTCTTCGCTGGACGACATCGCCTGGCTGCTCAACCTGCGTGGGGCGGATGTGCCCTACAACCCGGTGTTCCTCGCCCATCTGTTGCTGGGCAAGGACAGCTGCCAGCTGTTCATCGACCCGGCCAAGGTGCCGGCCGAGATCCGCACGGCCCTGGAAGCGGACGGCGTGACCCTGGCCGACTACCACCAGGCCGCCGCCGAACTGGCCAGCCTGCCGGCGGGTAGTCGCCTGCTGGTGGACCCGGCGCGGGTCACCCTGGGGCTGGCCGAGGCCGCGCCCCAGGGTGTCGAGCGGCGCGAGCAGATCAATCCCTCGACCCTGCTCAAGGCCTGCAAGACCGCCGCGGAAGTGGCCCAGGTGCGTACCGCCATGGAAGAGGATGGCGCGGCGCTGTGCGTCTTCTTCGCCCGCTTCGAGGCGGCCCTGGCCCGCGGCGAGCGCCTCACCGAGCTGACCGTGGACGACTGGCTGAGCGAAGCCCGCGCCGCCCGGCCGAACTTCGTCTCCCTGAGCTTCGCCACCATCGCCGGCTTCAATGCCGGCGGCGCCCTGCCGCATTACCGCGCCACCGAGGAGGCCCATGCCGAGCTCCAGGGCGACGGCCTGCTGCTGATCGACAGCGGCGGCCAGTACCTGGGCGGCACCACCGACATCACCCGGGTGGTGCCCATCGGCACCCCCAGCGCCGCCCAGCGCCGCGACTTCACCCTGGTGCTCAAGGGCATGCTGGCGCTGTCGCGAGCGCGCTTCCCGGCCGGCGTCGCCGCGCCGATGCTCGATGCCCTGGCGCGCGAGCCGATCTGGGCCGCCGGCATCGACTACGGCCACGGCACCGGTCACGGCGTGGGTTATTTCCTCAATGTGCACGAGGGACCGCAGTCGATTTCCTTCTATGCCACGGTCACCCCGCACCATGTGCTGCGCGAGGGCATGATCACCTCCAACGAACCGGGCATCTATCGGCCCGGCCAGTGGGGCGTGCGGCTGGAAAACCTGCTCTTGTGCACGAGTGCGGAAACCACCGAATTCGGCGATTTCCTGGCCTTCGAGACCCTGACGCTCTGTCCGCTGGACACCCGCTGCCTGGATCTGGCCCTGCTGCGCAGCGACGAGCTGGACTGGCTGGATGGCTATCACGCCGAGGTCCGCCGCCGCGTGCTGCCGCTGGTCGAGGGCGCCGCGCGCGACTGGCTGCTGGCCCGCACCGAACCCGTCGCGAGGACTGCCCGATGAGCAGCAACGCCCAGCAATTCGCCAGTGACAACTATTCCGGCATCTGCCCGGAAGCCTGGGCCGCCATGGCCGCGGCCAACGTCGGCCACGAGACCGCCTATGGCAACGACACCTGGACGGCGCGCGCCGCCGATCGCTTCCGCCAGCTGTTCGAGACCGACTGCGAGGTGTTCTTCGCCTTCAACGGCACCGCGGCCAACTCCCTGGCCCTGGCGGCGCTGTGCCAGAGCTACCACAGCGTGATCTGCTCCGATACCGCCCACGTCGAGACCGACGAATGCGGCGCGCCGGAGTTCTTTTCCAACGGCTCCAAGCTGCTGCTGGCTCCGGCCCATCAGGGCAAGCTGACGCCGGGCGCCATCCAGCAGATCGCCACCAAGCGCGCCGACATCCACTTTCCCAAACCGCGCGCGGTGACCGTCACCCAGGCTACCGAGGTAGGCACCCTCTATGGCCTCAACGAACTGCAGGCCATCAGCGCCACCTGCCGCGACCTCGGCCTGCACCTGCACATGGACGGCTCGCGCTTTTCCAACGCCGTGGCCGGCCTGGGCTGCACCCCGGCCGAGGTGACCTGGAAGGCCGGCGTCGACGTGCTCTGCTTTGGCGGTACCAAGAGCGGCATGGCGGTGGGGGAGGCCATCCTCTTCTTCAATCGCGAACTGGCCGAGGACTTCGAATACCGCTGCAAGCAGGCCGGCCAGCTGGCCTCCAAGATGAGATTCCTCTCCGCGCCCTGGCTGGGCGTGCTGGAAAACGACACCTGGCTGCGCCACGCCCGCCATGCCAACGCCATGGCCCAGTTGCTGGCCGAGCGCGTTCGCGACGTGCCCGGGGTGGACTTCATGTTCCCGGTGGAAGCCAATTCGGTATTCCTGCAGCTCTCGGAACCGGCGCTGGAATTCCTGCGCAACCGCGGTTGGCGCTTCTACACCTTCATCGGCAGCGGCGGGGCGCGTTTCATGTGCTCCTGGGACACCGAAGAGGCGCGGGTACTGGAACTGGCGGCGGATATTCGGACGGCCATGGGCGGGTAGGGCGCAGCGCGGCCGCTCCTACAGCAGCCAGATAGCCTGTAGGAGCGGCCCATGGCCGCGATCAGATCTGGCACGGGGATTATCGCAGCCGTGGCGGTGCGCCGATGGAACGGGCCCCGACGATTGATCGCGCTTTGGCCAGGGCGGATGGCGATGAACGCCTGCTCGGCCAACCCCCTCTCTCCTTGGGAGAAGGCTGGGGTGAGGGTATTCCTCGCCACGCTGTTCCAGTGGAAAAGGCTACGCCGTTTTCCACGCTACTGCGGCCCGTAGGTTGGGTTGAGAGGGCTCTACCGTCGAAGCCCAACATTGGCGACTCCGGGGCGATGTTGGGCTTCGCTGCGCTCAACCCAACCTACGGCGGCTCTGGGTGGAAAACGCAATGCGGTTTTCCACGCTACGGTGTTCACCGGGGACGCCGCCCGCCCCAACCGTTACCATGGCCGATCTCCTTCCCGTCTCCCGCGATCCATGGCCAAGAAGTCCAGCAAAGTCCTCACTGCCGCGGTCAATCCCGCCGCCCCCACGCTTATCGACGTGGCCCGGGTCGCCGGGGTGTCGCCGATCACCGTCTCGCGGGCGCTGAATCGACCGGAGATCGTCAGCGAGGCGGCGCGGGAGAAGGTGCTGGCGGCGGTGCAGGCCACCGGCTACGTGCCCAATCTGCTGGCCGGCGGTCTGGCCTCCAATCGCAGTCGCCTGGTGGCGCTGTTCGTGCCGACCATCGTCCACTCCATCTTCGCCGAGACCGTCCAGGCGCTGATGGCGCGCCTGTCCCAGGCCGGCTACCAGACTCTGCTGGGCCTGACCGGCTACAGCGCCGAACAGGAAGAGCAGCTGCTGGCCGCGGTGCTGGGGCGCAAGCCCGATGGCATCGTGCTGACCGGTACCCTGCATACCGCCGCCAGTCGCCAGCGCCTGGCCCAGGCCGGCATCCCGGTGGTGGAGTCCTGGGACCTGGGCGAAGACCCGCTGGACATGCAGGTGGGCTTTTCCCATGAAGCCGTGGGCCGGGCCCAGGCCGAGCATCTGCACGCCCGCGGCTATCGGCGCTTCGCCGTGGTCTCGGTGGATGACCCCCGCGCCCTGCGCCGCTGTCGCAGCCTGGTCGCGCGGCTGGCCGAGTTGGGCGTGGCGGAACCGCCGCTGGAGATCCTGCCAGCCCCCGCGCTGGTGGAGTCCGGGCGAGCTGGCCTGCGCCAGCTGCTGGCCCGTGACGAGGCCTTCGACGTGGTGGTCTGCAGTTCGGATACCGTCGCCCAGGGCGTCATGGCGGAAGCCGCCAGTCGCGGACTGCGCCTGCCCGAGGACCTGGCGGTGCTGGGCTTCGGCAATCTCTCCAGCGCTGCCCAGATGCACCCGGCGCTGTCGTCGGTCAGTGTCGAGGGCGATCGCATGGGCACCCTGGCGGCGGAGGCACTGCTGCAGCGTTTCAACGGGGGCGACCAGGGCCGGGAAGCAGTGCGCATCGACACCGGTTTCCATATCATCGACCGCGCCACGACCTGACCGTCGGTCCTTATCTTGTTAGACGTCGTACTTGTATGGTTGCGCAATCATGGCTTAGTCTTGGGCAAACGCAAGGGCTGAGACCGATTGTCGCATCGAGCTATGATTGCGCAATCATCCATGGCCCCGTGCTTTCAATAAAAACAATCACGCAAGAGGGATCCCCATGGATGCCACAAGACCGACCCGGGTGCGCTACCTGATCCTGTTGATGCTGTTCGTCGTGACCACCATCAACTACGCCGACCGCGCCACCATCGCCATCGCCGGCTCCAGCCTGCAGAAAGACCTCGGCATCAGCGCCGTGACCCTTGGCTATATCTTCTCCGCCTTCGGCTGGGCCTATGTGGCCGGGCAGATTCCCGGCGGCTGGCTGCTGGATCGCTTCGGTTCGAAGAAGGTCTATGCCGGCAGCATCTTCTTCTGGTCGTTCTTCACCCTGCTGCAGGGGCTGGTCGGCGGTCTGCCGGTGGCCTGGGCGGTCACTACCCTGTTCATGCTGAGATTCCTGGTCGGGCTGGCCGAGGCGCCGTCCTTCCCGGGCAATGCGCGTATCGTCGCCGCCTGGTTCCCCACCGCCGAACGCGGGACCGCCTCGGCGATCTTCAACTCGGCGCAGTATTTCGCCACCGCGCTGTTCGCGCCGATCATGGGCGGCATCGTCTTCCACTTCGGCTGGGAGCACGTCTTCGTCATCATGGGCGTCCTGGGCATCCTGTTCTCCGCGGTCTGGCTGAAGTACATCCACAATCCCAAGGAGCATCCGCGCATCAACGCCGCGGAGCTGGCGCACATCCGCGACAACGGCGGCCTGGTGGACATGGACAACGGCGCCCGCCAGCAGGGTGGCGGGCCCAAGTGGCACTACATCACCCAGCTGCTGACCAATCGCATGATGCTCGGCGTCTACCTCGGCCAGTACTGCATCAACGCCATCACCTATTTCTTCCTGACCTGGTTCCCGGTGTACCTGGTGCAGGAGCGCGGCATGACCATCCTCAAGGCCGGTTTCATCGCCTCGCTGCCGGCGATCTGCGGCTTCATCGGCGGGGTGCTCGGCGGGGTGATCTCCGACTACCTGCTGCGTCGCGGCCATTCCCTGACCTTCGCCCGCAAGCTGCCCATCGTCTGCGGCCTGCTGCTCTCCACCAGCATGATCTTTTGCAACTACGTCGACGCCGACTGGATGGTGGTGGGCTTCATGACCCTGGCCTTCTTCGGCAAGGGCATCGGTGCCCTGGGCTGGGCGGTGGTGGCGGACACCTCGCCCAAGCAGATCGCCGGTCTCTCTGGTGGCCTGTTCAACACCTTCGGCAACCTGGCCTCCATCACCACCCCCATCGTCATCGGCTACCTCATCGCCGCCACCGGCTCCTTCAAGTGGGCGCTGGTCTATGTCGGTGCCAATGCCCTGGTGGCCGTGTTCAGCTACCTGTTCATCGTCGGTCGCATCCAGCGCGTCGAGCTGCGTACCGCCGACGGCGAGATCCTGGGCGCGACCCAGCCTGACCCGGCCCGGGCCTGAGCCCCGGCAGAGGATAAGAATATGAACCTGATCGATCACCGTGATTCGCCGCGCTACATCAAGCTCCATCCCCTGGACAACGTCGGGGTGGTGGTCAACGAACCCGGCGTGGCCGCCGGCACCGCCTTCGCAGATGGCCTGACCACGGTCGAGGCCATTCCCCAGAGCCACAAGGTCTCCCTGGTGGATCTCCAGGAGGGCGCCGAGGTGGTGCGCTATGGCGAGGTCATCGGCTACGCCCTGCAGGACGTTCCCGCCGGCAGCTGGATCACCGAGGCCCTGCTGCGCATGCCGGAGCCGCCGGCGCTGGACAACCTGCCCAAGGCCACCGCGCCCGGCCAGGTCGGCGAACCCCTGGAGGGCTATACCTTCGAGGGATTCCGCAATCCGGACGGCAGCGTCGGCACCCGCAACATCCTGGCGGTGACCACCACCGTGCAGTGCGTGGTGGGGGTGCTGGACCACTGCGTGGAGCGGGTACGCAAGGAACTCCTGCCGCGCTACCCCAACGTCGACGACGTGGTGCCGCTGTCCCACAGCTACGGCTGCGGGGTGGCCATCAACGCCCCGGATGCGGTGATCCCCATCCGTACCCTGCACAACATCAGCCGCAACCCCAATTTCGGCGGCCAGGCCCTGGTCATCGGCCTGGGTTGCGAGAAGTTGCAGGCCAGCCAGCTGATGCCCGGCGATGACCTTACCGCCGGGCAGAACGAAGAGGAGTGGCTGTTCCGCCTGCAGGATTCGGCCAACGGCTTCGCCGGCATGGTCGAACAGATCATGGGGCTGATCGAGGCACGTCTGGCGGTGCTCAATGGGCGCCGCCGCGAGACGGTGCCGGCCGCGGAACTGGTGGTGGGCATGCAGTGCGGCGGCAGCGACGCCTTCTCCGGCATCACCGCCAATCCGGCCCTGGGCGTGGCCGCCGATCTGCTGGTGCGGGCCGGCGCCACCGTGATGTTTTCCGAGAACACCGAGGTGCGCGATGGCATCCACCTGCTGACCCCGCGCGCCGCCACTCCCGAGGTGGCCGACGCCCTGATCCGCGAGATGGACTGGTACGACCGCTACCTGGAGCGGGGTATGGCCGATCGCAGTGCTAATACCACCCCTGGCAACAAGAAGGGCGGGCTGAACAACATCGTCGAAAAGGCCATGGGGTCGATCGCCAAGTCGGGTACCAGCCCCATCGCCGGGGTCATCGCGCCCGGCGAGAAGATCCGCGGCAAGGGCCTGTACTTCGCCGCCACCCCGGCCAGCGACTTCATCTGCGGCACCCTGCAACTGGCGGCGGGCATGAACCTGCACATCTTCACCACCGGCCGTGGCACCCCCTATGGGCTGTCCATGGTGCCGGTGATCAAGGTCTCGACCCGCACCCAGCTGGCCGAGCGCTGGCCGGACCTGATCGACATCGATGCCGGACGCGTGGTGAGCGGGCGGCTGTCGCTGGAGGAGATGGGCTGGGAGATCTTCCAGTGCTACCTGGACGTGGCCAGCGGTCGCCGCCAGACCTGGGCCGAGCGCCATCGCCTGCACAACGACCTGGCGCTGTTCAATCCGGCCCCGGTGACCTGATCTATGCGGTAATGAAAAAGGGCCGATCCCCCTGGGATCGGCCCTTTTTTCTGAACGGCGATTTTACGCCGTGACGTCGCGGCGCGCTCAGTCGGCGAGGGCGCTACCGCTGACCGGTCGCAGGCGCTGCTGGCCGTCGTCTTCCGGATCACCCATCAGCACGTAGCCGAGGATGATGCCGACGAAGAGATTGCCGACGCCGATATCGAAGAGGTCGGTGGTCCAGCCGATCAGGCAGAGGCAGAAGGCGATGGCCAGCAGGGTGTGGCTGAGGCGGTCGGGCGCGGTGTGCAGGCGGATGAACACCGGCAGCTGCATGGCATAGCCGAGGATGCCGACCACGCCGAACACGCACCAGAGATAGACCACGCTGCTGTCGCTGGTGACGAAGAGGTCGATCCCCGGAACGGGGAAGGCGGCCATGGAGCTGCCGAACAGGCCGAAGCCGGCGCCTTCCACGGTCCAGCCATGGCGGCTCATTTCCGCGACGACATTCGGCCAGGTGTTGACCAGGCGATCGTAGAAGGAGGCCAGGCCGCTGTCGCTCGTCACCACCAGGGGGTCGAAGTCGCGGATCAGGCTCAGCACCGGCAGCAGCATGCCACCCACCACCGCCAGCAGGATCAGCGCATAGGTCGGCCACTGGAAGCGACGGGTCATCATCAGCGCCAGGGTAAAGGCGAAGGCCGCTGCCGGCGCCTTGCTGGTGGTGAGCAGGATGCCGAAAAAGCCGACCAGGGCGACCACCAGCCAGAGCGTCCTGGAACGGGCGAACTGCGCGAGGAACAGGCAGTAGACCGCGATCAGCGCCGCCAGCACGTTGGAGACCCGGGCGAAGCCGGCGATCCGGTCCTCTTCACCGGCGACCCACTGGGTATTGCCGGCGATGTCGTTGCCGCCGAGGTTGTAGCTGTAGCCTTTCCAGGGCACCGAGGTGTACTTGTCCAGGGCGATGCCGACCAGGCTGGCGAGCAGCAGCAGGAACATGGCCCGGCCCAGCAGGCGCCGCTGCTTGAGCAATTCGCGGCCGCAGACCAGGCCGAACAGCAGCGGGCTGTAGACGAACAGCGAGAACAGCACGTTGTTGAAGGTCCCGCCGTGCAGCAGGGCGAGGGCGGCGTAGGCCAGCCCGGCGAACAGGCCGACCCAGATCACCCGGGGCAGCTTGACCGTCGCCACCTGCAGGGCGAACAGCGCCAGGCAGGCGATCTTGGGCAGATAGACCAGCGCCGAGGCGCCGACCATGTCCAGGGCATAGCGCAGAAAGCCGGAAAAGGTCTCGACGACCAGCAGGCCGATGGCCGTCCACACCATGAGGGTGGAATAGCGCCATTCGAGCACACGCTGGAAGGGGGAGGGGGTGGCGGTTGCAACCGACATGATGATCATCCCTGTCTTGATGCCGATGGCGCCGGAGGCCACCAGTCCTGACGTAAGAAGCGAGGACCGTCGGGGCACGCCACCTTGGCGTTATCGACGGACTGCTGACGCAAAAGCGAAGGCGGGCACGCTACCGCCAGCGACGAATGAAACCAGTCGCGGCGAGGGCGTGAGAAGTAAGCCGAAGGGATGATAGCGGAGGGCTTCCGGCGCCTGTCAAACGGCGCCGGGCCGACCGGAAATCCTCAACGCGGATATCAGAAGCAGGCCACAAAAAGCCCGCTAATTGACCATCCGCCAGGTCAGGGGGTAGCGGTAGTCGCGGCCCTGGTTGGCCTTGATGCCGGCGATCACCGTCAGCACGAAGGCCACACAGGCCACCAGCAGCATCAGCGGAAAACCGATCAGCACCCACACCAGCAGCCAGCAGATCATGTGCAGCAGGGTGACGGTGAGCTGGAAGTTCAGCGCCTCCTTGCCCTGGCGGTCGATGAAGGGGTCGTCCTCGCGCTTGAACTGCCAGACCACCAGCGGACCTATCACGTTACCGATGAAGGGCACCACGAAGCCCAGGAAGGCGGCGTAGTGGCAGAGCATGGCCCAACGCCGGGCTTCGGCGCTGGGGGCGGGGACGAGATCGTGCATGAGGGCTTCCTTACTCGCCGCGCAGGGCGGCTTGCTGGAGCTCGAACAGGTCACGCAGGCCACCCTGGGCCAGTTCGAGCATGGCGTTGAGTTCGGCCGGCTGGAAGGGCGCGCCTTCGGCGGTGCCCTGAACCTCGATGAAGCCACCGGCATCGGTCATGATCACATTGAGATCGGTCTCGGCGGCGGAGTCTTCCAGGTAATCCAGGTCGAGCACCGGGGTGCCCTGGTAGATGCCCACGGAGATGGCGGCCACCATCTGCTTGAGCGGATTGCCCTTGAGATTGCCACGGCGCTTGAGCGCGCCCAGGGCGTCGACCAGGGCCACGCAGGCACCGGTCACCGAGGCGGTGCGGGTACCGCCGTCGGCCTGGATGACGTCGCAGTCGATGTAGATGGTGTTCTCACCCAGCTTGGACAGGTCGACGGCGGCGCGCAGCGAACGACCGATCAGCCGCTGGATCTCCAGGGTCCGACCGCCCTGCTTGCCCTTGGCTGCTTCACGCTGATTCCGTTCGCCGGTCGCACGCGGCAGCATGCCGTATTCGGCGGTGAGCCAGCCCTGGCCCTTGCCCTTGAGAAAGCGCGGCACCCCGGCCTCGACGCTGGCGGTGCAGATCACCTTGGTATCGCCGAACTCCACCAGAACCGAACCCTCGGCGTGCTTGGTGTACTGACGGGTGATGCGGATGGGGCGCAGCTGATCGGCGGCGCGGCCACTGGGACGCTTCATTGCGGGCTTCCTGTAAGGCGTAGATATCAGGTCCATAGTATAGAGAGCGTCCGGCTCATGCGACACGGATGCATTGGGTCGCTCCGATCAGGTGCGCTAGAATCGTGCGTTTTACATGCGTGGTCGCTCGGGATCGCCCCAGATCCGCGCATCGTCAGACGAGGATCCTGCCATGGTGCACAGCATGACGGCGTTCGCCCGGGTCGAGCGCCCGGGACCCCAGGGCACCCTGAGCTGGGAGTTGCGCTCGGTCAATCATCGCTACCTGGAGCCCCACCTGCGGCTGCCGGAGACCTTTCGCGATCTGGAGTCCGGCGTGCGCGAGGCGCTGCGCCGACGACTGTCGCGGGGCAAGCTGGAGTGCGTACTGCGCGAGGAGCGCGACGAGAGCGTGGCCCTGCGCATCGATGCCCGCCGGGCCGCGCAGCTGGTGGCCGCCGCCGAAGACATCGCCGCGCTGATCGCACGCCCGGCCAAGCTCGATCCCCTGGCCGTGCTGGCCTGGCCCGGGGTGCTGGCGGGCGCCGAGGTGGATGGCGCCGAACTCAAGGCCCAGACCCTGGCGCTGTTCGAGGCGGCGCTGGATGAATTGCTCGACGGCCGGCAGCGCGAGGGGCGCGAACTGGCGCGACTGATCGAGGAACGCCTGGCCCAGGTGCTGGCGGAGGTGGCGACGCTGCGCGCGCTGCTGCCCGAGCTGCTGGCACTGCAGCGGCGCCGTATCCTCGAGCGCTGCGCCGAGGCAGGCGTCGAGTTCGAACCGTCACGGCTGGAGCAGGAACTGGTGCTGCTGGCGCAGAAGAGCGACGTGGCCGAGGAGCTGGATCGGCTGGAGACTCATGTGGCCGAGGTGCGGCGGGTCCTGGCGGGCAGCGGCGCGGCCGGACGACGGCTGGATTTCCTCATGCAGGAACTCAATCGCGAGGCCAATACCCTGGGTTCTAAGGCCATCGACGCCCGTGCCTCCCAGGCGGCCATCAATCTCAAGGTGCTCATCGAACAGATGCGTGAGCAAGTGCAGAACATCGAATAGGCGGACCTTCATGACAGCCCTTCCCGGCACCCTCTACATCGTTTCCGCGCCCTCCGGCGCCGGCAAGACCAGCCTGGTCAAGGCCTTGCTGGATGCCCTGCCCGACATCCGCCTGTCAGTCTCCCACACCACCCGCGCCATGCGCCCGGGTGAAACCGACGGGGTGAACTACCACTTCGTCGATTGCGCGACCTTTACCAACTTGCTCGAACACGGCGACTTCCTCGAACACGCCGAGGTGTTCGGCAACTATTACGGTACCTCCCAGGCTGCCCTGGAACGTGACCTCGCCGAAGGTCACGACCTGATCCTGGAAATCGACTGGCAGGGCGCCCAGCAGGTCCGCCGCAAGCTGCCCCATGCCCAGTCGATATTCATCCTGCCGCCGAGCCAGGCCGCCCTGCGCCAGCGCCTGGACAATCGCGGCCAGGACAGCGCCGAAATCATCGAACGCCGCATGCGCGAGGCGGTGAGCGAGATGAGCCACTATGTCGAATACGACTACCTGATCATCAACGACGATTTCGCCAGCGCCCTGGAAGACCTCAAGTCGATCTTCCGCACCCGCCAGCTGCGCCTGGATCGCCAGCAGCGCCGCCACGATGACCTGCTGGTGGATCTGCTGGGCTGATACCGGCATCACGGCTCGCGTCCTCGGGGCGTGGGCCTGGCTGTTCCGCGTGGCTTCCGGACCGGGCATTCGACTGGTCCTCCGGGTTCTGAAATATTTGGTTACATTTTTCCCGGGCTTTGCCTCGGGCCGGTGACGGCTATCGATATTTTGGCCTTCGCGCTATTTATCTGGTTTTACGCAAGCAAGATTAGCCACCCTTTGCCGATCACTGGCTCTACTTGAATGCAGGGCCGCTTTTTATATGCCTATATAAAAGGTTAAAACAGCGGCCTGCTATTTGTGGCTGATCTATTCTGCCGGATGGCCAATCGTTGCTATTTGTTTAAATAAACGTTGGCTAGGCTTTTTTGACGACTGTCGAAGTTTCCCGCGGGCTGATATCGGGCGCCGAGATATCAACGTCGTTTTTGCTGGACCTTATCTGATTGCCTGACAACTTTCAGCGGAGTGCTTATCGGAGCTGACTTCGGTCATGAGCGTTCTGCTGCCTGCTCAGGCTGCCAGAGCCGCGTGGCTGCGCGCTTCGCGGGAATGTTCAGCCTTTCAATAGGACTTCCATTTGTTAGATGACTGTCGTAATAGGAGCGCTCGACATGAAATTGAAACCTATGGCCGCGCTGATAGTGGCAACCCTGATGGGGAGCACCGTTCAGGCAGCGGAGTCTTTGAATAACGGCCCTTACTTGCGGCTAAAGGTGCTGGGTAATACCGGTTTCGTCCTCAACAGATTGAAGTCGGAAGACACCAGGATCGTCGGCAGCGGTGAATACGACTATCTGGTAGTCGGGCCCAATGTGCAGGTCGACGGCAACGTCAAGAAGGAGATCAACAACGCCCTGGACCAGGGCAAACGCGTGATCTTCGACAATCAGCCCGGTCAGCACCTGGCCAGTGAGAACGCGGCCCTGGCGCTCGGCATGACCGTCGAGGCGGATGCCCTGATGGTGAGGAAGCCGGAGAAGGCCACCGGCCTGCTGATGACCCCCGTCGATCGGCCCCCGCGTACCGATGCCCTGTCCGCGAGCAAGGCCCAGACCGGCAAGCAGGGGCAGGCGAGCAATACCATCGAAAATGTCTTCGGACTTTGAGGGACCAAAGCCATGAATACCTTCGTTGAATCCACCCTGGTCGGGGCGCTCGGCTTCATTCTTTCGATCGGTCTGGCACAGGCTGGCGAGTGTTTCACCGACCACACCGAGCCCGTCATCCTGGGTGACGGGTCCCGGGCCTTCTCCACCCAGCAGGCCGCCAAGACCTGGGAGGACTGGATCTGGCGCGGACCGATCTTCCAGTGCTCGACGCGCGGGACCATCGACTGCACCTATACCTGGGGCGAGACCAAGACCTCCAGCTACGGCTGGTCGGTAGGGGTCAAGCTCAACGGGGAAAAGCTGCCCTTCATCGGCAAATACCTGAGCATCCTCGGCGTCGATGGCAGCTACAAGCAGGATCGCTCGATGAGTACTGCCTTCACCTGGGCCGTGAGGATAGAACCGGGCTATCGGGCGCAACCCATCCAGGTGGTGGAACGGCGCTGGAAGAGCGGCCAGTTCCGCGGTGCCTGGGTACGGACCGGCAGTTGTTCACGAGGCATCTCCAACCCACCCGGGATGCACTGGTACGACTGGGATTCCAAGCGGGTGGTCAGCAGCTGGAGCGGCAGCGTGGAGGTGAGCAGATACGCCACCTACCACGTCTATCGCTAGACCTGCGCCCGCGCCAAGGCCGGGTCATGGCGACCCGGCCTTGGCCGTCGAAGCGGCTGCTGGTCGAGTACCCAGGCCGTCCGCCGCCAACGCTCGTCAAAACCGCTCTTTGGATGGATGGCGATGGGGGCCTGGCTGATCACACTCAGCACGGGTCGTCCGTGCGCGACGCCCTCCTTGCAGTACGGTCGATTCCGCCATCTCGCCGGGGTCGCGGCTAGTCGTCCTGTCCCCGGTAGATTCCACTGGAGCGGAAGACCGTCATGAAGACCCCTACCTTGCTGGCGGCGCTGCTCGCTGGCTTCGCAGCGCCGGCATTCGCTGTCGAGCAGAGCATCACCCTGACCCAGACCGGTAATGACAATCAGGCCACCCTGAACCAGAGCGGTGGTCGCGCCAATAGCGTTGAGCAACTGCAAAGCGGCGACGGCAATCGCACGACCCTCGAACAGCGCCAGGCCTTTGGTGCCCAGGCGCGGATCGAGCAGACCTCCAGCGGCAATGGGCTGCAGATTTTCCAGGAAGGCAGTAATCAGCAGATTGCCGTGACCCAGTTGGAAAACGGCAACCACTTCGCAGAAATCACCCAGACCGGCGGTGGCGCGGGTAACAGCCTGGAACTTGAGCAGCGCGGCAATGCGGCTTCCGCCTATCTGCGTCAGGCGGGCGATCTCAACGTCCATAGTGTGCGTCAGGCGGGTTTTGGTGGGAACGAGCTGCGGGCGACCACTGCCGGGGATGGCAACCGGCTGATGGTGGAGCAGCGCAGCGGCGGGGTGGCCGAGGTAGTCCAGACCGGCAACGGTAACGCCGTGCAGCTGACGCAGAGCGTCTCATTCGCCGGCGGCAGCGCCACCTTGCGCCAGCAGGGTGATGGCAACGGCATCCAGGCGGACCAGGTTACCAGTCGTTATCGCAGTACCCTGGCGCTGACCCAGGCGGGCAATGGGAACCAGGCGACGCTGTCACAGCGCGCCGGCTTCAGCGACATCACCTTCAGCCAGCAGGGTAACAACAATGGGCTGAGCGCCGCTCAAACCGGTTTGGAAGCCCGGATCGCCGGCATCAGCGCAGGCGATGCCAACCAGGCGACCTTCGTCCAGAGCGGCGTGCGGGTGGAGGCGGAGCTCCAGCAGCAGGGGAGTGGCAACCTCGCGTCCATTACCCAGGACACGGTGCCGGACAGCTTCAGCGGCGCCAGTGCCTTCATCGGCCAGACCGGCGATGCCCATTCGGCGGCGATCGACCAGGTCGGCTCCACGGCGCGCATCACGCAGAGCGGCTTCGGTAACCAGGCGACGGTCTACCAACGCTGAAGGGAGACCGGCTGACCCCGACCGGGATCAGCCTGCCGAGGGCTTACAGCTTGATCCAGGTCGCCTTGAGCTCGGTGTACTTGTCGAAGGCGTGCAGGGACTTGTCGCGACCGTTGCCGGACTGCTTGAAGCCGCCGAAAGGCGCGGTCATGTCGCCGCCGTCGTACTGGTTGACCCAGACGCTGCCGGCACGCAGGGCGCGGGCGGTCCTGTGGGCCTTGGAGATGTCGCGGGTCCAGACCGCGGCGGCCAGGCCGTATTGGGTATCGTTGGCGATCTGCACGGCTTCCTCGGCGGTGTCGAAGGTGATCACCGAGAGCACCGGGCCGAAGATTTCTTCCCGGGCGATCTTCATGGCGTTGCTCACGCCGTCGAAGATGGTCGGCTCGACATAGACCCCGCCGGTCTCTTCCAGGGTGCGCTTGCCACCGGCCACCAGGGTGGCGCCTTCGGCATGGCCGGCTTCGATGTAGCGCAGCACGGTTTCCAGCTGGGTGGTGTCCACCAGGGCGCCGACGTTGGTCTCGGGGTCCAGTGCATGGCCGGGCTTCCAGCCCTTGAGGGCCTCGACCACCAGCGGCAGGAATTCCTCCTTGATGGAGCGCTCCACCAGCAGGCGCGAGCCGGCGGTGCAGACCTCGCCCTGGTTGAAGGCGATGCCGCTGGCGGCCGCGGCGGCGGCGTCCTTGAGGTCGGGGGCATCGGCGAAGACGATGTTGGGGCTCTTGCCACCGGCTTCCAGCCAGACGCGCTTCATGTTGGATTCGCCGGAGTAGGCCAGCAGCTGCTTGGCGACCCGGGTGGAACCGGTGAAGACGATGGTGTCGACGTCCGGGTGCAGGCCCAGGGCCTTGCCGACCTGATGGCCGTAGCCCGGCAGCACGTTGAACACCCCGGCGGGGATGCCCGCCTGCTGGGCCAGCTGGGCGACGCGGATGGCGGTCAGCGGCGATTTCTCCGAGGGCTTGAGCACCACCGAATTGCCGGTGGCCAGCGCCGGGCCGAGTTTCCAGCAGGCCATCATCAGCGGGAAGTTCCAGGGCACCACGGCGGCGACCACGCCGACCGGTTCGCGGGTGACCAGGCCGAGCTGGTCATGGGGCGTGGGGGCGACTTCGTCGTAGAGCTTGTCGATGGCCTCGGCGCTCCAGCGGATGGCATTGGCCGAGGCGGGCACGTCGATGGAGAAGGAGTCGGCGATGGGCTTGCCCATGTCCAGGGTTTCCAGCAGCGCCAGCTCTTCGGCATTGGCCAGCAGCAGGTCGGCGAAGCGGATCAGCACGCGCTTGCGCTGGGCCGGCGCCAGGTGCGCCCAGGTACCCTTCTGGAAGGCGGCGCGGGCGGCGGCCACGGCCAGGTCGGCGTCGGCGGCGTCACAGCTGGCGACCTTGGCGAGGAAGCGTCCGTCCACCGGACTCAGGCAATCGAAGGTGGCGCCGGCGGCGGCGTCGACATAGGCGCCGTCGATGAAGGCGCGACCTTCCAGGGTGAGACCTTGGAAGCGCTGCTCCCACTCGGCGCGGCTGGGCAAGCTCATGGGTGACTCCTCGCTAATGGCGGTGAGCAGCCACCCTAAACCGGCCCGGGAGGGTTATCAATATATTTGACAGTCGGCCGCCAAGGGCGCCGAAACGTGCATTTTATCGAACGCTGCGCTGGCGTTGGCGACTCAAGGTCAGGGCTGGCCGCGCCGTGGCCAGGGCGCCGCGCCGTTGCCGGGGCTGAAAGCACTGCTGGGTGAGCGGCGCCTCGACGCTGGCGTCCAGGTCATCGAGCCAGCCGTCCACGGCGTCTTCCAGGGCGGCGACGGTGAGCTGCCCCAGCACCTGGTGGGCGATGAGATTGCCCAGGCTGGGCGCCGTGGATTCGCCAGTGGCGCCCCACCAGGCGGCCAGGCGCTGCTGGAGGCCTTCGAGCAGACGATGGAGACGATAGGCCGCGGCCAGCAGCGCCAGGCTGGCGGAGGGCGCCTGGGCCAGGGCCGCCGGGGCGAAACCGGCCAGGGCGCGCTCGAGCACCCCGGCCAGGGGCGCCTCGAAGGCCACCGCCCGCGCCTGCAGCAGCAGGGCTTCGAGGGCATCGGGCACCTTGTCGACATAGGCACTGGCGAAGCGCTCCAGGGCCGCGCCGCGGGTGGCGTCGGCGCTGGTGGTGCGCGCCGCCTGGTCGGCAAAGGTGCGACTGGCCTCGCCACTGTCCCGAGCGCGCACCTGGGTGGTCTGGATCACGAGGCGCAAGGCGGCGGTATTCATGGCAGGGTCCTGCAGGGCTGAGCTGTGTTGGACGCCTCCAGGGTGGGCGGGTCACACCGTTCGTCCGGTGCCGGCAGCCGTCAGTGCCGGAGCATGAAGGTGTCGTATTCCAGGTCGTCCAGCACCCGGTCCAGGCGGTGCAGGCCGAGCAGCACGCAACAGGCCAGGGAGACGGTGAAGCCGTAGCCGAAGAAACTCGGACCCAGTTCGATGCTGAGCAGGGTCAGCGCCAGGTTGAGGCCGAGAAACAGGGTGCAGAGCATCAGCACGGTGTCGCGCCGGTCCAGGTAGAAGAAGACGTTGAGCAGGGCCATGAATACCACCTGGATGCTCACGCCCACCACGTCGATGTAGAACAGCGGCAGGTAGTAGTGCGACATGCCGAGCCAGGCCAGCAGCTGCGGCGCCAGCAGGAACACCAGCACCAGGGTCAGGCCCTGGACCTTGCAGATCTCCAGCAGGCCCTGGCGGATGGCCAGGATCATCTGTTCCTTGAGCTGGCTGATGTGCTGCAGGGTCTCGCCGCCGCGCACGGCGTTGAACACCCGCTCGTACCATTCGGCGAAGTCGGTCTCGATGCGCACCAGGAACACCGCCATGCCGGGGATGATGGCGAGGTAGGCGAGAAAGATCGGCAGGTCGTAGAGGATGGAGGCGCGCAGGGGGCCGATGACGGCGTCGGAGGTCAGCGGATTGAACCAGAAGACGAATTTGTCGACCCAGATGCCCAGGTTGTAGAACAGCCCGGTGACCAGCAGGCTGAGGAAGATCTGCTTGCGATCGAGGAAGTCGAAGGCCACCAGGCGGTCGGCCGGGTACTCGCGGATGATGTCGTAGAGAAACATGAACAGCAGCGCGGCGTGGCCCAGCAGCAGGGCCATCAGCAGGCCGTTCATGCCGAGGAAGCGCAGCACGAAGGCGGCGGCGATCATGATGGCGTAGCCCAGGGTCATCACCACCAGGATGCGGTTGTAGGCCTTCATCCCCGACAGGAAGATGATCACCAGCCAGAGATCGCAGAGGGTGACGAAGTTGGCCAGGACCAGCAGCCGGTAGGCGAAGGGCTGGTCGAACAGGGTGGCCAGCAGCAGGAAGCCCAGGCCCCCGGCGACCAGGGTCACCAGCAGCAGGATGCCCACCAGATTGGGCAGGATGCTCGTCTGTTTCTCCTCGAACAGCCGGTCCGAGACGAAGCGGGTGAAATACAGCTGCAGGCCGCCGGTGAGGATCAGCGAGCTGGCCATGAGGTAGGTCACCGTGACCAGGAATTGCCGGATCAGCACGCTGGGGGTGACGATGCCGGTGGCCAGCACGCCGATCAGCATGACGCTGATGATCGACAGCACCCAGGGGCCCGAACTGATCAGACCGGCGTAGACATAGGCACGCAGGGTGGCGGTGTAGGAGTCGCGCGCGAGGATCTTGCGCAGTTCGAAGCCGATGCCGGCCATGTCAGACGATCCTCCCGATGGCGTCCTGGTAGAGCTCGCGATAGCGTTCCAGCATCAGCGGCTCGGTGTAGTAGCGATTGACCCGGGCCAGCCCGGTGCGCTGCGCGGCCTGCCAGCGCCCCGGATTACGCAGCAGGGCGAGGATGGCACGGGCGGTGGCCTGGGGATCGGCGATGGCGACCACGCTGCCACCGGTGCCCAGGGCGCGGTCCTCGGGGATGGAGCCCTCGATCAGCTCGCGGCAGGAGCCGACGTCGCTGCTCACCACCGGCACGCCGGCGGCCCAGCCTTCGAGGATCACCAGCGGCTGGGCCTCGCTGATGGAGGTCAGCACCATGAGGCCGAGCTTGGGCAGGATGTCGCCGATCTTCTGGAAACCGAGGAATTTCACCTTGCCCTCCAGGCCCAGGCTGGTGACCAGGCTGTGGCATTCGGCGGCGTATTCCTCGTCTTCGTCTTCCGGACCGACCACCCAGGCCTCGGCCTCGGGCATGGCGCTGATCACCCCGCGCATGGCGCGGATGAAGGTCTTGACGTCCTTGATCGGCACCACCCGGCCCAGGAGCCCGACCACCGGCGGCACGCCCTCGGGGCGGCGCTCCAGGGCGTCCTGCCACTGGGTGAGGCTGATGCCGTTGGGGATCACCCGGCAGCGCGCGGGATCTGCGCCGTCCTGGATCTGCCGGCGGCGGTTGCCGTCATAGAGCGAGATGATCGGATCTGCGGCCTTGTAGGTGAGCAGCCCGATGCGCTCGAAGAAGCGGATCCACAGCCGGCGGATGTAGCTGACGTCCACGTCCAGCCCGGTGCGCAGGGCCTCGTCCGGGCCTTCGGCGATCCACTTGGCCTGGGCCAGGTCGATCTTGCGCTCCTTGGTGTAGATGCCGTGCTCGCTGAGCAGGAAGTTGCAGCCCCAGCGCCGCTGCAGGATGGCGCCGAGCATGCCGGCATAGCCGGTGGAGATGGAATGGATCATCCGCGGCCGTGGCAGGCGTCGCGCGGCCTCGGCCAGCATCAGCAGCGGCGCCTGCATGGCGCGCAGGGTCCAGAGGTAGTCGACGAAGGACGGGTCGGTGCAATAGCGCTCGTAGCCCTCGGTGATGGCTTCCCAGCTGGCGCGGCTGTACATGAAGTCGTCCAGGGTCACGCTGCCCTGGGCGAAGGCGTCCACTAGGGCATCGCCCTGGGCGGCGCTGGGTTCGTCCGGGTGGTGCAGGAAGGCGTGCAGATCGCGCAGCAGCTGCACCGGCGCCTGGCGCCGCGGACTGATGGGCGCGCCCTTGGGCACCCAGGAGCCGGCGAGGAAGTGTTCCTCGATGTGCACCACGTTGGGCGGGATGGCGTAGTGGCGCTTCTCGTAGTTCTCGCGCTGACCGCCGATGAAGAACACCGAGAAGGTCAGCTCCGGCAGGCCGAGGATCAGCTGGTTGACCCAGCTCGACACCCCGCCGCGCACATAGGGCCAGGTGCCCTCCAGGAGCAGGCAGACATCGGGCGTCACGGTCGCGGCGGGGGCGTCTTTCATAACCAGTACTTCACCAGGGCGGCAAACGGCGGCCGCTTCTTCAGATCCGCCGGCAGGCTGTCGAGCAGTGCCGGGATGACCGCGTAATCGCGGCGCAGAAAGGCGATTTCGGCGCGGAAGGGCGCCAGCTGGGCCAGGGGCACGCCCGCTGCTTCGGCGGCCTGGAAGAATTCCAGGGCCCGTTCCGGCTCGCCCTGTTCCAGGGCGATGCGCCCGGCGAGGATGCGCAGCTCTTCGTTTTCTTCACCGGCCAGGGCCAGTTCGACATGTTCCCGCGCCTGGCCGAGCACGTGGCGCAGGACGCTGCCCTGGGCCAGGCCCAGATAGGCCAGCTCCCAGTAGCCGCGGGCCAGGGTGCCGTGCAGCGCCGGCTGGCGTTCCGCGGGCGTGCTGGCCAGTTCGCCGAGCTGGGTCTCGATGCGCTGGTTGATCTGGCTTTCCTGCTGGTCGAGCATCGAATAGGCGAGCAGGCGCACGTCGTCGGCCGGATCGCGCAGGGCCAGCTTGAGGATGGGAATGGCGTCGCGCCCGGGCATGCGGCGGGTGGCGAACAGCGCGGTCAGGCGCTTGTCGGCACTGGGTGCATGACGCAGCACGTCCTGCAGGCCGCCATCGCTGAACAGCATCTCCTCGCGGCGCTCCAGCGGGCGGAACGGCAGATTGGGCACGCTGCGCGCTTCCCAGGCGATCTCGCGGCGCTTGCGCGGCAGATAGAGCGCCGGAAAGACCGCGGCGATCACCCCGGCCGCGCCCACCAGCGGAATGAAGAAGGCCAGGGCGAAGAGGAACAGCGGACTCCAGGGCAGCGGGCGCTGATAGCGCTTGGGCAGCAACAGCCAGACGCCACCCGCCAGCAGGGCACTGCCGGCGGCATGGGCGGTGACGAAGGCCAGGGCCGCCGCCGCCACCGGCAGGTTGGCGAACAGCAGCGCCCAGCTGCTGGCCTCGAAGGCGAAGGCGCCGCTAAACAGCCACTTGCTGTTCATGCAGGCCACACTCGTTGAACAGGAAGACGCGCAACTCCTGGGCGCGGGTCTTGGGCAGCAGCTCGTGTTCATGGCTGCGCACGCCCAGGCTTTCCAGGGTGCTGTCCTGGCCATGGCGTTCGGCCAGCAGCTGGCGCAGCCGGCGGCGATAGCCTTCCAGGCCATCGGAAGAGGTCAGCGGCAGGAGCACCAGCAGGCAGGGGTGGCCCGCCTGGTTGGTCAGGCGCAGTTGCAGGTCGAGGCCGCGGCGACTGCCCTCCAGCAGCGCCAGGGCGCGCTCGCCACCGTCGGCCTCGGTCATCTCGAAGCAGAACAGGCAGGCGGGCAGGGCGTGCTGCTGGGCATCGCGCAGCGAACGCTTGAGATGCTGGGAGAATTGCTGGGCGTCGTCGTCGGCCAGGGCCAGCGCCTGGTGATCGCTGCCCAGCAGGTCGGCGATATGGCCGGCGAGGATGGTCAGCAGATTGAGGGTGCGTTCGTTGAAGGAAAAGAACGGCATCTGCTCGATGGCCAGCACCGCCAGCAGCCGCTCCTCGGTGTCCAGCAGGGGCACGCAGGCCTGCAGCGCGGAATGCCGGGTCTCGCCGCGCTCCAGCAGCGCCTGGCGGATGCTCAGGGTCTCGCCGCGTTCCAGGGTCAGGCGCACCAGCAGGTCATCGGGATCAACGCCGGGCATCTCGCCCTGGCTGGCGAGGGCGCGACGATCCACCCGGCCATTGCCATCGACCCGGTACAGCCCGGCCACCCGCAGCGAGCCGTACTGGGTCAGCAGGCCGACGATGGGTTCGGCCAGGGCCTGCAGGGCGTCCTGCTCGCGGGGCACCTCGCGCAACTGGCGGCGCAGGTCGAGCAGGGAGCTGCGCAGGCTGAGGTCGTTGCCGGCGACACGCTGTTCCAGGCGATCGTGGGAGATGCGCAGGAGGTGGTGGGCGCGGGTGAATTCGTCCAGGCGCAGCTGGCGATAGTCGTTGGCCAGGTCCAGGCGCTCCAGGCGACGATTCCAGAGATCGCGGAATTCACCCACCAGCATGGCGCTGAGCAGCACGCCGACGATAAAGGACGGCGGGATCTCCTCGTAGGCCGGATAGCCCTGGCGGTGCAGATAGAGCAGCGCCACCACCAGCAGGCTGGCGCTCACCAGGCCACGCATGAAGCCATAGCGCACGCCCATCAGGATGGGCGCGAAGACCACCCAGGGAAAGGCCAGGCCGACCATCAGCGGGTCTTCCGGCACCAGCCAGAATCCCAGTCCCAGGGCGGCCGCCGTGACCAGCAGGGTTTCCAGCCAGGACAGGCGGCCACTGGCGCGGGGCGCCAGGGTGTAGTCCTTGTGGACGGATTGCAGGGCCATCAGCGCAACTGCAGCTCTTGCGCGGTGCCGCGCAGGACCTTCTGCGCGGTGGCTGCCAGGCTCTCGCGCGACCAGCCGGAGCGGGCGCCGCTGTTGCTCCAGACCACCCGGCCGCTGGCCGGCTCGATCACCTGGAGGGTCACGCCCACCGCCGGCTCGCCGTCCAGGCCGTTCTTGTACTGCCACTCGTCCACGCTGCCGGTGAGCACGTATTGCAGATTCTGCTGCCGCGCCCAGTCCAGGGCCGCGCGCTGGCGGGCCTTTTCGTCGTCGCTGGGATTGCCGCCCTGGCTGTCGTCGTAGACCTGCGGGCGGATGCCACGCTCGCCCAGCACGCTGACCAGGATCTGCGCGGCACGATCGCCGGCCATGGGAGCCTGGGCATAGTTGGCCAGGGGCACCAGGCCCCAGCGCGCATCCTTGGGCAGGGCCTCGCCGCTGGGACGGGTAAAGCTCGAGCAGCCGGCCAGCAGCACGGTGGCGACACTGGCGACGAGCAGACGCGTGATGTTCATGAGGTTTCTCCCTTGAAGCGGCCTAGCGACCGATTCGATTGCTGTATTGAATGCCCAGGGTGCTGCCGGCCTGACCGCCGCTGCCCTGGGGCGCGGACTGGTAGCCGGCGGTGAACGCCAGTTCGTCGTCGCCGAGCACTACCATGCCCAGGCCGACATTCAAACCGTAGTTGAATTCGCGCTCGGTCCACTGCCAGCCGACCAGGGTGTCCACCAGCCAGCTGTACTGGGGATGGGTGCGGTTGAGCGAACCGGGAATGCCGCGCCGCCAGCTGCTGCCGACATAGAGCTGGCCATAGCGATCCTGCAGGAGCTGGGTACCGCCCAGGGCCTCCAGGTCGGCCACGGTGACCTCGCCGTTCTCGCCACTGCCGGCCAGCGGCTGCAGGTAGCGGGTAACGCTGGCGGGCAGGGTGCTGCGCGCACTGTTCTGCTGGTAGGTGATGCCGCTGCGCACCTGCCAGGCGGGACCTTCGAAGAAGATCATGTGGCTCAGCTCCAGGTTGAAGGCGAAGCCGCTGCCTAGGGCATCCCCGTCCCGACTGGAATAGCGGTTGTGCGCCGCCCGCCAGCTCAGCTGGTCGCGTGGCGTAAGGTTGTGGCGACCCGCCAGGCTGACACTGTCACGCCGGCCCAGGGCGCGCAGATAGCCGCTCTCGTCGGGTTGCCGGTGCCAGTCCAGGGCCGCCTCGATCTCGGTGTTGCCATCGATACGCCAGGTGCGGGCGACACCCAGGCCCAGGCGATTGCTGTCCGACCGCTGGCTGGCGTCGACGGTGGTTTCCAGACCGCCGTCGGCCAGATTCTTCAGCACCTTGAGCAGCATCTGGTGTTCGTTGCCCAGGGCATCGGACTTGAGGCCGCTGCTCTCCACGCGATTCTGCTTGAGCTGGACATCGGCGTAGACGTCATCGCTGAGTCGCCGGGCGGCGCGCACCTCGCTGCCCTGTTCGACCAGGCCGCCATAGTCGCGGCGCTCCCAGCCGGCCTGGACGCCATTGGGCGTGCGCTCGGCCTGCTCGGTGGCCTGGCGCAGCAGCTGCCGCTGGATGACCTCCGGTGGTTCGTCGCCGGCGGCCGTCAGGGCCGCGGCCTGGGCGTCGCCGGCATGGCCGAGGCGCTGCAGCACCTCGACGCGCTGCGCCGGATCCAGATCGCCGGCCGCCAGCAACTTCTCCAGCTCGCCACGATTCTGCCGGCGCAGGACCTCCTGCAATTGCTCGTACTGGCGGACCTTGAGCCCGCGGCTCTTGGCCCAGGCCAGCCATTCGCTCTTGAGGCCGTCGTCGTTGTTCTGGCTGAGGGCATCGAGCCACTGGTCGAACCAGAGTTGCAGCATGCTCGGCGAGCCGTCCTGCCAGGCGCGCGCCTGGGCCAGCGCCGCCTGGGGGCCGCGCAGGCTGGAGAGCAGGCGCAGGTAGGTGGCATAGCGCTCGGGGGTGGCCGGCACCTCGTCGTTGGCCAGGTGCGGCGTGACCGCCTTGCGCAGCCGCAGCGCCGCGTCCTGGTGACCGGCGGCGTCCAGGGCGTCGGCATAGGCGGCCTGCACCAGCCAGTCCTGGGGATGGGCGTCCAGGTAGCGGCGATACCAGCCGAGCGCCTCTTCCGCCTGGCCCAGCAGCACCAGGCCGCTGCCGAAGGGCAGCCACAGCACGTCGCTGTCGCGGGCCCGGCCCTTCCAGTCGCGCAGCAGGGTGGCCAGTTCGGCCTGGCGATTCTGGTCGATCAGTAGCCACAGCAGCCGTTCGCGGAATCTGTCGTCGTCCGGGAAGCGCTGCAGCGCCTGGCGATAGCCCTCTTCGGCCTGGGCGACGCGGCCACGCTGGAAGTCCAGACCCGACCGCGCCAGCCAGACGGCGGGGTTGTCGGCCGAGGCCGGCGCGCGCGCGGCACTGGCCAGCAGCCGCTCCAGCGCCGCCGTGTCCTTGAGTTGCTCGGCCCATTGCAGGGCGTCGCTCAGGCGCTTCTGGTCCTTGTGCTTTTCCCAGCTCTTTTCCAGCAAGGCCAGGGCCTTGCGCGGCGCCGTGCGCAGATAGATCGCCAGCAGCCGGTCCTCGTCGTTGGCGGCCAGGCCCTTGTCGCTCGCGGCCAGGCGTTCGAAGGCCAACTGGGCCTCGCCGTCGCGCTCCAGTTCCCAGGCCAGCTCCGCCCGCAGGCGCCAGTAGTCGTCGCCCTGCCGCTGCTTGGCCGGCATGCCCTCGAGCACCTTCCAGGCCTCTTCGGGCTTGAACAGCTCCCAGACGGTGCCCGCCCAGGTCAGATACTCCGCGCTGGTCAGCGGGAATTTCTTGCCGAACGCTGCCCAGCCCGCGGCTTCGGCATCGCCCTGCTCGGTACGGGCCAGCAGCTGCTGCAGTCGCTCCCAGGCCAGGCGCTGCCTGGGCTGACGCCTGATGTAGTCCCGCAGCCAGCGCTCCTCGGCGGCGGGATCGCCCAGGGACTCGTAGGCGAAGATCAGCGCATCCAGTTCGGTCTTGTCCAGCTGGCGCTGCCGCGATGCCTCGGCCAGCAACTCGGCCACGGCATCGAAGCGAAACGCCCGGGCGGCCAGCTTCCAGGCGTGGTCGCGACGGGCCGGATCGTCCTGGCGTGCCAGCAGACGCAACCAGAGGTCGAGGGCTTCGTCCATATGCCCGGTCCATTCGCCCAGCTGGGCCAGTTCCGCGAGCAATTTTTCATCGTCCGGGCGCAGGGCCAGCAGCTGATGACCTTCCTCCCAGGCCCGCTCGGTGTCGCCGCGGCCCAGGGCCAGCCGGTAGGCGGCCTCCAGGGCGGCGGGATCGTCCGGTTGCCACTCGCGCCAGCGCTCGATCAGCCGCTGGGCCAGATCCAGGCGCCCGCTGCCCTGGGCGGCCGCCACCCCGGCCTGCAGCCAGGCGAGACCGCTGGCATCGGCTGGCAGACGCGGCAATTCCTGCTCCAGCAGGGCGGCGGCCTCGGCGCCCTGGCCGGCGGCGAGCCAGGCATCGAAGGCCTGGTGCCGGTAGCCCTGGCGCTGTTCGGCCGAATCGGCGAGATCGGCCAGGCGCAGATAGAGACGCGCGGCCTCCTGCTGACGGCCACCGGCCAGACTCCAGCGCGCCGCCTGTTCCAGCCACTGCTGGCGCCGCGGCGGATCGCGCCGGGCCAGCTCGACGTAACGCTGCGCCGCCGTGGCCGGATCCGCCAGTTGCAGGGCGCGCTCGGCCACCCGTTGCAGCTGGGGCGTGCTCAGGGTCGCCACGTCCAGGGCGCTCAGGCGTTGCGCCAGGCGTTCGCGATCGGCGTCGGCCAGACCTTGCGGCTGGGCTTCCGCCTGCAGGATGTCCATTTCCAGAGCGTAGAAGGGCGTCGAGGCCAGGGGCTCGGGCAGCAGTTGCAACTGACGCCGCGCCTCGTCGATGCGCCCCAGGGCGATCAACTGGTCGATCAGCTTCATGCGCAGCCCGGTATCGTCGGGCGTCGCCTTGAGCAGCACCTGCGCATAGCTGATGGAGACCTGGTCGGCCGGTTCCTCGCCGGGCAGGAAGACCTGCTTGCCATGAAAGGTCAGCACCAGCACCAGCGCGGTGAGGAGCGCGACCCCCAGCAGTGTCCAACCGCTCAGGAGCCGGGTTTTCTTAGCCGCAGACGATCTCACCGTCACTCACTCGTGTTAGCGGAAGTTTGAACGTCAGCAGTCCGGCCTGGCCTGATTGGCCCCTGTAGCGCTCGCGACCGACCCGCACCTCGCAGGCCGAGGGTGCGCGAAGGGTCATCTCCAGCGGAAATTGCCCGGCGAAGGCGAAGCGGATACGCGTCGGCGACAGGTAGTCCCATTGCTGCAGCGGGATGTTGGCCTCTTCGAGGGCGGGGGTGGGATCGCGGCTGTCGCGCAGGACCAGCCGCGCCTGAGCGCCGGCCAGGTGGACGTAGCGTCCCTGCGGCAGGTCGCGGACCCCGGCGATGCCCTTCGAACGCTGCAGATCCGGCCAGCCCAGGCGCGGATCCAGGCGCAGGGTGCGCAAACCGTCGAGGGCCTTGATCGACCAGCTGCCGTCGTCTTCCCGGGCCAGACTGGCGGTATAGAAGCCCCGCAGGCGGCTCAGGTAGTCGCTCATCCACAGCGACAGCGGATGCTCGGCGGCCATGCCCTGGTAGATCTCTTCCATGACCTTGAGCGAAGCCTGCTTGGTGCCCGAATAGAAGTGGTAGTAGAGATTCAGCCCGCGCAGCCGGCGGGGATGCTCGGTGCGCTCGAAGGTATAGAGCAGATCGCGAAAGCCGTAATAGGGACCGCGCCAGAGATTGGTGTAGACGTTCTCGTTGATGATGGGCGCATAGAACTGCAGACCGCCCGGGGTGGGGCGGATGAAGGGATACAGGCCGCTCACCGAGGGCTGCGACCGGGTGATGTGCGAGTTGCCGCCGTTCACGTTGAGCAGGCCGTTGTCGTAGGCGAGCTTGAGGGTCGCCGCATCGGGTTGGGCGTCACCGGACCAGAACACCATCTTCACCGGCTTCTGCGGGGTGGTCAGGCGTTCATTGATATAGCGCGTCGAGCCCACGATCTCCCGGGTTAAATCCACCTTGTCGTAGCCGGGAATCTGCATCATGTAGCCGTACTGGGCTTCGAAGTTCTCGCTCTGCTCGGAGACCGCCGGTTGCCAGAAGAACGGATGGCTGAAGGTGTGGGTGGCCACCTCCACCTTGGGATCGGCGAACAGGCGGCGGGCGATCGGCTCCAGTTGCGCGGTCAGCTCCGGATAGCGGCCCTTGGGGCCGACCTCGCCTTCGATGATCGAGGCCGAGGTCAGAAAGGGATGCGGCTGGATGAACCGCTCCAGCACCACCTGGCCGGAAAAGGGCGCGCCCGGAATCTCCGCCTTGGACGCGAAGGCGTCGCCGTCGATGTGCACGGTGGCGATGCGCCGGCCGTTTTCCGTGGTCGGATCGGGCACCGGCAGGGGCGGCAGTTGCAGCGTCTTCGCCGTGAAGGCGAAGGGGTCGATGATCCAGCGACTGGCTTCGGGACCGTCTTCCATGACATAGGGGCCGAAGGCGAAGCCGCCCCAGGCGGCCACGCCCATGGGCACGAAGGTCCCGCCCGGACCGCTCAGGCTGACCACCGGTGTCGGCCCGCCGGGTAGCGTCTGCACGGCGGGCAGGTCACGCGTCCGCAACTTGACCGGTGCCTCGAAGTTGCCGGCGAGGGCAGGGTCCGCCACCTTGAGGGTCAGGTTGTCGGGCAGCGGCTTGCGACTGACGCCCAGGCCCAGTCGCTTGAGCAGGGCCTCGTTGTCCAGCGGCAGGCCGCCAAGGATCAGCAATGGCGTCTTTTCGTCCAGGCGCTGGCCGATCCAGTCGCTGAAATCCCGCGAATTGGGCGGCGGGCCACTGGTCATCCAGACCACCACCCCGGCATAGAGGGCGCTGGGCCAGGCCGCGGGCAGTGGCTTGGAGGCATCGAAATAGTCCAGGCGATAGCCCTGGTACTCCAGGGCGCTGCCCAGGAAGCGGTGCACCGCCGACTGGCGCAGGGCGCCTTCCCGACCATCGTAGAGCAGCGCCAGTCGGCGTGGCTGCAGGGCCACCGAGCTGATGCCCAGGGTGTTGAGGTCGGGGGTGGTGATATAGGGCACGTAGCCTTCGTCGCGCAGCCGCTTGGCCAGGCGCCGGGCTTCGTCGCGCTGCTCCGGCGGCAGGTACTCGATGGCGATGACCGGGATACCGGCACTGCGCGCCGCTTCGATCCGCGGCTGCAGCCATTCGCGATCCGCGGCGCTGACCGGGCGATAGGTCTTCTTGCCGGCATCCCAGCCCGCGTAGATGGATTCGACCGCCATGGCGGCGGCGACCCCGGGCAATTCGGGTTGCACCTCGAAGCCGCGATTGAAGAACAGCTTGAGCGACGGCTGACGGCGGTGCAGGTCGGCCAGCAGGCTCTTGAGCGCCAGGCGCTGGCTTTCCCGCTGGTCCTCGGCCACCAGCTGGAAACTGTCGAGGGTATCGAGGAACAGCCCGGTGTAACCGGCCTTGGCCAATTGGGCGGCGCGCTCGAGCAGATAGGCACGCCAGACCGGCGATGCCAGGTTCATCACCTGGCTGCCCCAGGCCTTGTTGGCCACCGGGCTGGCACCGGCACTGAGGCCGGCCTTTTCCAGGGCCGCCGCATCGCCGGCGAATTCGCCAATGGACAGATAGGCGAAGGGTTGGGCGCCGGCCTCGTGCAGGGCGCGGACATCGGCGGCGCTGGCATGGCCGGGTTCGAGCACCACCCAGTCGAACTGCGCGAGTTCGGCTACCGGCGGCTTTTCCGCGTACCAGAACGCCACGCTGGCGGGCGCCGCTAGGGCCGTCCCCAGGAGGGACAGATAGCCCAGCAGCCCTACTGTCAGCTTGCGCCACCAACCGAAGCGGGACCTTGCTCTTGTTGCCTTACCTGACGCCACACCCAGTCCTTAAACGTGCCCAACTTCGGTATCAGGTTAGCTACATTACGCAAAAGCGTGACGAAAAACTGCCTGCGCCAGGCCGAGCGGCAGCAATTACGGGGCTAACAGGTATCGAAATAATTAATCGGCGACGGGCGAGGCCGTCTAGGCAGCGGATTTCAGATTTTCTGGCGGGAGAAATTGCGGGGATGCAGAGGGGGGTGTAGCAGAAAGTCAGAGGAATTGCCGTCATGCGCGGCGGTAACCGGCATGACGGCAAGCGAGCGCTATTACTTGAAGCTGCTGTTCAGGCTGGCGCTGGAGGACAGGATGTTGGTGGAACCCAGCAGTTGGCTGACGAAGCGGTTCCAGCGGGTGATACCGGCCGGGCCAACGAAGACCACGTCCTGCGGCTGCAGATGGAAGTTCTGCGCCAGCACATAGGCGGTCGGGTTCTTGGCCGCCAGGTGGAAGACCTGGGCAGTGGCACCCGGCGCCTTCAGATCTTCCGGGCCACGGATGACGTAGACGGCATCGGCGTTGGCGGTTTCCTGCTGGATGCCACCGGCCTCGCTCAGGGCTTCCATCAGGTTCAGGTTGGTGATCTTGTAGCTGACCGCTGCCGGGGAGCGGACTTCACCGACCACGTATACCTTGCGGGCATCGTTGTAGGGCAGGTGGATGCTGTCACCGTCCTTCAGGTAGATGCCGTACAGCTTGGAATCCTTGCGGTTCAGGCTGTCGGTATCCAGACGGTATTCCTTGCCGTCGCGGACCAGGGTCACGCCAGTCAGGTCGGCGCCACCGCTGTTGGCCACACCGACCTGACCCAGGGCTTCCACCAGGGTGATGGGCTTGGTGGTCAGGGGAATGGCATCGCCCTTGTTCACAGCACCGGAGATGGTGACCTTCTGGCTGCCGAACTTCAGCACGCTGACGTCAATCTGGGGATTGTCGATGAAGGTGGCCAGACGGCGGGAGATATCGGTGCGGATCTCTTCCAGGGTCTTGCCGGCGGCGCGCACGGTGCCGACGTAGGGGTAGAACAGGGTGCCATCCGGACGGACCAGGCGACCGTTGGCTTCCAGCTGCTGCTGGGCGCCGGACGGAGCGGTCAGTTCGGGGTGATCCCAGACGGTGATGTAGAGCAGGTCGCTCGCACCGACGCGGTAAGCCTGCGGCTTGTAGTCCAGCAGGGGCTTGAGGTCGGGAGCCTTGGACAGGGCCGCGGAATCCTGGCTCATCAGCAGCGAGCTGGTGATCGGGATCAGCTGGACCTTGGTGCCCTGGATGCTCGGATCGCTCTTCAGGTCGTCCTGGTCCAGGTACTGACCCGGGGAGTAGGCACAACCTTGCAGGACGATGCCGGACAGCAAGGCCAGAGCGGTAAATTTGGTTTTCATGTCATTCGTCCTTGATTGCTGATTGAGTGTGAGCAAGAGGAATAAATCGGAAGGTAGAAGCAACGAGCCGGTTATTCATGGTGTTCCTTCGCGAGACGCGGCGAGCCTCGACGGTGGACCAGGTTCCATGTGACCCGTCTGTCCAGCGTGCGAGAGAACTCGAGGTCTCAGCTTTTAGTTGTATGAGCACCTGAGTCTGCTGGTCTAGGACTGGCCTTTAGCCATCGAGTTCAGCGCCCCGGGAGCGGAAAAAGGTGACGCCGTTCGAAATCTGTCACATCTCCGCTAACGAGGTCCTATGACTTGGCAGTCATGTTTGTTCAGGTGTTTTTGCAGCAGGGCCGTCTGCGGCTTCTCCGCGCCGTTCTTCGGTTCGATGGCCAGAGGATAGTCGCCCCAGCCCGGACCGGCCGCCCAATAGGCGCTGGGTACGCACTGCTCGCCCAGATAGCTCAGCAGATTGTCCATGGCTTCCAGCCACTGTGGGTGTGCAGGTATCCCATATTCGCCAACGAAGCCGCGCAAATTGTGCTGTTTCAGCCATTCGATGAAGGGGCGGGTTCTTTCCACGCCGATCATGGGATGGACGCCCTTCATGCCCGAGGCGTAATTGCCGCTGGAATCGTCGTCGAAGTAGATATGGGCCTCATAGATGAGGTTGTCCGCCGGATCCTTGATCAGCAGATCGCCATTCACCTGGGGCCAGCGCTGGGCACTGGACCAGCTGTCGCCGGCGATGAAGATCGGCGTCTGCATGTCGACGCTGCGGATGCTGTCCACGGCCGTCTGCGCCGCGCGGGGCCAGAGACCCTGGGTGTCGTGGGGCTCGTTCATGACATCGTAGCCGTACAGCGCCGGATGCTTCTGGAAGGTCAGGGCCAGGCGTTTCCAGGCATCGGCGTAGCTGGCGTAGGGCACCTGGGACGAGCCGATCAGCTGACCGCGATAGCGCGCGTAGTTGTGCATGTCCAGGATCACGCGGATACCGTACTTGTCGGCGAAATCCAGGGTGCGCTGCAGCAGCGCGACCTGGGCCTGGTCCAGGTCACCACCCAGCTGGGGTTGCACCCGCTCCCAGAGGAAGGGGAAGCGGATGAAGCGGATGCCCTTGGCCGCGTAGCGGCGGAAGTAATCTTCGGTGGGATAGAAGTAGTTGGTGCCTTCCACGCCGGGCAGGACCTGGCCGGCGAAGCCGGCGGCCGACATGTTGATGCCGATGAGGTCCACCTTGGCCGTCGCCGACTCGGGCTGAGCCTGGCCATAAAGCGCCGCGGACAACAAGATGGTGGCCAGCAGGCCACCACCGATACGACGTTTCACTCGTGACACGGACAGCACCTCTCGTGTGTTGCGGAAATTCGTCAAGGCAGGCTCCCTCAGGAGCTCTGCTGATAGACCGGCGTGGGTTGCAGCGGCGGTGTGCGCCGGGCGAAGTATTCCAGCGCCAGATAGTCCACGGTCACCCGGATGGTCCAGGCGATGGCGGCGCCCATGATGGAGAAATGCTGGATGCAGACCACCAGCAGACCCAGGTAGGGCAGCAGTTCGGCGAGATGGATCATCGCGGTGGTCCGCGAATGACCGCGGGCCTGGATCTTGGCGAAGGGAATCTGCGCCAGGGCGTTGAAGATGAAGCCCACCACCAGGATGCGCAGGATCTGCGCGGCATCGCCGCCGTACTCCGGGCCCATCCATACGGTCATGATCCAGGGCGCCAGCGCCAGGATCGGCAGCACCATCGCCAGACTGATCAGCAGCAGGCCCCAGAAGGCCTTGTTGGCCTGGCGCGCGGCGTCCTCGCCGCTCTTGCTCAGCAGTGGGAACACCACCCGGGCCACGGCATTGGGGATGATCAGCATCCGCGAGACCGCCTCGGCCGGGGCGGTGTAGAAGGACACCCGGCTGGCGCCGACCATGTGCGACAGCACGAAGCGGTCGAAGTAGACCATCAGCGGACTGATGATGTTGCTTACCGTCATCCAGCTGCCGAATTTCAACAGCTCCTTGAACACCTCGGCCTTGAAGGTACGGATGCCTTCCGGGAAATCCTTGTGCAGCGGCCAGTAGGCCAGCGCCATGGAGACGATCCGGGCCAGCACCAGGCCGATCACGGTGGCGGAAAAGCTCGGTTCGATCAGCACCGCGATCAGCGGCGCGATCGCCAGCAGACTGTTGGAGAAGGTCCGCAGGATGTTGAATTCGCCGAAGCGCTCGTTGCCTTCCAGGTAGGCGAACCAGACCGTCGCCAGCAGGAAGGGCGGGACGCACAGGCTCAGCCAGCGAAAGCCGGCCACGGCATTGTCGAAATGCTCGGGCGAGACGTGCAGCAGACTCACCACCTTGCCGGCGCCGAACCACAGCAGCAGCGTCGCCAGCAGACTCAAGCCGATGACGGCGCCGGTGGCCGTACCCATGACCAGCCGGTTGCGCTCCTTGTCGCCGTGGTGCATGGCGACGGCGCGGATCACCGCGCGCGACAGGCCGGCATCGAACAGGGTGGCATAGCCGACAATGGCGAAGGCCAGGGTGAACAGGCCGAATTGCTCGACACCGAGCAGGCGCGACAGCACGCCCATGGTGGGCAGCGCGATGGCACTGGGAATGACGACACCCAGGATGTTCCAGGTGCTGTTTTTGATCATCGACATCGTGGGGGTGAAAACTCCTTGGGGCCGCCCGGCGGACGCCGGGCGGCACGAGGGATCAGACCGGGCGAGCCAGCTGGCTGCTCGGGCGCGGGTAGGGACTGCTGACGTAGGTCTCCGGGGCGGACGCGGAGCTGTAGTGGTGCAGCGTGCGCAGCGCCTGGATCACCATCAGGTAGCAGATGGTGGCTTGGAGGTACTCGAAGAAGCCGGCCAGCGGCCAGATCACCAGCTGGGCCAGGGTGGCGGTCACCACGAAACCGGTATCGGGATGCAGCATCTTCGCCCAGCGATAGTAGAGGAACAGCGATACCGGGATGATGATGAAGGCCAGGAAGCCGAAGCGGAACAGGGTGCCGAACACCCCGACGTCGGAGAGGAAGAAGTACTCGCCGAAATAGGGGATGAAGCCGTTGTTCCACATCAGCGACAGCGAGCCGCTCGGCAACCAGTGGTTCTGGCTGAGGTGGGAGAAGATGAAGCCGAGGGTCTGCTCGCGCACGCCGTCGGTAGGACCGTCCTGCACCGACTGGGCATAGAAGTCCAGATTCAGCCCCAGCACCTTCATCAGATCGGGGAAGATGAAGAAGGGCGACAGCAGCAGCCCCGCCACGCAGATCCAGACGATCGACTTGCTCTTCAGGCAGAACACGGTGAAGCACAGCGCCAGCACGATCAGCTGACGGGTCTGGGTACCGAACACCAGGGTCAGCAGGAAGAACATGGCCAGCACGATATGGACGGTCTTGCTGCGCGCCGAGCCATCGATCGGCGAGATGCCCTTGTTCCAGGTCTGGATGCAGTAGAAGTAGGCCAGGCACAGCGCCGGCGCACCGATGGAAGAGCGATCCGGACGGTCGAAGGAGGACTGCTTGTCACGCAGGTCCGGCAGCGCGCCGAACTTGAACATCCAGGCCATGACGGCGGCCAGCAGCGCGGTGATCAGCAGGGCCTTCTCGAATTGCGAGGCGGTCATGTTGCGCCCGAGGAACATCAGGGTGGCGAAACCGAAGCAGAACAGGATCCGCCGCTCCTCGATCAGGCCATAGATCAGCGGCTGACCGTAGAACAGGAAGGAAAAGATCGCCGGCAACCCGATGAAGACCACCGACGAATAGACGGCGTAGGTCATCAGGATCTTGAATTCGCGCTGCTGGGTGCCAATGCTGGTCAGCAGGTAGAAGAAGGTGAAGGCCATGCAGATGGCCAGATACAGCTCGTTCAGGTAGAGGATGCCGACCGGGTTGTGCGGGCTCTCGCCGAACACGTCCAGGTGCAGGATCAGCAACGGGATCAGGAGAACGAAGGAAACGGTACTTTTACGGAGAATGCTCATAGACCTACCCATCCAGACGGGACCACCGGACGGCTTGTCCGGTGGTCATCTTCCTTGCGGCTGAGAACGCTGCGGGGCAGCCACTCAGGTGCGTCGACTGCTGCGTTCCTTGAGATAGATGGGCAGGATGCTCAGCGCATCGTGCACATAACGCTTGGCCAGCCGCTTGGGCTCCGAGCACAGCCGGTGCAGCCATTCCAGCCTGGCTTTCTGCATCCAGCGCGGTGCGCGCTTGACGGTGCCCACGGCGAACAGGATGGACGCGCCGATGCACAGGCCGACACCGGTACGCTTGCTGCT
This sequence comes from Pseudomonas sp. SORGH_AS_0211, assembly GCF_031453455.1. Taxonomy (NCBI): domain Bacteria; kingdom Pseudomonadati; phylum Pseudomonadota; class Gammaproteobacteria; order Pseudomonadales; family Pseudomonadaceae; genus Pseudomonas; species Pseudomonas sp. SORGH_AS_0211. The sequence continues at coordinate 4,020,966 of NZ_JAVIZV010000001.1, read as the reverse complement.
GTCGATCTGCCGCGCGAGCTTTTCCTGACGCGGCGCCCCTACGGCATAGAGGATGAATTCCGACGGATTCTGCATCACGAAGTCGACGCATTTCTGCGTCTCCAGCGGATCGTTGATGAAGCCCATCGGCGGATTGTAGTGCGCCAGCTGGATGTGCGGATACATCCGGCGCAGCTTGCCGACGTCGTTCTCGCTGGAGCCGATCAGCACCACCGACAGGCGCTCGTCGTTGGCCTTGCGCAGGATGCTCAGGGTCAGATCGCTGCCGGTGATGACCTCGGGCACGGCGACGCCCAGCGACTTGAGGATGGGCATCAGGATCCGGCTGTCGCAGATGCGCTTGCCGGCGCGCTGGTAGGACTCGCGCATGTCGGCATTGCTCTGCAGCTGCACGACATGGTCGATGTTCGGCGTGACGATGTAGCTGTAGGGCCGATGGATGTCCTGGCTGATCGAGTTCAGCAGCTCGTCCTTGGTACCGGTGAAGAAGTCGATACCAAAGGCTTGGGTGCGTAGGTTAGACATGCATCGTCGCTCCCTTGAAGGCGCCCTTGACGCCAGACCAGGCCAGTTTCGGATTCTTGAATTCCTTGAGCACGGTGATGCCGGACAGCAACACGGCGGAGACCAGTGCGTAGGGGGTACCGTGGAACTTGCGATTGAAACGCGTCGCCGCGCGGTTGCGGAAGTAGTGATAGAAGGCGCTACGTCCACCCGAGCTCATGGAGCCGTAATGATAGAGCTGGCTCTCGGGTGAAACCTTAAGGGCGACGCCCTTGCGCTTGGCCTGGTGCTGCCAGTCCACCTCTTCGGAGTACATGAAGTAGGCTTCGTCCATGAATCCGATCTCGGTCAGCAGGCTGGCGCAGAACGCCATGCTGCAGCCCATGATGTAATCGGGTTCACGGTCCAGCTTGGCGATCTCGCTGACCTCGATGTCCTTGCCCAGCAGCTTGGACTTGCCCAGCAGCGGATAGAGGATGCCGCCGCCATAGCACTCCAGGCGACCGGTCTGGGAGCTCAGGATCACCGAACCGACGATGGTCTTGGGCGCGCGCTGCAGTTCGGCCAGCAATGGCGCGAAGGCATCGTCCTTGACGTAGGCGTCGTTGTTGACGACCCAGAAATGCTTGACCGCCAGATTGTCCAGCGCCCAGCGCATGCCGTAGTTGTTGCCACCGGCATAGCCGTCGTTGCGCGGACTGGCGAGCACGGTGACCTGGCTCAGGCCGTTTTCGGCCTGCCAGCGTTGCAGGACGTCGATGGAGCCGTCCTGGGAATCATTGTCCACCACCACCGTGTGATCGATGGACGGGCAGTGCTTGAGGATGCTCTCCACACAACTGATGGTTTCGTTGGGGGCCTTGTAGTTGAGCACCATGACTACGTTCATTGGCGTGTTCCTATTCTTCAGAATCATCAATCCGGTACAGCGTCGAGATCCAAGGCTGCCAAGCGTGGCCGGGTTCAGAGGCGAACCCTTCGAAATCGCTGTGTGAGGTAGTTTCTTGTTCGATGCGCCTGTACGAATACTGCCGCGATCCCTGAAGGGATTGGCTGGACGGCGCTCAGGCCGTCCAGCCGGGGTCGTGCATCAGCTCTTGGCGTCCTGCTCGTAGGAGTAGTGGTAGTTGCCATAGGAGCCGTAGTTACTGGCCTTGCGTTCGACGGCGTTGAAGATCACGCCCTTGAGCGGAATGCCGTTGAGGTCGAAGCGGCGCTTGGTCGCCTCAAGCTCCTTGACACTGTTCACGCCGAAACGTGCGACGATCAGGCTGGTACCGGCGTGGCTGCCGATGATGCCGGCCTCGGTCACCGCCAGGATCGGCGGGGTGTCGATGATCACGATGTCGTACAGCTCGCTGAATTTCTTCAGCACGGTGGTGAAGCGCAAGCTCATCAGCAGTTCCGACGGATTCGGCGGGAACTGGCCGCAGGAGACGAAATCCAGGCTGCCGACTTCGGTCTTCTTGATGGCGTCGTTCAGGGCGATGCGGCCACTCAGCAGATCGGACAGGCCGTCCTGCTGCTTGGTGTTCATCAGCTTGTGCAGATAGCCCTTGCGCATGTCGCCGTCGATCAGCAGGACGCGCTGGCCGGACTCGGCGATCACCGCGGCCAGGTTCGAGGACACGAAGGACTTGCCGACGCCCGGGCTGGGACCGGAGATCATCAGGATGTTGTTCTTGGCCTCGATCATGGCGAAGTGCAGGCTGGTACGCAGGCTGCGCAGCGCCTCGGTGCTCAGATCGGTCGGATGGGTGATGGCGGTCAGCGAGGATTCGCCCGGCTGCTTGGTGCCCAGTACCTTGGTGGTGTCCGCCTGGTTCTTGCTGTAGGGGATCGAGGCGTAGACCGGCAGACCGATCTGCTCGATGGCTTCCGGGGTCTCGACACCGCGACGCAGGGTATGGCGGGTGTAGACGATGGCCAGGCCGACGATGCCGCCGAGGATGATGGCGACGGCGATGATCAGCGGCTTGTTGGGCGCGGACGGATCGTCGACGTTGGCGTTGGCGTTGTCGATGATGCGGACGCTACCCACGGTACCGGCGCGAATGACTTCCAGTTCCTGAGCCTTGTTCAGCATCAGCGCATAGGTCTGGCCGGTCACTTCGATGTCGCGGTTCAGACGCAGCAGTTCCTGCTGGGTTTCCGGCAGCACTTCGACGCGCTTCTGCAGCTTGGCGCGCTCGGCCTGGAGTTGGCCCAGCTGGCTCATCAGCGCCTGGTAGGCCGGGTGCTGGCGAGTGAACTTGCGATCCATCTCGGTGCGCTTCAGGTTCAGCTCGGAGATCTGGTTGTCCAGGGCAACGGTCTGTTCCAGGACACCCTTGGTCTCGCTGTCGATATCGACCGACTTCTTGTTGGTCTGGTAGTAGTTCAGCGCGGACTGAGCCTTTTCCAGGTCGGATTTCACGACCGGGATCTGGGCACGCAGGAATTCCAGACTCTGGGTGGACTCGGCGGCGTTGCGATCGATGTTCTGCTGAACGTAGATGTCCGCGACTTCCTGGACGATGGCCTGGGCCTTCAGCGGATCCGCGTCCTGCAGACCGACACCGATGATGCCCGACATCTTGCCGCGCTCACCGGCGACGATGCGGCCTTGGTATTCCTGGATGGTCTTGGAGAAACGCTTCTTCATGATGGTGAATTCGGTGCCGGGGCGAGCCTGCAGCGTAGTCACCTTGATCTGGTACCCGGCATTGCTCACCGGCTGGCCGAGGCCACCGTGCAGTACCACTTCGTCGTCGGCATTGAAGACGGTGAAGTTCTGGTTGTCCTCGACCTTCAGCTTCATCGGCTTGTCGAGATTGCTGTCCGGTACTTCCAGCTGGTCGATGACCAGCTTCTCGCCGCCCCAGGCAAAGCTGTTCAGGCCGAGCAGGGGAGAGGCGACGTCGGTTTCATTCTGCGGATCGAAACGACGTGCGACGAAGTTGCCGATCAGCGGGAAGTAGCGCGGCTTGACCTCGATATCCAGCTTGAGGTTCTCGATCGCCTTGCCGATCACGGAGCGCGACTTGAGCAGCTCGATCTCGGTCACCGCCTCGGGCATGGGCGGCGGCATGCCGGTGGACTGATCGGTCAGTCGGGTAACGCCCTTCTTCTCCATTTCGATCTGGATCATGGCGTTGGACGAATACATCGGCGTGGCCAGGATGGCATAGCCGATACCGAGCGCAGCGAAAATGCCGATTACCGACAAGAGTTGCCATTTGTAATCGATCAACATACCGAAGAGTGCGGAGAAGTTGATATCCGACTCATTCTTAACTTCGGGAGTAAAGCGAGGCATCGTGGTCATGAAATTCCTTCTTCCCTATTTGATGTATGGAAGCCAACTGTCTACACAGCGCGTCAAAAGTATTTGGACATTTTGAAACATCTCTTTAGAAAGGCGATAAGGGTCTGGTACTTCTTGATTGCTCAACCATTTCCCGATCAGAAAAACCTTACCCCTGACTTCAGGAGCAATACTTTCGACGGAGCGTGAGTGGAACTCTTCCATGGTCAAAATCAAATCCGCCTTGCGCAGCATCTCTGCATCCGCCTGGCGAGCTTTGTGGGTCGTGAAATCGATGCCGTTCTCCCGTAGTAGTACCTCCTGAGCGGTCTTCTCGATGCCGTGGCCGACCAGCGCCCTGATGCCGGCCGAGCCGACCTGGACGTCACGGCCTTCCAGGGCCTTGGCCAGTAGTGCTTCTGCGACCGGGCTACGGCAGATGTTCCCTTCGCATACAACCAATATCGACTTGATCATTCTTCAAAACCTTCCTGTTGTCCGGACAACAGGTATCGACGGCAGATAGCCCAGCAATCCCCTTGGGAGTTGCTCGCTGCCGATGTAATTAGAGTCAGGAGTCCAGGCTCCAGATCGTCGTGCTGAGCAGTGGGGCCAGCGGCCCCGGCCAGACTCAGTATGCGTTCTTATTGATGAAGCCTTTGAACAGCGTGAGGAAGATGATCTTGACGTCCCACCAGAAGGACCAATGGTGGATGTAGTCCAGATCGAACTCGACGCGTTTCTGCATCTTGTCCAGGGTGTCGGTCTCGCCGCGCCAGCCGTTGACCTGAGCCCAGCCGGTAATGCCGGGCTTCATCTTATGGCGGAGCATGTAGCCCTGCACCAGCTTGCGGTACTGCTCGTTGTGAGCGACGGCATGGGGGCGGGGACCGACGATGGACATTTCGCCGCGGAGTACATTAATGAATTGAGGCAATTCATCGAGAGACGTACGTCGTAAAAATGCACCAAACGGGGTGATCCGGGAGTCATTCTTGGTGGCCTGGGTGACCTTGGCGCCGTTTTCCATGACCTTCATGCTGCGGAATTTCCACACTTCGATCGGCTTGCCATCCATGCCGTAGCGCTTCTGCTTGAAGAAGATCGGACCGGGCGAGGTGATCTTGATGCCGATGGCGATGGCCAGCATGGGCAGGGAGATCATGGCGAGGATGATCGAAGCCAGCACGATGTCCTCGATACGTTTGACGATATGGCTGGCGCCATCCATCGGGGTATCGAAGATGCTGATGCTGGGCAGGCCGTCCAGGCTTTCGCTGCGGGCGTGCAGCAGGTGGAACATGAAGATGTCCGGGATGATGTACACCGAAGCCGTGGTGTCGCTCAGCTCCTGGACCAGCCAGTTGATCTTGCTCTGATCGGCCATGCCCAGGGTGATGTAGACCTTGTCGACCAGGCCGGAGCGGACGTCCTGCATGAGTTGGTCGAGGCCGCCATTCAGCGCCGGGCTGGGCACGCCTTCCTCACCGGTATCCTGGTTGTCGCTATAGAAGCCGGCAATGCGCAGGCCCATCCAGGGCGCCGTGCTGATGGTGTGCGCCAGGCGCTGGGCAACCATGCCGTTGCCGGCGATGGCGACATTGCGGGTATTGATGCCAGCCTTGCGCAGGGAATGCATGATCGAGCGCAGCAGCACGCGATAGCCGCACAGGGTGCCCAGCGTCAGACCCAGCCAGCCCTGCATCACGCCAGGCGTCAGATAGGACTGATCGAAGAAGAAGTAGTCCACCATGAACACGGTCGCGAAGGTCAGCACCCAGTAGGTGGCGATCTTGAGCAGTTCATCGGTGATGCGCTCGCCGCGCCAGGAACCATAGACGTGGTTCAGCTCGGTGAGGAAGTGGAAGATCAGCAAGGACAGGAAGATGACGACCCAATGCTCGGGACGCATGCCGGTGTCCGACGCCCAGGTGCCTGCCACGTAGGCGCTCAGCGTGATCACGGCGAGATCGAGCAGGCGGTGTGCGAGCGAGATTGCCGAGGAATTCGTATGCAAAATGCCGCGTTCTTTCAAATTCATGGTTCCATCCTTGTGCGTATACCGTGCACGAACTTTCAACTGGGCGAGGCAGCTACCAGCGTATGAAATGTTCACTATGGCGCTCTAGGACCGATGACTGACCACCGATCGCTAAATGCCATGATGGCTGTAGCGACGTTAGGACTCGGCACTGATTAAGAGGTTCACACGGTAGAAAGGCCGGACGACGCTGTCGAGTTGCCCCAAATCAGGGCAAATAGCACGCCAGTCGGTCTGCGACGGGGGGAGGGAAGTGAAGAAGGGCGGAGTGCGTCACAACGCGGGCGGACGGCTGGCACACTTCTCTCGCATCAGGGTGCGATGAGTGGCTTGCCCGGGCAGCGGGAGGGGGTAAAACGTTCCGTCGGACTTTAATGCGGGATGCGGAAGTTGTGAGCTGGTTCGCCAAACAATGAGACAGCCAGACCGGTCAGGTCGGGTGTAGGCCAGTCCCTGGCCTGAAACACGCCTCAATGGCGATGGTGGGACTGAAAACTCAGGGGGGAATTGACGGGGAGGCTGGAGATCTTGGAATGCCAGGCTGAGTTTCTCGTGTTGTCGTGCGAGAACAGCAGGAACGACCAGCTGACAAGGAGGGAGGCCACCGCAAGCCAGGGCAGCTGGGCTTGGGCGAAGACGAGGCAACCGGCAACGCCGGTCCAAACGGGCAGGTAGTAGCGCATTTTTGTTATTCCTGCTTTTTTTGCGAGATTGCAACCTAACTATTGTGCAGACTTTGTGAGAAGTCCATCACCAAAAGGTATTTTTTACACTCCTCCGCTCAGATTCCGACAAACGTGCAGGGTAGAGCGGCTGTAGGCCTATACCAAGCGGCGTTTTTCCGCGGTCAGCAGCAGGTTTCGCGGTGTCAGGCTGGCGGGACAGAAGGTCCCCAACCTCACACTGTAACCTTGCTCCTGTAGGAACAGCGCCTGGTCCAGCACCAGCCAGAGCTCCAGAGGACGCCGGAACAGACCGGGCAGCAGTTCGAGATTACGAACTTCTGCCAGCCGCTGGAAGCCCCGGTGTTCCCAGAGGGGCCAGTCGATCCCGGTGGGCAGCCGCAATCCCTTGCGCCGCGCCAGTTCCGCACCGAAGGCCGAGAAGGGCTGGCGCAGCCAGTGGCTGGGCAGCGGCGGCGTATTCAGATAGGTATCGCAGCCCCTGATCTCGCGCTGCAGGAGATCGAATCCCAGCCGGCGGGCCATGGACAGGTCTCTGTCCCGCCGCACCCGCTGCCCGCCGGTGACGGTTTCACAGAGGGCCAGGCGCAGGGCTTCCCGGTCCAGCCGCAGCGCCGAGGCCTTGGCCGGCACCGACAGCGGACCATATGCCGCAGCGGCGATGCGGTCATAGCAGCAGGGCGCCAGGGCCAGTTGCTGGCAGCCCCGTTCCGCGGCCACCCTGAGCAGCTGGACGTGCAGGTCGCCGCAGGCGTGCAGGGCGACGGGGGTGTCGCGACTGCCGAGCGGTGCTCCTGCCAGCGGCTGGAGCACATCGGCCTGATAATGGTGCACCAGGGTTCGAGCCCGGTGGCTGAGCCTTTCGCCCTCCTCGACGAGAGCCGCATCGACCTCCAGGCAGACGGCCGGCGCACCCTGATGGGTCAGGTGCCTGGCGAGGTGGCCCTTGCCCGCACACCAGTCGACCCAGCGCTGTACGGGTTGCTGAAAGTCCAGCGTGCGGGCGAAGGCTTCTATCTGCAGCCATTTGCGTCCGGGCACGTCGACTTCCTGCCTGCCAGGCCGATCGCGACCGGGCTGCGCCTGGCGCTCCTCGACCTGACCCAGCGCCAGCGAGGTGGCGGCCAGCGAGCGGAAGGGTTCAGGTGCTTCCAGCAGCTGGGGAGTATTATGGGCCGCCTCGGCCGCTTCCAGACTGCGGGCCCGCAGCCAGCGGGCCAGATCCGGATGGCTCGATTCCCAGGCCAGTTCGCGTTCGACGAAGGGTCTGGGCCGCCACAGGTGCTGATGCCGGGTCAGAAAGAGATCCAGGGCGGTGAAGCGGTCTAGCAAGTCGGCGGCAAGCATGATGGCATTAGGCAATGACGGGATTGGCAGGAAGGCAGGGCCTGGCCACTATTGTCACTTCGCCCAGGCAGACTTGGGTATCGAAATTTCCGGCGCCCGGCTGCGCCAGCTGAGCCTTGCTCGACGACATTCGGACCCTGGCTTCCGGTAGCTGAAGCGCGCGAGGCCGAGCGGTGACCGTGAGTCAGCTTGATGAATCGATTTATCTCAAAGCCGGACATCTGGTCGTGTCACCACTACTTGTCGCGCTAACATTGTCTGTTCGGTATATCCCAGAAGGAAAATCCTATGAAGCCAACCTCCCCGCACAAGCTGCGTCTAGCGTTCAGATCCCTGCTGAAATCGGACAGTTGCTACCACACGGCGTCCGTCTTCGATCCCATGTCGGCGCGCATCGCCAATGATCTCGGTTTCGAAATGGGCATCCTTGGCGGGTCGGTGGCTTCCCTGCAGGTGCTGGCCGCGCCGGACTTCGCCCTGATCACCCTGAGCGAGTTCGTCGAGCAGGCCACGCGCATCGGTCGGGTCGCCCGGCTGCCCATCATCGCCGACGCCGATCATGGCTACGGCAATGCGCTGAACGTGATGCGCACCATCACCGAGCTCGAACGCGCCGGGGTGGCTGCCCTGACCATCGAGGACACCGTGCTGCCGGCCGGCTATGGCCGCAAGTCCACCGACCTGGTGAGCGTCGAGGAAGGCATCGGCAAGATCAAGGGCGCGCTGGAAGCCCGTATCGACGAAGCCCTGAGCATCTTTGCCCGGACCAATGCCACCGAATTGAGCACCGCGGAAGTCATCTCCCGCACCAAGGCCTACGAGGCCGCAGGCGCGGACGGTATCTGCATGGTCGGCATTCGCGATTTCGCGCACCTGGAAGAGATCACCCAGCACCTGAGCGTGCCGGTGATGCTGGTGACCTACGGCAATCCCCAGTTGCGTGACAACGCCCGCCTGGCCAAGGCCGGGGTGCGGGTCGTGGTGAACGGCCATGCCGCCTACTTCGCGGCGATCAAGGCGACCTATGATTGCCTCAGGGAGCAGCGCGACATCACCGCGTCCGACCTGTCCGCATCGGAACTCTCCACCAAGTACTCGACACTGCAGGAGTATCGAGTCTGGGCGCGGGAATTCATGGACGTGAAGGAGTAACCATCAGGCCGTGCTCAGCGAACTCGGCTGCAGGCCCTTGCTGGGAAAGGGCGTCACGATGTCCAGATCCAGGTCGGCGGGCAGGTGCAGGGCGGCGACCCGGGCTTCGACGAAGGCGCGCATTTCCTGACGGAAGCGCTTGGTGGCGAAGCGCTCGGCATTCTGCCGGCACGCCTGCTGGCTGATCGGTGTTTCCAGGGCCTCGAACTGGCGCACGGCGGCGCATAGCGAGGCAGCGGTCTGCTCCGGATAGAAGACGCCGGTCGGCTGTTGCGTATCCAGGCCGCGCACGGTTTCCAGGACGCCACCCCGGCCATAGGCGATGACGGGGGTACCGCAGGCCTGGGCTTCGATGGGGGTGATGCCGAAATCTTCCTCGGCGGCAAAGACGAAGGCCCGCGCCCGGCGCATGTGATCCAGCAGGCAGTCGAAATCCTGGTAGCCCAGCATGGTGACGTTGGGGCCGGCGACTTCCTTGGCCTTCTCGAATTCGGGGCCGGCGCCGATCACCACCAGCTTCTTGTCGGGCATCGAGCTGAAGGCTTCGACGATCATGGGCATGCGCTTGTAGGGCACCATGCGCGAGGCCGTGAGATAGAAGTCCTCCTTGCCGCCGCTGGGCGTGAAGCGACTGATGTCGACCGGCGGATAGATGACCTTGGCTTCGCGGCGATAGGCCTTGCTGATGCGCCGGGCGATGAAGTGGGAGTTGGCGACGAAGGCGTCCACGCCAGCGGCGGTGCGCTGATCCCAGATGCGGACGTAGTGCAGGATGACGCGCGCCAGCTTGCCCTTGAGGCCGCGGTCGAGACCGGCTTCCTTGAGGTACTGGTGCTGCAGGTCCCAGGCGTAGCGGATGGGCGAGTGGACGTAGCTGATGTGCAGCTGGTCCGGACCGGTCAGGACGCCCTTGGCCACCGCATGGCTGCTGGAGATGATCAGGTCGTAGCCGGACAGGTCGAGTTGCTCGATGGCGTGCGGCATCAGCGGCAGGTAGGTCTGATAGCGCTTCTTGGCCTGGGGCAGGCGCTGGATGAAGGTGGTGGTCGCCTGCTTGCCCTGCAATTGCGCCCGATCCTCGTCCGAAAGGAAGTCGATCACGCTGAACAGGTCCGCCTCCGGCCAGATGTCGAGCAGTTCGGCAAGCACGCGTTCGGCGCCAGCAAAGGTTACCAACCAATCGTGAACGATGGCGATTTTCATGTCGTCTTCCTTAAGCGTGAAATGAAATCAAGTGCTGGTGCTGATTCATGGAGTGCGGGTCTTTCTGGTCACTGCATATCCCCAGGGCAGCCGGGTGATCTCGATGCTGTCCGAAGGGCTGTCGAGCTCGTGCAACTTGATGGTTGGGCTTTGTGCAAAGACGGTGTCTGTTGCAGGCGTTTCGCAAGCAGCGGCGTTATCCGGACATTCCGCGGTCGCTGCCGCGATGTCGTCCGAGCCGCCTTGCAGTAGGTGGCATTCAGCGACCTGAAGGACGCGCCCGGACGTTCTCGTGTCGTTGTCGAGCGTCAGGGGTACCGAGGAGCGGCTCTGGCCTGCCATGGCGTTGCTTGTCTCTTCCATGAGTTCTTGATCGCTGAATTATTGTTCTGTGGTCGTTTCAGGCGGCCCTGGCCGTGGTCTTCGAGGAGCTCGCCAGGGCGCTGTCCAGCAGGTCGGAGACCTTGCTGGCCGAGGTCTGCCAGTTGAAGCGCTGGATGTTGGCCAGGCCCTTGGCGCGGAGCGCCTCCCTGAGCGGTGCGTCCTGCAGGATGGTGCGCATCGCCTGGGTGATGCTGGCCGTCTCGTAGGGGTCGAAATAGAGGACGCTGTCCTGCAGCACTTCCGGCATGGAGGCGGTATTGGCCGAGATCACCGGGCAGCCGCAGGCCTGGGCTTCGAGGGGCGGGATGCCGAACCCCTCGTAGAGCGACGGAAAGACGAAGGCGGTGGCCTGGCGATACTGGCGCGCCAGTTCGGCATCGTCGATGCGGCCGAGCAGCTTGACCCGCGGATCCCTGGCGGCCAGGGTCGCCAGATCGCTCTGGCCGAACACGGCGTGGCTGTCGCCGACGATACGCAATTCGACCTTGAGGTCCCGCGGCAGGGCGGCGAAGGCTTCCAGCATCCGCGAGAAGTTCTTGTGGTAGCTGGGCGAGGACACCGCCAGCAGATAGGGGGTATCGGCGCTGTCGATTCGCGGCGCCAGGGTGAAGGCGTCGGCGACGGCATTGGGTACGACCGTGATCGAGTCGCTCGGGTAGCGATAGAAGCGCGAGATCTCGTCCCGGGAGAATTCACTCACGGTGATCAGGGCATTCGAGCGCTTGAGCAGCATGGGGATCAGGCAGCGGTACGAGGTGCGGAATTTCCACGAGTAACTCTCTGGAAAGCGCACGTAGTTGATGTCGTGGTGGGTGGCGATCTGGTTGGTATAGAGCAGCGGCGCCGTGCTGCACAGCGACAGCAGCAGGGGGCTGCCCTGGCTCTTCAGCCAGTTCGGCAGGTCCCATTGCTCCCAGCGCTGGCCCTGGCGGGTGCCGATGATCTCGATGTTCAGCCGCTTGGCCACGTCGGGCCTGACGACGCCGGGCGGCGCGACGAAGCGCAGGTCGGATCGCAGCTTCGCCAGCTCCAGCGAGATGCATTCCGCGAAGCGCTGGACGCCGCGAAGATCCTGGGTGATGAAGCGGGAATTGACGATGATCATGATTCTGCCCGTTGCCGTGACCTGGGGTGGATCAGTTGGAAAGCTGTGTGTGAGGTACGTGAAGCGGCTTGGTGGAGCCGTGTTGCGCCTTGCCCAGGACGTCCTCGAAGAGCGTCAGGTACTGGTCAAGCATGGTGTCCATGCTCAGCAGATCGGCCACCGCGGTGCGACTCAGCAAACTCAGCCGCTGGCGCAGCTCGGCATCGTCATGCAGGCACTGCAGGGCGCGGCCCAGGGAGTCGCGGTCGTCGGGATTGCAGAGCAGGCCGTTGACCCCATCGCGGACGATCTCCGGCAGGCCGCCCATGCGGCTGGCGATGACCGGTTTGCGGAAGGCGCAGGCCTCGACGGCGACCATGCCGAAGGGCTCGGCCCACAGCGACGGCGCGACGAAGACGTCGATGCTCCGATAGAAGGCCTCGGGCTTCTGATAGCCGACGAAGCTGACCTTTTGCGGATCGGCCATTGCCTTGAGCTGGGTTTCGTAATCCAGCTGGCCCTTGCCGGCGATGGTCAGGGTCGCGTTGAGCGACAGCCGCTGGAACTGCTCGATCAGCCAGCCCACGCCCTTGTTCTCCGACAGGGTGCCCATGTAGCCGAAGCGGACGACGCCGTCCGGACTAGGGGTCGCGGTCTCGGCATTGCTGCCGGCGATCAGGCTGGCGTTATGGATCACCTGGCGTGGAACGCCGCCGAAGTAGCCCTTGTTGACGATGGTATCCAGCAGGTAGCGACTGACGCCGACGACGGCATCCACCTTGGCGGACTGCTCGGCGTGGGGCCGGCGCAGGGCCGCGCAGCTGCCACAGAGTTTCTGGCAGCTCTGGCCCTTCTTGAACAGGGTGTTCTTCGGGCACAGCAGGTACATGTCGTGCAGCACCTGCACGATGGGAACGCCGCTGGCGCGGATCTCGTCCCAGGCCGCGACCGACCAGCCGGACAGGTTGTGGCACACCACCAGGTCCGGCTTTTCCTGTTGCAGCACCTGGCGCAGGGGCGCTCGCATCGCGCTGTTGTACTGGTCGCGAAAGTGCCAGCCGAAGCGCGCCAGCGGACCGGGGCGCTGCTGGGTCAGGGGCCAGTAGAAATTCTTCAGCCCGGCGCGATAGACGCGAACGTCGTTCACCGTCTCCTGCCGCACACCCTGCTCGGGACCGGTCACCAGCACGGCCACGTCGTGACCGCGCTGCTGGAAGCCTTCCACGCTGCGTTGCAGGATGAGCTCCGCGCCACCGCCCACATGGGGCGGATAGAAGCTGTTGAGAAAGAGCAGTTTCATAGCGGATAGCTGCGGTTTATCCCCAGCGCGCCGGTTTCGCCGTCCTGGACCGCCTGCCGGATCAGCGCCAGGCGCTGACGGCTCTTGTCGTCACGGGCGAACAGCTTGAGCAGGGTGTGGAAGACGTAGCGGTTGAGGCTGTACATCGGCCGCGAGCTGGCCCAGACGTTCTTGTCGAACCAGGCCTGGTTGCGCGCGGCGTAGTAGGCACGGAAGTCCGAGCCGGCCTGCAGGTAGTTCTGGTAGACGTTGCTGGTGCCTTCCTTGATGTTCCAGGAGTGCTCCAGTTCTTCGAGCTCCGCCTCGGTGACCATGAACAGCTTTCCGCCGGCCTGGGTGATGCGGTAGGTGTACTCGGTGTCGTCGGAGTAGAGCACCAGCTCGCGCAGGGGCAGGCCGATGCGCTCATAGAGGCTGCGGTGGGCGAGCATGCCGCCATAGGGGGCGAAGGGCAGCTCGACCAGGGCTTCCGGCTGGCCACCGCGCGGACGGCCCCAGGGCAGGCGGCGCCAGATCTTGTAGGGGATGCGGGCCACGTGAAAGCCGAAGTAGCTCGAACGCGGCTGGGTGATCATCCGCGTCGGGATGCACTGGGCGATGTCGGCCTGCTGGGTCGGCCGGTAGCCGAGCACGGCGACCTTGTCGCGACCGTGGACGGCGCCGAGTTCGTCGAGGCGACGGTGCAGCACGTCGAGGGCATCGCCCAGGGGTGCGTTGTCGTCGTCCATCATCCAGATATGGGTGGTATCGGTGGCCAGGGCCGCTTCCAGGGCCACGGCGTAACCGTTGGCGGAACCGGTGTTCTCGCTCAGGGCGATCACCTTGACCTGACCGGGCCAGCGGGTCTCGAGGCTATCCAGCGACACCGTCGCCGCATTGCTCACCACGACGACCTGGTGAATGGTGCGTTCGGCCAGGGCGCGGGTGACCAGCTGCTCCAGATAGCCGAGGCGATTGCCGTAGGTGACGGTAACGACCGTGGTCTTGCATTGCATGAACAGATTCCTCCAAAGGGCCTTACAGTTCTTGGTCAGGCGCGCAGCCGCTGGTTGACGGTGGCGACTGCCGACAGTTGATCAAGAGCGACGCTGACCCGTTGTTCGCGTTGCAGGATGCGCAGCAGGATGATGGCCCGTTCGTTGCCATCGGCACTCAGGAACACGGCGTCCATTTCCAGCTCCTGGCTGTACTGGACCCGCACGGTCTCACCGGGCTGATGGCTGGGTGCAGGCTCCGCCAGCGCGGCGAGGCGCTGGCGGATGTCGTCGATGATGCCTTCGCTCACGGCCGTCGGCTGGGTGCCGAAACTGACGATCCGATTGACGCCGCGCGTCGAGCGGATGGGGTACCAGTTGTCGTTCACGTCGTTGAGCTGAATGAACAGGTACCCCGGGAACAGCGACTCGCTGCCGCTCGCGCGACTTCTGCCGGTGGCCTTGCGCTCGCGCTGGGGCCGGAAGCAGACGTAACCCTGTCTGCTCAGGTTTTCTTCGGCGCGGACTTCCTGGTTGGGCTTGGTCTGCACCAGATACCAGTGACCGGCGGGATGGGCGAGCGTCATGGGCGAGTTCCTTCTCTAGGGGCAGTCAGGCGCGGCGGAGCGGCGTATCAGGTACGGGGGCCGTATTCGTAGTAGCCGTAGACGCCATCGTCTTCCATGGACGTCGAGGCCTTGCGCTGCACGCCGTTGAGGATGGCGCCCTTGATGGTGATGCCGTTCTGGGCGAAGCGACGACGGGAGTTCTCCACCGCCTTGAGGGTGCTCTGACCGAAACGGGTGACCAGCAGCGTGGTGCCGGCGAGGCGACCCACCAGGGCGGCATCGGTTACCGCCAGGATCGGCGGGGTATCGATGATCACCAGGTCGTAGAGGCTGCCCACTTCGTCCAGCAGACGGGAGAAGTTGGCGTGCATCAGCAGCTCCGAGGGATTCGGCGCGGCCTGGCCACAGCTGATGATGTCCAGTTGGGCGATACCGCTCGGCACGATGGTTTCACGCAGCTTGCTGCGACCGGTCAGCAGCTCGGACAGGCCGGCTTGCGGTTGCAGGCCGAACACGCGGTGCAGATAGCCCTTGCGCATGTCGGCGTCGATCAGCAGCACGCGCTGACCCGATTGGGCGACCACGGTGGCGAGGTTGCTGGAAACGAAGGATTTGCCGACGCCCGGGGTCGGGCTGGAAATCATGATCACCCGGTTCTTGGCTTCCAGCATGGCGAAGTGCAGGCTGGATCTCAGGCTGCGCAGGGATTCCACCGCCAGGTTGGCCGGTTGCACCACGCTCAGCAGGTTGGGTTCGCCGGTACGGGTCTTCTTCTTCAGGCGACGGTTCAGGCGCTCCTGATCCTTGGTGAAGGGCAGGGTGGAATAGACCGGCAGGCCGATCTGCTCGACGGTGTCGGGATTCTCGATGCCCTTCTGGAAGGCCTGGCGGACGAACACCACCACCACGGAGGTGACCAGACCCAGCAGCAGCGACAGGATCAGCGCGATCTTGCGATTGGTGGCCGGCTCGTCGAGGTTGACGTCGGCGTTGTCGACCAGACGCACGTTGCCGATGGTGCCGGCGCGGATGATGTCCTGTTCCTGGGCCTGGTTGAGCAGCAGCTGATAGGTCTGGTTGGTGACCTTCATGTCGCGGTTCAGGCGCAGCAGTTCCTGCTGGGTGCTGGGCAGGGCTTCCACCTTGCGCTGCAGACTGCGTTTTTCCACTTCCAGCTGGGCGAGCTGGTTCAGCAGGGTCTTGTAGCTGGGGTGATCGCGGGTATAGAGGCGATCGTATTCGGCCTGCTTGAGCTTGAGCTGGGAGATGTTGGTGTCGAGGGTGACGATCTTGTCCAGGACGGCCTTGGTTTCCAGGCTGATGTCCACGGAGCGGCTGTTGGTCTGATAGCTGTTCAGGGCCGCTTCGGCGCTTTCCAGGTCCTTGCGCACCGCCGGCAGCTGGCCGCGCAGGAAGTCCAGGCGCTGGGCGGCTTCCGCCGAGCTGCGCTCGACGTTCTGCATGACGTACAGGCGGCTGATCTCGGACAGGACGCTCTTGGCCAGGTCGGGATTCTCGTCCGCCAGGGACAGGTAGATGATCCCCGACTCCTTGCCGGCTTCGCTGGTCTTGATGCGATTCTGATAGAGCTGCGCGGTGGTGATGACGCGATTGCGGGTCACCTTGAATTCGGTACCGGGGCGCGCGGTCAGGGTCTTGATCTGCATGCGATAGCCGTTACCGGTGGCCATCTGGCCGACCTGGCCGTCGAGCAGGGGCTGCTTGTCCTTGTCCAGCAGGCGATAGCGACCGTTGCTGCCGGCGACCACCGTCAGGGTCTCGCCGTACATGTCGTCCGGGACGTCGAACTGGAAGACGTCGATCTGCTCGCCGCCCCAGGCGAAGCCGCGCAGTTGCGGCCAGCTGTCCGCCAGCTGACCTGGCTTCTCGGCTTCGTAGTGGCGCCACAGGTAGTGGCCGATCAGCGGGAAGAAGCGCGGCTTGGCCTCGATGTCCAGGCGCAGATTCTCCACGGTCTTGGTCAGCACCGCGCGCGACTTCAGCAGCTCGATCTCGGCCACGGCCGGCGAGGCCGAATTGGGTCGCACCACGGTCTCGGCGACCGCCGTGAGCGCATTCTTCTTGGGTTCGATCTGGATCATCGCCCCGGCGACGTACTGCGGGGTGGACAGCACGGCGTAGGTGATGCCCACGGCCAGAAAGCCCGCGGTGATGCCCGCGATCAGCTTCTTGTGGTCAAGAAGCGTGAGGGCCATCGTCTTGAGATCCAGATGTTGTTCTTCGTGTTGTTCGAACGAAGAGCGCTGCATGACGGTCATTGGGGTCCCTTCCTTTTAGCTGGATACCTGGCAGCCGGAAAACTGCTCTGTGTAAGTTCAGTAGGTGACGCGTTTGGGGGCGAAGCGTCGGCCGATGTTGAGGGTGATGTTGCTGACCGCCCGCAGAAGCGCCTTGACCTTCTGCGTCGGTGGAATCGAAGACAGCGAAAGACTCAGGACCTGGCGCAGGAAGAAGACATGCAGGTCGCGCTCGCCCAGCCGGTAGTAGTAGTTGGCCAGGCAGTACTGGGTGTGGAGATCCATCTGCAGGCGCTTCTGGCTGGCACGCATGGAAAAGATCCCGCCCTCGTGCACGCGGTAGGCGGCGGGGCGGATCTCGTCCATGAACTTGCCCTTGCCGTGGGCTCCGAGCAGCGACCACCAGACGATGTCCATGAGCGCAGCGGTTTCCAGCTCCGGCGGCAGTTCCCGCAGGACATTGCGGAAGCAGGCGGTCAGGGTGGACAGCGGCAACGCCTTCTTCAGGTCGGTTTCGCTGCGGTCGTAGTGATCCTGGCCACCGAAACGCTGCGGATTGACGATCCCCTTGCTGTTGAAGGCATAGGAAGCGTGGAAGGTCAGGGCGTAGTCCCGGTTGTTCTCCAGAAAGTCCACCTGCAGCTGCAGCTTGCGCGGATCGTTCCAGTAGTCGTCGCCTTCGCAGTAGGCGATGTAGTCGCCGCGGGCGTGCTGGAACACCGGCATGCCATAGGGCTTGCCCTGGCTGTACTGGTTTTCCTTTTGCAGGATCAGGCGGATCAGCCGGGGATAGCGGCGCTCGTAGTCCTTGAGAATTTCCCGGGTGCCATCGGTCGAGGCGTCGTCGTTGACGATGATCTCGAAAGGAAAATCGGTCTGCTGGCGCAGGAAGCCGTCGATGGCCTGGCCGATGTACTCGCGATGGTTGAAGGTCAGGCAGACGATGCTGGCGACCGGCCGACTGCAATCCGTCGGCCAGTTCTTCATGATCTCTGCTTCGGTCCGAGCGTCCATGTCAGATACCTGCTTTGTAGAGTTGGGAAAACAGGCGCGAGCGGGTCTGTTTCGGAGAACAGAGCACGTAGCTCAGCGCCATCAGCACCAGGGTCAGGCCACCGCCCAGGGCGAGGGTGGCCAGGATGGCGAACCGCTCCTGCGGTTGAATCTCTTGGTACAGCAGCTTGCTCAGGCCCACGCCGATGGCGGTCACCACCACGGCCACCAGCAGGTCCTGGTTCCAGTAGCGCTGCAGATTCGGCGCGAAGCGGCCGTGGACGATCATCGGCCAGATCACGAAGGGGATCAGGCGCATGAAGAACCAGGCCAGCGCTGCGCCATAGGCGCCGTAGTGCAGGACCACCAGGATCACGATGGGCACCGAGATGGCCGCGGATACCAGGCTGTACCAGACGTGCAGGCGCAACTTGCCGTAGGCGTACTGCAGATAGAACTGGAACTGGCTCAGGGCGAGCAGCGCCGCGCCCAGGGCGTACCAGAACAGGATCGGCTCGCTCCAGTGCGCGGAGACCTTGTCGCCGGTCCAGGCGAAGACCAGCGCCTCGCCATGGAAGGCCACCATGGCCGCCAGCGGCAGCAGGATGGCGAAGGCGAAGCGCGCCGCGTTGCGATAGAGCCGTTCCAGTTCGAGCGGTTTGTCCTGGGACACCAGGACCGTCATGCGCGGCAGCAGGGCCTGTACCAGCGGATTGGTCAGGGTGACGATGCCGGTGGAGATCAGCGCCACCAGGCTGAAGTAGCCGTACTCGGCCAGGGGCAGCGCCTTGGACAGCACCAGCTTGTCGAGCTGGGTCAGGGCGATCCACAGGATCGAGGTAAAGGACATGCTCAGGGCGAAGGGCACGATGGGCTTCACCCGCTGCCAGTCGAAGCCGCTCCACCAGGTGGGGTTGGGCAGCAGGCGATAGGCCTTGAGCGCATAGACCAGCATCTCGAACACGGCGACGAAGGCCTGGAACACAAAGAAGTCCAGCGGCTCCTGGGAAATCCACATCACCAGGATCAGGCCGCCGAAGTAGCGGACGGTGGCGATCAGCACATTGACCAGGTTCAGCCAGCCGTGCAGCTCGACCCCCTGGACGCCGCTCTTGTACAGCGTCGACAGCAGGCGGAAGGCGATCATCAGCCCCATCAGGCCGATGCAATGGGCCACGGTCTCGGTGGGCAGGCCCTGGACGTTGAGCCAGTGACCCGCCATCCAGTCCGCATTCAGCTCGATGGCGACGAACGCCAGGGTCGCCAGGGGAATGAAGATGAATTCCAGCGAGCGCAGCAGCTGACCACGGGTGCGCCCGGCACCGGTCTGGCCACGGCCATGGGCGACATCGCGCACCAGGGACGCGGAGATGCCGACGTCGAGGAGTTGCAGCCAGGTCTGCAGCACGGCGAAGAAGCCGATCAGACCATAGGTTTCGGCACCCAGATGACCGAGATACATCGGCTGGATCAAGATGCCGATCAGCAGCGCATAGGCTTGGCCGGCATAGTTGATCAGGGTGTTGCGCAACACCGACACTTTCGCGGGACTGGTCATGGGAGATAGCGGGCCAGGGTCAAGTTAGAGCAGGAGAGGAGTCGCCGGGAAAATCCCAGCTCGGCAGCAGCTGTGCCGGGGTGATGAGTGCCCGCAGGGATTCCATGCTGGTCTTTTTCTGCTGCGCCAGGAGCAGGGTGTCGATCAGCAGGTCCTGGGTCGCCTGCGGCAGGTCCGGATAGAGCGGCACGCAGAGGATGCGGTGACTCAGCTTGCGCGAGACCGGCTTGATCGCCTGGGGCTGCAGGTAATCCAGGGTTTCCAGCGACGGATAGAAGTAGCGGCGCGGGTTGATGCCGACGGCGTTCAGGGCCTTCTTGGTGTCGAGCAGACTCGGCTCGTCACGCAGGGCCACCGGGAAGTAGCTGTAGTTCAGCTGGGTGCCGTAGGTGGGACGCTGCAGGTCGAATGCGCCCTGCAGGCGTCTCTCATAGTGCTGACCGATGACGGCGCGGCGGGCCAGGATGTCTTCCAGTTCGTCGAGGATGCACAGCCCCATGGCCGCGGAAACCTCGTTGAGCTTGGCGTTGATGCCCACGCCTTCGATGCGTTCGGCATCGACGATGCCGAAGTTGATCATGCGGCGGACGCGCTCGGCGAGTTCGTCGTCCTCGGTGATGATCGCGCCGCCTTCGATGGTGTGGAACAGCTTGGTGGCGTGGAAGCTGACGGTGGTGATGTCGCCCCACTGCAGTACCGAGCGGCCTTCGAACAGGGTGCCGAAGGCATGGGCGCCGTCGTAGACGACCTTCAGGCCGTGGCGGTTGGCGACCTGCTGCAGGCCGCGGACATCGCAGGGATTGCCGAACACGTGGGTGGCGACGATGGCCGAGGTGTCGTGCTCGATGGCGGCTTCGACGTTGGCCGGATCCAGGTTCCAGGTTTCCGGATGGATGTCGGCGAACACCGGCCGGATCCCTTCCCAGTGCAGGGTGCTGGTGGTGGCGACGAAGCTGAACGGCGTGGTGATGGCGCTGCCGGTCAGGCCCAGGGCGCGATAGGCGACCTGCAGGGCCAGGGTACCGTTGTTGACCAGGATGATGTTTCTGACGCCCAGGTAGTCGCGCAGGCGCTCTTCGAGCTGAGCGTGCAGAGGGCCCTGGTTGGTGATCCAGTTGTTGGCGTAGATCTTGTCGATATACGCCTTGAAGCGTTCCTTATCGCCAAGGTAGGGCTTGGTCACATTGATCATGATCCGGTACCTGCTTATCGAGTCCTTGATACGTGTCGGTTCGGTCAAGCGTGTTCGGCGACCGGACTGGCCGGTTGCCGGAAGGCGGCGCCGGGCTTGTCCAGACGTTCCAGAACCGACTCCAGGGCCTCGCGACTGGCATCGTTGTGGAACTGCCAGACCCCGTAGATGCGTCCGGAAAAGGACGCCTCGCTCCCCAGGCGAGGATCCACTGCCAGTCCCGAGCCCAGGCCGAACAGGTGCAGGCCCTTGAGGCGCTGGCCGTGCTGGTCCAGTGGGCTGCCGGCGGCATCGGAGTCCAGACCGCCGCGCAGGGTGCGCAGGGTCAGCGGACGGCCGTCCTGGCAGCGCAGCTCGGGCACGATGGGCTGGTAACCCATGCCCTGCACCAGCAGGGCGGCGCTGTCGAACAGCGTCTGGGCGCTGGCCAGTTGTTCGGCGCTGCCATCCAGTTGCAGCGTCTTGACCTTGACCGGGGTACCGCCGATGCCCTGACCGACAAGGACCTGGCGGCCGATCTCGTGGGCGCGGTAGCGCAGTCCGCCGGAGCGGTTGACCCGCTTGGAGATGGGGCAGATGTCCTGCAGCGGGTCGAAGGCGTAGCCGGCGGCCAGGGCTTCGGCGGCGGTCTCGTAGAACAGCCGGATCGGTGAGCGATGGACCAGGGTCAGTTCGCGCAGACCATCGTGGTGCAGGGCGCTGGCCAGGTTGTCGAGGGCGGAGAAGGCGCTGTGAGAGCCACCGACCACGCAGATCGGACCGCCATCCTTGAGGCGGGCCCGATAGCGCTGGCGCAGGGCTTCGGGTTGCAGGCGCAGCAGATTGTCGGAGCTGTCGATCGAGGCGCTCTGGGGCAGCTGCAGGCCCATGGCCTGGATGCTTTCTTCGAAGCTGTGGCGGGTCTGCTTGCCGCCCAGGTTCAGCACCAGGCTGGAGGTACGGACGCGGCGGATGGCGCCGGCCTGTTCCAGCCAGACGACATAGCTCGAGCCTTCGCAGGTCACTTCGATGATGCGGGTCTGGCGCCAGGTGGGGATGCCGTACTGGCGTTCGAGCCAGGGCAGGACCAGGCCGGCGGCCTGCTGGAAGAGCTGGCCGACGATGGGCAGCGCCGGTGCTTCCTGGGCATTCAGCTTGAGGTGGCGAAAGGTCGGGGACGCTTGCAGCGGGGCCAGGATGGGCGCCAGCAGCGGATCGCGCAGGCAGTCCAGAAAGACGTCGCTCACCGAGTTGGCGATGATCTGATAGTCACCCAGCTTGCCGGCGCCGAGTTCGGTCCCGGCGTCGACGATGATGGTGCCGGCCTGGGCGAGTTGCTCCAGGGCACCGCGCTTGATGGCATTGAACAGGAATCCCAGGCCTGCCGGACCGGCGCCGCCAATTAGACATCCTAATGTCGATTCCGATAGATCATTCCTTGCCATCGGGGCTTCCTCTCTGTGCGCCTTCGAGGCGCAATTAACGTGATTGAAACTGGCTTTCACAGTGCCCGGCAGTCAGCAAAAAATGCAGCGGATCGTTTTAATCTTTATTGACTTAATGACCGTCTGATGAATGTCGGTCAGTACCTGTTTTAACTCTTGCCAATAATTAATCCGCAGGTGTCGGCAGCAGAAGTAAGCGAACTTGCTCGAGCCTGTCTGCCAAGCACTTTCCACACTCATCCGGGCCAGGCTGCTGGTGACGGAGGCAGGCCGAAGTTGGTCTGGCTGAGCCACTTTTCGGCCTGGTACGGGCACGGTTGAAGTTGCCTGGGGGAAAAGAATTAAGTCCCGCTCGGGTGACATCCCTGTAGTCCTGCAGGTGCTTGCTGGCACGGTGATCGTCCCCTTCTGTCCAGCACCGGGCATGGCTACCGCACAGGTTTGCCGTGACGTGGGTGGTAACCGGTCCAATCGGGACATGGCTACCGCACGGGTTTGCACCTGGACGGGATGAACAGAGGGTTATTTACCGATATCAAGACCTGACAATGTTTGAGCAGGAACTTGAGAAGCCATCGGCGAGACGCAGAGGAGGGGGGAGGTAATGCTGTCTTCCCTGACCTGAACGGCGGCTGGTTCAGCGCGCAATCCCAGCGCTACTTCGAACTTGTCGCAATGATTGTCAAAAGGGTTAGCACTGTCAACGCGAGGTCCGGAGGGGAAATCCGGCCAGCGAGACGGCTATCGGCGCTGTTGTTATCGAGGAATCGCCAGCCAAATGAGGTGTGCTTGGCAAAAAATCGTCCAGCCGCGCGGCTTTTGGTGAAGGGGGTCGCAAAGCTTCTGCTGTCGAGGTCGATAAGTGTGACGAATATTTTGGCGATTGGTTAACAGAACCCGGGGCCCTAGTAGACGACCGGCGAGCACGAGAAATCAGCCTTTCGACATTGGGTATTACTGACTTCACGGCCTGCCTGACCAGCCTTCCAGCAGGGCGGGAAGCTCGCTCAGGCTGCGGATCTCCGCATCCGGCTTGCCAGGACCCTGCCAGGGGGTCTGCAAGGGGTTGAACCAGACGGCGCGGATACCGGCGCGCTGGGCGCCGGCGACATCGTCCACGGGGTTGTCGCCCACATGCACGGTGGCGTCGGCAGCGATGCCGGTGAGACGCAGGGCCTCGCGGAAAGGCATGGGGTCGGGTTTGCCGACGCCCAGCTGCTCGGCATTCAGGGCAAAGCGGAAGTAGTCGGCCAGGCCGATGGTCTGCACATCCGCATTACCGTTGGTCAGCACCCCCAGGGTATAGCGATCGGCGAGGCGCTCCAGGGTGGGGTGGACGTCGTCGAACAGGGTGACCTGCTGGCGAGCGGCCAGGTAGACCGCGAAGCCTGCTTCGGCCAGCTGGGCAGCCTCGGGCTCGACATAGCCGGCATCGAGCAGCGCCTGATGGATGACCCGGCGGCGCATCTCGCTGACCCGGTGCTTGAGACCGGCGTCCTGCTGCAGCAGGTGATCGCGGATCGCCCAGAGGTGCTCGACCGGAACGCTGCCCAGCCGCGGCGCGGAGGCGGCGAACCAGTCACGCAGCAGGGCTTCGGCGGAATGGATGACCGGCGCGATTTCCCAGAGGGTGTCGTCGAGGTCGAAGGTCACGAGGCGAATCGTCATCGGCTGGCCTTGCGCTTGGCGCGGGGGTGCGCCTTGTCATAGACCTCGGCGAGCTGGCCGAAGTCCAGGTGGGTGTAGATCTGGGTGGTGGCGATGTCGGCGTGGCCGAGCAACTCCTGGACCGCGCGCAGATCGCCGGAGGCGCTGAGCATGTGGCTGGCGAAGCTGTGCCTGAGCATGTGCGGATGCAGGTGCTGGCCCAGTTCGCGCACGCCGGCCTCGCGCACCCGCAGCTGTACCGCGCGGGGCGTCAGGCGCAGACCGCGCTGGCCGATGAACAGGGCGTCGTCGCGCGGTGCGGCCTGGAGCCGGACCCTGAGCCAGGCCTCCAGGGCGTCCCGGGCCTTGCTGCCGATGGGCAGCACCCGCTCCTTGTTGCCCTTGCCGCGCACCTGGACCAGGCCCTGGGCCAGATCCACGTCCGCGAGGTCCAGCCCGACCAGCTCGGAGAGGCGCAGTCCGGAGCTGTAGAAGAGCTCCAGCAGCGCCTGATCACGCAGGCCGAGAAAGTCGTCCTCCACGGCGCCATCGAGCAGCTGCATGGAGCGGTCGACGTCGAGCACCTTGGGCAGGGCCTTCTGTGCCTTGGGGGGCGTGAGTCCATGGGCCGGATCCTGGCTGCAGTGGCCTTCGCGGATCAGGTAGAGATAGAAGCCGCGGCAGGCCGACAGCAGCCGCGCCAGGCTGCGACTGGAGGCGCCGGCCCGGTGCAGCTGGGCGATCAGGGCGCGCAGACGGCGACCGTCCAGGCCGCCCCAGTCGCTCAGGCCTTCGGTTTCGACGAAGGTCAGCAGCTTGCGCAGGTCGCGCCGGTAGCCGTCGAGCGTGTGGGGCGAAACCTGGCGCTCCAGCCGCAGGTGGTCGAGATAGGCATCGAGCTGGACCTGCATGCTCCGCTCCCGGGCTCAGCGCACCGTACGCAAGGGGACGGGAAAGCGCGGCAGTACCCGCGCCAGGACTTCCGCGACGTGGCTCAGGAACAGCGTGCCCAGGCTGCTGCGATAGTGCTGGGGATCGGGGCTGCCGATCGCCAGAACGCCATGCAGACCCTGATGGGAGAGGGCGGCGACGGCCGCGGACCCGACCTCTTCCTTGGCCGAGTCGCCGAACAGGAAGGCCAGTTCGTGGGCGCGCAGGACACCGCTGGTGGTCTTCTCGCCGCCCAGCAGGCCGCCGATCACCTTTTGTGCTTCGGCAGGCGTGACGCTGCGGCCGACCGGCAGGGGATGCTCGTGGAACAGGATGAGGCCGACGTAGGGCACCTTGAATTCATGGCGCAGGCTGTCCTCGACGGTGCCTATCACCTCTTCGAGGCTGTTGGCGTCGAGCAGGCCGATGATCAGCCGCCGGGTCTTGTCGAACAGCCGGTCGTTGTCCCGCGCCACGTCCATCAGATGGGCCAGGCGATGGCGCATCTCGCCATTGCGATCGCGCAGCAGACCCAGTTGCCGCTCGACCAGGGAGATGGCGGTGCCCCGCTGGTGGGGGACGCGCATCTCCGCCAGCAGCTCTTCGCGATCGGCGAAGAAGTGCGGATGATCCAGCAGCCAGTCGGCGACCTGGTCCGCGGTCAGTTCCGGGGTGTCGCTCATACTCTTACCTGGCCTTCATAGACACGGGTGGCCGGACCGGTCATGAGCACCGGTTGACCGACGCCGTCCCACTCGATGTTGAGCAGGCCGCCCGGCAATTCGATGCTGACCGGCGATTTCAGCCAGCCCTGGCGGATCCCGGCCACGGCGGCGGCGCAGGCGCCGGTGCCGCAGGCGCGGGTCTCGCCGACGCCACGTTCCCAGACTCGCAGGCGGGCGCGCTGGGCGTCGATGATCTGCAGGAAGCCGATGTTGGCCTTTTGCGGAAAGCGCGGATGGCACTCCAGCTTGGGACCGAGGATGAGCACCGGGGCCTGGTCGACGTCGGCGACCCGCAGCACGCCATGGGGATTGCCCATGGAGACCACCGCCAGCTCGACCGTCTCGCCCTCGACCTGGACGGCATGACTCAGGGTCTCGGCCTCGGCGATGAAGGGGATCTCGGCCGCCTGCAGGCGTGGGGCGCCCATGTCGACGCGGACCTGGCCGTCGCCCTTGAGGTGCAACTCGATGATGCCGCCCTTGGTTTCGACGCGGATCTGCTTCTTGACCGTCAGGCGCTTGTCGAAGACGAAGCGGGCGAAGCAGCGGGCACCGTTGCCACACTGTTCGACCTCGGAGCCATCGGCGTTGAAGATGCGATAGCGAAAGTCCACGTCCGGGGTGCTGGGGGTCTCGACGATCAGCAGCTGGTCGAAGCCGACACCGGTCTTGCGGTCACCCCACAGGCGAACGTGCTTGGGCTGGATGTGCGCGTGCTGGCTGATCAGGTCGAGGACCATGAAATCGTTGCCCAGACCGTGCATCTTGGTGAAGCGCAGTTGCATGGAACTCCCCTCAGGCCGGCAGCCGGCTCTCGCCTGCGAAGAGTTCTTCCAGCGTCTCGCGCCGACGGACCAGGTGCGCCTGGTCGCCATCCACCATCACCTCGGCCGCACGGCCACGGGTGTTGTAGTTGGAACTCATGGTGAAGCCATAGGCCCCGGCGGAGCGGATGGCCAGCAGATCGCCTTCGGCCAGGACCAGCTCGCGGTCCTTGGCGAGGAAGTCGCCGGTCTCGCAGATGGGACCGACCAGGTCGTAGCGGCGGGCGTCGCCCTGGCGCTCGGTCACCGGCTCCACCGCCATCCAGGCCTGGTACAGCGCCGGACGGATCAGGTCGTTCATCGCCGCGTCGACGATGGCGAAATCCTTGTGGGCGGTGTGCTTGAGGTATTCCACGCGGGTCAGCAGGATGCCGGCGTTGGCGACGATGAAGCGGCCGGGTTCGAACACCAGGGTCAGGTGGCGCCCAGCGATGCGTTCGCGGATGGCCTGGATGTAGTCGCCGGCCAGCGGCGGCTGTTCGTCGCGATAGCGCACGCCCAGGCCGCCGCCGAGATCGAGATGGCGCAGGACGATACCGCGCTCGGCGAGGCGATCGATCAGCGCCAGCAGGCGGTCGAGGGCATCGAGGAAGGGCGGCAGGGTGGTGAGCTGGGAGCCGATGTGGCAGTCCACGCCGAGAATCTGCAGATTCGGCAGCTCGGCGGCGCGGGCATAGACCGCCTCGGCGTCGGCGATGTCGATGCCGAACTTGTTTTCCTTGAGACCGGTGGAGATGTAGGGGTGGGTACCGGCGTCGACATCGGGATTGACCCGCAACGAGATCGGCGCGACCACACCCAGCTCCGCAGCCACCTGTTGCAGCCGTTCCAGCTCGTCGGTGGATTCGACGTTGAAGCAGTGCACGCCCACTTCCAGGGCGCGGCGCATGTCGTCTCGGGCCTTGCCTACCCCGGAGAACACCACCCGGTGCGGATCGCCACCGGCGGCCAGGACGCGCTCCAGCTCGCCGCGGGAGACGATGTCGAAGCCGGCGCCGAGGCGGGCCAGGACGTTGAGCACGCCGAGGTTGGAGTTGGCCTTGACGGCAAAGCAGACCAGGTGCGGCAGACCGGCCAGCGCATCGGTATAGGCGCGGTACTGGCCCTCGATGTGCGCTCGCGAGTAGACGTAGGCGGGGGTGCCGAACTGCTGCGCCACGGCGCTCAGGGCTACCCCTTCCGCATGCAGTTCACCTGCACGGACAGCGAAGACTTCCATGGTGGCTCCTTAGAACACGTCGTGGCGGTGTTCTTTGGCGGCTTTCTGGTCGTCGGGCAGGTACAGCGGGCCTTTCTGACCGCAGCCGGCCAGCAGGCAGGCGCAGGCGATGAAGAGGAGAGACAGGCGCTTCATGACGCTAAACCTTTATTCAGGCGAATATTGCCCGGAGTATAACGGGGTTGAGCGACTCTTTGACACGCCCGGATGGCTGAAGCGCAGCTGCCGGCAGCAGCCGCGACTGGACGCCATCTGGGCGGCCCGCTACCGTGCGGCGATTCTTTCCCTTCTTTCGAGGATCGTCATGAGCCGGCTCAGCGAAGCGCAATTCCATCACCTCGTCGACCAGACCCAGCGCCAGGTCGAAGACGCCTATGACGACAGCGGGCTGGACCTCGATCTGGAAAATGCCGGTGGCGTGCTGACGATCAAGTTCGACAATGGCAGCCAGGTCATCCTCAGCCGTCAGCCCCCGCTGGTGCAGCTCTGGGTGGCGGCGCGCTCGGGTGGCTATCACTTCGACTGGGATGGCCAGAACTGGATCTGCGACACCTCGTCCGAGACCCTTGGTGCGCTGCTGGTACGGGTCACCCTGGAGCAGACCGGCGAGAGCGTGGCCCTGCCTGGGCTATGACGACCTGCGGTCGGTGCGGCTTGACCGCTGCCGCGACCTCTGTGCTAGCGTGACCTAAGAGCTTGTTCAAAAGCTGCTGCGCGTCGGCCAAACGGCGTTGAAAATGTCCTGGATCGCCAGCCCGGTCGGAATGCTCATTTACTCTTTGTAAACTCCGCTTCCTCAGCCATCTTCGCCTTGTTTGACTCTAACTCGCGAGCTTTTGAACAGGCTCTAACGGCGCCTTTCGAGCGCCGTTTTCTTTTGCCGCCCGTGTCGCGGCTTCCCACTGGGTGTCTGTTGCCCGTCATCTCGTTGGTCCGCCGCTGCTCGCGGCAGGGGCCGCGTCGTCTTGTCCTCCAGGAGTCCGCCATGCGCCATGCATCGCCCATCACCGTTTCCGCCGTCGATCTGCCCCGTCTCGAAAGGCTGCTCGACGCCCTGCCCGAATTCGGGCCCGTGGCCGAGGCCCTGGACGAGGAACTGGCCCAGGCGCGAGTAGTGGCGCCCGAGGAGATCGGTGCGGTAGTCACCATGAATTCGCGGGTGCGTTGCCGCGAGACCGATACCGGCAAGGAATACCAGGTGGTACTGGTCTATCCGGAGGACGCCGGTGGCGAGGGGCGGGTCTCGGTGCTGGCGCCGGCCGGCAGCGCGCTGCTCGGGGCGACGCCCGGCGAGCACCTCAGCTGGCCGGTGCCCGGCGGCAAGGAGCAGCAGGTTGAGCTGCTGGCGCTGGAGCCGGCCGAGGCCTAGTCGTCCGCCGGTTCCGGCAACTCGGGCAGGGCCCGTAGCAGGCGCTCGTAGTGGGCGCCGTCGAAGGGGCGGTCGGCGTCGAGCATGGCTGCGATCTCAAAGGACAGCGCCTGGGCCATCAGCAGCACCGCTTCCTCGCGGTCATAGCCGACCAGGGTCAGCTTGTTGAGTACGGCCTGGACATAGTCCGGCTCGCCGGCGGCGAGCTGGTTCTCCACCGCTTCGATCAGATGGGAGGAGACAAAGGATTCTTCGTCATCGGCGTGGTCAATCATGTCTGGATACCTTTTGTTACAGTGCGACCCCTGATTCTGGCCTGGAGTCTTCTCGATGATCACCTGCTATCGCCTGTCCGCCGACGAGCTGGTCGCGCAGCCCTTGTCGCCGGGAGACCCGCTGCCCGCGGATCTGCTCTGGGTCGATCTGCTCGATCCCAGTGAGGCGGAAGAGCGCTATCTGGAGCAGGCACTGGCGATGGATATCCCCACCCGGGAAGAAATCGCCGAGATCGAGGAATCCTCGCGACTCTATCAGACCGACCAGGCCCTGCACCTGACCACCACCGTGGTCAGCGGCTTCAGCGAGCATCAGCCGCAGGCCTCGGTGGTCAATTTCGTGCTGACGCCCGAGTGGCTGGTGACGGTGCGCTACGCCGAACTGGCCGCCTTCAAGACCTTTCTCGGCAAGGCCCAGCAGCAGGCGAGCCAGCACTGTCGCAGCGATGTCATCTTCGCCTCGCTGCTGGACAGCCTGGTGGATCGCGTGGCCGACATCCTCGAATCGGTACAGGCGCATCTCAATCGCCTGGCCAAGGCGGTGTTTCGCGAACCCCTGGATCCGCAACAGGCCAAGCAGCCGAAGACCGACCTGCAATCCATCGTCAAGCAGCTCGGTCGCAGCAACCAGCTGCTGGCCCAGCTCAGCGAGAGTTTGCTGGGCATCAACCGCATCGTCTCCTACCTGCGGCGGGCGGGTGCCACCTGGATCTCCGGGACGGCCAAGACCTGGCTCAAGACGCTGGAACGCGACGTCCGCTCGCTGAGCGATTACCAGGCCAAGATGAACGGCGAGATCGGCTTTCTGCTCGACGCCACCCTGGGCCTGATCAGCGTGGAGCAGAACAACATCGTCAAGGTGTTCACCATCGCCTCGGTGCTGTTCCTGCCACCGACCCTGGTGGGCACCATCTACGGCATGAACTTCAAGGTCATGCCGGAGCTGGACTGGCATTTCGGCTATCCGCTGGCGCTGGGCGCCATGGTGGTCTCGGCGCTGATTCCCTATGCCTGGTTCAAGTTTCGCCGCTGGCTGTAGCCGGCGGCATCCATCGCACCGCGAGGAGGCAAGTCTATGCGTATCGGATTCATCGGTCTGGGTGGCATGGGCCAGGGCATGGCCGCCAATCTGCTCAAGGCGGGCCATGAGGTGGTGGTCTGGAATCGCTCCCCGGAGCCGGTCCAGGCCCTGGTCGGGCAGGGTGCCCGCGCGGCAGCGACGCCGGCGGAGGCCTTCGATGTGGCGGTGGTCTTCAGCATCCTGGCCAATGACGCCGCTACCCGTGAGGTAGTCCTCGACAGCGGCGCCCTGCAGCAGGCGCGGGCGGGACTGATCCACGTCAGCATGGCCACCCTGTCGGTGGCGCTGGTCGACGAACTGGTCGCGCGCCATGCCGAGGCGGGCGTGGGTTATGTGGCGGCGCCGGTGTTCGGGCGCACCGACGTGGCCGCCAGTGGCCAGCTCAACATCGTGGTGGCGGGCGATCCCGAAGCGATCCAGCGCGTCCAGCCGCTGCTCGATGTGCTGGGACGCAAGACCTGGCCGGTGGGCGCGGAGCCGCGGCAGGCCAACGTGGTCAAGATCGCCGGCAACTTCATGATCGCCAGCGCCATCGAGACCATGGGCGAGAGTACCGCCCTGGCGCGCAGCTATGGCGTGGCGCCCGCAACGCTGCTGGAGATTCTCACCAGCACCCTGTTTGCCGCGCCGGTGTATCAGAACTACGGGCGCCTGCTGACCGAGCGAAAGTTCTCGCCGGCGGCCTTCAAGCTCAGCCTGGGACTCAAGGACGTCGGCCTGGCCCTGGCGGCCGGTCAGGAAAAGGCGGTACCGCTACCCTTCGCCAGCGTCCTGCGAGACAACCTGCTGGAGGCCGTCGCCCAGGGCGAGGGCGATCTGGACTGGATCGCGCTGGGGCAGAGATCGCACAAAAAGGCCGGCCTCGACTGAGAGCCTGCTCAAGGTCTGCTGCGCGTCGGCCAAACTCCGTTGAAAAGGCCCTGGGTCGCCAGCCCTACCTAGGCGGCCCCGTCGCAATGCTCGTTTACCACTCGTAAACTCGCGCGAGCCCGGTCCGCTTCCTCAGGCCTTTTCGCGGGGCCGCCCAGGCCTTTGAATAGGCTCTCGCGGCTACTTGCAGGCGGTGCCCAGCGCCGCCAGCGACAGCGGGTAGAACTGCAGGTTGTAGCCCGAGGTCTTGGCCTGGCTGCAGCGCTTGGTGCTGTAGAGGCCGTAGTCGATGATCATCACCGGCTTCTTCTGGGTGCGGAAGTAGCTGTAGGCGTTGCACTCGGCGTAGTCGTAGCAGCTCTCGTTGAGGGCGAAGTCGAACTTGCCGTAGAGGCTCGGCACCAGGTCCACGGCGTTCTTCAGGCCCACCAGCAGACTGCGCCTGTGCGCCTCGTCGGCCAGCCAGTTGAGGAAGTCCAGTTGCTGGGCCCTGGTCAGCTTGAGGCCGTTGGGGTTGCTGAAGGCGTCGACGTTGTCCGGGTCCACCCCCTGGCAGCCCTTCTGCACCGCCAGGTCCAGCCGCTTGGCCAGCAAGGCGCGGACGTCGGCACGGCGGATGTCCAGCCAGCGTTCGCCCGGCCAGGCGTCCAGCGCCTTGCCCAGAGCGGCCTTGGGATAGAGCGCGGCGTCGGACCGCCAGTCTTCCCAGGTGCCGGCGCTGAAATAGCAGATCACCGTCTTCCCGTTGCCCTTCAGGTTGGCGATCACCGCCTTGCTGGTGTCGTAGAGATCGATGTCGTAGAGGGTGCGATCGGGCTTTTGCAGCACGCCGTTCAACTGGACATGCCAGGTGAGCGTCTGTGGCAGCGGCGGCGGCAGGGCGGCCTGGCTGGACGCCGCGGCGAACATTCCGCAAAGCAGGATGGAACAGGCTGAAAGGCGCATGAGACTTGACTCGAACGGCTGGTCAAGTCTCCAGTATCGGCTGCCGGGTCGCAGTCCTGAGCGCCAGTCGTCGAACCTATCAACGGCTGGTCGGCCGTCGCCTGACCGGCTTTCCGGCCCCCTTGCGCAGAGAGCCCTGGCCTAGAGCCCTTGTCTTCGGATCAGGCGCCTGCTCGGCGGTGGAATGAGCCCTTGCGCCCGGTCGCCCTGCCGATGAGCGGCAGGGGCGAGGTCTTCGGCCGGCGGCTTGCTCGCCCGCGGAGGTGTGAGCGAGAAGCGCAGTGGCCGGATCAGCGCTGGGCCAGCAGCGCGCGACCGCGTTGCACGGCGGCGCGGACCTGGGCCGGGGCGGTGCCGCCGATGTGGTCGCGGGCATTGACCGAGCCTTCCAGGGTCAGGACGGCGAAGACGTCCTGCTCGATCTGGTCGCTGAAGCGCCGCAGTTCGTCCAGGCTCATCTCGGCCAGGTCCTTGCCGCTGTCCACGCCGTACTTGACCGCGTGGCCGACGATCTCGTGGCAGTCGCGGAAGGGCAGGCCCTTGCGCACCAGGTAGTCGGCGAGGTCGGTGGCGGTGGAGAAGCCGCGGCGGGCAGCCTCGCGCATGATCTCGCGCTTGGGCTTGATGGCCGGGACCATGTCGGCGAAGGCCCGCAGGGAATCGCGCAGGGTATCGGCGGCGTCGAACAGCGGTTCCTTGTCTTCCTGGTTGTCCTTGTTGTAGGCCAGCGGCTGGCCCTTCATCAGGGTCAGCAGGCCGGTGAGGGCGCCGAACACCCGGCCGGTCTTGCCGCGCACCAGTTCGGGGACATCGGGATTCTTCTTTTGCGGCATGATCGAGGAGCCGGTGCAGAAGCGGTCGGGCAGGTCGATGAACTGGAACTGGGCGCTGGTCCAGAGCACCAGTTCTTCGGAGCAGCGCGACAGGTGCATCATCGCCAGGGAGGCCGCGGCGCAGAATTCGATGGCGAAGTCGCGATCCGAGACGCCGTCCAGGGAATTGCCGCCGATGGCCTCGAAGCCCAGCAGTTCGCAGGTGACCTGGCGCTGGATGGGGTAGGTGGTGCCGGCCAGCGCGGCGCTGCCCAGGGGCATGCGGTTGACGCGCTTGCGGCAGTCGACCAGGCGCTCGTGGTCGCGGGAGAGCATCTCGAACCAGGCCAGCAGGTGGTGGCCGAAGGTCACCGGTTGCGCGGTCTGCAGATGGGTGAAGCCGGGCATGATGGTGTCGGCTTCGGCCTCGGCCAGTTGCAGCAGGCCTGCCTGCAGGCGGTTGAGCTCGACGAGGATGGCGTCGATCTCGTCGCGCAGCCACAGGCGGATGTCGGTGGCCACCTGGTCGTTGCGGCTGCGTCCGGTGTGCAGCTTCTTGCCGACCACGCCCAGGCGCTCGGTCAGGCGCGCCTCGATGTTCATGTGCACGTCTTCCAGGTCGACGCGCCACTCGAAGGTGCCGGCTTCGATCTCGCCGCGGATCTCTTCCAGCCCGGCGACGATGGCGTCGCGCTCGGCTTCGCTGAGCACGCCGGCCTGGGTCAGCATGCGGGCATGGGCCTGGCTGCCGAGGATGTCGTGGCGGTAGAGGCGCTTGTCGAAGTCCACCGAGGCGGTGAAGCGGGCGACGAAGGCGTCGACGGGTTCGCTGAAGCGTCCGCCCCAGGACTGGTTGGTTTTTTCGCTGCTCATGGATCGGCCTGCTGCTGGGCTTGTCGGTAAGGGTGAGAAGGGGCCGATGATAGCAGTCCTGGGCGGGCGCCGGCCCGATTCAACGGAGCCGACTTGCCGACGAGTGGTATCTGACCCACACTGCCTCCATGATACTCGAACGCCGCAAAACTCCCCGACCGGTCAAGGTCGACGACTTCTTCGTCCCGGCGCTCTGCGAACCGGAAGCCCTGCTCGTGCTGGTGGTGCTGGCCGAGCTGCTGGTGCTCGTCCTGGTGCTGGCAGAACCCTTCACCCTGCAGTTCAACTGGATCCGCCTGGCGCTGGTGTCGCTGTTCGTGCAGTGGATCGTGCTGCTGTCGGCGGCGCTGCTCTGTCGCCTGCGGCCCTGGTTGGCACGCCATCGACCGGTGGTGGCGGGCGGCTTCTGCTGCGCCATCGTGGTGGCGCTGACGCTGCTCTGCACCCTGGTGGCCGACTGGTTGCAACTGGCCGGACCGCTGCAGCGGGTCGGCGAGGTGCGGCTGTACATGAGACACGCGCTGATCGCCCTGATCATGTCCATGCTGCTGCTGCGCTACTTCTGGCTGCAGAGCCAGTGGCGCCGCCAGCAGCAGGCCGAATTGCAGGCGCGCATCGAGTCGCTGCAGGCGCGCATCCGCCCGCATTTCCTGTTCAACAGCCTGAACAGCATCGCCAGCCTGGTCGCCCTGGACGCCGACAAGGCCGAACGCGCGGTGCTGGACCTGTCGGCACTGTTTCGCGCCAGCCTGGCCCAGCCAGGCAGTCGGGTACGCTGGTCCGAGGAACTGGAACTGTCGCGGCGCTATCTGGAAATCGAGCGCCTGCGCCTGGGCGATCGCCTGCAGCTGCAGTGGGACGTGGACGGGGTGCCGGCGGACCTGCCGATTCCCCAGCTGACGCTGCAGCCGCTGCTGGAAAACGCCCTGATCTATGGTGTCGCGCCGCGCATCGAAGGTGGCCTGGTGACCATCTTCGCGACCTACCGGGACGGGGTCTTCGAACTGGTCATCAGCAATCCCTATGACCCGGAGGTGGAGCAGCAGCCACGCCCACCGAAGGGCACCCGTCAAGCTTTAAGCAATATCGAGGCGCGATTGACGGCACTTTTCGGACCAGCTGCGAGTCTCAAAATCGAACGCCGCGACCAGCGGCATACAACGTCTCTTCGCTATCCATGCGAGCGACTCATGCGGGAAGCCTGAGCTTATGAATGTCCTGATCGTCGATGACGAACCCTTGGCGCGCGAGCGTCTGGCCCGTCTGGTGGGGCAACTGGACGGTTATACCGCCCTGGAGCCAACAGCCACCAACGGTGAGGAAGCCCTCGCTTTGGTCGAAAACCTCAAGCCCGATATCGTCCTGCTCGACATCCGCATGCCGGGTCTGGACGGCCTGCAGGTGGCCGCACGACTCTGCGAGCGCGAATCGCCGCCTGCGGTGATCTTCGTGACCGCCCACGACGAATATGCGCTCGACGCCTTCCAGGTCAGCGCCGTGGGCTATCTGGTCAAGCCGGTGCGGCAGGAAGACCTGGCCGCTGCGCTGAGCAAGGCCCAGCGTCCCAACCGGATGCAGCTGGCTGCCCTGACCAAGCCGCCGGCCAGCGGTGGCCCGGGTCCGCGTAGCCACATCAGCGCTCGCACCCGCAAGGGCATCGAGCTGATCCCGCTGGACGACGTGGTCTACTTCATCGCCGATCACAAGTACGTGACCCTCAGGCATTCCGGCGGCGAGGTGCTGCTGGACGAGCCGCTCAAGGCGCTGGAAGACGAATTCGGCGAGCGCTTCGTGCGCATCCACCGCAATGCGCTGGTTTCCCGCGAGCGCATCGAGCGGTTGCAGCGGACGCCCCTGGGTCACTTCCAGCTGTTCCTCAAGGGCATGAACGGCGACGCCCTCACCGTCAGCCGCCGCCATGTGGCCGGTGTGCGCCGCCTGATGCACAGCATCTGACACGTTCATGGGCCGACGACCGGCGCGCAGCGCGAAAGCGGCGCCGGTCGATTTGCTATCATGGCCGGCAATCTGACGTCCTGACGTGCCGGTAATGCCCATGCCCCGCGAAATTCGTATCGCCACGCGCCAGAGTGCCCTGGCGCTCTGGCAAGCCAACTTTGTCAAAGACCGCCTCGAAGTGGCGCATCCGGGTCTGCGGGTAAGCCTGCTGCCGATGATCAGTCGCGGAGACAAGCTGCTCGACGCGCCGCTGGCCAAGATCGGTGGCAAGGGCCTGTTCGTCAAGGAACTGGAAAACGCCCTGCTCGAAGGCAGCGCCGACATCGCCGTGCACTCCATGAAGGATGTACCCATGGAGTTTCCCGCCGGCCTCGGCCTGTACGCCATCTGCGAGCGGGAAGACCCGCGCGACGCCTTCGTCTCCAATCGCTACGACGGTCTTGCCGAATTGCCCCGGGGCAGCGTGGTGGGGACGTCCAGCCTGAGACGCCAGGCCCAGTTGCTGGCCCTGCGCCCGGATCTCGAGATCCGCTTCCTGCGCGGCAACGTCAATACCCGGCTGGCCAAGCTCGATGCCGACCACTACGACGCCATCATCCTGGCCGCCGCCGGGCTGATCCGCCTGGGCTTCGCCGCGCGCATCCGTGAATGCCTCACCGTCGAGGACAGCCTGCCGGCAGGTGGCCAGGGCGCCGTGGGCATCGAGTGCCGGACCGACGATGCCGAGGTCCATGCGCTGCTCGAACCCCTGCACCATTTCGACACCGAACGCCGGGTCGCTGCCGAGCGCGCCCTGAATCGCCGTCTCAATGGCGGCTGCCAGGTGCCCATCGCCTGCTATGCCGTGCAGCAGGGCGAGTTGCTCTGGCTGCGCGGTCTGGTCGGCCAGCCCGATGGCGGCCTGCTGCTGCGCGCCGAGGCCCGCGGCCCGCTGAACGATCCCGCCACCCTTGGCGTGGCGGTGGCCGAGGACCTGCTCGCCCAGGGCGCCCAGGACATCCTCGATGCCGTCTACGGGACCAGCGGCGCATCATGAGCGGCTGGCGGCTACTGCTGACCCGGCCGGCGGAGGAGAATCCACCGCTCGCCGCCGCTCTGGACCAGGCGGGTATCGCCACTGCCAGCCTGCCCTTGCTGGACTTGCAGCCGCTGGCGGAAACGCCCGCACAGCGCTCGCTCTGGCTCGATCTCGATCGCTATGCTGCCGTGCTGGTGGTGAGCAAGCCGGCGGCCCGTCTGGGCCTCGCCGCCCTCGATCGATACTGGCCGCAACCGCCGCTGCAGGCCTGGTTCGCCGTGGGTGCGGCCACCGCCGCCGTGCTCGAAGACTATGGGCTGTTGGTGCACCACCCCCAACGCGAGGACAGCGAAGGCCTGCTGGCCCTGCCGGCCCTGGCCGCAGCCCTGCAGCGCCCGGCACCCGAGGTGCTGCTCCTGCGCGGGGAGGGCGGCCGTGATCTGCTGGTCGAAACCCTCACCGCCCGCGGCGCCCGCGTCGAGGTGCTCGAACTCTATCGCCGCCAATGCCCGGAGTACCCCGCAGGGCAGGTCCTAGAGACTCTGGCAGCGGAACGCCTGAATGCCATCATGGTCAGCAGTGGGCAGGGTTTCGCGCATCTGCAGGCCTGTGCGGGTGCGGATTGGCCCGCGGTGCGCCGTTATCCCCTGCTGGTACCCAGCGCCCGTGTGGCCGAACTGGCTCGCGCCAGCGGCTGCCAACTCATCATCGAGTGCCAGGGCGCCAGCGCCAGTGCCTTGATCGCCGCGCTTGCCCATCACCATCCGGATTGACCCTACAAGGAATTCCCGTGAGCGAAACTCAAGCCCCCCGCGCCGACGATGTCTCTCCCGATCCAGTCGTGACTCCCGCCTCGCCGCCGCCATCACCGCCACCGGCAGGCGTGCGCCGCAAGGGCTCGGGCAAGGCGTCCGGCCTGGCACTGCTGGCCCTGCTGGTAGCCGCCGGTGGCCTGGGTGTCGGCGGCTGGAGCGTTTGGCAACTGCAGCAGGTGCGCCAAGCCGAGCAGAGCCAGGCCGCCCAGGCCGAGGATCTGCGCAGCCAGTTGCGCCAGCTGGAAAACCGCAACCAGGCGTTGAGTGCCGATCTGGGCCGCCTGCCCTCGGCCAACGAGCTGGAAGAGCGCCGCCGTCAGCTTGCCGAGCTGCAGGGGGACCAGCAGCACCTCGCCGAGCAGTTCAAGGAGGTGGTCGGCCAGAGTCGCCAGGCCTGGCGCCTGACCGAGGCCGAGCACCTGCTGCGCATGGCGACCCTGCGCATGACCGCGCTGCAGGATGTGCCCAGTGCCCAGAACCTGCTGCAGGGCGTCGATGACATCCTCAAGGCGCAAAACGATCCGGCTGCCTTCAACGCGCGTCAGCAGGTGGCCAATGCCCAGCAGACCTTGCGCCAGCTGCCCGATCTGGACCGGACCGGGCAGTTCGTCCAGCTGGCCTCGTTGCGCAACCAGGTGCAGAGCCTGGAGCCCCTGCCGCCGCGCTTCTCCACCACGGTGGCCGACCAGCCCGGCGTGGAAAAGGCCGCGGTCCCGCCGAGCAATGCGCTGCAGCAATGGTGGCAGGATTTCCGCCAGCGCATCTCCAGCTACTTCCGCATCGACTTTTCCGCCGATCAGCCGATCCGTCCGCTGCTGGCCGAGGAGTCCCTCGCCCAGGTGCGCCTGGCCATGAGCCTGGCGCTGGAGCAGGCACAGTGGGCCGTGCTCAACGGCAATCAGGAGGTCTATCGACTCTCCATCGAGCAGGCCGAAGACGTCCTCGCCGCGCACTTCAACAACCAGAATCCAGACAGCCGTGCGGTCAAGCTGCGTCTGCAGGAGCTGGCCGAGCGCCCGGTCACCTTCGAAGCGCCTGACCTGACCCCGGCCCTGACCGCGCTGCAGGCCTACATCGCCCAGCGTCAGCAAATCCAGCCGAACAATGCCGCCGCCGGCGCGGCTCAGGAGAATCGCCCATGAAGCGCCTGTACCTGCTGTTCCTGTTCGCCCTGCTTGTCGGCCTGGGCGTCGCCGTGGTGCTGGCCAAGGAGCCGGGCTACGTCCTGCTGTCCTACAGCAACTTCCGCTACGAATCGAGTCTCTGGGCCTTCCTGGCGATGCTGGTGGCCGCCTGGCTGGCGCTCTACATCCTCAAGCTGGTGCTGGGTGCCCTGGGTCTGACCGGCAAGGTGCTCAACCCCTGGTCGCGGCACAATCGCCAGCGCCGCCTGGAGCAGGCGCGCCACAAGGGGCAGCTGGAACTGGCCGAAGGCAACTGGAGCGGGGCCCTCAAGCATCTGAAAGGCGCCGCCGAGCACGCCGACCAGCCGCTGTTCGTGCTGCTGGGCGCTGCCCGCGCCGCCAACGAACTGGGTGACCTGGAAGAACGGGATCGCCTGCTGCGCCAGGCTCGCGAGCGCGAACCCCAGGCCGAGCTGGCCATCGGCCTGCAACAGGCGCGGCTGCAGATCGACCGGGGCCAATACCTGGAAGCCCGCGACAGCCTGGCGCCGTTGCAGGCCAAGTATCCGAAGAATGGCGAGGTCCTGCTGCATCTGCAGCGCCTGCAGGTGACCCTGCGTGACTGGCCGGCGCTGATCGCCCTGTTGCCGCAACTGCGCAAGCAGCAGGTGCTGCGGCCCCAGGAACAGGATGACCTGGAACGCAAGGTCTGGATCGCCACCCTCGACGAGGTTCCCGCCCAGGGCGCGGAATCGGCGGTGGATTCCCAGTGGCAACAGGTGCCCACGGCGCTCAAGGGCGATGCCTCGGTGGTACTGGCCTATGCCCGTCAGCTGCGCGCCATCGGCCGCGACGATCTGGCCGAGGAGGTGCTGCACATCACCCTCAATCGCCAGTGGGACGAGCGCCTGGTGGAGCTCTATGGCCAGCTGCGTCCGCGTGACGCCAGTCGCCCGCTGCACCATGCCGAGGGCTGGCTCAAGGACCGACCCCAGGACGCGGTGCTGCTGCTGGCCCTGGGCCGGCTGTGCATGAACAACCAGCTGTGGGGCAAGGCACGCGAATATCTGGAGCGCAGCCTGGCGCAGCGGCCGTCCGCGGTCACCGCCGGTGAACTGGCACGAGTGGCCATCCAGCTGGGCGATGTGAACCGCAGCCAGCAGCTCCTGCAGAGCCAGTGGCGCGAGTCCGACGCCCCTTCGCTGCCGACGCCCAGGGTCTGACGGCGCACCTCGTCTGCCCGGGTCCTTGAAAGGTGCCCGGGCTTTCACTACCGTAACGTCCCAATTCCCTGTTGGAGACGGCGCGTCCGTGACTAGTCCCCGCTTCATCTTCCTGTTCATGGCCGCCACCTGCGCGGTGCTCATGGGCGTCGGTCTCTATCTCGAACACGTGGTCGGCCTCGAGCCGTGCCCGCTGTGCGTCATGCAACGGATCTTCTTCATCCTGGTCGGGGTGGTGGCGCTGATCGCCGGCATCCAGGCACCGGGCAAGCGTGGGCGGCGCATCTATGGCGTGGTCCTGCTGCTGCTGGCCGCGGCCGGTGCCGCCACCGCCGGCCGCCAGGTCTATCTGCAGACGGTCCCGGCGGAAGAGCTGGCGGCCTGCCTGCCGAGCCT
Source organism: Pseudomonas sp. SORGH_AS_0211 (assembly GCF_031453455.1). NCBI lineage: Bacteria > Pseudomonadati > Pseudomonadota > Gammaproteobacteria > Pseudomonadales > Pseudomonadaceae > Pseudomonas > Pseudomonas sp. SORGH_AS_0211. The sequence goes on along the minus strand of NZ_JAVIZV010000001.1, from coordinate 3,980,909 downwards.
GGACTACATGATGCAGGCGCTGCCCTTCCAGGAGATCATCCGCCTGGTCCTGCACGGCACCGCCGACTGCGCCGAGGTCAACTGGACGCTGTTCGGTCTGAGTATCCCGGAATGGAGCCTGCTGGCCTTCGTGCTGCTCATGGCCCTGAGCCTGGTCAAGGTCTTTCGCCGTCGCTAGTGTGGGGTTTCTGAAGCTCGCGCAAGAAGTGGCGAGTGAGTCTTGTTCGGTTCGGCGCCCCGGGCGGGCCAGGCGCCGGGACGGGTCATGGCAGGGCTATGGCGAGGAGTGCCAACGACGTCCAAGGCGGTCCGCCACTGCGGACAGGAAGCGCCGCCAAAATTGTGTGGTTAACTGCTGAAGCGCCACATTGGGCCTTTCTCCGAGCAACGGCACTCGCCTGGCGAGACGATGTCGGTATAGTTCCTGATAACCCCCGGGCGTCTGCGCCCGGACCGTCTTGCCCGTATAGAGAGCTGCCGTCATGCTAGAAACCTGCCGCAATGCCCAGGAACGCTGGGGTGGGGTCCACCAGCTGATCGACCGCTGGCTGATTGCCCGCCGCGAGCTGGTGACCGCCTACGAAACCCTGGACATGGAGCCCCTGCTGGGTCCGGTGCGCGAGGTCGGTGAACTGGAGCGACTCTGCGACATGCTGGTCGACTACATGTCCACCGCGCATTTCGAGATCTACGAGCAACTGGTGGCCGAAGCCCGTGAATTCCAGGACGAGCGCGCCATCGAGTTCGCCGACAGCGTCTATCCGCGCCTGCAGGCCCTGACCGACGCCGCCCTGAACTTCAACGACAGATTCGAGCGCGGGGCCTACCGGGACCCGGGTCTGCTGACCATCGAACTCAAGCTGCTGGGCGAAACCCTGCGCGAGCGCTTCGAGCTGGAAGACTGCCTCATCGAGGTGCTGCACACCTCGCACCAGCAACCGCGTCTGGCTTCGGTCTAGACTCGGATCATCCGCGCCGCCTCGGCCAGCAGGTCGAGGTCCGCTGCGGCTGCCTCGCGCGGTGCCAGCGCGTGCAGCCAGTCCTCCTGGTCCCGTGCCTCTCGGCACGGCCAATGGCCGGCGAGTCGCGCCAGACGCGCGAGCTGTTCACGTTCCGCTGCCAATTCCAGTCCCTTGAGCTGCTCGCGCAGTGCCGCCAGGCTTTCGTCCGCGCTGGACGCCGCCTTCCAGGCCTGCCGTAGCTGGCGCAGCGGACGCACCACCGTATCCTGCCAGTGCTGCGCGGCGCGGCGCAGCCGCGTCAGGCCTTCATTGTCGAGGGCGCAGGCACGCCGATCCAGCCAGAGTGCCGTCAGCACCAGGCAGACATCGGCACCGGCTTCCTGCAGACGCAAACAGGCGCCTTCCACACCGGGCCGGGCGTATACTGCCAACGCGAATTCCCACAGGTCCTCTTGCATGTCCGCCTCCCCATTCGTGGGTGGTGGAGCTGCTACACTCCGCCGCCATGATCCGACTACAGAACCTTACTCTACAGCGTGGTCCCCAGCGTCTGCTCGAAAGCGCTGAGCTGACCCTGCATCCCGGCCAGAAAGCCGGTCTGATCGGTGCCAATGGTGCCGGCAAATCCAGTCTCTTCGCCCTCCTGCGCGGCCAGCTCGGTGCCGACGCCGGCGACTGTCACATCCCGGCGGCCTGGCGCATCGCCCACATGCGCCAGGAGGTGGATACCCTGGAGCGGCTGGCGGTGGACTATGTGCTGGATGGCGACAGCGACTTGCGCCGCATCCAGCGCGAGCTGGCAGCCGCCGAGGCGGCCCAGGACGGCAACGCCCTGGGCCGGCTGCACGCCGACTTCGAGGCGGCCGACGGCTATACCGCCGACGCCCGGGCGCGCAAGCTGCTGGCCGGACTGGGCTTCACCGCCGCGCAGATGGAACGCCAGGTCGGCGACTTCTCCGGTGGCTGGCGGATGCGCCTGAACCTGGCCCAGGCGCTGATGTGCCCTTCGGACCTGCTGCTGCTCGACGAACCCACCAACCACCTGGATCTGGACGCCATCCTCTGGCTGGAAGACTGGCTCAAGGGCTATCCCGGCACCCTGATCCTGATCTCCCACGACCGCGACTTCCTCGATGCCGTGGTCGATCACGTGGTGCACCTGGACCAGCAGAAGCTCAATCTCTATCGTGGCGGCTATTCCAGCTTCGAGCGTACCCGCGCCGAACGCCTGGCGCAGCAGCAGCAGGCCTATGACAAGCAGCAGGCCCAGCGTGCCCACATGGAGAAGTACATCGCCCGCTTCAAGGCCCAGGCCACCAAGGCGCGCCAGGCACAGAGCCGGATCAAGGCCCTGGAACGCCTGGAAGAGCTGGCGCCGGCCCATGTCGACTCGCCCTTCGAATTCGTTTTCCGTGAGGCGGACAAGCTGTCCAGCCCACTGCTCGACCTGGCCGAAGGCCGACTCGGCTACGGCGAGACCACCATCCTGCACCCGGTCAAGCTGCAGCTGGCGCCGGGGGCACGCATCGGCCTGCTCGGCCCCAACGGCGCCGGCAAGTCGACCCTGATCAAGACCCTGGCTGCCGAGCTGGAACCCCTCGGCGGCCGCCTGCAGCGCGGCGAGAACCTGGCCATCGGCTACTTCGCCCAGCACCAGCTCGATTCCCTGGACGCCAAGGCCAGTCCGCTGCTGCACCTGCAGCGCATCGCCCCCGGCGAGCGCGAGCAGGGTCTGCGTGACTTCCTGGGTGGCTTCGACTTCCGTGGTCCGCGCTGCGACGAGGTGGTTTTGAATTTCTCCGGTGGCGAAAAGGCCCGGCTGGCCCTGGCGCTGATCGCCTGGCAGAAGCCCAACCTGCTGCTGCTGGATGAACCCACCAACCATCTGGATCTGGACATGCGCCTGGCGCTGACCCTGGCGCTGCAGGAATTCGCCGGGGCGGTGCTGGTGGTCTCCCACGATCGTCATCTGCTCAAGAGCACCACCGACGAATTCCTGCTGGTGGCCGATGGCAAGGTGCAGGCCTTCGACGGCGACCTGGACGACTACAGTCGCTGGCTGGTGGATTTCCGTGCCCGGCAGGTGCTCGTGGCGGACGGCGACGCGGCGGTCGACAAGACCGATCGCAAGGCGCAGCGCCAGGCCGCCGCCGCCCTGCGCCAGCAGCTGGCGCCGCTGAAGAAGGCCGCCGACAAGCTGGAAGCCGAGCTGGGCAAGCTGCAGGAAAGGCTCGCTACCCTGGAAGCCCGCCTGGGTGACAGCGGACTCTACGACGCTTCCCGCAAGGAGGAGCTGCGCCAGGCGCTGGCCGACCAGGCCACTGCCAAGACCCGCGAAGCCGAGCTGGAAGAACAGTGGCTGGAGGCCCTGGAGCGGTTGGAAGGTCTGCAAGCCGAACTCGAGGGGGCCTGATGACTCAGTGGCTGTACACCTGGCTGCCGGGTTGGGGCGACTACCTGCTGGTGGCCGGTCAGGTGGCCCTGGTGCTGCTGCTCGGCTACGTGCTGCAGCGTATCGTGGCCCGCGCCGTCACCGGCCTGGGCGAACGCTATCCGCTGCCGCCGCAGATCGTCCTCGGGCTGCGTGGAGTCCTGCGCTGGCTGATCATGGGCAGTGCCATCCTCATGGCGCTGGAGCGCTTCGGGGTCTCCGCGGCGGTGCTCTGGACGGCCATTTCCGGTTTCGTCGCGGTGGCCGCGGTGGCCTTCTTCGCCATCTGGAGCGTGCTCTCCAACCTGTTCTGCGCGGTGCTGATCTTTACCGTCGGCCCCTTTCGCCTGGGCGATCGCATCGAGGTGCTGGACGCTTCGGACAAGCCGGGCATCAAGGGGCGGGTGGTGGCCATCAACATGCTCTTCGTGACGCTGCAGGAACTGGACGATAACCAGGAAGCCACCCTGGTGCAGATCCCCAACACCCAATTCTTCCAGAAGTCGGTCCGGCGCTGGCGCGATGCCGACGGCTCCTTCGATTTCCATCTCGACAGGTGAATCCATGAGTCTGCAGGTCTGGACCGGTTTCTTCATTGCCTGCTGGATGATCAGCCTCTCGCCGGGGGCGGGCGCCGTCGCCTCCATGAGTGCCGGCGTCAACCACGGTTTCCGGCGCGGCTACTGGACGGCGCTGGGCCTGCAACTGGGACTGGCGCTGCAGATCGCCGTGGTCGCCGTGGGCGTCGGCGCCTTGCTGGCGACCTCGCAACTGGCCTTCACCCTGATCAAGTGGTTCGGCGTGGCCTATCTCGCCTACCTGGCCATCCGCCAATGGCGCGCCGCGCCGCTGGACCTGGGTGAGCAGGTGGTCGGCGAACGTCTGCCACCGCGGATCGGTGCCCTGGTCATGCGTGGCTTCCTGGTCAACGTGAGCAATCCCAAGGCGCTGATCTTCCTGCTCGCGGTGTTGCCGCAATTCGTCGATCCCCACGCGCCCCTGGCCGCGCAGTATCTGCTCATCGGGGTGACCATGGTCACCGTCGACCTGATCGTGATGGCCGGCTACACCGGTCTGGCTGCCCGGGTGCTGACCCTGCTGCGCACGCCTCGGCAGCAGCGCATCACCAACCGGGTGTTCGCCAGCCTGTTCCTCGCCGCGGCCGCGCTGCTGTCCACGGTGCGCCGCGCCGCGGTCTGAAGCCGGGCGCTACCAGACCACCGGCTGTCCCTGCCAATCCCAGAAACTGCCGGTCTCGGCCGGCGCCCGTGCGGCCAGCACCTCCAGCAGCCGTTCGGCCGCATAGGCGGGGGTGAACAGCTTGTCGGCCGGTACCCGGGCCTGGAAGGGCCGGGACAGCGCCGTGTCGGTGGTGCCAGGGTGCAGGGCCAGCACGCAACTCTGCGGATTGAGCCGAGCGAGTTCGATGCTGGCGCAGCGCAGGCCTTGGTTGAGCGCGGCCTTGGCCATCCGATAGCCATACCAGCCGCCCAGCTGGTTGTCGCCGATGGAGCCGACCCGCGCCGAGAGCGCGGCGATCTGACAGGGGTGCTGGCCCTTGAGCAGCGGCGTCAGCTGGCGGATCAGCAGCAGCGGCAGCACGGCATTGGCCAGATAGCTTTCCAGCAGCCCGGCCTGATCCACCTGCGTCAGACTCTTCTCGGCGCGCGCCCGCGCGCCCTGCAACAGCCCCGAGGCGCACAGCAGCAGATCCAGGCGGGACGTCTCGTCAGCCAGGCGGGCCGCGAGGTCGGGCTCGGCCAGCGGATCGACGTCGAGGCCGCGCAGGCGCGGGCCATGGCGCCGCTCCAGCGCGGCCAGACCGGCATGCCCTTCGGCCTGACGGGCGCAGGCCCAGACCCGCGCGACGTCGTCGCGGGCCAGCAATTGGTCGCACAGGGCCAGACCAAGGCCGCCGGTGGCGCCATACACCAGGACCTGGGCGGGCTGCTCCAGGCGTTGCCAGAAGGTCATGGGAGACTCCAGTCAGATCGCTATCCCTGTCCGACCGCGCCGCCGCGCTGGGGTGCGCCGCCGCGGCGCGGTATCCTGGGCTTTTGCCGGAGAAATCCCCCGTGATCCTGTGGATCGATGCCGATGCCTGTCCGCGCGCCGCCAAGGAGCTGGTCTGCAAGTTCGCCCTCAAGCGCAAGCTGGAGGTGGTGCTGGTGGCTGGCCAGCCGCAGATCAAGCCGCCCTTCGCCTGTGTGCGCCTGGTGGTGGTGCCCAGTGGCCCCGACGCCGCCGACGACCATCTGGTCGAGCAGGCGCAGCCCGGTGACCTGGTGATCTGCAGCGACATTCCCCTGGCCGACCGGCTGGTGAAGAAGGGCGTGGTCGCCCTCGATCCGCGCGGCCAGGAATTCGACGAGCGCAACATGGGCCAGCGCCTGGCCATGCGCAATCTGATGACCGACCTGCGCGACCAGGGCCAGATGGGCGGCGGCCAGGCCGGCTACGGCGAACGTGATCGCCAGGCCTTCGCCAATGCCCTGGATCGGCTGCTCACCCGCCTCCAGCGCAGCGCTGCTGGCTAGGTGCGGAGCGTCGGCTAGGCCGGGACGGCCGCGATGGCGGGTTGCTGCAGCCAGGTGCGCAGTTGCGGCAACGGCATGGGCCGGCCGAACAGATAGCCCTGCATGAAGTTGCAGCCGTTGGCCTGCAGGAACTGGCGTTGCTCGCTGGTTTCCACCCCTTCGGCGACCACGTTGAGGCCCAGCTTGTGCGCCATGGCGATGATCGCCGCGGCGATGGCCATGTCGTTGCTCTGCTTGGGGATGGTGCGGACGAAGGCGCGATCCACCTTGAGCGAGTCCACCGGCAGCCGGCTCAGATAGGCCAGGGATGAATAGCCGCTGCCGAAGTCGTCGATGGACACCCGCACGCCCAGCGTACGGATCTCGCCGAGCACCTCGACGGCCACGTTGAGACTGTGCATCAGGGCGTTCTCGGTCACCTCGAGGATCAGCGCCGACGCCGGCAGGTCCTCGGCCTGCAAGGTCCGGGCGATGGATTGGGGCAGCAGACGATCGCTCAGATTGAGTGCCGAGCAATTCACCGAAACGCGCAGTTCCGCATGCCCCTCACGGTGCAGCTGGGCGAGATCGGCGCAGGCCTGGCGCATGACCCAGCCATCCAGGTCGGCGATCAGGCCGGTTTCCTCGGCGACGCGCACGAAGCGTTCGGGGCTCAGTGGGCCCAGGACCGGATGCTGCCAGCGCACCAGCGCTTCCAGGGCCACCGGAGCGCCGCACGGATCGACGATGGGCTGATAGGCGACGTGCAGGCCGCCCTGGGCCAGGGCGTGGCGCAGGTCCATCTCCAGGCTGAGCAGGTCGTCGGCGTCGCGCTGGAGATCGGTGGTGAATCTCTGGCTGCGATTGCGTCCGCTGCGCTTGCAGTGGCCGACCGCAAGGCCCGCGCTGCGCAGCAACTGGCCGGCGTTGGCGCCGTCCTGGGGATAGTGGGCGATACCCAGGCTGAAGGTCATGGCGATGCGCTGTCCGGCCAGTTCGAAGGGCGGGCGCAACTGCTCCAGCAGGCGCATGGCCAGGGGCTGGCTGTCGCCGCGCTGGCCGAGCGGCAGCAACAGGCTGAATTCGTCGCCGGCATAGCGGGCCAGCGGCAGGTCGTTGTCGAGCACCGCGCGGATCCGCTGCGCCATCTGGATCAGCAATTCATCGCCAAGGGCATGCCCGAGGCTGTCGTTGATGCGCTTGAAGTGATCGATGTCCAGCATCAGCAGGGCGAACTGCTCACCGGTGCGCGCCTGGCCGATGGCCCGGTCGACGGTCTGGATGAAACTGCCGCCGTTGAGCAGGTGGGTGAGGGGGTCGTGCAGGGTGATCTGATCGAGGGTGGTCGAGACCCGCTCCAGCCGCAGGCGCTGGGCATTGAAGCGTTCGCCGGCCCAGGCGGCGAGCAGCCCCACCATGATGATGAACAGGGTGCCGAGGGCGATGCCCATGCCCAGCTCCAGGTGTTGATTCATTTCTGCCAGGCCGTCGGGTTCGAAGCCGATCGGCACGGCGAGGGTCAGGGCGGCCATGCCGGTGAAGTGCATGGAGACGATGGCGAAACCCAGGACCAGGCTGCCCAGCACGCGCAGCCAGAGGGTCCTGAGGCCGGTCCTGCCGCGCAGGCGGAAGGCCAGCAAAAGGGCGCCCAGGGACGCGAGGCTGGCGATCACCACGGAAATCACCACCAGCAGCGGATCATAGAGCTGCACGGCGACCGACTGCATCGCCAGCATGCCGGTGTAGTGCATGGTCGCGATGCCCAGGCCGGCGGCCAGGGCCGCGAGCAGGTACTGCGGTGCGGTCAGGGACTCGCGCCCGATCAGGTGCATGACCGTGTAGGACACGGCGACGGCGATCAGCAGCGAGGCCAGGGTCTGCAGGGGTGCATAGTGCACATGGATGCCGATCTTGAACGACAGCATGGCCAGGAAGTGCATCGACCAGATGCCTCCGCCCAGGGCGACGGCGCCGATCAGCTTGGCCAGTTCGCTGCCGCGGCGGGAGCGACTGTTGGTCACCCAGTCGGCCATGGCCAGGGCGGTGTAGCCGGCGGCGCTGGCGATCAGGTACGCCAGGACCACGAGTAGGCTTTCGTACTCGTTGGCAGCCAGGATCTGATGGCCGGGAGGCAGCAGGGTGGAGAAGTTCAGCATGCTCTATCGCCAGCGTGCACACGAGGTTTCGGGAGGGGTTGATGCTCAGGGCATCGGCAGCGGTAGCTGGGCCTTTAATCTGTTCGATCGACGTACCGGTTAGGGAGCGGCCTGCCGTCAGGCCTTGGGTGTCCGGCTGCGGCGCCATAGCCAGAGCAGCAGGCCGATCACCACCAGGCCACCTAGCACCATCAGTTCATACCGCTTGAGATTGCCCAGCACCCCTTCGAGGACGGCGCCGAAGTGAAAGGCGGCATAACCCAGCACCGTGGCCCAGACGATGGCGCCGATGCCGTTGAGGATCAGGTAGCGCGCCGGCGGATAGCCCGACAGGCCGATCGCCACCGGCATCACCGTGCGCAGGCCGTAGACGAAGCGAAAGCTCAGCACCCAGAGATCCGGATGGCGCCGGATGTGCGCCAGCGCCTTTTCGCCGGCGGCTTCCCACTTGGGTTTGCGCGCCAGCAGCTTGCGCCCATGGCGCCGGCCGAGGAAGTACCAGAGCTGATCGCCGGCATAGCTGCCGCAGAAGGCGACCAGGATGACGGTCTGGATGTTCATGTAGTCGCGGAAGGCCAGGAAGCCGGCCAGCACCAGAATGGTTTCGCCCTCGAAAAAGGTGCCGAGAAAAAGGGCGAAATAGCCGAAATCGTGGAGGAATTGTTGGAGCATTCGGCGCTACACGAGGTGAATAAAGATGGCGCAGCCTACCCCGGTTGGTGTCTGGAAAGAAAGTGTGACGGACTTCCGTCCGCCGGGTGCCAGACGGTCAGGCAGGGATTTCGCTGCGACCCTGTGTCACGCCGGGTCCAGCCGGCGTCTGCCTTGGATAGGACCTATAGGCACTCCATATTGTCATCTGCTGTTACCAATCGGTCATGATTGTGGCCTATAACCCATCACACTGACCCGTGATCCGGGTCTGGGAGTCGATCGTGAGTTTTACCCCCATCAGCCGTAGCTATCCTGCCACTCGCATGCGCCGTCAGCGCCGCGACGAGTTTTCCCGTCGTCTGATGCGCGAGCATGTGCTGACGGTGGATGACCTGATCCTGCCGGTCTTCGTGCTCGATGGCGAAGGCCGTCGCGAGGCCATTCCCTCGATGCCTGGCGTTGAGCGGCTGTCCATCGACCTGCTGCTGGAAGAGGCCGCCGAACTGGTGGCGCTGGGGATTCCCGCGGTCGCGCTGTTCCCGGTCACGCCCACCGAGCGCAAGTCGCTGGACGGCGCCGAGGCCTACAACCCCGACGGCATCGCCCAGCGCGCCACCCGGGCCCTGCGCGAGCATTTCCCGGAACTGGGGGTGATCACCGACGTGGCCCTGGATCCCTTCACCACCCACGGCCAGGACGGCATCCTCGACGAGCGCGGCTACGTGCTCAACGACATCTCGGTCGAGGTGCTGGTCAAGCAGGCGCTGTCTCATGCCGCTGCCGGCGCCCAGGTGATCGCCCCGTCGGACATGATGGACGGTCGCATCGGCGCCATCCGCGCCGCCCTGGAAGACGCCGACTATCACAACGTGCAGATCATGGCCTACTCGGCCAAGTACGCCAGCGCCTACTATGGGCCTTTCCGTGACGCCGTCGGCTCGGCCGCCAACCTGGGCAAGGGCAGCAAGGCCACCTACCAGATGGATCCGGGCAACAGCGACGAGGCCTTGCACGAGATCGCCGGCGACCTGGCCGAGGGCGCCGACTCGGTGATGGTCAAGCCGGGCATGCCCTACCTGGACATCGTCCGCCGGGTCCGCGAGGAATTCCGCGTGCCGACCTTCGTGTACCAGGTGAGCGGCGAGTACGCCATGCACATGGCCGCGATCCAGAACGGCTGGCTGTCCGAGGCCGTGATTCTCGAATCGCTCCTGGCCTTCAAGCGTGCCGGGGCCAACGGCATCCTCACCTATTTCGCCAAACGCGCCGCCCAACAACTTCGCCAGGGGCCTTCGCGTTCCTAAGGAGCTTCAATGAGTAGCCAGGGTTTCGTCGAAACCGATCTGCAACAGCCCGTCACCGCCGAGTCTCTGGAGACGCCGGAGGAGGCGATCGCGACGGACGTCGAGGTGCAGCCGTCCGCGCCCGTGCTCGAGGTGCCTGCCGCCCCCAGCGTGCCGGCGGCCAACGTGGACGACAGCAGCCTCTACATCCATCGCGAGCTGTCGCAGCTGCAGTTCAACATCCGCGTGCTGGAGCAGGCTCTCGACGAATCCTATCCGCTACTCGAGCGCCTCAAGTTCCTGCTGATCTTTTCCAGCAACCTGGACGAGTTCTTCGAGATCCGCGTGGCGGGCTTGAAGAAGCAGATCGCCTTCGCCCGCGAGCAGGCCGGGGCCGATGGCCTGCTGCCGCACCAGGCGCTGGCGCGCATCAGCGACATCGTCCACGGCCAGGTGGACCGGCAGTACGCCATCCTCAACGATGTCCTCCTGCCGGCCCTGGCCGAGCAGCGGATTCGCTTCATCCGCCGTCGTTACTGGGACGTCAAGATCAAGGCCTGGGTGCGCAAGTTCTTCCGCGACGAGATTGCGCCCATCATCACCCCCATCGGCCTGGACCCGACCCATCCCTTCCCGCTGCTGGTGAACAAGAGCCTCAACTTCATCGTCGAGCTGGAGGGCATGGACGCCTTTGGTCGCGACTCCGGTCTGGCCATCATCCCGGCGCCACGCCTGCTGCCGCGGATCATCCGGGTGCCGGAGGAAGTCGCGGGCCCCGGCGACAACTACGTCTTCCTGTCCTCGATGATCCACGCCCACGCCGACGATCTCTTCCCCGGCATGAAGGTCAAGGGCTGCTTCCAGTTCCGCCTGACCCGCAACGCCGATCTCTCGGTGGACACCGAGGATGTCGAAGACCTGGCGCGTGCCCTGCGTGGCGAGCTCTTCTCCCGCCGCTACGGCGATGCGGTGCGGGTCGAGGTGGTGGACATCTGCCCGAAACACCTTACCGACTACCTGCTCAAGCAGTTCAATCTGGGCGAGAGCGAGCTGTACAAGGTCAACGGCCCGGTCAACCTGACCCGGTTGTTCTCCATCACCGGGCTGGACAGCCATCCGGAATTGCAGAGCGCTCCCTTCACGCCGACCATTCCCAAGCTGCTGCAGAAGAAGGACAACCTCTTCAACGTGCTGGGCAAGCTCGATGTGCTGCTGCTGCACCCCTTCGAGTCCTTCACTCCGGTGATCGACCTGATGCGCCAGGCCGCCAAGGACCCCAACGTCCTGGCGATCAAGCAGACGCTCTACCGCAGCGGCGCCAACTCCGAGATCGTCGACGCCCTGGTGGACGCGGCGCGCAGTGGCAAGGAGGTGACCGCGGTCATCGAATTGCGCGCGCGCTTCGACGAGGAGTCCAACCTGCAGCTGGCCAGCCGCCTGCAGCAGGCCGGCGCCGTGGTCATCTATGGCGTGGTGGGCTTCAAGACCCACGCCAAGATGATGCTGATCCTGCGCCGCGAGAACGGCGAGCTGCGCCGCTATGCCCACCTGGGTACCGGCAACTACCACGCCGGCAACGCCAAGCTGTACACCGACTACAGCCTGCTGACCGCCGACGTGGCCCTGACCGAGGACGTGCACAAGCTGTTCAACCAGCTGATCGGCATGGGCAAGACCTTGCGCATGAAGAAGCTGCTGCACGCGCCCTTCACCCTGAAGAAGAACCTGCTGGAGATGATCAACCGCGAAGCGTTGGCGGCCAGCGAAGGGCGGCCGGCGCAGATCATGGCCAAGGTCAACGGCCTCACCGATGCCAAGGTCATCCGCGCCCTCTACAAGGCCAGCCAGGCCGGGGTGAAGATCGACCTGGTGGTGCGCGGCATGTGCTGCCTGCGCCCCGGTGTACCGGGTGTGTCCCACAACATCCAGGTGCGCTCCATCATCGGCCGCTTCCTGGAGCACAGCCGCATCTACTACTTCCTCAACGGTGGCGACGAGAAACTCTATCTCTCCAGCGCCGACTGGATGGAGCGCAACCTCGACATGCGCGTCGAGACCTGCTTCCCGGTGGAAGGCAAGAAGCTCATCACCCGGGTCAAGAAGGAGCTGGAAGGCTATCTCACCGACAACACCCAGGCCTGGGTACTGCAGGAAGACGGCAGCTACATCCGGCAATCGCCGACCGGCAACCAGAATGCCCGCAGTGTGCAGGCGACGCTGCTGGAGCGATTGGCCAGCCCGGTGGTGAATACGCGCTGAGGAAGTTTCGGGCCCATGCCGACGTGGGCCCTGGCCGGTTTCGTAGGTTGGGTTGAGCGGGAGCGAAGCCCAACAATGTTGAGTCGTTACTGGGTGCCGGGCTTATGGGTGCATTCGCTGATTATCGAGTGTTTTGATGGTTTTGTTTCGCCCACCCGGGCGAGTCACTTTTGCCAGTCGCGGCAAAAGTAACCAAAAACGCTGTCCCCACGTTTCGGCCCTCCGCTTCGCTCCGGGTCCCCTCGCTCCGGCGCCGCTCCAGTGGCACGGCACGAAGGGGCCTCCTGCCCCTCGCGCCTTGCTCGGCGTCCTGCCTCGCATCCCCTTCCGCGGCACCTACACTCGGCCTCACTGATGGGGACGAGGCGCCAGCCTGAGGATTCGGTATTTACTGTCTCTGTAGCGTGGAAAACCGCGCAGCGTTTTCCACTGTTGGGCACCGACACCATCAGTGGACAAGGCTTCGCCGTTGTCCACGCTACGGGCTACGGGCTACGGGCTACGGGCTACGGGCTACGGGCTACGGGCTACGGGCTACGGGCTACGGGTTATTCAACTAAAACTTTCAGGCTAGCGAATCGCCCCGTTCAGGAGGGCGAACGCCGGTGTCGTGGAGTGGGTCGAGCCGCATGGATGCGGCGAGAGGCCTAACGGGCCATGGACGGCCCGTGTAGGCCGACCCCGGAACGACGCTGGCGTGAGCGGACCCGGCGCGCAGCGTAGGGCCGGATGGTCGGGGCAAGCGTTTTTGCTTACTTTTTTCGCGACTGAAAAAAGTGAGTCGCCCGAGTGGGCGAAACAAGGAGTACCAGAAGACTTCGATAAAGAGCCAATGCACACAAAGAGTTGGGTACTAAAAACTCGAGGTGAAGCCCCCGCACCGTTGGGCTTCGCTTCCGCTCAACCCAACCTACAAAAAGTCCCCTCACCGCACGCTCAACTTGTACCCCACCCGCTCCAGCCACTGCGCCTCCTGTTCGAAGTCGGCCTGGGTCAGGGGGTTCTCCGCCAGCCAGCCATCGGGGAATTGCACGTCCAGACTGCGCTCGCCGGCGCTGAGCTGGACGTCCGGAATGCTCTTGTGGCGGATGTGGTGGAAGAGGATGGCGTAGCGCAGCAGCAGCGTCAGGCGCAGCAGCGGCTCGCCTTCCGCGCCCAGCTCCTGCAGGCGCTCCACGGGGATGTTGCGGCGATGGCCGCGCACCAGCAGGGCCAGGGCCTGCTGGTCGCGGCGGGAGAAGCCGGGCAGGTCCGAGTGCTCGATCAGGTAGGCGCCATGCTTGTGGTACTGGTAGTGGGCGATGTCCAGGCCGACGCCGTGCAGGCGCGCCGCCCAGCGCAGCAGTTCGGCATGATTCTCGTCGGTCAGGGCCCAGGCCTCGGCGACCTGTGCCAGGGACTTCAGGGCGCGCTTTTCCACCCGCTCGGCATGGCGCTGATCGACGTGGTAGCGCTCGGCCAGGGCGTTGAGGGTGCGTTCGCGGACGTCCTCGTGGCTGTGCCGGCCGATCATGTCGTAGAGCACCCCTTCGCGCAGGGCGCCTTCGGAGAGGTGCATTTCCTGCAGCTCCAGGGCCTTGAACAGGGCTTCGAGGATGGCCAGGCCGCCCGGCAGGATGGCGCGTCGATCCGGCTTCACGCCGTCGATGTTGAGCAGGTTGATGTCGCCCTGCTTGAGCAGCTTGCGCTTGAGCCACTCGATGCCCTCCGGGGTGATCTCGCCATTGCCGCGGCCGGCGGCCTGGATCGCCAGGGCCACCGCACGGATGGTGCCGGAAGCGCCAAGGGCCTGGTGCCAGCCCATCTCGCGCAGGCCCTGGTCGATGTTCATCAATTCCAGGCGGGCGGCGGTGTAGGCACGGGCGTACTGGGCGGCGGTGATCTTGCCGTCGGCGAAGAATCGCTTGGTGAAGCTGACGCAGCCCATCTGCAGGCTCTCGCGCTGCAGGGTCTCGAAGCGCTGGCCGATGATGAATTCGGTGCTGCCCCCGCCGATGTCGGTCACCAGGCGGCGTCCGGGCACATCGGGCATGGAGTGGGACACGCCCAGATAGATGAGGCGGGCCTCTTCGCGACCGGAGATGACCTCGACCGCATGGCCGAGCACGGCTTCGGCGCGCTGGATGAATTCGCCGCGGTTGCGCGCTTCACGCAGGGCGTTGGTGCCCACCACTCGCACGGCGCCGCGCGGCATGCCGGCGATCAGCTGGGCGAAGCGGCGCAGGCAGTCCAGGCCGCGCTGGATGGCCTCTTCACTGAGCAGGCGCGACTCGTCCAGGCCGGCAGCCAGCTGGATCTTTTCGCCCAGCCGCTCAAGGATGCGGATCTCCCCGTGGGAATGGCGCGCCCGGACGATGTGAAAGCTGTTCGAGCCCAGGTCGATGGCGGCGATCAGTTCGTGGGGTTCGGCTGGCGAAGGCTGCATCTGGAGGCTCTCGGCGATAAACCGCGCCATCGTGCCAGCTAGCCGGTGACGGCTTCAAGCGCACAGCGGTTACGGTTGCGCAAAGTGGCAGAAAAAATAGGGTTTTTCCGCCTCATGAAGCCACCTGGCCGATGAACTGGGCCAGTTCCGGCGTCTGCGGACGGGCGAACAGCTCCTGGGGATGACCGCTTTCGTGAACCTTGCCCTGGTGCATGAACACCAGCTTGTCGCCAACCTCGCGGGCGAATCTCATCTCGTGGGTGACCATGATCAGCGTCATGCCCTCGCGGGCCAGCTGCTTGACCACCGCCAGCACCTCGTTGACCAGTTCCGGATCCAGCGCCGAGGTGATTTCGTCGCAGAGCAGCACCTTGGGCGACATGGCCAGGGCGCGGGCGATGGCTACCCGCTGCTGCTGACCGCCGGAGAGGCGGTCCGGGTAGCTGTCGAATTTCTCCGCCAGACCGACCCGATCGAGCATTTGCCGCGCCAGGGCGCGGGCCTCGTCCTTGCTGGTCTTCTTGACCACCTGGGGCGCCAGCATCACGTTCTCGCCCACGGTCAGGTGCGGAAAGAGGTTGAACTGCTGGAAGACCATGCCGACCTTCTGCCGCAGCGATCGGAGATTGACCCGCGCGGCGTCCAGGTATTCGCCATCCACCTCGATGACGCCGTCGTTGATGGATTCCAGGCCGTTCAGGGTGCGCAGCAGGGTGCTCTTGCCCGAACCGCTCTTGCCGATGATGGCCACTACCTGGCCTTCCTCGACGGTCAGGTCGATGCCCTTGAGCACATGGTGGTTGCCATAGTGTTTGTGCAGGGCGGTCACTCTAAGCAGCGGCATGCAGTCTCCTTTCCAGCCAGCGTGCGGCCAGCGACAGCGGGTAGCAGAGGATGAAATAGCCCAGGGCGGCGAGGCCGTAGACGGTGAAGGGCTGAAAGGTGGCATTGGCGAGCATGCCGCCGATCTTGGTCAGCTCGGTGAAGCCGATGATGGAGGTCACCGCGGTGCCCTTGACCACCTGCACCGAGAACCCCACGGTGGGCGCCACGGCGATGCGCAGGGCCTGCGGCAGGATCACGTGGCGCAACTGTTCGAAGCGGGTCAGCGCCAGGCTTTCCGAGGCTTCCCACTGACCGTGGGGAATGGCTTCGACGCAGCCACGCCAGATCTCGGCGAGATAGGCGCTGGTGAACAGGGTCAGGGCCAGGCCGGCGGCCAGCCACGCGGGGACTTCCAGACCCAGCAGCGACAGCCCGAAGAAGGTCAGGAACAGCTGCATCAGCAGCGGGGTGCCCTGGAACAGCTCGATGTAGCCGCGCGCCAGCAGGCGTAGCGGCCGGAGCGTCGAGTTGCGCGCCAGCAGGACCAGTGCGCTGGCCAGGCCGCCGAAGAGGAAGGCCGCCAGCGACAGCACCAGGGTCAGGCCGAGGCCGCTGGCCAGGCTGCGCAGGATGTCGGCGAGCGTGAAGTCCATCAACGCCTCCTGACGATGAAGAAGACGCCCAGCCAATGCAGCGCCTGACGCACGCCAATGGCCATGAGCAGATAGATGAGGGTGGTCAGCAGATAGGTTTCGAAGGCGCGGAAGTTGCGCGACTGGATGAAGTTGGCGGCAAAGGTCAGCTCCTCGGTGGAAATCTGCGAGCACACCGCCGAGCCCAGCATCACGATCACCAGCTGGCTCGACAGCGCCGGCCAGACCTTGGCCAGGGCCGGACGCAGGATCACGTAGCGCAGGGTTTCGAAGCGGGTCAGGGCCAGGGCCGCCGCCGCTTCCAGCTGGCCACGCGGTATCGCCTGGATGCCGGCGCGGATGATCTCGGTTGAATAGGCGCCGAGGTTGATGACCATGGCCAGCACCGCCGCCTGGCCGGCTTCGATCCGCACCCCGATGGAGGGCAGGCCGAAGAAGATGAAGAACAGCTGGATCAGGAAGGGCGTATTGCGGATCAGCTCGACGTAGACCCCGAAGGCCTGGGCGAAGGGCTTCAGGCGCCAGGCGCGGCAGGTGGCACCGACGATGCCGATGAGGATACCGAAGAAGCCACCGATCACCGTCAGCTCAAGGGTGTAGAGCGCCCCCTTGAGCAGCAGGTCGCTCTGCGCGAGCACGGGCTGGAAGTCGAACTGATACGCCATGGCGCGTCGATCCTCAGAGAGCGGCCGGCAGGGGATCGCCCAGCCATTTTTCGGAGTTCTTGCTCAGGGTGCCGTCGGCGCGGGCCGCATCGATAATGGCATCGACCTTGTCCTTGAGCGCCGGCTCGTTCTTGTTGATGCCCACGTACACCGGCGAGTCCTTGAGCTTGACCTTGAGCACCGGTTCCTTGGCCGGGTTGCGGGCGCCGATCACCTTCATCACCACGCTGCCGCTGGCGATCAGCTCGGACTGCCCGGCCAGGTAGGCGGCGATGGTGGAGTTGTTGTCCTCGAAGCGCTTGATCACGCTGTCCTTCGGCGCCACGTCGGTGAGCGCCAGGTCTTCGATGGAGCCGCGCGTGACCGAGATCACCTTGCCGGCCAGCTGCTCGGGTGTGCTGATGGTGGCATCCTTGGGGCCGAAGACGCCGAGATAGAAGGGCGCATAGGGCTTGCTGAAGTCGATGACCTTTTCCCGGTCGGGATTCTTGCCCAGGCTGGAGATGACCAGGTCCACCTTGCCGGTGGTCAGGAAGGGAATGCGGTTGGTGCTGTTGACCGGGGTGACTTCCAGCTTCACGTTCAGCTTGTCCGCCATCAGTTGCGCGGTGTCGATATCCAGGCCGCGCGGTTTGAGATCCGGGCCGATCGAACCGAAGGGCGGGAAGTCCTGCGGCACGGCGACCCTCAGCACGCCGCGCTGCTGTATATCGGCCAGTTGATCGGCCTGGGCGGAAGTGTGCAGGGCGGTGAGGCCCAGGGCGAGCAGGGAGAGGGCGGTCCAGCGCTTGAGCATGACGAGACTCCGGAAGCAGGATGGGATGGCTCTACCAGTGCATTTCATGTGCCAGCCGCCTGCCAGAGGGGCGCAAGGGCCGTCAGGCTTGAGGATTGGTCTTACTGGTCTGAACAGTTGCTCCAGGACAGCCGCCTGCGCTGGCGCCTGCAGTGAGCCGCTTTGGTGCGCGGTTGTCGCGGCGTGCTCTGCCTTGGGGCTGCACTTGAAGTCGCTGGAAATTGGGCATAAAAGGCAAGCTTCCGGACTGACTGGCCTGACCACGCCATGCCCCTCGCTGCCACTCGCGCCGTACCCCAATATGCCGTCGACGCCATTCGCCGACTGATCGAGACCGAAGGCTATGCCCCCGGTGCGGCCCTGCCCGCGCAGCGTGAGCTGGCCGAGCGGCTGGGGGTGAGTCGCGCCTCCCTGCGCGAGGCGCTGTCCACCCTGAGCGCCCTGGGCCTGGTCAGCGTCCAGCCCGGGCGCGGCGTCTATGTGCAGGCAGCGACGGGTGCGGTGGACGGACACTGGCCCTTCGCCGACGAGGTGACGGCGGCCCATGTCTTCCAGCTGAGATTCGCCCTGGAAGGCTTCGCCGCAGGGCTGGCCGCCGTCACCCTGGGGCCTGCCGACCTGGATCGCCTGGAGGTCAATCTGGCCGCCCTGCACCGGGCGCTGCGGGCCAACGAGCTGGAAGAGGCGGCCGTGCTGGACTTCGACTTCCATCGCCAGCTGCTGCTGGCCGCGGACAACCCGGCCATGCTGGCGGTGATCACCAGCAGCCCCGAACGCTTCCACGAGAGCCAGAAGCTGCCCTTCGTGCGCCCCGAGCGGGCCCTGGAAACCTGGCAGGAACACCGGCGCATCCTCAGGGCCCTGAGCCGCCGCTCGCCCGCGTCGGCGCAAAAGGCCATGCGCGAACATATCCGCAATGCGGCCCTGCGCAGTGGAACCCCCTTCACGGTTCCTGCTGTCTAAACAGCGATCCACGATCGGTGGAACGGTGACCGGTCAGGGTTGCAAAGGCTTCGGAAATGCAGCTCGACTCCGCTTTCTCAGGCCTTGTCGCCCGTTTGCCAGATCGTGAACCACTTCTGCCATCAATGCCGGTCATAGCCACCATCAATGTTCGAATGCTTTCGAAGTGACGGCAGCAGGGCTATCATGGCCATACTTCAAGTCGCACCCGAATTCGGAGAGAGTCAATGAGCGAATACATCACCAACGTCAGCGACGCCAGCTTCGAGCAGGACGTGCTGAAGTCCGACAGCCCCGTGCTGGTCGACTACTGGGCCGAATGGTGCGGTCCGTGCAAGATGATCGCGCCGGTTCTGGACGAGATCGCCAAGGACTACCAGGGCAAGCTCAAGGTCTGCAAACTGAACATCGACGAAAACCAGGACACCCCGCCGAAGTACGGCGTGCGTGGCATCCCGACCCTGATGCTGTTCAAGAACGGCGCGGTCGAGGCCACCAAGGTCGGCGCCCTGTCCAAGTCGCAACTGGCCGCCTTCCTCGACGCCAACGTCTGAGGCAGCCAGTCGAAAGCCCCGCCATGCGGGGCTTTTTTATGCCCGGACGGCTGGACGAGTACCCATGCAGGTGCTAGATTCCAGCCACGACCCCATCAGCGGGCCGTCTTCTCATCTGCTGTAGCCGTCAGTTCTCCTCTTCAGAACGCATCCCGCGAAGCTAATCTCGCATCCGGCCGCTCAGCTCGAATCCCTCCTTCGCCTCTTCTCACGTCAACATACGTCTATGAATCTGACCGAACTCAAGCAAAAGCCCATCACGGAACTGTTGGAAATGGCGGATGCCGCGGGCTTGGAAAACATGGCCCGGTCCCGCAAGCAGGACATCATCTTTGCGCTGCTCAAGAAGCACGCCAAGGGTGGCGACGAGATTTCCGGGGATGGCGTGCTGGAGATCCTGCAGGACGGCTTCGGCTTCCTGCGTAGCGCCGACTCCTCCTACCTGGCCGGTCCCGACGACATCTATGTCTCTCCCAGCCAGATCCGCCGCTTCAACCTGCGTACCGGCGACACCATCATCGGCAAGATTCGTCCGCCGAAAGAGGGCGAGCGCTATTTCGCGCTGCTCAAGGTCGACACCATCAACTTCGACCGTCCGGAAAACGCCAAGAACAAGGTGCTGTTCGAGAACCTCACGCCCCTGTTCCCCACCAAGCGCCTGACCATGGAAGCCGGCAACGGCTCCACCGAAGACCTCACCGGTCGGGTCATCGACCTCTGCGCTCCCATCGGCAAGGGTCAGCGCGGGCTGATCGTCGCGCCGCGCCCAAGGCCGGCAAGACCATCATGCTGCAGAACATCGCGGCCAACATCACCCGCAACAATCCCGAGTGCTACCTCATCGTGCTGCTCATCGACGAGCGTCCCGAGGAAGTGACCGAGATGCAGCGCACGGTGCGCGGTGAAGTGGTGGCCTCCACCTTCGACGAGCCGCCGACCCGCCACGTGCAGGTCGCCGACATGGTGATCGAGAAGGCCAAGCGCCTGGTCGAGCACAAGAAGGACGTGGTCATCCTGCTGGATTCCATCACCCGTCTGGCCCGGGCCTTCAACACCGTGATCCCCAGCTCCGGCAAGGTGCTCACCGGTGGTGTCGACGCCCATGCCCTGGAGAAGCCCAAGCGCTTCTTCGGCGCCGCGCGCAACATCGAGGAAGGCGGCAGCCTGACCATCATCGCCACCGCGCTGGTAGAAACCGGCTCGAAGATGGACGAGGTGATCTACGAGGAATTCAAGGGCACCGGCAACATGGAGCTGCCCCTGGAGCGTCGGATCGCCGAGAAGCGCGTCTTCCCGGCCATCAACATCAACAAGTCCGGCACCCGCCGCGAAGAGTTGCTCACCGACGAGGAAGAGCTGTCGCGCATGTGGATCCTGCGCAAGATCCTGCATCCGATGGACGAGATCGCCGGCATCGAATTCCTCCTCGACAAGTTGCGTCAGACCAAGACCAACAGCGAGTTCTTCGATTCGATGAGGCGCAGCAAGTAAGGCGCAGTCGCATGCAAAGGCCGGGAAATCCCGGCCTTTGGCGTTTCTGGGCCAGTGCTTTCTCGATGCGCGACTCAGGCGGTAGACTGCCAGACTTTCCCCAGCGCCAAGAGGCCGCATGCAATACCGAGATCTGCGTGACTTCATCCGCAGCCTGGAGCAGCGTGGTGAACTGAAGCGCGTGACCGCCCCGGTCTCGCCGATCCTCGAGATGACCGAAATCTGCGACCGGACCCTGCGCAAGCAGGGGCCGGCGCTGCTGTTCGAGAATCCCGTGGGCTTCTCCATGCCCGTGCTGGGCAACCTGTTCGGTACGCCCCAGCGCGTGGCGCTGGGCATGGGCGCCGAGGACGTCGGCGCCTTGCGCGAGATCGGCAAGCTGCTGGCCTTTCTCAAGGAGCCCGAGCCGCCCAAGGGCCTCAAGGACGCCTGGTCGAAGCTGCCGATCTACAAGAAGGTCATCAGCATGGCGCCCAAGGTGCTCAAGGATGCGCCCTGCCAGGAGGTGATCGAAGAGGGCGAGGCGGTCGATCTAGGCAGGTTGCCGATCCAGCACTGCTGGCCGGGCGACGTGGCGCCGCTGATCACCTGGGGTCTGACGGTCACCCGCGGACCCAACAAGGAACGCCAGAACCTCGGCATCTATCGCCAGCAGGTCATCGGTCGCAACAAGCTGATCATGCGCTGGTTGAGTCACCGGGGCGGCGCGCTGGATTTCCGCGAGTGGTGCCAGAAGCATCCCGGCCAGCCCTACCCGGTGGCCGTGGCCCTGGGCGCCGATCCGGCCACCATCCTCGGCGCCGTCACCCCGGTACCCGACACCCTGTCCGAATACGCCTTCGCCGGCCTGCTGCGCGGCAGTCGCAGCGAACTGATCAAGTGCGTGGGCAACGACCTGCAGGTGCCGGCCAGTGCCGAGATCGTGCTGGAAGGGGTCATCCAT
The DNA here is from genome assembly GCF_031453455.1 of Pseudomonas sp. SORGH_AS_0211. Taxonomy (NCBI): domain Bacteria; kingdom Pseudomonadati; phylum Pseudomonadota; class Gammaproteobacteria; order Pseudomonadales; family Pseudomonadaceae; genus Pseudomonas; species Pseudomonas sp. SORGH_AS_0211. The sequence goes on along the minus strand of NZ_JAVIZV010000001.1, from coordinate 3,959,333 downwards.
CCGGGCGAGACCGCGCCGGAAGGGCCCTATGGCGATCACACCGGCTACTACAACGAGGTCGATACCTTCCCGGTCTTTACCGTGGAACGCATCACCCGCCGCCGCGACCCTATCTATCACAGCACCTACACCGGGCGGCCGCCGGACGAGCCGGCCATTCTCGGCGTGGCGCTCAACGAAGTCTTCGTGCCCATCCTGCAAAAGCAGTTTCCGGAGATCGTCGACTTCTACCTGCCGCCGGAAGGCTGCTCCTACCGCATGGCGGTGGTGACCATCAAGAAGCAGTACCCCGGCCACGCCAAGCGGGTGATGCTGGGCGTCTGGTCGTTCCTGCGGCAGTTCATGTACACCAAGTTCGTGATCGTCACCGACGACGACATCAATGCCCGCGACTGGAACGACGTCATCTGGGCCGTGACCACGCGCATGGATCCCAAGCGCGACACCGTGATGATCGACAACACTCCCATCGACTACCTGGACTTCGCCTCGCCGATCTCCGGCCTGGGCTCGAAGATGGGCCTGGATGCCACCCACAAGTGGCCGGGCGAAACCACCCGCGAGTGGGGGCGGGCGATCGTCAAGGACGAAGCGGTGGTCAAACGGGTGGACGAGATGTGGTCCAGTCTCGGGATCGACTAACGGAGACGACGATGAAGGTCACCCTGCAGCCCTCGGGTGCGGTACTGCAAACCCAGCCCGGCGAAGCCATCCTGGCCGCCGCGCAGCGCCTCGGCTACAGCGGGCCGCACAGCTGCCGCAATGGCAATTGCCAGCTCTGCGCCGCGCTGCTGGTGGAGGGCCAGGTCGCCCAGCACGGCCAGACCGTCGATCATGGCGAGATCTATGTCTGCGTGGCCGTACCCCTGAGCGACTGCCTGCTGCAGTGGGACGGCGTCCTCGCGCCTGGCGAATTGCCGGTGCGCCAGCTGGCCTGTCAGGTGGTGGCCCTGGATGACGTGGGTGGCGATGTCCGCCGGGTGCGCCTGCGTGCTCCCGCCGGGCGGCCGCCGCGCTATCACGCCGGTCAGTACCTGCTGATCCAGCGCGACGACGGCAAGCAGTCGGCCTTTTCCCTGGCCTCGGCGCCCCACCAGGGGCGTGAGCTGGAATTGCACGTGCTGGCGCGCGAGGCCAGCAGCCAGGCGCTGCTGGCGCAACTGGAAAGCAAGGGCATGGCCCAGGTCGAGCTGCCCTATGGCGACGCCCACCTGGCCGAACTGCCTGAAGGCCCCCTGGTACTGATCGCCGCCGGGACCGGCATGGCCCAGATGCACAGCCTGATCGAAGACGCCCGCACCCGGGGCTTCGCCCATCCGGTGCACCTCTATTGGGGCGTGCGCACGCCGGACGACTTCTATGCCATCGAGGCCTGGGACGCCTGGGCGGAACTGCCCAATCTCACCCTGAACCGGGTGGTGAGCGATGCCTGTGGCTGGGAAGGGCGCTGCGGTCTGCTGCACGAGGTGGTGCGTGCGGATTTCGCCGACCTGAGCGGCCTGCATGTCTATGCCAGCGGCTCGCCAGCGATGGTCTATGCCACCCTGGACGCCTTGGTGGAAGCCGGCATGGACGCGCACCAGATGCGCGCCGACGTCTTCGCCTACGCGCCGCGGAGTTAATGCGGATTGCTACGGCGCACTAGCATGGCCGCGATGGATACGTCCGTAGGGTGGAAAACCGCGCAGCGTTTTCCACCTTGAGCCCCGGTGGATGAGGCTACGCCGTCATCCACGCTACGGGGATCCTTTCCAGGCTCAGCGCGCCGACTTGGCCACCATGCCGGTGTGTCTCAGGGTCATCGCCAGGAAGACGATGGCCAGGACGCAGGAGCCGATCAGCAGCATGAAGCCGCCATCCCAGCCGAAGTGGTCCACGGTGTAGCCGACCAGGGCGTTGGCCGCGACCGAGCCTCCCAGGTAGCCGAACAGCCCGGTGAAGCCCGCGGCGGTGCCGGCGGCCTTCTTGGGTACCAGCTCCAGCGCCTGCAGGCCGATCAGCATCACCGGCCCGTAGATCAGGAAGCCGATGGATACCAGGGCCGCCAGGTCGATGCCGGGATTGCCTTCCGGGTTGAGCCAGTAGACCAGGGTGGCGACCAGCACGCCGAGCATGAACACCACGCCGGTGGCGCCGCGGTTGCCGCGGAACAGCTTGTCCGAGAGCCAGCCGCAGAGCAGGGTTCCGGGAATGCCGGCCCATTCGTAGAAGAAGTAGGCCCAGGAGGTCTTGTCCACCGAGAAGTGCTTGGCTTCCTTGAGGTAGGTGGGGGCCCAGTCCAGCACGCCATAGCGCAGCAGGTAGACGAAGACGTTGGCAAAGGCGATGTACCAGAGCAGGCGATTCTTCAGCACGTACTCGACGAAGATCTCCTTGGTGGAAAATTCGCGTTCGTGACCTTCGCTGTAGCCCTCGGGAAAGTCCTGTTTCCAGTGTTCCACCGATGGCAGGCCGCAGGACTGCGGGGTGTCGCGCATGGCGATGAAGGCGAAGACCGCCACCGCCAGGGCCACCACGGCCGGGACATAGAAGGCGGCGTGCCAGTCGTTGAACCAGGCCAGGCCGAGCAGGAACAGCGGGCCGATCAGGCCGCCGCCGACGTTGTGGGCGACGTTCCACACCGAGACCACCCCGCCACGCTCCTTCTGCGACCACCAGTGCACCATGGTGCGACCGCTGGGCGGCCAGCCCATGCCCTGGAACCAGCCGTTGAGGAACAGCAGGACGAACATGATGCTGACACTGGAGGTGGCCCAGGGTGCGAATCCGAACAGCAGCATCACCAGCGCCGACATCACCAGCCCGAAGGGCAGGAAATAGCGCGGATTGGAGCGGTCAGAGACCAGTCCCATGAGGAACTTGGACAGGCCGTAGGCGATGGCCACCGCGGACAGCGCCACGCCCAGTTCACCCCGGCTGTAGCCTTGCTCCACCAGGTAGGGCATGGCCAGCGAGAAGTTCTTGCGCAACAGGTAGTAGCCGGCGTAGCCGATAAAGATCCCGGCGAAGATCTGCCAGCGGAGACGGCGGTAGACGGGATCGATGCGATCGGCGGGCAGCGGCGTGCGATGGGCCGCGGGGGCGAAGATTCCAAGCATGGGAGCCTCGGTATTGTTATAAGTATTAATCGAAAACGAACATTCCAGGTTCGTTTTCGAATATTACAATGATATTACAGCCTGCATAGGCTTTTCCGCCCTGTGGCAGCGAGCGCCAGGATTCCCCCTTGATCTGTACGGGTTGCGCGCCTAGGGTGGCGCGTCTTTGCTGCCGTTTTCACGAGTCGTCATGCCTGCCTGGAAAGTCCTGTCCTCCCGCGCCCTGAACCTGGCCACCGCCCTGTTCGAACGCTATCCGCGGCTGATCGCCCTGGCCGGCTTCATTTCGGGGATCTGCAGTTTCCTGCTGGTGGACCGGCAGAAGGGCTTCGCTCCGGTGATGGCGGTGATCATGCTGGCGAGCTGGGTCTGGCTGATGCTGGAAAACGTGCTGCGGGGCTGGGTCAGCCGGCGTTTCGGCTGGGAATTGCCGCCACCGCTGCTGCGCTACGCCACCCAGTTGATCCACCAGGAAAGCCTGTTCTTCTGCCTGCCGTTCTTTGCCATCACCACGGCCTGGAACAGCGGTCAGGCGCTGTTCACCGGGCTGATCGGCGCGGCCGCCCTGGTCTCCATCATCGATCCGCTCTACTACAAGGCGCTGGCGCCGCGGCGCTGGGTATTCCTCAGCTACCACACCCTGACGCTGTTCGCGGTGCTGCTCACCGCCCTGCCGATCATCCTGCACCTGACCACCACCCAGAGCTACGAACTGGCCCTGGGCGTCGCCGTGCTGCTGTCCTTTCCCAGTCTGGCGGTGGCCTTCCGGGTACGCCTGGGCTGGCGCTGGCTGGGATTGCTGGGTCTGTGCCTGGCCATTGGTGCCTTCGGCTGGCTGGGCCGCGCCTGGGTGCCGCCGGCCACCCTGTGGCTGACCGACATGGGCATGAGCACCAACTTTGACAGCCTCAAGCGCCAGCCCGGCGATGCGGTGAAGAGCCTGAGCAGCGCCCAGCTGCGCACCCAGGGGCTCTATGCCTTTACCGCCATCAACGCACCGCGCGGCCTGAACGAGCGCATCTACCATGTCTGGCGCCATGCCGGTCAGGAGGTGGATCGGATTCCGCTGGATATCAGCGGCGGTCGCGAGGCGGGTTATCGCGCCTGGACCCACAAGCAGAACTTCCCCGGCGACGTGACCGGCCGTTGGCAGGTGCAAGTGGTGACGGACGTCGGCCAGGTGATCGGAACCCTCAGGTTCGAGGTGACCCCTTGAATCCCGCTGGCTATGCTGCAGCCATTCACCTCTAGAGGATTCGCCGTGAAAGCCGTCGCTGCCGTTTTGCTGTCCTTCTGCCTGGCCTTCGGTGCCTGGGCGAACGAAGAGAAGAAGGAAGGGGAGGCACCCAAGACCGAATTCTACAACCTGACCCCGGCGCTGGTCGGCAACTATGGCAGCGGGCCCAAGCTCAAGTACTACAAGGCCGACATCGCCCTGATGATGACCGGCAAGGAAGCCAAGGATAAGGTGGAGTTTCACGAGCCACTGATCCGCAACCAGCTGGTGATGCTCTTCGCCCAGCAGACCGACGAGACCCTGGCCGGCGTGGAAGCCCGCGAGAAACTGCGCCAGGAGGCGCTCAAGCAGGTGCAGAGCGTGCTCACCCAGGAGGAGGGCAAGCCGCTGGTGGAGGACCTGCTGTTCAACAACCTGATCATCCAGCCCTGAGGCCGGCGCTCAGCCGCGCGCCGCGGCGACGATCGCCGTCCACTCCGCCGGGCTGACCGGCATCACCGAGAGGCGGTTGCCCTTGCGCAGCAGGGCGAAGTCGGCGAGCTCCGGCAACTGGCGCAGGCGCGGCAGGGTCAGCACTCGCGGAAAGGCCTCGACGAAGGCGACCTGGCGCGCCGTCCAGGGATTGTTCTCGGCGCTGGCCCTGGGCGCATGGTAGGGGCTTTCGGGGTCCAGGGCGGTGGGGTCCGCGAAGGCCGCGCCGACGATGCGGCCGATGCCGGCGATGCCCGGTTCGGCGCAACTCGAATGATGAAAGAAGAACAGCTCGTCGGGTGCCATGGCGCGCAGGAAGTTACGCGCCTGGTAATTGCGTACCCCGTCCCAGCGCGCCTGGCCCAGGTGTTCCAGGTCGGCTAGCGAGAACTCATCGGGCTCGGATTTCAACAGCCAGCAGGCCACGGTTCGTCTCCTGACGAATGGAGGCTCGGGAGCTTCCAGGAAAGGGTCTGGTCGATTGCAAGGGGCGACCGCTTGTCGCAGAATGCCGCCCATTCCGGATGTAGTCTGATCGTACGCGCTGAGCATAACAGGGCGACGTCCTGTCCTGCCCAAAGGTGCCAGCAAGGGGGTGGCCCAGCTCGATGAAACGCAAACCTGATCTGTTATGGGTGCTGGTCTTGATCTTTACCCTGGGCGTGGTCACCACCGGGTACACCCAGAGTTTCTGGGAACAGCACCAGAGCCAGCAGCAGTACGCCCGCTATGCCAGCGACGTTCAGCCGACGCGGGAAGTCTCTCCCATCCGCTGAGCGTACCAGTCGCCATCGCTCACCACGGCCGCCATGGGCACGTCCCAGGCTGCCAGTGCCAGTCGCTCCACCTTCTGACATTCATGGGCGCAGCCGATCAGCTGCGGACTGTGCCATTGCCGCCGGCGCGCCAGGTAGGCCAGGTTGCGGTCATAGAAGCCTTTGCCCATGCCCAGGCGTCCGCCCTGGGGATCAAAGCCCACCAGCGGCATCAGGATCAGCCCCAGGGCCCAGGTCGGCCGACTCAGGCGCCGATCCGGGCGCGGCTCGGCGATACCGAAGCGATTGCGCACCCAGGATTCGCCGTGACCGACGCGCTGAAAGATCATCGCCGTCCGCGGCCACCGCGAGAGCACGGGCAGATAGGTGGCCTTGCCGCGGCGCTGGGCTTCTTCGAGCAGTGGACGCGGATCGATCTCGCCATCGCTGGGCAGATAGAAGGCGATATGTCGGGCGCGGCGAAATAGCGGATGCTGGGCGAGTTGCCGATAGAGCTGGCGGGCGGCCTGGCGTTGCTGGACGGGGGTGAGGGCGCGACGTCGCTGGCGAAGAAGCTTGCGCAGCGCGGGCCTGCTGAGATCGGGAGAAGGCGGGATGGTCATGGAAAAAAATGAGCTCTCCGGAATGCCGCTGCCGGTGTAGCCCTTGAACCCTTGGTTCAAGGTGGGAGAAGTCGTAGACCTTTAGGCTTTCCGCCGTAGCGGACATGCACACCAGCCTTACGAGCAACCCCCGGGGTGTTGCTTATCGGCTCGGGGACATGACCGACTGGCGCACACACCAGAGAGTGACCTCCAGTATACGCCCCTGAGCCGGGATGCAAACCCCCCTGCCGATCCACGGCTGGCGGTCAGGCGGTGGTGTCGTGTTCGGTGATCAGCGCCCGATCGACGCGATCCAGCAGGTCGCGTACCCGCTCGCGAGTGCTGCTGACTTCCAGGCTGACGTCGTCCTGGCGGTGCAGCAGTTCGTGGGTGATGTTGAGGGCGGCCATCACGGCCACGCGGTCGGCGCCGATGACCTTGCCGCTGCCGCGGATCTCGCGCATCTTGCCGTCCAGGTAGCGAGCGGTGCTCTCCAGGTTGGCGCGCTCGTCAGCCGGGCAGCTGATGCGATATTCCTTTTCCATTATCTGGACGGTCACGGTCTCGATGCTCATGAGTCCTGCTCCAAAGCTTTCAGGCGTAAAATCATCGCTTCGACCTTCGATCTGGCCAATTCGTTCTTTTCGATCAACTCGGCACGCTCCTGGCGCCAGTTGCGCTCGCCCTGGCGCAGTTGTCGATTCTGCCGCTGCAATTCCTCAAGACGCAGGAGCAGGCGCTCCACACGGTCACCGAGGGCTTCCAGATCGGCGTCGAGGGGCGTGTCGCGAGACTCGCGCATGAGGGCTACAGCTCCAGAAGGGTGCAACGAGATTGGCCGCCGGCGGGGTCAGCGCGTAGGATAAGGCTTCATTCTAGCCAGCGCCTCCCCTCGACGCCATGTCCAGCTCAGCATCCGCCTACGCCGCCTTCTCCACCCTGCTCGCCGAGGCCGCTTTGCCGGTCTCGCCCGCCGAACTCCACGGTCACCTGCTCGGGCGGGTCTGTGGGGGCGCGGGCTTCGACGAGAACGACTGGCTGGCCGCGGCCAGCGAGCTGCTCGGTGGCGCGCCTGGCGAGCGTCTGCAGGCGGCGCTGTCGGGTCTGTTGGGCATGGTGCAGCAGGAATTCGCCGGCCAGCAGGTGGCCCTGGTGCTGATGCTGCCGCCGGACGAGGTGTCGCTCGCCGAGCGCACCGCTGCCCTGGGCCAGTGGTGCCAGGGTTTCCTGGCCGGTTTCGGACTGTCCGGGCGTACCGGCGAGGTCTCGGGCGAGGCGCGCGAGGTGCTCGAGGACCTGGCGGCCATCGCTCAGATTCAGGAACCCGCCGAGGAAGGCGAAGAGGGCGAGAACGACTTCATGGAAGTCACCGAATACCTGCGTGTGGCGCCGCTGCTGCTGTACGGCGAATACGGGCGCGGCCCCACCCCCGAACCTGCGCCCGTGGTGCACTGAGCGGCCATGCCGCGGATCCACAAGGCCGAATTCGCCCGTCGCCGCCGCGCCCTGATGGCCGAGATCGGCCACGGCGGCATCGCCCTGCTGCCCGCCGCGCCGGTGTGCCTGCGCAATCGCGACATCGAGCAGCCCTATCGCCAGGACAGCGACTTCCAGTACCTCACCGGATTTCCCGAGCCCGAGGCCCTGGCCGTGCTGATTCCCGGCCGGGCCCACGGTGAATACCTGCTGTTCTGCCGCGAGCGGGACGCGGAGCTGGAGCGCTGGGAAGGCCGGCGCGTCGGTCAGGAAGGGGCGCTGGCCGACTATGGCGCGGACGATGCCTTTCCCATCGGCGATCTCGACGACATCCTGCCCGGCCTGCTGGAAGGCCGCGAGCGGGTCTACTACGCCATGGGTGCCCATCCGGAATTCGAGCGGCAACTGCTCAACTGGATCGAACTGATCCGCGCCAAGGCCGACCAGGGCGCCTCGCCGCCGCGGGAGCTGCTGGCGCTGGATACCCTGCTGCACGACAGCCGGCTGTACAAGTCGGCCGCCGAGGTGCGCCTGCTCAAGGCCGCCGCCGAATTGACCGGTGCGGCCCACCTGCGCGCCATGCAGGCCTGCCGGCCGGGGCTGCGCGAGTATCACCTGGAGGCGGAACTGGACTACTGCTTCCGCCAGGGGGGTGCCCGACTGGCGGCCTATGGCTCCATCGTCGCCGCCGGGGCCAATGCCTGCGTCATGCACTACCAGGCCAACGACGCGCCCCTGCGCGACGGCGACCTGGTGCTGATCGATGCCGGGTGCGAACTGGAATGCTATGCCAGCGACGTGACCCGCACCTTTCCGGTCAATGGCCGCTTCTCGCCGGAGCAGCGGCAGCTGTACGACATCGTGCTGGCCGCCAACCAGGCCGCCATTGCCTGCGTGGCGCCCGGGCGGCACTGGAACGAACCCCACGAAGCCACGGTCAGGGTGATCACCGAGGGGCTGTTGGCGCTGGGTCTGCTCCAGGGCGAGCTGGACGAGCTGATCGAGACGGGCGCCTGTCGGCAGTTCTACATGCACCGCGCCGGCCACTGGCTGGGGCTGGATGTCCATGACGTCGGCGAATACCGCATCGGCGATCAGTGGCGGATGCTGGAGCCGGGCATGGTGCTGACCGTGGAGCCCGGACTGTATATCCCGGTGGAGGCCGAGGTGCCGCGCAAATGGCGCGGCCTGGGTATCCGCATCGAGGACGAGGTGCTGGTGACGCGCAGTGGTTGCGAGGTGCTGACCGCCGGCCTGCCCAAGGCGGCCGCGGAGATCGAAGGCTTGATGGCGGCCGCGCGCGACCGCCGGGAGAACGCTCATGCAACGTCCTGATATCGCCATCATCGGTGGCGGCCTGGTGGGTGCCAGTCTGGCCCTGGCCCTGCAGGCCGGCGCCAAGGCGCGCGGCTGGCGCATCCTGCTGGTGGAGCCCTTCGCCCCCGGCGACACCTATCAGCCCAGCTACGATGCCCGCTCCTCGGCGCTGTCCTACGGCTCGCGGCTGATCTACCAGCGCCTCGGCGTCTGGGACGCCCTGGCCGAGCATGCCGAGGCGATCCGCAAGATCCAGGTCTCCGATCAGGGCCGCTTCGGCGTGACCCAGCTGCTCGCCCGCGACGAGAATTTGCCGGCGCTGGGCTATGTGGTGGAGAACGCCTGGATCGGCCAGGTGCTCTGGCAGGCCCTGGATCGCGAGGTGGTGGAATGGCGCTGCCCGGCGGAGGTGCGCACGCTCACCGCCATCGCCGATGGCTATCGCCTGGAGCTGGATGATGGCGACATCCTCGAATGCGGCCTGGCGGTACTGGCCGACGGCGGCCGCTCGGCGCTGCGCGAGTCCCTCGGCATCGAGGTGCGGCGGACGGTCTATGAGCAGACCGCGCTGATCGCCAACGTCTCGACCAATCTGGGTCATGGTGGTCGCGCCTTCGAGCGCTTCACCCCGCACGGCCCCCTGGCGCTGCTGCCCCTGCCGGGTCAGCGCAGCGCCCTGGTCTGGACCCAGCCGGATGCCGAGGCGCTGCGACTGCAACAGGCGCCCGACGCCGTCTTTCTCACCGAATTGCAGCAGGCGGTGGGCTATCGCCTCGGCAGCTTCACCCAGGTCGGTACCCGCCATGCCTATCCGTTGACCCTGCTGGAAGCCAATGAGCAGGTCCGCCCGCACCTGGTGGTCCTGGGCAATGCCGCCCACAGCCTGCACCCCATCGCCGGCCAGGGCTTCAACCTGTCCCTGCGCGATGTCGACAGTCTGGCCGAGTGCCTGCTGGAGAGCGCCGCGGTGCCCGGCGATTTCGCCACCCTGCAGGACTACCTGCAGCGCCAGCGCCTGGACCAGCAGCTGACCATCGGCTTTTCCGACCGTATCACCCGGCTGTTCTCCAACAGCCGGCCCTGGCTCAGTGCCGGACGCAACCTGGGCCTGGTCGGCCTGGAGCTGTGCCCGCCGGCCAAGAGTGCCTTCGCCCGCCAGGCCATGGGCCTGGGTACCCGTCCCTGACCTGCGAGGAGAAACGAGCATGCTGACCCATGCGGATCTGGTGATCGTCGGTGCCGGCATGGTCGGCAGCGCCCTGGCCCTGGCTCTGGCCGACAGCGGCCTGTCGGTGGTGCTGCTCGATCGCGGCCCGCTCACGCCGGGCGCGGTCGAAAGCGACCTGCCCTTCGAACCCCGGGTCAGCGCCCTGTCGCTGGCCAGTCAACGCATCCTGCAACGCCTCGGCGCCTGGGACGGCATCCTCGCACGCCGCGTCAGTCCCTACCAGGCCATGCACGTCTGGGACGGCTCTGGCACCGGCGCCGTGCATTTCGATGCCGCCAGCGTGCATGCCGAGGTGCTTGGCCATATCGTCGAGAATCGCGTGGTGCAGGACGCCCTGCTCGAACGCCTGGCCGAGGCCAACGTCCTGCTCCTGCCCGAAGCGCGCCTGGAATTGCTGCGCCGCTCCGGCGACCAGTGGCTGGTGCAACTGGCTGGCGACCGCCAGATCCGCGCCCCGCTGGTGGTGGCCGCCGATGGCGCCACCTCCGCCGTACGCCGCCTGGCCGGTCTGGAAACCCGCGAGTGGGACTATCTGCACCATGCCATCGTCACCAGCGTGCGCTGCGCCGAATCGCACCAGCGCACCGCCTGGCAGAGATTCACCGACGACGGCCCGCTGGCCTTCCTGCCGCTGGACCGCGGTGGCGATACCCGCTGGTGCTCCATCGTCTGGTCCTGCACGCCCAAGCAGGGCGAGCGGCTGATGGCCCTGGACGACGCGGCCTTCTGCCAGGCCCTGGGCGAGGCCTTCGAGCAGCGCCTGGGCAAGGTGGAATGCAGCGACACGCGGCTGTGCATCCCGTTGCGCCAGCGCCATGCCAAGCGCTATGTGGAACCCGGTCTGGCGCTGATCGGCGATGCCGCCCACGTCATCCACCCGCTGGCCGGGCAGGGCGTCAACCTGGGCTTTCTCGATGCCGCGGTACTGGCCGAGGAGTTGCGCCATGCCCAGGCGCGCGGTGAATCCATCGCCGAACAGCGGGTGCTGGAACGCTACGAGCGCCGCCGCATGCCGCACAACCTGGCGATGATGGCGGCGATGGAAGGCTTCCAGCGGCTGTTCCAGGACGACCGCCTGCCGCTGCGCTGGCTGCGCAACGCCGCGCTCAAACAGGTCGATCGCCACTTCGAAGCCAAGGCGCTGTTCGTCCGCCGCGCCCTGGGCCTGTCCGGCGATGTGCCGGAACTGGCCAGGGTCGTGGCCTGACGGCTCAGGCGTCGCCCAAGGATCCGGCCAGCTCCAGCACCTGCTGCCGCCAGGCGGCCTCGCGGGGCAGGGCGAGGAAGTGCGGGTTGAGGAAGGACTCGCGCATCTCGTAGGTGAGGGGCTGGCCGTCCAGGGTCAGCACCTCGCCGCCGGCGCCTTCCAGCACGCCCTGGGCGGCGGCGGTATCCCACTGGGAAGTGGGGGCGAGTCGGGGATAGAAGTCGGCCAGGCCTTCGGCCAGGAGACAGAACTTGAGCGAGCTGCCGACGCTGACCCGCTTGGGTTCGCCTACCAGGGTGTTCAGTCCGTCCAGCAGGCGTTCCTGCGCCGGACTGCCGTGGCGGCGGCTGGCGACCACGGTGAAGGCGTCTTCCGGCTGGACGCGCACGCCGATCTCGATGCCGTCTTCACCCTGGATGCGGAAAGCGCCCAGTTCCCGGCCGCCGCTGAAGCAGACGTCACGGGTGGGGATGCCGACCACGCCGAAGATCACCTGGCCACGTTCGACCAGGGCCACGTTGACGGTGAACTCCTCGCTGCCGTCGATGAATTCCTTGGTGCCGTCCAGGGGATCGACCACCCACCAGACGTCCCAGGCGCTGCGCGCCGCGAAGGGGATGTCACAGGCTTCTTCCGACAGCACCGGGACGTCCGGGGTCAGCCGCGCCAGGCCGTCGGCCAGTACCCGGTGGGCGGCGAGGTCGGCGGCGGTCACCGGCGAGTCGTCGCTCTTCTGCCGCACCGCCACGCCCTGCCGCCAATGGGGCAGGATGGCCGCGCCGGCCTGGCGCACCAGGTCGATGACGTTGAGCACCAGGGGGGCGGTAATGGAAACGGGCGCCATCATGCCGGCAATTCTCCGCGTTGGGTGAGCAGGTCGCGCACCAGATAGAGGGCGGCCAGGGCGCGGCCTTCGGAAAAGCGCGGATTCTGCACCAGCTGCGACAGCTCGCGCAGGTCGACGCTGCTGACCTCGAGCGGCTCGGGTTCATCGCCCGGCAGGCGCTCCGGATAGAGGTCGCGCGCCAGCACCACATGGATGCGCTGACTCATGTAGCCCGGGCTCAGCGACAGCGCGGTGAGGTATTCCAGCTGATGGGCGCCGAAACCGGCCTCTTCCTTGAGTTCGCGATTGGCGGCGTCGAGGATCTCTTCGCCCGGTTCCACCAGGCCCTTGGGCAGCGACAGTTCGTAGTCTTCCACGCCACCGCAATATTCCTCGATGAGCAGGGCGCGGGTGGCGTCCTGCAGGGCCACCACCATCACCGCACCGTGGCCGGTGCCCTTGTTGGCCAGGCGCTCATAGGTGCGCTCCTCGCCATTGGCGAAGCGCAACTGCATCTCCTCGACGGTGAACAGGCGGCTCTTGGCCACGATCTGTCGGGCGAGAACAGTGGGTTTCTGGCGCATGGACGGCTCCTGGGCTGGGCGGACGGGTATGATAACCCGCCTGTTACATGATCCGGAGTCACCATGACCCCTCTCGACTGGAGCCGTATCGATACCGTGTTGCTGGACATGGACGGCACCCTGCTCGATCTGCATTTCGACAACCATTTCTGGCTGGAGTACCTGCCGCAGCGCTATGCCGAGCGCCACGGCCAGTCCCTGGCGCTGGCCAAGGCCGAGCTGGAGCCGCTGTTTTTCAGCCACCAGGGCAAGCTGACCTGGTATTGCCTGGACTTCTGGAGCGCCGAGCTGGGTTTTTCCATGCGCGAGCTCAAGGAGGAGATCGCCCACCTGATCGCCCTGCGTCCGGATGCCGACACCTTCCTGGCCGCCCTGCAGCGCGCCGGCAAGAAGGTGGCGCTGATCACCAACGCCCACCGCGATTCCCTGTCGCTGAAGCTGGAGCGCATCGAGCTGGCGCCCTATTTCGACCGGCTGATCAGCTCCCACGACTATGGCTTCCCCAAGGAAGAACAGCAGTTCTGGCACGCCCTGCAGGCCGACTTCGCCTTCGATCCGGCGCGCACCCTGTTCATCGACGACAACCTGCCGATCCTGCGCAGCGCCCGCGACTACGGGGTTGCCCACCTGCTGGCGATCCACGAGCCGGACAGTCGGCGCGGACCCAAGGACAGCGAGGAATTCGAGGCGGTGCGGGATTATCGCGAGCTGCTGCCGCAGTGACGACTGTTGCAGTCCTGGCGACCCTCACCCCGGCCCTCTCCCGGCGGGAGAGGGGGCAGAGCGCCTGGAGGTAATCCGTGGACATCAAGCAACTGCGCTTTCTTATCGCCCTGGACGAGACGCGGCACTTCGGCCAGGCCGCGGCGCGCTGTCACGTCACCCAGCCAACGCTGTCCATGCGCCTGCGTGGCCTTGAAGACGAGCTGGGGGTGGAGCTGGTGCGCCGCGGGCAGCGCTTCGAGGGCTTCACCGAGGCCGGTCAGCGCATCCTCGCCTGGGCGCGTACCCTGATGGCCGCCCACGACGGCCTCTATGCCGAGGCGCAGGCCTTCCAGGGGCAACTGGTAGGTACGCTGCGGGTCGGCCTGGTGCCGCTGGCCAGCTTCGATCCCATGCCGCTGCTGCAGCACCTGCGCCTGCTGCACCCCAAGCTGCATTTCCAGCTGCAGGTGCTGAGCACCGAGCGCATCCTCGAAGCCGTGGCCAGCAATCGCCTGGAGCTGGGCATCTCCTACCTGGAGCACCTGGACCCGGCGCGCTTCGACAGCCTGACCCTGACCGAGACGCGCATGGGCCTGCTCTATGACGAGCGGCATTTCAGCTTCGACCAGGCCGCGCTGGACTGGCAGGCGGTGGCCGGATTGCCGCTCGGCCTGCTGACCGGCGCCATGCATTTTCGCCAGTCGGTGGACCACGGCTTTCGCAGCCTGGGCCTGACGCCGCAGCCGGTGCTGGAGACCGATGCGGTCTATCTGCTCCTGCAGGCGGTCAATGCCGGTCTGTGCTGCGCCGTGGTACCCCTGGCCGGCGGCTTCGATCGTCTTACACCCCATGCCCGGCTGATTCCCATCGACACGGCCCGTACCCTGACGCCCCTGGGCCTGCTCATTCGTCGGACCGAACCCCGACTGGCGGTCGCCGATGCCTGCTTCCAGGCGGTCAAGGCGCTCTACGCCGAGAGTGATAGATAGCGTTTATCAAGGCATCGGTCATAGCGATTAGACGCCCCGGGATGTGCTGGTTAATCTTTGATCTGTGTCAAACCGCCGCAGGTCGTTTTCGCCCATGTCCCAGGAATCGCCAGACCTCGTTGCCGCGCCCCCCGCTGGCTATGCCTTCGCCGAGCTGGAGCAGCCTGCCGCGCGAGGCGAACAGCCGCTGGCCGAAGAGGTGGCGCTGGCCATCGCCTACAACGGCATCAGCCATGCGGTGATGATGGCGACCCCGGCCGACGTGGAAGACTACGTGGTCGGTTTCAGCCTCAGCGCGGGTATCGTCGATGCCATCGACGACATCTATGGCATCCAGGTGCGGCGCGTGGGCGAGGCCCTCAATGTCGACGTCGAGATCAGCAGCCGCACCTTCTGGGCGCTCAAGCAGCAGCGCCGCCAGCTGGCCGGGACCAGTGGTTGCGGCCTGTGTGGGGTCGAGGCGCTGGAACAGGCGCTGCCGCAGCTGGATCGACTGCGCAAGGTGCGGCTGCCCCCGGCCGCTCATCTGCACGACCTGCGCCAGCGGATCGATGCTGCCCAGGATCTTGGTCAACGCAGCGGGGCGGTACATGCCGCGCTGTTCATCGACGGTCAGGGTGAACTGACCCTGTGCCGCGAAGACATCGGCCGCCACAACGCCCTGGACAAGCTCATCGGCGCCCTGCTGCGCCAGCGCCAGCCGGTGCGCGAGGGCTGCGTGGTGGTCACCAGTCGCTGCAGTCTCGAACTCATCCACAAGGCGGTGCGTGCCGGGCTCGCCACCCTCATCACCCTGTCGGCGCCCACCGGTCTCGCCGTGGAATGGGCGCGCCGCCATCGTCTCAATCTGATCCACCTGCCGCACCGGTCCCCACCGCGGGTCTATGCCCCGGCGCCCGTTGCCCCTTGATCCCACAGGTATCGCCATGAACAAACCTCAGCAGTCCTTCAAACCCTATCAAGGCCCCGCCGCCGGCTGGGGCGCCCTGAAGAGCGTGGTGCACTTCTGGCTCGACAGCGGCAACGCCTTCAAGAATCTGCGGACGCTGCTCAAGACCAACCAGGACCACGGTTTCGACTGCCCGGGCTGTGCCTGGGGCGAGGCGCCGGAAAACGGCCTGGTGAAGTTCTGCGAGAACGGCGCCAAGGCGGTCAACTGGGAAGCCACCAAACGCCGTGTCGATGCGGCCTTCTTCGCTCGCCACAGCGTGACCTCGCTGCAGGAACAGAGTGACTACTGGCTCGAATACCAGGGCCGGCTGACCGAGCCGCTGCGCTATGACGCCGCCACCGATCGCTATGTGCCCATCGCCTGGGACGCCGCCTTCGCGCTGATCGCCAAGGAGCTCAAGGCCCTGGCCAGCCCCGACGAGGCCGAGTTCTACACCTCGGGTCGCGCCAGCAACGAGGCGGCCTTCCTCTACCAGCTGTTCGTGCGCGCCTATGGCACCAACAATTTCCCCGACTGCTCGAACATGTGCCACGAGGCCAGTGGCGTCGGCCTGGGTCGCAGCATCGGCGTCGGCAAGGGCACCGTGACCTATCACGACCTGGACGAGGCCGATGCCATCTTCGTCATCGGCCAGAATCCCGGCACCAACCATCCGCGCATGATCGAGACCCTGCGCAACGCGGTGAAGCGCGGTGCCCAGGTGGTCTGCTTCAACCCGCTCAAGGAGCGTGGCCTGGAGCGCTTCCAGCATCCGCAGAATCCGCTGGAGATGCTCACCAACGACTCGCGGCCGACCAACACCGCCTATTTCCGTCCGGCCCTGGGCGGTGACATGGCGGCGCTGCGCGGCATCGCCAAGTACCTCCTGCAGTGGGAGCGCGAGGCCGCCGCCAAGGGTGGCAAGCGCGTCTTCGACCATGAATTCATCGCCGCCCATACCCTCGGCATGGACGACTACCTGGCCCAGGTCGACGCCACCTCCTGGGAGCTGATCGAGCGTCAGTCGGGGCTGTCGCTGCACGAGATCGAGCAGGCCGCGCGCATGTATGCCCGGGCCGAGAAGGTCATCATCTGCTGGGCCATGGGCATCACCCAGCACCGCCATTCGGTGGCCACGGTGCAGGAGATCGCCAATCTGCAGCTGCTCTGCGGCCAGATCGGCAAGCCTGGCGCCGGTCTCTGTCCGGTGCGCGGCCACAGCAACGTCCAGGGTGATCGCACCATGGGCATCGACGAGAAGGCCCCGGCCTGGCTCAGCGACGCCCTGGCCAAGCGCTTCGCCTTCGAGCCGCCGCGCAACCGCGGCCACAATACCGTGGAGGCCATCGCCGCCATGGAACAGGGGCAGGCCAAGGTCTTCATCGCCCTGGGCGGCAACTTCGCCCAGGCCACTCCGGACACTCCGCGCACCCACAAGGCGCTGCGCAAGTGCCGGCTGACCGTGCACATCGCCACCAAGCTCAACCGCAGCCACCTGGTGACCGGGCAGCAGGCGCTGATCCTGCCCTGCCTGGGTCGTACCGAGACGGACGTGCAGAAGGGCGGCAAGCAGGCCATCACCGTGGAAGACAGCTTCAGCATGGTGCATGCCTCGGCCGGCATCCTGCGGCCGCTGTCGGCGCAGATGAAGTCCGAGCCGGCCATCGTCGCCGGGCTGGCCAAGGCCGTGCTGGGCAACCATCCGGTGGACTGGGACTGGCTGATCGAGGACTACGACCGCATCCGCGACCTGATCGCCGACGTCATCCCCGGCTTCCAGGACTTCAATGCCCGGCTGGCCGCGCCAGGGGGCTTCTACCTGGGCAACAAGGCCGGGCGCCGGGAGTGGAACACCGCCACCGGCAAGGCCAATTTCGCCGCCAATGCGCTGCTGCATGACCTGCTGCCGGACGCGGTCCGCCGCCAGGGCGTGAAGCCGGATCTGATCCTGCAGACCATGAGATCCCACGACCAGTACAACACCACCATCTACAGCCTGGACGACCGCTATCGCGGCGTGAAGGGCCAGCGCGACGTGGTCTTCGTCAACCAGGCCGATCTGGATCGGCTGGGCGTGGCCGCCGGCGAGAAGGTGGATCTGGTCGCCCTGTGGGACGACGGCATCGAGCGCCGGGTCCGCGGCTTCACCGCGCTGCCGTTCGACATCCCGGTCGGCCAGGCCGCCGGCTACTACCCGGAGACCAATCCGCTGGTGCCCCTGGAGAGCTACGGCGAGGGCAGCTTCACGCCCACTTCCAAGTTCGTCGCCATCAAGGTCGAGAAGGCCAGCGCCGGCAACCGCATCGCCTCGGTGGCCTGAGCAGGGTAGGCTGTCCTCTCGATTCGGGAGGATAGCCATGCAACGCATCGTTACCTGGCTGGGTGAAGATCCGGTTCGCTGCCACCTACTTGCCATCCTCGCTGGACTACAACTGCCCGACGCCTGGCTGGCTGCAGGCTTCGTGCGCAACCTGGTCTGGGATCGCCTGCATGGCCATGCCGAATCGACGCCGCTGGCGGATCTGGATGTCATCTATTTCGACGCGACCGACTGTCGACCCGAGCGGGATAGGGAGATCGAAGCGCTGCTGTTGCAGCGAGCGCCAAATTGGCCTTGGTTGGTACGCAATCAGGCCGCCATGCACCTTCGCAATGACGATGCGCCCTATGGCTATAGCCTGGATGCCATGCGTTTTTGGGTCGAGGTAGAGTCTGCCCTAGCCGCGCGCCTGACCGCCCAAGGTGCGCTCGAAGTCGTCAGTCCCTTCGCCCAGGAAGGGCTTCTGGCCCTGCATCTCACGCCCAATCCCTGGCGGCCCCGGCCTGAAGCCTTTCGCCAGCGGCTCGCGACCAAAGGCTGGCTGGAGCGCTGGCCGCGATTGCAGGTACGGACGGATCGCCTGAACGACGACCAGGGTTGAGCAGCAGCGGCGCTGGGAAGGCGTCCATTGCCAGGAACTCGGCAACACGCCAGGCCTTGCCGCTGTAGTGACGTCGAAAGGCCTGTGCAGGAACTGTCGAGGGGTTCGGTGACAAACCCTGAGCGCCAGGTGGAACTACCTGTTAAGACAAGAGATAACGTTCAACCGATAACAAAAGAGCGTAGGTCGTGGAGCTCTTGTTTCAAGTTTATGACTATTGAGAATGCTCTTTCTCCAAAGACTGACGAACTTTGGTAAGGATGAAGGCTTTATTACTGCCATAACTTCGCGGTTGGTTTTAAACCGATAACAGGAATTCTTCCGTTCCAGGCTTCCGCCTGGTTGAAGTGTCGCCGAAGTGCATGGGGAAGACGCCCTTGGGCGTCATGCCTGAATGAGCCCCCCGGTCATCAACGTCCGGGGGTTTATGTCCGTGAAAGGCCGGCCAGGAGCTCAGCGGAACGGGAGCCGGCCAGGCCTCAGACCCTGAAGCGCGACGTCAGCTCTTGCAGCTGCAGGCTCAGGTTGGCCAGTTCGGTGCTGGAACCGGCGGTTTTCTCGGTGGCGGCGGCGGTCTGGTCGGCGACTTCGTGGACCTTGACCACGCTGCGGCTGATGTTTTCACCGGCCGCGCTCTGCTGCTCGACCGCGGTGGCGATCTGCTCGTTCATGGCCTCGATCTCGCTCACCGCACTGCTGACGCTGCCCAGGACCACGCCCGCCTGGCGGGTCAGGTCGACGCTGTCGCCGGTCAGCTGGATATTGCGGTCCAGGGCGGCGCTCATCTTGTCGGTGCTGCCGTGCAGCCGGGTGATGAGGCTGGCGATCTCGTCGGTGGAGGAGCGCGTCCGCTGCGCCAGGCCGCGCACCTCGTCGGCGACCACGGCGAAGCCACGTCCCGCTTCACCCGCGCGAGCGGCCTCGATGGCGGCGTTGAGCGCCAGCAGATTGGTCTGCTCGGCGACCGCCTTGATCACGTCCAGCACGCCGCCGATGCGGTCGGCGTCCTGCCTGAGCAACTCCATGGTGGCCTGGGTGCTGTCCACTTCCTGGGCCAGGGTCTGGATCTGGGTGGCGACCTGGTTGACCATCTCATCGCCCTCGCGGGTCTTGAGGGTGGCCTCGCGGGCGGTCGTCGACGCCTGTTCGGCATTGCGCGCCACCTCATTGATGGTGGCGCTCATCTGCTGCATGGCGGTGGCGATCTGCTCGGTTTCCATCTTCTGTGCCGAGGCGCCAGCGCGCGTCTGCTCGGTGATGGCGGAGAGTTCTTCGGCGGCACTGGCGACCTGGATGACGCCATCCTTCTGCTCGCGGACCAGGTCGCTCAGATTGACGATCATGAGCTGCATGGCCGCCTGCAGCTGACCGAGTTCGTCCTTGCGCTCCACCTCGATCTGCACGGTCAGGTCGCCGGCAGCGAGCTGCTCCACGGTCGCCAGGGTCTGGCGCAGCGGCGTCACGATGGAGCGGGTGATGATCCAGGCCGCGATCAGGCTGAGCAGTATCGCCAGCAGCAGCCCGCCAAAGAGCATCAGCTTGGCCTCGCGGATATCATCGAGGCGGAACTGGTTCTGTATCTGCTTCATTTCGTCGGAGGTCTTGAGCAGCACCTGGATATGCTGGTAGAGGCCCTGATTAACGTCCTGGTACGCCTTCTGGATACTGAACAGCTGTTGGACCTGGCGCTGATACTCGTCAAGGAGCCCTGGCAGCTGCTGCAATTCCGGGGTCGAGGGCAGGGTCTTGAGTACCTCGCCGACCCTGTCCAGGGACGCTTGCAGGGCCTCCTGCTGGGGGGCGGCTGACTTGAGTACATAGAGGTGCAGGTGGATCCGCAGCTGCTGCAGCGCCGCCAGCAGGGAAGGCAGCGGTGCGCTGGCCTGATCGCCTTCGCGGTTCAGGGCGCCGGACGCCTCCTGCAACCGCTTGTCCAGCATATCGCCCGTGTTGCGCACGTCCTGAAGCGTGGTGGTGCGGTCCTGGGTCACCTTCAGCGTCTGCCGATAGAGGTCACGGTATTCCTTGAGGGTCTGTTCGGTACGGGCCAGCAGCGCTTTGCTCTCCGGGCGTTTGAACAGCGGACGGGCATCCTGCAAATGCTGTTCGAGGGCATCGATGCCGCCTTTCCAGCGACCGGCCTGGTCCGCTTCCGGCAAGATCGCAAAGTCCTTGCGGGCATTGCGCATGTCGCGGGCGAGTAGCCCGATCTGGGTGAACTGTTCGATCAGGTTGCCGCGTCGGCCCAGGGCCTGGATGCCGTTCCAACCGGTATAGGCGATAGCCAGGGTCAGGATGATCAGGACGGTAAAGCCGGAAAACAGCTTCGTACGAACACTCATGTTGCTCATTTTCATGGGGCTATTTCCCAACGTTCGGCGGAAAGTTCCGGGGTTCGAGGAGTGCTGAGGGCGTCGGATTCTAGCCGAGGGTCATGGGGAAAAGTTTGGTATTTACAACATTTAAATAATGGTAAGTCTAATATTTATATAGGGACCTGAAGAGGGGTTTTGCTGTTTGCCAGTCTCCGGCATCAGGGCTATTGAAGAGTTGGATGTTTGGCCGGAAGTTTGAATGGAACGAGTGGTGCTGTTTCTAATAGGCTATTTTTTATTAGTCATGCTTTAGTGATGCGGCCAAAGGGTGGGGATCGAGAGGCCCTGGCCTGGATCCGGCAGGGAAGGGCGGCTGGAGGCCTCGTCGCCAGCAGGTGCGGCCCCCTGGCGGGGATGAGCGACGCCTCGCGCCATCAGTGGTTGTCCGGCGAACCCTGGAATGCCGCTAGACTCCATAGAAAGGTCATCCGCTTTCCCTCTCCGGCAAGGAATCCCCATGTCCACCACGGAGCGTCGCCGCGCCTTTCTGCAGCATCCGGGCTTTTCACGACTGTTCGCGCCAGGTCGTCTGACCCTGGGCTTTCTGCTGCCGCTGGAAGGCTATCCCGACGATCCCATGCCGACCCTGCGCGACCATGCCCGCCTGGCGCGGCTGGCCGACCAGCTGGGCTTCGCGGCGCTCTGGGCGCGCGACGTACCCTTCTACGATCCCGGCTTCAACGACGCCGGCCAGGTGTTCGAGCCCTTCACCTATCTCGGCTACCTGGCGGGCATCACCCAGCACCTGACCCTGGCCACCGGCAGCGCCGTCATCACCCTGCGCCATCCGCTGCACCTGGCCAAGATGGCGGCCTCGGTCGACCAGTTGAGCGATGGTCGGCTGGTGCTGGGTGTGGCCTCCGGCGATCGTCCGGTGGAATACCCGGCCTTTGGCCTGGAAAGCGAATTCGAGCGGCGGGGCGAGCGCTTTCGCGATGCCTTCGAGATGTTCCGGCTGGCCGGCGAGACTAATTTTCCCCGGGGTGAATTTCGCCGTTTCGGCGATCTGCAGGGATTGGCCGATCTGGTGCCCAAACCGGTGCACGGCCGCATCCCGGCGCTGGTGACCGGACGCAGTCGGCAGACGGTGGACTGGATCGCCGCCAAGGCCGATGGCTGGTTCTACTACTTCGTGCCCGCCGAGCATGTCCCGGCCCTGACACGGGTCTGGCGCGAGGCGCTGAACGAGATCGGTGGGCGCGAGCTGTTCAAGCCCTTTGCCCAGGGGCTGTTCTTCGAGCTGGCCAGCGATCCGGCCCAGCCGCCACGGCCCATCCATGCCGGACTGTCCTGCGGACGGCGAGCGCTGGTGGACTACCTTGCCCAGTTGCAGGAGGCGGGCGTCAATCACCTGGCCCTCAACCTGCGGCCCTCGCGGCGTCCGGCCAGCGAAGTGGTCCAGGAGCTGGGCGAATTCGTGCTGCCGCATTTTCCGTCCCTGGCCTGAAGCCAGTGCCTTGGTGTGAAGCCAGGTAACACTTGCCAGGCTAACGATCTCTCCTCGTCGGGCAGGCTCTCCTATGGCAGGGGTTCAACCTGGTCGCACCCCTTGGCCTGATCTCTGCATAGTCTTGCGATCTGTTACCCGCCTGCTGGTGCAACCGGATCGACGGTAGAACCTCATGGGTTGCACTTGGTTGCACTTTTCTTTCGAGCGGCGCTAAGCTGCGCCGAATTTCGACGCCTTCTTGCTTGAGGACCTGCGCATGGCCACTACCACTACCCTGGGCGTAAAGCTCGACGAAGCCACTCGCGATCGTCTCAAGGAAGCGGCGCGCCGCATTGATCGGACGCCTCACTGGCTGATCAAGCAGGCCATCTATACCTACCTGGAAACCCTGGAAAGTGGCGCGACCCTGGCCGATCTGCAGGGCATCGCCCAGCGGCTGGCAGAAGGCGACAACGAAGCCGTCGAGGCCCTGGCCGATCCGGTCTACCAGCCCTTCCTGGAGTTCGCCGAAAGCATCCTGCCGCAGTCCGTCCTGCGCTCGGCCATCACCGCCGCCTATCGCCGGCCGGAAGAAGAGCTGTTGCCGCTGCTGCTGGAACAGGCGCGCCTGCCCGCGGCCCAGGCCAAGGCGACCCACGAGCTGGCCCATCGCATCGCCGAGAAGCTGCGCAACGCCAAGGGTGCAACCGGGCGCTCCGGAATGGTGCAGAGTCTGCTCCGCGAGTTCTCGCTGTCCTCCCAGGAAGGCGTGGCCTTGATGTGCCTGGCCGAAGCCCTGCTGCGCATTCCGGACAAGGGCACCCGTGATGCCCTGATCCGCGACAAGATCAGCACCGGCAACTGGCAGCCGCACCTGGGCAACAGCCCGTCACTGTTCGTCAATGCCGCCACCTGGGGCCTGCTGCTGACCGGTCGCCTGGTGTCGACCCACAACGAGGCTGGCCTCACCAGCTCGCTCAATCGCCTCATCGGCAAGAGCGGCGAACCGGTGATCCGCAAGGGCGTGGACATGGCCATGCGCCTGATGGGCGAGCAGTTCGTCACCGGCGAGACCATCGCCGAGGCCCTGGCCAACGCCAGCAAGTTCGAGGCGAAGGGCTTCCGCTACAGCTACGACATGCTGGGCGAGGCCGCCCTGACCGAGGCCGACGCGCGCCGCTACCTGGCCTCCTACGAGCAGGCCATCCACTCCATCGGCAAGGCCTCCCACGGTCGCGGCATCTACGAAGGCCCGGGCATCTCCATCAAGCTCTCGGCCCTGCATCCGCGCTACAGCCGCGCCCAGTACGACCGGGTGATGAGCGAACTCTATCCGCGCCTGCTGGAGCTGACCCTGCTGGCCAAGCGCTACGACATCGGCCTGAACATCGACGCCGAGGAAGCCGATCGCCTGGAGATTTCCCTGGATCTGCTGGAGCGCCTGTCCTTCGAGCCGCAACTGGCCGGCTGGAACGGTATCGGCTTCGTCATCCAGGCCTACCAGAAGCGCTGCCCGCTGGTGATCGACTACCTGATCGACCTGGCCAGGCGCAGCCGTCGCCGCCTGATGATCCGGCTGGTCAAGGGCGCCTACTGGGACAGCGAGATCAAGCGCGCCCAGGTGGAAGGCCTGGAGGGCTATCCGGTCTATACCCGCAAGGTCTACACCGACGTGGCCTACCTGGCCTGTGCCCGCAAGCTGCTGGCCGCGCCGGAAGCCATCTACCCGCAATTCGCCACCCACAACGCCCACACCCTGGCCGCCATCTACCAGCTTGGCGGGCAGAACTACTACCCCGGCCAGTACGAATTCCAGTGCCTGCACGGCATGGGCGAGCCGCTGTACGAGCAGGTGGTAGGCAGCGTCAAGGACGGCAAGCTGGCGCGGCCGTGCCGCATCTATGCCCCGGTGGGCACCCACGAGACGCTGCTGGCCTACCTGGTCCGCCGCCTCCTGGAGAACGGTGCCAACACCTCCTTCGTCAACCGCATCGCCGACCATTCCATCTCCCTCGACGAGCTGGTGGCCGATCCGGTGGTGCAGATCGAGCAGCAGTCCACCAGCGAAGGCGCCATCGGCCTGCCGCATCCGCGCATTCCCCACCCGAGCGCCCTGTACGACGCCGAGCGTTGCAATTCCAGCGGTCTGGACCTGTCCAGCGAACACCGCCTGGGCTCGCTGTCGGCCGCGCTGCTGGCCAGCGGCAACACTGCCTGGGAAGCCCGCCCGCTGCTGGGTCGCACCAGCGAGCCGTCGATTCCGCAACCGGTGCTCAATCCGGCCGATCGCCGCGATCGCGTCGGCCAGGTCAGCAACGCTACCCGCGCCGATGTCGACATCGCCCTGGAAGAGGCCCTGGCCGCCGCCCCCATCTGGCAATCCACCCCGCCCGAGCAGCGCGCCGCGGCCCTGGATCGCGCCGCCGAATTGATGGAGGCCCAGCTGCAGCCATTGATGGGCCTCTTGGTGCGCGAAGCCGGCAAGACCTACGCCAACGCCATCGCCGAGGTGCGCGAGGCGGTGGATTTCCTGCGCTACTACGCCGCCCTGGTGCGGCGTGACTTCGCCAACGACAGCCACCGCCCCCTGGGTCCGGTGGTCTGCATCAGCCCCTGGAACTTCCCCCTGGCCATCTTCAGCGGTCAGATCGCCGCGGCCCTGGCCGCCGGCAACACCGTGCTGGCCAAGCCGGCCGAGCAGACGCCGCTGATCGCCGCCCAGGCCGTGCGCCTGTTGCTGGAAGCCGGCATCCCCGAGGGCGTGCTGCAACTGCTGCCGGGCGAGGGCTCCACCATCGGCGCCGCCCTGGTCAACGATGTACGGGTCAAGGGCGTGATGTTCACCGGCTCCACCGAGGTGGCCCAGATCCTGGCGCGCAACATCGCCGGGCGCCTGGATGCCCAGGGCCGGCCGATCCCGCTGATCGCCGAGACCGGCGGCCAGAACGCCATGATCGTCGACTCCTCGGCGCTGGCCGAGCAGGTGGTGACCGACGTGGTCGCTTCCGCCTTCGACAGCGCCGGTCAGCGTTGCTCGGCCCTGCGCGTGCTCTGCGTGCAGGACGACGTGGCCGATCGCGTGCTGGAGATGCTCAAGGGCGCCATGGCGGAGTGCCGCCTGGGTAACCCGGAGAATCTGGCCATCGACATCGGCCCGGTGATCGACGGCGAGGCCAAGGCCACCATCGACAAGCATATCCAGACCCTGAGAGGCAAAGGCCGCCGGGTGCACCAGGGCGGTCGTGTTGAAGGCGATGCCATCCACCGCGGCACCTTCGTCATGCCCACCCTGATCGAGCTGGAGAGCCTGGCCGAACTGGGTCGCGAGGTCTTCGGGCCGGTGCTGCACGTGGTGCGCTATGGTCGCAAGGACCTGGACAAGGTCATCGACCAGATCAACGCCACCGGCTACGGCCTGACCTTTGGCGTGCACACCCGCATCGACGAGACCATCGCCAAGGTGATCGAGCGCGCCCATGCCGGCAACCTCTACGTCAATCGCAACATGGTCGGCGCGGTGGTCGGGGTGCAGCCCTTCGGCGGCGAAGGCCTCTCGGGCACCGGTCCCAAGGCGGGCGGTCCGCTCTACCTCTATCGCTTGCTCAGCACGCGTCCGGATGGCGATCCCGCCGTGGCCCTGGCCAAGGGCAGCACCGGCGAAACCGAATGGCAGGTGCGCGACGCCCTGCGTCAGCAGGCTGGCAATCCGCTGGGCGCCCTGCACGACTGGGCCAGGCAGCAGGGCTTGGGCGAGCTGGAACAGGCCTGCCTGAGGTTCGCCGAAGAGTCCCTGAGCGGTCTGACCCGTCTGCTGCCGGGCCCGACCGGGGAGCGCAACAGCTACAGCCTGCTGCCGCGCAGCCGGGTACTGTGCCTGGCGGCCGACGAAGGCGATCTGCTGCTGCAACTGGCGGCGGTCATGGCGGTGGGCAGCACGGCCCTGATCGAGGAAGCCCACAAGGCCACCCTGAATCGCCTGCCGCAGGCCGTGCGCTCGCGGGTGCAGGTTGCCGCTGACTGGCGCAAGGACGAAGTCGCCTTCGAAGCGGTCCTGCACCACGGCGATTCCGATCAGCTGCGCCAGGTCTGCCAGCAGGTGGCCAAGCGCAATGGCCCCATCGTCGGCGTCCAGGGCCTGGCCCGTGGCGAGACTGCCATTCCGCTGGAACGCCTGCTCATCGAGCGCGCCTTGAGCGTGAACACGGCAGCGGCCGGCGGCAATGCCAGTCTGATGACCATCGGTTGAGGGCTCGTCGGGCTGAGCTGGATGCAGCGAAGTCCGACATTCGCGCAGCCGTTGGGCTTCGACGATGGAGCTGTCTCAACCCAACCTACGGCAGTTCATTCGTAGGTTGGGTTGAGCGCAGCGAAGCCCAACAGGCAGGCCATGGCCTCGCTCAGGCGAGACTCCAGCAGGGCCTAATACTGCGCCCCATACCCCTCAGGCTCCACCGGAAAGCCGCCGTCGTTCGCCGCGATCAGCTTGTTCAGGCGTACCGGGATGGCCTTGGCCGCCGGTACCTTGCTGCCTTCGGCATGGTGCCAGAGCGGAATCAGGGCGTTGCATTCCGGGTAGTAGCCGCCACAGGCGCCTTCCGGGATGTTGTAGGGCGTGACCCGCAGCGGCCCCACTTCGCGGCGCACGCCATCGTCGGCCACCGTCGACACCTGCACCTTGTCGCCTTCGGCCAGGCCCAGGCGTTCGATGTCGTTGCGATTCATGAAGAGCACCGCCCGGGTACCCTTCACGCCGCGGAAACGATCGTGATAGCCGTAGATGGTGGTGTTGAACTGGTCGTTGCTGCGCAGCGTCATGAGGGTCAGGACGTCACGCCCGCTCGCGGGCATGTCCGGATCCTCTTCCAGGCTGCGTGGCACGATGAGGTTGGCCTTGCCGGTTTCGGTCTTCCATTCGCGCTTGGCTGCCGGCAGCGGGCGATGGAAGCCACCTACCTCCCACATCCGCGCATTGAAGTCGTGGAAGATCTCCGGAAAGGAGAGGGCGATCTCGTCGCGGATCAGGGCGTAGTCTGCCACCCAGGCATCCCAGGCGACCCTGGGGTTGTCGGGCAGGGTAGCCTTGGCCAGCCCGGCGACGATGGCTGGCTCGGACAGCAACTCACCCTCGGGCGGCTCGGCCGCGCCGCGCCAGCCGTGGATGCAGCCGGTGCTGTCCTCGGTGCTATGGGCCTGCTCCACCTCGTTCTGGCGATCGATCTCGGTACGCCCCAGGCAGGGCAGCAGATAGGCTTTGTCCGCCGGCACCAGATGATTGCGATTGAGCTTGGTAGCAATCTGCACCGACAGGCGCAGGGTGCGCCAGGCGGGCTCCATCAGGCTGGTCTCGGGAATGGCGCGCAGGAAGTTACCGCCCAGGCCGATGAAGGCCTTTACCGAGCCGTCGAGGATGCCTTCGCAGGCCTCTACGGTATTGCGGCCCTTGTCTTGCGGCGGGGCGAAGCCGAAACGCTCGCCCAGCTGCTTCAACGGCGCCAGTTCCGGTTTTTCGGTGATACCCACGGTGCGCTGACCCTGGACATTGGAATGCCCCCGGACCGGACAGATACCGGCGCCAGGCTTGCCGAGGTTGCCGCGCAGCAGCAGCAGGTTGGCCAGCATCTGGATGGTTTCCACCCCGTAGCGATGCTGGGTCAGCCCCATGCCATAGATACCGATGACCTTCTGGCAGCGGGCATAGACGGCGGCGGCCGCCTCCAGCGCGCTGCGGGTGAGACCCGACTGGCGCTCCAGCTGGGGCCACTCCTGGCGTTGCAGCCATTCGCAGAAGTCGGCGAAGCCATGGCAGTGCTCGGCGATGAAGGCATGGTCGAGCACCGCGGGCTGGCCCTGTTCACGGGCCTGGTCATCGGCGGTCAGCAGCGCCTTGCACATGCCGGTAAGGGCCGCGAGGTCGCCGCCCGGCTTGAGCTGATGGTACTGGGTGCTGATCTGGGTGGGATGGTCGGTCAGCATCTCCACCGGCGATTGCGGATTGACGAAGGTCTCCAGGCCACGTTCGCGCAGGGGGTTGAAGGTGATGATGGGCGCGCCGCGTTTGCGTGCTTCCTGCAGGTCATGCAGCATCCGCGGGCTGTTGCTGCCCGGATTCTGGCCAAAGAACAGCAGGCAGTCGGTCTGATCGAAGTCGTCGAGGGTCACGGTGCCCACGGTCACGCCGATGCTCTTGGGCAGGGCCACCGAGGTGCTCTCGTGACACATGTTGGAACTGTCCGGCAGGTTGTTGGTGCCATACAGGCGGGCATAGAGCTGATAGAGGTAGGAGGTCTCCAGCGCGGCACGACCCGAGGCGTAGAAGATCACCGAATCCGGATCCAGTGCCTTGAGCTCGGCACTGATGTCGGCGAAGGCCTCGGCCCAGCTCACCGGCCGATAGCGATCGCTGGCGGCGTCGTAGCGCAGGGGGTGGGTCAGGCGTCCGACCTCTTCCAGGTCGTAGTCGCGCCAGCCGCGCAGTTCGGTGAGGGAATGGCCGGCAAAGAACTCCGGTCCGCACCTCTTGCTGGTGACCTCCCAGGCGGTGGCCTTGGCGCCGTTCTCGCAGAATTCCAGCGGGTGAGGCTTGCCGGGCTTGGCCCAGGCGCAACTCACGCAGGCGAAGCCACCGTGCTTGTTCTGCCTGGCCAGCAGGGCGCCGGACTTGAGCGGCACCCGTTCACGCAGGACGATTTCGGTCACCGAGCGCGCCGAGCCCCAGCCACCGGAGGGCGCATCGTAGCGTTCAACCTTGGGTTTGCCGATCTTGCTCATGGTGCGCCTCGTGTGACGGTCTGGCGATGTGCCTGTAGGTCATGGGACGGCGCGTCTGGGAGTAAGGTTCTGGCGGTCAGCCCGGCGGTGCGGCGAAGCCCAGTTGGCGCCAGCCTTCGTAGACCGCCACGGCCACGGTGTTGGACAGATTGAGACTGCGGCGATTGGGCAGCATGGGCAGGCGCAGCCGCTGTTCGGGCGGCAGGGACTCCAGCACCTCGGCCGGCAGGCCGCGACTTTCCGGGCCGAACAGCAGGGCGTCGCCCGGCGCATAGGCAATCTCGGTGAAGGGATGGCTGGCCTTGGTGGTGAAGGCCAGCAGTCGGGGTGGCTGCAAATCTGCTATACAGGCCGCGAGGCTGGCATGGGTCCGCACGCTGGACCACTCGTGGTAGTCCAAGCCGGCGCGGCGCAATTTCTTGTCGTCCAGCGCAAAGCCCAGCGGCTCGATCAGATGCAGGCGGCAGCCGGTGATGGCGCACAGGCGAATGACGTTGCCGGTATTGGGCGGAATTTCCGGTTGGTAGAGGATGATGTCGAACATGAAGGGCAGGGCGCCTGGCAAAGCGCCTATGGTACTGCGCCGCCGGCGCGCCGTCGCGAGCGGGGGCGGGCGATGAACCTCTGGCGCCGGCTGGTCGACTGGCTGCTGCGCGAACAGCGCGCCCGCCGGGACGAACTGGCGCGGGTGGAGGATCCCGACCTGCTCAAGGCCGAATGGCGCAGCCAGCGCCAGCGCCTGACCCTCTGGCTGGCCTCGGCGGCCCTGGGCGCCGGCCTGTTCGGCATGATCATCGGCCAGCTGGTGTACCAGCGTACCCATCCCGATCCCTGGTCGTCCGAGGCCCGCCGCCCGGTCATCCTGGGGGTGGACAGTCGCCAGGAAGCCGGCCGCTTCGAGTTGCTGATCACCGCCGATCGCTCGCTGTTCTACGAACGCTATCGCCCCGACGGCGCCCTCAGCCTGCGCCTGCCCCGTGCCCGCTGGGACGGCGGCGAACGCCAGGGGCGGGTGGCGCGGCCGGGCGGCAGCTTTTCCTGGACGGTGCGCCAGGACGGACAGGACCTGAAGGTTTTGCTGGTAGGCGTCGGCGGCGCCCTGCAGGCCAGTGATCGTATCGTCGAGGAAGGCGAGGACTGGGTGCTCCACGTCGAGGTCCCGCTGACCCCCTGAAATGCCCCGTTATCAGGCAAAGGACTGGTGGTTTGCACCAGAGCGGAACGGGATGTGGCGCCGGGTTGCCCAGATGCTTCGCCTTCCGCCGAAGGTCGTGCCGTCTCGGATTTTGCACTGGAAGCCCTCTGGAATGAGGCTTGTGGCTTTTCGTAGACGAAAAAAAGAGGCCATCACACTGGGTGATGGCCTCGGGAAGAAAAGAGGGGATTCCCCAGCCTGCCTGTACCGAGGTCCCCAAAAGGGTAGTTACCTAGGGTATTGCAGGAGGTGTGCCAGGTTTGCGTTTGTGGGGGTGGAGATTTTGTAGGTTGGGTTGAGCGCTAGCGAAGCCCAACAATGCGGAGCTGACAGTAGTGCCTTGGTTTATCGTTGCCCTAGCTGTTTAGCGTGGTCTGCTTGTAGCTCTTGTTTCGCCCACCCGGGCGAGTCACTTTTGCCAATCGCGGCTGCGCGTCCCGGACTACGCGGCCCGGACAAAAGTAACCAAAACCGCTTGCCCCGATCATCCGGCCCTTCGCTGCGCTCACCCTTCGGGCCAGCCTGCGGCTGTTACTCCGCCTCGCTACGTTTCGCTCACCCCAGCGCCGTTCCGGGGTCGGCCTACACGGGCCGTCCATGGCCCGTTAGGCCTCTCGCCGCATCCCTGCGGCTCGACCCACTCCACGACCCTGGCGTTCGCCCTCCTGAACGGGGCGATTCGCTAGCCTGAAAGTGTTGGTTGAAGAGCCCGTAGCGTGGACAACGGCGAAGCCTTGTCCACGGATGACGTCCGAGCTCAACTATGAAAAACGCTGCGCGGTTTTCCACGCTACGAATCTGGCTCTCCATGTAAACACCGCAGCCTCAGGCTGGCGCCCCGTCCCCGTCAGTGAGGCCGAGTTCCGGTGTCGTGGCGTGGGTTGCGAGGCAGGACGCCGAGCAAGGCGCGAGGGGCAGGAAGCCCCTTCGTGCCGTGCCCCTGGAGCGACGCCGAAAGGTGGGGACAGCGGTTTTGGTTACTTTTGTTCGGGACGCGTAGTCCGGGGCGCGCAGCCGCGACTGGTAAAAGTGACTCGCCCGGGTGGGCGAAACAAAAGGTACTCACAAAACTCGGGAAAACAGCCAAGGCGCCAATAAGACTTCGCGCCTAGCACAGACTTTCGCATTGTTGGGCTTCGGCGATGGAGCCGCCTCAGCCCAACCTACGGCACGGTCGATAACCTTCAGTCCTCCCCCTCCTCATCCGGCCCGTCCACCTTCATGCCCAGCTCCTTGATCTTGCGAGTCAGGGTGTTGCGGCCCCAGCCCAGCAGGACGGCGGCATCACGGCGGCGGCCGGCGGTGTGCTTGAGGGCGGTCTCGATCATGATGCGTTCGAAGGCCGGCACGGCGTTGTCCAGCAGGCTGGACTGGCCGCGGGTAAGGGCCTGGTCGGCCCACTGGCGCAGCGCCTGTTCCCAGTTGGCGGCGGGGGCGGCGTCCTGGGGCTGGTTGAGCAGCTCCGGTGGCAGATCGTCGATCAGCACCTCGCGGCTGGAGGCCATCACCGTGATCCAGCGGCAGGTGTTCTCCAGCTGGCGCACGTTGCCCTGCCAGGGCAGCCCTTTCATGTACTCCTCGGTCTCGCCGCGTAGGGTCTTGGGTTCCACGGCCAGTTCCTGGGCGGCGCGGGCGAGGAAGTGGCGGGCGAGGGCGGGGATGTCCTCGCGGCGATCGGCCAGGCGCGGGATATGGATGCGGATGACATTGAGGCGATGGAACAGGTCTTCGCGGAACTTGCCCTCGCGCACCAGGCCTTCGAGGTTCTGGTGGGTGGCGGCGATGATACGTACGTCCACCTTGACCGGGGTGTGGCCGCCGACGCGATAGAACTCGCCATCGGCCAGTACGCGCAGCAGGCGGGTCTGGGTGTCGGCCGGCATGTCGCCGATCTCGTCGAGGAACAGGGTGCCGCCGTCGGCCTGTTCGAAGCGGCCCCGGCGCTGAGCGGCGGCGCCGGTGAAGGCGCCTTTCTCGTGGCCGAACAGCTCGGACTCCATCAGATCCTTGGGGATGGCGGCCATGTTCAGGGCGATGAAGGGCGCCGCGGCGCGCGGACTGTGGCGGTGCAGGGCGTGGGCGACCAGCTCCTTGCCGGTACCGGATTCGCCATTGATCAGCACCGTGATGTTGGAGTGCGAGAGCCGGCCGATGGCGCGGAACACCTCCTGCATCGCCGGCGCCTCGCCGATGATCTCGGGGGTGCGGGTCAGGTGCGCCGGCTCGGCGAAGCCCTGCTGCTCCTGGGCGTGCTGTCCGGCGCGCTTGACCAGGGCCACGGCCTCGTCGACGTCGAAGGGCTTGGGCAGGTATTCGAAGGCGCCGCCCTGGTAGGAGGCCACGGCACTGTCCAGGTCGGAATGGGCGGTCATGATGATGACCGGCAGGCGCGGGTGCATCTCGCGGATGCGCGACAGCAGGTCCAGGCCACTGGTCCCCGGCATGCGGATGTCCGAGATCACCACGTCCGGCTGCTGGCGGCCAAGGCGGGTCATGACGCTGTCGGCGCTGTCGAAGGCGACGGTGGTCATGCCCTCCTGTTGCAGGGCTTTTTCCAGGACCCAGCGGATGGAACGGTCGTCGTCGACGATCCAGACGGTCTCCTGACGGCTCATGCGTACTCCTCGTTATTCCAGCGGCAGGAAGATGCTGAAGGCGGTGTGGCCAGGATGGCTTTCACACTCGATCAGCCCCTGGTGCTGGGTGATGATGTTCTGGGTGATGGCGAGCCCGAGGCCGGTGCCGTCGGGTCGACCGCTGACCATGGGATAGAAGATGGTTTCCTGCAGGTCCTGGGGGATGCCCGGACCGTTGTCGGTGATCTCCACCTTGCACACCAGGCGATGGCGGTGGTGGCCGATGGTGAACTGGCGCAGGGTGCGCGTTCTCAGAGTCACCCGGCCCAGGCGCAGTTCGTTCTGCTGGGAGATGGCCTGCATGGCGTTGCGCACGATATTGAGCACCGCCTGGATCATCTGCTCCCGGTCGATCATCAGGTCGGGAATGCTCGGATCGTAGTCGCGCACCAGGTTGATCAGACCCTGGCTTTCCGCTTCCACCAGGCTGCAGACCCGTTCGAGCACCTCGTGAACGTTAGTGATGGCGAGCTTCGGCAGCTTGTTGGAGCCGAGCATGCGATCGACCAGATTCCGCAGCCGGTCGGCTTCCTCGATGATGACGTTGGTGTAGTCCTTGAGCGCCTCTTCCGGCAGCTCGCGCGCCAGCAGCTGGGCCGCGCCGCGGATGCCGCCGAGGGGATTCTTGATCTCGTGGGCCAGGCCGCGCACCAGCAGCTTGGTGGTCTCCTGCTTGGAGATCTGCGCCTCTTCCTTGGTGATGCGCAGCAGGCGGTCGCGCGGATGGACTTCCAGCAGCAGCAGGGTGTTGTGGCGATCCAGGATCGGGGTCACCGCATAGTCCACCGTGAGGCTGTTGCCCGATGTGGAGATCAGCAGCGCCTCGCGCTTGGTGAAGGGGTGGGCATGGTCCACCGCCTGACGCAGCGCCTGCAGGGCCTCGGGCGATTCGGTGAACAGCTCGCTGATGAACTGGCCATGGCTGCGCTGGCCACTGATGGCCAGCAGCATCTCGGCCGCCGGGTTCATGTACTCCAGGCGCAACTCCGCATCGAGCAGGATGACCGCGGTGGTGAGGTTGTCGAGCAGGAGTCGATGGATGACGTCGGTAGGCATGAGGGGCCACAGCGCTATAGGGACGATAGGAAAATGCAAGAAGCAAACCAAGACGCCCCGAGTTAGGGCAGATGGCTGTAGCGTGCACTAACAGCCGCCGTACGGCGGGCAGAGCAAAACTGGATTTGTATCAAGATGGTGCACAATGAAAAAGCGCACCAAATTGGTGCGCTAGAGGAAGGGTAGCCAGGATTTCCTGGGTTCGGGCGGTTTCAGGTCCAGCGGGCACTCCGGGCGCTTGCCCCAATCCTTGTCGCTGCAGGGATGGGCCAGGCGCTTCTGCTCCAGAGAGGGGCGGCGCAGGTGGAAGGGCTGCGCCGGCGTCCGCTCCAGCACGTTGCCATCCGCGGCGAGGATCTCCCCCACCAGGCTGTGGCTGCCGCGATCCAGGTTGCCCAGGGGAAACACCGGACTGCGCCCGGCACCGGCTTCCTTGTCGTCAAGCAGCAGCCGGTAGCTGTGACCCGGCTGCAACGCCGGCTCGCTGACCAGGCTGACGATGAGTTGCCCTTCCTGATCGATCACCGTGGCATCCGGCTCGGGCACCAGGATGCGCAGCATCTGGTAGCGGAAGGGCGCTGCCTTGGGGGTCCTGGCCACCGGGGCGGCGGGGGTCGGACTCAGCTTGCGGGTCGGCTGGCCCTGCTGGTTGAGGTTGTTGGGCACCGTGATCGGCACCTGGGTCGCCTTGACGCCCTTGGGTGGCTGGTCGGTGTAGACCCGATTGCCTTCCTTGTCGACATAGCTGTAGACCGCCGCTTGGACGGGCGGCAGCAGGCAGAGCAGCAGCAGGATCAGCAGCGGACGCATCAGCGGGCCGGGCTGTTGACGCTGATGCGCTGCACGGTCACGGTCTTCTCGGCACTGGTCTGGATCACCTCGCCGTTGCCGGACAGCACCTGGGCCGCGAAGCGGTGCTCGCCGCGCTCCAGATTGGCCACGCCGAAGCGGGTGCTCTGGCCGGGGCTGCCGTAGGGCGCGCCGTCCACCAGCAATTGCAGCGACTGCCCCGGGCCCAGGGCCGGTTCCACGGCTACCCCCACCGAGAAGGTGCCGTTGTTGGCACGGATGGCCTCATCGTCGGGCACCTTGACCTCCAGGCGGCTGAAGGCCGGACCGGCGGGGGACGCCGCTGCAGGAGCACTGGGGGTGGGCGGCGCCGGTCGTGGATTGTCCACGGTATTGGTGGGCGCCACCTGCACCGGCTTGGCATTGGCCGAGGGCTGATCGCTGAATACCGTGTTGCCTTCGGCATCCACCGACTTGTAGATCGCGGCCTGGGCGGAGCAGGCAAGGCAGAGCAGACAGCAGGCAAGCAGGCGAGGCATGGCGGAATCTCGGCCGGGCGATGGGGATCAAGGGTAGCAGGCGCGTCGTGTGGGCAGGTAGGCAGCTCGGCCGCTCCGCGCTGGCGTCGGTCGCGGCGATTTTCCCAGGGCAAAAGAAAAGGCCTCCCGAAGGAGGCCTCTTTCAATTACCGCAGCGGGATCAGACGCTGTAGTACAGATCGTATTCCAGCGGGTGCACGAAGGTACGCACCTTGATCTCTTCCTCGGACTTCAGCTCGATGTAGGCATCGATGAACTCGTCGGTGAAGACGCCGCCCTTGGTCAGGAACGCGCGACCGGCGTCCAGGGCTTCCAGGGCTTCCTTCAGGCTGCCGCAGACCTGCGGGATCTTCTTGCCTTCTTCCGGCGGCAGATCGTACAGGTTCTTGTCGGCGGCATCGCCGGGGTGGATCTTGTTCTGGATACCGTCCAGGCCGGCCATCAGCAGGGCGGCGAAGCACAGGTAGGGGTTGGCAGCCGGATCCGGGAAGCGGGCTTCGATGCGGCGGGCTTTCGGGCTCGACACATAGGGGATGCGGATGGAGGCGGAGCGGTTACGGGCCGAGTAGGCCAGCATGACCGGGGCTTCGAAGCCGGGCACCAGACGCTTGTAGCTGTTGGTGGACGGGTTGGTGAAGCCGTTCAGCGCCTTGCCGTGCTTGATGATGCCGCCGATGAAGTACAGGGCGGTATCGGACAGGCCGGCATAGCCTTCGCCAGCGAAGGTGTTCTTGCCATCCTTGGAGATGGACATGTGCACGTGCATGCCGGAGCCGTTGTCGCCGTACAGGGGCTTGGGCATGAAGGTGGCGGTCTTGCCGTAGGCATCGGCCACGTTGTGCACGACGTACTTCAGGGTCTGGGTCTCGTCGGCCTTCTTGACCAGGGTGTTGAACTGCACACCGATCTCGTTCTGGCCAGCGGTCGCCACTTCGTGGTGGTGGACTTCCACGACCAGGCCCATCTCTTCCAGGGCGTTGCACATGGCGGTACGGATTTCGTGATCGTGATCGACCGGCGGAACCGGGAAGTAGCCGCCCTTGACGCCCGGACGGTGGCCCTTGTTGCCGGACTCGAAGTCGGCATCGGTGTTCCAGGAGGCCTGCTCGGAGAAGATCTTGAACATGGAGCCGGAGATGTCCGACTTGAACTTCACTTCGTCGAAGATGAAGAACTCGGGCTCCGGGCCGACGAACACGGTGTCGCCGATGCCGGTGGACTTCAGGTATTCCTCGGCAGCGCGGGCGATACCACGGGGGTCACGCTCGTAGGGCTGCATGGTGGAGGGTTCGATGATGTCGCAGACCAGGATCAGGGTCGGCTCTTCGGTGAACGGGTCCAGAACGGCGGTGCTGTCGTCGGGCAGCAGGATCATGTCGGAGGCTTCGATGCCTTTCCAGCCGGCGATGGAGGAGCCGTCGAACATCTTGCCGTGGGCGAAGAAATCTTCGTCCAGCGCGTCACGCGCCGGCATGGTGACGTGTTGCTGCTTGCCTTTGGTATCGGTGAAGCGCAGGTCTACCCACTTCACGTCGTTTTCTTTGATCAGTTGAACAGCCTTCGACATGGTTTCCTCCAGAGGAATTTCGGCCGGGAGCGGTTGGCGGTACTCCCGGTATCAGCTGTGCCCTTGAGGGGCGCTTCCGTACTGCCTGGTCAGCGACCGGCGTTCCACGAAAAGCGCCCTATGCTGGCCCAGGGGCGGCTGCCTCACAAGAGAGCAAGTTGTATGCCAGTGCCCTCAAATGGGCTGGAAGCCCTTCCTGACGCCAGTCGTGCCGTTTTCAGGCCAATCGGCGACGTATCTACGCACCAAGTTGGTGCTTATAAATTCTTCTCTGCACCTAAATGGCGCCGTAGATGATTTTGTCGGCTGAATTCGAGTGCGTGATGGTTTTCAGGTATGATATTCGCCCTTTTCTTTCGCGTTACCCGCCCCCCGTTTCCCGCTCATGAAGCTCATCATCAAGGTCTTTCCGGAAATCACCATCAAGAGTCGCCCGGTGCGCAAGAATTTCATTCGCCAGCTGGTGAAGAACATTCGTGTCGTGCTGCGCGATCTGGATCCGGATGTCCGCGTGGAAGGGGTCTGGGACAACATCACCCTGGAGACCGCGCTCGCCGAGCCGCGGCTGCTGGCGGAGCTGAAGCAGCGCCTGGCCTGCACCCCGGGCATCGGCCAGTTCCTCGAGGTCCACGAGTATCCGCTGGGCGACTTCGACTCGATTCTCGAGTTGTGCGTACGCCACTTCGGCGAGCGGGTGCGCGGCAAGGTGTTCTCGGTGCGCTGCAAGCGTGCCGGTCGCCATGGTTTTTCCTCGATGGACGTCGAGCGCCATGTCGGTGGTGGCCTGCGCGAACGCTGCGGCGGCGCCGGCATCGCCCTGAAGAATCCCGAGGTGAACGTTCGCCTGGAGATCCGTGACCAGCGGCTGTTCATCATCGACGAGCACCACGAAGGGCTGGGCGGCTATCCGCTGGGCGCCCTGGAGCAGGTGCTGGTGCTGATGTCCGGTGGTTTCGATTCCACCGTGGCCGCCTACCAGATGATGAGGCGCGGGATGGTCAGCCATTTCTGCTTCTTCAATCTCGGCGGGCGCGCCCACGAACTGGGCGTGATGGAAGTGGCCCACTATCTCTGGGAGAAGTACGGCCGCTCCCAGCGCGTGCTGTTCATCAGCGTGCCCTTCGAGGAAGTGGTGGGGCAGATCCTCACCCAGTGCGACGACAGCCACATGGGCGTGATCCTCAAGCGCATGATGCTGCGCGCGGCCAGTCGTATCGCCGAACAGCTGCAGATCGAGGCGCTGGTGAC
Organism: Pseudomonas sp. SORGH_AS_0211; assembly: GCF_031453455.1. NCBI lineage: Bacteria > Pseudomonadati > Pseudomonadota > Gammaproteobacteria > Pseudomonadales > Pseudomonadaceae > Pseudomonas > Pseudomonas sp. SORGH_AS_0211. Next base: position 3,921,381 of record NZ_JAVIZV010000001.1, on the reverse strand, counting down.
CGGCGAAGCCGTCTCCCAGGTCTCCAGCCAGACCCTGACCAACCTGGCGGTGATCGACAAGGCCACCGATACCCTGGTGCTGCGCCCGCTGCTGGCCAGCCACAAGCAGGACATCATCGACACCGCCCAGCGCATCGGCACCGCCGACTTCGCCAAGCACATGCCCGAGTACTGCGGCATCATCTCGGTGAATCCCACCACCAAGGCCAAGGCCCTGCGGGTGGAGCACGAGGAAGGCAAGTTCGACCTGGCGGTGCTCGACGCCGCCCTGGAACGCGCGCGCTTCATCACCGTCGACAAGGTGATCGAGGAGCTGGGCAAGGACGTGCAGGTGGAAGAGGTTGACCAACCGCTGCCCGGGCAGGTCGTGGTGGACATTCGCCATCCCGACGCCCAGGAAGACCAGCCGCTGGAGCTGCCCGGCATCGAGGTGCAGGCCATGCCGTTCTTCGCGCTCAACAGCCGTTTCAAGGAACTGGACGAGAATCGCCAGTACCTTCTCTATTGCGACCGCGGGGTGATGAGCCGGCTGCACGCCCATCACCTGCTCACCGAAGGGCACGCCAATGTGCGCGTTTATCGTCCGGCCTAAGCAGCCGGGCCTGCTGGGTGGCAGTATCCGCCACCGCCCTCCCGACCTCTTCTAGCCCGCCGGCCACGTGCCGGTCGGCCGCGTTTCGCGCCTTTGCAATCTCCGGCTGTCAGCCTGCTGGCTGAAGCTCCTTCATTTCTATACCGAGAACACCACTGTGATCGAGAATCTACGCAACATCGCCATCATCGCGCACGTCGACCATGGCAAGACCACCCTCGTCGACAAGCTGCTGCGCCTGTCCGGCACCCTGGACCGCAAAGAAGCGGAAAACGAGCGGGTGATGGACAGCAACGACCAGGAAAAGGAACGTGGCATCACCATCCTGGCCAAGAACACCGCCCTGAAGTGGGGCGACTACAACATCAACATCGTCGACACCCCCGGCCACGCCGACTTCGGTGGCGAGGTGGAGCGCGTGATGTCCATGGTCGACTCCGTGCTGCTGGTGGTCGACGCCCAGGACGGCCCCATGCCGCAGACCCGCTTCGTGACCCAGAAGGCCTTCAAGGCCGGCCTGCGTCCGATCGTGGTGGTCAACAAGATCGACCGTCCCGGCGCGCGTCCGGACTGGGTCATCGACCAGATCTTCGACCTGTTCGACAACCTCGGCGCCACCGATGAGCAGCTGGACTTCCCGATCGTCTACGCCAGCGCCCTGAACGGCATCGCCGGTCTGGACCACGAGAAGATGGACGACAACATGGATGCCCTGTTCCAGGCCATCGTCGACCACGTGCCGGCCCCGCAGGTCGATCTGGATGGCCCCTTCCAGATGCAGATCTCCCAGCTGGACTACAACAGCTTCCTCGGCGTGATCGGCATCGGCCGCATCGCCCGTGGCCGCATAAAGGCCAACACCCCGGTCGTCGCCATCAGCGACGACGGCAGCAAGCGCAACGGTCGCATCCTCAAGATCATGGGCCACTCCGGCCTGCAGCGCGTGGAAGTGGCCGAAGCCGAAGCCGGCGACATCGTCTGCGTCTCGGGCATGGACGAGCTGTTCATCTCCGACACCCTGTGCGATCCGCAGAACGTCGAAGCCCGTCCGCCGCTGACCGTCGACCAGCCCACCGTGAGCATGACCTTCCAGGTCAACGACTCGCCGTTCGCCGGTCGTGAAGGCAAGTTCGTCACCAGCCGCAACATCAAGGACCGGCTGGAGAAGGAACTGCTGCACAACGTGGCCCTGCGCGTCGAGCCGGGCGAGTCGGCCGAGAAGTTCAAGGTCTCCGGTCGTGGCGAGCTGCACCTGTCGGTACTGATCGAGAACATGCGCCGCGAAGGCTTCGAGATGGCCGTGGGCCGTCCGGAAGTGGTGATCATCGAGAAGGACGGCGTGAAGCAGGAGCCCTACGAGAACGTCTCCATCGACATCGAAGAGCAGCACCAGGGCTCGGTGATGGAGCAGATGGGTCTGCGCAAGGGCGATCTGACCAACATGATCCCCGACGGCAAGGGCCGTATCCGCCTGGAATACACCATCCCGGCGCGTGGCCTGATCGGCTTCCGTAACAACTTCCTGACCCTGACCTCGGGCAGCGGCATCCTGACCTCGACCTTCAGCCACTACGGCCCGATCAAGGCCGGCGAAGTGACCAACCGTCAGAACGGCGTGCTGGTCTCCATGGCCACCGGTACTGCGCTGACCTACTCGCTGGAAACCCTGCAGAGCCGCGGCAAGCTGTTCCTGGCGCCGGGCGACGAGATCTACGAAGGTCAGCTGTGCGGCATCAACAGCCGTGACAACGACCTGGTGCTCAACCCCACCAAGGGCAAGAAGCTGGACAACATGCGCGCCTCGGGCAAGGACGAAGTCATCGCCCTGGTGCCGCCGATCAAGTTCACCCTCGAGCAGGCGCTGGAATTCATCGCCGACGACGAGCTGGTGGAAGTGACGCCGAAGTCCATCCGTCTGCGCAAGAAGTACCTGAACGAGAACGACCGCAAGCGCTTCGAGCGTTCCAAGGTCTGATCCCGCCCGGGTATTACAGGAAAGCGCCTTCGGGCGCTTTTTTGTTGGCTGTTTTTCTGCGAGCGCGACGCGCGGAGCCGGTGGTTCTGCTAGGTTTGGTCTCATGGCCGCGCCACTCCGGACGGCCTCCTTGCAGGATGCTGCCATGCTCAAGAACACCCTCGTCGCCACCCTCACCCTGGCCGGTATTTTCGGGCTCGCCACGGCCCAGGCCGCCGGTTGCGGCACGCCACGCAATGCCTTCGACACCGTCTACTGCGCCAGCAACCTGTTCGCCCAGAGCGACAAGTCGCTGAACCAGACCTATGGCGAATTGCGCAAGCAGCTGCAGGCCGATCAGCAGGCCGTGCTCAAGCAGAGCCAGCTGGCCTGGATCAAGCAGCGCGACAGCCAGTGTGCCCGAGAGGAGGCCGATGGCTACTTCGTCAACCTGGACTGCGCCGTCAGCCTGACCGACAGCCGCCTGGAGGTGCTCAAGGAGCGCCTGCGCGAGTGCGCCAGCACCGGCTGCGAGGCGGGCAAGCTGGGGCAGTGAGGTAGCTGGCGGGGTAGAGATCTCGCCGTTCCCCCACCCCAGCCCTCTCCCAGAGGGAGAGGGGGCTATTCGAGCGGGCGCTCAGCATCATTGCCCCGGAGAAAACCGTAGCGTGGAAAACGGCGCAGCCTTTTCCACTGGGGGTTCGCCGCCAGAGAGCCCTCCCCCCCAACCCTTTCCCCGTGGGAGAGGGGCTATCCAAGCGGGCGCTCAACGTCAGCACCCCATGAGCGCTGCCACTGGTTGATCAGCAGACTCGACAGTCATGGCGGGCCGCCCTGGTCGAACTATCGACAGCCGTCTGGCATGCCGTCCAGACGGCATGAACGTCTTGCAAGTTTTTGTTCACTCCCAGATACAACGTCACAAAAACCGTCTAGCGTGGGGCTACACGCCCTGACGCGTGCTCCGATAACAACAATCAAGGATGCAGGCATGACATCTTTCCTCCGGCAACGCCTGCCGCTGGCCATCGCCCTGGCGACGACGCTCGCGGCAACCGCCCAGGCGGCTCCCAATCCCTACAGTGGCTTCACCGTGTTCGGCGACAGCCTGCTCGATGCCGGGCAGTTTCCCGACACCGGGGTCAACGGTGCCAGCCTCAGATTCACCAACCGCGTCGGGCCGGGCTACAGCCCGGCCAGCGGCGCGGTGACCGGACCGGTGTCCTCGATCCTGCTCGGCCAGCAACTGGGCTTCGATGTCCGCACCCTGGACGCCTCCACCTCGCTGATCAACCAGCGGATCGGCCTGAGCGACGGCGACAACTGGGCCACGGGCGGCTACACCACGGCGCAGATCCGCGATTCCATCACCGCTCGCAATGGCTCGGTGGTGGCGGTAGGGGGCCTGACCCTGCGCAGCCGGGACGGCTACCTGCCCGGACTCGCCAGCCAGGGACTCAGCCTGGATCCCAACACCCTGTTCTATATCAGCGGCGGGGGTAACGACTTCCTCCAGGGACTGGTCACCTCGCCGGCCACCGCGGCGGCCGCGGCCAATCGCCTGGGTGACGGCGTTGCCGCCCTGCAGCAGGCCGGCGCCCGCTACATGGTGGTCTGGCTGCTGCCCGACATCGGCCAGACCCCGGCCCTGGCCGGTTCGCCGCAACAGGCGGCCAGCTCGGCCCTGAGCCGGGTCTACAACCAGGCGCTGGTGGCGCGCCTGGCCGGCATCGACGCCGAGATCATCGGCCTCAACGTGCCCCAGCTGCTCGCCGAGGTGGTGGCCGAACCGGGGCGCTATGGCCTGGCCAGCGGGCAGAATCTGACCGGCACCTGCTTTAGCGGCGACAGCTGCACCCGCAACACCACCTATGGCCTGGGCGCGGCGGCGGCCGATCCCAGCCAGCTGCTGTTCAACGACCGCGTCCACCCGACCATCACCGGGCAGCGACTGATCGCCGACTACGCCTATTCGCTGCTGGCGGCGCCCTGGGAGGTCACCCTGCTGCCGGAGATGGCCCAGTCCACCCTCAGGGCGCACCAGGACGGCCTGCACCAGCGCTGGCTGGGCGACTGGCATGCCTGGCAGCCGGTGGGACGCTGGCAGGGCTATGTGGATACCAGCGCGCGGCGCCTGGACGTCGACGACCAGCGCAGCACCGCCGGTGGCGATGGCAACGGCTACAGCCTGGACCTGGGCGGCAGCTACCGAATCAGCGAGGAGTGGCGCCTCGGCGTGGCCGCCGGCGTCGCGCGCCAGCACCTGGAGCCCGGCGCGGCCGATTCCGACTATCGCCTCAACAGCTATCTGCTGAGTGCCTTCGCCCAGTACCAGGGCGAACGCCTCTGGGGCGATCTCACCGCCACCGGTGGCCGGCTGGACTATGACGACCTGAGCCGTCGCTTCGCGCTTGGCCCGACCACCCGCAGCGAGCAGGGCGATACCGACGGCGATCTGCGCGCCCTCTCGGCGCGCCTGGGCTATGACCTGGCAGCGGCCGGCAGCCCCTGGCACCTGAGTCCCTATCTCAGCGCCGACTATGCCCGTGTCCAGGTGGACGGCTACCGGGAGCGCGGCAATGACGCCACGGCGCTGGAATTCGACGACCAGTCGAGCACCTCGCGGCGGCTGGGGCTGGGCCTGCAGGGCCGCTGGCAACTCGCACCGGCCACGGCGCTGTTCGCCGATCTGGGCCGTGAGCGGGAGTTCGCCGATGGCACTCGCGATGTGACCATGCGCCTGAACAGCGTGCCAGGTCTGGACTACACCCTGGACGGCTATCAGCCCGACAGCGACCGCACCCGGCTGAGTCTGGGCGTGGTCCAGCGGCTGACGCCGGAGCTGACCCTGCGCGGCGGCTACAGCTATGCCGGTGCGGGCGATACCCATCAGCAGGGCGTGGGCCTGGGCCTGTCGCTGGATTTCTAAGCGCAGCCCCACCCGGTAGCGTTCGCTGACCTTGCGTCAGCGAGCGTCATCCCTAGCGCCGGCTGGGATCACCCAGCCGTTGGCGTTGCCAGTCGCGCAACTCGTCCAGGCGCCGCGGCGGGCAGACCAGAAAGCCCTGCAGGAGATCGCACCCGGCCTGGTGCAGGCAGAGCTGCTTGAGTTCGGTGTCCACGCCCTCGGCGATGACCTGGGCGTCGCGGGCATGGCAGAAGGCGATGAGCGCATCCAGGCTGGCCTGGTTGCCAGGCTGGCTGAGGCGCTCGACGATGAGCCGGTCGAACTTGATGGTGTCGGCGGGATAGTCGGTGACCTGCTGGATGGAGGTGTAGCCGACGCCGAAGTCGTCGATGGCCACGCGAAAGCCCTCGGCGCGCAATTCGTGCAGCAGCCCCAGCGTCCGCTCGTTCAGCTCGGCGGCGAAGGTCTCGGTGAATTCCAGCTCCAGGTGGCCCGGATCGACGCCGTGGTGGCGCACCCGCTCGCGCAGGTAGGGGACGATGTCGGCCTGGTCCAGTTGCGCGGATGACAGGTTGACGGACAGCACCAGCTCGCTGCCCAGCACCTCCTGGAGCGCCGGGTATTCGCGGCAGGCCTGGTCCACGACCCAGCGATCGATCCAGCGGAAGTGCCCCTGACGTTCGGCGATGGGGATGAATTCCGCCGGTGAAACCGGGCCGAGACGCGGCGAATTCCAGCGCAGCAGGGTTTCGGCGGAGCGCACCTGGTCGTTGCTGTCGACCGCCGGCATGTAGACGAGGTGGAATTCCTCGTCCGGGTTCATCCGCCGCAGGTGCTCGTCCAGCAGATCCTGGCGACGCTGGCGCGCGGCCAGTTCCGGGGTGAAATGCACCAGGCGATTGCCGCCTTCGTTCTTGGCCCGCTCCAGGGCCAGGTCGGCCTGGGCCAGCAGATCGGCCAGATCCAGCGGCGCCTCGGGGGCCGCCAGGCCGATGCTCAGGGTCACGGCATAGCGCCGTTCGCCGACCAGGGTGCCGTTGTCATAGTTCTGCTGCAACTGCTGGCCCAGGGCGAGGGCGTCGGTCGCCGCCGCCGGGCCACGTAGCAGGATGGCGAATTCATCGCCCGCCAGGCGGGTGAACACCAGCTCGTTGTCTGCCTGATAGGCCGCGAGCTGTTGCTGGGTCTGCCGGGCCACGGCCTGCAGCAATTCATCGCCCACCTCGTGGCTGAATCTGTCGTTCACCGACTTGAAATGGTCCAGGCCGAAATAGAGCAGGGCGATACGACGACCGTCCGGCTTGCCTGCCAGCCAGGATTCACCCATGAGCTGGAAATAGCGGCGATTGCCGATCTGGGTGAGGACGTCGGTGCGCAAGGCCGTGCGCAGCTGCGCCAGGATTGCCAGGTTGTTGTCGTGCAGGCGCTTCATGTTGGCGCCCAGGTGGCCGATCTCGCCGGGTTCGTCACCGGTTTCGAGCGCCTGGCGCTGGCCTTCCAGGACTTCCGTGAGCTGGCTGTCCAGGCGGGCGATGGGCCGGGTGATGTAGCGGCGGATCAACACGATCAGCACCAGGATGCAGGCCAGGGTCACCAGCAGGCCGCCGCTGAAATAGGCGATCGCCAGGCGGCGCAATTCCTTGTCCAGGCGCGCCGGGTCCGGAGTCAGGCGTACATAGAGATCAGGCGACAGCCGTTCGATGGCACTGAAATCGCCGGTACGGGCGGGTGGCGTTCTGCTGAACTCCAGGGGCGCGCCATAGCTTTGCTCCAGGCCATGGCGCAGGGCTTCCATCCGGTCCGGGCTGACCGCCAGCTGCAGCGTCATCGCCAGGCCACGCTGCCCCGGCAGGGGTGGTCCGGCGGTGCTCGGCAGCAACGAGGTGGTCGCCACCAGCAGTGAGCGCCCCTGTTCGTCGAGCAGATAGTCGCGCCGCTCCAGTGGTCCGTTCGGCTCCTTGGCCAGGCGTTCGAGCAGCTGGCGCTGGACGCCGCTCAGCTGGGCGAAGGGATCGCCACTGCGCTCGTAGTAGTAGGCCAGGCTGAGATCGGGGCGGGCGATCGCCAGCGAGATGCGACTGGGTGCATCGTCGCCAGCCAGCTGGCGCACCGCCAGTTGCAGCTGGGTACCCAGGGCTTCGTTGCGATAGGGCACCTCGGTCTGTCGCAGGAAGTTGCCCAGGGCGGCGCTGTTGGACAGGGCATAGAGCAGGTTGCGGCTGAAGTGATCGTACTCGCGATAGGTGGTTTCCAGCGCCGCCAGGTCGTGGCTGAGCCGCGAACGTTCGAGGCCGATCACCGCTTCGCGCTGCACCGTGTAGCCCAGTCCCACCAGGGTCAGGCTGCAGAGCAGGGCGACCGGCAGGATCAGCAGCAGGGCGCGCCTATTGAGCGTCATGGCGACCTACCAGAGCGCTGCCGATGCGTTGCCGGGTCTGGAAGGTGTCGGGTGGACCTTCACGAAAGACCTGGCTGCGGGCGAGCACGTCGTCGGGGGGGAACAGGCTGGGATCCTGGCGCAGGTCTGCCGGCAGCAGGCGCAGGGCGCCGGCGTTGGGGGTCGCCAGGTGCAGTTCCTCGGTCGCCAGCACGGCGTTGCGCGGCTCGTTGAGGAAGTCGATGAAGCGCCAGGCGGCCGCCTGGTGCCGGGAGCTGCTGAGCAGGGCCACGCAGTCCACCCACAGCAGGCTGCCTTCGCGAGGCGTGACGAAGCGCCAGGGCTGCCCGGGCGTGGCGGCATTGAGCAGGTGCTGGTCGCCGCTGTAGCCCAGGGCCAGCTCGATGCGATCGCTGTAGGCCGGATTGCGCAGGGCGCTGACCACGTACTGATAGGTCAGCACCGCCGGTGCCTGGGCCTTGAGCAGGGCGAAGCTGCGTCTGAGCAGCTCGGGATCGTCGCTGTTGATGGCGGCGCCGAGGGTGATCAGGGGCGGCACCAGCAGATCGTCGTGGTCTTCGAGCATGGCGATATGGCCGTGCAGAGCCGGCTCCGGCTGCAGCAGCGGCTGCCAGGACGAGGGCGCCTGGACCAGGCGGTCGCTGCGATAGAGCAGACCCAGGGTGCCCCAGACGTAGGGTACGGCATAGTCGCCGCAACTCTGGCGCCAGCGCGGATCCAGCTCGCGCAGATGCGGCAGGCGCTGGGGATCGATGCGTGTCAGCAGGCCGTCCTGGCCGAGGCGGGTGGCGCTGACCTCATTGATCACCACCAGGTCGAGATCGACATCGCCGCGCGCCAGGGTCGCGTCGCGCACGTCGCTGCTGTCGAAATGGATTTCCTGCACAGGGGAATGGGCCTTGGCCCAGCGCTGCAGCAGGGTGTCACTGAAGTAGCCTTCCCAGGTATAGAGTCGCAAGGACTCGGCAGCCGCCACAGGTGACGCGGACAGCCCGGTGAGCACCAGGCTGCAGACAAGGGAGAGGCAGTAGCGCATGCGGACGACTCGGCGGCAAGGACTGACTTGGATAGGAGCGGCCGAAAGGCCCTGGCGTTCACCCCAGGAACGTCAGGGCTCTTGCCAGTCTAGGAGTCTCCTGGGTATTCGCCAGCCGCCGCGGCGTCTATTGCACGCGCCGAGCCCGAGTCCCTCAATTCTGCAGCGGTGCCACCCCGGCACGCTGATGGGCGCGGGTCCAGGGCTTCTGCTCGTCGGCGAATTTCACCGCCAGACGCTCCAGCACTCGTTGCGTCGGCGCGTTGGTGCCATGCAGCAGCAACAGGGGCAACAGCAGCAGGCTGGCGCCCAGCGCCGCCTGGCGCGGTCTGAGGTTGACCTCCTGGCCCCGCAGCAGCCACAGCAGGCTGCCGCTGGCGGCGTAGCCGATGGGCAGGCCGGTCACCACTTCCGAGATCGAGTGATAGCCCAGCACCACCCGCGAGACGGCGATGAGCAGGGCGCACAGCGCGCCGAGGGCGGCTGCGCTCAGCTGCAGCGACGGCCGCGCCCGGCTGGCCAGCAGCCAACCGAGGACCGGCAGCACGCTGCCCACCAGCATGGAATGGCCGCTGAAGCCGGTGAAGTCCAGGCGGGGGATGCCCAGGCCCCAACCGAAGAAGGCGATCTTCGACAGGGCAACGCTGAGGCCGGCGGCACCAAACAGCAGCAACCAGAGCAGTGCCGCGCGCGCGGACAGACCGGCCAGCAGCCAGAGCGCGATCAGGACGGCGCAGGGAAGCATCACCGAAGAATCGCCGAAGTTGGTGATGAACAGCCACATGGATAAGCAGACTCCTGGGGAAGACGAGGCATTCTGACCATCAGATGCCCAGAGGTTGCATCGCGCGTGCCAGGCTGTGGACTGGCGCAAGAAAGCGCTGGGATCCCGCTGGCAGACCCAGAAAAAAGCCCCGGCACCAGAGGTGGCGGGGCTGTTTGCCGAGCGGGGTGTTACAGACCGGCGGCGGCGCGCAGGGCGGCGGCGCGGTCGGTGCGTTCCCAGGTGAAGGTGGTGAAGGTGTCGTCGCCCACGGTGACTTCCTGCGGGTGGCGGCCGAAGTGACCATAGGCCGCGGTGGCCTGGTACATCGGATGCAGCAGGTCGAGCATGGTGGTGATGGCGTAGGGGCGCAGGTCGAAATGCTCGCGCACCAGCTGCACGATCTTCTCGTCGCTGATCTTGGCGGTGCCGAAGGTATTGATCGAGATGGAGGTGGGCTGGGCCACGCCGATGGCGTAGGACACCTGGATCTCGCAACGATCGGCCAGGCCGGCGGCGACGATGTTCTTGGCCACGTAGCGGCCGGCGTAGGCGGCGCTGCGGTCGACCTTGGACGGGTCCTTGCCGGAGAAGGCGCCACCGCCGTGACGGGCCATGCCGCCGTAGCTGTCGACGATGATCTTGCGGCCGGTCAGACCGCAGTCACCCACCGGGCCGCCAATGATGAACTGGCCGGTCGGGTTGATGTGGAACTGGGTGTCCTTGTGCAGCAGCTCGGCGGGGATGACGTGCTTGACGATCAGCTCCATCACGGCTTCGCGCAGGTCGGCGTACTTGACCTCGGGATTGTGCTGGGTGGACAGCACGATGGCGTCGATGCCGACCACCTTGCCGCCTTCGTAGCGGCAGGTCACCTGGGACTTGGCGTCCGGACGCAGCCAGGGCAGCAGGCCCGACTTGCGTGCCTCGGCCTGACGTTCCACCAGGCGGTGGGAGAAGGTGATGGGCGCGGGCATCAGCACATCGGTCTCGTTGCAGGCATAGCCGAACATCAGGCCCTGGTCACCGGCGCCCTGATCTTCCGGCTTGCTGCGATCGACGCCCTGGGCGATGTCCACCGACTGCTTGCCGATGATGTTGACGATGCCGCAGGTGGCGCCGTCGAAGCCCACGTCCGAGCTGTCGTAGCCGATGTCGACGATGACGTCGCGCACCAGTTGCTCCAGGTCGACCCAGGCGGAGGTGGTGACCTCGCCGGCGACGATGGCCACACCGGTCTTGACCAGGGTCTCGCAGGCCACGCGGGCATGCTTGTCCTGGGTGATGATGGCGTCGAGCACGGCATCGGAGATCTGGTCGGCGATCTTGTCCGGATGGCCTTCGGACACGGACTCGGAGGTGAACAGGGAATATTCGCTCATCGAATGGTTCCTAAATTACCAGGGGGTAGGGGCCCGCAGGCCGGTCGAGACAGCAGTTTCCTTGCTGGACATGACGCCCTTGAGCGTCGGGTCCGCCCGCCACTGGCCAGTTGGCCTCATGACGGGGTGTTTCCCTGATCCGGGCGCGCGAACTGGCGCACCTGGATCTGAAAGCCGTTGCGCAGGCCCAGGTAGAGGCTTTCGCCCGCCTGCAGGCCGGCGGCCTGGGCCCAGCGCGCCAGTTCGTCCTGGTCGAAGCCCAGCCAGAGATCGCCACAGGCCGCGCGGGCCCAGGTCTGGTCGTGGGGGCAGAGGTCGGTGATCACCAGGCTGCCACCCGGCGCCACGCGCCGGGCCAGTTGCTGCAGGGCTTCCGCCGGTGCGGCCAGATGGTGCAGGACCATGTTGAGGACCACGCAGTCGGCCGCTGGCAGCGGCTCGGCGAGGGCGTCGGCCAGTTGCAGTTCGACATGGGCGAGACCGTCGCGCTGGCAGCGCTGACGCGCCAGTTCGAGCATGGCCGGGCTGTTGTCCACCGCCACCACCCGGGCGAAGCGCCGCGCCAGGTCCGGCAGGAAGGCGCCGTCGCCCGGGCCCACCTCCAGCGCGCAGCCGCGCGGATCCAGGGCCAGGGCGTCCAGCAGGCTGAGCAGGCCGTCGCGATACTGCGGCAGGCTGGCGATCAGGTCCTGCTGGGCCTGGAATTTTTCCGCCACCCGGGCGAAGAAGTCGCGACTCACCGCCGCGCGCTGGGCATGCACCTCGCCGATCCGCGCCTGCACGGCGCCGGGCAGGGCCAGGCTGTCCACCTCTTCGAGCAGGGCGGCGTGCAGGGCGCCTCCCAGGCTGCCGGGACGCGGCAGGGCGCGGCGATAGAAGATGGCATTGCCCTCGCGGCGGGTGGCCACCAGCTGCGCCTGGGCCAGCACCTTGAGGTGGTGGCTGATGCCGGACTGGCCGGTGGCGAAGATCTGTGCCAGTTCCAGCACGCCGAAGGAGGCGCTGTGCAGGGCGCGCAGGACGTTCAGGCGCAGGGGATCGCCACCGGCCTTGCACAGGGCGGCGAGGGTGTCTCCTGGTTCCTGGCCGAGCGCCGGCACGCGTAGGGGATTCATGGGGCGCTAGTCTAGAGACCCGTCCCGGGCCTCGCAAGAAAAGCATCAAAAAGTTTTGATACTTGTCCGCAACGGCTGGCCGCGCATACCTTCGTCGAGGAAGGTAAGATGCCGGGGCCTTTTGCTCAGCGGTCTTCGCGGCGTTGCGGTAACGACCGCGAGACTCGCGCGTCCAACCTGCAGCCCTCTTCCAGGAGCGTCACCGGGTAACCCATGTCCGTCCAGCCACCATCCCCTTCCGCGCCTGCTGCCGGCACGCGCCTGGTGATCTGCGAGCACTGCGATTCGGTGCATCGCCTCGAACCCCTCGCGGTGGGTGAGCGGGCGCATTGTCTGCGCTGTGGCGCCTTGCTCTATCGCGCCAGCCGCCTGGATATCCAGGGCCTGCTGGCGCTGGCGATCGCCGCGGCGGTGCTGTTCGTGATCGCCAATGTCGGGCCGATCCTGCAACTCAGCTTTCGCGGCCTGCACAGCGAGGCGACCCTGCTGGAATCGGTGGTCGCCATGAGTCGCGGCTTTGCCGGACCCATGGCGCTGGTGGTGGCCATGACCCTGTTCGTGGTGCCGCTGCTGCAGATCGTCCTGCTGCTCTGGGTGCTCGGCTTCGCCCAGCTCGGCCGCCGCGCGCCCGGCTTCGCCACGGCCATGGTCACCCTGCACTACCTGCGGCCCTGGAGCATGATCGAGGTCTTCGTGCTCGGCGCCCTGGTGGCGGTGATCAAGCTCGCCGGGTTGCTGCACGTGGTGGTGGGCCTGGGGCTGTTCGGCATGGTCGGGCTGATGGTGGTCCTGCTGATCATCGCCAAGCGCGACCTGCACCCGCTGTGGGACGCCGTCGGGGAGCGTGAGCCGTGACCGCGCCCCAGCTGCCGCCGCGCGCCGACGAACTCGGCCTGTGCCTCTGCCACGTCTGCGGCAAGGTCTGCACCGCGCCACGCCGGCACAAGGCCGGCTGCCCGCGCTGCGGCTCGGCCCTGCACCGGCGCAAGCCGAACGTCTATGCCAAGACCTGGGCCTATCTGCTCGCCGCGCTGATCCTCTATATCCCGGCCAATACCCTGCCGGTGATGTTCACCGGTACTCTGGGCCGCGGCACGGAAAGCACCATCCTCGAAGGGGTGATCGAATTCTGGGAGAACGGCTCCTGGGGCGTCGCCCTGGTGATCTTCATCGCCAGCGTGGCGGTGCCCTCCATCAAGTTCCTGGTGCTCGGCACCCTGCTGGTGACCTGCCAGCGCCGCAGCGACTGGGCCACTGCCCAGCGTGCCCGGCTCTATCGCTTCGTCGAGCTGATCGGCTACTGGTCGATGCTCGACGTGATCGTGGTGGCCCTGGTATCGGCGCTGGTGCACTTCGGTGCCCTGAGTTCGGCGGCGCCGCGCCTGGGTATCGTGTTCTTTGGTTTCGTGGTGGTGCTGACGATGCTCGCCGCGATGAGTTTCGATCCCCGCTTGATCTGGGATGCAGAGGTGAACGATGACGGACAGGCATGAACCCGACGCCCTGGCGCCTACCCCCGAGGTACGCCGCAGTCGCTGGAGCGTATCGCTGATCTGGCTGGTGCCCATCGTGGCGGCCCTGATCGGGCTGTCCATGGTGATCCACAGCTGGGCCTCGCGCGGTCCGACCATCACGGTGACCTTTCTCACCGCCGAGGGCCTGGAAGCCGGCAAGACCCAGGTCAAGTACAAGAACGTGGTGATCGGCACCGTCAGCGACATCCAGCTGGCGCCGGATCGCAACCGGGTGATCACCACCATCGAGCTGGAAAAGTCCGCCGAGGGCTTCGCCACCAAGGACGCCCGCTTCTGGGTGGTGCGCCCGCGCTTCGGCGTCAATGGCGTCTCGGGGGTCGACACCCTGGTGTCGGGTGCCTTCATCGGCGCCGACATCGGCGATTCCAGCGAATCCCATCGCGACTTCCGCGGTCTGGAGCAGCCACCGGCGCTGATCCACGGGGCCTCGGGCAAGAGATTCATCGTCACCGCCGACGACATCGGCTCCCTGGACGTCGGCTCGCCGGTCTATTACCGGCGCATCCAGGTCGGCCGGGTGGTGTCCTTCCACCTCAATCCGGATGGCAAGGGCGTCAGCGCCCAGGTCTTCATCGATTCGCCCTACGACCGCTTCGTCACCGCCAACAGCCGCTTCTGGAACGCCAGCGGGGTCGATGTCTCGCTCAGCGCCTCCGGGCTTAAGCTCAACACCCAGTCGCTGGCTACGGTGGTGGCGGGCGGCATCGCCTTCGTCACCCCCGAATGGCCGAAGGATCCGCAGGAGGCCCAGGAAGACCAGAACTTCACCCTGTTCGACGACCAGACCAGCGCCCTGGCTCCGCCGGATGGCGAGCCCTTCTATGTACGGATGAGATTCCAGCAGTCGCTGCGCGGGCTGTCGACCGGAGCGCCGGTCGAGTTCCTCGGCATGAACGTCGGCCGGGTGGTGTCCCTGACCCCCGACTACGAGGACAGCCAGGATCGCTTCTCGCTGATCGTCGGCGCGGTCATCTATCCCCAGCGGCTGGGTGATGTCGGCAAGCGCATCGAGACCAAGGACCGCGACGGCAAGCTGTTCGCCGGCTGGGTGGCCCGCGGCCTGCGCGCCCAGGCCCGCACCGGCAACCTGCTGACCGGCCAGCTCTACATTTCCGTCGACTTCGTGCCCAATGCGCCCAAGGTGGCCTTCGACCCCCAGGCCAAGCCACTGTCGATTCCCACCGTCACCGGCAGCTTCGATCGCCTGCAGGAGCAGATGGCCGGCATCGTCAACAAGATCGACAAGATTCCCTTCGATTCCATCGGCAAGAATCTCGACACCAGCCTGGCGCAGCTCAGCGGCACCCTCAAGCAGCTCAACGCCGGGGTCCTGCCGCAACTGACCACCACCCTGATGGGCGTGCAGCAGCTTACCGGCAGCGCCAGCCAGAGCCTGGGCGCCGATTCGCCGGTGCAGCAGAATCTGACCCAGACCCTCGAAGAGATGCAGCGCATGGCGCGCTCCCTGCGCGTGTTCGGCGACTACCTCGGCCGCCATCCGGAATCCCTGATCCGCGGTCTGGTGACCGATCCGCCGCCCAAGTTCGAGCCGGGCTCCCGCGATCCCGCCAAAGGAAAACTGCAATGAAGCGCCTGACCTGTCTGGCTCTGCCCCTGCTGCTGGCTGCCTGTTCGTCCAAGGCGCCGCTCAACTACCACACCCTGACCAGTGCCGCGGAGCCCGCGACCCAGGCGCGCAGCGCCGGCTTCCGCTTCGCCCTGCAGGGCGTCTCGGTACCACCGCAGGTGGATCAGCCGCAACTGGTGGTCCGCCAGGGCGACGGCATCGCCCTGCTGGAAAACGAACGCTGGATCGCGCCCCTGGCCGACGAGGTGCGCAGCGCCCTGTCCGCCGACCTATCCCGGGACCTCGGTACCCTGGACCTGGGCGATGCCCCGCGCGGCAGTGGCACCCCGGTGCTGCGCATCAAGGTGGATCTGCAGCGCTTCGATTCGCAGCCCGGGCGGGGCGTCCAGCAGGACGCGCTCTGGACCCTGCGCCTGGCCGGGCCGGGCGGCGAGCGGGTGCTGACCTGTGGCAGCCGGATCAGCCAGCCCGCCGGCGGCACCTATGCCGAGGTCGTGGCGGCGCATCGCCAGGCCCTGGCGACCCTGGCCAGGCGCATCGAACCGGTGGCACGCGCCTTCGTGGTCGACGACGCCACGGTCTGCCCGGCGGGCTGAGGCGACCGCGCCGATTGCTGGAAGTGCCCTGGCTGGGCCAGAATAACGGCCCCTTCGCTCTGCCTCTGCCAGGAGACACCGCAATGCCCAGCCGTCGTGATCGAGCCAACGCCATCCGCGCCCTCAGCATGGATGCCGTGCAAAAGGCCAACAGTGGCCACCCCGGCGCCCCCATGGGCATGGCCGACATCGCCGAGGTGCTCTGGCACGATCAGCTCAAGCACAACCCTGGCAATCCCCTGTGGGCCGACCGCGACCGCTTCGTGCTGTCCAACGGCCACGGCTCCATGCTCATCTATTCGCTGCTGCACCTGTCCGGCTACGACCTGTCCATCGACGACCTGAAGAATTTCCGGCAGCTGCACAGCAAGACCCCCGGCCACCCCGAATACGGCTACGCCCCCGGCATCGAGACCACCACCGGTCCCCTGGGCCAGGGCATCGCCAATGCCGTGGGCTTCGCCCTGGCGGAAAAGGTCATGGCTGCCCAGTTCAACCGCGACGGCCACCGGATCGTCGACCACCACACCTACGCCTTCCTCGGCGATGGCTGCATGATGGAAGGCATCTCCCACGAGGTCTGCTCCCTGGCCGGCACCCTGGGCCTGTCCAAGCTGATCGCCTTCTACGACGACAACGGCATCTCCATCGATGGCGAGGTCGAGGGCTGGTTCACCGACGACACCCCCAAGCGCTTCGAGAGCTACGGCTGGCAGGTGATCCGCAACGTCGACGGCCATGACGCCGACGAGATCCAGACCGCCCTGGATACCGCGCGCAAGAGCGACAGGCCCACCCTGATCTGCTGCAAGACCGTGATCGGCTACGGCGCGCCGCACAAGCAGGGCAAGGAGGAGTGCCACGGCGCGCCCCTGGGCAACGACGAGATCCAGGCCGCGCGCGACCTGCTCGGCTGGGCCCATGCGCCCTTCGAGATTCCCGCCGACATTTATGCCGAGTGGAGCGCCCGGGAGCGCGGCGCCGCCGCCGAGGCCGAGTGGAACGAGCGTTTCGCCGCCTACGCCCAGGCCCATCCGCAGCTCGCCGCCGAGTTCAAGCGCCGGATGGCCGGTGACCTGCCCACCGATTTCGCCGAACGCGCCGCCGCCTTCATCCAGGACGTCGCCAGCAAGGGCGAGACCATCGCCAGCCGCAAGGCCAGCCAGAACGCCCTGCAGTTCTTCGGTCCGCTGCTGCCCGAGCTGCTTGGCGGTTCCGCCGACCTGGCCGGCTCCAACCTGACCCTGTGGAAGGGCGCCAAGGGCGTCACCGCCGAAGACGCCAGCGGCAACTATGTTCACTACGGCGTACGTGAATTCGGCATGAGCGCCATCATGAACGGCGTCGCCCTGCACGGCGGCCTGGTGCCCTACGGCGCGACCTTCCTGATGTTCATGGAATACGCCCGCAACGCGGTGCGCATGTCGGCGTTGATGAAGCAGCGGGTGCTCTATGTCTTCACCCACGACTCCATCGGTCTCGGCGAGGACGGCCCCACCCACCAGCCGGTGGAGCAACTGGCTTCGCTGCGCTACACCCCCAACCTGGACACCTGGCGTCCGGCCGACGCGGTGGAATCCGCCATCGCCTGGACCTCGGCCCTAGAGCGTCGCGACGGTCCCAGCGCGCTGATCTTCTCCCGCCAGAACCTGGCCCACAGCGTGCGTGACGCAGCCACCCTGGGCAACGCCGCGCGTGGGGGCTACGTGCTCAAGGACTGCAACGGCGAACCCGAGCTGATCCTCATCGCCACCGGTTCCGAAGTGGGCCTGGCGGTGCAGGCCTACGAGCGTCTGACCGCCGAAGGGCGCCAGGTGCGCGTGGTCTCCATGCCCAGCACCAGCGTCTTCGACCGCCAGAGCCCCGAGTATCGCCAGCAGGTCCTGCCGGTGGAAGTCGGCGCGCGCATCGCCATCGAGGCCGGCATCGCCGACTTCTGGTACAAGTACGTCGGTCTCGACGGTCGCATCATCGGCATGCACACCTACGGCGAATCCGCCCCGGCGGCTGCGCTGTTCGAGCACTTCGGCTTCACCCTGGACAATGTCCTGGCGGTGGCCGGCGAGTTGCTGGAAGACTGAGTCCTGCTGCGGTAATCCGAAAAGCCACGCCTGGGCGTGGCTTTTTTGTGCGCGGGATTCGGCACGCGCTCAGGGATTCACCCGGATGCTCGGTCCCGCCAGGATGACCCCGGCGGCATCCAGCTGCACAAAGCTGCCGCCGGTCCTGAGGGTGAGGCGGGCGCCGGCTTCCAGGACGATCTTCTGGCCACTGTGCAGCCGGATCTCGCTACCGGCCTCGACCAGCAGGCTGCCGTCCAGCCGCAGATGCTGACTCGCGCCGATGTCCAGGTGATCGTCGGCGCGCACCTCGGTGCGGCGTTCGCCCTGGGTGATGCGGTGTTCCTCGGCGTGGAAGGTGCTGTAGCTGTTGCCCCGGATGCGCTGATGGCGCTCGTGGCCGATCTCGCTGCGATGGTCGTGGCCGATACGTTCGTCCCAGTCGCGCTGGGCATGGACGTGGATTTCCTCCTGCCCCTGGCGATCCTCGCTGCGAATTTCGTTGTAGCCGTGGCCCCCGGGGCTGCTCAGCGTCTTGAAGGTGCTGCGGGTCTTGTCCCTGGGCAGTTCCAGTGGCGGCCGCTGCTCGGCGTGGTACAGGCAGCCGATCACCAGCGGCTGATCGGGATCGCCTTCGAGAAAGCCGACCAGTACCTCCATGCCGATCCGCGGCAGGCTCAGGGCGCCGTGGCCGTTACCGGCCCAGCCGCTGGCGACCCGCAGCCAGCAACTGCTGCGCTCATCCGCCTGGCCTTCGCGATCCCAGTGGAATTGCACCTTGATCCGGCCCAGGGCATCGCAATGGATGTCCTCGCCGGCCGGTCCGGTGACCACGGCGCTCTGGGCGCCCAATAGTCGGGGTTTGGGATGGCGCAGGGGCAGGCGGAAGGGCAGCGCCCACGGCCGCGCGACAAAGCTGTTGCGATAGCCCTGGGCGAAGCCGTCGGCCGGGATGCGGTCGGCAACGTCTTCCTCCAGGACCTGCGGCTGGCGGCCCTGGTGCTGGATCTCGGTCAACAGCCAGAGCTGATTCCAGTCGGTACGCGGATGCTGTTCCAGGGGCAGGAGGTGCCCGCTCACCAGGCTGGGCTGGTCGCTCGTGCCCTGGGCCTGGAGGGCGTCGCCTCTCAGGCGTTCCAGGCGCCGGCTGCTCAGGCGCTGCCCGCTTGCGCGATCGGTGAAGCGACCGGGAAAGCCATAGTCTTCCAGCGCCGGTCGGGCCGGGTCGTCGCTGCCGCTCTGCAGGTGCAGCCGTGGCCGCAGCGGGTCGTGATCGCGCAGGAGGCTGGCGCTGCTGCGGATCTGCAGCGCGACCGCCAGGTGGCTGATCACGGGCTCGTCCGCCACCAGGCCGCTGCCGGGTAGGTAGCGGGTGGCACCCAGCTGCGCAAAGCCGGTGGCGTCATCGCCAAGGACCAGCACATGACCGTCGCGACGATGCTGGTGGTGGAAGTGCAGGCCCTCTTCCTCGCAGAGGCGGGTGAGAAAGGCCAGATCGCTTTCACCGTACTGCACGCAGTAGGCGCGCGGCGGATAGCGCGTCGGCCCCAGCGCGAAGCGATAGTCGCCGGCGAGGATGCCGTGCTCCTCGAGGAGCTGCGTGAGGATCTCGGGGACGCTGCGCCCCTGGAAGATGCGGGAATTGACGCGGTGGGCCAGGCGGGCCAGGCGTGGCACCAGCTCGGCGCGATAGCGGGTCAGGCGTTGGCCGGAATCGCCCTGGGCCACGGCGGCGAGCAGGCCGTGGATGCCCTGTTCGCCCGCACCCAGGGCGAGAAAGGCGGGCTGCTGCAACAGTGATTCTAGCGGCCAGTCCGGGCGCTCGCTGACCAGCTCAAGCTGGAAGCGATAGGGCTGGCCGATGGCTTCGTGGCCGACGAAGGCGAGCACCTGGAAATCGTGGGCGACGCCATCCAGCGTCAGGGTGAAGGTCGGGGCATTGGCTGAACGGGACATCGCATCGCATCCTTGCGCATGGAAAATTCCAGTTTGCGCTACAGGACTGCACTGGCTCAAGCGCTGGAAGTCCCATTCTAGAGCCTTCTAGCCGGCGGTTTCTGGCGCGGTGCCGGGTTGGGGCGCGGCGAAGAGATCCCGCGGCGGCGGCAGCGCGCCTTCCAGCTCCAGCAGGAATTGCTTGGTCGGCAGGCCGCCGCCAAAGCCGGTCAGGGCGCCGGACGCCCCTATCACCCGGTGGCAGGGCAGCACGATGGGCAGCGGATTGCGGCCATTGGCGGCGCCCACCGCGCGCATCGCCTGGGGGCGGCCGAGGTGGCTGGCGAGCTGACCATAGCTCCAGGTCTGGCCGTGAGGGATCTCCGCCAGGGCCTGCCAGACCGCCAGCTGGAAGGGGGTGCCGCGCGGTGCCAGCGGCAGCTCGAAGGTCTGGCGTTGGCCGGCGAAGTACTCGCCGAGTTGCTGGCGGGCCAGGTCGAGGATCGGATGGTCGGCGGCGCTCCAGCTGGCGTCGCGCTTGGCCAGGTAGCGATTCTCGGGAAACTCCACCACGCGCAGGCCACTGTCGTCGGCGGCCAGGGTGAGCGTTCCTATGGGGCTGTCCAGCAGGCAGTAGGCGATCATCGGGGCGACTCCTTGGCGAGACGGGTGGGAACGGGTTCGGCGGGCGCATCGGCGGGCGCCTTCCAGGTGGCTTCGCGCCAGACCTGCATCACCCCGTAGGCGCGCCAGGGCCGCCAGGCTTCGGCGCGGGCGTACAAGGCCTTGGCGGTGAGGCGTTCGCCCGGGGCAGCCAGGCGCTTCTGCAGCACCAGGTCTTCCACCGGACAGGCATCGGGGTGAGCCAGGGCGCGCAGGGCGATGTACTGGGCGGTCCAGGGACCGATGCCCTTGAGGGCGATCCAGCGCCGGGTGAAGTCGTCCAGGGTGCGTCCGGTGTCGAAGTCCACCTCGCCGGCGCGCAAGGCGCGGGCCACGGTGCCCAGGGTGCCGGCGCGGGCGCGGATCAGGCCGAGGCCGGTGAGGTCTTCCAGGGCGGCATCGGCCAGGGCGTCGACCGTGGGAAAGAAGTGGTGCAGACCGGCTGGTGGGCGACTGGCCTCGTGGCCGGGCTCGCCCCAGGGGCGCCCGAAGCGCTGCACCACTCGGGCGGTCATGGTGGTGGCCGCCACCACGCTGACCTGCTGGCCGATGACGGCGCGCACGGCGATCTCGAAGCCGTCCCAGCCACTGGGCAGGCGCAGGCCGGGCCGGCGCGCCACCAGTTCGGCGAGGGTCGGATCGACCGCCAGGCCCTGGGCGATGGCTTCGGGATCGGCGTCCAGATCGAACATGCGGCGGATCCGCGCCACTGCCGCTTGCAGCTCGCCAGGGGCGGCGCCGTGCAATTCCAGGCGCAGCGCCGGCGTGTCGGCGTCCCAGGCCGAGACGCGCAGCCAGCCCGGCTGTTCGGGGGTGCCGATCACCCGGGCGTAGCTGGTGTCGTCCAGCACCTCGACACCGGGCAGGGCGTGGCCGCGGAGGAAATCCAGCTGGGCGGTGAAGTCGTAGGGCGGACGATAGGCCAGGCGCAGGACCAGCACCGGCGAAGGCGCGGCCTGACCCTTGCGCACCTGGCTGGGGGCCAGGTCATAGGCGTCGCGAAAGGCAGTGTTGAAGCGTCTCAGGCTGCCGAAGCCGGCGGCCAGGGCCACCTCGGTGATCGGCAGCCGGGTCTCGCTGAGCAATTGCTTGGCGAACAGCAGCCGGCGGGTGGTGAGCACCGCCAGGGGCGCGGCGCCCAGGCGCTCGACGAACAGCCGGCGCAACTGGCGTTCGCTGAGATCGAGGCGGGCGGCGAGGGCGGGCAGGCCGCCGTCCTCCAGGCCTTCGTCCATCAGGCGCAGGGCACGGGCCAGGGTGGCGTCGCCGCGTTGCCAGTGGCCGCCGGCCGGGGAGAGTTCGGGGCGACACCTCAGGCAGGGGCGATAGCCGGCGGCCTCGGCGGCCGCGGCGCTGGGGTAGTAGCTGACGTTTTCCGGGCGCGGCGGTTGCGCCGGGCACACCGGCCGGCAATAGATGCCGGTGGTGAGCACCGCGGTGTAGAACAGGCCGTCGAAGCGCGGGTCCCGCGCCAGGCGGGCGCGTTCGAAGGCGGGAATATCGGGGAAGGCGTTCATGGCGGCAGGTTAGCACCGCCGGGAAGGGGTGACTGGCCGTTTTCGGACGGGACCGCTGAGGTGGGCGAGACATCTTTATCGCGGTCATGGCGGTTCGCCGGCGCGACCGCTCCTACAGGAGCATCAGGCGTTCGTAGGAGCGGCCCATGGCCGCGATTAGGTTAGAAATCCCAATCCTCGTCTTCGGTGCTCACCGCCTTGCCGATGACATAGGACGAACCCGAGCCGGAGAAGAAATCGTGGTTTTCGTCGGCGCTGGGCGACAGGGCGGCGAGGATCGCCGGGCTGACGTCGGTCATGCTGCTGGGGAACAGCGCTTCGAAGCCCAGGTTCATCAGCGCCTTGTTGGCGTTGTAGTGGAGGAATTTCTTCACGTCCTCGCTCCAGCCGACGCTGTCGTAGAGGTCCTCGGTGTAGGCCACCTCGTTGTCGTAGAGGTCCTGCAGCAGTTCGTAGGCGAAATCCTTGACCTGCTGGCGGCGCTCCGGACTTTCCTTGGCCAGGGCCTGCTGGAATTTGTAGCCGATGTAGTAGCCGTGCACCGCCTCGTCGCGAATGATCAGGCGGATCAGGTCGGCGGTATTGGTCAGCTTGGCGCGGCTGGACCAGTACATCGGCAGGTAGAAGCCCGAATAGAACAGGAAGGATTCCAGGAAGACGCTGGCCACCTTGCGCAGCAGCGGGTCCTCGGCGTGGTAGCGCGCGAGGATCAGGTCGGCCTTGGTCTGCAGATAGGGATTCTCTTCGCTCCAGCGATAGGCCTCGTCCACGTCCGGCGTCGAGCAGAGGGTGGAAAAGATCGAGCTGTAGGAGCGCGCATGGACCGCCTCCATGAAGCCGATGTTGGCGATCACCGCCTCTTCGTGGGGGGTGACGGCATCGGCCAGCAGGGTCGGGGCGCCCACGGCGTTCTGGATGGTGTCCAGCAGGGTCAGGCCGGTGAAGACGCGGATGGTCAGCTGCTGCTCCTTGGGCGTCAGGGTCGCCCAGGAGGGGATGTCGTTGGACAGCGGGATCTTTTCCGGCAGCCAGAAGTTGCCGGTCAGGCGGTTCCACACCTCCAGGTCCTTGTCGTCCTGGATGCGGTTCCAGTTGATGGCGTTGATGCGGTTCAGGCGCTGAGCGGTGACGGGTGCGTTCATGGCGATTTCCTCACAGGCTGCAGGACACGCAGCCCTGCACCTCGGTGCCTTCCAGGGCGGCCTGGCGCAGGCGGATGTAGTAGAGCGTCTTGATGCCCTTCTTCCAGGCATGGATCTGCGCCCGGTTGATGTCGCGGGTGGTGGCGGTGTCGCGGAAGAACAGCGTCAGCGACAGCCCCTGGTCGACATGGCGGGTGGCCTCGGCATAGGTGTCGATGATCTTTTCCGGGCCGATCTCGTAGGCGTCCTGGTAATACTCCTGGTTATCGTCGGCCAGGTAGGGCGCCGGGTAGTAGACGCGGCCCAGCTTGCCTTCCTTGCGGATCTCCACCTTGGCGACGATGGGGTGGATGCTCGAGGTGGAGTGGTTGATGTAGGAGATCGAGCCGGTGGGCGGGATGGCCTGGAGGTTGCGGTTGAACAGCCCATGGGCCATCACCGAGGCCTTGAGTTCCTGCCAGTCGGCGCGGGTCGGCAGGCGGATGCCGGCGGCCTCGAACAACTCGGCCACCCGGGGGGTACGGGGGGTGAAGTCGCCCTCGGTGTACTGGTCGAAATAGGCGCCGCTGGCGTACTTGGAGTCGGCGAAGCCCTGGAAGCTCTGGCCATGTTCGATGGCCAGGCGATTGGAGGCGCGCACCGCATGGTAGGTGACGGTGTAGAAATACAGGTTGGTGAAATCCAGGCCTTCCGGCGAGCCGTAGTGGATGTGCTCGCGGGCCAGGTAGCCGTGCAGGTTCATCTGCCCCAGGCCGATGGCGTGGGAGGCGGCGTTGCCGGCGGCCACCGAGGGCACGCAGCGGATGTCGCTCATCTCCGAGACCGCGGTGAGACCGCGGATGGCGGTCTCCACGGTGCGGCCCAGGTCCGGTGAATCCATGGTGCGGGCGATGTTCAGCGAGCCCAGGTTGCAGGAGATGTCCTGGCCGATGTGCTCATAGCCCAGGTCTTCGTCGAAGCGGCTGGGGGTGTTGACCTGGAGGATCTCCGAGCAGAGGTTGCTCATGTTGATGCGTCCGGCGATGGGGTTCGCGCGATTCACCGTGTCTTCGAACATCAGGTAGGGATAACCGGACTCGAACTGGATCTCCGCCAGGGTCTGGAAGAATTCCCGGGCGTTGATCTTGCGCTTGCGGATGCGCGCGTCGGCCACCATCTCCGCGTATTTCTCGCTGACGCTGATGTCGGCGAAGGGCACGCCATAGACCCGCTCCACGTCGTAGGGCGAGAACAGGTACATGTCGGCGTTGCGCTTGGCCAGCTCGAAGGTGATGTCCGGGATGACCACGCCGAGGGACAGGGTCTTGATGCGGATCTTCTCGTCGGCGTTCTCGCGCTTGGTGTCGAGGAATCTCAGGATGTCCGGGTGATGGGCGTTGAGGTAGACGGCGCCGGCGCCCTGGCGCGAACCCAGCTGGTTGGCATAGGAGAAGGCGTCTTCCAGCAGCTTCATGATCGGGATGATGCCGGAGGACTGGTTCTCGATGCGCTTGATCGGGGCGCCGACCTCGCGCACGTTGCTCAGCAGGAAGGCCACGCCACCGCCGCGCTTGGAGAGCTGCAGCGCCGAGTTCACGGCGCGGCCGATGGACTCCATGTTGTCTTCGATGCGCAGGAGGAAGCAGGACACCAGCTCGCCGCGCTGGCGCTTGCCGGCGTTCAGGAAGGTCGGGGTGGCCGGCTGGAAACGGCCGCTGATCATCTCGTCCACCAGGGACTCGGCCAGCTGTTCGTCACCGCGCGCCAGACTCAGGGCGACCATGCACACCCGGTCTTCGTAGCGTTCCAGGTAGCGCTGGCCGTCGAAGGTCTTGAGGGTGTAGCTGGTGTAGTACTTGAAGGCGCCGAGAAAGCTCTGGAAACGGAATTTGTAGGCATAGGCGCGCTCGAACAGCGCCTTCACGAAGGCCGGCGCGTACTGCTCCAGCACCGCCGCCTCGTAGTAGCCCTTGTCCACCAGATAGCCGAGTTTCTCGTCCAGGTTATGGAAGAACACCGTGTTCTGGTTGACGTGCTGCAGGAAGTACTGCCGCGCCGCCTGGCGGTCCTTGTCGAGTTGCAGCTCGCCGTTGGGACCGTAGAGATTGAGCATGGCGTTGAGCGCGTGATAGTCCGCGTCGCTGCCGGTCGGGGTCAGGCCTGCCGTTGCCAAAAGTCGTTCACTCCCGTGCGTACCCGGTCGACATCCTCCGTCGTGCCGAGCAATTCGAATTGGTAGAGCAGGGGCACCGCGCATTTCTGGGCGACGATGCGTCCACCCAGGCAGTAGCCCTCGCCGAAATTGGTGTTGCCGGCGGCGATGACGCCGCGGATCAGGGCGCGATTGTGCGGATCGTTGAGAAAGTGGATCACCGGCTTGGGCACCGCGCCCTTGCTGCCGCCGCCGCCATAGGTCGGCAAGACCAGGATGTAGGGCTCGCGGGCCTTGAGCGGTTCGGCGGCGGGATCCTGGGGAATGCGCCGCGCCGGCAGCCCGAGTTTCTCGACGAATCTATGGGTGTTCTCCGAGGTGCTGGAGAAATACAGCAGCTCGCCCATGGCCCCGGCCTCAAGCCACCAGCTGGCCGAGCTTGTCCGGGCGGAAGCCGGCCCAGTGGTCGTCACCGGCCACCACCACCGGCACCTGGCGATAGCCCAGGGATTCCACGGTCTGGCGCGCCTGGGCGTCCTGCTCGATATCCACCACCTGGTAGGTGATGCCCTGACGATCCAGGGCGCGATAGGTGGCGTTGCACTGCACGCAGGCGGGCTTGCTGTAGATGGTGATGGTCATGGCTGACTCCTGTCCTCAGTGGGGCGAATTCAAAGGAAAAAGCCTGACGCCAGCCGGCTTTTGCCAGGGCGGCGCGGGTCTTTTCCTTCGAGTTCGGCTTGGGCCTCAAGTTCGGTCCAGATACTACATATGGTGTTTTGTAATTTCTACAACACAACAAGTGGGGTTTTTGATCTGGGTCATGCTGTTGATCTATCACCCCTGGGTAACGATTTCTGCTTGCCCCTGAAGGGCCCTTTGGGTAGTCCTGACGTTCATGGAACTACCTCTACCGCTGCCCGGCTGACAACGATCCCGCGCGGATGCGGCAGGAGGCCCGGGCCAGGCGGCGGATTTCTTTCCTGTCTGCCAAGGAGAGCGCCTTTTTGTAGTGCGAAAGTCGACCTGACGACCCTGGCGACTCCCATTCGTCGTCGAACCGCCGCATAATCGGCCTTTCGCTTGCGCCCGAGTCAGTTCACGCATGAGTTCCGCTCGCTATCGCCTCGCTCTCAACGGCTACGGTCGCATCGGTCGTTGCGTGTTGCGCGCGCTGCACGAGCGCGGCGCGGCGACCGAGCTCGCCATCGTCGCCCTCAACGATCTGGCCGACCGGCCCAGCCTGGAATACCTCACCCGTTTCGATTCCACCCATGGCCGCTTTCCCGGCCGGGTCGCGCTGGAGGGTGAGCGCCTGCGCATCGGCGATCAGGCCCTGGAGATCCGCCGCGAGGCCGAGCCCGAGCGGGTGGACTGGCGGGCACTCGACGTCGATCTGGTGCTGGAATGCTCCGGTGCCTTCAGCACCCGTGCCGAGGCCGGGCGTTTTCTCGCCGCCGGTGCGCCGCGGGTGCTGTTCTCCCAGCCCATGGTCAGCGAGACCGACGTGGACGCCACCGTGGTCTACGGGGTCAACCAGCAGGCCCTGCGCGGTGACGAGACACTGGTCTCGAATGCCTCCTGTACCACCAACTGCAGCGTCCCGGTGCTGAAACTTTTGCACGAGACCCTGGGTCTGGAGTACGTCTCCATCACCACGATCCACTCGGCCATGAACGACCAGCCCGTGATCGACGCCTACCATGCCGAAGATCTGCGGCGGACGCGGTCGGCGTTCCAGTCGATCATCCCGGTGGCGACCGGCCTGGCGCGCGGCATCGAACGCCTGCTGCCCGAGCTCGGCGGGCGCATCCAGGCCCGCGCCGTGCGCGTACCCACGGTCAACGTCTCCTGCCTGGACATCACCTGCATCGTCGGCCGCGACACCACGGCGCCGGCGCTCAACACCCTGTTGCGTGACGCCGCCCAGAGCGGTCCCCTGGCCGGGCTGATCGACTACACCGAGTTGCCCCACGCCTCCTGCGATTTCAACCACGATCCCCATTCCGCCATCGTCGATGGCAGCCAGACCCGCGTTTCCGGCCCCCGGCTGGTCAATCTGCTGGTGTGGTTCGACAACGAATGGGGCTTCGCCAACCGCATGCTCGACGTCGCCGGCCATTGGCTGCGCATCGCCAAGCCCACCTGAAACAAGCACAACTAAGGGATTGCCTGTATGTCCGTGTTGAAAATGAGCGACCTCGATCTGAAGGGTAAGCGCGTCCTGATTCGCGAAGACCTCAACGTTCCGGTGAAGGAAGGCCAGATCAAGAGCGATGCCCGCCTGGTCGCCGCCCTGCCGACCCTCAAGCTGGCCCTGGAAAAAGGGGCCGCGGTGATCGTCTGCTCGCACCTGGGTCGTCCCACCGAAGGCGAGTTCAGCGAGGAAAACAGCCTGGCCCCGGTCGCGGCCTACCTGAGCAAGGCCCTGGGCCGCGAGGTGCCCCTGGTGAAGGACTACCTGGACGGCGTCCAGGTGGAGCCGGGTCAGCTGGTGCTGCTGGAGAACGTGCGCTTCAACGCGGGCGAGAAAAAGAACGCCGATGAGCTGGCGAAGAAATACGCCGCCCTGTGCGACATCTTCGTCATGGACGCCTTCGGCACCGCCCACCGCGCCGAGGGTTCGACCCATGGCGTGGCCAAGTTCGCCAAGGTCGCCGCGGCCGGTCCGCTGCTGGCCGCCGAGCTGGACGCCCTGGGCAAGGCGCTGGGCAATCCCGCCCGCCCGATGGCCGCCATCGTCGCCGGCTCCAAGGTCTCCACCAAGCTGGACGTGCTCAACTCCCTGGCGCAGATCTGCGACCAGCTGATCGTCGGCGGCGGCATCGCCAACACCTTCCTCGCCGCGGCCGGCTACAAGGTCGGCAAGTCGCTGTACGAAGCCGATCTGGTGGACACCGCCAAGGCCATCGCCGCCAAGGTCAGCGTGCCGCTGCCGGTGGACGTGGTGGTCGCCAAGGAATTCGCCGAGACCGCCCAGGCCACTACCAAGTCGATCAACGACGTGGCCGACGACGACATGATCCTCGACATCGGCCCGGTCAGCGCCCAGCAATTCGCCGACCTGCTCAAGTCGGCCAAGACCATCCTCTGGAACGGTCCGGTGGGCGTCTTCGAATTCGACCAGTTCGGCGAAGGCACCCGCACCCTGGCCCAGGCCATCGCCGACAGCGACGCCTTCTCCATCGCCGGTGGTGGCGACACCCTGGCCGCCATCGACAAGTACGGCATCGGCGAGAAGGTCTCCTATATCTCCACCGGTGGCGGCGCCTTCCTCGAATTCGTCGAGGGCAAGGTCCTGCCGGCCGTCGAAGTCCTCCAGCAACGCGCCCAGGAGTAATCGCCATGCGTACGCCGCTGCTTGTCTGTTCCGCTGTCCTGATGCTGGCCGGTTGCGCCGGTGGCAATGCCGACAAGGCCTGCGCAGTGTTCGCGCCGCCGCCTGCGGCGGCCGCCACGCCCACGGCGCAGAACGGCGAGCGCGTCGATACGCTCACCGGCAACGCCAGCCGCCCGGCCAGCGGTTGCGCCCAGTGAAGGGGCGCACGCTCGCCCTCGGGCTGCTGAGTCTCGCCCTGCTGGCCGGTTGCGCCGGCCGCGGCGCGCAGCAGACCGGAGGCTGGACCCACTGGGTCTGCGATTCCAAGGCGGCCTTCGACTGGCGCTATGTGGATCGCAGCCAGTCCATCGTCGACCTCAAGCTGGAAGGCGATGGCCTGATCCGCCATCTCAACCGCGAACCGGCCACCGATGGCCAGTCCTATACCGACGGGCTGGTGGCTTTGCATATCCGCGGCGACCAGGGCCTCGTCTACTGGATCGCCAACAACGACCTCATCGGTCGCGGCTGCCGGACGCCTTGAACGGGCGAATGTCAGCTGAACCGATTAATCCAGGGCGGCCAGGGGTCGGCCGCTTGAACCCTGCCAGCCGCTCATGCAGGCTGGCGCCACCACCGCCTTTGTAGGGAGATAATCACCAATGGCACTCGTCAGCATGCGTCAGCTGCTGGATCACGCCGCCGAATTCGGCTACGGCGTTCCGGCCTTCAACGTCAACAACCTCGAGCAGATGCGCGCCATCATGGAAGCCGCCGACAAGACCGATTCGCCGGTCATCGTCCAGGCCTCCGCCGGTGCCCGCAAGTACGCCGGCGCTCCCTTCCTGCGTCACCTGATCCTGGCCGCGGTGGAAGAATTCCCGCATATCCCGGTGGTCATGCACCAGGACCACGGCACCACCCCCGACATCTGCCAGCGCTCGATCCAGCTGGGCTTCTCCTCGGTGATGATGGACGGCTCGCTGATGGCCGACGGCAAGACGCCGTCCGACTACGACTACAACGTGCGCGTCACCCAGCAGACCGTGGCCTTCGCCCATGCCTGCGGCGTGTCCGTGGAAGGCGAGCTGGGTTGCCTGGGCAGCCTGGAGACCGGCATGGCCGGTGAAGAAGACGGCGTGGGCGCCGAAGGCACCCTGGATCACAGCCAGCTGCTGACCGATCCGGAAGAAGCCGCCCAGTTCGTCAAGGCCACCAAGGTCGATGCCCTGGCCATCGCCATCGGCACCAGCCACGGCGCCTACAAGTTCACCAAGCCGCCGACCGGAGACACCCTGTCGATCCAGCGCATCAAGGAAATCCACGCGCGCATCCCGGACACCCACCTGGTCATGCACGGCTCCAGCTCGGTGCCCCAGGAGTGGCTGAAGATCATCAACGAGTACGGTGGCGACATCAAGGAAACCTACGGCGTGCCGGTCGAAGAGATCGTCGAAGGCATCAAGTACGGGGTCCGCAAGGTCAACATCGACACCGACCTGCGTCTGGCGTCCACCGGTGCCATCCGCGAGTTCATGGCCAAGAACCGCAGCGAGTTCGATCCGCGCAAGTACCTGGCCAAGACCGTGACCGCCATGCGTGAAGTCTGCATCGCCCGTTACGAAGCCTTCGGCACCGCCGGCCAGGCCTCCAAGATCAAGCCGATCTCCCTGGATGCCATGTTCGAGCGTTATGCCCGCGGCGAACTGGATCCCAAGGTCAACTGATCCCAGGTTGCAGAAAAGGCCCCGTAAGGGGCCTTTTTTTCGCCTGTCGATCGCTTGCAGCCCGAACGGTGGCGCGCCGCGTCCTACCGCCCGGTTGCGGTCAGGACCTCTTCCATCCAGGCGACCATGGCGGCGCCGTCCATGTCCAGGCAGACCGTTACCAGCGGGTTGCCGGACCAGCGCCCGTCTAGGTAGGCGCGACCCTCGGGCGCGAAGAAGGTCTGGCCTTCCGCCAGGCCTTCGGTGCCGACGCTGAGATGGCCGCGCGCGGTGTGGAACAGCTCAGGACGGCGCAGGTAGGCGAGGGCGCAGCTGTCGTGGGGGTGGCAGCCGTCGATGTCCTTCACGCTGCGGTAGAAGTCCGCATAAAAATCATAGCTGCGCGCGAGCACCTCACCCAGGGCGCCCTGGCACGCCGCGATGCGCTGCAGGCGGGGCGGGTCGAGGACGGCGCGGTGGGTGGCGTCGAGGCCGACCAGGGTCAGCGGCCAGGGGGCGGCGAAGACCCGCGCCGCGGCATGGGGATCGGAAAAGATATTGGCTTCGGCCACCGGCGTGACGTTGCCCGGCTCGACGATGGCGCCGCCCATCACCACCACCTCGCGGACGCGGTCGACGATCGTGGGATCCAGCGCCAGGGCGAGAGCCAGGTTGCCCAGCGGCCCGACCGCCACCAGGGTGATCTCGCCCGGTCGCAGGCGGGTCTGCTCGACGATGAAACGCGCGGCGTCCAGGGCGTGGGGCGCCTGGCCCGGCGCGGGGAGCTGCTGATTGCCCAGGCCATCCTGGCCATGCACATGCAGGGCATGGTTGCCGGCCGGCTTGACCAGGGGTTCGGCGACGCCCGCGGCGACGGGCGTGTCCCGGCCAGCCAGCTCGGTGAGCAGCAGGGCGTTACGGGTCGCCGTGGTGACCGGCACATTGCCAAAGGTGGTGGTCAGGCCGATCGCCTCGAAGGCGGAATCGGCAAACAGCAGGGCGATGGCCTGGGCGTCGTCCACGCCAGGATCGGTATCGAAGATGATGGGAAGGGACAAGAGGCTTTCTCCGGCTCGGATCTCTTCCCAGGCTACCCGAGGGGCAGCGCCTCTTGCTAGCTGGGCAGGTCCAACTCGCCCAGCGCATCCGGCTGGTTGCGAAACGCCCGGGCGAAGACCTCGCGATTGCGGGCCATGAACAGCCCCAGGTCTTCGCACTGCTTTTCGGCAAGACCGGGTACGGCCTTGTCCAGCACGCTGGCGAGCGACTCGGCCAGCTCCAACATCTTGTCGTGACGATCGGCTTCGGCTTTATCCATGAACAGGCGCTCCGGATCTCGGCTGCTGCGATACAACACTTCGACGGCCATGCGTCACCTCGTATTCTGTATCTGGTTATATATACAGTATTCGGCTTGCGGTGGGATTGCAAGGACTACCGCTCGGCGGTCAGCATCCTGCCAGTCATGGCAATTTGCCAATCGTTCGACATTTCTGCGTGTCGCTGAATTTGCGTCGGGAAACTTAAGCGCGGAAGCTGGTCTCTGAGTCTGGACCAAACGGGCAGAGCTGCCCGCCTTTATCCGGATCACCTCCGGCTCACGGAACGAGACCGCCAATGCCTGCCATCTTTATCCGTCCGCTTATTGCCGCGCTTGACCGCTCCAGGTCGATCGAGGTGCGGGCGTGAGTTCGACCCTCGTCATCCTGGCCATCACCGTTGCCAGCTTCCTGCTGGGATTCCTGCGCGACCTGTTGATCGCCCGGCAATTCGGCGTGAGCTGGGAAGCCGACCTGATCTTTGTCGCGCTCATCCTGCCGGTGTTCTTCGAGAGCTTCTTCGGCCTCGCCTTGCGCGATGCCATGATTCCCTATCTGCAACGCATCCGTGACCGCTGCAACGCCCAGTACGAGCAGGTCGGTCGCTGGCTGTACTGGCGCATCGGCCTGTTCGGCCTGCTGCTGTCGGTGATCGGTGTCCTCGCCAGTCCCTGGCTGATGCATGCGCTGGCGCCGGGCTGGAGCGATGAGCAGGTCGAGACCGGCAAGCTGGTCTTCGCGGTCGGCACCCTGCTGATCTGCGTGCAGGCCGTCCTCTATTGCCAGGGCGCGCTGCTCAACCTGGACCGCATCTTCATCCTGCCGATGACGCGGACGCTGATGCTCAATCTGGGCGCCATCCTGGCCATCGTCATCCTGCAGCCGAGTGGCATCGCACTGTTCACCGGCATGCTGCTGCCCCAGGTGCTGCTGATCGTCATCCAGCACCGGCGGCTGGGCTATCTCAGCCAGCGCTCGGTAGCCTTCGAGAAACCCGAGGGCAGTCCCTTCGCCGTGACCTTCGCGCCGGTGCTGCTCGCCGCCGGCGCCCAGCAGGGCTGCATGCTGGCGGAGCGCTTCTTCGCCTCGCTGCTGGCCGAGGGCAATATCACCATGCTGTCCTTTTCCTACCGCATCGTGACCATTCCGCTGACGCTCTATGCGCTGTCGATCCTGGCGATGATCTTTCCCGAGCTGACCCGCAGCTGGAACGAGGGCAATGCCGACAAGTACAGCGCGCTGATGCGCAAGGCGCTGCTCGGCACCCTGCTGTTCCTGGTGCCGGCCGCCGTGGTGCTGTTCAGCTATTCGGAGCCGGTGGTCAAGGTGCTGCTGGAGCGCGGAGCCTTCGGCGCCGAGCAGAGCGCGGCGACCGCGACCCTGGTGGTGGCCTATGCCCTCGGCCTGCCCTGGATGGGCCTCGCCCTGCTGTGGGGGCGTGCCCTGCTGTCGCAGCAGCGCGCCCGCACCTTCCTCTACACCACCCTGGCCAGCTCCTTCATCACCGTGACGCTGGACGCTGTCCTCTACCAGCCGTTCGGCGCCCAGGGGCTGGCCTATTCCTTTACCACCGGGGCCTTCCTGCAGGCCGTGTTCATGGCGCTGGCGCTTTATCGCCACTCCCTGGCCGGACTGCACCTGTCACTGCTGCTGCGCTGGTTCAGCGCCGGCAGTGCAGTCGCCCTGCTGACTTTCCTGTTGCCCAAGCCGGTCGGCCTGCTGGAGCTGATCGTCAGCATCAGCGTGGCGATGCTGGGCTTCCTGGTGCTGTTGCTGGCGCTGGGCGAGCGTGACCTGTTCCGCCGCGGCTATTGGGCGCGCGGTGACAACGGCGCGGGGCGCGCAGAACCGACGAGTTGAATCGCCGTCACGGTACGGCTAGGAAAAAGGTGGCGATCTGCGGCCATTGGTCGCTATCTGTTACGAAGTCATGAATTTTTGATTTGGCTTCGAGTCGCACGGAAAGATTGATCCCAGTCATAGAATTTCTAATGGAAGCGGTTTTTCCATTTGCAAGAGATCGGACACGCAGTTGGGGTCGGCACTTCGCATGGTGGTCTTGCTCGCCACCGACATTCTCTTTGAAAGGAATCGATCCTATGTCCTCCCAATCCCCTGTCACCCGTATCGGCATCGTCGGTACCGGCATGATCTCGCGCTGCCTGGCCCGGCTCATCAGCCGTCACTATGACGACATGACCGTGACCCGCGTCCTGACCCGCCGGCCCATCGCCACGGTTACCGACTATCCGCTGACCGAGGCGCTCACCCAGTCGGTGGCGGATCTCATCGATCATTGCGATCTGCTGGTGGAATGCAGTGGCGACCCCTACCACGGTACCGAGATCATCGAGCGCGCCTTCGAGGCCGGCATCAAGGTGGTCACCATCAATGCCGAACTGCAGGTGACGACCGGTTCCTACCTGGCCGGCAAGGGTTTCCTGACCGAGGCCGAGGGCGACCAGCCGGGTTCGCTGGCGGCGCTGCACGAAGAAGCCGTGCAGATGGGCTTCAAGCCGCTGGTCTACGGCAACATGAAGGGCTATCTGAACCACAATCCGACGCCGGAAGACATGGCCTACTGGTCCGCGCGCCAGGGCACCAGCGTCGACCAGACCACCTCCTTCACCGATGGCACCAAGGTGCAGATCGAGCAGGTGGTGGTGGGCAACAACTATGGCGCCACCATCACCCGCCAGGGCCTGGAAGGCCTCAACTCGACCAATCTGCAGGACAGCGCGAACATCCTGGCGCAGATGGCCGAGCAACTGGGCACGCCCATCGTCGACTACGTGATCCCGAGCGGCTACTCCGCGGGTGGCGTCTTCGTCGTCGGTCGCCATGACGAAGACCAGGCCGGCGCCATCGAATACTTCAAGCTGGGCAAGGGTCCGTACTATGTCCTGGTACGCCCCTTCCACCTGTGCTCCCTGGAAGTCGGCAAGACCCTGCGTCGCGTCATCGCCGGCGGCAAGATCCTGCTCAACAACTCCACCACGCCGACCCTGAGCGTGGCCGCCATCATGAAGAAGCCCATGGCGGCTGGCGACATCATCGAGCGCGGCATCGGTGGCTACAGCGTGCGCGGCGAAGCGGTGAAGATCGCCGAGTGCCCGGATCACCTGCCGATCGGCCTGCTCAAGCACAGCGTGCTGAAGCGGGCCATGGAGCCGGGTCAGATCGTCACCTTCGACGACGTCGAACTGACGCCCAGCCGCGCCCTGGACATCGTCCTGCAACAGCACCGCGAGGCGATCCATCGCCAGCTGCTGGAAACCCAGCTGAGCGAGGCGGCCTGGAACGCGACGGCCGACCTGGCACCGGTGGCACTGCCCAAGGCGGTAGGGGCGGTCCTGTCCTGATTCTGCTGACGCGGAAAGCGAAGGGGCCCTGAGGGCCCCTTTTTCATTGCCCGCCGCTGGCGGCGGCGCGAAGACGGGCGACGGTCGCGGGCAACTCGTCCATGTGGGCGACCAGGGCGGTCACGCCCAGGGCGCTCAGGGTCTCGCCATGGCTCGGCGGAATATGGCTGGCACCGGTGAAGCCGATGACGCGCATGCCGGCGGCCAGGGCCGCACGTGCGCCGGTGGCGCTGTCTTCGATCACCAGGCAGCGCTCTGGCGCGACGCCCAGGGTCCTGGCCGCGAGCAGATAGACATCGGGTGCCGGCTTGGGCCGGGCGACCATGTCGGCGCTGAAGATGTGGCCCGCTACCCGCGCCACCAGATCGGCCCGGCGGACCGAGGATTCGACGCTGTGCCTGAGGCTGTTGGAGGCGACCGCCAGCGGCAGGTCGATGCTCTCCAGGGCACGCTTCACCCCGGGAATGGGCTCGACGCTGGTAGCGATCAGCGTTTCCGCCTGGGCGCGCAGGTCGCTGAACAGTGCCGGCGGCAGGGTGATACCGAAGCGCTGTTCGACCAGGGCGAAGATATCTCGGGTGGTCAGGCCGAAGGTGCCGTGCAGCAGGGCCTCGAGTTCGGCGCGCGGTGCATGGGCGGCCAGGCCGTCGAGGACGACCCGTTCGGCGAGGATTTCACTGTCGACCAGCACGCCATCGCAATCGCTGATCAGCAGTTCCACAGGGGTGACGTTCATCGGTATTCCTTGCAGGGGGATTTCAGGGTAGAGCAACGGGCCCGGGGCCCTTCGACAGCTGCGGCAGACGGCGGCGAAGCAGTCTGGCTGCGGTTTTGCAGGGCTGTCCGGGTGGCCGAAAACCGGCTCGACAGTACCGTGCGCGAGGTGACAAAACAGCCCTTGTCGAAAAGGGTTTCGCCCTCCGGAGGGTAATCGCTTTCCAGAAAAATATGGCGTAGAGTTCGAGAACTGTGTTTGCTTGGGTCGCCGTCGATCGTGACCTGAGGCGGTAGGCTCTTCGTCCACCCCTTGCTGCTCGATTCTTGTTACTCCTTGCAACTCAGTACCGGGCGTCTGGTCAATGCAACGCATAACCGCGCCAGCCAGTGTCAATAACAAACTCGTGATTCCAAGGAGCAACACCCGTCATGTCGAATCGTCAGAACGGTACCGTCAAGTGGTTCAACGAAACCAAAGGCTATGGCTTCATCACTCCCGAGAGCGGTCCGGACGTGTTCGTGCACTTCCGCGCCATCGAAGGCACTGGTTTCAAGACCCTGGCTGAAGGCCAGAAGGTCAGCTTCGAAGTCGTGCAAGGCCAGAAGGGCATGCAGGCAGAGCGCGTACAGGTCGTCTGACACCTGACATCGCCCGAAGCTCACGAAAAACCCCGGCCAGGCCGGGGTTTTTCGTTTCTGCCGGTTGGACCGGCGCGGCCGGCCGCCTCACTCCACGTTCTGCGCGCTCTTTTCCGGCTCGGCCGCCAGCGGCTTGACCCGCCGGCCGGTCTCGCGCGAAGCCTGCAGGAAGATCGCCGCCGCCAGCATCGACAGGGCGCCGACGCTGAGCAAGGTCGCGCGAAAGGCAGACAGCACCTCGGTGTCACCATAGTCGTCCTGGAAACCGCCCAGCAGGGCGGCGGCGCAGGCGACGCCGAAGCTCATGGCCAGTTGCATCACCACCGACAGCAGGCTGTTGCCGCTGGCTGCCTGCTGGTCGTGCAGGTCGATGAGGGTGATGGTGTTCATGGCGGTGAACTGCATGGAATTCACCGCGCCCAGGATGCCCAGGTGGATGAGCAACCAGACGAAGGGCGTGGCAGGGCCGATCAGGGCGAGACTGGCGATCAGGCACCCCAGCAGCAGGGTGTTGCCCACCAGCAGGCGTCGATAGCCGAGCCGCCCGATCAGCGGACCGGCGATGGGCTTGGCCAGCATCGCCGACAGCGCCAGGGGCATCATCAGCAGACCGGCCTGGGTCGGCGAATAGCCGAGGCCCACCTGGAACAGCAGCGGGATGAGGAAGGGCAGGGCGCCGCTGCCGAGGCGGGCGAAGAGATTGCCGAAGATGCCCACCGCGAAGCTGCGGATGCGAAACAGCTCGGCGGAGAACAGCGGCTGGTCGTGGTGCAGGGCGCGCAACCAGTAGGCGACCATGCAGGCCATGCCGCCCATCAGCAGCAGCACCACCCGCACATGGGGCAGGTGCAGTTCGCCGAGGCCTTCCAGGGCGACGCTGATGAGGATCATGGCGGTGCCGAAGAGCAGGAAGCCCAGGCCGTCGAAGCGTTGCGGAAGGGGGCTGCGCAGATCCGGCAGCAGGCGGCGGGTGGCCAGGCAGCCAAGGATGCCGACTGGCAGATTGATCAGGAAGATCCAGTGCCAGGACACGGCTTCCACCAGCCAGCCACCCAGCGCCGGGCCCGCCAGGGGACCGATGAGGCCGGGAATGGTGATGAAGCTGAGGATGCGCACCAGCTCGCTGCGCGGATAGACGCGCAGGATCACCAGGCGCCCCACCGGCAGCATCAGCGAACCCCCGAGGCCCTGGATGACCCGGGCGGCGATCAGCAGGTTGAGGCTGGGCGCCAGGGCGCAAAGCAGCGAGCCAAAGGTGAAGAGGGCAATGGCGGTGAAGAAGACGCGGCGACTGCCGAAGCGATCGGAGATCCAGCCCGAGGCCGGAATCAGCAGCGCGACGGTGAGCAGGTAGGCGATCACCACCCCCTGCATGCGCAGCGGATTCTCGCCGAGGTCGGCGGCCATGCGCGGCAGGGCGGTGTTGACGATGGTCGCGTCCAGCGACTGCATGAAGAAGGCGACGGCGATCAGCCAGGGAAGCCAGCGGGTCGTGGTGGTATCCAGCGTCGGGGTGGGCATGAGAGATCCTTGTCGAGACAGCCGACTACCCGCTCTCTGACTGTCTGCACGCGGCAGGGTGCCCCGCTTGATCAGCGCGAGCGGGAATCTAGCAGCGCCTCGATCCGCTGGTCCTTCTCTGCCCAGAGCGTGCTGACCCACTGCTGGAAGCCTGCGCGAAATTCCGCATCTTCGCTGTAGTCACCCGCCCAGCGCGCCGGATCCAGAGGTCGCGCGCGGATATCGATGATAACGCGTTTGACGCGTCCGCAGAGCAGGTCCCAGAAGCCGGGCACGCGACCGTCCGGATAGACCAGGGTGACATCCAGCAGGGTGTCCAGCTGTTCGCCCATGGCGGCGAGGACGAAGGCCATGCCGCCAGCCTTGGGCTTGAGCAGGTGGCGATAGGGCGAGTGCTGCTCGGCATGCTTGGCGGCGGTGAAGCGCGTGCCTTCCAGGTAATTGACGATGGTCACCGGCTGGCGGCGGAATTTCTCGCAGGCGCGGCGGGTGATGGCTAGGTCCGCGCCCTTGAGTTCCGGGCGGCGCGCCAGCTGGGCGCGGGAGTATCTCTTCATGAAGGGATAGTCCAGCGCCCACCAGGCGAGCCCCAGGAAGGGCACCCAGATGAGCTCCTTCTTCAGGAAGAACTTGAAGTAGGGCACCTTGCCGTTGAAGGTCTCGATGAGCGCGGGGATGTCGACCCAGGACTGGTGGTTGCAGATGACCAGGTAGGAGCTGTCGCGGTTGAGTGCCTCGGTGCCGCGGATGTCCCAGGCGGTGGGGGTGAGATGGGCGAAGATGATCTTGTTGATCTCGGCCCAGGTCTCGGCGATGGCGGTGACCACCCGGGAGCAGAGGTCGCGCAGGGCGACGATGGGCAGCAGCTTGATCAGGGCGAATGCCAGCAGCGGACCGATCATGACCAGGGTGTTCAGCAGGAGCAGCGCGGAGACGGTGATACCGGTCAGGAGGTGCATGGATTCTCTCGTCTAGAACTTGGGGCGATGGTCTTTGGCGTGACATAGCATTTTGCGATCATCTGCTCTGGATGGCTGCTGCCGATCAGTTGCGAAGTGAACGCCATGCTCAAGAAGGTTACCAGTGCCGAGGTCTGCCTCGGCATGTACATCCACAGATTCGAAGGCAGTTGGATCGACCATCCGTTCTGGAAGGCGCGCTTCCTGCTCCAGGAACCGCGCGACCTGCAGAAGATCCAGGACAGCGCCGTGACCGCGGTGTGGATCGATGTCGCGAAAGGGCTGGATTGCCCGCCGCCAGCGGAACGCTCGCCCGCGGTGGATCCGGTGCTGCTCCCCGAGCCCGTCGCCGCGCCGGCCATTGCCCCCGAGGTGCCAGCCGTTGCCGCGCCGGTCCCGGTTGCCGGCACCGCGCCAGGCGCCGCCCTGAGCTGTCCGCAGGAAATGGCCCAGGCTTCCGCAGTGAGCGCCCACGCCAAGCAGGAGGTGGCGCGGCTGTTCCAGGACGTGCGCCTGGGCCAGGCCATCGAGCTGAGCGAGGTGGCGACCGTGGTCGAGCAGATCTCGGCGTCGGTGCTGCGGCATCCCACGGCGCTGATCAGTCTGACGCGGCTGCGCACGGCCGACGAGTATACCTATATCCATTCGGTGTCGGTCTGCGCCCTCATGACGGCGGTGGCACGGCAGATGGAGCTGCCGGCGGACCAGGTGCAACTGGCCGGCCAGGCTGGCCTGCTGCATGACGTGGGCAAGATGCGCACCCCTCTCGAGGTACTCAACAAGCCGGGCAAGCTGAGCGAGGCGGAATTCGCCGTGATGCAGCGGCATCCCGCGGAGGGCGTCGCCCTGTTGCAGCAGTGGGGCGCGACCGCGGAGGTCATCGACGTCTGCCTGCACCATCATGAGAAATTCGATGGCAGCGGCTATCCCCATGGCCTGGCCGGTACGCAGATCAGTCTGCTGTCGCGCATCGCCGCGGTCTGCGACGTCTACGACGCCATCTCCTCGACCCGGCCCTACAAGACCGCCTGGAGTCCCGCCGAAGCGATCCGGCGCATGGCGGAGTGGAAGGGGCATTTCGATCCCCAGGTATTCCAGGCCTTCGTCAAGACGCTGGGCATCTATCCGATCGGTTCCCTGGTACGGCTGAACAACGAGCAACTGGCGGTGGTGGTCGAGCAGCACTCGGACAGCCTGCTGACCCCGCAGGTGCGGGTGTTCTTTTCCGCCCGCTCGCGCACCCCGCTGCCGCAGCGGCTGCTGGATCTCGCCCGGCCGCCCGCCGATGAGCGCATCGTGCGGCGGGAGGATCCGGAGGAGTGGGGTTTTCGCAATCTGGAGCGGCTCTGGCAGCAGGCCTAGCGCCGGCTCAGGGGCGGGTCGTCTGCAGCGAGGGGCGCTCGCCGGTACGGGCGTACCAGGCGGCGATGCGCGGGCAGTCGCTGCGCCAGGCGAAGGTGGGGATGCGGAAGTCCAGATAGCCCAGCAGGCAGGCCATGCCCAGGCAGGCCACGTCGAATTCGCCTTCCAGCTCGGTGATCGCCTCGCGCTCGAAGTAGTCCAGCGCCCGGGCGATCTTCTCCTGCTGGTTGTCCAGCCAGAGCTTCCATTGCATGCCCGGCGGGCGCATGAAGCTCTCGTAGCGGATCTGCACCGCGGCTTCCATCATGGCGTCGCACAGCGAAGCCAGGGTCAGGCGGCGCCAGCGCTCCGGACCCTGGCGCGGGATCAGCGGGGTGCGCTCGTGCAGGGTGTCCAGGTAGTCGAGGATGACGCGACTGTCGTGCAGGCAGGTGCCATCGGCCAGGCGCAGGGCAGGAATCTTGCCGGCCGGATTGGTATCGAGAACATCGCGATTGGGATTGAGCGGCGTCTGCTGGACGATTTCCACTTCCACCTGCTCGATCAGATCCGTCTCGTGGAGCATCACCACGACTTTGCGACCGAAGGGCGAGGCGGGAGTGTGGTACAGGATCATGGACATGGGCCGGGCTCTCCAGAATGCAGGACTGCATTCGCTTGTGGCGAATCCCTGCACTGTAAGCCCTAGGCCGGCCCGGATAAAAGATGGCCTTGGTCGTAGCCGGCCGGATCAGGCCAGGCCGGGCAGCTCGACGTACACCCCCAGCCCGCGTCCTTGCAGGCCTTCGCCCAGGTGCAGGCTGCCGCCATGGATTTCGACGATACGCTTGACGATGGGCAGGCCCAGGCCGCTACCGACGTTCTGGCCGGCACTCTCGCTGCGGTAGAAACGGGTAAAGATCACCGCCCGCTCTTCCGGACTGACCCCGGGGCCGCTGTCGCAGACATTGATGCGCACCCGGCCGGGCACGTCCTCGACGACCCGCACCAGTACCTGACCCCCGCTGGGGGTGTAGCGGATGGCGTTGCCCACCAGGTTGGTGAGCAGCACGCCCAGCCAGGTGGGAATGCCGGACAACTTGACCTCCTGATCCTCCAGCACCAGGTCGATGTTCTTCTCGATGGCCAGGGGCGCGAGTTCCGACAGGGTATCCGCCGCCAGCCGGCCGAGATGGACCGGGACGAACTGCTCCTGCAGCGCACCACTGTCCAGGCGGGCCAGGAGCAGGATCTGCTCCATCAGTTGGCTGATGCGTTCGGCGCTGCGGCGTACCTGCACCAGGCCGCGGGCGTGGGCCTGGGGATCGCTGGACCTCAGGGCGACCTGGGTGTGGGTCAGCAAGCTGGCGAGGGGCGTGCGGATCTCGTGGGCGGCGTCGCTGGTCAGGCGCCGCTCGGCTTCCAGGGCGCCGTCCAGGCGCTGCAGCAAGGCGTTGATCTCCTCGACCAGGACCGCGGCTTCCAGGGGAACCTGATTCAGCACCAGGGGCTCCAGGCGCTGGGCGGAGCGCTGCTTGATCTGCGCCGCCAGCTGACGCAGGGGTTCGAGACCCCGGGTGACGCCGAACCAGATGAGTGCGGCCAGCACTGGCAGGGCCAGCGCCAGGGGAAACAGCGAGCCGAGCAGCAGCAGGTTGGTGGCACCGCGGCGATCGGCCAGGTTCTCGTAGATCCAGATGCGTCCGTCGCCGCTGCTCAGGCGCAGCACGCGCCAGTGCTGCCCCTCGGCCAGCAGACTGCTGAAGCCGGGTGGCTGGTCGGCCAGGCCGGCGGGTGGCGCGGGGGTACCGAGGCGCTGGTCACCGGCCTGCAGCAGATAGCCAAGGGCGTTGCGGCGCTTGAACAGCGGCAGGTCGGCGATGGCCGTGCGGCTGCGTTCCAGGGCGCGCGCCGCGGGCGGCAGGCTGTGGTCGCCCCCCTCGCTGAGGGTGGCCAGGTGCAGGGCGGCCGAGCCGAAGTCGAGCATGTCTTCGTCCGCCAGGCGATTCACCTGGCGCAGCACCAACTGGTAGGTCACCAGGGCGGCGATCAGCCAGCAGGCGAATATTCCACACAGCAGCAGCGTCAGCAGACGCCGCCGCAGCGAGACGGCGGGGCCGTCGGTCATGGAGCCGGCCGCTCGGGCTGGTCGATGCCGTAACCGATGCCGCGCACGGTGCGGATCAGGCTGGTGCCGAGCTTGCGCCTGAGGTGATGGATATGGACCTCGATGGCATTGCTCTCGACGTCGCCGTCCCAGCCATAGAGTGCCTGTTCCAGGCGATTGCGCGAGAGCACCTTGCCCATGTTTTCCAGCAGCAGGCGCAGCAGGGCGTATTCGCGCGGTGCCAGTTCGACCGGCTGGCCGGCCAGGGTCACCCGGTGGGTGGCCGGATCGACCCGCAGGTCGTTGTGCTCCAGTTGCGGCAGCGCCCGACCGGCACTGCGCCGGGTAAGGGCGCGCACCCGGGCGAGCAGTTCGTCCAGATCGAAGGGCTTGGTCAGGTAGTCGTCGGCGCCGGTGTCCAGGCCGGTGACCCGGTCGGTGACCTTGTCGCGGGCGGTGAGGATCAGCACCGGGGTGGCGTCGCCGCGCTTGCGCAGGGCGGCCAGGACCTCGAGTCCCGAACGGCGGGGCAGGCCGATGTCGAGCACCACCAGATCGAAGGGATCGGTTTCCAGCGCAGCCTGGGCAGCCTGGCCGTCGGTCACCCAATCGACGGTATCGCCTTCCAGCGCCAGACCGGCGCGGATGCCGTCGCCCAGCAGCATGTCGTCTTCGGCCAGCAGTATTCTCATCGGATTTTCCCAGGCGGTTGAGCGGTTGTACCGCTCCGGGCCGGCCTCGGCAAGAGCGGTGACCACCTCCAGGATGGTCAGCCTCCAGCCTAGGCCAAGGCGCTTAAGGGCGGATTAACGACGCTCAGGGGCGCTGGGCGCTGACCCGCCAGAGGGTATTGCCGACGTCGTCGGCCACCAACAGGCCGCCACGACCATCGTTGACCACCCCGACCGGTCGCCCCTGGGCTTCCTCCTGGCCATTGAGGAAACCGGTCAGCAGGTCCCGCGGCGGGCCGCTGGGCTTGCCGTCCTGGAAGGGCACGAAGATGACCTTGTAGCCGCTCTTGGGATCGCGATTCCAGGAGCCGTGCTGACCAACGAACAGGCCATGGCGGAAAGCCGTCGGCAACTGGCTGTCAGCGCGGGCGAAGGCGAGGCCCAGGGAGGCTGTGTGGGTGCCC
The DNA here is from genome assembly GCF_031453455.1 of Pseudomonas sp. SORGH_AS_0211. Taxonomy (NCBI): domain Bacteria; kingdom Pseudomonadati; phylum Pseudomonadota; class Gammaproteobacteria; order Pseudomonadales; family Pseudomonadaceae; genus Pseudomonas; species Pseudomonas sp. SORGH_AS_0211. Next base: position 3,877,941 of record NZ_JAVIZV010000001.1, on the reverse strand, counting down.
AGGGCATAGTCGGGGGTCAGCGCCTTGGCCACCAGATCCGGACGGGGCGGTTGCACCCGGCTGTCCACGGTCTTGCCCCAATAGCTGTAGGGCCAGCCATAGAAGCCGCCATCCTGGACCGAGGTGGCATAGTCCGGGACCAGGTCGCTGCCGATCTCGTCGCGCTCGTTGACCACCGTCCACAGCTTGCCGGTGGTGGGCTCCCAGTCCAGGCCATTGGGATTGCGCAGGCCGGTGGCGAACAGGCGCTTCTGGCCACTGGCGCGGTCCAGCTCCCAGATGGCGGCGCGGCCTTCCTCGATGTCCAGGCCGTTTTCGCCGACGTTGCTGTTGGAGCCCACGGTGAGATAGAGCTTCTTGCCGTCGCGGCTGGCGATGACGTTCTTGGTCCAGTGGTGATTGATGCCGGCCGGCAGGTCGGTGACCTTCACCGGCGGGCCTTCCAGGCGAGTCGCCCCGGGGCGGTAGATGAAGCGCACCAGGGCATCGGCGTTGGCGACATAGAAGTCCTCGCCCACCAGCGCCATGCCGAAGGGCGAATGCAGCTGCTCGGCGAAGACCAGGCGGGTCTCGGCGACGCCATCACCGTCGGCATCACGCAGCAGGGTGATGCGGTCGGCGCTGGGTACCCCGGCGCCGGCCTTCTTCATGAACAGGCCGGCGATCCAGTTCTTGATGCCGGGAAAATCATCGCGCCTGGGCGCATTGCTTTCCGCCACCAGCACATCCCCATTGGGTAGCACATAGAGCCAGCGCGGATGGTCCAGCCCGCGGGCGAAGGCCTGGACCTGGGTGCCGGGCGCGGCGGTGGGCTTGCCGCCCTCGGGCCAACCGATCGCCGGCGCCACGTTGATGGTCGGCAGCAGCGTCTTGTGGGGCTCTGGCAAGGTGGGTGACGGGCCATACCCGGCTTCGCGCTGCAGCCGCGCGGTCTCACCACAGCCAAGGAGGGTCACGGCGGCCAGGGTCATCACGGCCAGGGTACGCAGGGGAGGACGCGCGTTCAGGGGCATGGCAGGGCTCTCGCGAAGGGCTCGCAGGATAGAGCACGGCGTCCAGGGAACGTTCCGGGCCTGGTCCTGGAGGATCACCGACAGGCTCGTTCCGAGTGGTTTTGAAAATGACTCCTTTTGATCTGTCGGTCTTTTTACGTGCCACGGCTCCTCACCCGTCCTTTTATGGATACAGAAAGTCGTGTCGATTCAAGGCGTTAGCCTGACTGCGCTGGTGCGTATGGAAAAGTGGCGGCTATCTGACGCGAATTAAAGCGTAACTGGCTGTTTTTGCTGGAAAAAAATCTCTAAAGCTGGCGGCTGGGACGCCGATAGCTGCCCCAACAATGACGACGAAGTCGCACCCAGTGGCGCCGCAACAGGACGCGGCCGCCTGAGCTCGCCTACGTCAGAACCCGCTAGCTTGCGGGGGCGGGGAGTCTTTCTCTTTCACAGGTGCAGTCATGCAATCCCTTACCCGGCGCTTGCGCCAGTTTTCCCTGCGTCTGGCCGGTACCCTGGCCCTGAGCAGCGCCCTCTTCGGTTCGGCCCAGGCGGTCGAGCTGGTCGGTCTCAACTTCTCCGGTGCCGGCTTCGCCAGCCAGGTGCTGCCCGGTCTCAACAACCGCAACTACATCTTCCCCAGCGAACAGCACTTCAAGGACTGGAGCGCCAAGGGCATCAAGCTGGTGCGCTTTCCGATCATCTGGGAACGCATCCAGCCCAGGCTGAATGCCACGCTGGATCCGGACTATGGCGCCCTGGTCACCCAGACGCTCAACTATGCCCAGAAGTACGGCGTCAAGGTGATCCTCGATCTGCACAACTATGCGCGCTATCGCGGCGAGGTCATCGGCGCCGGCAAGGTCACCTACTTCAACTACTGGGACGTGACCTATCGCCTGGCTTTCCGCTTCGGCAAGCATCCGGCGCTCTACGGCTACGACATCATGAACGAGCCCCACGACGCCGTGGCCTTCTGGCCGACCGCCGCCCAGCACGGCATCAACGGCATCCGTACCGTGGACAGCGTCCATCCCATCATCGTCGAGGGCAACGGCTGGTCCAGCGCCGCCCGCTGGCCGCAGTGGAACGACCCCCTGCTGGCGCTCAAGGACCCGGCCAACAAGCTGATCTTTTCCGCCCACGTCTACTTCGACAATGACGGCGGCGGCCAGTACGCCAGCAAGGACATGAGCGGCTTCGACCCCATGGTCGGGGTGAATCGCGTCAAGCCCTTCGTCGACTGGCTGAAGAAGAACGGCAAGCAGGGCTACATCGGCGAATTCGGCGTACCGGACGACGATCCGCGCTGGCTGGTGGCCATGGACAACATGCTGGCCTATCTCAAGCAGCACTGCATTCCGGCCAGCTACTGGGCCGCCGGTCCCGGCTGGGGCAACTACAACCTGGCGGTGGAGCCCGTCAACGGCGTGGATCGCCCCCAGTGGGCGACGCTGAAGAAGTACGTCGACAACAGCAGCTGCGCGAGCATCGGCCCCAATTAAGCCCTGCCGGCGATGGCGGTCCCCGGGGTCGGCAGGCTACCCTTGCCTTTTAACCGTGCCAGCCCCGAGGACCTCTCATGAGCCAGATTCCCGCCGACCTGCGTTATGCCGCCAGCCACGAATGGGCGCGCCTGGAAGCCGATGGTAGCGTTACCGTCGGCATTTCCGATCATGCCCAGGAGGCCTTGGGCGATGTGGTGTTCATCGAACTGCCGGAAGTCGGCAAGACCCTCGCCGCCGGTGACCAGGCCGGGGTGGTGGAGTCGGTCAAGGCGGCCTCGGACATCTATGCCCCGGTGGGCGGCGAGGTGATCGCCGTCAACGAGGCGCTGGCCGACGCGCCCGAGCAGGTCAATGGCGAGCCCTATGGCGCCTGGTTCTTCAAGCTCAAGCCGCAGGATGCGGCCGAGCTGGACAGGCTGCTCGACGCCGACGGCTATCGCGCCGCCAGCGAAAGCTGAGGCACCGCTCGCCGTCCTGAGCCCGGATGAAAAAGAACCCCGCGCGGCATGACCGGCGGGGTTCTTTTTTTGCCTGGCCCCTTACTGGGTCAGGATACGCATGGCGAGGTCGCTGTCGCTGGCCTGGAGGCCCGGCTCGGCGGCGCGCATGTCGCGCAGCGCGGCTTCCAGGTAAGGGCCGCGGATCTGGCCGTTGCTGGCCAGGTAGGAGCTGGCGTCGTCCTGGGTGGCGGCGACGATCTTGTGGTCGTCACGGCTGGTGGTATAGAACGAGCCGGAGGTTGCCCCCAGGGTCGCGGCATGCCGCCAGAACCGCGCATCCGCATTGGCGGCGGTGGTCGCGGCCAGCAGCGGCAGGCCGATCAGGGAAACCAGAGCAAGCTTCTTCAGGCGCATGGATGAGATCTCCTTCTTGAGGTCTCCTATAGAGAGCTCGGACGTCCGCTGAGTTCCAGAGCTCCGCATCAGCCTAGCGCTGGATCATGCTGTGGATGCGTTCGGCCAGGGCGTCGATGTCGAACGGCTTGATCAGCATGTCCATGTTCTCGCCGAGGAATTCGCCGCGCACCTTGGCGTTCTTGGCATAGCCGGTGATGAACAGCACCTTGAGCTCGGGCCGCCGGCCACGGGCGATCTCGGCGAGCTGGCGACCGTTCATGCCGGGCAGGCCGACATCGCTGATGAGCAGGTCCAGGCGCTGATCGCTCTCGATGATCGGCAGGGCGCCGTCGGCATCGCTCGCCTCCAGGGCGGTGTAGCCCAGTTCGGCGAGCACCTCCAGCACGATCATGCGCACGGCGTATTCGTCTTCCACCACCAGCACGGTCTGGCCGGCCTCGGCACGGGGTGCGACCTTGAGCGTCGGCTGATCGGTGCTGACCGCCGCCATCTCGGGGTGGCGTGGCAGATAGAGACTGATGGTGGTGCCCTGGCCCTGCTCGGTGTCGATGCGCGCGGTGCCGCCGGACTGCTTGACGAAGCCGTAGATCATCGACAGGCCAAGCCCTGTGCCCTGGCCGGCCGGCTTGGTGGTGAAGAAGGGCTCGAAGGCCTTGGCCTTGACCTCCGGCGGCATGCCGGTGCCGGTGTCGGCCACGCTCAGGCGTACGTAGTCGCCGGGTGTCAGGGATTCGCGCGCGGCGGCCTCGGCGTCCAGGCTGAGGTTGGCGGTGGCGATGCACAGCTCGCCGCCGGCGGGCATGGCGTCGCGGCCGTTGATGACCAGGTTGAGCAGGGCGTTTTCCAGCTGGTGGGTATCGCTGTGGGCGAGCCAGGCGATCGGTGCGAGATCCAGGCGCAGGGCGACGTTTTCGCCCACGGTGCGTACCAGCAGGTCTTGCAGCGAGGCGACCAGCTGGTGCACGTCCACCGGCTGCGGATCCAGGGTCTGACGGCGGGCGAAGGCCAGCAGACGATGGGTGAGGGCGGCGGCGCGGTCGGCCGAATTGACCGCGGCGTTGATGTAGCGATCCAGGTCCTGGGTGCGGCCGTTGGCGATGCGCAGGCGGATCAGGTCGAGGGCGCCGACGATGCCGGTGAGCATGTTGTTGAAGTCGTGGGCGATGCCGCCGGTGAGCTGGCCGATGGCTTCCATCTTCTGCGACTGGCGCAGGGCTTCCTCGGTGCGCTCGCGCTCGTAGATCTCGGCGATCAGCCGCGCGTGGCTGCGTCCCAGCTCCTGGGTACGTTCGGCGATGCGCTGCTCCAGCTGGTCGGTGGTCTGCCGCGCTTCGGTGACGTCCACGCCACAGCCCACCAGGCCGTGGAATTCGCCGTCGAGCTCCAGTCGCGGGGTGCCCTCCAGGCGCAGCCAGCGCCATTCACCCTGGGCATTGCGCACCCGCACCTCGGCGCGCAGTGCGCTGTGGGTGGCGACGGCCTGCTTGAAGGCGCCCTCGAAGGCCGGGCATTCGCTGTCCGGGAGCAGGGCGCTCCAGCCCTGGTCGTGCAGATCGGCGTCGTGCAGATCGAATTCGCTGGCGAAGCGCTGGTTGACGAATTGCAGCTGGCCGTCGGCATCGCAGGCCCAGATCAGTACCGGGGCACTGTCGGCCATGAGGCGGAAGCGGCCCTCGCTCTCGCGCTGGGCGTCCTGGGAGCGCTGCCGGCAGATGGCCGACCAGAGCCGGTCGGTAACGTCGCGCAGGAATTGCACCTCACCTTCCGTCCACAGCCGGGCGCGCTGGTCGTGGGCGACGAACAGCGCGCGCAGGCGGCCATCCTCGTAGAGCGGGATATCGACCAGCGCCGCGATCTCCAGATCGAGCAGGCGCTGGGCATTAGCCTGGGCGCGCGGATCCTGGCTGACGTCGTCGATGACCAGGGGCGCTGCGCCGTCCTGGTTGCCCAGGCTGTCGGAGGCGAGCAGCGGATAGGCCAGGGCCTGGTCGAAGCTGCCGTTGGGCGTCCACATCTGCTGCGGGACGAAGGCGCCGCTGCTCTCGTCCAGACGGGCATAGCCGACCCGGCGCAGGCCCAGCCGCGTACCGACCAGTTCCAGGGCGGCGGCGACCCCGGCGCTTTCCGGATCGCCCTCGCGCAGGCGATCGCCCAGCTCGATCAGGGCATGCTGGCGGGCCTCCGCCTCGCGGCGCTCCTCGATCTGCCGGCGCAGCTGGCGATTGGTCTCGCTGATGCGATCGGCGTCGTGGCGTTCGCGGGTGATGTCGCGCGCGATACCCACCAGTCGGCGGCGCCCACCGGGCTCCAGGCGTTCACGCCCGCGGATGCTCAGCCATACAGGCTCGCCCTGGCGCGAACCGCGTACCCGAAAGGTCAGCCGCAGGTCATAGGCATTGCCACCGCCCTGGATGGCGGCCGTCACATAGGCGCGTACCCGGGGCGCATCGGCCGGATGCAGGGCGTGCAACAGGGCCGCGCCGCGCATCGTGCAACGGCGCTCGCCCGCTCCGACCAGATGGGCGAGGCGGGTATCCCAACTGATCAGGTCGCGGTCGATGTCATAGTCCCAGACACCGAGGTCGGCGACGTCCATGGCCAGGGCAATGCGCTGCTCGGCCAGGCGCAGGGCGTCGGCCGCGGCGGTGCGCTCGATGACGATGCGGATGCGCTCGGCCACCTCACGCACCAGGGCCACGTCGCCGATGGTCCAGTGACGCGGCGTATCGGCATAGAGGAACAGCAGACCGACCAGCTGTTCCTCGGCAAGCAGGGGCACCACCAGGCCGGCGCGTACGCCATGGTCCACCAGTTGGGCGCGCATCTCGCCCAGGCGGCTGTCCTGGGCGCTGTCTTCCACGCTGACGATGATGCCGCGGCGCAATTCCTGCACCGCCGAGGTGTGCCAGTGACCGAGGCTGGGCAGGTTGAGACGATGGGTTCGCCCCTGTTCGAGCCAGTCGCTGTCGATGGTCAGGCTGCCGTCGCGACCGACCCGGGCATAGCCGATGCGCTGCACGGCCAGCAGATGGCCGAGGCTGTCGCCCAGCACCGAGGCGACTTCGCCGGTGTGGGTCACGCCATGCAGCAGGTCGCCCAGTTCGAGCAGGAAGCGCTGGCGATCGTGGCTACGGATACGTTCGCTGAGATCGACGAAGGTGCAGATGGCGCCCTGGACCTCGCCGTCGCGCCAGAGCGGCTGGGCACGCCATTCCACTGGCAGCAGACTGCCGTCCTCACGCAGCAGGGCGTCGGCGGACAGGTGCAGGGTGGCGCCGGCGCTGGCGGCGCGCTGCAGGGCTCGGGCGCCATCCTCGCTGCGGGCGGAGCTGAGGCGGGTGTCCAGGCGTTCGCCGAGGATGTCGCGCTCCTCGGGCAGGCCGAGCATCTGCCGGAAGGCGCGGTTGCAGAGGGTGGCGCGCCCCTCGCGATCCAGGGCGCAAAAGCCCTCGTGGGTCGATTCGAGGAGCAGATGGGCAAAGGCCTCGCTCTCCCGCAGCGCCGTTTCCGCCCGCTTGCGGCTGTCGATGTCCTGGGCCACGCCGACCCAGTGCTCGATCTCGCCGCTGGCGTTGGTGAATGGCATGGTGCGGGTTTCGAACCAGCGGTAGCGGCCCTCGGCATCGCGCAGCTGCAATTCGAGGCTGCCGGCAACTCTCTGCTCGCGCACCTCGCGCCAGCGCAGCAGCAGCTGCGGACGCTGCTGGGGATGGATGGCATCGGTCCAGAGATCGGGATCGGCGACCACGTTGGCCGGACTCAGGCCGCTGTATTCGTACCAGTAGCGATTGGCGTATTCGAAGCTGCCATCGGGCCGCGCGAACCAGATGATCTGCGGATTGACGTCCATCAGGGCGCGGTAGTGGGTTTCGTCGAGGGTGCTGTGCCGCGCCGGCGACGCCGTCTGCAGCCGGGCCTCGAACAGGCGCAGCACCTGGCGCGCCAGGCGTTCGAGGCCGGTCAGGCGCGCGGCGCTCAGTTCGCGCGGTTGCCAGTCGAGCACGCAGAGCGTGCCGAGAAAGACGCCTTCGGCCGTTCGCAGGGGAGCCCCGGCATAGAATCTCAGTCCGGCCGGATCCCTTACCAGGGGGTTGTCGGTGAAGCGCGGGTCCTGGCTCAGGTCTTCGATCTGCCGCGCTTCCCGGGCAGCGTGCAGGTACTGGCAGAAGGACAGGGCCAGGGGGATTTCCGCCACGCCCAGGCCGCGTTCGGCGATGAACAGCTGCTGCTCCTCGCCCAGCAAGTTGATCGCGACGATGGGGGTTTCGCAGAGGGTGGCGGCCAATTCCACCAGATCGTCGAGCGCCGGCTCCGGCTGGCCGTCGAGCAGGCCATAAGCCGCCAGGACCTCCTGGCGACGGCGTCGCTGCTCGGCGTCCTCGGCACCCACGGCAGGGTTCACGACGGTTGTCTGCACGGCTGGCTATCCTTGTTCCGCTCGCGGGCTGCTAGGGCCTTAACGTTCGCTCTGGGGCGTGACGCGCAGGACTTCTTCCACGGTGGTGAAGCCGGCGGCGATCTTTTGCGCGCCGGACAGTCGCAGGCTGCGCATGCCTTCCTTGAACGCCTGTCGCCGCAGCGCGGTGATGTCGGTATCCGCCGTCACCAGTTCGCGCAGACTATCGGAGAGGGTGAGGATTTCGTATACCCCGGCACGACCGCGATAGCCGGTGTCGCGACACTCCGGACAACCCACCGGCTGCATGGCGCCAGTGGGCAGCGGCGCGTTCCAGGGCTTGGTCAGTTCCTGCCAGGTGGCCGGGTCCAGCTCGGTGGGCGTCTTGCAGGCCGGGCAGAGGGTGCGCACCAGGCGCTGGGCCATGACGCCCAGCACCGTGGCGCGGATCAGGTAGTAGGGCACGCCCAATTCGATCAGCCGGCTCACCGAGCTGGGGGCGTCGTTGGTGTGCAGGGTGGAAAGCACCAAGTGCCCGGTCAGCGCCGCCTGGATGGCCATCTCGGCGGTTTCCAGGTCGCGGATCTCGCCGATCATGATGATGTCCGGGTCCTGCCGCATCAGCGCCCTGACGCCACTGGCGAAGGTCACCTCGATGTTGTGCTGCACCTGCATCTGGTTGAAGGCGTCTTCCACCATCTCGATGGGGTCTTCAATGGTGCAGACGTTCACCTCGGGCGTGGCCAGCTGCTTGAGGGTGGTGTACAGCGTGGTGGTCTTGCCCGAACCGGTGGGGCCGGTGACCAAGATGATGCCGTTGGGCTGCCCGGTCATGCCGGCCCAGCGGCGCAAGTCGTCGGCGGAGAAGCCGAGCTGGTCGAAGCTCTTGAGCAGCACGTCCGGGTCGAAGATCCGCATCACCAGCTTTTCGCCGAAGGCGGTGGGCATGGTCGACAGGCGCAGTTCGACCTCCTTCTCGCCGGCCATGCGCGTCTTGATCCGGCCGTCCTGGGGCTTGCGCTTCTCGGCGACGTTCATGCGGCCGAGGTTCTTGATCCGGCTGACCACCGCCAGGGTGACCTGGGCGGGGAACTGGTAGACGGTGTGCAGCACCCCGTCGATGCGAAAGCGCACCGCACCCTGTTCGCGGCGCGGCTCGACGTGGATATCACTGGCGCGCTGCTGGAAGGCGTACTGGAACAGCCAGTCGACGATGTTGACGATGTGGGCATCGTTGGCATCCGGCTCGCCATCGGCGGCGCCGAGATTGACCAGTTGCTCGAAGTTGCCGACGCCGCTGGTCTTCTGCTCCACCGCCGAGGCGCCGGTGACCGAGCGGGCCAGGCGAAAGAATTCCTGGGTATAGCGGGTGATGTCGGCGGGGCTGGCCACCACGCGCTTGATCGGCCGCTGCAGCACATGGGTGAGGTTGCTTTCCCAGCTGTGCACGAAGGGCTGGGCGCTGGCCACCGTCACCTCGTCCGGACTCACCGCCACGGCGAGGATCTTGTTGCGCTGGGCGAAGGCGTAGGACATCAGCGGGGTGACCGAGGCCACGTCCACCTTGAGCGGATCGATGCGATAGAAGGGCTGGCCCGAATACTCGGCGAGCCAGCGGGTGAGGCTGTCCAGATCCAGCTTGCGCCCTGGGCGACTAAGGTCGTCCACGCTCTGCGCCGCGAGGAATTCCAGCGGATGCTGCTGCGGATTGGCCGAGCCACGGCGCAAGAGCAGGCACTGCTCGGCGGTCTGCTGATCGATCCGCTGCTGGCTGACCAGCTCGCGCAGGATGTCGCCCAGGTCGAGCCAACGATCAGCGGAAGGGGAAGCTATGGCGGACATCTGGACTCCTTGGAAAGGTGGTCGCACCGGGGTGACACCCGGCGCCTGACCGGGGACGACCCGCCTGCCGTACCCGCCAGGTTGGTCGCCTCCTCCAGCATAGCGATTTTGTATTAAGGAATCGCTCGCGGCCTTGTGCCATCAGGATGGACGGCCGGATGCACCAGGCGTTCCCGCCGTCCGGCGGCTCAGGCCAGGGCTTTCCAGGGCGCCAGGCCATAGACCAGGCGCGCCTGTTCGGCGACGCCGGCGAGGTCGCCATGGGCGCTCAGCGGCGCCAGCTTGCCCAGCTCGCCATACAGCCGATCGGCTTCGGGCAGGTCCAGGGCGCCACGCGCCAGGTGCAGCCAGACCTGCATCCGCTCCAGCCGCGGCAGCTGCTGCTGGATTAGCTCGGGCTCGGTGATGGCGCGCGGCAGCGGCAACTCGGCCGCTTCCTGGGCCAGGAAGCGCGGCAACCATTGGCCGAGGGGCGTCACGCCCTGGCGTTCGCCACGGCCGGTACGGCCCTGGATCCAGGCGCGCTGATGCAGCCAGCGCGCGGCGCGCAGGGAGAACAGGCCCCAGCGCGGCTGTTCCAGCTCGGCGGCGAAGCGCTGCGGTGCCTGGCGGCGGGCCTCCTCGTCGTCCTGGCCGATGGCGGCCAGCGGTCGCCAGTCGGCGAGCAACTCGTCGAGGGCCTGGCGCAGGTCGCGGCTGGTGGCCCGCGGGGCGGCCTGGCCGAGACTGCCGAGTAGGGCGCGCAGGTCGATCAGCTGGTGCACCCAGTCCACCAGCAGGCGCCAGTGGCCGTTCCAGCGATACTGCTCGGCCAGGCGCTGGCTGCCGGCCAGCAGGTGCCAGCCGAGGCGGGCGACGGCCTCGTCCAGCGGCGTCTCGGCGTCCAGTTCCGGCGCGGACAGATAGAGGGTGTAGCTCGATGCATCGTGCAGCCGATAGCCGCGCTCGGCCTTGCTGATGTCGCAGGGCATCAGCGGGAATTCGGCGGCCAGTTGCTCGGCCAGTTCCAGCAGCGCGGCCGGTTCACCCTGACGCAATTCCAGCTCGACCTCGGCGATGGCCTCGCGCTGGTCACCGGCACGCACCTCGCCCTGGTCGAGGGCGACCTCGATGATGGTCCGCGCCTTGCCCCGGCCCCAGGCGATCTCCGCGGCGTCGCGGACGAAGTCGGTGTCGAACACCGGCTGCAGGCGGCGCAGGTCCAGGTCGGCCAGCTCCGCCGGCCAGCAGCTGTCGTCGAACAGCGCGGTGTCCAGGGTGGCATCGGCCAGCGGCCACTCCCATTCATTGCGCTCGGACAGCCCAGCCAGGCTCTGGCCACGACTCTTGAGTGTCTGGATGAAGCGCTCGCCATCACGCCGCACGCGCAGGGCGACCTTGGCATGGGCCAGGTCGCGGGTGTCGGTGTCGTAATAGCAGTTGGAGAGTTCGTGGCGCTGCCAGCCCTCCTTGCAACGCTTCTTCAACAACGGATGAGCGCGCAGGGCGTCGAGGGTGGCCGCACTGGCGCGCAGCTTGATTTCGGTTTCTTTGGCCATTGGAGGATCCTGGCGCCGGAAGAGAACGGTCCGGCTCCGTGCCGAGCGCGTCATGACAACGGACGGCGAGAACGTGGCCGCTAGTTTAGCCGGTCCGCGTCGCCAAGGCCCATGAAGGTTTCATCGCGCGGCGGATGGCGCCATGATGGAGGCGTGACCAGGAGGCCCCGCATGACCCTGCCCGCGCTGAAAGCAATGTTCTCCACCCTCATCGCCGAAAGCTCGGTGAGCTGCACCCAGCCGGCGCTGGACCAGTCCAATGCCGGCGTCATCGCCCGCCTGAGCGACTGGTTCGGCGCCCTGGGCTTCGCCTGCGAGACCCAGGAGGTGACCCCGGGCAAGTTCAACCTGATCGCCACCTTGGGCAGCGGGCCGGGCGGCCTGGTGCTGGCCGGCCATACCGATACCGTGCCCTACGACGCCGCGCTCTGGCAGGCCGACCCCCTGCGTCTGCGTGAAGCCGACGATCGCTGGTACGGCCTGGGCAGCTGCGACATGAAGGGCTTCTTCGCGCTGATCCTCGAGGCGGTGCGCGAGCTGGATCCGCGCCAGTTGCGCCAGCCGCTGATCGTGCTCGCCACCTGCGACGAGGAATCCTCCATGGACGGCGCCCGGGTGCTGGCCGAGGCCGGCCGCCCCCTGGGCCGCGCCGCGGTGATCGGCGAGCCGACCGGACTGCGGCCGATCCGCTTGCACAAGGGCATCCTCATGGAGCGCATCGACATCCTCGGCCAGAGCGGCCACTCCTCCGATCCGAGTCTAGGCCACAGCGCCCTGGACGCCATGCAGGCGGTAATGGGCGAGCTGCTCGATCTGCGCGCTCAGTGGCAGCGCGAATACCGCAATCCGCTGTTCCTGGTGCCGCAGCCGACCCTCAACCTGGGCTGCATCCATGGCGGCGACAACCCCAACCGTATCTGCGGCCAGTGCGCCCTGGAATTCGACCTGCGCCCGTTGCCGGGCATGCAGCCCGAAGCCTTGCGCCAGGCCATCCGCGGGCGGCTGCTGCCGGTCGCCGAGCGCTTCGGGGTGCGGATCGACTACCAGCCGCTGTTTCCCGCCGTGCCGCCCTTCGAGCAACCGGCCGAGGCCGAGCTGGTGCGCCTGGCCGAACGCCTGACCGGTCACCAAGCCGAGGCCGTGGCCTTCGCTACCGAGGCACCCTATCTGCAGGCGATCACCCAGGAGGTGCTGGTACTCGGCCCCGGCGACATCAGTTGCGCACACCAGCCCGAGGAGCACCTGGCGCTGGCGCGGATCGCGCCTACCGTCACGCTGCTGCAGCAACTGATCGGCCACTACTGCCGGGGCGAGGCCGCGGCTGTCCGATGAACAGACCCATGCGCCCGGCGTGACTTTTTGTAAACTTCAGGCGGTCTACTGACGCTGCCTGCCCATCCGCTCCCTGTCGAGGAACCTCCGTGCTGCGACGACGCTGAACGCCCTGCCTGCCCTCGTTCACCCTCCCGCCTATCCACCAAGGGTCTTCGTCTCGATGCACGATTACGTCAACTGGCTCCGCCACGCCTCGCCCTATATCAACGCCCACCGTGACGCCACCTTCGTCGTCATGCTGCCCGGTGACGGCGTCGCCCATCCCAACTTCGGCAACATCGTCCACGACCTGGTGCTGCTGCACAGCCTGGGTGTGCGCCTGGTGCTGGTGCACGGTTCGCGCCCGCAGATCGAATCGCGCCTGGCCGCCCGTGGCATCGAACCGCGCTTCTACAACGACCTGCGCATCACCGACGGCCCGACCCTGGAAGCGGTGATCGACGCCGTCGGCAGCCTGCGCAGCGCCATCGAGGCGCGGCTGTCCATGGACATGGCCGCCTCGCCCATGCAGGGCTCGCGCCTGCGGGTCGCCAGCGGCAACCTGGTCACCGCGCGCCCGGTCGGGGTGCAGGACGGCGTCGACTTCCACCACACCGGCGAAGTCCGTCGCATCGACCGCCGCGGCATCGGTCGCCTGCTCGACGAGCGCACCATCGTGCTGCTTTCGCCCCTGGGCTATTCCCCCACCGGCGAGACCTTCAACCTGGCCTGCGAAGACGTCGCCATGCGCGCCGCCATCGACCTGGGCGCCGACAAGCTGGTGCTCTACGGTGCCGAACCGGGCCTGCTGGACGAACACGGCGCCCTGATCCGCGAAATCGGCCCGCAGCAGATCCCCACCCATCTGGCACGCCTGGGCAGCTCCTACCAGGCCGAGTTGCTCGACGCCGCCGCCCAGGCCACCCGTGGTGGTGTGCGGCGCTGCCATATCGTCGGTTACGCCGAAGACGGCGCCCTGCTCACCGAGCTCTTCACCCGCGCCGGCAGCGGCACCCTGGTGGCCCAGGAACCCTTCGAGACCCTGCGCGAGGCGACCATCGCCGACGTCGGTGGCCTGATGGAGCTGATCCGCCCGCTGGAAGAACAGGGCATCCTGGTGCGGCGTTCCCGAGAGGTGCTGGAGCGCGAGATCGAGCAATTCAGCATCGTCGAACGCGAAGGCCTGATCATCGCCTGCGCGGCGCTCTATCCCATCGCCGACTCGGCGGCGGGCGAGCTGGCCTGCCTGGCGGTCAATCCCGACTACCGCCACGGCGGCCGCGGCGACGCCCTGCTGGCGCGCATCGAGCAACGCGCCCGCGAGCGTGGCCTCGGCACCCTGTTCGTGCTCACCACCAAGACCGCCCACTGGTTCCGCGAACGCGGCTTCGAGCCCAGCGGCGTGGAGCGCCTGCCGGCAGCACGGGCGTCGCTGTACAACTTCCAGCGCAATTCGAAGATTTTCGAGAAGGGGTTGTAAGGGCGCGCTCGTAGGTTGGGCTGAGACGGCTGCATCGTCGAAGCCCATACCGCCAAGCCCCACCGTCATCGCGGCCATGGGCCGCTCCTAAAGATTCAAGGCACGCCTGTAGGAGCGGCCCATGGCCGCGATAGCGCCAGTCCCAACGGAAACCGCTGCAAGGCGGAGCTGGCACTTCCTGCATCGATGCTGGAAGTGCCCTCATCAACCATCGCTTCGCCCGCTGGCGCCTAGGTTCGTAGCGTGGAAAACCGTGCAGCGTTTTCCACCAATGGGCACCTTTGCTCTCAGTGGACAAGGCTGCGCCGTTGTCCACGCTACGGGCTACGGGCTACGGGCTACGGGCTGTTCAGGGCTCTTCAACCAGAACTGCCAGGCTGGCGAATCGCCCCGCTCAGGAGGGCGAGCGCCAGTGTCGTGGAGTGGGTCGAGCCGCATGGATGCGGCGAGAGGTCTAACGGGCCATGGACGGCCCGTGTAGGCCGACCCCGGACGGCGCTGGCGTGAGCACAACGTAGCGCAGCGGAGTAACAGCCGCAGGCTGGCCCGAAGGGCGAGCAACGCGAGTCACCTGGAGCGTAGCGTAGGGCCGGATGGTCGGAGCAAGCGTCTTTGCTTACTTTTGTCCGGGACGCGTAGTCCAGGGCGCGTAGCCGTGACTGAAAAAAGTGAGTCGCCTGGGTGGGCGAAACAAGAAACACCAGCAAGGCTCAATGAACAGCTAGGGCACCAACAAGCTCTTTGGCACCATAACGTTGGGCTTCGACGATGGAGCCGTCTCAACCCAACCTACCTGCCTACACCCCAATCGTCGCCAGAATGCTCGCCTGATAGGCCGCCACGAAGGTGTCGAAATCCCCCTGGGGCGCCGCCTCGATCTCCGCCTGCTCCTCCAGCGACTGGCGCGCCATCTGTGCATAGCCCTCGCGCTCGCCATCGTTCAGCGGGTGGCTGGCGAAATAGGCCGCATGGGCCTCGCTCTGGCGCAGGCCGAATTCGGCGAAGCTCTCGCCGCGTTCGCGCAGCTCCTGCAGCACCCGCGCCGAAGGCGTGAGACGGACGTCGGCGACCTTCTGCCGTTGCACCGCCACCGCCCGGCGATGGGCGTCGCCGCCCAGGCTGGCGTCCAGGGTCTCGGCGCAGCGCTCGATCTGGTCGAGCATCTCCGCCGCCCAGTCGATCATGGTCACCGAGGCGCCATGGCGCTGCAGACGCAGACCGGGCTTGCGGCCTTCACGCACCACGCTGGCGAAGTTGTCGGTGCATTCGCTGCACTCGCCGTTGAGCGGCGGGCTGCCTTCCAGGGCGCAATAGAGCAGGAAGGCGTCGAGGAACAGCGCGGCGGTGGTATCGATGCCTAGCGGCAGGAAGGGATCGATGTCCAGGCAGCGCACCTCGATGTACTGCACACCACGCGCCATCAACGCCTGCACCGGGCGTTCGCCGCTGCGGGTGACGCGCTTCGGGCGGATGGTGGCGTAGTACTCGTTCTCGATCTGCAGGATGTTGGTGTTGAGCTGCACCCATTCGCCGTCCTGATGCGTACCGATCTCCGCATAGGGCGGGTAGGGCGTGCCCACCGCGCGTCTCAGGCTCTCGGTGTAGGTGGTCAGGTCGTTGTAGTCCGGCGTCAGGCTGGCCTGGGCGTTGCTCTGGTAGCCCAGGTCGCTCATGCGCAGGCTGGTGGCATGGGGCAGGTACAGGGTCCGCTCGTCGAGGGTCTGCAGCAGATGTGGCCGGCCACGCAGGAAGCCCGCGTCCAACGCCGGCGAGGCACCGAACAGGTACATCAGCAGCCAGCTGTAGCGACGGAAGTTGCGGATCAGGGCGATGTAGCGGGCCGACTGGTAGTCGCGGGCATCGCGGGCGTCACCCTCCTGCTGGCGCAGGAGTTCCCAGGCCGCTTCCGGCAGCGAGAAGTTGTAGTGGATGCCGGCGATGCACTGCATGGTACGGCTGTAGCGCAGGGCCAGGCCGCGGCGATAGACGTGCTTGAGCCGGCCGATGTTGGAGCTGCCATAGTCGGCGATGGGGATCTCGTCCTCGGCCGGCAGCGCGCAGGGCATGGAACCGCTCCAGAGGCGCTCGCCATCGAGTTCGGCGACCGCGGCGCGGTGCACCCGGTCCAGGGCGTCCAGCACCTCGGGCGTGCGGGTGCCGGTGGGGGTGATGAATTCCAGCAGCGCCTCGGAATAGTCCGTGGTGATCTGTGGGTGGGTCAGGGCCGAGCCCAGCGCCTGGGGATGGGGACGCCGGGACAGGTCGCCACGGGCGTCCACCCGCAGGGTCTCGCGCTCGATGCCGTGCAGGCACTCGGTCAGGAGGGAGGGATCAGCGCCGAGCAGGGCCAGGCGGCGGGACAGGATATCGCTCAAGTTGACTTCCTTTGGCGGTACTCGCCCCGGGCAGGGTAGAAGAAACCGACTGAAATGGGGGTTGCCGGCCAGGGCCGACGCGGGGGCAGCAGTCACTGCTGCGGTCCGGGTTCAAGCCTCAGACCGCAACCCGCTCAGTTGTCTCCCAGCGTAGCTCAGGCGGCGGCAAAGGGCGATATGCGCCGCTTCGCTACCGCCCGATCCGGCCGGTCACAGGCAGGCGAAGGTCGCCTGGGCCAGCGCGATCAATTTATCGCCCTGATGCACCTGGGCTTCCAGCACATGGGTCTTGCGGCCCGGGTGGATCACCCGGGCGCGGCAGACCAGCTCGCCTTCGCTCACGCCACGCACGTAGTTGACCTTGCACTCCAGGGTCACGCTGCCGGCCTGGCCGTCGAACAGGCTGTGGCTGGCCTGGCCCAGGGCGGTGTCGATCAGCGAGAAGATGGCACCGCCGTGCAGCTTGCCGTGCAGGTTGATGAGCCTGTCCTGCACGCTCATGCGCACCTCGGACTCGCCACCCTCGGCCTTGTGGATGGTCATGCCCAGCAGGGTGCTGAAGGCGCTGTCCTTGCCTGCGAGAGATCCGCTCATACCTATTTCCTCAGTTGCTTGGCATTGGCGAACAGCGACGCCATGGCCTGGTTGGCCGGAGCCGGTTGATTCTGACGCGGTGCGCCCTTGTCGGCGCGGGGCTTGCCACCGTTACCGCGGGCCTGACCGCCAGGCTTGCCGTCGACCTTCTCGCCGGGGGTGTCGCCCATGCGCATGGACAGGCCCACGCGATTGCGCGGCACGTCCACCTCCATCACCTTGACCTTGACGATGTCACCCGCCTTGACCACCTCATAGGGGTCCTTGACGAATTTCTCCGACAGCGCACTGATGTGCACCAGGCCGTCCTGATGCACGCCGATGTCGACGAAGGCGCCAAAGTTGGTGACGTTGGTGATGACGCCCTCCAGCACCATGCCGGGCTTGAGGTCGGAGAGTTTCTCCACGCCGTCCTGGAACACCGCGGTCTTGAATTCCGGACGCGGGTCGCGACCGGGCTTGTCCAGTTCCTGGAGGATGTCGGTCACCGTCGGCAGGCCGAAGCTCTCGTCGGTGAACTTCTTCGGATCCAGGCGCTTGAGAAAGGCCGAGTCGCCGATCAGCGAGCGGATGTCACGGCCGGTGTCGGCGGCGATGCGCTGCACCAGCGGATAGGTCTCCGGGTGCACCGCCGAGGCATCCAGCGGATTGGCGCCGCTCATGACGCGCAGGAAGCCGGCGGCCTGCTCGAAGGTCTTCTCGCCCAGGCGCGGCACCTTCTTCAGCGCCTCGCGGGTGGCGAAGGCACCATTGGCGTCGCGGAACTGCACGATGTTCTGCGCCAGGGTCGCGTTGAGACCGGAGATCCGCGCCAGCAGGGCGGCGGAGGCGGTATTCACGTCCACGCCCACGGCGTTCACGCAGTCTTCCACCACGGCGTCCAGGCTGCGCGCCAGCTTGAGCTGGGAAACATCGTGCTGGTACTGGCCGACACCGATGGACTTGGGCTCGATCTTCACCAGCTCGGCCAGCGGATCCTGCAGGCGGCGCGCGATGGACACGGCGCCACGCAGGGAGACATCCAGGTCGGGGAATTCCCGGGCGGCGAGTTCCGATGCCGAGTACACCGAGGCGCCAGCTTCGCTGACCATCACCTTGGTCAGGCCCAGGCCCGGGTACTTGCTGATCAGCTCGCCGGCGAGCTTGTCGCTCTCGCGGCTGGCGGTGCCGTTGCCGATGGCGATCAGATCCACGCCATGCTTGGTGCAGAGCACGCCGAGGGTGGCCAGGGTCTGGTCCCACTGATTGCGCGGGGCATGGGGATAGACCGTGTCGGTGGCCAGCAGCTTGCCGGTGGCATCCACCACGGCGACCTTGCAGCCGGTGCGCAGCCCCGGGTCCAGCGCCAGGGTGGTGCGCGGACCGGCTGGTGCGGCGAGCAGCAGGTCGTGCAGGTTGCGGGCGAAGACCGCGATGGCCTCTTCCTCGGCCTTTTCGCGCAACTCGCCGAGCAGATCGGTTTCCAGGGATGTATAGAGTTTGACCTTCCAGGTCCAGCGCACCACCTCGGCCAGCCACTTGTCCGCGGCGCGACCTTCGTTCTTCAGGCCGAAGTGCGCGGCGATCAGCCCTTCGCAGGGATGGGCGATGCCCGGGCCTTCTTCGCCGAGCTTGAGCGCGGCGCTGAGGATGCCTTCGTTGCGGCCACGGAAGATCGCCAGGGCGCGGTGCGACGGCACCGCCTTGAAGGATTCGTCGTGCTCGAAGTAGTCGCTGAACTTGGCGCCTTCGGTCTCCTTGCCGGGCACCAGGCGTGCGCTGAGGATGGCGTCCTGCTGCAGGACGCCACGCAGCCGCGCCAGCAGGTTGGCGTCCTCGGCGAAGCGTTCCATGAGGATGTACTTGGCGCCCTCCAGGGCAGCCTTGGTGTCCGCCACGCCCTTGTCCGCATCGACATAGGCGGCCGCCTCGGTCTCCGGCGTCAGGGTCGGATCCTGTAGCAGCGCGTCGGCCAGCGGGCCGAGGCCGGCTTCCAGGGCGATCTGGCCCTTGGTGCGGCGCTTCTGCTTGTAGGGCAGGTAGAGGTCTTCCAGGCGCGTCTTGGTGTCAGCCAGATTGATCTCGCGGGCCAGTTCGGGGGTCAGCTTGCCCTGCTCCTCGATGGCGGCCAGTACTGCGCCACGGCGTTCTTCCAGCTCGCGCAGATAGCGCAGCCGCTCTTCGAGATGACGCAGCTGGGTGTCGTCCAGGCTGCCGGTGACTTCCTTGCGGTAACGGGCGATGAAGGGCACGGTCGACCCTTCGTCGAGCAGGGCCACGGCGGCGGCGACCTGTTGCGGGCGGGCGCCGAGCTCTTCGGCGATGCGGCTATTGATATCCATCGGGCTACCTGGCTTGCACGAGAAAAAGCGGGCCGCAGTATACCCGAGCCCGCCGAAGCCCTGCCTCCCGTGCCGGCACTGCCGCCCCAGCGCGGGCAAAATCTGCTAACAATGGCCCAATGCCGCGGTCGGATGGCCTACGGCATAATCCAGTGCTAGATCACAAGGAGATATTATGAGCACCCCCGTTGCCCCGGAAGGTGAAAAGATCCTGGTCGTCGACGACGACGCCCGGCTGCGCCGCCTCTTGGAGCGTTTTCTGGCCGAACAGGGTTATCGCGTACGCACGGTCGAAAGTGCCGAACAGATGGACCGCCTGCTGGCCCGCGAGGTCTTCAACCTGGTCGTGCTGGACCTGATGATGCCTGGCGAAGACGGCCTGTCCGCCTGCGGTCGACTGCGCGAGAGCGGCAACCGCATCCCCATCATCATGCTGACCGCCAAGGGCGACGAAGGCAGCCGCATCCAGGGTCTCGACCAGGGCGCCGACGATTACCTGGCCAAACCCTTCAACCCACTGGAGCTGGTAGCCCGGATCAAGGCCGTGCTGCGCCGTCAGGCCCCGGTGGTGCCCGGCGCGCCTGCCGGTACCGACGAGGTGGTGACCTTTGGCGACTATGCCCTGCACCTGGCCACCCGCGAACTCAAGCGCGGCGAAGAGACGCACATGCTCACCACCGGTGAATTCGCCGTGCTCAAGGCACTGGTCGACCACGCCCGCGAGCCGCTGACCCGCGACAAGCTGATGAATCTGGCCCGCGGTCGCGAATGGGATGCCCTGGAGCGCTCCATCGACGTGCAGATCTCGCGCCTGCGCCGGATGATCGAACCCGATCCGTCCAAGCCGCGCTATATCCAGACCGTCTGGGGCGTGGGCTACGTCTTCGTGCCGGACGGCGCCGGCAAGTAAGGCAGGTAGCCGGGGCATCGCGCCCCGGCTAGGTGGTGGCTCAGGCGAACAAGCCTTGATGCACGCCCACCAGCAGGAAGATCCCCAGCAGCGCGCGATAGATGATGAAGGGCCAGGTCGAGAAGCGTTCCAGAAAGCGCATCAGGCCCCAGATCGCCGCGAACGCCGACAGACTCGCCACCAGCAACCCCACCAGCAGCAGCGACCAGGCCTCGGCCGGGATGTGCGCGTGCCAGAGCACCACCAGTTCCTTGAGTCCGGCCAGGGCGATGGCCGGCAGGCCGAGCAGGAAGGAGAAGCGCGCGGCTTCCTCGCGACGCAGATTGAGGAACATGGCGGCGGTCAGGGTCGAGCCGGAACGGGACACGCCCGGAATCAATGCGCCGACCTGGGCGATCCCCACGATCAGCGCATCGCGCAGACGCATCTGCGAGATGTCTCTGTTGTGCCGGCAGATCCGTTCCGCCAGCGCCAGCAGGGCGGCCATCGCCAGGCAGGCGTAGCCGATGACGCTGAGGCCCCGCAGCGGCGAGTCGCAGGCATTGAGCAGGGGCGCCAGCAGGAGGCCGGCGATGCAGATGGGAATGGTCGCCAGTACGATCATCATCGCCAGCAGGAAATCCGGGCTGTCGAAGTCGCGCTGGCGTACCGCGGCCAGGCTGCCGCGGGTCACGCCGCTGACATCGCGCCAGAAATAGCTGATCACCGCGGCCAGCGCCGCCATCTGCATGGCAGCGGAAAAGGCCGAGCCGGGATCGCGCCAGCCGAGCAGGGCGGGAACCACCCGCATGTGCGCCGTAGACGAAATGGGAAGCAGCTCGGTGATACCCTGCACCACGCCAAGAAAGGCGATCTGCGCGTAGCTGAGCGAGGCGAAGCCGATGTCCAGGCCGGTCTGGCAGATGTCGGACACGAGAGAACTCCAGATTGAAGGGAAGAAATGGACGAGCAAATGTATCCGAATGTGTCCGCGTCCGGTTGCCTATCTGGACCCTGCAATCCAAGAGGTTGTGATGGCTTTCGCGCCGTTTTGCGCGGAAATCCTGGTCGATGAAGGCGCCCGGCTGGTTTCCCCAGAGTTTCTTCGCCCGCTCGCTGTGGATGGTCCTGCTCGCGGTGCTGTTTTCCAAGGCGCTGACCCTGGTCTATCTGCTGCTCAATGAGGACGTTCTGGTCGATCGTCAGTACAGCCATGGCGCGGCCCTGACCCTCCGTGCCTACTGGGCCACCGCGGAAACCGAGCGGCCGCGCATCGCCCAGGCCGCCGGCCTGCGCTACGAGTCACCCGAGACCGTGCCCGCTGGGGAATACCACTGGCCCTACAGCGAGATCTTCGAGCGCCAGATGAAGCAGGAGCTGGGCGAGGAGACCGAGGTGCGGGTGCGGGTCCAGCATGGTCCGGCCATGTGGGTCCTGGCGCCCTCCCTGGGGCCGGACTGGATCAAGATCCCGCTCATGGCCCATCCCTTGCGCGGGCAGCACATCTGGAGCGTGCTGGGCTGGTTTTTTGCCATCGGCCTGCTGTCCACCGGTGCCGCCTGGGTCTTCGTCCGGCAGCTCAACCAACCGCTGCGCCGCCTGGTGAATGCGGCGCGCGAGCTGGGCAAGGGCCGCAGCGTGCGCCTGCCGGAAACCGATGCGCCCAGCGAGATCCAGGACGTCTACCACGCCTTCAACCAGATGGCCGAGGACGTCGAACAGGCCGGCCGCGAGCGCGAGCTGATGCTGGCCGGGGTCTCCCATGACCTGCGCACGCCCCTGACCCGGCTGCGCCTGGCGGTGGAGCTGATGCCACCGGCCGAGCGCGAAGAGGCCGAGGACATGATCCGCGACATCGAGGACATGAACGCCATCCTCGACCAGTTCCTCGCCTTCGTCCGCGATGGTCGCGACGAACCGCAGGAGCTCACCAATATCAACGAGCTGGCCCGCCAGGTGGTGGCGCCCTACAACCAGGAGGAGGAGCGGGTACGGCTGATGCTGGACGTGCTGCCACCCTTGCCGGTGCGGCGCATTTCCTTCAAGCGGCTGCTGACCAACCTGGTGGAAAACGCCCTGCGCCACGGCGGCGGTGGCGTCATCGAGGTGGTTGGGCAGGTGGCGGGCTCCGCCACGGCGCCCTATGTCGCCCTGAGCGTAATGGATCGCGGTCCCGGCATTGACCCCAAGGACCTGCAGGACATCTTCAATCCCTTCACTCGCGGCAATCGCGCCCGCACTGTCAGCGGTTCCGGGCTGGGCCTGGCGATCGTCAAGCGCATCGCCGCGCAGCACGGCGGCAGTGCCGAACTGCGCAATCGCGAAGGTGGCGGGGTAGAAGCCCGGGTACTGTTACCCCTGGGCCTGCTGCTACCCCGTAGCGCCAGCTGACAAGGGACGCTATCGCGACCGCCATGGCCGCGATCACTGCGTAGGTCGGGCTGAGCTTTAGCGAAGCCCAACACCCCGCGCCAAGCGCCTTCAGCCCTTGCCCTTGGTCCGCGTCAGTCCCGGCTCCGCGTTCTTTTCCAGGTACTCGATGATGATCCCGGCCACGTCCTTGCCGGTGGTCTGCTCGATGCCTTCCAGGCCGGGCGAGGAGTTGACCTCCATCACCAGCGGTCCGTGATTGGATCTGAGGATATCCACCCCGGCCACGCTCAGCCCCATGGCCCGAGCCGCACGCAGGGCGGTCATGCGTTCCTCGGGGGTGATCTTGATCAGGCTGGCGGTACCGCCGCGATGCAGATTCGAGCGAAATTCCCCCGGTGCCGCCTGGCGTTTCATCGCGGCGATCACCTTGTCGCCGACCACGAAGCAGCGGATGTCCGCGCCACCCGCCTCGCGGATGTATTCCTGCACCATGATGTTCTGCTTGAGCCCCATGAAGGCCTCGATCACCGACTCGGCCGCCTTCTCGGTCTCGCACAGTACCACCCCGATACCCTGGGTGCCTTCCAGCACCTTGATCACCAGGGGGGCGCCGTTGACCATCTGGATCAGGTCCGGCACGTCGTCCGGCGAGTGGGCGAAGCCGGTGACCGGCAGGCCGATGCCCTTGCGCGAGAGCAGCTGCAGGGAACGCAGCTTGTCGCGCGAACGGCTGATGGCCACGCTCTCGTTGAGCGGAAAGACGCCCTGCATCTCGAATTGGCGCAGCACCGCGCAGCCATAGAAGGTCACCGAGGCACCGATGCGCGGGATGACCGCATCGAAGCCTTCCAGCGGTTTGCCGCGGTAATGGATCTGCGGCTTGTGGCTGGCGATGTTCATGTACGCGCGCAGGGTGTCGACCACGACCACCTCATGGCCGCGGCTGACGCCGGCTTCGACCAGGCGCCGGGTGGAATACAGATTGGGATTACGCGAGAGAACGGCGATTTTCATGGGGCACCGGAGGCCGGAGAAAGGGACAACTGGGGTTTGTCTTGCGCATAGGAGACGGCCGGATTCACCAGCAGGCCACCATCGATCAATGCCTTGGACCCGAGCAGCATGCGATAGCGCATGCTCTTGCGGCAGGCCAGGGTGAATTCCACCGGCCACTGGCACTCGCCCAGGGCCAGCAGGGTACGGATGACATAACGCGTCTGAGCTATGCCGTTGGAGCTGCGAATGGTCTTCTTCGCCACCAGGGGGGCTTCGCAATGGCGATGACGGGACTGAACCAGCGTCCCCAGGTGCACAGTGAATCTCACCCAGCGTTCCTTGCCGCGCATGAACGGCTGAACTTCCGTCGCATGCAGCGCCGAGGTACTGGCGCCGGTATCGATCTTGGCTCTCAGGCCCACCACGCCTAGATCGGGCAGGGCCACCCATTCACTCAGGCCGATAATGACCGGTTCGGCGGAATTGCTCATCGCTGCTCCTTGAAATCAGTGGCCTCCGCCTAAATGTTGCGGATCAATGAGCTGTTTGAAGGCTGGCTTGGCGAACAGATATCCCTGCATCAGCTCGATGCCGAGGTCACGCAGGCAATCGCGTTCGGCCACGGTCTCCACCCCTTCGGCGATCACCTGGGTACCCAGTTCGCGGCACATGACGATCAGGTTGCGCACGATGGTCCGCCGTACCTGATCCCGATCGATGTGGCGGATGAGCGCCATGTCGAGCTTGACCAGGTCCGGCTGGAATTCGGCCAGCAGCGTCAGGCCGGAATGACCGGCGCCGAAGTCATCGATGGCGGTCTTGAAACCGAACTGCTGGTACTCGCGCAGGATGTGCGTCAGATGGTCACTCGCGACGTGTTCGGTTTCCACTGTCTCGAAGATCAGCCGTTCCAGCGGAAAGCCATGCTCGCGCGCGGCGGCCAGGGTACTGCGAATGCACAACTCCGGGCGGTAGACGGCGTTGGGCAGGAAGTTGATCGACAGGCTCTCCTGCATGCCCAGGGCCGCCGCGGTGGCAATGGCCTTGGTGCGGCAAAGCTGGTCGAAGCGATAGCGGTTGCTGTCGGTCACCTGGTTGAGTACGGACAGCGCGCCTTCGCCGCCTGGTCCGCGCACCAGCGCTTCCCGGGCGAAGACCGCGCCCTTGCCCAGATCCACGATGGGCTGATAGGCGAAGTCGAAGTCGAAGCCCAGGGGTTCCGACTGCTGGCACCCCGTGCAGCGGGTCTGGCCGGTCAGGTCGGAAGGAAAGAATGTGGTCATGGCTCTCCAGAGGCGCGCTTGCAGCGTCGGTCCGATGGTTTAGAGTTCTTGAGAAGAGTCTAAGACCCAACAGGGGACCTTTTATTCGATGTATGCAGTAGATCACACTGAAGAACGGATTCGCCTCGATAAATGGCTATGGGCCGCGCGTTTTTTCAAGACCCGCGCGCTGGCCAAGGCGGCCCTGGAAGGCGGCAAGATCCAGTGCCGTGGCGAGCGCTGCAAGCCCAGCAAGGAGCCGCGCATCGGTGACGTTCTCACCATCCGTCAGGGCTATGACGAAAAGACGGTGGTGATCGTCGCCCTGTCGCAGAACCGCCGGGGCGCGCCCGAAGCCCAGCAGCTCTATACCGAGACGCCGGAAAGCCTCAAGGCGCGCGAGCAGGCCGCGGCCGCCCGCAAGGCCGGCAACCTCGGCGTGCAGACCGATGGCCGTCCCACCAAGAAGCAGCGGCGCCAGATCCATCAGTTCCGCGAGTACGTCCATCCGTTCGACGACTGAGTTCGTCGCGGCTCGCCGGAGCCTCTCAATGGCCAGGTCCGCTCGCCGGTCCTGGCGTGCGCCGTGAATGCCACGCTTCGCGGCCTCCTTCCTTATATAGGTAGTTCATGACTTCCCACGATTTCACCCAACGTTTCCTGTTTGACGAAACCGATGTCCGCGGCGAACTGGCCACCCTGGATCGCAGCTATGTCGAGGTCCTCGCCAAGCATGCCTATCCGGAGCCCGTGGCCCAGCTGCTGGGCGAGATGCTCGCGGCGGCCGCGCTGCTGTGCGGAACCCTCAAGTTCGAAGGGCTGCTGGTACTGCAGGCGCGCTCCAGCGGTCCCATCCCGCTGCTCATGGTCGAGTGTTCCAGTGAGCGCGAGGTGCGCGGCATCGCGCGCTACGAAGAGGCCGAGATCACCGCGTCCGCCTCCTTGAGTGAGCTCATGCCCGATGGCGTCCTCGCCCTCACCATCGACCCGCGCCATGGTCAGCGCTACCAGGGTATCGTCCCGCTGGAGGGCGCGAATCTGGCTGAGTGCCTGTCCGGCTATTTCGCCACCTCCGAGCAGCTGCCCACCCGTTTCTGGCTGAACGCCGATGGCCGCCGCGCCCGCGGCCTGCTGCTCCAGCAATTGCCGCCGTCGCGGATCAAGGATGCCCAGGCCCGTCAGGACAGCTGGGAGCATGTGGTCACCCTGGCCGACACCCTCACGGCCGAAGAGCTGCTGGGCCTCGACAACGAAGTGATCCTGCACCGCCTGTTCCACGAGGAAAAGGTGCGCCTGTTCGACGAGCAGCCAGTGGCCTTCAGCTGCAGCTGCTCCCGTGGCCGCGCGGCCAATGCCCTGATCAGCATGGGCCAGCCGGACGTCGAGAGTCTGCTCGACGAACAGGACGGACAAATTCGGGTCGACTGTCAGTTTTGCAATGAACAGCAGGTATTCGACGCTGCCGATATCGCGCAGATTTTTGCGGGCGGCGGCACGCAAACCCCGGGAAATACCCGGCACTAGCCGTTGCAAAAGCCCGAAGGCTTTCTGGCATAATCCCGCAACGTGTAGTTCTGCCGTGTAAGAGCTACAAGCATGAGGAACGGCCCAGGGCCATGGGGAACGAAATGACGAAAGCCAACGTGTATACCGATATCAGCGTCGCGCAGTTAGTGGAAGAGTCCCTGCGACGTGGCGAAGGAGAGCTGGCCGCCAATGGCTCGCTGGTCGTCAAGACGGGGCATCGCACGGGGCGTTCGCCGGTAGATCGCTTTATCGTCGAGGAAGCCTCCACGCGCGATGCCATCCACTGGGGGCCGATCAACCGTGCCTTCCCGGAGGAGAAGTTCGCACCGCTGTGGGAGCGCGTGAGCGCCTACCTGGACGGGCGTGATCAATTCGTCTCCCATGTGCATGTAGGCGCTGACGTAGAGCACTACCTGCCCGTCGTCATGCGTACCGAGACCGCCTGGCACAACCTGTTCGGCCGCTGCCTGTTCATCAATACGGCCGAATACAATCCCCAGTCCAAGCCGGCCTGGGAGATCATCAACGCGCCCGAGTTCGTCTGTGAGCCCGCGCGTGACGGCACCAATTCCGACGGTACCGTCATCATCAACTTCGCGGCCCGCAAGGTGCTGATCGCCGGTATGCGCTACGCCGGCGAGATGAAGAAGGCCATGTTCTCGGTGCAG
Organism: Pseudomonas sp. SORGH_AS_0211; assembly: GCF_031453455.1. Classification (NCBI taxonomy): domain Bacteria; kingdom Pseudomonadati; phylum Pseudomonadota; class Gammaproteobacteria; order Pseudomonadales; family Pseudomonadaceae; genus Pseudomonas; species Pseudomonas sp. SORGH_AS_0211. The sequence continues at coordinate 3,851,006 of NZ_JAVIZV010000001.1, read as the reverse complement.
AACTTCCTGCTGCCGGAAAAGGACGTGCTGCCGATGCACTGCGCGGCCAACGTGGGCGAGGAGGGTGACGTCACCCTGTTCTTCGGTCTGTCCGGTACCGGCAAGACCACCCTGTCTGCCGACCAGAGCCGCTACCTCATCGGTGATGACGAGCACGGCTGGGGCGTGGGCACCGTCTTCAACATGGAAGGCGGCTGCTACGCCAAGTGCATCGACCTGTCCGAGAAGAACGAGCCGGTCATCTGGAAGGCCATCCAGTTCGGCGCCGTCTTGGAGAACGTGGTCCTGGATCCCCAGACCCGTCACCCCGACTATGCCGACGACAGCCTGACCCAGAACAGCCGTGCGGCCTATCCGCGCGAACTGATCGACAAGCGTGCCGAGCACAACCTCGGTGGCGAGCCCAATGCGGTCATCTTCCTGACCTGCGACCTCACCGGCGTCCTGCCCCCGGTATCCATCCTTAATAATGAGCAGGCGGCCTACCACTTCTTGTCCGGCTACACCGCCCTGGTCGGTTCGACCGAAATGGGTTCCGGTCCCGGCATCAAGTCGACCTTCTCCACCTGCTTCGGCGCGCCCTTCTTCCCGCGTCCGGCAGCCGAGTACGCCGATCTGCTGATCAAGCGCATCCAGGGCTTCGGCTCCAAGGTGTACCTGGTCAACACCGGCTGGACCGGTGGCGGTTACGGCGTCGGCAAGCGCTTCAACATCCCGACTACCCGAGCGGTCATCGCGGCCATCCAGAGCGGTGCCCTCATCGGTACCGAGACCCGTCACGTCCCGGTCATCAATCTCGACGTCCCGGTCGCCGTTCCCGGCGTGGACAGCGTCCTGCTCAATCCGCGCGACACCTGGCAGGATGTTGCTGCCTATGACGCGGCGGCACGCGAGCTGGCGGGCAAGTTCGTCGAGAACTTCAAGAAGTTCTCCGGTGTATCCGAAGGCATCCTGGCCGCCGGTCCCCAGCTGTAAGCAGGGCTGGTTGTCTGCAAGCAAAGGCCCGCCGCTAGGCGGCCTTTGTTTTTTAAGCTTTTTTTACGCCTTGGGGTTGCATGGTCCGCTGCGATTGCATAAACTGCGCCCGCTTTCGCTGATAACGCTAGCGAGCGAGGCGAAAGCATTGATTGTTAAGGAGATTTTAAAAAGATCCTTGACAAGAGGAGGGCAGATGAAGAAAATGCCGCCTCACTTTGGAGGGGTTCCCGAGTGGCCAAAGGGATCAGACTGTAAATCTGACGTCGCAGACTTCGAAGGTTCGAATCCTTCCCCCTCCACCAGATTGTTAGAGCGCTTAGGCTCTGCGGGTATAGTTCAGTGGTAGAACCTCAGCCTTCCAAGCTGATGATGCGGGTTCGATTCCCGCTACCCGCTCCAGTTTGACTGGCAAATGTTTCGCTCATGTAGCTCAGTTGGTAGAGCACACCCTTGGTAAGGGTGAGGTCAGCGGTTCAAATCCGCTCATGAGCTCCATCTTAAAAAGGCAGATATGAAAATATCTGCCTTTGTTTTAATGGCGGCATTGCTTTGCTCAATTCGTGAAGGGAGAGAGTGTCGATGGCTAAAGAAAAGTTTGAACGTAACAAGCCGCACCTGAACGTGGGCACCATCGGTCACGTCGACCATGGCAAGACCACTCTGACCGCTGCGCTGACCAAGGTCTGTGCCGACACCTGGGGCGGTTCCGCTCGTGGTTTCGACCAGATCGACAACGCGCCGGAAGAAAAGGCTCGCGGTATCACCATCAACACCTCCCACGTTGAGTACGACTCGGCGATCCGTCACTACGCGCACGTCGACTGCCCCGGCCACGCCGACTACGTGAAGAACATGATCACCGGTGCTGCCCAGATGGACGGCGCGATCCTGGTTTGCTCGGCTGCTGACGGCCCCATGCCGCAGACCCGCGAGCACATCCTGCTGTCCCGCCAGGTAGGCGTTCCCTACATCGTCGTGTTCCTGAACAAGGCCGACATGGTTGACGACGCCGAGCTGCTGGAACTGGTCGAGATGGAAGTTCGCGATCTGCTGAACACCTACGACTTCCCGGGCGACGACACCCCGATCGTGATCGGCTCCGCGCTGATGGCGCTGAACGGCAACGACGACAACGAAATGGGTACCTCTGCCGTGCGCAAGCTGGTCGAGACCCTGGACTCGTACATCCCCGAGCCCGAGCGTGCCATCGACAAGCCGTTCCTGATGCCGATCGAAGACGTGTTCTCGATCTCCGGTCGCGGCACCGTGGTAACCGGTCGTGTCGAGCGTGGCATCGTCCGCATCCAGGAAGAAGTCGAGATCGTGGGCATCAAGGCCACCGTCAAGACCACCTGCACCGGCGTTGAAATGTTCCGCAAGCTGCTGGACGAAGGCCGTGCTGGCGAGAACGTCGGCGTGCTGCTGCGTGGCACCAAGCGTGAAGACGTGGAGCGTGGCCAGGTTCTGGCCAAGCCGAACACCATCAAGCCGCACACCAAGTTCGAGTGCGAAGTGTACGTGCTGTCCAAGGAAGAAGGCGGTCGTCACACCCCGTTCTTCAAGGGCTACCGTCCGCAGTTCTACTTCCGCACCACCGACGTGACCGGTAACTGCGAGCTGCCGGAAGGCGTCGAGATGGTGATGCCGGGCGACAACATCAAGATGGTTGTCACCCTGATCGCTCCGATCGCGATGGAAGACGGCCTGCGTTTCGCCATCCGTGAAGGCGGTCGTACCGTCGGCGCCGGCGTGGTTGCCAAGATCATCGAGTAATCGATTGATCTTGGTCTGTCAGGCCGGCATAATGGTCGGCCTGATTCAAGTTACAGGCCAGTAGCTCAATTGGCAGAGCGGCGGTCTCCAAAACCGCAGGTTGGGGGTTCGATTCCCTCCTGGCCTGCCAGATTCCCATCTGGCACTCCTTACAGGATTCATGCAATGAGCATCAAGGCGGAAGCCAAAGAGTCGCGCTTCGATGCGCTGAAGTGGCTGGTGGTTGTCGTTCTGGTAGCGATCGGTGTTGTTGCCAATCACTACTTCGCTGCTCAGTCCATCCTGTATCGAGTGGTAGGTCTGTTGGTGCTGGCAGCTGTCGCTGCCTTTGTTGCCCTGCAGACCGCCAAGGGGCAAGCCTTCTTCGGCTTGCTGAAAGACGCCCGTACCGAGATTCGCAAGGTTGTCTGGCCTACCCGGCAAGAGACCACTCAGACCACGCTGATCGTGGTTGCCGTGGTGCTCGTGATGGCTTTGTTGTTGTGGGGGCTCGACTCCCTGCTCGGTTGGCTGGTTTCCACGATTGTTGGTTGAAAGGGTTCGCCGTGGCTAAGCGTTGGTACGTCGTGCATGCCTACTCGGGTTACGAGAAGCATGTCATGCGTTCGTTGATCGAGCGCGTCAAGCTGCACGAAATGGAAGACGAGTTCGGCGACATTCTCGTGCCCACCGAAGAAGTGGTGGAAATGCGCAATGGCCAGAAGCGCAAGAGCGAGCGTAAGTTTTTCCCGGGATACGTCCTGGTGCAGATGGAGATGAACGAAGGGACCTGGCACCTGGTCAAGGACACTCCTCGCGTCATGGGCTTCATCGGTGGTACCGCCGACAAGCCGGCACCCATCACTGATCGTGAGGCGGACGCGATTCTGCGTCGTGTCTCCGACAGCAGCGACAAGCCCAAGCCGAAGACCCTGTTCGAAGCAGGCGAGACGGTTCGGGTGGTGGACGGTCCGTTCGCCGACTTCAACGGCGTTGTCGAGGAAGTCAATTACGAAAAGAGCCGCATCCACGTGGCGGTACTGATCTTTGGTCGGTCGACCCCTGTGGAGCTCGAGTTCAGCCAGGTCGAAAAGGTCTAGGTTGTTCGCATCCCTCACCCCGTAGCCCAGGCTGCGGGGTTTTGTCGTCACTGGGATATAGCAAGTAATTGGGGAGCCCTGCGGGGCGTCGAACCCATCATTGGAGTAGCACATGGCTAAGAAAATTCAGGCTTACATCAAGCTGCAGGTTAAGGCCGCTCAAGCCAACCCGAGCCCGCCAGTCGGTCCGGCGCTGGGTCAGCACGGCGTCAACATCATGGAATTCTGCAAGGCGTTCAACGCCCGCACCCAGGGCATGGAGCCCGGTCTGCCCACCCCGGTGATCATCACCGTGTACAGCGACCGTAGCTTCACCTTCGAAATCAAGAGCACCCCGGCCTCCGTGCTGCTCAAGAAGGCTGCTGGCATCAAGAGCGGTTCCGCTCGTCCCAACAGCCAGAAGGTCGGTACCGTCACCCGCGCCCAGCTGGAAGAGATCGCCAAAGCCAAGAATGCCGATCTCACCGCCGCCGATATGGACGCCGCCGTGCGTACCATCGCCGGTTCCGCTCGTAGCATGGGTCTGAATGTGGAGGGCGTGTAATGGCCAAGCTCACTAAGCGTCAAAAGGCTTTCGCCGAAAAAATCCAGGCTGGCAAGCAGTACGGCTTCGAAGAAGCTGCAGCCCTGCTGGCCGAGCTGTCCACCATCAAGTTCAAGGAGTCCATCGACGTCTCCGTGAACCTGGGTGTGGATCCGCGTAAATCCGACCAGGTCGTTCGTGGCGCCACCGTGCTGCCCAACGGCACTGGCAAGTCGGTTCGCGTTGCCGTGTTCACCCAGGGTGCCAACGCCGAAGCTGCGCTGGCTGCCGGTGCCGAACGAGTCGGCATGGACGACCTGGCTGCCGAGATGAAGGGCGGCGACCTGAACTACGACGTGGTCATTGCCTCGCCGGACGCCATGCGCGTTGTCGGCCAGCTGGGTCAGCTGCTCGGCCCGCGCGGTCTGATGCCCAACCCCAAGGTTGGCACCGTGACCCCGGACGTCGCTACCGCCGTCAAGAATGCCAAGGCTGGTCAGGTACGTTTCCGTACCGACAAGAACGGCATCATCCACGCTTCCGTTGGCAAGATCGATTTCGAGCCCGTGAAGCTGAAGCAGAACGTTGAAGCTCTGCTGGCCGACCTGAAGCGCCTGAAGCCCTCGACCTCCAAGGGCATCTACGTCAAGCGCATCACCCTGAGCTCCACCATGGGCCCGGGTCTGCAGATCGACCAGGCTTCCCTGGAAGCCTAAGCAAGATACAAGTCGCCGTGCCTTCGGGCGCGGCGCCAAGATTGGGGTCCCTGCCTGGCGGGGGCTGTCCAAGACCGTAGGGGACGCAGGTCTTAAACCGGGGAAACCCCAGCCTACGCAGATGGTGCTCCCGATTCGGTTACCGAGTCAGACACCAAAACGCCGCCCAGTCCATCGGGCGAAACGGTAACATCCAGGAGTTAAACCCGTGGCAATCAAACTCGAAGACAAGAAGGCTATCGTCGCTGAAGTCAACGAGGCTGCCCAAGGTGCCCTGTCCGCTGTCGTGGCCGATGCCCGTGGCGTGACTGTGGGTGCCATGACCGGACTCCGTAAAGAGGCCCGCGCGGCTGGTGTCTATGTACGTGTCGTACGTAACACCCTGCTGCGTCGTGCCGTTGAAGGCACGTCTTTCGACGTTCTCAACGACACCTTCAAGGGCCCGACCCTGATCGCGTTTTCCCAGGAGCATCCGGGCGCTGCCGCCCGTATCTTCAAGGATTTCGCCAAGGGTCAGGACAAGTTCGAGATCAAGGCCGCCGCGTTCGAAGGCAAGCTCATCCCGGCTAACCAGATCGACGTACTGGCAACCCTGCCGACCTACGACGAAGCTGTGTCCCAGCTGATGAGTGTCATCCAGGGCGCTACCAGCAAGCTGGCTCGTACCCTCGCCGCCATTCGCGACCAAAAGGAAGCTGCCGCCGCCTAATCGTGCGTGCTGCGTTTCCTGCAAGTCTTTCTTATTATTTGCGGCCTGAAGCCGCACCCTGTTATAGGAATCTAGAGTCATGGCTCTGACCAACGAAGACATCATCAACGCCGTATCCGAAATGTCCGTCATGCAAGTGGTGGAACTGATCAAGGCGATGGAAGAGAAGTTCGGCGTGACCGCCGCTGCCGCCGCTGCCGCTGGCCCGGCTGCTGCCGCTGCCGTCGTCGAAGAGCAGACCGAATTCACCATCATGTTGACCGAAACCGGCGACAAGAAAGTGAACGTCATCAAGGTCGTTCGTGAACTGACCGGTCTGGGCCTGAAAGAAGCCAAGGCTGTCGTTGACGGCGCCCCGGGCGTGGTCAAGGAAGGCGTCTCCAAAGAGGAAGGCGAAGCTGCCAAGAAGGCTCTGGAAGAAGCAGGCGCCAAGGTCGAGCTCAAGTAAGTTCGGTTCTTGCGTCTACAGCCGCAACGTTTCACGTTCGGCTGATGGCTGGTGGCGAACGCCACCGGCCTTTTGCCGTTTTGTACAGAGCGAGCATATCCGCCTGACAAGATGCGCTGTATCCACCTCGCTCTCGGGGTGCGGCAAACCAAGGGTTTGCACGATTTTCCGGCTGCTCCCGTCGGAGAGGCCAAACAAGCTGGTGACCAAGCTGGGGAACGCTGATGGCTTACTCATACACTGAGAAAAAACGTATCCGCAAGGACTTTAGCAAGTTGCCGCACGTCATGGACGTGCCCTATTTGCTGGCTATCCAACTGGATTCGTACCGCGAATTCCTGCAGGCGGGCGCAGGCAAAGACCAGTTCCGCGATATCGGCCTGCATGCGGCCTTCAAGTCCGTTTTCCCGATTATCAGCTATTCCGGCAATGCGGCCCTGGAATACGTCGGCTATCGCCTGGGCGAGCCGGCTTTCGATGTGAAGGAATGCGTCCTGCGCGGCGTGACTTTCGCCGTCCCGCTGCGGGTCAAGGTTCGCCTGATCATTTTCGACCGCGAGTCGTCGAACAAGGCGATCAAGGACATCAAGGAGCAGGAAGTCTACATGGGGGAAATTCCCCTGATGACCGAGAACGGTACCTTCATCATCAATGGTACCGAGCGCGTCATCGTGTCCCAGCTGCACCGCAGCCCGGGCGTGTTCTTCGACCACGACCGCGGCAAGACCCACAGCTCGGGCAAGCTGCTGTATTCGGCACGCATCATTCCCTACCGCGGCTCCTGGCTCGATTTCGAATTCGATCCCAAGGACGCCGTGTTCGTGCGTATCGACCGTCGCCGCAAGCTGCCGGCCTCGGTACTGCTGCGCGCGCTCGGCTACAGCACCGAAGAGGTGCTGGATGCGTTTTATGACACCAACACCTTCCATATCAAGGGTGAGATGCTGACGTTCGAGCTGGTGCCCCAGCGCCTGCGCGGCGACATCGCCAGCTTCGACATCAAGGATGGCAGCGGCAAGGTGATCGTGGAGCAGGGCCGTCGGGTGACCGCTCGCCACATCAACCAGCTGGAGAAGTCCGGTCTGAGCGAGCTGGAAGTGCCCTTCGATTACGTCATTGGCCGTACCACCGCCAAGGCCGTCGTGCACCCGTCCACCGGCGAGATCATCGCCGAGTGCAACACCGAACTGACCCTGGACATGCTGGCCAAGATGGCCAAGGCCAATGTCGTGCAGTTCGAGACGCTGTACACCAACGACATCGACTGCGGTCCGTTCATCTCCGATACCCTGAAGATCGACTCCACCGGCAACCAGCTGGAAGCCCTGGTCGAGATCTACCGGATGATGCGTCCTGGCGAGCCGCCAACCAAGGAAGCTGCCGAGACCCTGTTCAACAACCTGTTCTTCAGCGCCGAGCGTTACGACCTGTCCGCCGTCGGCCGCATGAAGTTCAACCGCCGTATTGGTCGCGACGCCATCGAAGGCTCGGGTGTGCTGAGTCGCGAAGACATCGTCGACGTGCTCAAGACCCTGGTCGACATCCGTAACGGCAAGGGCATCGTCGACGACATCGACCACCTGGGTAACCGCCGTGTCCGCTGCGTCGGTGAAATGGCCGAAAACCAGTTCCGCGTAGGCCTGGTGCGGGTAGAGCGTGCCGTCAAGGAACGCCTGTCCATGGCCGAGAGCGAAGGCCTGATGCCGCAGGACCTGATTAACGCCAAGCCGGTGGCCGCCGCGATCAAGGAGTTCTTCGGTTCCAGCCAGCTGTCCCAGTTCATGGACCAGAACAACCCGCTGTCGGAAATCACCCACAAGCGCCGCGTCTCCGCACTCGGCCCGGGCGGTCTGACCCGTGAGCGTGCTGGCTTCGAAGTCCGAGACGTACACCCGACGCACTACGGCCGGGTCTGCCCGATCGAAACGCCGGAAGGTCCGAACATCGGCCTGATCAACTCCCTGGCTGCCTATGCCCGCACCAACCAGTACGGCTTCCTCGAGAGCCCGTACCGCATGGTCAAGGACGGCGTGGCCACCGACGAGATCGTCTTCCTGTCGGCCATCGAAGAAGCCAACCACGTGATCGCCCAGGCCTCCGCAGGACTGGATGAGAACAACCGGCTGATCGACGAGCTGGTAGCCGTGCGTCACCTGAACGAATTCACCGTCAAGGCGCCCGAAGACGTCACCTTGATGGACGTTTCGCCCAAGCAGGTAGTCTCCGTCGCCGCCTCGCTGATTCCGTTCCTCGAGCACGACGACGCCAACCGCGCGCTGATGGGTTCCAACATGCAGCGTCAGGCCGTGCCGACCCTGCGTTCGGACAAGCCGCTGGTCGGTACCGGCATGGAGCGCAACGTCGCCCGTGACTCCGGCGTCTGCGTCGTGGCCCGTCGTGGTGGCGTGATCGACTCCGTCGATGCCAGCCGTATCGTGGTGCGCGTCAACGATGACGAAGTCGAGACCGGTGAAGCCGGCGTCGACATCTACAACCTGACCAAGTACACCCGTTCCAACCAGAACACCTGCATCAACCAGCGTCCGCTGGTGAGCAAGGGTGATCAGGTGGCCAAGTTCGACATCCTGGCCGATGGCCCCTCGACCGACATGGGCGAGCTGGCACTGGGTCAGAACATGCGCGTGGCCTTCATGCCCTGGAACGGCTTCAACTTCGAAGACTCCATCTGTCTGTCGGAGCGCGTGGTCCAGGAAGATCGCTTCACCACCATCCACATCCAGGAACTGACCTGTGTGGCCCGTGACACCAAGCTCGGCCCGGAGGAGATCACCTCCGACATCCCGAACGTGGGTGAGGCTGCGCTGAACAAGCTGGACGAGGCCGGTATCGTCTACGTCGGTGCCGAAGTCGGTGCCGGCGACATCCTGGTCGGCAAGGTCACGCCCAAGGGCGAAACCCAGCTGACTCCGGAAGAGAAGCTGCTGCGCGCCATCTTCGGCGAGAAGGCCAGCGACGTGAAGGACACCTCCCTGCGTGTGCCCACCGGCACCAAGGGTACCGTCATCGACGTCCAGGTCTTTACCCGTGACGGCGTCGAGCGCGACTCCCGCGCCCTGGCCATCGAGAAGTCCCAGCTCGACGAGATCCGCAAGGATCTGAACGAAGAGTTCCGCATCGTCGAAGGCGCGACCTTCGAGCGTCTGCGTCAGGCCCTGGTCGGTCAGGTCGCCGAAGGCGGCCCGGCGGTCAAGAAGGGTGCCGTCATCACCGACGAGTACCTGAACGGCCTCGAGCGCGGTCAGTGGTTCAAGCTGCGCATGGCGGAAGATGCTCACAACGAGCAGCTGGAAAAAGCTCAGGCCTACCTGTCCGACCGTCGCCAGCTGCTGGATGACAAGTTCGAAGACAAGAAGCGCAAGCTGCAGCAGGGCGATGACCTGGCTCCGGGCGTGCTGAAGATCGTCAAGGTCTACCTCGCCATCAAGCGCCGCATCCAGCCGGGCGACAAGATGGCCGGTCGTCACGGTAACAAGGGTGTGGTCTCGGTGATCATGCCGGTCGAAGACATGCCCTACGACGCCAACGGCACGCCGGTGGACATCGTGCTGAACCCGCTGGGCGTACCTTCGCGGATGAACGTCGGTCAGATCCTCGAAACCCACCTGGGCCTCGCGGCCAAGGGCCTGGGCGAGAAGATCAACGTGATGATCGAAGAGCAGCGCAAGGTTGCCGAACTGCGCAGCTTCCTGCACGAGATCTACAACGAGATCGGTGGCCGTCAGGAGAAGCTCGACGACCTGAGCGATCAGGAAGTCCTCGACCTGGCGAAGAACCTGCGCGGCGGTGTTCCCATGGCCACGCCGGTGTTCGACGGTGCCAAGGAAAGCGAGATCAAGGCTATGCTGAAGCTGGCCGATCTGCCGGAGAGCGGCCAGATGCGTCTGTACGACGGCCGCACCGGCAATGCCTTCGAGCGCACCACCACCGTCGGCTACATGTACATGCTCAAGCTGAACCACCTGGTGGACGACAAGATGCACGCCCGTTCCACCGGTTCCTACAGCCTGGTTACCCAGCAGCCGCTGGGTGGTAAGGCGCAGTTCGGTGGTCAGCGTTTCGGGGAGATGGAGGTCTGGGCACTGGAGGCCTATGGCGCGGCTTACACCCTGCAGGAAATGCTGACGGTGAAGTCGGACGATGTGAACGGCCGGACCAAGATGTACAAGAACATCGTGGACGGGGATCACCGCATGGAGGCCGGCATGCCCGAGTCCTTCAACGTACTGATCAAGGAAATCCGCTCGCTCGGCATCGATATCGAACTGGAAACCGAATAACACGAGACCCTAGAGGAGGCGACCGCGCGGCGGTCGCCTCCGGTCCGTGAGGAGGAAAGGCCTTGAAAGACTTGCTCAATCTGTTGAAAAACCAGGGTCAACTCGAGGAGTTCGATGCCATCCGTATCGGTCTGGCCTCGCCCGAGATGATTCGTTCCTGGTCGTTCGGTGAAGTGAAGAAGCCGGAGACCATCAACTACCGTACCTTCAAGCCCGAGCGCGATGGTCTGTTCTGCGCCAAGATCTTTGGCCCGGTCAAGGACTACGAGTGCCTGTGCGGAAAGTACAAGCGCCTCAAGCACCGCGGCGTGATCTGCGAGAAGTGCGGCGTGGAAGTCGCCCTGGCCAAGGTGCGCCGCGAGCGCATGGGTCACATCGAGCTGGCTTCGCCCGTCGCCCACATCTGGTTCCTGAAGTCGCTGCCGTCGCGTATCGGCCTGCTGCTGGACATGACCCTGCGTGACATCGAGCGCGTGCTCTATTTCGAGAGCTACGTGGTGATCGATCCGGGCATGACCACCCTCGAGAAGTACCAGCTGCTGAACGACGAGCAGTACTTCGAGGCACTGGAAGAGTTCGGTGACGACTTCGACGCCCGCATGGGTGCGGAAGCCGTGTTCCAGCTGCTCGGCGCCATTGATCTGGAGCACGAGATCGGCCGCCTGCGCGAAGAGATTCCGCAGACCAACTCCGAGACCAAGATCAAGAAGCTGTCCAAGCGCCTGAAGCTGATGGAAGCCTTCCAGGGCTCCGGCAACAAGCCGGAGTGGATGGTCATGACCGTGCTGCCCGTGCTGCCGCCGGACCTGCGTCCGCTGGTACCGCTGGATGGCGGCCGCTTCGCGACCTCCGACCTGAACGACCTCTATCGTCGCGTCATCAACCGGAACAACCGCCTCAAGCGGCTGCTCGACCTCGCCGCGCCCGACATCATTGTGCGCAACGAGAAGCGCATGCTGCAGGAAGCTGTTGACGCCCTGCTGGACAACGGCCGTCGCGGCCGTGCCATCACCGGTTCCAACAAGCGCCCGCTGAAGTCCCTGGCCGACATGATCAAGGGCAAGCAGGGTCGCTTCCGTCAGAACCTGCTGGGCAAGCGCGTCGACTACTCCGGTCGTTCCGTGATCACCGTGGGCCCGACCCTGCGTCTGCACCAGTGCGGTCTGCCCAAGAAGATGGCGCTGGAGCTGTTCAAGCCCTTCATCTTCGGCAAGCTGGAAGCCCGTGGCATGGCGACCACCATCAAGGCCGCCAAGAAGATGGTCGAGCGCGAACTGCCCGAGGTCTGGGACGTTCTCGCCGAAGTCATCCGCGAACACCCCGTGCTGCTCAACCGCGCCCCGACCCTGCACCGTCTGGGTATCCAGGCGTTCGAGCCGGTCCTCATCGAAGGCAAGGCCATCCAGCTGCACCCGCTGGTCTGCGCCGCGTACAACGCCGACTTCGACGGTGACCAGATGGCCGTGCACGTGCCGCTGACGCTGGAAGCCCAGCTGGAAGCGCGCGCCCTGATGATGTCGACCAACAACATCCTGTCGCCCGCCAACGGCGAGCCGATCATCGTGCCGTCGCAGGACGTGGTGCTGGGTCTGTACTACATGACCCGTGAAGCCATCAACGCCAAGGGCGAAGGCCGCGTGTTCGCCGACCTGCAGGAAGTCGATCGCGTCTTCCGTGCCGGCGAAGCCGCCCTGCATGCCAAGGTCAAGGTGCGCATCAACGAGACCATCCGTCACAAGGACGGCAGCTTGACCAAGAACACCCGCATCGTCGACACCACCGTCGGCCGCGCGCTGCTGTTCCAGGTCGTGCCTGCCGGCCTGCCGTACGACGTGGTCAACCAGTCGATGAAGAAGAAGGCCATCTCCAAGCTGATCAACCACTGCTACCGCGTGGTGGGTCTCAAGGACACCGTCATCTTCGCCGACCAGCTGATGTACACCGGCTTCGCCTATTCGACCCTGTCCGGCGTCTCAATCGGCGTGAACGACTTCGTCATTCCGGATGAGAAGGCGCGCATCATCGATGCCGCCACCGCCGAGGTGAAGGAGATCGAGAGCCAGTACGCCTCCGGCCTGGTAACCCAGGGCGAGAAGTACAACAAGGTGATCGACCTCTGGTCGAAGGCCAACGACGAAGTGTCCAAGGCGATGATGACCAATCTCTCGAAAGAGAAGGTCATCGACCGCGAGGGCAAGGAAGTCGACCAGGAGTCCTTCAACTCCATGTACATGATGGCCGATTCCGGCGCCCGGGGTTCCGCGGCCCAGATTCGTCAGCTCGCCGGCATGCGTGGCCTGATGGCCAAGCCGGACGGCTCCATCATCGAGACGCCCATCACCGCCAACTTCCGTGAAGGCCTGAACGTACTCCAGTACTTCATCTCCACCCACGGTGCCCGTAAGGGTCTGGCGGATACCGCACTGAAGACCGCGAACTCCGGTTACCTGACCCGTCGTCTCGTCGACGTGGCCCAGGATCTGGTGGTGACCGAAGTCGATTGCGGTACCGAACGCGGCCTGATCATGACGCCGCACATCGAAGGCGGCGACGTGGTCGAGCCCCTGGGCGAGCGCGTTCTGGGTCGAGTCATCGCCCGTGACGTGCCCAAGCCGGGTACCGACGAGATCATCGTGCCGGCCGGCACCCTGGTCGACGAGCGCTGGGTCGAGTTCCTCGAGCTCAACAGCGTCGACGAAGTCGTGGTGCGTTCGCCGATCACCTGCGAAACCCGTCATGGCATCTGCGCCAAGTGCTACGGTCGCGATCTGGCTCGCGGTCACCAGGTCAACATCGGTGAAGCGGTCGGCGTCATCGCCGCCCAGTCCATCGGTGAGCCGGGTACCCAGCTGACCATGCGTACCTTCCACATTGGCGGTGCGGCCAGCCGGACCTCCGCGGCCGACAGCGTCCAGGTCAAGAACGGCGGTGCCATCCGTCTGCACAACCTGAAGCACGTCGAACGTGCCGATGGCGCCCTGGTTGCCGTGTCCCGTTCTGGTGAGCTGGCCATCGCCGACGACTTCGGTCGTGAGCGCGAGCGCTACAAGCTGCCCTACGGTGCGGTGATCTCGGTCAAGGAAGGCGACAAGGTCGACGCTGGCGCCATCGTCGCCAAGTGGGACCCGCACACCCACCCCATCGTCACCGAGATGGACGGTACCGTGGCCTTCGTCGGCATGGAGGAGGGCATCACCATCAAACGCCAGACCGACGAACTGACCGGTCTGACCAACATCGAGGTGCTCGACGCCAAGGATCGCCCGACTTCCGGCAAGGACATCCGTCCGGCGGTCAAGCTGATCGACGCCAACGGCAAGGACCTGCTGCTGCCGGGTACCGACGTACCGGCCCAGTACTTCCTGCCGCCGAACGCGCTGGTCAACCTGAGCGACGGTGCCAAGGTGCATGTGGGTGACGTTATCGCCCGTATCCCCCAGGAAACCTCCAAGACCCGCGACATCACCGGTGGTCTGCCCCGCGTGGCCGACCTCTTCGAAGCGCGTCGTCCCAAGGAGCCGGCAATCCTGGCGGAGATCAGCGGTACCATCTCCTTCGGCAAGGAAACCAAGGGCAAGCGTCGTCTGGTTATCACCCCGACCGATGGCACCGACCCCTACGAGGAGCTGATTCCGAAGTGGCGTCACCTGAACGTCTTCGAAGGCGAACAGGTAAGCCGCGGCGAAGTCATCTCCGATGGTCCGAGCAACCCGCACGATATCCTGCGTCTGCTGGGTGTCAGCGCGCTGGCCAAGTACATCGTCAACGAGATCCAGGACGTGTACCGCCTGCAGGGCGTGAAGATCAACGACAAGCACATCGAGACCATCCTGCGGCAGATGCTGCGCAAGGTCGAAGTGAGCGACACCGGCGACTCGAGCTTCATCAAGGGCGATCAGGTCGAACTGACCCACGTCCTGGAAGAGAACGAGCAGCTGGTCGGCAATGATCGTTTCGTCGCCAAGTACGAGCGCGTCCTGCTGGGTATCACCAAGGCTTCGCTGTCCACCGAGTCCTTCATCTCGGCCGCTTCCTTCCAGGAGACCACCCGTGTCCTGACCGAAGCCGCCGTGACCGGCAAGCGCGACTTCCTGCGCGGCCTGAAGGAAAACGTGGTGGTGGGCCGCCTGATCCCGGCCGGTACCGGTCTGGCGTACCACAGCGAGCGCAAGCGTCAGCGCGAACTCGGCAAGCCGCAGCGCGTGAGCGCCAGCGAGGCCGAAGCCGCCCTGACCGAAGCGCTGAACTCCAGCGCCAGCTGAGTTCGGTAGCAGGTCCCGCTTGACAAAGCCCCCGGCGCCCTAGGCGTCCGGGGGCTTTGTCTTGACTGGGGCGCCCAAGCTCTTTAGACTTTCGTTCCCCGAAAATGGGCAGGACTGACGTTCTGCTATTTCGTTTATGTCGCAAGACAATCAGTGGAGCTATAGATGGCAACTATCAACCAGCTGGTGCGTAGTGCACGCAAGCGTATCGTCGAGAAATCCGACGTGCCTGCGCTGCAAAACTGCCCGCAACGTCGTGGCGTGTGCACCCGCGTGTACACCACCACTCCCAAGAAGCCCAACTCCGCACTGCGGAAGGTCTGCCGTGTACGTCTGACCAACGGCTTCGAAGTCACCTCCTACATCGGTGGTGAAGGTCACAACCTGCAGGAACACAGCGTCGTGCTGATCCGCGGTGGCCGGGTCAAGGATCTGCCGGGTGTGCGTTATCACACCGTGCGCGGCTCGCTGGACACCACCGGTGTGAAGGACCGCAAGCAGGGCCGTTCCAAGTACGGCACCAAGCGTCCGAAGTAACCACCTTTCTTTTTGTTCGAGTCGATAAGAGTAAGGTCGGGCAACGAGTCCCGAGCTAACCTGAAGACCGTTTTGAGGGCTTATCAATGCCAAGACGTCGTGTAGCGGCCAAGCGCGAAATACTTGACGATCCGAAATACGGAAGCCAGATCCTGGCCAAGTTCATGAACCACGTGATGGAGAGCGGCAAGAAAGCCGTCGCCGAGCGTATCGTTTATGGTGCTCTGGACAAGGTCAAAGAGCGTTCCAAGAATGCCGAACCCCTGGAAGTTTTCGAAAAAGCGCTCGACGCCATCGCTCCGCTGGTCGAAGTGAAGTCCCGCCGTGTCGGCGGTGCTACCTACCAGGTGCCGGTTGAGGTTCGTCCTTCCCGTCGTAATGCCCTGGCCATGCGCTGGCTGGTGGACTCCGCGCGCAAGCGTGGTGAGAAGTCCATGGCTCTGCGCCTGGCGGGTGAACTCATGGACGCTTTTGAAGGCAAGGGTGCCGCAGTCAAGAAGCGCGAAGACGTGCATCGCATGGCAGAAGCCAACAAGGCCTTCTCGCACTACCGCTTCTAAGCCTAGCGCTTCCAATCAAGCGAGGACCTTATGGCTCGTACAACCGCTATTAACCGCTATCGGAACATCGGTATCTGCGCCCACGTGGACGCAGGTAAGACGACTACTACCGAGCGGATTCTGTTCTATACCGGCGTGAACCACAAAATGGGTGAGGTTCACGACGGCGCTGCGACCATGGACTGGATGGTGCAGGAGCAGGAGCGTGGTATTACCATCACCTCCGCTGCCACCACCGCGTTCTGGTCCGGTTCGACCAAGCAGTACGACAAGTACCGCGTAAACATCATCGATACCCCCGGCCACGTGGACTTCACCATTGAGGTGGAGCGTTCCCTGCGCGTGCTGGACGGTGCGGTCGTGGTGTTCTGCGGTACCTCCGGTGTCGAGCCCCAGTCCGAAACCGTATGGCGTCAGGCCAACAAGTACGGCGTCCCGCGCATCGTCTACGTCAACAAGATGGACCGTGCCGGTGCCAACTTCCTGCGCGTCGTCGAGCAGATCAAGAAGCGCCTGGGCCACACTCCGGTCCCGGTTCAGCTGGCCATCGGCGCGGAAGAGAACTTCCTGGGCCAGATCGACCTGCTGAAGATGAAGGCCATCTTCTGGAACGATGACGACCAGGGCATGACCTACCGCGAGGAAGACATTCCTGCGGACATGCTGGCCGATGCCGAGCAGTGGCGCTCCAACATGGTCGAGGCTGCGGCCGAAGCCAACGAAGAGCTGATGAACAAGTACCTGGAAGGCGGCGAGCTGTCGATCGACGAGATCAAGGCCGGCCTGCGTCAGCGTACCATCGCCTGCGAAATCGTCCCGGCCGTTTGCGGTTCCTCGTTCAAGAACAAGGGCGTGCCCCTGGTTCTGGACGCCGTGATCGACTTCCTGCCGGCGCCGGTCGAGATTCCCGCGATCAAGGGTACCAACCCGGACAACGAGGAAATCCACGACGAGCGTCACGCGGACGATAACGAGCCCTTCTCGGCTCTGGCGTTCAAGATCGCTACCGACCCCTTCGTGGGTACCTTGACCTTCGCCCGCGTCTACTCGGGTGTACTGAGCTCCGGTGACTCCGTCATCAACTCGGTGAAGGGCAAGAAGGAGCGCGTCGGCCGTATGGTGCAGATGCACGCCAACACCCGTGAAGAGATCAAGGAAGTTCGTGCTGGCGATATCGCCGCCCTGATCGGCATGAAGGACGTCACCACTGGTGACACCCTGTGCTCGATCGAGAAGCCGATCATCCTCGAGCGCATGGACTTCCCGGAGCCGGTGATCTCGGTGGCCGTCGAGCCGAAGACCAAGGCCGACCAGGAAAAGATGGGCATCGCACTGGGCAAGCTGGCCCAGGAAGATCCCTCGTTCCGCGTCAAGACCGACGAAGAGTCCGGTCAGACCATCATCTCCGGCATGGGCGAGCTGCACCTGGACATCCTGGTGGACCGCATGAAGCGCGAATTCGGCGTGGAAGCGAACATCGGTAAGCCTCAGGTCGCCTACCGTGAAACCATCCGCAACACCTGCGAGATCGAAGGCAAGTTCGTTCGCCAGTCGGGTGGTCGTGGCCAGTTCGGTCACTGCTGGATTCGCTTCGCGCCGGCCGACGAAGGTCAGGAAGGTCTGGAGTTCGTCAGCGAAGTCGTGGGCGGTGTGATTCCGAAGGAATACATCCCGGCGATCCAGAAGGGCATCGAAGAGCAGATGAAGAACGGCATCGTTGCCGGCTATCCGCTGCTCGGCCTGAAGGCCGCTGTGTTCGACGGTTCCTACCACGACGTCGACTCCAACGAGATGGCGTTCAAGATCGCTGCCTCCATGGCGACCAAGCAGCTCACCCAGAAGGGTGGTGCCGTGCTGCTCGAGCCGATCATGAAGGTCGAGGTCGTGACCCCGGAAGACTACATGGGCGACGTCATGGGCGACCTGAATCGTCGTCGTGGCCTGATCCAGGGTATGGAAGACACCGTGACCGGCAAGGTCATCCGTGCCGAGGTTCCGCTGGGCGAGATGTTTGGCTACGCTACGGATGTCCGCTCCATGTCTCAGGGTCGCGCAAGCTACTCCATGGAGTTCTCCAAGTACGCCGAAGCTCCGTCGAACATCGCCGAAGCCATCATCAAGAAACAAGCTTAATCAGCGCTTTGACTAGAGGTTTTATCTCGTGGCTAAAGAAAAATTCGAACGTAACAAACCGCACCTGAACGTGGGCACCATCGGTCACGTCGACCATGGCAAGACCACTCTGACCGCTGCGCTGACCAAGGTCTGTGCCGACACCTGGGGCGGTTCCGCTCGTGGTTTCGACCAGATCGACAACGCGCCGGAAGAAAAGGCTCGCGGTATCACCATCAACACCTCCCACGTTGAGTACGACTCGGCGATCCGTCACTACGCGCACGTCGACTGCCCCGGCCACGCCGACTACGTGAAGAACATGATCACCGGTGCTGCCCAGATGGACGGCGCGATCCTGGTTTGCTCGGCTGCTGACGGCCCCATGCCGCAGACCCGCGAGCACATCCTGCTGTCCCGCCAGGTAGGCGTTCCCTACATCGTCGTGTTCCTGAACAAGGCCGACATGGTTGACGACGCCGAGCTGCTGGAACTGGTCGAGATGGAAGTTCGCGATCTGCTGAACACCTACGACTTCCCGGGCGACGACACCCCGATCGTGATCGGCTCCGCGCTGATGGCGCTGAACGGCAACGACGACAACGAAATGGGTACCTCTGCCGTGCGCAAGCTGGTCGAGACCCTGGACTCGTACATCCCCGAGCCCGAGCGTGCCATCGACAAGCCGTTCCTGATGCCGATCGAAGACGTGTTCTCGATCTCCGGTCGCGGCACCGTGGTAACCGGTCGTGTCGAGCGTGGCATCGTCCGCATCCAGGAAGAAGTCGAGATCGTGGGCATCAAGGCCACCGTCAAGACCACCTGCACCGGCGTTGAAATGTTCCGCAAGCTGCTGGACGAAGGCCGTGCTGGCGAGAACGTCGGCGTGCTGCTGCGTGGCACCAAGCGTGAAGACGTGGAGCGTGGCCAGGTTCTGGCCAAGCCGAACACCATCAAGCCGCACACCAAGTTCGAGTGCGAAGTGTACGTGCTGTCCAAGGAAGAAGGCGGTCGTCACACCCCGTTCTTCAAGGGCTACCGTCCGCAGTTCTACTTCCGCACCACCGACGTGACCGGTAACTGCGAGCTGCCGGAAGGCGTCGAGATGGTGATGCCGGGCGACAACATCAAGATGGTTGTCACCCTGATCGCTCCGATCGCGATGGAAGACGGCCTGCGTTTCGCCATCCGTGAAGGCGGTCGTACCGTCGGCGCCGGCGTGGTTGCCAAGATCATCGAGTAATCGATTGATCTGAAACGAAAAAAGGCCCCTAGGGGCCTTTTTTCTTGCCTGGTGAAATTGACAGATGGCAAAAGAGGCGTTCTTGACAGCCGCTGGCGACATCCTTAGAATTGCGCCTCCTTTAATCGGGCACCTTTTTGTCCGAGAGGAAAGCTTGGAGTCTGAGGTCAAATGCAAAATCAACAAATCCGTATTCGGTTGAAGGCTTTTGATCATCGCCTGATCGATCAATCCACCCAGGAAATCGTAGAAACTGCGAAACGTACTGGTGCTCAGGTGCGTGGTCCGATTCCTCTGCCTACCCGCAAGGAACGTTACACAGTGCTGATTTCTCCGCACGTCAACAAGGACGCTCGTGACCAGTACGAAATTCGTACCCACAAGCGTGTGCTCGACATCGTTCAGCCCACCGACAAGACCGTCGATGCGCTGATGAAGCTCGATCTCGCCGCTGGCGTTGAAGTGCAAATCAGCCTCGGCTGAGACCGTCAAGGTTTCAGTCGTGTAACGCTCTGAAATGGGCGGCCATAGCGGGTGAAAGCCCCGTACACTCAAGAGGTTCTCAACATGACGATTGGTTTAGTCGGTCGTAAATGCGGTATGACCCGCGTTTTCACCGAAGAAGGCGTTTCCGTTCCGGTCACGGTCATTGAGATCGAGCCGAATCGCGTAACCCAATTCAAGAGCGAAGAAACCGATGGCTATCGCGCCATTCAGGTAACCGTGGGCGAGCGTCGTGCTTCCCGCGTGACCAAGGCGCAAGCCGGTCACTTCGCCAAGGCCAGCGTTGCTGCTGGTCGTAGCGTCCTCGAATTCCGCCTGGAAGACGGTGAGTACAAGGCAGGTGACGAAGTTACCGTAGCTCTGTTCGAAGCCGGTCAGATGGTTGATGTCACTGGTCAGTCCAAAGGTAAGGGCTACGCCGGTACCATCAAGCGCTGGAACTTCCGTGGTCAGGACAACACCCACGGTAACTCCGTTTCCCACCGTGCACCTGGTTCCATCGGCCAGTGCCAGACTCCTGGTCGAGTGTTCAAGGGCAAGAAAATGTCCGGTCACCTGGGTGCGGAGCGTGTAACCGTTCAGTCGCTGGAAGTCGTGCGTGTAGACGCCGAGCGCAACCTGCTGCTGGTCAAGGGTGCCGTCCCCGGCGCGCCGGGTGGTGACGTGATCGTGCGTCCCGCTGTCAAGGCCCGTGGTTGAGAGGAGAGAGAACATGCAACTCAATGTGAATGGCTCTCAAGCTATCGAAGTCTCTGAGCACACCTTCGGCGGTGAATTCAACGAGACCCTGGTTCACCAGGCAGTCGTGGCCTACATGGCTGGCGGTCGTCAGGGCACCCGTGCCCAGAAGACCCGTTCCGAAGTCCGTGGCGGCGGCAAGAAGCCCTGGCGTCAGAAGGGCAGCGGTCGTGCCCGTGCCGGTACCATCCGCAGCCCCATCTGGCGCTCCGGTGGCGTGGCTTTCGCAGCCAAGCCCCAGGATCACAGCCAGAAGCTGAACAAGAAGATGTACCGCGCTGCACTGCGCTCCATCCTCGCCGAGCTGGTCCGTCTGGATCGTCTGGTCGTGGTTGACGACTTCGCCGTCGACGCGCCCAAGACCAAGACCCTGGTCAGCAAGCTGGACGGCCTGGGCCTGAGCGACGTGCTGATCGTGACCGACGCTGTCGACCAGAATCTGTATCTGGCCGCCCGCAACCTGCCTTTCGTCGACGTGCGTGATGTCCAGGGTTCCGACCCGGTCAGCCTGATCGCCTACGACAAGGTGCTGGTCACTGTGTCCGCCGTGAAGAAATTCGAGGAGCTGCTGGCATGAACCAGGAACGCGTATTCAAAGTGCTGCTTGGCCCGCACATCTCCGAGAAGGCCACCATGCTGGCGGACAGCCAGAAGCAGTTCGTATTCAAGGTTGCCACCGATGCAACCAAGCTGGAAATCAAGAAGGCCGTCGAACAGCTGTTCGAGGTCAAGGTTCGCAGCGTCAGCACCCTGAACGTCCAGGGCAAGACCAAGCGTACCGCTCGTGGTCTGGGCAAGCGTAACGACTGGAAAAAAGCGTACATCGCGCTCCAGCCGGGCCAGGATCTCGACTTTTCCAGCAGCGCCGAGTAATCAGGGGGCATCATGGCAATCGTAAAATGCAAGCCGACCTCCGCTGGCCGCCGCTTTGTGGTCAAGGTGGTCAACTCTGATCTGCACAAGGGCGCGCCTTACGCTCCTTTGCTGGAGAAGAAGAGCAAGTCCGGCGGCCGTAACAACAATGGTCGTATCACCACTCGTCACATCGGCGGTGGTCACAAGCAGCACTACCGTCTGGTCGATTTCCGTCGCAACAAGGATGGCATCCCTGCCGTCGTTGAGCGTATCGAATACGATCCGAACCGTACTGCACACATCGCTCTGCTGAAGTACGCCGATGGCGAGCGTCGCTACATCATCGCCCCCAAGGGCGTTGCTGCCGGTGACCAGCTGCTGTCCGGCGCTGGCGCGCCCATCAAGGCTGGCAACAACCTGCCGCTGCGTAACGTGCCGGTCGGTAGCACCATCCACGGTATCGAGCTGAAGCCTGGCAAAGGCGCTCAGATCGCTCGCTCCGCGGGTACCTCCGCTCAGCTGGTCGCCCGTGAAGGCGCCTACGTCACCGTGCGCCTGCGCAGCGGTGAAATGCGCAAGGTGCTGTCCGAGTGCCGTGCCACCCTGGGCGAAGTGTCCAACGGTGAGCACAGCCTGCGTTCGCTGGGTAAGGCCGGTGCCACCCGCTGGCGTGGTGTGCGTCCGACCGTTCGTGGTGTTGCCATGAACCCGGTCGATCACCCGCATGGTGGTGGTGAAGGTCGTACTTCCGGTGGCCGTCATCCGGTTTCGCCATGGGGCGTCAAGACCAAGGGTCTCAAGACGCGCTCCAACAAGCGTACCGACAAGATGATTGTCCGTCGCGGCAAGTAATCAGTAGAGGATTCGACTGTGCCCCGTTCTCTGAAGAAAGGTCCTTTTATCGATCTTCACCTGTTGAAGAAGATCGAAGTCGCGGTGGAAAAGAACGAACGCAAACCGATCAAGACCTGGTCGCGTCGTTCGATGATCCTGCCGCAGATGGTCGGTCTGACCATCGCTGTGCACAACGGTCGTCAACATGTCCCCGTTCTGGTGAACGAAGACATGGTCGGCCACAAACTCGGCGAGTTTGCTGCTACCCGCACCTATCGCGGTCATGCGGCTGACAAGAAAGCCAAGCGTTAAGGGGTAAGGAAGATGGAAGTAGCCGCTAAGCTGTCGGGCGCTCGTATCTCCGCCCAGAAAGCCCGCTTGGTCGCCGACCAGATCCGCGGGAAGAAGGTGGGCGAAGCGCTCAACCTGTTGACTTTCAGCAGCAAGAAAGCCGCTGAAATCATGAAGAAGGTGCTGGAGTCGGCTGTTGCCAACGCCGAGCACAATGAAGGCGCCGACGTGGACGACCTGAAGGTTTCCACTGTCTTCGTAAACGAAGGTCGTTCGCTCAAGCGCATCATGCCGCGTGCCAAAGGTCGTGCTGATCGCATCGTGAAGCGGTCTTGCCATATCACGGTCAAGGTTGCGGACAAGTAACGGAGTCGATCAGATGGGTCAGAAAGTACATCCCAATGGCATTCGCCTGGGTATCGTCAAGGAGCACACTTCGGTCTGGTACGCGGATAAGCGCACTTATGCGGACTATCTGCTGGCCGACCTGAAGGTTCGTGAGTACCTCCAGGACAAACTAAAAAGCGCGTCCGTAAGCCGTATCGATATTCATCGCCCGGCTCAAACCGCACGCATCACCATCCACACCGCCCGTCCCGGTATCGTGATCGGCAAGAAAGGTGAGGATGTCGAGAAGCTGCGTCAGGACCTGACCGCAAGAATGGGTGTGCCTGTGCACATCAACATCGAAGAGATCCGCAAGCCGGAGCTCGACGGTGCCCTGGTTGCGCAGAGTGTTGCGCAGCAGCTTGAGCGTCGTGTGATGTTCCGTCGTGCCATGAAGCGCGCCGTGCAGAACGCGATCCGCATTGGTGCCAAAGGCATCAAGATTCAGGTGAGCGGTCGTCTGGGCGGTGCTGAAATCGCCCGTACCGAGTGGTATCGCGAAGGTCGTGTGCCCCTGCACACCCTGCGTGCCGATATCGACTACGCCACTGCGGAAGCTCACACCACTTACGGTGTGATCGGTGTGAAGGTCTGGATCTTCAAGGGTGAGGTCATTGGTGGCCGCCAGGAAGAGCTCAAGCCCGTCGCCCCGGCTCCGCGCAAAAAAGCTGCTGCTAAGTAAGGAGTACGCAACATGCTGCAACCCAAGCGTACAAAATTCCGCAAGCAGATGACCGGCCACAACCGTGGTCTGGCTCATCGCGGTAGCAAGGTCAGCTTCGGCGAGTACGCGCTGAAGGCTGTCGGCCGTGGCCGTCTGACCGCTCGCCAGATCGAATCCGCACGTCGTGCGCTGACCCGTCACGTGAAGCGTGGCGGCAAGATCTGGATCCGCGTCTTCCCTGACAAGCCTGTCACCAAGAAGCCTCTCGAAGTGCGGATGGGTAAAGGTAAGGGTAGTGTCGAGTACTGGGTAGCCCAGATCCAGCCGGGCAAGGTCCTGTACGAGATCGAGGGTGTTTCCGAGGATCTGGCTCGTCAGGCATTTGCCCTGGCCGCTGCCAAGCTTCCGCTCGAAACCTCCTTTGTTAAGCGGACGGTGATGTGATGAAAGCGAAAGATTTGCGTGAGAAATCCGTAGAGGAGCTGAACGAGCAGCTTCTCAACCTGCTGCGTGACCAGTTCAATCTGCGTATGCAGAAGGCAACTGGCCAGTTGGGTCAGTCTCACATGCTCTCGCAAGTGAAGCGCGACATCGCTCGCGTCAAGACTGTGCTGAACCAGCAGGCAGGTAAGTGATCATGGCTGAAGCTGAAAAAACTGTCCGTACGCTGACCGGCCGAGTGGTCAGCGACAAGATGGACAAAACCGTCACCGTACTGATTGAGCGTCGCGTCAAGCACCCGATCTACGGCAAATACGTGAAGCGTTCCACCAAGCTGCACGCTCACGACGAAACCAATCAGTGCCGCATTGGTGACCTGGTCACCATTCGCGAAACCCGCCCGCTGGCCAAGACCAAGGCGTGGACCCTGGTTGACGTCGTCGAGCGCGCCGTTCAGGTATAAGGGTAGAGAGCCATGATCCAGACTCAATCCATGCTTGACGTCGCCGACAACAGCGGCGCTCGTCGCGTGATGTGCATCAAGGTGCTCGGCGGTTCCCACCGCCGTTACGCCGGCATTGGCGATATCATCAAAGTCACCGTCAAGGAAGCAATTCCGCGCGGCAAGGTGAAGAAAGGTCAGGTGATGACTGCAGTCGTCGTGCGTACCAAGCACGGCGTCCGCCGCACCGACGGTTCCATCATCCGCTTCGACGGCAACGCCGCGGTTCTGCTGAACAACAAGCAAGAGCCGATTGGCACCCGTATCTTTGGGCCGGTGACCCGTGAACTTCGCTCCGAGAAGTTCATGAAGATCGTCTCCCTTGCCCCCGAAGTGCTGTAAGGAGTAGCCGACATGCAAAAGATTCGTCGTGACGACGAGGTAATCGTCATTGCCGGCAAGGACAAGGGCAAGCGTGGCAAGGTGCTGAAGGTGCTCGCCGATGACCGTCTGGTCGTTGGTGGGGTCAACCTGATCAAGCGCCACACCAAGCCCAACCCCATGCTGGGTGTTCAGGGTGGCATCGTAGAGAAAGAAGCCCCTCTGCATGTCTCCAACGTTGCCATTTTCAACTCCGAGACCAACAAGGCTGACCGCGTTGGTTTCAAAGTCGAAGACGGCAAGAAGATTCGTATCTTCAAGTCGACCCAAAAAGCGGTCCAGGCCTGAAGCTGCTAGGTAGATCACCATGGCTCGATTGAAAGAGATTTATCGGAAGGAAATCGCGCCCAAGCTGAAAGAGCAGCTTCAGCTGGGTAACGTGATGGAAGTTCCGCGCATCACCAAGATCACCTTGAACATGGGTCTGGGCGAAGCAGTCGGTGACAAGAAAATCATCGACAACGCTGTAGCTGACCTAGAAAAGATCGCTGGTCAAAAGCCGGTCGTGACTTATGCCCGCAATTCCATTGCTGGCTTCAAGATCCGCGAAGGCTGGCCGATCGGCGTCAAGGTGACCCTGCGTAGCGATCGCATGTATGAATTCCTGGATCGTCTGCTGTCCATCTCCCTGCCGCGCGTGCGTGACTTCCGCGGCCTGAATGCCAAGTCCTTCGATGGTCGCGGCAACTACAGCATGGGCGTGAAAGAGCAGATCATCTTCCCGGAAATCGATTACGACAAGATCGATGCGCTGCGTGGTATGGACATCACCCTGACCACCACCGCTCGTACCGACGAGGAAGGCCGTGCGCTGCTGCGCGCGTTCAACTTCCCGTTCCGTAACTGATTGAGGTCTTCAGATGGCTAAGCAAAGCATGATTAACCGCGAGCTGAAGCGTCAGCAGACGGTTGCCAAGTACGCCAAGAAGCGCGCCGAGCTGAAGGCGACCATCGGTAATGTCAACGCCTCCCCCGAGGATCGTTGGAATGCCCAGGTCGCCCTGCAGAAGCAGCCCCGTGACGCCAGCGCCAGTCGCATGCGTAACCGCTGCCGCCTGACCGGTCGTCCGCACGGCGTGTACCGCAAGTTCGGTCTGTCCCGCATCAAGCTGCGTGAAGCAGCCATGCGCGGTGACGTGCCCGGCCTGGTGAAGGCCAGCTGGTAACAGCTCGCGCCTTTCATCGCGGTAATTGAATCAAGCCCCTTTTGGGGCTTGATTCGTTTCAGGCCGATGTCTAGAATGCTCGGCTCGCCCGAATCGGCCTATTGCCGAGGGGTGATTTTGAGAGCCGGTAGGCTCAATTTCTGTATTAGGAGCTAATAGCCCATGAGTATGCAGGACCCGTTAGCAGACATGCTAACTCGTATCCGTAATGCCCAGATGGCTGAAAAGGCCGTTGTGAGCATGCCTTCTTCCAAGCTGAAGGCTGCCGTTGCCAAAGTCCTCAAGGACGAAGGTTACATCGCGGATTTTCAGGTCAGCGCGGAATCCAAGCCGTCGCTGTCTATCGAGCTGAAGTACTTTGAAGGCAAGCCTGTCATCGAAGAGCTGAAGCGTAGCAGCCGTCCCGGTCTGCGCCAGTACAAAGCCGTTGACCAGCTGCCGAAAGTGCGTGGCGGTCTGGGTGTGTCGATCGTTTCCACCAACAAAGGTGTGATGACTGATCGCGCGGCCCGTGCTGCTGGTGTTGGCGGCGAAGTGCTCTGCACAGTCTTCTAAGGGGAATCAGCATGTCTCGCGTTGCTAAAAACCCGGTAAGACTGCCTGCAGGCGTCGAAGTTAATCTGGCCGGTCAGGCTCTTTCGATCAAGGGTGCCAAGGGCGCTCTGGAACTGAAGGTCCATCCGTCCGTTGAAGTCACTCAAGAGTCCGGTGAGCTGCGTTTCGCTGCTCGCAATGGCGATCAGCAGACCCGTGCGATGGCCGGCACTACCCGTGCCCTGGTCAACAACATGGTGGTCGGCGTCAGCCAGGGCTTCGAGCGCAAGCTGCAACTGGTCGGTGTGGGCTACAAGGCCCAGGCCAAAGGTCAGGTGCTGAACCTCGCTCTGGGCTTCTCTCACCCTGTGGACTACGACCTGCCGCAAGGCATCACCGCAGAAACCCCCAACCAGACCGAAATCCTGATCAAGGGTATCGACAAGCAGCTGGTCGGCCAGGTTGCGGCTGAGATTCGTGGTTTCCGTCCGCCGGAGCCTTACAAGGGCAAGGGTGTACGGTATGCCGACGAAGTCGTCCACCGTAAAGAAGCCAAGAAAAAGTAGGGCATAGCAAATGACCGTCAAGAAAGAAACCCGACTGCGTCGCGCTCGCAAGGCTCGCCTGAAGATGCGCGAGCTGGAAGTGGTCCGTCTGTGCGTGTACCGCTCTTCCCAGCACATCTATGCCCAGGTCATCGCGGCCGATGGCAGCAAGGTCCTGGCCAGCGCTTCTACGCTGGACAAAGAACTGCGCGAAAGCGCTACCAGCAACGTCGAGGCGGCCAAGAAAGTTGGTCTGCTGGTCGCCGAGCGTGCCAAGGCCGCTGGCGTTACCCAGGTGGCCTTTGATCGTTCTGGCTTCAAGTACCATGGTCGCGTCAAAGCGCTGGCCGACGCTGCTCGTGAAGGCGGGCTGGAGTTCTAAGTCATGGCAAATAACGATCAAAAGCGCGACGAAGGCTATATCGAGAAGCTGGTTCAAGTTAACCGCGTAGCCAAAACCGTGAAAGGCGGCCGTATCTTCGCCTTCACCGCTCTGACCGTGGTTGGCGATGGCAAAGGCCGCGTTGGCTTCGGCCGTGGCAAGGCCCGTGAAGTGCCTGCCGCCATCCAGAAGGCTATGGAAGCTGCTCGCCGCAACATGATCCAGGTGGATCTGAACGGCACCACCCTGCAGTACCCGGTCAAGGCCGCCCATGGCGCCTCCAAGGTGTACATGCAGCCCGCTTCCGACGGTACCGGCATCATCGCCGGTGGTGCCATGCGCGCCGTCCTGGAAGTCGCTGGTGTGCAGAACGTCCTGGCCAAGTGCTACGGCTCCACCAACCCGGTAAACGTTGTGTACGCGACCTTTGAAGGTCTCAAGCACATGCAGGCGCCGGAAGCTGTTGCTGCCAAGCGTGGCAAGAGCGTCGAGGAGATTCTCTGATCATGGCTAACGCAACCGTCAAGGTCACGCTGATCAAGAGCGTCCACGGCCGTCTGGCCAATCACAAGGCTTGCGTCAAGGGTCTCGGCCTGCGTCGCATCGGTCACACCGTCGAAGTTCAGGACACCCCTGAAAATCGCGGCATGATCAACAAGGCCTACTACCTTCTGCGTGTGGAGGGTTAAGTCATGAAACTGAATGATCTGCGTTCCGCTCCCGGCGCTCGCCGCGAGAAGCTGCGTCCCGGTCGTGGTATCGGTAGCGGCCTGGGCAAGACCGGTGGCCGCGGCCACAAGGGTCTGACCTCCCGTTCCGGTGGCAAGGTTGCCCCCGGTTTCGAGGGTGGCCAGCAGCCGCTGCACCGTCGTCTGCCGAAGTTCGGCTTCGTCTCGCTGAAAGCCCTGGACCGTGCCGAGGTTCGTACCTCCGAGCTGGCCAAGGTCGATGTCGATGTGGTCGATCTGCAGGCGCTGAAAGACGCCAATGTGATCAGCCGCGACATCAAGCGTGTCAAGGTTGTGCTGTCCGGCGACGTCACTCGTGCCGTCACCCTGAAGGGCATTCGTGCCACCAAGGGCGCACGTGCAGCCATCGAAGCAGCTGGCGGCAAGATCGAGGAATAAATGGCTAAGCAAGGTGCTCTCTCTGCGCTCAGCAAGACCGGTGGTATGTCCGAGCTGTGGACCCGCCTCCGATTCCTGTTCCTGGCGATCATCGTCTACAGGATCGGTGCGCACATCCCTGTTCCGGGTATCAATCCCGATCAGCTGGCCGCACTGTTCAGGCAGAACGAGGGGACCATTCTTAGCCTCTTCAACATGTTCTCTGGCGGTGCGCTGGAGCGGATGAGCATCTTTGCACTGGGGATCATGCCGTACATCTCGGCCTCGATCATCATGCAGCTGCTTACCGCGATCACCCCACAGCTGGAGCAATTGAAGAAAGAGGGTGAGTCTGGTCGTCGCAAGATCAGCCAGTACACCCGTTACGGCACGCTGGTTCTGGCGCTCGTTCAGGCCACCGGGATGTCGGTAGGACTCGCCAGTCAGGGCGTCGCGTTCAGCGTGGGCTTCAGCTTCTATTTCGTCGCTGTCACCACGTTTGTCGCCGGCGCGCTGTTCATGATGTGGCTGGGTGAGCAGATCACCGAGCGCGGTATCGGCAATGGCATCTCGATGCTGATCTTCGCCGGTATCGTCGCGGGCTTGCCCCGCGCCATCGGGCAGTCCTTCGAGTCGGCACGGCAGGGCGATATCAACATCTTCGCGCTGATCATGGTGGGTGTGGTGGCGGTTGCCATCATCGCCTTCGTGGTGTTCATCGAGCGTGGGCAGCGTCGCATTGCCGTGCACTACGCCAAGCGTCAGCAGGGCCGCAAGGTCTTCGCGGCGCAGAACAGCCATCTGCCGCTCAAGGTGAACATGGCCGGGGTCATCCCGGCGATCTTCGCCAGCAGCATCCTGCTGTTCCCGGCATCGCTCGGTTCGTGGTTCGGTCAGTCCGAAGGTCTCGGCTGGTTGCAGGACGTGGCTCAGGCCATCGCCCCCGGTCAGCCGCTGAACATCTTGCTGTTTAGTGCAGGGATCATCTTCTTCTGCTTCTTCTATACGGCGCTGATGTTCAACCCCAAGGACGTGGCCGAGAACCTGAAGAAATCCGGAGCGTTCATCCCGGGTATTCGTCCTGGTGAGCAGTCCGCACGCTATATCGATGGCGTGCTGACCCGACTGACCATGTTCGGTGCCCTGTACATGACGGCGGTGTGCTTGTTGCCCCAGTTCCTGGTGGTCGCGGCGAACGTGCCGTTCTATCTCGGTGGGACGTCGTTGCTGATCGTGGTGGTAGTGGTCATGGACTTCATGTCTCAGGTCCAATCCCATCTCGTATCTCATCAATACGAGTCCCTGATGAAGAAAGCCAACCTGAAGGGCTACGGCGGCGGCATGATGCGCTGATCCGTTACCCGTAAGGTTAGAGGAGTTGTCATGAAAGTTCGTGCATCGGTCAAGAAGCTGTGCCGTAACTGCAAGATCATTCGCCGCGAAGGCGTCGTGCGAGTGATCTGCAGCGCTGAACCGCGTCACAAGCAGCGCCAAGGCTGAGTGTGAATCACGCGTCTAACCCGGCAGCTAGTGTGCTGCCGGGTTGATCATTTGTTCCTACAGCGTTAATATCGCGCGCCCTTTTCTTGGCTTCCGGGGCGTCGGTAGCTGTCAATTGGAGTTTTTCTGAATGGCCCGTATTGCAGGCGTCAACATTCCAGATAACAAACACACTGTTATCTCGCTGACCTACATCTATGGTGTCGGTCGCACCACCTCTCAGAAGATCTGCGCGGCCACCGGCATCCAGCCGACCGCCAAGATCAAAGAACTGAGCGACGAGCAGGTCGATCAGCTGCGTAACGAGGTCGCCAAAATCCTCACCGAGGGTGACCTGCGCCGCGAAATCAACATGAACATCAAGCGCCTGATGGATCTGGGTTGCTACCGCGGTCTGCGTCACCGCCGTGGTCTGCCGGTCCGTGGTCAGCGCACCAAGACCAATGCCCGTACCCGCAAGGGCCCGCGCAAGCCGATCCGCAAGTAATCGCATCCGCGAATCGACAGGAATCTAGTCATGGCAAAACCTGCTGCTCGTCCTCGTAAGAAAGTCAAAAAGACAGTGGTTGATGGCATCGCCCACATCCATGCGTCTTTCAACAACACCATCGTGACCATCACCGATCGTCAGGGCAATGCATTGTCCTGGGCGACCTCCGGTGGCTCCGGCTTCCGTGGCTCCCGTAAGAGCACCCCGTTCGCTGCCCAGATTGCAGCCGAACGTGCCGGCCAAGCCGCTCTGGAATATGGTCTGAAGAATCTGGACGTGAACGTCAAAGGTCCCGGCCCCGGCCGTGAGTCCGCTGTTCGCGCCCTGAATGCCTGTGGTTACAAGATCGCCAGCATCACCGACGTGACGCCTATCCCGCATAACGGGTGCCGTCCGCCGAAGAAGCGTCGCGTGTAATAGGAGACAGTGAGAAATGGCTCGTTACATTGGTCCCAAGTGCAAACTGTCCCGCCGCGAAGGCACTGACCTCTTCCTGAAGAGCGGCGCTCGTGCCCTCGACTCGAAGTGCAAGCTGGAAACCGTTCCTGGCCAGCATGGTCAGCGTCGCGGTCGTCTGTCCGACTACGGTCTGCAGCTGCGTGAAAAGCAGAAAGTCCGCCGTATCTATGGCGTCCTCGAGCGTCAGTTCGCCGGTTACTACCAGGAAGCTGCCCGTCGCAAGGGCGCTACCGGTGAAAACCTGCTGCAACTGCTCGAATGCCGTCTGGACAACGTGGTGTATCGCATGGGCTTCGGTGCCACTCGCGCTGAATCGCGCCAGCTGGTCTCCCACAAGTCGATCACCGTCAACGGTCAGACCGTCAACATTCCCTCCTATCAGGTCAAGGTCGGCGACGTCGTCGCGGTCCGTGAAAAGGCCAAAAACCAGCTGCGTATCGCTCAAGCTCTCGAGCTGTGCGGCCAGCGTGGCCGGGTTGAGTGGGTCGAAGTGAGCACCGAGAAAAAGGAAGGCACCTTCAAGAGCGTGCCGGCCCGTGGTGATCTCTCCGCCGACATCAACGAAAACCTGATTGTCGAGCTCTACTCCAAGTAAGGGCTAGAAAGTAGGTGCATCCATGCAGAGTTCGGTAAATGAGTTCCTGACCCCCCGCCATATCGATGTGCAGGCGGTTAGTCAGACCCGTGCCAAGATCACCCTCGAGCCTCTCGAGCGTGGTTTCGGCCATACCTTGGGCAACGCGCTACGGCGTATCCTGTTGTCCTCCATGCCTGGCTGCGCGGTAGTCGAAGCAGAGATCGACGGTGTTCTGCACGAGTACAGCGCCATCGAAGGCGTGCAGGAAGACGTGATCGAGATCCTGCTCAATCTCAAGGGTCTGGCCATCAAGTTGCACGGCCGTGACGAAGTCACCCTGAGCCTGAGCAAGAAAGGTCAGGGGCCGGTTCTGGCCTCTGACATTCAGGTCGATCACGACGTCGAGATCGTCAACGGCGATCACGTCATCGCCCACCTGGCGGACAACGGTTCGCTGAACATGAAGCTGAAAATCGCTCGCGGTCGTGGCTATGAGCCCGCCGATGCGCGTCAGAGCGAAGAAGACGAAACCCGCGCAATCGGTCGTCTTCAGCTCGATGCTACGTTCAGCCCGGTTCGTCGCGTGGCCTATGTGGTGGAAAACGCCCGGGTCGAACAGCGTACCAACCTGGACAAGCTCGTGCTTGACCTGGAAACCAACGGTACCCTGGATCCGGAAGAAGCCATCCGTCGTGCCGCCACTATCCTGCAGCAGCAGCTGGCAGCCTTCGTCGACCTCAAGGGCGACAGCGAGCCGGTCGTGGTCGAGCAGGAAGACGAGATCGATCCGATCTTGCTGCGTCCGGTGGACGATCTGGAACTGACCGTTCGTTCGGCCAACTGCCTCAAGGCGGAGAACATCTACTACATCGGTGACCTGATTCAGCGTACCGAAGTGGAGCTGCTCAAGACCCCGAACCTGGGCAAGAAGTCCCTGACCGAAATCAAGGACGTTCTGGCCTCGCGTGGTCTGTCGCTCGGTATGCGCCTGGACAACTGGCCCCCTGCAAGCCTTAAGAAGGACGACAAGGCTACTGCCTGATCGTCATTGTTCACCGAACGATAGTTTGGGAAGGAATTTCAATCATGCGTCATCGTAAAAGTGGTCGTCATCTGAGCCGCACGAGCGCACATCGCAAGGCCATGTTCCAGAACATGGCTGTGTCGCTGTTCGAGCACGAGCTGATCAAAACTACCCTGCCGAAAGCCAAGGAACTGCGCCGCGTTGCCGAGCCGCTGATCACCCTGGCCAAGGAAGACAGCGTCGCCAACCGTCGTCTGGCTTTCGACCGCACTCGTTCGAAAGCTGCCGTTGGCAAGCTGTTCAACGACCTGGGCAAGCGCTATGCCAACCGTCCGGGTGGCTACCTGCGTATTCTGAAGTGCGGCTTCCGCGCTGGCGACAATGCGCCCATGGCGTACGTCGAGCTGATCGACCGTCCGGTCGGCGGCACCGTAGAACAAGCTGCTGAATAAGTAGCGCTGTTCTGGAAAAGGCCGGGCTCTTGCCCGGCTTTTTCATGCCTGCCGTTTGGCCGGACTCCAGGCAGTCTCTGTCGACTTGTATTTTCTATCAGGATGCTAGGATCAATAAATTAGTCCTAAAGTATTGCCTTGGCGATACTTCTCCCACGCTATCAGCAAGCACTATGCAAAGGGAGACAGCCTGTGACCGATACCAAGATCCTCACCACCGCCAGCGGCATTCCGGTGGCCGACAACCAGAATTCCCGTACCGCCGGCCCACGCGGTCCGCTGATGCTCGACGACTTCCATCTGATCGAGAAGCTGGCCCACTTCAATCGTGAGGTCATTCCCGAGCGACGCGTGCACGCCAAGGGTTCCGCGGCCTATGGCACCTTTACCGTCACCCAGGACATCACCCACCTCTCCAGCGCCAAGCTGTTCGCCAGCGTCGGCAAGCAAACCGAGACCATCCTGCGCTTTTCCACCGTGGGCGGTGAGCGCGGCTCGGCGGATACCGAGCGCGATCCGCGTGGCTTCGCCCTCAAGTTCTACACCGAGGAAGGCAACTGGGACATCGTCGGCAACAACACCCCGGTGTTCTTCATCCGCGATCCGCTCAAGTTTCCCGACTTCATCCACACCCAGAAGCGCGATCCCTGGAGCAATCTGAAAAGTCCGCAGATGATGTGGGACTTCTGGTCGCTGTCGCCGGAATCGCTGCATCAGGTGACCATCCTGTTTTCCGATCGCGGCATTCCGGATGGCTATCGCTTCATGCATGGATTCGGCAGCCATACCTTCAGCCTGATCAATGCCCAGGGCGACCGGCACTTCGTGAAGTTTCACTTCAAGAGCCAGCAGGGGATCAGGAACCTGGCGCCGACCGAGGCCGCACGTCTGGCCGGGAGCGATCCGGACTACAGCCAGCGCGACCTGTTCCAGGCCATCGAACGCGGCGAATTCCCGCGCTGGAAGCTGTGCATCCAGGTGATGAGCGAGCAGGAAGCGGCCGGTCGCGCCGAAAATCCCTTCGACGTGACCAAGGTCTGGTCACAGCAGGACTATCCCTTGCAGGAGGTTGGCCTGCTGGAGCTCAATCGCAATCCGCAGAACTACTTCGCCGAGGTGGAGCAGGCGTCCTTCGCGCCAAGCAACGTGGTGCCGGGCATCGGCCTGTCGCCGGACCGCATGCTGCAGGGACGGGTGTTCGCCTATGCCGATGCCCAGCGCTATCGGGTGGGAACCAACTACCAGCAGTTGCCGGTCAATGCGCCGCGCTGTCCCTATGCCAACAACCAGCGTGACGGGGCCATGAGATTCGATGGCAATGGCGGTTCCCAGCCGAACTACGAGCCCAACAGCTATGGCCATACGCCCAGGCAGGCGCCGCAGTATCGCGAGCCGGCACTGAATTTCGCCGGTCCGGCCGATCGCTACGACCACCCGGGTGGACGAGGATTACTACAGTCAGGCCGGTGCGCTGTTCCGCCTGATGAACGCGGACCAGCAGGCGTTGCTGATCGACAATATCGTCGGTGCCATGGCTTCGGTGACCCGGGATGTCCAGCTGCGGCAGATCGGTCACTTCCTCAAGGCCGATCCTGCCTATGGCATGGGTATCGCCAAGGGACTGGGGATGGATCCCAGCGAAGTGGCCTGACCTGGGAGGTAGAAGGAGCCCGGCGGATGCCGGGCTTTTTTTCGCCGGTAAAAAAGTGCGGGAAAGGCTGTCTCGGACGCCACTTGCGACGTCGCAATGCTAAGGTTCGCATCAAGCGCGAAAACACGAGGCTCGCTCTCCCGTCATGACTGTGTTTGGAGTGTCTTTGCGCCAGCTCTGGGCGCACGAAAAGGCCAGCTATGGCGTTCGCGTCTTTGTCGCCCTGAGCGGCGCCATGGCCGTCTGCTGGTCGCTGGGTGACCTGCGCGCCCTGTCGCCGGTGTTTCTCGGCATCATCGCCAGCGCCCTGGCGGAAACCGACGACAGCTGGCTGGGCCGTCTCAAGTCGCTGGTGGTCACGCTGCTGTGTTTCGCGGTTGCCGCCTTCGCGGTCGAACTGCTGTTTCCCTATCCCTGGATCTTCGTGGTGGGCCTGGGCCTGGCCACCTTCAGCCTGACGATGCTCGGCGCCATCGGCGAGCGCTACGCGTCCATCGCCCAGGCCACGGTGATCCTGTCGATCTACGCCATGATCGGCGTGGATCAGCGGCTGGGTACCCAGGTGCCATTGTGGTACGAGCCGGCGCACCTGCTGGCCGGGGCGCTGTGGTACGGCCTGCTCTCGGTACTCTGGTGCGCGCTGTTCGCCCACCAGCCGGTGCGGCAGAATCTGTCCGCGCTCTATGGCGAACTGGAGACCCTGCTCCGGCTCAAGGCGGAGATGCTCGAACCGGTGCGCGGGGTGGACCTGCATCGGCGGCGGGTACTGCTGGCCCAGCAGAACGGCAAGGTGGTGCAGGCGCTGAACCAGGCCAAGGCGACCATCCTCAATCGCTTCGGCCGCTCGGGGCGGCCGGGCGCGCGCTCAGGGCGCTACTTCCGCCTGTATTTCATGGCGCAGGACATCCATGAGCGCGCCAGTTCCTCGCACTATCCCTACAGCGCCCTGACCGAGGCGTTCTTTCACAGCGACATCCTCTTTCGCTGCCAGCGCCTGCTCAAGCTGCAGGCCGCGGCCTGTCGCAACATGGGCGAGGCGATCCGCCTCGGTCAGCCCTTCGAATATGGCCAGCAGAGTCAGCAGGGGCTGATTGATCTGCAGGCCTCGCTGGAATATCTCAAGCAGCAGCAGAATCCGCGCTGGCGAGGCCTGCTGCGCTCGCTGGACCTGCTCGGGCACAATCTCTCGACCCTGGAGCGCCAATTTTCCGAGGCGGGCAACAGCGACTCGGGGGCGGCGGATCTGGACACCAGTCTGCTGGATCCGGCGGCGCGCTCGCTGCGCGAGGTGTTCCAGCGTGTCCGCCTGCAGCTGACCCCGACCTCGCTGCTGTTCCGCCATGGCCTGCGCATGGCGCTGGCGCTGATGGCCGGCTATGGCGTGCTGCACCTGATCCACCCGGTCAACGGCTACTGGATCCTCCTGACCACGGTGTTCGTCTGCCGGCCGCAGTACGGGGCGACCCGGGTGCGGCTGGTGCAGCGGATCGTCGGCACGGTGATCGGCCTGTTGCTGGGCAGTGCCTTGCTGGAGCTGTTCGCCCAGCCGGAGATCCAGCTGCTGCTGGCGCTGGTCGCCGGTCTGGTGTTCTTCATCACCCGGACCGATCGCTACACCGTCGCCACCGCGGCCATCACCCTGATGGTGCTGTTCTGCTTCAACCAGGTGGGCAATGGCTTCATGCTGATCTGGCCGCGACTGCTGGACACCCTGCTGGGTTGCCTGATCGCGGTGCTGGCGGTGTTCTTCGTCCTGCCGGACTGGCAGGGACGCCGCCTGCACCTGGTGATGGCCAACACCCTGCGCACCAACGCGCTCTATCTGCGCCGGTTGCACGAGCAGTACCGCACCGGCAAGCGCGACGACCTCGATTACCGCGTGGCGCGGCGCAACGCCCACAATGCCGATGCGACGCTGTCGGCGGCGCTGGCCAACATGCTGCGCGATCCCGGGCATTTCCGGCGCAACCTGGAAGCGGGCTTTCGCTATCTGGCGCTGTCCAACACCTTGCTGGGTTATCTGTCGGCCCTGGGCGCGCATCGCCGCCAGCTGGAAGCGGCCGAGCACGATGCCCTGGTGGAGCGCGCCGTGACCCGTATCGCCGAAGGCATGGAAGCCATTGCAGCAGCGGTGGCGGAGCGGCGCAGTCTGCCGCCGACCGCCGAAGAGGAAAGCAGCCTGGCCGACGAACTGGAGGCCGCGGCGGATGACAACGACGACGGCTATCGACTGGTGTGCACCCAGCTGGCGCTGATCTGCCGGCTGCTGCCCAATCTCAAGAGCGCCGCCAACCATACCCTGCGCGAACAAACCCGCGAGGAACCGGCAGCGGTTGCCGCCGGTGCTTGAGCAAGGTTGGCGCGACGCGCTATGTTGACCGATGTCCGTCGAATCTTTCGACGCCTGTCCAAGCTGGTTTGAAGGCTGTTCCAACACATGCGTATGCGTCTTCTAGTAGTGGGCGGGGAGAGCGCCCTGGGCAAGGCGCTACTCGCCGCCGGTGCCGAAGCGGGCATCGAATTCGTCGCCCCCGAGACTCCTGCGGAGGGCTGGTACGCTGCCGGACTGACCGAGGTCCTCGACCGGGTACGGCCGGGAGCGGTGATCAATCTCGCCTACTACCGCGACTGGTTGCAGGCCGCGGACTTCGATCCGGCCCTGATGCAGCGCCAGGCGCTGGCCGTCCAGCGCCTGGCAGGGCTCTGCCAGCACTATCAGATTCCGCTGATCCAACCGTCCAGTTATCAGCTGTTCGATGGCTCGCGCGTGGCCGGCTATAGTGAAAAGGATCTTCCACGGCCCCCCGGGGCACGTGGCGAAGCGCTCTGGCGGGTCGAGCAACTGGTGCGGGCGCTGTGCCCGATGCATATCCTGCTGCGCCTGGGCTGGGTGCTGGACGACTCCCGCGACGGGCGCCTGGGGCGTCTGCTGCTGCAGCTGGACACCGAGCAGGTGGCACCGATGGCGGGCGACCGGCGCGGCAATCCGACCACCGTGGGCGATGCCGCCCGGGTGTTGCTGGCCGTGGTCAAGCAGCTCGACTGCGGCGCGCCGCTCTGGGGGACCTATCACTACGGCGCCCAGGAAGCGGTGTCGGAGCTGGGCCTGGCCGAGACCGTCGCCCAGCTCTGGCAGGAATTCGACCGGCCGGTGCGCTGCGAATGGCAGGAGGTGACGCACCTCGAGCGTGCGGATGCCGCGGAAGAGCCACAACAGGGGGTGTTGATCAGTCGCAAGCTGCTCAACACCTTTGGAATCAAGGCGCGGCGCTGGCAGCAGGAACTGCCCGCGCTGTTGCAGGGCTTTCGGCAGGACGAGGTAGGTTTCCATGAGTGATGCGCCCATTCTGATCACTGGCGGTGCCGGTTTCATCGGTTCCCATCTGGCCGACGCGCTGCTGGCGCGGGGCAGGCGGGTGCGGGTGCTGGACGATCTGAGCACCGGCAAGCGCGAGAATTTGCCGCTGGACGATGAACGTATCGAGCTGCGGGTGGGCGACGTGGCCGATACCGCGACGCTGGAAGCCGCAGTGGCCGGCTGCGCAGCGGTGGTGCACCTGGCCGCGGTGGCCTCGGTGCAGGCATCGGTGGAAGACCCGGTGGGTACCCACCGAGCCAATTTCATCGGCACCCTGAATCTGTGCGAGGCCATGCGCAAGGCCGGCATCAAGCGCGTGGTCTATGCCTCCAGCGCGGCGGTCTATGGCGCCAACGGTCAGGGCCAGGCCATCGACGAAGAGCTGCCCAAGGCGCCCCTGACGCCCTATGCGGCCGACAAACTGGCCGGCGAGTACTACTTCGACTTCTATCGCCGCGAGCACGGGCTGGAGCCGGCGATCTTCCGCTTTTTCAATATCTACGGCCCGCGTCAGGATCCGTCTTCGCCCTATTCCGGGGTGATCAGCATCTTTACCGAGCGTGCCCGCCGCCAGACGCCGATCACGGTGTTCGGCGACGGCGAACAGACCCGCGATTTCGTCTATGTCGCCGATCTGGTGGGCATCCTGGTGCAGGCACTGGAAGCCCCGCAGGTCACGGCTGGCGCGGTGAACGTGGGGCGCGGCGAGACCATCAGCCTGAACGGCCTGCTGGCGGAGATCGGCCAGGTGCTCGGTGGCCTGCCGGAGGTGACCCATGGAATCGCGCGGGCGGGGGACATCCGGCATTCGAAGGCGGATAACCGCCGCCTGCGCGAGCGTTTCGATTTCAGCCAGCCCACCGGCATGGGGGCGGGGCTGGCAGCGCTGCTACGGGACTAGCAGGCGAGGCCAGGGGCAAGCCCTGGCCTGTCGGGCTTCGACGCTGGAGCCGTCTCGGCGCCAAGCGACGGCGCGGGTGGTTGGCGGTGACCTAGAAGCGATAGCCCAGGCCGACCATGTAGACCCAGGGATCCACGTCCAGATCGACCTTGGCGCGGGCGCCGAGGGCGGTGTTGTCGACGTGGGCGGTGGTGGCGATGTCGATGTAGCGGACCTGGGCGTTGAGCATCACCCGGTCGGTGAGCATGAGATCGGCGCCGACCTGGGCGGACCAGCCCCAGGAGTTGTCGGCGCGGAAATTGTCGAAGCCGGCCGCGCTGGCGCCGCTGCCGACGTGCTCGTCGTAGATCCAGGTGTAGTTGAGGCCGGCGCCGACATAGGGCTGGAACGTGGCCTTGGCGTCCAGCGGGTAGTAGACCAGGCTCAGTGTCGGCGGCAGGTGCTTGAGGCTGCCCAGCTTGCCATTGGCGGCGTCGAGCCCGGTGCCCTTGATGTTGACCTGGTGCTCGAAGGGCGTGGCCGCGAGCAATTCCAGGCCCAGGTGGTCGGTGAGCATGTAGGCGACGTTCAGCCCCAGCTGGGTGTCGCTGTCCATGGTCGCCTTGCCGCCCAGGTTGGCGCCACTCAGGGCGCCTCTGTCGATCTTGACGTCGGAGCTGCGCTCGTGGGGATCCACGGTGATGGCGCCGGCGCGCAGGATGATGTCGCCGGCCTGGTGGGCCTGGGCGAAGGGGGCGGCCAGCGCGAGGGCGAGCAGGCTGAGACGGAAGAGAGGACGCATGGCGAGGGCTCCGAAGGCATTGAAAAATGGCTGGGAGCAGCCTAGCGAAGCCGGAACGGCGGACTCTTGATCTCGCTCAAGCGCAGGGCAGATCCCTCAGGAGCCGTCGCCCTTGAGGATGTAGGGCTGGATGCGCTGGGCCTGCAGCCAGTAGCCGGCGACGGCCACCTCGCTGCGCTGGGTGCCTACGCCGAGGCGGCCTTCCACCCAGTAGGGCAGGTGCAGCTTGGACAGCCAGAGGTCGTGGCTGCCCTTGACGTAGACGATCTGGTTGCCGGGCGGCGGCGGTACGTGGATGCAGGCGCCGTAATAGGGGACCAGCAGGAATTCGGTGACCTCGCCTTCCTCGGTGACCATCAGCGGCACCACGTAGCCGGGCAGGCGCACCTCCTGGCCGTCCAGGGCGGCCACCGTGGGCGCGTCCGGCCAGGGCTGGCTTGCGGCCGGGCCGTCTTCGCCAAGGCCGTGGTCTACGCTGCCGGGATTGAAGCGCGGTGCATCGGCCGGCACCAGTTCGCGCCAGGCGAGTTGGCGGGGGTCGGCCTGGGCCCAGGACAGCCAGCAGAGCAACAGCAGGAGCGCCAGGCGCATGGGGAAGCCTCGTCTACAAACGCACGGACAACCCGTCCGTGAGGGCCTGGCGACAGCCGCGCCAGGCCGGAATGCAGCCGAGCAGCAGCGCCGCGAGCAGGATACCGCCGAGCAGTTGCCCATCGTAGAGCGAGGGCCAGTCCAGCGGCAATGCCAGGCCGTATTCCGCCAGCAGCCAGGGCCGGCCCAGGGCGATGGCGCCATAGAGCAGTGCCAGCCCGGCGAGACAACCGGCCAGGGTGAGGGCCAGGGCTTCGGCCAGCAGCAGGCCGAACAGATGGCGCGGCTGGGCACCCACCGAGCGCAGGATGGCCATCTCCCGGCGTCGCTCGTTGAGGCTGGCGAGCAGGGCGGTGAGCATGCCCACCAGCCCAGTGAGCACCACGCACAGCGACATCACCAGCAGCGCCTGCTCCGCCGTGCCGAGCAGACCCCAGAGTTCCTGCAGGGCCACGCCGGGCAGGATGGCCAGCAGCGGCTCGCCGCGGTAGTCGTTGACCGCGCGCTGCACGGCAAAGGTGGCCACCCGGCTCTTGAGGCCGACCAGGGCGGCGGTGAGGTCCTGGGGCGTGAGATCGCGCCGGCGCACCTCGGCGTCGCTCAGCGAAGGCCCGGGCATGCCGCCGCGCCAGTCCAGGTGCAGGGCGGTCATGCCGCTCAGCGGGATGTGCAGGGAGCGGTCGACGGGGGTGCCGGTGGGGGCGAGGATGCCGACCACGGTGAAGGGGTGGTCGCTGTGCTCGGTCAGGCTGATGGTGGCGACACCATGGGCCAGCACGACCCTGTCGCCCAGTTGATAGTGCAGCGCCTTGGCCACCTCGGCGCCCAGCACCACCTCGAAGACGTCGTTGAAGGGGCGACCCTGGGCCAGCCGCAGCGGCTGGTTGCGCCCGTAGTGATAGTGGGCGAAGTAGTTGCCGTCGGTACCCAGCACCCGGTAGCCGCGGTGGGAGTCGCCGAGGGACAGCGGGATGGTCCAGGCGACGCGGGGATCGGCGGCGAGCTTCGCGTAGCTCTCCCAGCGGATGTTGTTGGTGGCATTACCGATGCGGAACACCGAGTAGAGCAGCAGATTGACCGCGCCGGAGCGTGCGCCCACCACCAGGTCGGTGCCGGCGATGGTGCTGGCGAAGCTGGCCTTGGCCTCGGTGCGCAACCGTTCGACGCCCAGCAGCAGGGCTACCGAGACGGCGATGGTGAAGACGGTGAGCAGGGCGGTTGCGCGGCGATTGCGCAGGCTGGCCCAGGCCAGTTGGAGAAGGGGCATCCTAGGTCTCCGGCAGGGCGGCGTTGAGCTGGGCCAGGGTCAGGTGGCGGTCGAAACGACTGGCCAGGCTGCGGTCGTGGCTGACGAACAGCAGGCCGGCGCCGGCGGCGGCACACTCGGCGAACAGCAGCTGCAGGAA
This sequence comes from Pseudomonas sp. SORGH_AS_0211, assembly GCF_031453455.1. Lineage (NCBI taxonomy): Bacteria > Pseudomonadati > Pseudomonadota > Gammaproteobacteria > Pseudomonadales > Pseudomonadaceae > Pseudomonas > Pseudomonas sp. SORGH_AS_0211. The sequence continues at coordinate 3,809,248 of NZ_JAVIZV010000001.1, read as the reverse complement.
GGCATCGCGGTGATCGGTGTCCAGCGCCGAGGTGGGTTCGTCGGCGATCACCAGCTCCGGCTGGCCGATCAGGGCGCGGGCGGCGGCGACCCGCTGCTGCTGGCCGATGGAGAGTTCACGAGCCGGGCGTCGGGGCAGGTCGGGATCGCTCAACCCCAGGGCGCGGAGCAGGGTCAGGGCCGCACCCTGCGGATCGCCGTGCCGCCCGGTGGCGCGCTCGCGGCGCAGCGCCGAGAACCGGCAGGGCAGCAGGACATTGTCCAGCACCGAGAGAAAGGGCAGCAGGTTGAATTGCTGGAAGAGAAAGCCGGTGTGATCAACGCGAAAGCGATCGCGTCGGGCGGTGGTGAGGACTCCCAGGTCTTGACCGAGCAGGCGCACCTGACCGCGACTGGGGCGCTGCACGCCACCCAGCAGGCCGAGCAGGGTGGTCTTGCCACTGCCCGAGGGACCCTCGAGAAACAGCGCCTCGCCGGGTGCCAGCTGGAAGCGCCGGATGTCCAGGCACTCCGCCTGGCCCGGCCAGGCGAAGCCGAGGTCCTGGATCTCGACCAGCGGGGCGGCGGTCACGACCGCCTTACCATTTCAGCTGCGGTTGCTTGGCGGTCAGTTCGGCGCCTTGCTGACCGCTGGCGACGATGGCCTGGACCTCGACACTGTGACTGTTGGGGAAGCGGGCGAACCAGCCGGAGAGATCCAGGCTGGCGAGCGCGCCCGGCTTGCTGCAGCTGAAGCTCATGCTGGCGTCCACGTCGAGATGGCCGCTGGCGCTGGCGTCCTTGGCGAACAGCGGGCTGATGGCGCTGGCTTCGGTCAGGCGGCAATCGGCTGCCGCGGGCAGCTTCACCAGCGCCTGGGGATTCTCCAGGCTCTGGCGCAGGGCCGCGACGGCGTCCTCTTCCTGCTGGTTGCGCGGGGCATGTTCGAAGCCCAGCAGATCGGCCGCCGGACTGCGCCACTGCAATTCGAGGCCGGTATCGGTCTGGGCCAGGTCGAGGTGGGATTCGCCGTGCACATGAGCGCCCAGGGCACCGTGCTCGTGTTCGTCATGGTCACTGTCGGTGCCATGGGCAAAGGCCGGTTGAGCGAGCGCGGCAGCGAGGCAGAGGGTCAGCAGGGGCAGGCGCATGGATGGCTTCCAGTGGGCGGAAAGGCGCTATGTTATGTTGTTGCATTTGCGTGCCGCAAGCTCGGTTTGGCGTCGGCCGGTGGCTGTGGGAGCATGGGCCTCTGCACGACGAGGAGAACACCATGGTACGCATTCGCGGAACCATCGGCAGCCAGCCCGTGGATCTCACGGTGGAACTGGACGAAGCCGACTGGCAGCGCCTAGCCGCAGCCCTGCAGCCGACGCCGGCGTCCCTCCCTGCGGCGGCGGTGGCCGCTGTCCCCAGCGGGCCCAAGTCGGGCGGCGACATGCTCTGGGACCAGGTGGTGAAACTGCTCAGCCAGGCGGGCCGCCTGAGCGGGCCGGACATCCTGGTGGCCCTGGAAAAGCTGACCGGCAATCTGGGCGTGGCCAAGCAGTTGCTGGTACGGCTGAGGCACAGTCCCCAGGTGCGCATGGAGCGGGTGGGGGAGGCGCAGTTCTATATCTGGCAGGGATGAGGCTGGGGGGTAGGTGAGCGGAAACGCTGCGCGGTTTGCCACGCGACGAAAGGTCCACAGCGCCAGGCGGGCGCTGGCTGTGGACAAGGCTGCGCCTAGGGCGACGCAGCCGCTATCGATAGGCGCTTAGTACAGCGCCTGGTACAGGCGGCGGCGATAGGTGGCGACCAGGGGGTGATCGTTGCCCAGCAGATCGAAGACCTGCACCAGGGTCTTGCGCGGCAGGTCGTCACCGTAGCCGCGATTGCGGCGGAACAGGTCCAGCAGACCATCCAGGGCCGGTTCATATTGCTGGCGGGCCAGTTGCTGCACGGCCAGCTGGTAGGCGGCTTCGTCATCACCGGCATCGCGTGCCAGGCGACTCTTGAGGTCAGCCACCTCGGGCAGGCTGGCGGCCTGGCGCAGGAAGGTCAGCTGGGCCCGGGCGCCGGCCAGCGCCTGCTTGTGCTCATCGCCCTTGACCGCGTCCAGCACCGCCTGGGCATCGTCCAGTTCGTTGCGCTCGGCCAGGCAACGGGCATAGAGGATCAGCGCCAGGGCGTCACTGTTGTCTTCTTCCAGCAGCGCCTTGAGCAGTGCCTCGGCCTCGGCGAAGCGGCCCTCGGCGAACAGTGCCTGGGCGGCGTCCAGCGGATCTTCCTCGGCCGGCGGCAAGGCCTGGACATGGGGTTCGAGCAGCGCGCGGATGGCCGATTCGGGCTGGGCGCCGGCGAAGCCGTCCACCGGCTGGCCATCCTTGAACAGCACCACGGTGGGCAGGCTGCGGATGCCAAATCTCATCACCAGCTCCTGCTCGATGTCGCAGTTGACCTTGGCCAGGTGCAGGGCGCCGCCATAGGACTCGGTGATCTTGGCCAGCAGCGGCATCAGCACCTTGCAGGGCGCGCACCACTCGGCCCAGAAGTCCACCAGCACCGGGGTGCTGAAGGAGGCGTCGATGACCTGTTGCTGGAAGGTGTCGAGGGTGGCGTCGAAAATGTAGGGGACCTGGCTCATGGCGGACTCGGCAGACGAAAGATGCACTATAGGTGGGGGCGTCGGGCTTGGAAACAAGGCAGGCCAGCTCAGCCCCGATAGAGCGCCACGCGGCGGAATTCGTCCGGCTCGGCCAGATCCGGCAGGGTGCAGGCCTGGAGTTCGGCGAGGCGGGTCAAACCGGGGTGGGCCAGGTCGCGTACCCGCGAGTCGGCCAGCAGGATCCGCCCGGCGCGAGCCTGCAGGAGGTCCAGTAGCGGCAGGTTGGCACGGTCGTAGAGCACATCGGCGGCTAGGATGAGATCGAAGCGCTCGGTGCTGGCACAGAAATCGTCCAGCGTCTCGATCTGCACGGCGTTGGCCTGGGCATTGGCGCGGCAGGCTTTCAATGCCAGCGGATCCAGGTCGCAGCAGACCACCCGCGCCGCGCCGGCCCGCGCGGCGGCGAGTCCGGCGATGCCCGAGCCGCTGCCGAAATCCAGCACCTGGCGCCCGGCGACGTGCCCGGGATGGGCGGCGATCCAGCGCGCCAGCGCCAGACCGCTGGCCCAGCAGAAGGCCCAGTAGGGCGGTGCCTCCAGCAGGCGCTGGGTTTCCGCGGGGGAAAAGGCCCGCGCCATGTTGGCCGGATCGATCAGCCACAGCGACAGGTCGCTGTCGGGCAGGGCCTGCAAGGAGAGACGGGCGTCGCCCAGCAGGGCCGTGAGCGCGACGGCGAGGTCGGCAGGGGGCGTCACGGGGTCTGGTTCAGCACCAGTTCGCCCAGATTCTGCGTGGTCGGTCCGCCGACATTCACCGGCGGCAGATAGCTGGCCAGTTGCCCGGCCTGGATCAGGCGCGCGTGGAATTCCACCTTGAGATCCGGGCGGGTGGGAAAGATCTCGGGATTGAAGGGCAGGCGGAAGGCCAGGGGCGCGCCCTTGCCGGTCACCGTCTCGCTGGCCAGCAGGCGCTGCGGCAGGCCCTTGGCGTTGACCGCCAGCAGGGCGATCTCGACCTGGGCACCCGCCGGGACCAGACCCTGGGCATTGCGCAGCACCCCGGAGATCTCGCGCAGATTGGCCGGAGTGGGGGCACCCGCCACCGGAACCGGCTCGTCGGCCGGGGTGGTGGGCTGCGGCGGCGTGGTTTCGGGTGGGCTGGAGCAGGCCGCGAGCAGACCGGTGAACAGCAGGGGCAGGAGGACGCGTGGGGTCATGGCGGGATCCGGAGGTCGCGGCCGGCGAGGGCTGCACGGGAGGCTGGAGAGGTCGTCGAACACAGGGCGCTCTTATAGCCCGGCGGCCCCTGGCTGTCGATTCGTCAGGCACCCGGAGGTTCCCGGCAGGGAGTGATCGGGTACCATGAAGGCTTTCCCTTCCGGCGATCGACTCTCCCATGCATTGTCCCTTCTGCGGCGCCCACGACACCAAGGTCACGGATTCCCGGCTGGTCGCGGCCGGCGAGCAGGTGCGCCGGCGGCGTGAGTGCCTGGCCTGCCAAGAGCGTTTCACCACCTTCGAGACCGCCGAGCTGGTGCTGCCACGGCTGATCAAGCAGGACGGCACCCGCCAGCCCTTCGACGAGGACAAGTTGCGCGCGGGCATGCAGCGTGCCCTGGAGAAGCGGCCGGTCAGCGTCGAGCGCCTGGAAGAGGCCATCGCCCTGATCAAGCATCGCCTGCGCGCCACCGGCGAGCGCGAGATCCGTTCGCGGGTGGTGGGTGAGCTGGTGATGGACGAACTGCGCAAGCTGGACCAGGTGGCCTATATCCGCTTCGCCTCGGTCTATCGGCAATTCCAGGACCTGGCCGAGTTCCGCGACGAGATCGAGCGCCTGGCCCAGGATCCGGGCAAGCAGCCGGTATGAGCGACATGGGGAGCGACGAATTCTGGATGGCCCGCGCCCTGGCGCTGGCCGCCTGCGGCCGCTACAGCACGGCGCCCAATCCGCGGGTGGGCTGCGTCATCGTCCGCGACGGCCAGATGGTGGGCGAAGGCTGGCATCGCCAGGCCGGCGGTCCCCATGCCGAGGTGCACGCGCTGCGCCAGGCAGGGGAGGCGGCGCGTGGCGCCACTGCCTATGTGACGCTGGAGCCCTGCAGCCATCATGGCCGCACCCCGCCGTGCGCGGATGCCCTGGTAGGCGCCGGCGTGGCCGAGGTGGTGGCGGCCATGACCGATCCCAATCCGCTGGTGGCCGGGCGCGGCCTGGCGCGCCTCGCCGCCGCCGGCATCGCCACCCGCGCCGGGGTGCTGGAAGCCGAAGCGCGAGCGCTCAATGCCGGCTTCATCCAGCGCATGCTGACCGGGCGGCCCTTCGTGCGGGTCAAGCTGGCCCTGAGTCTGGATGGCCGCACCGCCATGGCCAATGGCGAAAGCCAGTGGATCACCGGTCCGGCGGCGCGCCAGAGCGTCCAGCGGCTGCGCGCCGAGGCGGGGGTGGTGATCACCGGCGCCGATACCGTGCTGGCCGATGGCGCCCGCCTGACCGTGCGTCAGGCCGAGCTGGGCCTGAGCGGAGACGAACTGGAACGGGCCACCCTGCGCACGCCGCAGCGGCTGCTGGTGGACGGCCGTGGCCGGGTGCCGCTGGATGCACCCTTCTTTCAGGCCGGCGCGGCACGGGTCGCCGGTATGGCCGCCGCGGCGCCCGCCTATGCGGCGGCCGGTCACGACTACCTGGCGCTGCCCGGTACCCAGGGCCGGGTCGACCTGACGGCCCTGCTGACCCGCCTGGGCAGCGAGCAGGTCAATGACGTCCTGGTGGAAGCCGGGCCGCGCCTGGCCGGTGCCTTCGCCCAGGCCGGGCTGGTCGATGAATATCACCTGTTCCTGGCGCCCAAGTTCCTCGGCTCCAGCGCCCGGCCGCTGCTGGACTGGCCGCTGGCGCACCTGGCCGAGGCCCCGCGGCTGGAGATCCTCAGCGTCACGCCGGTGGGCGCCGACCTGCACCTGATCGCCCGACCGGCCAGGGACACCTGACGCCCCTGGCCCCGCGGCGGCGAACTGTGTTACAAAACCTGCGCCGCCCTCGGGTGGCGAGTTCTCAGGGCGGGGTGCAATTCCCCACCGGCGGTAACGCCCGATCAGTCGGGACGAGCCCGCGAGCGCTCTCTCGTCCTCTGCGGCGGGAGAGGTCAGCAGACCCGGTTGGATTCCGGGGCCGACGGTCATAGTCCGGATGAGAGAGAACGGGATAGCCTCGCCTGGCAGGGGTGCGAGCCCCTCGTCCGTCTGATTTCCCTTCTGTCCGTACGCCCTGTTTTTTCACCGAAACAGGAGTTCGTCGATGTCTAGCTGCACCGCCTTTCTGGCTCTACCTCTTGGAGGCCTGAGCTGATGTTTACCGGAATCATCGAAGCCCTCGGCGAGATCCGCGCGCTCACGCCCAAGGGCGGAGACGTGCGCCTCCATGTCGCCACCGGCAAGCTCGACCTTGCCGACGTCAAGCTCGGCGACAGCATCGCCGTCAACGGAGTCTGCCTTACCGCCGTGGACTTGCCCGGCGACGGCTTCTGGGCCGACGTCAGTCGCGAAACCCTCAGCCTTACCAGCCTGGGCGGCCTCAAGCCCGGCAGCAAGGTCAACCTGGAAAAGGCGCTGATGCCCACCAGTCGCCTCGGCGGCCACCTGGTCAGCGGCCACGTGGACGGTCTTGGCGAAGTGGTCTCCCGCGCCGATAACGCCCGCGCCGTGCAGTTCCGCCTGCGTGCCCCGGCCGAGCTGGCCCGCTACATCGCGCTCAAGGGCTCGATCACCGTGGACGGCGTCAGCCTCACGGTGAACGCGGTAGACGGCGCCGAATTCGAGCTGACCATCGTCCCCCACACCCTCGGCGAGACCATCATGGCCGACTACCGCCCCGGGCGCCGGGTGAACCTGGAGGTGGACCTGCTGGCCCGCTACCTGGAGCGCCTGCTACTGGGCGACAAGGCCGCCGAATCCGCCAAGGGCGGCGTCACCGAACATTTCCTCGCCGAACACGGCTATCTGCAGCGCTAAGGACGACACCGTGGCACTTTCCAGCATCGAAGACATCATCCAGGACATCCGCGCGGGCAAGATGGTCATCCTCATGGACGACGAGGACCGCGAGAACGAAGGCGACATCATCATCGCCTCCGAATGCGTCACCGCCGAACACATCAACTTCATGGCCCGCCACGCGCGGGGGCTGATCTGCATGCCCATGAGCAAGGGCCTCTGCGAGCGCCTCAACCTGCCGATGATGGCCAGCCGCAACGCCTCCGGCTTCGGCACCAAGTTCACCGTCTCCATCGAGGCCGCCGAGGGCATCAGCACCGGCATCTCCGCCGCCGACCGCGCCCGTACCGTGCAGGCCGCCATCGCCAGGGACGCCAAGGCCGGCGACGTGGTCAGCCCTGGCCACATGTTCCCGCTGATGGCCCAGCCCGGCGGCGTGCTGGCCCGTGCCGGCCACACCGAAGCCGCCTGCGACCTGGCGCGCATGGCCGGTTTCGCCGAGAGCGGGGTGATCTGCGAGGTGATGAACGACGACGGCACCATGGCCCGTCGCGACGAACTCGAAGCCTTCGCCGAGCAGCACGGCCTCAAGGTTGGCACCATCGCCGATCTGATCCATTACCGCCTGCTCCACGAGCACACCGTCAAGCGCATCGACGAGCAGCAGCTGGAGACCGAGCTCGGTCCGTTCAAGCTGGTGACCTACCGCGACGAGGTGGAGGGCGACGTCCACCTGGCGCTGATCCGTGGCGACCTGGCCGGCCAGGAGCTGCCGCTGGTGCGGGTGCACAACATGGATCCGCTGCGCGACCTGCTGCAGGTGCAGCAACCGGGTCGCTGGAGTCTGCGTGGCGCCATGGAGCGCGTGGCCCGCGAGGGCACCGGCGTGGTGCTGCTGCTCGGTCACTCGATCGAGGGCGACGACCTGCTGGCCCACCTGCGCGAGCCGCTGCCGGTGCCCAAGGCGCTGTCCACCTACAGCACCGTCGGCGCCGGTTCGCAGATCCTCCGCGACCTGGGCATTCGTCAGATGCGCCTGCTCAGCTCGCCGATGAAGTTCAACGCCATATCCGGCTTCGACCTGGAAGTAGTAGACTATCTGCCTCCTGAAGAATGACCCTTCCGCCTGGCGCGCCCCGCCCGGGTGGTGCGGCGCGCTTCACCTGGATTTCCACGGACGGCCTGGCATTGCCGGCCGTCCGGCTCTTTGACAACTGGACCCGCACATGAACATCAAGACCTTTGAAGGCACCTTCATCGCTCCCCAGGGCCGCTTCGCCCTGGTGGTCGGTCGTTTCAACAGCTTCGTCGTCGAAAGCCTGCTGCAGGGCGCCATCGACGCCCTGGTGCGTCACGGCATCAAGCCGGACGACCTGACCATCATCCGCGTCCCCGGCGCCTTCGAGATCCCGCTGGCGGTGCAGAAGATCGCCCAGCGCGACGAATTCGACGCCATCATCGCCCTCGGCGCGGTGATCCGCGGCGGCACCCCCCACTTCGAATACGTAGCCGGCGAGTGCACCAAGGGCCTGGCCCAGGTCTCCATGGAATTCGGCGTACCGGTGTCCTTTGGCGTCCTCACCGTCGACTCCATCGAACAGGCCATCGAGCGCTCCGGCACCAAGGCCGGCAACAAGGGCGCCGAAGCGGCCCTGTCCGCTCTGGAAATGGTCAGCCTGCTGGCGCAGCTGGAGGCCAAGTGAGCGGCGATCTGACTCCGCCCGCGGCCGGCAAGCCCGCGGGCAAGAAGGCCCCCACCGGCAAACTGGCTGCTCGCCGCGAAGCGCGCAGCCTGTCGGTCCAGGCCCTGTACCAGTGGCACATGGCGGGCCAGGCGATCAACGAGATCGAGGCGCAGTTTCGTGTCGACAACGATTTCGCCAAGGTCGACGGCGCCTACTTCCATGAAGTCCTGCATGGCGTCCCGGCCAACAAGAGCGAGATCGACGGTCTGATCCTGCCCTGCCTGGACCGTGCCATGAACGAGGTGGATCCGGTCGAGCTGGCGGTGCTGCGGCTGTCCTGCTACGAGCTGCTCAAGCGTATCGACGTGCCCTATCGTGTGGTGATCAACGAGGGCATCGAGATGGCCAAGATCTTCGGCGCCACCGACGGCCACAAGTTCGTCAACGGCGTGCTGGACAAGCTGGCGCCCAAGCTGCGCAGCGCCGAGTTGCGCGGCAAGCGCTGATCGCCCACGCCGGCATGGGTGAATTCGAACTCATCCGTCGCTATTTCGCCGCGGCGCCCTGCGCGCGCGGCGGTCCCGGCGTGGCGCTGGGCATCGGCGACGACTGCGCGCTGCTGGCACCCGCTCCGGGTGAGCAGCTGGCGGTCTCCACCGACACCCTGACCGCCGGGGTGCATTTCCCCGATCCCTGCCCGGATGCCCATGGCCTCGGCCAGCGCGCCCTGGCGGTGAGCGCCAGCGACCTGGCCGCCATGGGCGCCGCGCCCCTGGGTTTCACCCTGGCGTTGACCCTGCCGAGCGTCGAAGCCGCCTGGCTGGAAGGCCTGGCGGCAGGCCTCGCGCAGATGGCCGAGCAGTGCGAACTGCGCCTGGTCGGTGGTGACACCACCCGCGGTCCGCTGTCCCTCACCCTCACGGTCTTCGGCCAGGTGCCGGCCGGTCAGGCGCTGCTGCGTAGCGGCGCCCGCCCGGGCGATCTGCTGTGCCTGGGCGGTGCGCCGGGCGAGGCGGGCGGGGCCTTGCCCTTCGTCCTCGGCCAGCGTGCAGCGGAGGGCGACGCCAGTCGGCACCTGCTGGCGCGCTACTGGGCACCCCAGCCGCAATTCGAACTCGGCCTCTGGCTGCGCGGGCGAGCGACGGCGGCCCAGGACGTCTCCGATGGCCTGGTCGCCGATTGCGGCCACATCGCCGCCGCCTCCGGCGTCCGCCTGGTCGTGGAGACGGCGCGGCTGCCGGTGAGTCCGGCGCTGGCCGCGCTGTTTCCGGCCGACGAGGTACTGCGCCTGGCCCTCGGCGCAGGCGACGACTACCTGCTGGTCTTCACCCTGCCGCCGGACCAGGCGCCGGCCCTGGCCGCCGCCTGGCCCCAGGCACAGGTGATCGGACGGGTCGAGGCGGGCAGCGGCGTTTTGGTGCTCGCCGCCGACGGCCAGCCGCTGACCCCGATACACACCGGTTTCCAACATTTCTAGCGCTCCGGCGCGGAGTCCTCTCTTGAGCGAACAGCAAGCCCCCGCCCAGCCGGTCCCCCTGTCGGTCTGGCGTGATCCCTGGCACTTCCTGGCCTTTGGCCTGGGTTCCGGCACTCTGCCCAAGGCGCCCGGTACCTGGGGGTCGCTGATCGCCTTGCCCTTCGTGCCGCTCTGGCAGTTGCTCAGCGGCTGGAGCTATCCGCTGCTGCTGGTGCTGCTGACCGTGTTCGGCTGCTGGCTGTGCGGCAAGGTTGCCCGGGAGCTGGGCGTGCACGACCACGAGGGCATCGTCTGGGACGAGATGGTCGGCATCTGGATCACCTTCTGGCTGGCGCCTCCGGGGTTGATCTGGCTGCTGGTGGGTTTCGTCGCCTTCCGCGTACTAGACATCTGCAAGCCCTGGCCAATCCGCTGGCTGGATGTCAATGTCCGCGGCGGCGTCGGCATCATGGTCGACGATGTACTGGCCGGCATCCTCGCCTGGCTGGTGGTTCAGGGATTACACATCGGTTGGGGTCATCTCGTCGGCTGACGAGACGCAGGCCCAAGGAGCAGGGCAGTGAAAAGACTGGGCGCGTGCGGCCTCATCTGGGCCGTCGGTACGCTCGCCTGGGCGCAACCCCAGGTCAGGGTCGTGGGGTTGTTCAACGGCGCGGCGGTGGTCAACGTCAATGGCCAGCGCAAGCTGTTGCGGGTTGGCCAGCGCCTGGACGAGGTCGAGGTGGTCAGCGCGGATTCCCAGCAGGCGGTGCTGCGCATCGATGGCCGGACCCAGACCTTTGCCCTCGATCGCGAATACAGCGACGGCTACAGCGCGCCCCAGCGTCGCGAATTCAGCGTGCCGCGCAGCAACAACGGTCATTACCAGGTCACCGCCAACGTCAATGGCCGTCCGGTGTCGCTGCTGGTGGACACCGGCGCGACCAGCGTCGCCCTGAGTGGCGCCCAGGCCGATCAGCTGGGCATCAGCTACCGTGACGGCACCCCGGGCTGGGTGGAAACCGCCAGTGGTCACGCCCGCGCCTGGCGTACCACGCTCAAGCAGGTGCGCCTGGGCGATGTGGAGGTGGTCGGAGTGGACGCCATGGTCTTGGAGGGCAACTACCCCAGTCAGGGCCTGTTGGGCATGAGTTTCCTCAACCGCGTCGGCTGGCGCGAGGCCCAGGGCATTTTCTACGTGCAGGCGCGCTGATAGATCATCGGGTATCGACGTCATAACCCCTAGCGATGACGCCGGGTCCGGGGAAAAGGTTACAATGTACGTCTTTCCCCGCCAGGAGCCTGCAGGTGTCCGTCGTCTTTGTCGCCGCCTCCCAATTGCCCACCCCTTTCGGCCTGTTCACCATGCACGGTTTCCTCGACGAGACCGATGGCAAGGAGCACGTCGCCCTGACCTTCGGTGATGTGGCCGATGGCGAGCCGGTGCTGGGCCGCCTGCATTCCGAGTGCCTGACCGGCGATGCGCTGTTCAGCCTGAGATGCGACTGCGGTTTCCAGCTGGAAGCGGCGCTGCGCGCCATCGCCGAGGCCGGGCGCGGCGTACTGCTCTATCTGCGCCAGGAAGGGCGGGGCATCGGCCTGCTCAACAAGATCCGCGCCTATGAGCTGCAGGATGCCGGCGCCGATACCGTAGAAGCCAACGAGCGCCTGGGCTTCGGCGCCGACCAGCGCACCTATGCGCTGTGCAAGCCGATGCTCGACCATCTGGGCATCACCTCGCTGCGGCTGATGACCAACAATCCGCGCAAGGTGAAGGCGCTCGAGGTGCTGGGCATTCCGGTCGCCGAGCGGGTGCCGTTGCAGGAAGGACTCAATCCGTACAATCGCCGCTACCTGCTGACCAAGGCCGGCAAGCTCGGCCACATGCTCGGCAATCTGCACCAGAACGAAGATATGGAAAAGGCGCCCTAGGGCGCCTTTTTACTGGCCAGCGGCTGGCTGCGCTCAGGCTTCCCTGCGCAGACCGGCCGGGGTCAGATCCGCCCGTGCCAGGCGCTCACGCACCGCGCGTTCGATCCCGGCGACGTCCAGACCGCACTCGGCGAGCATGTCGGCCGGCTTGGCATGTTCGATGTAGCTGTCCGGCAGCCCCAGGTTGAGCACGGGCTGGACCAGGGCATTGGCCTGCAGGAATTCGTTGACCGCACTGCCGGCCCCGCCCATGACGCTGTTTTCCTCGACGGTGACCAGCAGGTCGTGGTCGGCGGCGAACTGGCGGATCAGGGCTTCGTCCAGCGGCTTGACGAATCTCATGTCGGCCACGCTGGCGTCCAGGCGCTCGGCGACCTGCAGGGCCTCGGCCAATTGCACGCCAAAGACCAGGAAACCGACCGTGGGGCCGCTCTTCAGGCTGCTCTGGCGACGCACCACGCCCTTGCCGATGGGCAGGGGCTCCAGGCCCGGATCGAGGGCGGCGTTGGGGCCGCTGCCTCGGGGGTAGCGCACCGCGGCCGGGCCCTGGTGGCGATAGCCGGTGGTGAGCAGGCGGCGCAGCTCGTTCTCGTCGCTGGGCGCCATGATCACCATGCCGGGGATGCAGCGCAGGTAGGACAGATCGAAGCTGCCGGCGTGGGTCGGGCCGTCTTCGCCGACCAGGCCGGCGCGGTCGATGGCGAAGAGCACGTCCAGGTTCTGTACCGCCACGTCGTGGATCAACTGGTCGTAGCCGCGTTGCAGGAAGGTGGAATAGATGGCCACCACCGGCTTCATGCCATCGCAGGCCAGGCCCGCGGCCAGGGTCACCGCGTGCTGCTCGGCGATGGCCACGTCGAAGTAGCGCTCGGGATAGCGTTCGGCGAAGCGGATCAGGTCGGAACCTTCCTTCATCGCCGGGGTGATGCCCACCAGCTTGGTATCGGCGGCGGCCATGTCGCACAGCCAGTCGCCAAAGATGTTGGAATATTTGGGCGCACCCGGGCGCTTGGGCTTGGCGTCCAGCGGCTCCAGCTTGGTGATGGCGTGGTAGCTGATGGGATCGGCCTCGGCGATGGACAGGCCCTTGCCCTTGCGGGTGATGACGTGGAGAAACTGCGGACCCTTGGCATCGCGCAGGTTGCGTAGGGTGGTGACCAGGGTCGGCAGGTCGTGGCCGTCGATGGGGCCGATGTAGTTCCAGCCCAGTTCCTCGAACAGGGTGCCGGGTACCAGCATGCCCTTGGCGGCTTCTTCGGTGCGGCGGGCGATTTCCCAGGCGCCGGGCAGCTTGGAGAGGGCCTTCTTGCCGTTCTCGCGCAGGTGCTGGTAGGTACGGCTGGAAAGCAGCCGCGCCAGGTAGTTGGACAGGCCACCGACGTTGCGCGAGATGGACATGTCGTTGTCGTTGAGTACCACCAGCATGTTGGCGCCGGTATCCGAGGCGTGGTTGAGCGCCTCGAAGGCCATGCCGGCGGTCAGGGCACCGTCACCGATCACGGCGACCGACTTGCGCTCGAGCCCCTGCAGCTGGGCGGCGATGGCCATGCCCAGGGCAGCGCCGATGGAGGTGCTGGAGTGGCCGACACCAAAGGTGTCGTACTCGCTTTCGCTGCGACGCGGGAAGGCGGCCAGGCCGTCCTTCTGGCGCAGGCTGGCCATGCCTTCGCGGCGGCCGGTGAGGATCTTGTGCGGATAGGCCTGGTGGCCGACATCCCACACCAGCCGGTCTTCCGGGGTGTTGAAGACGTAGTGCAGGGCCACGGTCAGCTCGATGACGCCCAGGCCGGCGCCGAAATGACCGCCGGTCTGGCCCACGGTCCACAGGAGAAAGGCGCGCAGTTCGTCGGCGACGGCTTCCAGCTCGGTGTCACCGAGCTGGCGCAGCTGCACTGGCGAGTCGATGCGGTCGAGCAGGGGCGTCGCGGGACGCTGGCGGGGAATCTCGTGAAACGTCTTGGGCATCTGGCTGATCACTTTGCGCAGAGAATTAGGCAGTTTACCCGATGCCCGCGTGGCATCCCAACAGCGGGCAGGGCGTCTTGTTATGCCCCTGTGACAACGGACCCGGGGGCAAATGCGGCCCGGGTCACGAGTTTTTCCGCCGGAAAGCGGCTAGCTACGCCTGGCGACGATGTAGCAGGCCAGGGCGCGCAGGGGTTCGGCCGGCGTACCCAGCGGCTCGATGGCGGCCAAGGCGGTGTCGCGCAGCTCCAGGGCATAGGCCTTGGCGGCGTCCAGGCCGAGCAGCGCCGGGTAGGTCGGTTTGTCGCGGGCGAGATCGGCGCCCTGGCGTTTGCCCAGCGTCTGCGTATCGCTTTCGATGTCGAGCACGTCGTCCCAGACCTGGAAGGCCAGGCCGATGGCCTCGGCGTAGCGGGCCAGGGCCTCGCGCTCGGGGGTACCGGCGGCTTCGCTGGCCAGGGCGCCGAGTTGCACGCTGGCGGCGATCAGGGCGCCGGTCTTGTGCAGGTGCATGGTCTCCAGCGCCGGCTGGTCGATGCGCCGGCCGACCGACTCCAGGTCGATGGCCTGGCCGCCGACCATGCCCGCCGGACCGCTGGCGCGCGCCAGTACCGCGACCATCTCCAGCCGCACCGCGGCATCCTGGGGCGCCGTCAGCAGGGTCTCGAAGGCCAGGGTCTGCAGACCGTCGCCGGCAAGGATGGCGCAGGCCTCGTCATAGGCCTTGTGGGTGGTGGGCCGGCCGCGGCGCAGGTCGTCGTCGTCCATGGCCGGCAGGTCGTCGTGGACCAGGGAATAGGCGTGGATCAGCTCCACCGCACAGGCGGCCTGGTCGGCACGCGCCGGATCGCCACCCAGGGCTTCGCAGGCGGCATAGACCAGCAACGGCCGTACCCGCTTGCCGCCACCCATGACGCTGTAGGCCATGGCGGCATAGAGCCGGGCGAGTTCGGCGCGGGGGGCGGTGAACAGCGGGGCGAGGGCGTTATCGACGCGGGTCTGGCAGCGTTGCTGGTAGGCCTCGATCATGCGTCGTCCCCGACCGGGGCGAAGGGGGCGGCGGTGAGTTCGCCGTCCTTTTCCAGCAGGATCTGCACCTTCTGCTCGGCCTGGGCCAGGGCGCCCTGGCATTCGCGGGTCAGGCGGATGCCCTGTTCGAAGGCGCCGAGGGAGTCCTCCAGGGACAGCTCGCCGCTCTCCAGGCGTTCCACCAGGGTCTGCAGTTCGGCCAGGGATTGTTCGAAGTCGGGAGCTTTCTTGCGGGCCATCGGGATTCTCGGCAGAGGCGATCGGGTCGCGGGAAGTTGGCAACAGGGCGGCCATTGTGCCACAGCCATCGGCGCCGCTTGACGCCGTGCCCGGCCAGGCCCTAGGGTAGCGGTCATGAAAACGCGCAGCCTCCAACGCCCCAGCATTATTACCGCCATTACCTGATGGCGGGACAGCGTTAGCTGCGCAACCAGATCCGCCCAAGAGGCGGGTTTGTACTTTCTGACTCCTGGGCCCCGACGAAACACCCCAGGAGCCCGCCATGACCGCCCAGGAACCCGCCACCGATCTCTTGCAGCGCTATGCCCGCAAGATCCTCGAAGCCCCCGTCTACGACGTGGCGATCGAAACGCCCCTGCAGCCGGCGCGGGCGCTGTCCGAGCGACTGGGCTGCCAGGTGCTGCTCAAGCGCGAAGACCTGCAGCCGGTGTTTTCCTTCAAGATCCGCGGCGCCTACACCAAGCTGGCCAGCCTCTCGGCCAGCGAGAAGGCCCGCGGGGTGATCACCGCCAGCGCCGGCAACCATGCCCAGGGCCTGTCCCTCGCGGCCCGCGAGCTGGGCGTGCGGGCGATCATCGTCATGCCGCGCACCACGCCGGAGCTCAAGGTCATCGGCGTGCAGTCGCGTGGTGGCGAGGTGGTGCTGCACGGCGACGCCTTTCCCGAGGCCCTGGCCGAGGCGCTGCGCCTGGTCGAGGAGCAGGGCTATACCTTCGTGCCGCCCTATGACGACCCCGACGTCATCGCCGGCCAGGGCACCGTGGCCATGGAGATCCTGCGCCAGCATCCGGGGCGGCTCGATGCCATCTTCGTCCCCGTGGGCGGGGGTGGCCTGATCGCCGGCATCGCCGCCTATGTGAAATACCTGCGGCCCGAGATCAAGGTCATCGGTGTCGAGCCGGACGATTCCAACTGCCTGCAGCAGGCCATGGCGGCGGGTGAGCGGGTGGTGCTGCCGCGGGTAGGACTGTTCGCCGATGGCGTGGCCGTGGCCCAGATCGGCCATCACACCTTCGAGATCTGCCGGCGCTACGTCGACGAGGTGATCACGGTCAGCAGCGACGAGATCTGCGCGGCGATCAAGGACATCTACGACGACACCCGCTCCATCACCGAGCCCTCGGGCGCCCTGGGCGTGGCCGGGATCAAGAAGTACGCCGAGCGTGAGGGCTCCAGCGGCCAGGTGCTGGTGGCCATCGATTCCGGCGCCAACATCAACTTCGACCGCCTGCGCCACGTGGCCGAACGCGCCGAACTGGGCGAGCAGCGCGAAGCCATCATCGCCGTGACCATCCCCGAGCGGCCAGGGAGCTTCCGGGCCTTCTGCGAAGCCCTGGGCCGGCGGCAGATCACCGAATTCAACTACCGCTACCACACCGGCGAAGAGGCGCACATCTTCGTCGGCGTCCAGACCCATCCGCAGCGCGATCCGCGCGAGGCGCTGTTGCAGGGGCTGCGCGACCAGGGTTTCCCGGTGCTGGACCTGACCGACAACGAGCTGGCCAAGCTGCATATCCGCCACACCGTGGGTGGCCATGCCGCGCGGGTGGGCCAGGAGCAGGTGTTCCGCTTCGAATTCCCCGAACGCCCGGGCGCGCTGTTCGACTTCCTCGAAAAGCTGGGCGGACGCTGGAACATCAGCATGTTCCATTACCGCAACCACGGCGCGGCGGACGGCCGGGTGTTCGCGGGGCTGGAAGCCGGCCAGGCCGAGCGGCCGGAGCTGCTGGCGACGCTGGATGCCATTGGCTATCGCTATTGGGACGAGACGGAGAATCCGGCGTATCGGTTGTTCATTGGATAGACCGAGTCAGAGGGATAGCGGCCATGGCGGTCCGCAAATGTGGTCAATTCCGGAGATTGGAGTATCGCCAAATCGCGGCCATGGGCCGCTCCTACCTCGTACCTACGGTCATACCTGAGCCTGTAGGAGCGGCCCATGGCCGCGATTGGCACTGGGGCCTATCAGTGGAAAACGCTGCGCGGTTTTCCACGCTACGAAGCCCGGACACAAGACGCTGGACCTCAATCCGCGTCGTAGCGGGCGCTGAAGGCCCGCACGAAGGCGTTGCGCAGGATATTGAAGAAGGCCTGCAGCGGGCTGATGTTCTGATCCTTCACGCTGCCGGAGAGATCTACCCGGGTGGCGAACTGATCGCGGGGCTGGTTCTTGAGCAGCGTCTGGGCGGTGCCGACCACGGCTTCCCAGGCGCTTTCCAGGGCGTTCTTGTTGCGATTCTCGACGTCCTGCTGCCAGTCGAAGATGTCGACGTTCTTCATCAGGGGTTTGACGTAGCCGCTGAGCCGGCCATCCACCGCCTTGGCTTCCACCACCACGTCGCCGCTGCCGGTGCGGAAATCGAACTTGCCATAGGCGCGGGCGAAGTCGTTGAGCTTGGGCAGGTCGATGTCGGTGACCCTCAGGCGGAAGTCGAAGTCGGTGAAGTCCTTGAAGGGATCGAAACGAGCGCTGGCTTCCAGCGGCGCGCTGCCGAGCACGGCGGCCTTGCCTTCGAAGTGGGCGATGCGTTTGCCCTGGGCGTCGGCGGCGTTGGTCAGGTTGTAGAGGCTGGCGTTGACGTCGGTGGCCGCCAGATTCACCTGGGGCTTGGAATTGAAGTTGCGAAAGGTCACCCGCCCATTGACCACCCGTACCTCGTCGAGGGTGATGGAGATCAGCTTGTCGACCTGGTCCTGCCAGTCGGTGCCAGCACCGGTCTGCGACTGTTCCTTGCGCGTCCCGCCGTCGACGAAGTTGAGTTCGGGACGATCGAAGAGGAGGCGCCCGACGATGGCATGGTCCCGCCACAGCGAACGCCAGCTCACCGCGATGTCGATGCTGGGCGCCTTGAGAAAGGGTACCGGCACCTTGCCGTTGACCTTGACGATCTCCAGCCCCTCGATGCGATAGGCGCCGCGCCACCAGGCCAGGTCCACGTCGGTGACCTGGCCACGATAGTCGCCCATGTCCGCCAGCTTGTCGTTGAGGTAATGGCGGATCAGCAGCGGCGCGGCCAGGTGCAGGCACAGCAGCAGGACGACCAGGCCGATGAGGAGGTAAAGCGGCAGACGCAGGCGGCGGGACATGATGGCGACTCGGGACGGACCTATCCCCGGTCGACCCTGAGTAACGGGTCTGAGTTTCTCGTGAGTTTGCCTGGCGACCTGACCCGGGGAGCTGACATGGGCGAAAGGCTCTGCCTGGGCGGCCTGCATCCGTACCGGTCGTCGCTCCGCTGCGCCTGGTGTGCGCTACTCGAACGGCAGGCGCAAAAAAGCCGGCTTGTGGCCGGCTTTAGAGGGCGGGTTGAGCTGATTTTTGGTGAGCCCGGCCCGCCCGGGTTGCCCTTGCCGGGCAGATGAGAAAGAGGCCTGGGGCCTCCGGCGGCGATCGGCAGATGGCTGATCGGCGCAGGGTCGCGGATGGCGACGAGGCGTGCAGGGTAGTCGCTTTGCCGCCGGATAGGAAGCCCGGGATGGCCGGTGTGACGTCCGGAAACAGAAAAGCCCGGCGAGCCGGGCTTTTCGAAAGGAGCGTGGATCAGCCCTTGTAGGCGGCCACGGCCTTGGTGATCTCGGCGCGGGCGGCGTCGGCGTCGCCCCAGCCTTCGACCTTGACCCACTTGCCCTTCTCCAGATCCTTGTAGTTCTCGAAGAAGTGCTTGATCTGCTCCAGCAGCAGGGCCGGCAGGTCGGTGTATTCCTTCACGTCCTTGTAGAGGACGCTCAGCTTGTCGTGGGGGACGGCGATCAGCTTGGCGTCACCACCGGCTTCGTCGGTCATGTGCAGCACGCCGACCGGACGGGCGCGGATCACGGCGCCAGGGGCGACCGGGTAGGGGGTCACGACCAGCACGTCCAGGGGATCGCCATCGTCGGCCAGGGTGTTGGGGATGTAGCCGTAGTTGGCCGGGTAGAACATGGGGGTGGCCATGAAGCGGTCGACGAAGAGGGCGTCGCTGTCCTTGTCGATCTCGTACTTGATCGGCGCATGGTTGGCCGGAATCTCGATGGCGACGTAGATGTCGTTCGGCAGGTCTTTGCCGGCGGGAATCTTGCTGTAGCTCATGAACGGGTCCCTCTGGTCGGTTGGGAAAAGTGGCCGGGAGTATAGGCGCTTTCAGATCGGGGTTCGAGCCTCGGACCCCGGGGGTGTCGGCTGCTGCACGCTCGCCAGGCTGACGGCGAGGCGCTGGCGCGGATCCTGGCGGAACAGCTGCTGCAGCTGTCCGTAGACCGCCGGATAGTGTTCGCCGAGCAGGTCGGGCGCGCTGAAGAAATACTCGCAGGCGACCGCGAAGAATTCCTCGGGGCTTTCCGCCGCATAGGGGTCGAGCGAGGTCTCGGCGTCCGGATCGGCGTCGAGCTGGCGGTTGAGGTCGTCATAGGCGCCTTGCAGGGCGCTGGTCCAGGCCGCCTGGGGCATGCCTGGGTGCAGTGGTGGCTGACCGTTGCACAGGCCGCCGGCGAGCAGGTCGAGGAGGTGGGCGAATTCGTGGATGACCAGGTTGTAGGCCTCCCAGCCGCCACTGGCCTGGATGCCGGGCCAGGCCAGCACCACCTGGCCGCGATCCCAGGCTTCGCCGTCGCGCTCCTCGTCCCATTCGTGCTCCAGGCCGCCCTCGTCGCGATGGCGCTGGGGACTGACGAAGGCGTCCGGGTAGACGACGATCTCGCGGACGTTGGGGTAGAGCGCCGCTTCCGGCAGGTGCAGCAGCGGCAGCAGGGCTTGGGCGGCCAGCAAGAGGCGGTCGCCGTCGTCCAGTTCCAGGCCCTGGAGCAGGGTAAGGCGCTTCTCGGCGAGAAACAGCACGCAGTGCTCGCGCAGCCAGGCGTCTTCCGCGACGGTCAGGCCATCGAGGATCGGCAGGCGCTGACGCAGGCGCGCCCAGAGCTCGTCGGCGATGGCGACCCGCGCAAGCAGGCGCCGCTCGCGCCAGGCGCGCCAGAAACCCAAGGACTCAGATTCCGCTCTGGACCGCGGCGCGTCGGCTCTTGATCAGGCCGAGGATCATCGGCAGCAGGGAGATGCCGATGATGGCCAGCACCATCAGGGTGAGATTCTGCTTGATGAAGGGCACGTTGCCGAAGAAGTAGCCCAGGCTCACCAGACCGCCGACCCAGAGCAGCGAGCCGAGCACGCTGTACGCCAGGAAGTAGGGATAGTGCATGCGGCCGACGCCGGCCACGAAGGGGGCGAAGGTACGGATGATGGGCAGGAAGCGCGCCAGGGTGATGGTCTTGCCGCCGTGGTGCTCGTAGAAGGCCTGGGTGCGCAGCAGATAGTCGCGGCGGAACACCTTGGAATGGGGATTGCTGAACAGCTTGTCGCCGGCGAAGCGACCGATCAGGTAGTTGGTGCTGTCGCCCGCCACCGCGGCGAACATCAGCAGTCCGGCCAGCAGATAGGGGTCCATGTCGCCGAGGGCGGAGAGCGCGCCGGCGATGAACAGCAGGGAGTCGCCGGGCAGGAAGGGCATGACCACCAGGCCCGTCTCGCAGAAGATCACGGCGAAGAGAATGGCGTAGATCCAGGTGCCGTACTGGGCGACCAACCCGCTGAGATAGACGTCGAGGTGCAGGATCAGATCGATCGGGTTGAATTCCATGGGGCGTGCCTACCGTGGTTGCGAGGGTCCGGCGGCGATTATAAAGGCAGCCGGGACCGGGTTTTGTGGCCTGGTCGAGATCGGCGCCGGGAAAAAACGCCAGCCGCTCAGAGGTCAGGGTAGGGCAAAGGTTCAGTCCCGCGCCCGGATGGGCGCGGGAGTGGCGAGCCGGTTCTCAGCTCAGCGCCATGTCGATCACCACCCGACCCTCGATGCCGCCGCCGTGCATGCGGGCGAAGATGTCGTTGATATTCTCCAGCGGTTCGGCGCTCACCGTGGCCTTGACCTTGCCCTCGCCGGCAAAGTCCAGCGCCTCCTGCAGGTCCAGGCGGGTGCCGACGATGGAGCCGCGCACCGTGGTGCCGTTGAGCACCATGTCGAAGATCGACAGCGGGAAATCGCCCGGCGGCAGGCCATTGAGGGCGATGGTGCCGCCGCGGCGGGTCATGCCGATGGCCTGTTCGAAGGCCTTGGGCGAGACCGCCGTGACCAGGGCGCCGTGAGCGCCGCCGATCTCCTTCTTGAGGTAGGCCGCCGGATCCTGCTCGCGGGCGTTGACCGTGACCTCGGCGCCCAGCCGGCGGGCGAGGTCGAGCTTCTTGTCATCCACGTCCACCGCCGCCACGTTGAGGCCCATGGCCCGGGCGTACTGCACCGCCATGTGGCCAAGCCCGCCGATGCCGGAAATCACCACCCAGTTGCCCGGCTTGGTATCGGTCATCTTCAGGCCCTTGTAGACGGTGACCCCGGCGCAGAGGATGGGCGCGATCTCGACGAGGCCGACGTTGTCCGGCAGGCGGCCGACGTAGCCGGCATCGGCCAGGGTGTATTCGGCGAAGCCGCCGTTCACCGAGTAGCCGGTGTTCTGCTGGGATTCGCAGAGGGTCTCCCAGCCGCCCAGGCAGTGTTCGCAGTGGCCGCAGGTGGAATACAGCCAGGGCACCCCGACCCGGTCGCCTTCCTTGACATGGGTGACCCCCGCGCCTACTGCCACCACATGGCCGACGCCTTCGTGGCCGGGGATGAAGGGCGGATTGGGCTTGACCGGCCAATCGCCCTGGGCGGCGTGCAGGTCGGTGTGGCAGACGCCGCTGGCGGCGATCTTGACCAGCACCTGACCGGCACCCGGGGTCGGCACCTCGACTTCGCGGAATTCCAGGGGTTTGCCAAAGGCGGTGACGACAGCGGCTTTCATTGTTTTGGGCATGACGAGTCCCTCATGGAGGCATGATGCGTGGATGAAGCCAGACGGGGCCTGCGCCGGGACGCACCTGTCCACCACGGGCGGCCGTTGCGTCTAGCGTCGGCCACCCACGGGGAAGGGGTGTTGATCCAGGTCAGGCGGGAGGCGCGCCCCGACGTCCTGCTGAGGCGCGCGATCCAGGCGTCGTCTTCGCGGAGCGGCGTTGGCTCCGGGGCACAGTCAGTGGCGGCCGTACCCCGGGGTCTGCCGGTCGCTCCTAGAAGAAGCCCAGCGGATTGATGTCGTAGCTGACCAGCAGATTCTTGGTCTGCTGGTAGTGGTCGAGCATCATCTTGTGGGTTTCCCGGCCGACGCCGGATTTCTTGTAGCCACCGAAGGCGGCGTGAGCGGGATAGAGGTGGTAGCAGTTGGTCCAGACGCGACCGGCCTTGATGCCGCGGCCCATGCGGTAGGCGCGGTTGATGTCGCGGGTCCAGACGCCGGCGCCGAGGCCGAACTCGGTGTCGTTGGCGATGGCCAGGGCCTCGGCTTCGTCCTTGAAGGTGGTGACGCCGATTACCGGGCCGAAGATCTCTTCCTGGAAGACGCGCATCTTGTTGTGGCCCTTGAGCAGGGTCGGCTGGATGTAATAGCCGCTGGCCAGGTCACCCTGCAACTTCTCGACGTTGCCGCCGGTGAGGAATTCGGCGCCTTCCTCGCGGGCGATCTCCAGGTAGGAGACGATCTTCTCGAATTGCTGCTGGGAGGCCTGGGCGCCGACCATGGTGTCGGTGTCCAGCGGATCGCCACGCTTGATCTGGGCGATCTTCTTCATCACCGCTTCCATGAAGGGGGCGTAGATGGATTCCTGCACCAGGGCGCGCGAGGGGCAGGTACAGACCTCGCCCTGGTTGAAGAAGCCCAGGACGAGACCTTCGGCAGCCTTTTCGATGAAGCTCGGCTCGGCCTGCATGATGTCTTCGAAGTAGATGTTGGGCGACTTGCCGCCCAGCTCCACGGTGCTGGGGATGATGTTCTTGGCCGCGCAGGAAAGGATGTGCGAACCCACCGGGGTGGAGCCGGTGAAGGCGATCTTGGCGATGCGGGTGCTGGTGGCCAGGGCCTCGCCGGCCTCCTTGCCATAGCCCTGCACCACGTTGAGCACGCCGGGCGGCAGCAGGTCACCGACCATCTCGACGAACAGGGTGATGGACAGTGGGGTCTGCTCGGCGGGCTTGAGCACCACGCAATTACCGGCGGCCAGCGCCGGGGCCAGCTTCCAGGCGGCCATCAGCAGCGGGAAGTTCCAGGGGATGATCTGGCCGACCACGCCCAGCGGCTCGTGGAAATGGTAGCTGGCGGTGTTGTCGTTGATCTCGGCGGCGCTGCCTTCCTGGGCGCGGATGCAGCCGGCGAAGTAGCGGAAGTGGTCGGCAGCCAGGGGCACGTCGGCGTTGAGCGTCTCGCGCACCGCCTTGCCGTTGTCCCAGGTTTCGGCGACGGCCAGTTTTTCCAGATTCTGTTCGATGCGGTCGGCGATCTTGAGCAGGATCAGCGAGCGGTCCTGCACCGAGGTGCGGCCCCAGGCATCGGCGGCGGCATGGGCGGCGTCCAGGGCGCGCTCGATGTCGGCGGCGTCGGAGCGGGGAAATTCACCGATCACCGAGCCGTTCACCGGGGAGGTGTTGGTGAAGTACTGGCCTTTCACCGGGGCGACGAATTCGCCGCCGATGTAGTTGCCGTAGCGGGCCTGCAGGGTCAGCAGGGCATCTTGGGTGCCGGGAGCTGCGTAGCGCATGGTGGGTCTCCTGTTTGTTCTTGTAGGAAGAGCGGCGCTCCGATCCTGAGCAAGGCGCGGGCCAAGTCGGGCGAACCCGCATGGTTGCGGCCTTGCAGTCTTTTCCGGGGAAAGCCGCCACCTGCCACTGTGACAGAGGTGTCACCCCTTGGCGTGACAGCCTGTCACCTGGGGGTGACAGAGTGCCCAGTCCGCCCGATTTGGCCTATGCTGGGGGCCGCGCAGACGCCTCGCGGAGGACAACAACAATGGCCGCCATCCCGTCCGATCGTCATGCCAGCCAGGTGCTCGAACTCGCCCGCGGCGCCGTCCTCGACGGTCCGGCCAGCGATCCGGCGATCGCCCGCTCCTGGCGGCGCTGTCTCGACGAGCACCAGCTGGACCCGGCCGCTCCGGTAGCGCCCTGGGTGCTGGAGCGCGCCCGCTTCGACGAGCACCGCCAGCGCCAGCAGCGGGTCTTGCAGATTGCCCGCGGCCAGATGAATTCCCTGCACCAGCAACTGGGCGGCGCCGGCCATGCCGTGCTGCTCACCGATGCCCGCGGGCTGATCCTCGATTGTGTCACCGCCGAGGCCGAGCGCGAGACCTTCCAGCAGGCCGGGCTCTGGCTGGGCGCCGACTGGAGCGAGGCCTGCGAGGGCACCAACGGCATCGGCACCTGCGTCGTGGAGCGCCAGGCGCTGACCATCCACCGCGACGAACACTTTCGCAGTCGCCATACCCAGCTGACCTGCTCGGCCAGTCCGGTCTTCGATCCGGCTGGCGAGCTGCTGGCGGTGCTGGATGTTTCCACCGCTCGCCAGGAAGCCTCGCGCCAGGGCCAGTTCCACACCATGGCGCTGGTCAATCTCTCCGCCAAGCTGATCGAGAGCTGCTATTTCCTCGATCGCTACGCCGACGGCTATCTGCTGCGCTTCCATGCCCAGGCGGCCTATGTCGGCCTGCTCAGCGAGGGCCTGCTGGCCTTTGATGACGAGGGGCGGATCAATGCCGCCAACGAGACCGCCCTGATGCTGCTGGGGCTGGCGCGCAGTGCGGTGCTTGGGCAGCGGATGGAAAGCCTGTTCGAGTTGCGGCAGGACGACCTGCTGGAGCGCGCCCGCCCGCAACCCAGCGCCTGCTGGGCACTGCGTGGTCGCCAGGGCCAGGGCTTCCATGGCCTGGTGCGCGGCCCTCAGGTGCGGCCGGTCACCCCGGTGGCAGTGCCCAAGGCGCCCCTGCCCAGCGGCATCTGCCTGGCCGATCCGGCCCTGGCGCGGGATTTCACCCGGGCGCTCAAGGTGCTGGAGCGCGACGTGCCGGTGCTGCTGCACGGCGAGACCGGCACCGGCAAGGAAGCCTTCGCCAGCGCCCTGCACCGCGCCAGCAGTCGCGCCGGCCAGGCGTTCGTCGCCCTCAATTGCGCGGCCATCCCGGAAACCCTGATCGAGAGCGAGCTGTTCGGCTATCGCGGCGGCAGTTTCACCGGGGCGCGCAAGGAGGGCATGGCCGGCAAGTTGCAGCAGGCCGATGGCGGCATCCTCTTTCTCGACGAGATCGGCGACATGCCGCTGGCCCTGCAGACCCGACTACTACGGGTGCTGGAAGAGCGCCAGGTGGTCCCTCTCGGCGGTGGCGCACCGCGTGCCCTGGACCTGCGCCTGGTCAGCGCCAGTCACCGCGATCTGGAGGCCCTGGTGGCCGCTGGCGGCTTTCGCGAAGACCTCTATTATCGCCTGCGCGGTCTGGTAGTGACCCTGCCGGCGCTGCGTGAGCGCAGTGATCGCGGCGAACTGCTCGATCTGCTGCTGGCCGAGGAGGCCCGCGGGGAGTCGATCCGTCTCGATCCGGCCGCCCGTGCCTGCCTGCTCGCCCAACCCTGGCCCGGCAACGTCCGTCAGCTGCGTACCGTGTTGCGCACCCTGGTGGCCCTGAGCGAAGACGGTCATATCGGCCTGGACGAGCTACCTGCCGATTGCCGTGGCGCCCGGCTGCCCCTGCACGCCAGCGCGGCGCCGGTCGACAGCGCCCGCGAGGAGCTGCGTGCGGTGCTGGACGACTGCCACTGGCAGATGACCCGCGCCGCCAAGCGCCTGGGGGTGAGTCGCAACACCCTCTATCGCTGGCTGCACCAGCACGGCCTGCAGCGTCCCCAGGACTAAGAGCCTGTTCAACGTCTGCTGCGCGTCGGCCAAACGGCGTTGAAAATGGCCTGGAAGGCCAGCCCCGTCGGAATGCTCAGTTGCTCTTTGTAAACTCGAGCGCGAGTCCGATCCGCTTCCTCAGCTATTTTCGCGGGGCCACCTAGGCCTTGTTTGTCTCTAGCTCGCGAGCCTTTGAAAAGGCTCTAACGCGCCTTTTTGCCCAGGTGGGCGATGCAGGGCGAGACGAACAGACTGCCCTGGTAGGCGCCCGCCAGGGTGCGGCTGGCGACTAGGAGCCATAGCAGGGCCAGCAGCAGCACCAGCACGGCGCCCAGGCCGGTGAAGAAGGGTGCGGCCAGGGCCTCGCCCAGGCGCAGGGTGGCCAGGGCATAGACACCCAGGGGAAAGGTGAAGCCCCACCAGCCCAGGTTGAAGGGCATGCCCTCCCGGGCCTGGCGCTGGGTCACCAGCACCGCCAGCGCCAGCCACCAGAGTCCCAGGCCCCAGAGCAGCACCGCGCCCAGCAGGCCCAGGCCCTGGACGATCTCGCCAATGCCGACCAGGCCATGGGCGTCGAACACCGCGGGCGCAGCGCGGCCTAGCACCAGTAGCCCCAGTGCGCCGGTGGCGATCGGACCCAGCGCCAGCCAGCTCGATGCCGCCATGCTGGCCGGCGGCAGTTTGTGCAACGCCAGACGCAACAGCAGGATCACCAGCAGGCTGAGGGCGACCGGCACCGAATAGGCCCAGAGCACATAGCTGGCGACGATTATCGTGAATTGCTCGCCGGCCGCCAGGTGCGGTACCAGCAGGCCACCACTGGCCGCCGCCACCTCCGCGGCCACCACCGGCAACAGCCAGACGGCGGTCATCTGGTCGATGCGATGCGCCTGGCGGGTGAACATCAGATAGGGGATCAGCACTCCGCACGCCAGCGCCATGGCCGCATCCAGCCACCAGAGGCCGAGCGCCAGGGGCAGCACCGCCGCGCCCCAGCGCGGCAGGCCGAACAGCAACAGGCCGTTGATCAGCGTGGCCAGGCCCATGGGGATGGTGCCGATGAACATCGAGACGGTGGCGTGGGCGAAGATTTCGCGGGCCTGGTCGAAGAACAGCAACCAGCGCGCGGCATAGAGGCCGCCGAACAGACAGAACAGCAGTACATCGAGCAGCCAGAGGCTCTCGGCGAGGACATGCAATCCAGGAAACCGCCAGGGAAAGGCCGCCAGGGCGAGCGCCAGCACACCGGTGCCCATGGTCACGGCGAACCAGTTGGGGGTGAACTGGCGGATGACCTCCAGTGGGCGGTCGAGCTGGCTGAAGGGTCTGAGTGCCTGCTCGGGGACAGCGGCGAAAAGCGGCATGGCAGGGCTCCTGAAGGGAAGGCCTTCAGGCTAAGCCTGTGCGCTTATCATTAAAAATGAATGATTATGAAATATTAAACCATTTGATAGATAAGGCGCTGCCCTTGCTTGCCAGGCAGCGCCCGGGCATCAGGGCTTGGCCACGTGCCAGACCTGATTGACGCCATCACCGCTGGTATCGCCCGGCTTGCTGTCCTTGACCCAGGTGTAGAGCGGCTTGCCCTGGTAGGCCCATTGCTGGCTGCCGTCGTCGCGCGTGACCAGGCTGTAGCCATCGGCGGCCTTGGCGCCCGCTTCGGCTGTCAGCGGTGGCCAGTTCTGGGCGCAGGGACCGTTGCAGGCGGACTTGCCCGCGCTGTCCTTGGCGAAGGTGTAGAGCGTCATGCCCTTACCGTCGACGAGCACCTTGCCCAGGGCGGTGTCGGCGACCTTGGTCGGGGCGGCGGCCAGGGCCAGGCTGGCGAAGGAGAGGGTTGCAGCGGTGATCAGCAGGTGTTTCAGCATGGTCGACCTCTTGTGCTTGTTATCAAGGCGAACGGACCTACGGCTATGGGCATCCGGAAAGCCAGGGATGCCTTGCGCACTCTAGTCGAAATCCTGCCGGCCGGGGCAGGCGCAGCGCCGGGTATCCGCGACGGCCATCGCTCCGGCGGCGCGGCCCCCCGTGCTAACCTTGCCGCCGTTCAATCTGCAGCGGAGCCCGCCTGTCATGCACATCCACATCCTCGGTATCTGCGGCACCTTCATGGGGTCGCTCGCGGTACTGGCCAAGGAAGCCGGCCATCGCGTGACCGGCTCCGACGCCAACGTCTATCCGCCCATGAGCACCCAGCTGGAGACCCAGGGCATCGAGCTGACCCAGGGCTACGATCCGGCCCAGCTCGATCCGGCGCCGGACCTGGTGGTGATCGGCAACGCCCTGTCGCGTGGCAATCCGGCGGTGGAATACGTGCTGGACCAGGGGCTGCCCTATGTCTCCGGTCCCCAGTGGCTGGCCGAGCACGTGCTGCAGGGCCGCTGGGTGCTGGCGGTCGCCGGGACCCACGGCAAGACCACCACCACCAGCATGCTGGCCTGGGTGCTGGAGCACGCCGGCATGAGTCCGGGCTTTCTCATCGGCGGGGTGCCGCAGAATTTCGGCATCTCGGCGCGCCTGGGCGGCACGCCCTTCTTCGTGGTGGAAGCCGACGAATACGACAGCGCCTTCTTCGACAAGAGATCCAAGTTCGTCCACTACCGGCCGCGGACCACCATCCTCAACAACCTGGAATACGATCACGCGGACATCTTCCCGGATCTGTCAGCCATCGAGCGGCAGTTCCACCATCTGGTGCGGACCATCCCCAGCAGCGGCCTGATCATCCACCCCACTGCCGAAACGGCGCTGGTGCGGGTGCTGCAGATGGGCTGCTGGACCCCGGTACAGACCACCGGCGAGGGGGGGCAGTGGCAGGCCCGCCTGCTGGCCGAGGACGGCTCGCGCTTCGAGGTGCTGTTCGACGGCGAGGTACAGGGCACGGTGAACTGGGAACTGACCGGCCAGCACAACGTGGCCAATGCCCTGGCCACCCTGGCGGCGGCTCGTCATGTCGGCGTGGTGCCCGGTATGGGCGTCGCCGCCCTGAGTGAGTTCCGCAGCGTGAAGCGGCGCATGGAGAAGGTCGCCGAGGTGCGTGGCGTGACCGTCTACGACGACTTCGCCCATCATCCCACCGCCATCGCCACCACCCTGCAGGGGCTGCGTGCCCGGGTCGGCAGCCAGCGGATCATCGCCGTCATCGAGCCGCGCTCCAATTCCATGAAGCTGGGCGCCCACCGTGACGGCCTGCCGGCCAGCGTCACCGGCGCCGACAGCGTCATCTGGTACGCCCCGCCGAATCTGGGCTGGGACCTGGCCGGGACGGCCGCGGCCTGCGCCGTACCGGCGGTGGTCTGCGACTCCCTGGAGGCGATCATCGCCCGGGTCCAGGCCGAGCTGGACGGCCCCACCCACGTGGTGATCATGAGCAACGGCGGTTTCGGCGGCCTGCACGGCAAGCTGGCCGCGGCCCTGGAGCAGGCATGATGGCCGGCCCGGAACGCATCACCCTGGCACTGACCGGCGCCTCCGGCTCCCAGTACGGCCTGCGCCTGCTGGACTGCCTGGTGCAGGAGGAGCGCGAGGTGCACTTCCTCATCTCCAAGGCCGCGCAACTGGTGATGGCCACCGAGACCGACGTGGTGCTGCCGCCCAAGCCCCAGGCCATGCAGGCCTTTCTCACCGAATACACCGGCGCGGCGCCGGGCCAGGTGCGGGTGTTCGGCCAGAGCGACTGGATGGCGCCGCCGGCGTCCGGCTCCAGCGCCCCGGCGGCCATGGTGGTCTGCCCCTGTTCCACCGGCACCCTCTCGGCCATCGCCACCGGGGCCAGCAACAACCTCATCGAGCGCGCCGCCGACGTGGCCCTCAAGGAACGCCGGCAGCTGGTGCTGGTGCCGCGCGAGTCACCGTTCTCCAGCATCCACCTGGAGAACATGCTCAAGCTGTCCAACCTGGGCGTGACCATCCTGCCGGCCTCGCCGGGCTTCTATCACCAGCCGCAGACCCTCGACGACCTGGTGGACTTCGTGGTGGCGCGCATCCTCAACACCCTAGGCATCCCCCAGGACATGCTGCCGCGCTGGGGCGAACATCACCTGTCCGGCAACGATGATTAGGTTCTGTACGAAAAGTCGCCGAACGAAGGTCAGGCAAGGCAAAAATCAGCGAGGAAGCGGACCGGGCTCGCGCTCGAGTTTACGAATGGTAAATGAGCATTCCGAGCTGATTTTTAACGCAGCATCACCGAGCGCAGGCAGTTTTCGTATAGAACCTAGGGCCGTCGCGCGCCTTGGTCTGCTGCTGGTAACCGTGCTGGTCCTCGGTGGCTGCGCCACGGCGCGCACCCTGGACGCCGCCAAGCCCGGCGCACCGGTGGTCTATGCCGGTAGCCGGCTGGACCTCTATGCGCTGCAGGGTGGCTGCTGCGCCCAGGAGCGCTTCGGCGCTGAGGCGCCGGCCTGGCCGGTGCTGGACCTGCCCGCCAGCGCCCTGCTCGACACCCTGTTATTGCCGCTGTCCCTGCCGGCCGCCATTGGTGGGCGGGGCAGCGTGCGGGGCGGGCTCTAGAACGCCTTCAGCAACTCGCCGAGCCTGGCCATGGCCGCCTCGCTGCGCGCGTCCCAGGGATGACCGCAGTTGAGTCTGATGCAGTTTCGAAAGCCCTGCTGCGCGGAAAAGATCGGCCCTGGCGCCAGGCTGATGCCCTCGGCCAGCGCCTGGCGATACAACGCCAGGCTGTCCACGCGAGAGGGCAGTTCGAACCAGAGGAAGTAGCCGCCCCGGGGCCGGCTGACGTGGGTGTCGGCGGGAAAATGGCGCCGCGCCGCGGTCAGCATGGCCTGGCGCTGGCGGTCGAGACTCAGGCGCAGGCGACGCAGGTGGCGATCGTAGCCGCCATGCTGCAGATAGTCGGCCAGGGCGGCCTGGGCCGGCATCGAGGGGGTGATGGTGGTCATCAGTCGCAGTCGTGCGACGGCACCTGCCTGGCGGCCGGCGGCGATCCAGCCGATGCGATAGCCGGGCGCCAGGCACTTGGAAAAGGAGCCGCAGTGCAGCACGAGGCCGTCGCGGTCGAAGCGCTTGACCGGGCGGTGCGGTTCGCTGCCGCTGTAGAGCTCGGCATAGACGTCGTCTTCCAGCAGGGGCACCCGATGGCGTTGCAGCAGGCCATAGAGGCGCTGCTGGGCATGGTCGTCGAGACTGACCCCGGTGGGATTCTGCAGGCCGCTCATGAACCAGCAGGCCTTGATCGGCAGGCGGTTCAGGGCCTCTTCGAGGGCATCCAGGTTGAGGCCGCGCTCGGCATCGACGGGAATCTCCACCGCCTTGAGCTGCAGCCGCTCCAGCACCTGCAGGCTGGCGTAGAAGGCCGGGCTTTCCACCGCCACCAGATCACCGGGGCGGGTCAGACTCTGCAGGCCCAGGTTGAGGGCCTCCAGGGCGCCGTGGGTGATCACCAGTTCTTCGCCGACCTCGGGCATGCCGGCCAGGCCGTAGCGCCGGGCGATCTGCCGCCGCAGTTCGGGATGGCCGGGGGTGATGTAGGCGGTGAGGTCCTGGGCGGGCAGGTCGCGCAGGCCGTGGGCCATGCTGCGGGCCAGGCGCGCCAGGGGAAAGAGATCGGGGCTGGGAAAGGCCGAGCCGAAGGGCACGATGTCCGGGTCCTGCAGCGACTGCAGCACCGAATAGACCAGGTCGCTCACCGCTACCTCGGTGCCTTCCAGGGGCGCCAGCAAGGGCGCCGCGTCCCGCGCCCGGGCCGGTTCGCGGACGAAATAGCCGGATCGCTCGCGGGCCTCGATCAGGCCGCGACTCTCCAGCAGATAATAGGCCTGGAACACCGTGGAGGGGCTGATGCCGTGGGTCTGGCTGGCGTTGCGCACCGACGGCAGCCGCTCGCCGGGGGCGAGGACGCCGCGGGTCATCAGGGTGGCAAGCTGGTCGGCGAATCTTTCGTAGCGCTTCATGCAGAGCCAGGGCAGGGGAGACCGTCACTATAGCGAGCACGGCTCCATCTGATCCGGTTTTTCCTGTGTCTACCTGCTGCTGTAACGCGAGCGTCTTGAGGCCTAAGCTTTACCCATCCCTTTCTGGCATCCCTCGGAGGCAGCCATGGACGATGGTATCTTCATGATTCTCTTCAGCCTGCTCGCGCTCATCCTGCTCGGCGGCGGCTACTACGCCTGCGTGGTGCTGAACAAGGACCGGCGCGACGTGGAAAAGAACGATCAGCTGCGCTGATCGCCCAGCGCGCAGACATCCACCCAGCGCGCCTCGCTGAGGGCGGCCAGCCGCTCCGGAGTGAGGCGCACGCAGCTGTGGATGGCACCCGCGGCCGGGAGCACCTCGTCGAAGGCTTTCAGCGACTCATCGCAATAGACCGGCAGCGGGGTGGCCAGCCCGAACGGACAGACGCCACCCACCGGATGCCCGGTAAGGCCCTCCACGGTGGCGGCATCGAGCAGCTTGGCCTTGCCACCGAAGGCGGCCTTGAGCTTGCGGTTGTCCAGGCGTGCATCACCGCGAGCCACCAGCAGCAACAGCTGCTCTCCGACCTTGAGTCCCAGGGTCTTGGCGATCCGCCCCGGCTCCACGCCATGGGCGGCCGCCGCCAGGCTGACGGTCGCGGTACTGGTGGTGGCCTCGAGGATCTCGAGGTCAGGCGCGATGCGCGCGAGGTGCTGGCGGACGGAGTCGAGGCTCATGGGCGTTCCTGGTGTCTAGGTCAGAGCCGACCCTGCCGTTTCAATCGGCTGCTGTCCAGTTCTCACAAGCCAGATCAGCGACCCGGCTGAATTCCCGCAGATTGTTGCTGACCAGGATCAGTGCCCTGGCGCGGGCATGAGCGGCGATCCACAGGTCGTTGTTGCCGATGATCTTGCCCTGACGCTCCAACTCGGCGCGAATGGCGCCATAGTGCTCGGCACAACCCCTATCCAGCTCAAGTACAGCGATCTGCTGCCGGAGTTGTTCCAGGATCGCCTGGGTGCGCTTGGGTTGCTGACTCTTGGCCGCGCCATGACAGAGCTCGCCCCAGGTGATCGCGGACATCGCCAGCTCATCGCGGCCGTGCCGGGCAAAACGTTCGCGGACCTGCGGCGGATTGTGCTTGGCGATGTAGATGCAGATGTTGGTGTCGAGCAGGTAGCGAGCAGCCACTAGAGCTCTTCCCGCCCCTGGGGTGGACTATCTTCCCGTTCCAGCGTCGCCAGTGACAGCGCGGCCAGGGTATCGAAGATATCGGCGGCATCTGGCCGCAGCTCCCGCAGGACGATTTCGTCGCCGCGGCGGAAGATTTCCACCCGATCCGATTCGAAGCGAAACTCCTTGGGCAGGCGCAAGGCCTGGCTGTTACCGGACTTGAACACACGGGCTTCGGCCATGGACGGCTCCTCAAGACGTATATACATGTGAGTATATACGCCGCGCTGGAGCGATCAAGCGTCTATCAACACTCCACGAAGGTCACGGCCAGGCCGCCGCGCGAGGTTTCCTTGTACTTGCTGTGCATGTCCGCGCCGGTTTCCTTCATGGTTCGGATCACTTGGTCGAGGGAGATGAAGTGCTCGCCGTCGCCGCGCAGGGCCATCTGGGCGGCATTGATCGCCTTGACCGCGGCGATGGCGTTGCGCTCGATGCAGGGCACCTGCACCAGGCCGCCGACCGGATCGCAGGTCAGTCCCAGGTTGTGCTCCAGGCCGATCTCGGCGGCGTTTTCCAGCTGCGCCGGACTGGCGCCCAGCACCTCGGCCAGACCGGCTGCAGCCATGGCGCAAGCCGAGCCGACCTCGCCCTGGCAGCCTACCTCAGCGCCGGAGATGGAGGCGTTCTTCTTGCACAGGATGCCGACCGCGGCAGCGGCCAGCATGAAGCGCACCACGTCGTCGTCACAGGCATCGGGATTGAATTTCATGTAGTACATCAGCACCGCCGGGATGATCCCGGCCGCGCCGTTGGTGGGGGCGGTGACCATGCGCCCGCCGGCGGCGTTCTCCTCGTTCACCGCCAGGGCGAAGAGATTGACCCATTCCATGGCGGAGAGGGTGGAACCGATGACGTTGGGCTTGCCGATGGCCTGCAGACTCTGGTGCAGGCGGGCGGCGCGCCGGCGCACCTTGAGGCCGCCGGGCAGGATGCCCTCGTTGGCGAGACCGTTCTGCACGCATTCGCGCATCACGTTCCAGATGCGCAGCAGGCCGCTGCGGATCTCGTCCTCGGAGCGCCAGCTCTTTTCGTTGGCCAGCATCAGCTCGGCCACGCCCAGGCCATGGCTGCGACACAGGTGCAGCAGCTCGGCGCCGCTGGAGAAATCATAGGGCAGTTCGGTGGTGTCGTTGTCCAGCACGCCGCTGGCGGCCTGGGCGGCGTCCACCACGAAGCCACCGCCGATGGAGTAGTAGGTCGCCTCGGCCACCTCGCCGGTGGCGCCAAAGGCGGTCAGGGTCATGGCATTGGGGTGATAGGGCAGGCTCTCTTCCAGCAGCAGCATGTCTTCCTGCCAGTCGAAGTGGATCGCCTGGCGCCCGGCCAGCAGCAGCTGGCGCTCGTTGCGCAGGGCTTCGATACGCGGCTCCACGGCAGCGGGATCGACGCGATCCGGCCATTCGCCCATCAGGCCGATCAGGGTGGCGCGGTCGGTGCCATGGCCGACGCCGGTGGCCGACAGCGAGCCATAGAGGCGCACCTCGACCCGCTTGACCTGCTCCAGCAGACCTTCGTCGACCAGGCGCTGGGCGAACAGGGCGCCGGCCCGCATCGGGCCCACGGTATGGGAGCTGGACGGACCCACGCCGATTTTGAACAGGTCGAAGACGCTGATGGCCATGTCGGTAATCCCTGATTGAGCTTGAATGGTCGCCAGACAAGGTGCTGGCGGATGGCTCATAGTGGTGATAAGCCTCCAACTCGCACAAACGAAAGCTTCTAAGCGATCCTTTAGCGGAACTCATCGATGAGCCGGATCCTCAATGCCCAAACCCAGGCCTGGTTGCAGGTGTTCGTCTGCGCCGCACGCCATCTCTCCTTCACGCGCTGCGCCGAAGAGCTGCATGTGACGCCTGGCGCCATCAGCCAGCAGATGCGTCAGCTGGAGGAGCGCCTGGGCTTCAAGCTGTTTCACCGGGTGGCCCGTGGCCTGGAGCTGACCGCCGAGGGCCAGCGCCTGGCGACCACCCTGAACCAGGCCTATGGGCTGATCGACGCCGAATTGCGCCGCCTCAATGCCGGACAGTTCGGCGGCGTGGTGCGGCTCAGGTCGATTCCCTCGTTCCTGGGCAAATGGCTGACCCCGCGGCTGCCGCGGCTGCAGGCACGCTTTCCCGATCTGCAGCTGCGGCTGGTGGCCGAGGACAGCAGCTGGTCGCTGC
This sequence comes from Pseudomonas sp. SORGH_AS_0211, assembly GCF_031453455.1. NCBI lineage: Bacteria > Pseudomonadati > Pseudomonadota > Gammaproteobacteria > Pseudomonadales > Pseudomonadaceae > Pseudomonas > Pseudomonas sp. SORGH_AS_0211. The sequence continues at coordinate 3,774,369 of NZ_JAVIZV010000001.1, read as the reverse complement.
GCGAGGGCGAATTCGACCTCGCCATCGATCTCAACGACGGCAGCTATCCGGGACTGGCCTCGACGCCCCTGATGGAGGAGGAGATCTTTCCGGTCTGCGCCCCCAGTCTGCTGGAGGGACGGCCAGCACTGCAGCAGCCGGAGGACCTAGAGTTCTATCCGTTGCTGCACGACATCACCGCCTGGCGCGGCAGCTACGAATACGCCGAATGGGAGTTCTATCTCGCCAGCATCGGCGCGCCGGCGCTGGATGTGCGGCGCGGCCACACCTTCAACCGCAACCACCTGACCATCGAGGCGGCCATCGCCGGCATGGGCGTCGCCATCGCCCGCCGCGCGCTGATCACCGACGAACTGGCCCGTGGCGTGCTGGTGGTGCCGCCCTTCGGCCGCTCAGTGCCGGCGCATAAGAGATACATGCTGCTATATGCCCAGGGCGCCCTGGCCGATCCTCGCCTGCGCGCCCTGCACGACTGGCTGGTGCAGGAAGTCGACCAGATGGTGCTGGCGCAGCCGGCGTAGGAGCCACTGTCTGATCGCGACCAGATTGCTCTGCCGATGCGGCCGCTCCTGGAGTCCGGCGTAGGTTGGGTTGAGCGCGGCGAAGCCCAACAGTGTTTGCCTCGGCACCGGCATGTTGGGCTTCGACGATGGAGCCGTCTCAGCCCAACCTACGGTCGATAGCGGCCAAGCCCTCAACGTCCCAGCTTGCGCAGCTCGTCGGATTCCACCACCCGCACGCCCTTGCCTTCTTCCAGGGCCAGGCGCCACAGCGCACGGGCCAGGACGGCGGCTTCGATGCCGTGCCATTTGCCAGGCAACCACTGCGACAGGGGGGCGGCCAGGCGCTCGCCGAGGCGTTCTTCCTGGCGCTGGCCGATCAGCAGCGACGGCCGCGCCAGGGTCAGTTGCGTCCAGCCCTGGGCACGCAGGGCTTCTTCCAGCTCGCCCTTGACCTTGTTGTAGAAGATCGAGGACTGGGAGTCGGCGCCGATGGCGCTGACCACGATGTAGTGGCGGGCTCCCAGTTCCAGGGCGCGCTGGCCGACCGCCAGCGGCAGGCCGTAATCCACGGCACGAAAGGCCGCTTCTGAGCCAGCCTGCTTCATGGTGGTGCCCAGGCAGCAGAAGGCCACGTCCAGCGGACCTTCCAGGGTAGGCAGCAGGCTGTTGAGATCACCCACCGGATTGTCCAGCCGGGCGTGCTCCGCCAGCGGACGGCGGGTCGGCGCCAGCACCCGGGGGACCGTCGGCTCGTTGAGGAGGCGGTCGAGCAGGTGTTCGCCGGTCAGGCCAGTGGCGCCGGCGATGAGGGCATGCTGAGGCGTCAGGTACACGGGGCTCTCCTTGTAGCGGCGACCGCTGATGTCAGGTTGGACCTCAGACGTTCCGGTTGTTCGTCAAAGCCCTGGTCAAAGCGGGCAGTCAGCGACTCGCGCGCCAGGCACGCCACTTCTGCAGGACGGCCGGCGGCGCCCAGAGCTGGGGCTCGGACGGATCGAAGCCTTCGGTCTTCTCGCGTACCGACACGGTGTCGCGGGCACGCTGGAAGGCCTGCTCGGGATCGTCGGTGTGCTGGAAGGCCTCGGCGAACAGGGCGCGGCCGAAATAGGTGAAGTCGGCTTCGTCGGTGCAGCCGAAGGAGGTGCGATCGGCCTTGGAAGCGGTCATCACCAGGGTGTGGTCGTCCTGCAGTTGCGGGATGAAGCCGCCGCTGTAGCAGCTGGAGACGATGATCAGCTTGTCGCGGCCGCGCAGGGGCGCGAGCAGGCGGCCGAGCTCCGCTGCCGGCAGGCTGGAGAGGTCCAGGCCCGGCTGGGAGAGCACCAGCTGATGGTCGGCCGAGCCATGGCTGGTCAGGTAGATGAGGATCAGGTCCTCCGGGCCGGTGCGCTGGGCCAGCGCCTGCAGGCTCTGGTAGAGATTCTCGCGGGTGGCCAGCGGATGGTCGCTGCGGATGTCCTTGGCGTTGATCAGATGGACGACGTCGCGGGCACCCCAGGTGGTGGTCAGGAAGTTGGCCACATAGGTGGCTTCGCGCTGGAACACGCCCTGGCCACCGTCACCGGCCAGGACCAGGCCATAGAGTTCGGTGGCGGGGGTGGACGCCGGGATCTGCTGCAATTCCTGGTCGAGCACCTTGCCCTGGTCGAGCAGGGCGCGTTCCAGGGGATCGGCGATGTACTGGCCCTGGTCGTCGCGGATGCGCTTGCCGCCCTCCCAGAGACCCCGTTCCACCTGGCCGTCGGCGCGCGTCAGGACGCCCATGCCGGCATAGACGCCGTCGGCGAAGTTGCCGCGGTAGACGCTGCCGTCGCTGTTGGTGAGCACGCCCTGGCCGTCGAACTTCCAGTTGCGAAAGGCACCGCGATACTGGCTGCTGTCGCTGCCGACGAATTCGCCGTTGCCGGTCAGCTCGCCGCCACTGAAGCGCCCGCGCCAGAGATCACCGCCGGCACTGCGATAGACGCCAGCGCCTTCGAACTGGTCGTCGACGAATTCGCCGTCATAGCGATCGCCGCCCGGCTCCTGCCACTGGCCGACGCCGTTGAGGTGGCCGTCGTTGAAGGTGCCGATGGTCTGGGTGCCGTCGCTGTCGAGCTTGGAGCCCTGGCCCTGCATGCGACCGTTGACGAAGCTGCCGTGGTATTCCCAGCCGCTGCTGCTGATCAGGTTGCCCTGGCCATGGTAGAGACCGCGGCGAAAGGTGCCCTGGTAGTAGGTGCCGTCGGCGAATTGCTGCTCGCCGGGCCCCTCGGCCAGGCCGTCCTTGAAGCGGCCCTTGAGCCAGTTGCCATTGGGCCACTCGATGCGTCCGCTGCCATTGAGCAGGCCGCTGACGATTTCGCCGGTATAGACCCCGCCATCGGGCAGTCTCACGCTGCTCGCATTGGGCGCCGCCTGGACAGCGCAGGCCGCCAGCAACAGCGCGGCAAGGGCGAGACGGGGCAGGAGGGCGCTCATAGGTGGGGTCGGCGGGCGCGTTACCGCGCCTCGAGCCGGACCAGGTGACGCTCCAGCGTCGCGGAGTAGGGTTCCAGGAGACGTTCCACGCAACTGGCCCCGGCGGGGCTGGCGATGGTGCGGATACGGGCGCGTTTACGCAGCAGCTCGTCCTCGGCGATGCTCTGCTCGACCAGCAACAGGTTGCGACTGTGGCGACTCAGCGCCTGGGCATTGCGTACGGTGGTGTTTTCCAGCAATTGGGCAAGCTCCAGGCCGGCGAGGCGTTCGCCCTGCGTCAGACCCAGTTGCAGCTGCAGGGTTGCACCGCTGCCGACCACTTCCACCTGCAGCGCATGACCGAGGGCGCGCATGATCTCGCCGCAGCAGAGCGCGCGGGTCAGGTAGTCGTCGTCGTCGCTGCGTTCGTGGAAGAGGATCAGGCTGCCGCCATCCTTGAGGGTGTGGAGTTCGCCGTCGTAGAGCTCGGTGGCCTGCTGCAGGCAGTCGCGATAGCGCTCCAGCAGCTGTTCGAGGCGGCTGCGTGGCAGCCGGCTGAGCTGGTCCTGGGCGCCGAGCTGGATGGACAGCACCGCCGAGGTGACGATGTCGGGCTCGGTGGGCACCGCCGGGGCCGGGGTGGGTGGCGGTTCGGTAAAGGACTCAGGTACCAGCTCGGCGAAGGCATCGGCGTCCAGTTCGCTGTCGGCACCCGCGGCGGGCGCCTTGCGCGCGGCCGGTCTGGCGGCGGCAGCCTTGCGTGCGGGCGGCTTGACGCTCAGGCCACCCTGCTCGTCGGCGAAGGGATCGTCGTCCTCGGCCTCGGCCACTTCCGCCTTGGGCGGCTTGGGCGGGACCAGGCGACTTTGCAGCTGGCGGGCCAGGTCGCCCAGTTCGTCGAGACGGCCGGCGCCCGGTGCGGGGTCATCGGGATCGCGTAGCCAGACGCGCAGTTCCAGCAGCGGAATCGACAGCTGACGACCCAGCCGCAGGCTGAGAATCAGCGTGAGCGCCAGCAGGATCAGGCCCAGCAGGCCCATGTTCTGCAGGCTGACCATCATCGGCTGCTGGAACTGGTCCATGTCCAGCGCCAGGCGCACCTGACCGGCGGTGACGTCCTGGAAGCGGATCGGCGTGCTGTAGATGCCATCGGTGGCGGTCAGCAGCCCCTGGCTCGGGCGCGTGCCGGACTCGGCCAGCACCCGGTTGTCCGGGCTGTAGACCGCGGCATGGGCCACCAGCGGATTGCGCGCCAGGTTGCTCAGCAGCACGTTGAGGCTGAGATTGTCGTTGGCCACCAGCAATTCGGCGGCGGAATTGGCCGTCTGGGTCACCAGGCTCTGGCCGACGGCGTCGGCCTGCTGCTGCATGGCATGGCGGAACTGCATGCTCATGATGCCGGCATAGATCACCAGGGCAGCCGCCACCAGCAGCAGGCTGTGGGAAACGATGCGCAAGGCCACCGGCACACGACGCTGGCGCAGGGCTCGGTAGATCAGCAGGAAGAAATTATCGGGCTTGACGGTCGCGGGGCGGGTCACAGAAATCGTTTCTTTGGACAAAAAATGTGCGGCCAGTATAACCAGCGCGCCAGGGGTGCGAAAACGGCGAATGCAGGGCTTCGCCCGCAAAAGAGGCCGGCGGTGGACTCACTCCGCCAGCCGGTGCCCACGGCTCGGCACCGCCGAGGCGAAAGGGTAGACTGCGCGCTTTTCCGCGAGGGGATCGCCATGCAAGACGTTATCGGACTCCAGGCCGTGGGCATCCTGCCCGCCGACTGGCTGGCTGCTCTCACCGGCGCCCTGGCCGCGGCCGGTGCCCGGCTGGAATCGCTGCAGCAGCAGGGTCTGGACAACAGTGCCGCGGTGACCCTGCTGGTCAGTCCGACGAGTGCCGGCGTGGCGCTGGGTCAGGCGCTGCAGGCCCTGGGTCTGCAGGTGGCGCCCCTGGCGCAGCCCGCGCCGGACACCGCCGAAGCCCATGTCCTGACGCTGATGGGTCGCACCCTGGCCGATCTGCCGCTGACCCGCCTGGCCGCGCTGTGCCGCGAGCAGGGCCTGAACATCCACGCCATCCGTCCCCTGAGCGAGCCGGGCGCGACCGCGCGCGCCGCCCTGGAGCTGCGCGTCACCGGCGAGCCGCACGAACCCCAGGCGCTGCGCGCAGGCCTGCTGGCGCTGGCCCAGGAAGGCCAGGCCGACATCGGCTGGCAGCCGGATGAGCTGCAGCGTCAGCATCGCCGGCTGGCGGTGTTCGACATGGACAGCACCCTGATCCAGGCCGAGGTCATCGACGAGCTGGCCAAGGCCGCCGGTATCGGCGAGCGGGTCGCGGCCATCACCGAGCGCGCCATGCGCGGCGAGATCGACTTCCGCGCCAGCTTCAGCGAGCGCATGGCGCTGCTGCAGGGCCTGTCCGAGGAGGTGCTGGAAGACATCGGTGCCGGGCTGCGCCTGACCGAAGGGGCGGAGCGGCTGTTCGCCGAGCTGAAGCGGCTGGGCTACAAGACCGCCATCCTTTCCGGCGGCTTCACCTACTTCGCCCACCAGGTGCAGGCGCGGCTGGGCATCGACTATGTCTATGCCAACGAACTGGAGATCGTCGACGGCAAGCTGACCGGTCGTGCCGTCGAGCCCATCGTCGATGCCCAGCGCAAGGCCGATCTGCTGCAGGAACTGGCTAGCCGCGAAGGCCTGACGCTCGAGCAGACCATCGCCGTGGGCGATGGCGCCAACGACCTGCCGATGCTGGCCCTGGCCGGTCTGGGCGTGGCCTTTCGCGCCAAGCCGCTGGTGCGCCAGTCCGCTCGCCAGTCGGTGAGCGTGCTGGGCCTGGATGGCGTGCTCTATCTGCTCGGCGTGGAAGATCGCCATACCCGGGCCTGAGCCTGCCCTCGCGGCCGCTCCTGCGTTTGCCTCGCGCATCCGCAGGAGCGGCCCATGGCCTCGATGAAGCTGTCCCAGGCTGGATCGCCGCTACTCGGCCTGGAACTCGTAGTCCATCGCCTGGCTGGGCTCCTGCAGGTAGTAGCCCTGGATGAAGTGCACCCCGACCTGCCAGAGCTGGGCCAGCACGCTGGCGCTCTCGACGAAGGGGGCGATGGTCTGGACGTTCTGCGCGCTGAGTTCGGCGACCAGGGCCTTGAGGCGCTCCTGCTGGTCCGGTTGCGCCAGGTCCTTGATCAGATTGCCCGACAGCTTGACGTAATCCGGTACCAGCAGGCGCAGCGCCGCCAGCGGCGGATCGCCGGCGGCAAAACCGCTCAGCGTGACCGGATGACCCTGGCGACGTAGTCGCTGCGCCATGGCCAGGGCCTGCTCCGGCTGGGCCAGCAGGTCTTCTTCGCTGAGCTGGAAGATCACCGCCTCGGCGTCCAGCTGCTGCGCCTGCAGGGTTTCCCGCAGCCAGGGCAACAACTCCAGATCGCCCAGGGTCGCCCCCGAAAGATGCACGAAGATGCGCGTGCCATGACCGCGGGCGCGGTGCTCGCCGAGCTGGCGCATGGCCTGGTGGATCACCCAGCGATCGATCTGGCCGCTCAGGCCGCTGTCGCGGGCGGTGCGGGCGAATTCGGCCGGTGAGACCTCTTCACCCTGCGGATTGATCAGGCGCAGCAGCGCCTCGTAGTACTCGTGGCTGCCGCCGCGCAGGCCGATCACCGGCTGGAACAGCAGGCGGAAGCCGTTCTGCTGCAAGGCCTGCTTGACCATGGCCACCAGATTGCCGCGATTGGCGGCGGCGGCCAGCTCTTCCTGGGGGTCGTAGCGTTTGCAGGCATTGCCGCCGCGCTGGGCGACCTGGCGCGCGGAGCGGTGCGCGCGGTCCACCAGGTCGCCGGCGCTCTTGGTATGGCTGTCCAGGCTGACCACGCCGATGGAATAGCTGATGGCCAGGGTGCGCCCGGCCAGGGTCAGCGGCTGGCGCTCCTGGCGGCCGAGCAGGCGCTCGAAGGCAGTGTCCAGGCTGGCGTCGGCCGCCTGCGGCAGGAGGGCGGTGAAGGCGTCGTCGGCGAAGCGCGACAGGGTCACCAGGGTGCCGAAGTGTTCGCGCAGGCGCTCGGCCAGGACCACCAGCAGTTCGTCCATGGCGCCTATGCCCAGCTCGGCCACCAGGGTCGGATAGCGATCGATGCTCAGGTAGGCGAAGCTGGCCGGCGCGCCGAGCCGGGCGTGTTCCAGGGCATCCTCGAGCAATTCGAGCATGCGGCTGCGATTGAGCAGACCGGTCAGGATGTCCTGGAAGCGCACCTCGCGCAGCTGTTCCTCGAGGGCCTCGGCGGCCGGGGCCGCGCGTTCCTCGCGCAGGTGCAGCTGCACGCAGGGTTCGTCGAGATAGATGGCCGGCGTCAGGCGCAGGCGCACGCCAAGGGTGCTGCCGTCCTGGCGGACGCACCGGCAGTCCAGTTCGAGGGGGCGGGGATCGTCGCGCAACTGGCGAAAGGCCTCGCGCAGCGCCGGCTGGTCGGCGGCGGCGATGAGGTCCATCAGCGGAGTGATTTCCAGGTCTTCCGCGGAGGGATAGCCCAGCAGTTCCACATAGGCCGAGTTGACATGGATATGCAGCCCGTCGTGGACATAGGCGACCGCGTCCACGGCGTTGGCCAGCAGCAGCTGGCAGCGCTGCTCGGCCTCGGCCAGCGCCTGTTCCAGGCGCCGGCGTTCGTGGCGCTCGGCCAGGTTGCCGAGTTCGCGCAGGCTGGCCAGCAGCAGGTGCTCGTCGTTGTCGCTGGCGATGCCGTCGCGGGCGCCCAGGCGCAGGGCATCGAGCACCGCCGCGGGATCGTCCGGCGCCACCCGCTGGATGACGGCGAGCTGGGGTACGCGGCGACGCAACTGGCGCAGGGCGGCCAGGCTGTCGAGCTCAGGCGAGGGTGGGGCAAGGATGGCGAGGTCCCAGGACTGGGACAGCAGTTCGTCGAGACCCGCGGGGTCGGCCAGGCGCTGGGCCCGCGTCGCCCGTCCGGCATTGCGGAACAGGCTGACCAGGCGTTCCGCCTCGTTCTGCGATGCTTCGAGCAGCAACAGGCGGATCGCGCTGTGTTCGGCGGCCATGGTCTATTCGCGCCTTGGCGATAACGATGATTTATCGAAGCTACAGAGACTTCCATAACGAGTCAAAGTCTTCTTCCTGACGCGCGCCGCCGCCAGTGGATCCGCCGCTGGGCTGCGTACCGCTCTGCTCCAGCAGGTGATATTCGAAGACGCTGAAGCTGACCGTCATGCTGCGCCGCCGGTCGAGCATGCCGCGCTGCTCGTTGCCCTGCTGATTGATCTGCACCTTGCTGCCTTCCTGGAAGGGCAGTCGCGGTGCGATCAGCGTCGGCGCCTGGTCGATGGCCTTGATCTCCGGCAGGAGCAGGGCGCGCAGGTACTGACTGTTCTGCTCGGCCTTGCGCAGCAGCTGCAGCCCACAGGGGCGCGCAGTGGGCGCCAGCAGTTCGACGCCCATCTGGGTCCCGCTGCCGGGCACCTGGCGGACCCAGCGCACCACCGCCGGGCCCCAGTTGTGATCCTCGGGCAGGCGCACGCCGAGCAATTCGCCGGCCTGCAGTTGCTCGGGCACCTCGCCGCTCCAGCTCAGGCAATAGCCGCCCGGACTGTGGTTGACCACCTGCACCGCATGGATCGGAAAGGCGGGACTGGCCCCCTCGCCTTCACCGGGCAGGGCGTCGTAATGGATTTCTTCCAGGCCCTCGGCGCTCCAGTCCAGGGCATCGGGGGTCCGGGTGTCGGCGTCGAAGGCCAGCGACCAGACGTCTTCCTTGGGCTTGGGCGTAAAGGTGTCCGGCGCGACCACGGCCGACAGGCGCAGGGTGTCGGCGAACACCTGGCCACCCGAGAGCTGGTAGTGCAGGGCGCTCATGCCGATGCAGACCTGCACCTGACCCTGGCCGGGCATGCGCTGGAAGGCGCGATCCGCCTCCTGGCCCCAGGCCCCGACGAGGTGTTGCAGCAGATCCAGGGACAGATCGCCGTGCACCGGCAGGCGCGCGCGGGGGCGCTGCTCCGGGGCCAGCGCCAGGTAGTCTTCGATGGCCTGCACCAGTTGCTGCGGGGCGAGGCCGAGAAGACCGCTGAGATTGGCTTCGCGCAACAGCGAGCGATAGCGCGGCGGGGCGTCGATCTGCGGCGCCACCACCATCAGGGTGCCGTTCTGCTCGGGACCCTGCAGGCGGATCAGGCTGGCCCAGTCGTCCAGGTGCAGCGTCAGCTGGGCGATGTGGCTCTGGCGCAACTGGTTGCAGCGCGCGGCGCCGAACAGCAGGGCGGCGCCATAGGCCTGGGTGATGGTCTGGCTGCCGTCGCCGGGCAGCAGTTCATCGCGAATCTTCTGATTGTGCAGGCCGGTGGTCACCGCCAGCCGGTAGAGCTGGTGCAGCTCCAGCCAGAGGTTGTCGTGCACCGGGGTATAGAGCTGGGCGGCGCGGATCAGCGGCCCGAGCAGGGCGCGCAGGGCACGCTGGATGGCGGTCGCGAGCAGCGTACTGCGTTCGCCACGGTCGCTTTCCTCGACCACGATCAGCTTGTAGCCGGCCGCCAGCAGGTTCTGCAGCGCCTGGCAGAGATTGGCTACCTTGCGCGAACGCTCGTCGAGCACGATGGCCTGGTTGAGCACATGGCGTTCCAGCAGCTGACAGACCCGCTGCACGTCCGGGCGCAGGGATTCGAGCAGGCGCAGACGCGCTTCCGGCGTCAGGACCAGCCGATTGAGCTCCAGCAAACCCTGGTAGAGCAGCCGGGCGAATTCGCCCAACTTGGCCCGCGGCAATTGCTCCAGCCAGCGCTTGAGGCCGGCCGGGGTGGCGTCACAAAACGTCAGGCTGCGCTGATCGGGCGTCGGTACCCGCAACATGAGCTGTGGCCTTTTGCTATCCATTCGCCGCGCACACTCCTGTTTCGATGGGCAATGAACCGCGCATCTAGGCGAGAGGCCCTGGCTCGGAAACGGTGGTCAAGGGGGTCGACGTGGTCGGAACCCCCAGCAGTTGCCCCATGTTGACGGTGGACAGGGCGCCGAGTTCAGCGGACCATTTCACCGCGTCCGGGCCAAACAGCACGATGGCGGTGGAGCCCAGCTTGAAGCGACCCAGCTCGTCGCCGGTGCCCAGGGTGATGGGTGCGCGCGCGGCCTCGTCGTAGGCGAAGCGCTTGAGTTCGCGCTTTGGCGGCGTGACCAGACCGGCCCAGACCGTCTCGATGCTGGCGACGATCATGGCGCCGACCAGGATGACCGCCATGGGCCCCACGGCGGTATCGAAGATGCACACCACCCGCTCGTTGCGGGCGAACAGCTCGGGCACGTTCTCGGCGGTGAGCTGGTTGACCGAGAAGATGCGCCCGGGCACATAGACCATCTCCTTCAGGGTACCGGTGAGCGGCATGTGCACCCGGTGATAGTCCTTGGGCGACAGGTAGATGGTGGCGAAATGACCGCCCATGAAGGGCGCGGCGCGCAGGCCGTCGCCGCCGAGCAGCTCCAGCAGGCTGTAGCTGTGGCCCTTGGCTTGGAAGATGCGGCCGTGCTCGATGCGGCCGAGCTGGCTGATGGCGCCGTCGCTCGGACTGACCACCACGCCGGCTTCGGCCGGCAGCGGGCGGGCGCCGGGCTTGAGGGCGCGGGTGAAGAAGGCGTTGAAGTTCTCGTAGGCGGTGGGGTCTTCCACCTGGGCCTGGCGCATGTCGACGTCATAGTGACGGACGAACCAGCGGGTCAGCAGATTCTTGAACCAGGGCACCCGGCACTCGGCGAAGCCACCGATCAGCCGCGACAGCAGATGGTGCGGCAGCAGGTGCTGGGCAAGGATGAACAGACGGTCTTGCAGTTTCATGAGAGGTCCTTGGCAATCATTCGATGGGGGTGTCGGGGTGGTTGCCCCATTCGCCCCAGGAGCCGGCATAGGCTTTGACGCGCGGATAGCCCAGGGCCTTGGCCGCGAGATAGGTGAAGCCGGATCGGTGATGGGTCTGGCAGTGGGTGATGATTTCCTTGTCGCGGGTGATGCCCAGGCGCTCCAGTTCGGCGGCCAGGTCTTCACGGATGCGCAACTGGCGCTCGCGATCCATGCCGGCGGTCCACTCGAAGTTGATCGCGCCGGGGATGTGGCCGCCACGGGCGGTCAGCACCTTTTCGCCGCGGTATTCATCGGCGCCCCGGGCGTCCCAGATGGCCAGGTCCTCGGCGCCCAGCCGGCTCTGCAGGTAGGCACGGCTGGCGGTGGGCTCCTCGTGCAGGGTCAGGGCGACCGGCGCCCCGGCCGTGGCGGGGACCGCCGTGCTCAGCGGCAGGCCGGCGGCGATCCAGCCCTGGCGCCCACCGTTGAGGTAGTGATAGTGGCCGTACCCGATGACGTCCAGCAGCCAGATGAAGCGTCCGGCCCAGCCGCCGCCTTCATCGTCATAGACCACGTAGACAGCCTCGTCGCGTTGCCCCAGTTCGCCGAACAGCTGCTCCAGGTCCGCCTGGGCCGGCAACAGGCCGGGCGCCGGCTTGCTGCCCAGCTGGGTGCGGGCGGGCGCGACATGGCGCGCGCCGGGCAGATGGCCCTCGGCATAGTGGGCAGCGCTGCAGAGATCCACCAGGATGAGTTCGGGCGCATCCAGGCGCGCCGCGAGATCGGCCGGTTCGATCACCAGGGGCAGGGCGGAAAAGGGCATCGCGGATTTCCCGTCGGTCCGTAGCAAAGGTGAAGTGTACCGAGGTTGACCGGCCAGCGTCAGGTCGGTCGTACCCGCGGACGGTTGGCAAAGGTACCGATGGCGCGCTCGATGCAGGTGAAGGTCTTGTCCAGCGCTGCGCTGCGCCGCGGATCCGCCGGCTGCAGTTCGCTGTCCAGGATCGCCACCAGTACCACCCGTTCGCCAAAGCCCAGGCTGCGCAGCCAGAGCCGTTCGTTGCTGAACAGCCGGCGCAGATCGGCGGGCAGGTGCGGCGCGAAACGTGCTCGGTTGTCGTCATCGATGCGCAACTGGCTGGGGCCGCCAAACAGCTTGGCCAGCAGCGGATGGCTGGCGATGTCCAGCTGCAGGCCGGGGGCGTCGTCCAGGCCATGGTGCAGCTGGACATTGCCCTTCTGGCCGTTGCGATCCGGGGTCAGCAGCAGCAGCCGCGGCAGGCCGCAGGCCACCAGCGCCTGGCGGGCGCAATCGAACAGCTGGGGCAGGGTGGCGAAGGCGCTGGGCGTGTGCAGCAGCTGCTCGCAGAGTCCGCGCCAGCGCTGTGCCTGACTCTCGCTGGCGACCTGTACCCGGGGCACCGGCTTGAGGCGCCGTTCGCCCGGAGGCCAGACCAGGCCCTCGGCCGGATGCCAGAGGCCGGGTCGGGCATGGCGCTGGGCATCCTGCACCGCCAGTTCATGGCTGCGACTCTGCACCCGTGCCAGCGGCAGTTGCAGATAGAGGGCGCTGAAACGCTGCCAGCGCAGGGTATGAGGACCATCCCAGGCGTGGTGGCTGGCCAGGGCCAGACCGTTGGCCAGCAGGATGGTGTTGCCGGGATGGGTCAGCCAGCGCCGCAGGGTGGGGTCGTCGTCGAGGCGCTGCTGCTGCTCGAGGGGATCGTCGCCATGGGCGATGTGCAGCGCCCTGACCAGTTGCCGGCGATCCTGGTCCAGCAGGCGATAGCCTTCCACGATCCACTCGGGCAACTGCCAGTGACGGGCCAGCGCCTGGCACAGGCGGATCGCCGGCACGCCGAGCAGTTCGCGCTCGACCTTGAGCGCCGGTTCGCCTTCGCCCAGCACCCGCCGTTCCCATTCCTCGAAGAGTTCCGGATAGCGGGTCGCCAGCGGCCAGAGTGGCGCCAGAAAGAGCAGGGCGGCCAGGCGGATGTCCGGCCACAGCCGCGCCAGGGGCACGCCGAACAGGCCCAGCCCCAGGGTCATGGCGTGCTGGCTGACCAGGCATAGCTGCCGCAGCGGACGCGGCAGACGCTCCTCGGCCAGGGTCGGCTGGCGGGCGATCAGGTATTCCGCCGGCCCGAGACCGACGCGGCCGAGCACGGCCTCCAGACTGGCGGCCGGATCGCCAAGGCTGGCATGGCCGCGATTGGCCTCGCGCAGCAGGGCCAGCGCCAGGGGGGGTGACTCGCAGAGCCGTTCGGCGATCTCATGCAGCGCCAGACGGCCATCGGCCAGGGCGCGGCGCAGACGCTCCGCGGTGGCGGTGGCCACCGGCAGGCGTACGCCTTCCAGGTGTTTGACCCAGTCTTCGACGGTGTTCGGGCGGCTGGACATACGACGGTCGCCTTGAAATTTGATGAAAGGCCTTCAGTCCGGGGCGCCGGGTCCGATAAAGGGGACGTGAGGGCAGATCCCCGGCTCAATTTTCCTTAGCACACAGTATTCCCAACCATGGCAAAAATCATCGGCATCATCGTGATATTCGCGGCTGTCCTCGGCGGCTACATCCTCGCGCATGGCAAGATCGCTGCGATCATCCAGCCGCTCGAGGTCCTGATCATCGGCGGTGCCGCCCTGGGGGCCTTCTTGCAGGCCAACCCGGGCAGCACCTTCATGCAGGTGTTCAAGAAGTCGCTGAAGATGTTTGGCAACCGCTTCACCCACGCCTTCTACCTGGACGTGCTCAAGCTGCTCTACGAGATCCTCAACAAGAGCCGGCGCGAGGGCATGATGTCCATCGAGGCGGACGTCGAGGATCCCAAGGCCAGTCCGATCTTCAGCAAGTACCCGAACATCCTCAAGGATGAGCGGATGACCGCCTACGTCGCCGACTACCTGCGGCTGATGTCCTCCGGCAACATGGCCCCCCACGAGCTGGAAGGCCTGTTCGACATGGAGCTGGCCGGCATCAAGGAAGAGCTGGAGCATCCGTCCCACGCGGTATCGCGGGTCGCCGACGGCCTGCCCGGCTTCGGCATCGTCGCCGCGGTACTGGGTATCGTGATCACCATGGGCATGCTCGGCGAGGGTGACCAGGCGGCCATCGGTGGTCACGTCGGCGCCGCCCTGGTGGGTACCTTCCTCGGTATTCTCGCCGCCTACGGCTTCTTCGGTCCCCTGGCGACCTGCCTGGAGCACGACGCCAAGGAAGAGCTCAATGTGCTGGAGGCCATCAAGGCCTGCCTGGTCGCCGCCGCCAGCGGCATGCCGCCCACCGTCGCCGTGGAATTCGGCCGCAAGGTGCTGTTCCCGGCGCACCGGCCGTCCTTCAGTGAGCTCGAGCAGGCGATGCGGGGCAGCTGATGGACAACAACCAGCCGATCATCGTCAAGCGCATCAAGAAAAGCGCCGCCGGCCACCACGGCGGCGCCTGGAAGATCGCCTTCGCCGACTTCGCCACCGCCATGATGGCGTTCTTCCTGGTGCTCTGGCTGATGTCCTCGGCTACCCCGGAGCAGAAGAAGGCCATCGCCGGCTACTTCCAGGATCCGATCGGCTTCACCGAAAGTGCCAGCCCCTATGTCATCGACCTGGGCGGCACGCCGACGCCGGCGCCTGACCGCACCCTGAATCCCGAGATCCAGGCGCAACCGGATTCGACCCAGAACAAGGTCAATCCGGACGTGCAGGAGCGCGCCGACCCCAACGATTCCAACCGCGTCGCGCCCGATCCCACCCAGGCGCCCGATCAGTCCGACAAGCGCCAGCCCAACGACGCGGCTCAGCAGCAGAAGGATGCCAGCCAGGCGAAGATGGATCCGAGCCAGGCGGAAAAGATCGCCGAGCAGGTGGACAAGGAACGCCTGGAGCTGTTGCTGCAGGAGTTGCAGAACAAGATCGAGCAGAATCCGGAGCTGCAGAAGTTCAAGGACCAGATCCTGCTGGAGATCACCCAGGACGGCCTGCGTATCCAGATCGTCGATGCCGAGAACCGGCCGATGTTCGATTCCGGCAGTCCGCGGCTGAAGTCCTATTTCGAGGACATCCTGCTGGCCATGGCCGACACCATTCGCCAGGTGCCGAACAAGATCAGCATCAGCGGCCATACCGATGCCGCGCGCTACGCCGGCAAGGGCGACTTCAGCAACTGGGAGTTGTCCGCCGGTCGCGCCAACGCCGCGCGCCGGGCGCTGATCGCCGGTGGCTATCCGGAAGAGCAGGTGGCGCGGATCGTCGGCTATGCCTCTTCGGCACCCTTCGATCGCGAGCATCCGCTCAACCCGGTCAACCGCCGCATCGACATCATCGTGCTGACCAAGAAGGCCCAGCAGGCCATCGAAGGCCGCGCCGGCGGCAACCAGGCACCCAAGCCCGCGGCCGGTGCCACACCGGCGGCGAGCCGGAGCGGAGTCTCCAGCGGCGGCGTCAGCGCCACCGGCAACCTGGCGCAGCCGATCAACAACGCGGCTTTCAAGAATCAGGTCAATGCCTTCGATGCCGGCGTCATCCAGGGCAAGCCCTGAAGAGTGGCGGTGATCGATAGGAAAATTCGCTGCTAGCGTTCGGTTTTTTCGTCCGTTGGCCTGCGCAGGGCTGGGTAAGCTGCAGGGGTTTCATGCTGGATCGGGCACCTTGCGCCCTGGTGTGCGGTCTCCCGATCTCCGATTCCCTTGCAGGAGCCTTCCGATGAGCAACGCCTTTATCGACACCATCAAGCGCCGCCGCAGCCAGTATGCGCTGGGCAAGAACCTGCCACTGGCCCAGGACCAGGTCACCGCGCTGATCCAGGAAGCGGTCAAGCTGTCGCCCTCCGCCTTCAACTCGCAGAGCTCGCGCGCGGTGATCCTGTTCGGCGCCGAGAGCGACAAGTTCTGGGGCTTCGTCATGCAGGCGCTGCGGCAGATCGTGCCGGCCGACGCCTTCGCCGCTACCGAAGGCAAGATCAACAGCTTCGCGGCCGGCGCCGGCACCGTGCTGTTCTACGAGGATCGGCATGTCGTTGCCGGCCTGCAGGACAAGTATCCCGCCTACGCCGACAACTTCCCCATCTGGTCGGAGCAGGCCAGCGGCATTGCCCAGTTCTCCGTGTGGACGGCCCTGGCCAACGCCGGCATCGGCGCCAGCCTGCAGCACTACAATCCGCTGCCCGATGCCCTGGCCGCTGCCGAATGGAAGCTGCCGGAGACCTGGCACCTGCGCGCCCAGATGCCCTTCGGTTCCAACGAGGGCGACTTCCCGGAGAAGGGCTTCATGGACGACGCCGAGCGCTTCCGCGTCTTCGGCTGATGGTCGTCGACTGATACAGGAAAACGCCGGGCTTGCCCGGCGTTTTCCTTAGTAGCGAGATTCGCCTTCCAGGCTGGCCAGGATATGCCGGTAGCTGGCCATCCGCTGCAGATGGATGTCACCGCGCTCCAGGGCGGCGAGCAGGGCGCAGCCGGGCTCGCGCTCGTGCTTGCAGTCGCGGAAGCGGCAGTGGCCAAGGTAGTCGCCGAATTCCTTGAAGCCGGCTTCGACGTCGTCACGGCTGACGTGGCTGAGGCCGAATTCGCGGATACCGGGCGAGTCGATCAGATCGCCGCCATCGGGAAAGTGGAAGAGCCGGGCGGTGGTGGTGGTGTGGGTGCCCTTGTTGGTCAGCTCGGACAGCGGTCCGACGCGGGTATCGACGCCCGGCAGCAGGGCGTTCACCAGCGACGACTTGCCCACCCCCGACTGACCGACGAAGACACTGACGTGCTCGTCCAGCTCGCTCTTGAGCTGGTCCATGCTCAGGCCGTTGTGAGCCGAGACTTCCAGCAGCGGATAGTCCAGCTCGCGGTAGACGCCCAGCAGTTCGTCCAGCGCCGGGCCGTTGTGCGCGTCGATCAGGTCGGCCTTGTTGAGCAGCAGCAGCGGCTGGATGCCGGCATGCTCGGCGGCCACCAGGTAGCGATCGATGAGATTGGCGTGAGGCGTGGGTAGCGGGGCGAAGACGATCACCAGGCGGTCGACGTTGGCCGCCACCGGCTTGAGCAGACCGCGCATGTCCGGTCGGCAGATCTCCGAACGCCGCGGCAACTGGGCGACGATGACGCCGTTGCCCTGGAGGCTGGGACGAAACACCACCCGGTCGCCGGTGACCAGGGTCGGCAGGTTGGCGCGCAGGTGACAGCGCTGCAGCTGGCCTTCGTCATCCTCGACCTCCACCTGAACGCCGAAGTGGGCGATCACCAGGCCTTGTTGCTCCGGTCCCAGATCGCCGCCTTCGAGTTCGTCGATCAGCTTGGATTCGCGCTTTTCCGCGCGAGCGGCGCGTTCGGTCTGGATTTTTTCGATCCGCCAGCTCTGGCGACGGGTCAGGTGGCGTTTGGCCATGGGATATCCGCGGGTTTCAGGACCGCTGAGTCTAGCATTGGCCGCCTCTCGCGGATTACCTAAACTTGGCGTACCTCGTCGCTCCGGAGCCCCCATGCTGGCCCATCTCGCCTCGCGCTATCCGCTGTTGCTGGCCGTGCTGGTGCAATTGGCCGCCCTGGTGGTCGCCGTCGTCGGCATTCGCCTGTGGGCCGGCTTCGCCGGCCAGCGCCCCTCGCTGCTGGCGCTGGTCTGCCTGCAGGCGGTACTGGCGGCCCTGTTGGGCGAGCTGCTGGGACTCGCCCGCTGGTGGGTGTTCATCAATCTGCTGTTCGCCCCGGCGCTCTACCTGGTCAGCGGTCGCGGACTCTCGGCGGGCATCGCCGCGCTCGGCTTCCTGCTGCTCCTGCTGCTGAACTGGAACAGCCTGCGCGAGCGGGTACCGCTCTACCTTACCGGCCGCCAGACCCGCGAGCGGCTGGCCGAACTGCTCGTCGAGCGCGAGCCGACCTTTCGCTTCGTCGACCTGGGCTGCGGCCTGGGCGATACCCTGGTCGATCTGTCCCGGCGCTTTCCTCAGGCCACCTTCGTCGGGGTGGAGACGGCGCCGCTGAGTTTCGCCCTGGCCTGGCTGCGCTGCCTGCCGCGGCGCAACTGTCAGGTACGCTATCGCGATCTCTGGCGGGTGGAGCTGGGCGAGTTCGACGTCGTCTACTGCTTTCTCTCGCCGGCGCCCATGCCACGCCTGGGCGACAAGGCCCGCACGGAGCAGCGGGCCGGCAGCTGGCTGATCAGCAACACCTTCGAGATTCCCGACCAGCCGGCGGATCAGGTGCTGGAGGTAGGCGACCTGCGTGGCAGCCGGCTGCTGCTCTGGCGCCGGTAGGTACGCGGCAGGCGCGCTGCTACACTGGTGCCATCATCAAGGAGTTCACCATGACCGCCCCCAATCCGCAGCACCTGATCTGGATCGACCTGGAAATGACCGGCCTGGATCCGGATCGGGACGTGATCATCGAGATGGCCACCATCGTCACCGACAGCGACCTCAATGTGCTGGCCGAAGGCCCGGTGCTGGCCATCCACCAGTCGGACGAGATCCTGGCCGGCATGGACGAGTGGAACACCCGCCAGCACGGTGGCTCGGGGCTGACCCAGCGGGTACGCGAGAGCACCGTCGATACCGCCCAGGCCGAGGCCCTGACCCTGGAATTCCTGCAGCAGTGGGTGCCCAAGGGCAAGTCGCCGATCTGTGGCAACAGCATCTGCCAGGATCGCCGCTTTCTCTATCGCCGCATGCCGGAGCTGGAAGCCTATTTCCACTACCGCAACCTGGACGTCTCAACCCTCAAGGAACTGGCCGCGCGCTGGGCGCCCCATGTGCGTGACGGCGTGAAGAAGAGCGGTAGCCACCTGGCGCTGGACGACATCCGCGATTCCATCGCCGAGCTGCGGCACTACCGCGAGCACTTCATCAAGGTCTGACGGCCGCCCGTCCGTGCTGCTGTCCATCCTCTACCTGGTCGCGATCACCGCCGAGGCCATGACCGGCGCCCTGTCCGCGGGGCGCCGCGGCATGGACCTGTTCGGCGTGGCGCTGATCGCCAGCGTCACCGCCCTGGGCGGCGGCTCGGTGCGTGATGTCCTGCTGGGGCACTATCCGCTCGGCTGGGTAAAGCACCCGGAGTACCTTGCGCTCACCGTCGGCGCGGGCCTCGCCACCGTGGCCATCGCGCGGGTCATGCGCTATCTGCGCCGGCTGTTCCTGGTGCTCGACGCCCTGGGCCTGGTGGCCTTTACCGTGATCGGCTGCCAGGTGGCCCTGGAGATGGGCCTGAGTCCGGCCATCGTCATCGTCAGCGGCACCCTCACCGGCACCTGCGGCGGCATCCTGCGTGACATCCTCTGCAACGACGTACCCCTGATCCTCAGGCGCGAGCTCTATGCCAGCGTGGCGGTGCTCTCCGCCGGCTGCTACCTGCTCTGCCGCCCGTGGCTCGGCGAAGAGCAGGCGCTGCTCATCACCCTGGCCGCGGGGTTGCTGCTGCGCCTGCTGGCGCTGAGATTCAACTGGCAGATGCCGACCTTCACCTATCCGGACGATCCTCACGGCTAAGGCAGTGATAAATTGCGCGGTATCGCGCTGAAAAGCTTGTCCTAGAGCCTTTTGTGCGGCATTTTTCAGGCCCCAGTTACCGATAGGGAGATCGGTCATGTCTGGAAAGCCTGCTGCTCGCCTGGGCGACGCCGTCGCCTGCCCCAAATGCGGTACCACGGCCCTGAGTCAGGGCTCCGCCGATGTCGCTTTCGATGGCCTGCCCGCCGCCACCCTGGGCCATGCGTGTGGCTGTAGCGCGGTCCTGAGCGCCGCGGTCGTCCCCACTGTCCTGATCAACGGCCGGCCTGCGGCGGTGCTCGGCAGCCTTACCAGCCATGGCGGCGTGGTGATCGGCGGCTCGGGCAGCGTCATCATCGGCCTGGATGCAGGCGGCGTGGCCAAGGGCGCCTGCGCAAGCCATGCAGGCACCACCGGCCTGGCACCGGGGCCGGGCAAGCCTTCGGCGCTGCGCGACCGGGAGCGACCGGTTATCGAGGAGCCTGCCAAGCACCCGGAGGGCGTACCCGTTGCCAGGGACGAAGTCGCCGAACAGGCGGAACGTCCGCTAGAACAGCGCATCACCCTGCGCATTGGCGTCTTCTTCGACGGCACCGGCAACAACCTCTTCAACGCCGCCACCGGTGCGGCTTGTCGCGCGGAAGAGCAGGGCTTTCGCCAGGATCAGGCGCGTAGCATCGCAAGGCACTGTGAGAAATTCATGCTCAATGCCGATGGCAGCTATGCGGGGGCGGAGACGAATATTGCGCGGCTATTTAGGCTATATAAAAGCGATGCCACACGGGTACTTGAGGGCGACGAGTCAACAGCCACACTTCGTATCTACATTGAAGGTATTGGCACCCGTGCCGGCCAGGCGGATAGCCTATGTTCAATGGGTACTGGCCTAGGAGCTAGTGGCGTCCTTGCTTGTGTCCAGACGTTCCCGAAAGCCTTTGGAGACAGCTATGACCAATTCAAACGAAACAATCCCAACGTAACTGTCGAAGCTATTGATTTTGATCTTTTTGGTTTTAGCAGAGGGGCAGCCGCAGCGCGGCATTTTGCCAATGAAGTGCTCAAAGCAGATGGCGGTATCGCGGCTACAGGACTGTTGCCGTGTTTTTCCTGGCAGCGCGCCAAGGCAAGACTCAACTTTATCGGTTTGTTCGATACCGTGGCAGCGATCGCCGATCCCCTGCGAGGCGATTTCAGTCCGGCCAATGCAGTAAATCCTGGACTCAATCTTTATTTACCATCCGGTTGCGCGCTAAAGGTAGTGCAGTTAGCCGCGCAGCATGAGTACCGCCGTAATTTCGCCCTGACCAGCGTGGCACCCGAGCATGAAGAGATCTTCCTGCCCGGCGCCCATGCTGATATTGGTGGCGGCTATTCGGCTGAGATACAGGAAAGATTGCTATTGACCCGGCCGAGGGCTTCCCGCGAGCCCCGGGGCACGGATAGCCACCAGGCCTGGAGCTATTGTCAGGCCGAACTGGAGTTACGGCGCCTGCAAGGGGCGCCTTGGTACGACTCAACCAGCACTCGTCTTGGCATCGATACCTGGCGCCTCGAGTTGCCCCGCGTTCGGGGCGACCTGCCGGAGGTCGAGGTCTTCGCGGCGATACGGTTGGAGCGGCAGGTACGTGGAGAGCTATCTCTGGTTTACCTGCGGATAATGCACCGTCTGGCCAGCGCCCAGGGTGTGCCCTTCATGGCTCTTGACGAAGAGGATCCGGAGTGGCGCTTGCCGGCCGATCTGGTTCCTATAGCCAGCAAGCTTCAGGCAGGCAGTCCGCCTGCGCCCGAGACACTCAGTCAGACCGAGAATCGTCTGCTGCTCAGTCGCTATGTGCACAGATCGGCTCACTGGAATGCGCGCATGGGTAGTGGCCTGGGCAATGTGGATGCAATCTTCGTCGATGCACCCACCGCCGATGGTAGGCGCAGCCTCTATCCCAATCGTCCGCAAGCGGGGTACCCGCGATGAGTCGCTGGCTGCCGTCTCTCGTCCTGCTACTGGGCCTGGCAGGTTGTCAGTCTGACGCCGCGAACAAGCTGCCCTATGACGCCTGGTACCTGGGCTTTCTGGCGCCCAACTATATGGAAGTTTGGCTGGAGCAAGCCAACATTGGCGACAACAGTGGGCGTATCTTTCCCAATGCCATGGGGGGAGTAGTCGCCATGGGCGAGCCAGCCAGCCTATCGGCTACCGCCAGAGGCTGGCCTAAAAGGATCGGCTCCGGTGCCGGCCGTAACCTAACCGGCTTAGATCTACCCTACGTCGTCTCGTTACGCTGGCAATCCATGGTTGAGCCTCAAACCTATCATGCGCTGTTCACCATCCCCGATTGGGCCAGGGAAAAGATGGTCGAGCGTCTACCAGCCGAGTGTCCGGTCAGTGGTCGTACCTCGGATTATCGCAAGGACCTCACCATCGGCCTGGCACCTGGTGGCGTGGTCAAGGTCTGGATCATGGGCCCCTGCCTCGATCCCATCGAAGTCCTGACCCTCCAGGCCGAGATCGAGCTCAAGGGGCCCTATGGTGGCAAGTCGGGCGGCAAGTACCGACCGCTGTCGCCGGTGGTTAAAAGCTATGTCGATAAGTACGGCGTGCCCTATGGCAGCTGGTGGGCGCCGATCCCCTACACCACGGTAGGGCCCTGATCTCCTGGCCTGCCGCTCAGGCTGCACCATGCCGCTGCAGCGCCCATTCCACGTGCTCGCGCACCAGGGGTGAGGGGTGTTGGCGCTGCAGCTTCAGGGCTTCCACCACCGGGATGCTGGTGGGGGCATTGCCCAGGCCCACGGCCAGGTTGCGCAGCCAGCGCTCGTAGCCGGCGCGGCGCAGGGGCGAGCCTTCGGTGCGACTGAGGAATTCGGCTTCGGTCCAGCGGAAGAGTTCGGCCAGGCTGGCGCTGTCCAGGCTGTGGCGCGGCTGGAAATCGCCTTCGGCGGTGGGCTTGGCGAAGCGATTCCAGGGGCAGACCAGCTGGCAGTCGTCGCAGCCGAACACCCGGTTGCCGATCAGTGGCCGCAGCTCCGGCGGGATGCTGCCCTTGAACTCGATGGTCAGGTAGGAAATGCAGCGCCGGGCGTCCAGCTGATAGGGGCCGACGAAGGCCTGGGTCGGGCAGATGTCCAGGCAGGCGCGGCAGGTGCCGCAGTGGTCGCGCGGGGTGGGTTCGTCCACAGGCAGGGGCACGTCGACGAAGAGTTCGCCGAGAAAGAACCAGCTGCCGGCCTTGCGATTGAGCACCAGGGTGTTCTTGCCGATCCAGCCCAGGCCTGCCTGTTCGGCGATGGCCTTTTCCAGCACCGGCGCACTGTCGACGAAGGCGCGATAGCCGAAGGGGCCGATCTCGCCCTGGATGCGCTCGGCCAGCTGTTGCAGGCGCTTGCGGATCAGCTTGTGGTAGTCGCGGCCCAGGGCGTAGCGCGAGACGTAGGCGGCCGCACCGTCGGCCAGGCGCTCGCTCATGCGGGTGTCGCCGGGCAGGTAGTCCATGCGCAGGGAAACCACCCTCAGGGTCCCCGGGACCAGTTCGGCCGGTCGCGAACGTTTGCTGCCGTGCGCGGCCATATAGTCCATCTCGCCGTGGAAACCGGCGGCCAGCCAGCGCTCCAGATGTTCCTCGTGACGTGCCAGATCCAGCCCGGCGATGCCGGTCTGCTGAAAGCCCAATTCCCGACCCCAGGTCTTGATGAGGTCGGCCAGGGCGGCGAGATCGAGAGCGACAGCGGACATCGACGGGAACGCACAGGCAGGAGGGCCGCCTATTTTGCCAGACTCCGGAGGCTTTCCCAGCATGCACGACGAACTGCCGTTCCAGCTCTACAGCGCCCAGCAGGTACGGGATCTCGACGCCCAACTGATCGCCGGCGGTCTGCCCGGTCTCGAGTTGATGAGACACGCGGCGGCCGCGGCCTGGCGCTCGTTGCGCCACGGCTGGCCCCATGCCGGCGCCCTCTGCGTGCTGGCCGGCGGCGGCAACAATGCCGGCGACGGCTATCTGGTCGCTGCGCTGGCGCGCAAGGCCGGCTGGCAGGCGCGGGTCTGGCACCTGGCCGATCCGGCCGGACTCCAGGGCGATGCTGCTCTGGCCCATGCCGAGGCGCTGGCCGCCGGCGTGGACATGCAGCCCTGGCGCGCGGACGCTCCCCTGGAGGGGCTGGTGGTCGATGCCTTGCTGGGCACCGGGCTCAAGGGCGCCGCACGCGAGCCCTATGCCGCGGCCATCGAACGGATCAACGCCAGCGAATTGCCGGTGGTGGCCATCGACATTCCCTCCGGACTGGATGCCGACACCGGCGCTGCGGCGGGCGCTCTGGTGCGCGCCGATCTGACCATCACCTTCATCGGCCTCAAGCTCGGACTGTTCACCGGCAAGGGCCCGGATCACGTCGGCAGTCTGGTGTTCGAGCCGCTGATGGAGGAGCCGCAGAATCCTGCTCATGCCACCGCCCAGCGCCTGGCGCCCGGCAACCTGCCGCGCCTGGCGGCGCGTCCGCTCAATGCGCACAAGGGGCAATACGGTCATCTGCTGGTGATCGGCGGCGACGAAGGCACCGGTGGCGCGGCCATCATGACCAGCGAGGCGGCGCTGCGCTGCGGCGTCGGCATGCTCAGCCTGGCGACTCGGCCGTCCAATGTCACCGCGGTGCTGGCGCGGCGGCCGGAAGTGATGGTCGCCGGGGTGCATTCGAGTTTCGCCGTGCTGGAGCTGGCCAAGAAGGCCGATGTGCTCGCGGTCGGGCCGGGCCTGGGCCAGGGCGCCTGGGGCAAGGCCCTGGCCAGTGCCGCCGCGACGCTGGACGTCGTCCAGGTCTGGGACGCCGACGCCCTCAACCTGCTGGCCGCCGGCGTGGTCGAGGCGCCACGCGGGCCCTGGGTGATGACGCCCCATCCCGGCGAAGCGGCGCGGCTGCTGGAGGTCTCGATCAAGGACATCGAGGCCGATCGCCCCGGCAGCGCCCGCGAACTGGCGCGGCGCTACGGCGGCGTGGCGCTGCTCAAGGGCTTCGGCACCCTGATCGCCCACCCGGACGGCCGCATGGCGCTGTGCGGCGAGGGGCATCCGGCGATGGCCACGGGTGGCCTGGGAGACATTCTCACCGGTATCATCGCCGCCCTGCTGGGGCAGGGGCAGGCGCCCTTCGAGGCCGCCTGCCTGGGTGCCTGGCTGCACGGCCGTGCCGGCGCCGAGCTGGGTCGCCAGGGCCGCGGTCTCGCCGCCAGCGATCTGCCCCCGGTCGCCCGCCAGTTGCTCGAGGAACTCCAGCCATGCCTGAACTGACCCTGCACGCCGCCGACGAAGACGCCATGTATGCCCTGGGTGCCCGCCTGGCCCAGGCCAGTGGGGGTCGTGGCGTGCTCTATCTGCACGGCGATCTCGGTGCCGGCAAGACCACCCTGTCGCGGGGCATCCTGCGCGGTCTCGGCCACACCGGGGCGGTAAAGAGCCCCACCTTCACCCTGGTCGAGCCCTACGAACTGGCCAGTGGCGCGGTCTATCACTTCGACCTCTACCGCCTGGCCGATCCGGAAGAGCTGGAGTTCATGGGGATTCGCGACTACTTCACACCCGAGGCCTTGTGCCTGGTGGAATGGCCGGAGCGCGGTCAGGGCTTTTTGCCAAAGCCCGACCTGGACATTACCATTACGCCACGCGCCGACGGCCGTGATCTACGCCTGGTCAGCCAGGGCGCTCACGGCGAGGCCTGGTGCGCCGCCCTCGCGCCCTAGGCGCCGATCCTTCGTTCTCCAGCTATACGGTCGCAGGCATGCGCAAGTGTTTTTTCAGGTCGGGACTCGGCCTGTTGTTGTTGATTCTCAGCAGTCAGTTGCTGGCCGCCACCCAGATCAAGGGCATGCGCGTCTGGCGTGCGCCCGACAATACCCGTCTGGTGTTCGATCTGACCGGCCCGGTCAAGGCCAGCGTCTTCACCCTCAGTGCCCCGGATCGCATCGTCATCGACCTGTCCGGCGCGCAGCTCGACGGTGGGCTGAACGAAAAGCCGCTGCGCAATACGCCCATCACCGGCCTGCGCGCGGCCCAGCGCTCGCCGGGCGAGGTGCGCCTGGTGCTGGACACCAAGGGTGCCCTGACGCCCAAGAGTTTCACCCTGGCGCCCAACAAGGAATACGGCAATCGCCTGGTGGTCGATCTCTACGACCAGGGCACCGATCCAGCCGCCAGCGACATCCCCGCCACCGTCACGCCCAATCTGCCGGCCACCCCGGTGACCCCGGCCCAGCCGGCGACTCGTCTGCCCTCCAGCCCCAGTGGCAAGCGCGACGTGGTGGTGGTGATCGACCCCGGTCATGGCGGTGAGGATCCGGGCGCCATCGGCCGCGGCCGGCTGTACGAGAAGAACGTGGTGCTGGCCATCGCCAAGCAGCTGCAGGCCAATCTCAACCGGCAGAAGGGCTTTCGCGCCGAGCTGACCCGCACCAGCGACTACTTCATCCCGTTGCGCCAACGACAGGTCATCGCCCGCAAGAAGGGTGCCGACCTGTTCATCTCCATCCATGCCGACTCCGCGCCCAGCGCCAGCGCCGAGGGCGTCACCGTCTTCGCCCTGTCCCAGCGCGGCGCCACCTCCGAGGCCGCGCGCTGGCTGGCCGATGCGGAAAACCGCTCCGACCAGGTCGGTGGGGTGTCCGATGCCCTGGACAACAAGGACCCGATGCTCGCCGGGGTGCTCATGGACCTGTCCATGACGGCCACCGTGGCCTCCAGCCTGGAGGTCGGCCAGACCATCCTCGGTCAGGTCGGGCGCGCGACCAAGCTCCTGCATTCGCGGGTGGAGCAGGCGGGTTTCATGGTGCTGAAGTCGCCGGACATCCCCTCGATTCTGGTAGAGACCGGTTTCATCACCAATGCCAACGAATCGGCCAAGCTGGCCAGTCCGGCGCACCAGGGCCTGCTCGCCCGGCAGATCCAGGCCGGTATCGTGCAGTACTTCCAGCATCGTCCGCCGCCAGGCACCTACCTGGCCTGGCAGCGCGAGCAGCGGGGCGACAAGGTCGGCAGCGTGCGTGGCTTCGATCAGCACCGGGTGCAGCCGGGCGAAAGCCTGAGCCTCATCGCCCGTCGCTATGATGTCGACCTCTCCACCCTGCGCGCCGCCAATGGGCTGCGCGGCAATCGCATCCGCTCCGGTCAGGTGTTGACCATCCCCACCCACGAACTGGCGGCCAGCAATGACTGAACCCCGGCGCATCCAGCTGCTCAGCCCGCGGCTGTCCAACCAGATCGCCGCCGGCGAGGTGGTCGAGCGCCCCGCCTCGGTGGCCAAGGAGCTGCTGGAGAACAGCCTGGACGCCGGTGCCCGGCGCATCGACATTGAGGTGGAGCAGGGCGGGGTGAAGTTGCTGCGCATCCGCGACGACGGTCACGGCATCCCGGCGGATGACCTGCACCTGGCCCTGGCGCGCCATGCCACCAGCAAGATCTATCACCTGGACGAACTGGAAAGCGTCACCAGCCTGGGCTTTCGCGGCGAGGCCCTGGCGTCGGTCAGTTCGGTATCGCGCCTCACCCTGACCTCGCGCTTTCGCGGCGAGGACCAGGCCTGGCAGGTGGAGACCGAGGGCCGCGAGATGCAGCCACGGGTACAGCCCGCCGCCCATCCCCAGGGCACCTCGGTGGAGGTGCGCGACCTGTTCTTCAATACCCCGGCGCGGCGCAAGTTCCTGCGCGCCGAAAAGACCGAATTCGATCACCTGCAGGAAGTGGTGCGGCGCCTGGCGCTGGCGCGCTTCGACGTGGGTTTTCATCTGCGACACAACGGCAAGAGCGTGCTGGCCCTGCATCCGGCGAGCGATCCCCAGAGTCAGGGGCGGCGGGTCGGTGCCGTGTGCAGCCCGGCCTTTCTCGAACAGGCGCTGCCGCTGGAGCACGAGCGCAACGGCCTGCGCCTGTGGGGCTGGGTTGGCTTGCCGACCTTTTCGCGCAGCCAGGCGGATCTGCAGTACTTCTACGTCAACGGCCGCATGGTGCGCGACAAGCTGGTCGCCCACGCGGTGCGCCAGGCCTATCGCGACGTCCTCTACAACGGTCGCCATCCGGCCTTCGTGCTGTTCCTGGAAGTGGATCCGGCGGTGGTGGACGTCAACGTCCATCCCACCAAGCACGAGGTGCGTTTCCGCGACAGCCGTCAGGTGCACGACTTCCTCTACGGCACCCTGCACCGCGCCCTCGGCGATATCCGGCCCGACGACCAGCTCGCCGTGGTGGCGCCCACGGCACCGGCGCCGCTGAGCGGTCCGGCCGCCGGTGAATTCGGCCCCCAGGGCGAGATGCGCCTGGCCGCCGCCGTCTTGCACGACAGCCCTGCGCCGCCGGCCCAGCCCTTCGCCGGTGGCGGCGGATCCGGTGGCGCCGCGCATTACGCGCCCACCCCGCAGCCCTATGCGGGCGCGCCGGTGGCCGAGGTGCAGAGCGCCTACAAGGCTTTCTTCGCGCCGCTGCCTGAGGGTGCCGACACCGCGTCCCTGCCGGTGGAGCAGGGCGACGTACCGCCGCTGGGCTATGCCCTGGCGCAACTCAAGGGCATCTACATCCTCGCCGAGAATGCCCAGGGCCTGATCCTGGTGGACATGCACGCCGCCCACGAGCGCATCACCTACGAGCGGCTCAAGGTGGCCATGGCCAGCGAAGGCCTGCGCGGTCAGCCGCTGCTGGTGCCGGAATCCCTGGCGGTCAGCGAGCGCGAGGCCGATTGCGCCGAAGAACACGGCCAGTGGTTCGAGCGCCTTGGCTTCGAATTGCAGCGGCTCGGTCCCGAGACCCTGGCCATCCGGCAGATCCCCGCGCTGCTCAAGCAGGCCCAGGCCGCGCGGCTGGTGCAGGACGTGCTCGCCGACCTGCTGGACTACGGCACCAGCGATCGCATCCAGGCGCACCTCAACGAATTGCTCGGCACCATGGCCTGCCATGGCTCGGTACGCGCCAACCGGCGGCTGACCCTGCCGGAGATGAATGCCCTGCTGCGCGACATGGAAACCACCGAGCGCAGCGGCCAGTGCAACCACGGTCGGCCCACCTGGGCCCAGCTCAGCCTGGACGACCTGGACAAACTCTTCCTGCGCGGCCGCTGACCGCCCCGCCGTGTCCTGCGCGGCGCCCTTCGAGAATCCCTCATGACCGCCCCCCTGCCGCCCGCCATCTTCCTCATGGGGCCGACCGCCTCCGGCAAGACCGATCTCGCCATCGAACTGGCACGGCTGCTGCCCATAGAGCTGATCAGCGTGGACTCGGCGCTCATCTATCGCGGCATGGACATAGGCACCGCCAAACCTGACGCCGAGGTGCTGGCCGCCCATCCGCACCGGCTGGTGGACATCCGCGATCCCGCCGAGAGCTATTCCGCCGCCGAATTTCGTGCCGATGCCTTGGCGGCCATGGCCGAGATCACCGCGGCCGGACGCATCCCCCTGCTGGTGGGCGGCACCATGCTCTACTTCAAGGCCCTGCTCGAAGGTCTGGCCGACATGCCCGGTGCCGATGCCGGGGTGCGCGCCGAGATCGAGGCGCTGGCGGCCACGGCGGGCTGGGGCGAGATCCATCGTCAACTGGCCGAGGTCGATCCGGAGTCGGCCGCGCGCATCCATCCCAACGACCCCCAGCGGCTCCTGCGCGCCCTCGAGGTGTATCGCGTCAGCGGCCAGTCGATGACCGCGCATCGCGCGCTGCAAATGCGCGCCAATGCCGATTCGAACGGCGCGCCCCAGACGCAATTGCCCTATACTGTTGCCCAATTGATCCTGGCGCCCGGTCGGCGTGAGGTGCTCCATGCGCGTATCGCCGAGCGCTTCAATCTGATGCTGGAACAGGGCTTCATCGACGAAGTTTCAGCCTTGCGGGAACGTCCCGATCTGCATCCTGGTCTGCCGTCCATGCGATCCGTAGGCTATCGTCAGGTGTGGGAGTTCCTGGAAGGGGATTGCACCCGGGAAGAGATGGTGGCGCGTGGCGTTGCGGCGACGCGGCAATTGGCGAAGCGGCAGTTGACCTGGTTGCGTGGCTGGCCCGCCGCGCACACCTTCGACAGCCTGGCTTGTGACAATCTGCCGCGGATCTTGAAATGCCTGGCCGGTGACACCATATCGCCCCACAGCTGAATCGTTTTTGTCCGCGTGTCCATGGTGGGCAGCGGAAACTGGCATGTCGCCAGATCGGTATTTTCATTTCCTTAGGAGAGCGACACGATGTCAAAAGGGCATTCGCTACAAGACCCTTACCTGAACACCCTGCGTAAAGAGCGCGTTCCGGTTTCCATCTATCTCGTCAACGGTATCAAGCTGCAGGGTCAGATCGAGTCCTTCGACCAGTTCGTGATTCTGCTCAAGAACACCGTAAGCCAGATGGTCTACAAACATGCAATCTCCACCGTGGTGCCGAGCCGCCCGGTCCGTCTGCCCAGCTCCGAGACGAGCGAGTCGGATAGCGAATAAATAACAAGAGGAGCGCCCTGTTGTTCTTCGAGCGTCACGAAGGTGGTGAGCGGGCCATTCTGGTCCATTTGGAAGGCCTGCATCCCGAGGCGCGCGAAGATCCTCAGGAGTTTCTCGAACTCGCGCGATCGGCGGGTGCGGAGACCGTGTCTTTCGTCACGGTGAATCGCAGCCAGCCGACCGCGCGTTATCTCATCGGTACCGGCAAGGTCGAGGAACTGCACGATCAGGTGCACGCCCATGCCGCCGATCTGGTCATCTTCAACCATGACCTCACGCCCAGTCAGGAGCGCAACCTCGAGAAAGCTTTCGAGTGCCGCGTCCTCGACCGCACGGGCCTCATTCTCGATATCTTCGCCCAGCGCGCCCGGACCCACGAGGGTAAGCTGCAGGTGGAGCTCGCCCAGCTCGAGCACATGAGCACGCGGCTGGTACGCGGCTGGACCCACCTCGAACGGCAGAAGGGCGGTATCGGTCTGCGCGGTCCGGGTGAAACCCAGCTGGAGACCGACCGCCGTCTCCTGCGGATCCGCATCCGCCAGATCCGCCAGCGCCTGGACAAGGTGCGCAGCCAGCGCGAGCAGGCCCGTCGCGGGCGCCGCCGTGCCGAGATCCCCTCGGTGTCCCTGGTCGGCTACACCAACGCCGGCAAGTCCACACTGTTCAACAGCCTGACCGAATCCGGCGTCTACGCGGCCAACCTGCTGTTCGCCACCCTCGATCCCACCCTGCGCCGTCTGGAGCTGCCGGATCTGGGGCCGATCGTGCTGGCCGATACCGTGGGCTTCATCCGCCATCTGCCGCACAAGCTGGTCGAGGCCTTTCGCGCGACCCTGGAGGAATCCAGCAACTCCGACCTGTTGCTGCACGTGATCGATGCCCACGAGGACGATCGCCAGCTGCAGATCGAGCAGGTCGAGGCGGTGCTGCACGAGATCGGCGCCGATGAGCTGCCGATGCTGGAAATCTACAACAAGCTCGATCTGCTCGACGGGGTCGAGCCGCATATCCAGCGCGACGACGAAACCGGACGCCCGATCCGGGTCTGGGTGTCGGCGCGCGAGGGTCGCGGTCTGGAGCTGGTCGGTCAGGCCGTCGCCGAATTGCTTGGCGAGGATCTCTTCGTCGGCGTGCTGCGCCTGCCTCAGCGGCATGCCCGGCTGCGCGCGCAACTGTTTGACCTGGGCGTGGTTCGCCAGGACGATCATGATGACGAAGGCAACATCCTGTTGTCTGTACGAGTACCCCGCGCCGAACTCAATCGACTGCTCAGCCGGGCCGGTGAAGAACCGGAAGTCTTTATCCAGCAACATGTTTTGCAATAAACCCCCGCTCGGCGCTTTTGTTCGGGCAGGGACCATCCGGTAGCATTGGTCGGCGCGCCATTTCGGCGCGTTTTCGCGTTATCAGTAGGGAGAGCGCTATGGCTTGGAACGAGCCCGGTGGCAACTCGAACAATCAAGACCCCTGGGGCGGCCGCAACAACAATGGTGGCGGCAATGGTGGACGCAAGGGGCCGCCGGATCTCGACGAAGCCTTGCGTAAGTTTCAGGACCGCATCAACCGCCTGGTCGGCGGCAAGAAGCGGTCCGGCGGCAGTGGCGGCGACAGTTTCGGCTCGGGTGGTGGCAAGGGCTTGCTGCTCCTGGGCGTACTGCTGGTCGGCGCGCTCTGGCTGTACAACGCCGTCTACGTCGTGGACGAGCAGGAGCAGGCGGTGGTGCTGCGCCTGGGCAAATACCATGAGACGGTAGGGCCCGGCCTGAACATCTACTTTCCGCCCTTCGAGACCAAGTACCAGGAAAACGTGACCCGTGAGCGGGCCTACAGCAAGCAGGGCGCCATGCTGACCCAGGACGAGAACATCGTCGAGGTGCCGCTGACGGTCCAGTACCGCATCACCAACCTCAAGGACTTCGTCCTCAACGTCGACCAGCCCGAGGTCAGCCTGCAGCAGGCGACCGACAGCGCCGTGCGCCACGTGGCCGGCTCCTCGACCATGGATCAGTTGCTGACCGACGGCCGCGAGCAGGTCGCCACCAATGTGCGCGAGCGTCTGCAGCGCTTCCTCGACACCTACGGCACCGGCATCACCGTGACCCAGGTGAACATCCAGAGCGCCGCGGCGCCGCGCGAAGTTCAGGAAGCCTTCGACGACGTGATCCGTGCTCGCGAGGACGAGCAGCGCGAGAAGAACCAGGCCGAAGCCTATGCCAACGGCGTGATTCCCGAGGCTCGCGGTGCTGCCCAGCGCATCATCGAGGAAGCCAACGGCTATCGCGACGAAGTCGTGGCCCGTGCCCAGGGTGATGCCTCGCGCTTCAGCCAGCTGGCGGTCCAGTACGCGGCCAATCCGCAGCTGACCCGTGAGCGTCTGTACATCGAGACGATGCAGGAAGTGCTTGGCCAGTCGAGCAAGATCATGGTTACCGGTCAGGCCGGCCAGAATCTGCTCTACCTGCCGCTCGACAAGCTGATGCAGAACCGTGCCCCGGCACCGACCTCGGCCATCAGCAGCGGTGCTGCCCCGGCGGCATCGAGCGACACGGCGGCCTCGGTCATTCGCAATCTGCCGCAGTCCACCGAAGCGCGTACGAGGGAGAGCCGCTGATGAGCAACAAATCGCTGGCCGCGCTGATCGTCGTGGTCGTTCTGGGCCTTGCGGCCTGGAGCAGTCTGTTCGTGGTGAAGGAGACCGAGCGCGCGGTAATGCTGCGCTTCGGTCGCGTGGTCGAGCCCAACCTGGAGCCCGGCCTGCACTTCAAGATCCCGTACGTCAACCGGGTGCGCAAGTTCGATGCCCGCCTGCAGACGCTGGACACCCCGACGCAGCGTTTCCTGACGCTGGAAAAGAAAGCGGTGATGGTCGATGCCTACGCCAAGTGGCGCATCTTCAATGCCGATCGCTACTACACCGCGACCTCGGGTCTCAAGCAGATCGCCGACGAACGCCTGCTGCGCCGCCTGGAAGCGGGACTGCGTGACCAGTTCGGTCGTCGCACCCTGCACGAGGTGGTCTCCGGTGAGCGGGATGCCATGGTCGGCTCGCTGACCGCGGCGCTGAACAAGATGGCCAACCAGGAGCTGGGTATCGAGGTGCTGGACGTGCGCGTCAAGGCCATCGACCTGCCCAAGGAAGTCAGCCGCAGCGTCTATGAGCGGATGAGTACCGAGCGCGAGCGAGAGGCCCGTGAGCACCGCGCCAAGGGTCGCGAACTGGCCGAAGGCATCCGTGCCGACGCCGATCGTCAGCGCCGCGTGCTGCTGGCCGAAGCCTATCGCCAGGCCGAACAGGCTCGCGGTGAGGGTGATGCCCAGGCGGCCCAGGTGTATTCCCAGGCCTACTCGAAGAATCCGTCGTTCTTCTCCTTCTATCGCAGCCTGCAGGCCTATCGCTCCAGCTTCTCCAGCAAGAGCGATGTCCTGGTGCTGGATCCGAAGAGCGATTTCTTCAAGTATTTCCAGAGTCCGGGGCAGTGAGGTCCGGGATGAGCGGCGACTAGGCTTCGCTCGTCGTTCATCCCCGATCGCCGATTTTTTCGTGTTATCATGAATCAGCCGGGGCCATCCCCGGCTTTTTTGCGTCCGTACGAAACCCGTGGAAGGGCGACGCCCTGGCTGATCCGGGTAGCAATCCACGGCAGAGCGGCTTGATCCGGCGGCAGGATTCTCCAGGAGTCCACTGCGCCGACCTCGGCAGCCGCGTGCCGATCCATGACATGGAGAAGAGGCCTAATGGCTACGGTAGACCGCTGGCTGCTGCCTGACGGTATCGAGGAAATCCTGCCGCCCGACGCGGCGCGCATCGAAGGCGCTCGGCGCCGGGTGCTGGAACTGTTCCATTGCTGGGGCTACGAGTTCGTCATCACCCCGCACCTGGAATTCCTGGAATCGCTGCTCACCGGCGCGGCCAAGGAGCTGGAGCTGCGCACCTTCAAGGTGACCGATCCCAGTTCCGGTCGCCTCATGGGCTTCCGCTCCGACATCACGCCCCAGGTGGCGCGCATGGAGGCCCATAGCCTCAAGCAGAGCGGCCCAAGCCGGCTGTGCTATGCCGGCAGCGTGCTGCATACCCGTCCCCGTGCCCTGTCCACCTCGCGCAGCCCGATCCAGGTCGGCGCCGAGCTCTATGGCGTGCCCGGCAGCGAAGGGGATCTGGAAGTCATCAGCCTGATGCTCGATGTGCTCGAGCAGGCCCAGGTGCCCGATATCCACATGGATCTGGGGCACGTGGGGATCTATCGCGGGCTGTGCCAGGCGGCCGGCATCTCCGGCGCCAGCGAGCAGCAGCTGTTCGATGCCCTGCAGCGCAAGGCGGTGGACGAGATCGCCGAGCTGACCGCCGAATTGCCCGCCGCCGAGCGCGGCTGGCTGCGGTCGCTGGCTGAGCTCAGCGGCGATGCCGCGGTGCTCGACCAGGCCCGGCAGCGGCTGGCGGGTGCGCCCGCAGGCGTCCTGCAGTCGCTGGACGAGCTGATCGCTCTGGCCGAATCGCTCAAGGGTCGTTTCCCGGGCGTGCCGCTGTATTTCGATCTGGGCGAGCTGCGCGGTTATCACTACCACACCGGGGTGGTCTTCGCCGCCTTCGTGCCGGGCACCGGGCAGTCCATCGCCCAGGGTGGTCGCTATGACAACATCGGTGCCGACTTCGGGCGTTCGCGTCCCGCCACCGGTTTTTCCACCGATCTGAAGACCCTCGTCGAGCTGGGCACCGCCGTGCTCGACGAACCACGTCGCGGCATCTGGGCGCCGGCTGGCCATGCGCCGGTGCTCTGGCAGGCGGTGCGCGAATTGCGCGCCGCGGGCGAGCGGGTGGTCCAGGCCACCGGTTATGACGACGCGGACCAGCTGCACAGCTCGGGCTGCGATCGTCGCCTGGTCGAGCAGCAGGGCGCCTGGGTCGTGGTGCCCTTGAATTCCTAAGCACCGGATCTGGCATCCGGGTGAACGTGAGCATCGTCGGCCTGGCCGACAGAAATCTTCCTGACAGGGGATAAGGTTATGGGTAAGAACGTCGTCGTCCTGGGCACCCAGTGGGGTGATGAGGGCAAGGGCAAGATCGTGGACCTGCTGACCGACCAGGCCGCTGCCGTGGTGCGTTATCAGGGCGGTCACAACGCCGGCCACACGCTGGTCATCGATGGCCAGAAGACCATCCTGCGGCTGATTCCCTCGGGCATCCTGCGCGCCGACACCCAGTGCCTGATCGGCAATGGCGTGGTGCTGTCGCCGGAAGCCCTGTTCAAGGAAGTCGGCGAGCTGGAAGCGCGCGGCGTGCCGGTGCGCGAGCGCCTGCGCATCAGCTCGGCCTGCTCGCTGATCCTGCCCTATCACGTGGCCCTGGATCAGGCCCGCGAGAAGGCCCGTGGCGAAGCCAAGATCGGCACCACCGGTCGCGGCATCGGCCCGGCCTACGAAGACAAGATCGCCCGTCGCGGTCTGCGTGTCGGCGATCTGTTCCACCCGGAGCGTTTCGCCGTCAAGCTCAAGGAGGTGCTGGACTATCACAACTTCGTCCTGCAGAACTACTTCAACGAGCCGCCGGTGGACTTCCAGAAGACCTACGACGAGGCCATGGCGCACGCCAAGGTCATGCAGCCGCTGGTCATGGACGTCGTCAGCCGCCTGCACGAGCTGCGCAAGGCCGGTGAG
This sequence comes from Pseudomonas sp. SORGH_AS_0211, assembly GCF_031453455.1. Classification (NCBI taxonomy): domain Bacteria; kingdom Pseudomonadati; phylum Pseudomonadota; class Gammaproteobacteria; order Pseudomonadales; family Pseudomonadaceae; genus Pseudomonas; species Pseudomonas sp. SORGH_AS_0211. Next base: position 3,739,045 of record NZ_JAVIZV010000001.1, on the reverse strand, counting down.
AACCTGATGTTCGAAGGTGCCCAGGGCACCCTGCTGGACATCGACCACGGCACCTATCCCTTCGTCACCAGTTCCAACACCACCGCGGGTGGCGTGGCGACCGGTTCCGGCGTGGGTCCGCTGTACCTGGACTACATCCTCGGCATCACCAAGGCCTACACCACCCGCGTCGGCTCCGGTCCCTTCCCGACCGAGCTGTTCGACGAGACCGGTGCCTACCTGGCAAAGCAGGGCCACGAATTCGGCTCCGTGACCGGTCGTCCGCGCCGTTGCGGCTGGTTCGATGCCGTGATCCTGCGTCGCTCCATCGAGATCAACAGCATCTCCGGCCTGTGCCTGACCAAGCTGGACGTGCTCGATGGTCTGGAAACCGTGCGCATCTGCACCGGTTACAAGGATGCCGCCGGTAATCTGCTGACCGAGGCGCCTACCGACGCCGACAGCTACACCGGTCTGCAGCCGGTCTACGAGGATATGCCGGGCTGGAGCGAATCCACCGTGGGTGCCCAGAGCCTCGAGGCGCTGCCGGCCAACGCCCAGGCCTACATCCGCCGTATCGCCGAGCTGGTCGAGGCGCCGATCGACATCGTCTCGACCGGTCCGGATCGCAAGGAAACCATCGTGCTGCGCCATCCTTTCGCCTGATGCGCTAAAAGGATGCAGTCGGAAAAGCCCCGCCCCGCGGGGCTTTTCTGTTTTCGGGGTGCGAGAGACGCTGGTAGGTCGGGGACGGCCGCTGGTCCGAAATGGCCAGCATATTGCTATGACTATTTATCGCTGAGGCTCCAGCTCTTCTCGAGTTGGCCGACAGCCTGTAAATGTCCCTCGCCGCTGGAGACCCCCATGTCGTTTCTCTTGTCGCTGCTGCGCAGCCGTCTATTGCTGCCGGTATTCGTCAGTCTGTTGCTTGCCGTCGTTCTCCAGGTGGGCCTGGCGCTCTGGCTGACCCAGGGTGCGGTGAAGGGCCTGCAGTCCGGTCTGGCGGCGCGCCTGTCCGGTGAATCCGAGCAGCTCGCCGATACCCTGCGCCAGGCCGGTGGCGAGGTGGATGGCAGTCTTGCCGAGCTGGCCGGGCAGACCCGCGCGCGGCTGGCCGAGGGGCTTGCGCAACGCCTGGCGCGCGAGCGGCAGCAGGTGGGTGAAACCCTGACCGCCACCCTCAAGAGCAATGCGCAGAATCTGGCCGAGTTGCTGGCGGGTGTGGCGCCCAAGGCGATGTGGGATGCCGATGTGCCGGCGCTGTCCGACCTGGCGCGCCGGGCGCAGGGCAATCCCGAGGTGCTGTTCGTGGTCTTCCAGGATGCCCAGGGCCAGAACCTGACCCGCTATCTCAATCGTCAGGATGAGCGCGTGGCGCGCCTGCTCGCCATGGGGCAGGGCGAGGGTGCCCTGGCCAAGGTGCTGGATGCTGCGACCCGCGATCCCTCGGTCTATCGCGTGGATGCCTCCATCAGTCCCAACGGCGTGGAAATCGGCAAGGTGGTGGTGGGCTTTTCCACCCAGGTCATCGCGCGTACTGGCGCGGCCCTGGACCAGAGTTTCAAGACCCTGGTCGACGACGCCGGCGGTCTGGTCTCCAACAGCGTGACGGCAGCCGCCAAGGGCAGTGCCGCGACCCTGGCGACGCGTCTGGAAGGTACCCGTCAGGCCGCCCTGGCCATGAGTCGCAATGCCGGTGAGACGGTCGCCGCCCTGGCGGGCGCGCTGCGCTGGCAGATCGCCCTGGGGCTGATCGTGGTCGGCGTGGTGATGGTCGTGGCCGTGGCGCTGGTGCTGGGGCGGCGGGTGCTGCGCCGGATCGGCGTGCTGCAGCGGGCGCTGGACGATCTGGCGGCCGGGGAGGGGGATCTGACACGCCGCCTGCAGCTGGGGCAGGGCGATGAAATCCAGGCGTTGGGTGGGGCGGTCGATCGCTTCCTGGCCAAATTGCAGCCGCTGGTGGGCGAGGCCCATGGCGTCGCCGCACGTACCGGCGAGGAAATCCGTGGCCTGGCCGGCAGCAGCGCCACCGCCGAAGCGGCAGCGCTGCGTCAGCGCGAAGAGGTGGCCCGCAGCCTGGAGGCCTTGTCCGGCATCGCCGCGGAGGCCGAGGGCGAAAGCCTGGCCATGCAGGGCGCGCTGCAGCAGGTGGAGGCCATCCGCAGCTCTGCCCAGAGCAACGCCCGGATCGCCACCGAGGTGGCCGAAGGTATCGAGGGGCTGGTGACCCAGGTCGAATCGGGCGCCCAGGTGATCGAACGGCTGGCCGCGCAAAGCGAGCAGATCGAGGTGGTGCTGGATGTGATCCGCGGGATCGCCGAGCAGACCAATCTGCTGGCGCTCAATGCGGCCATCGAGGCAGCCAGGGCCGGCGAGAGCGGGCGTGGCTTCGCGGTGGTCGCCGACGAGGTGCGGGCGCTGGCCAGCAAGACTCAGGAATCCACCGGCAGCATCCGTACGCACATCGCCGGACTGCAGGAAGGGGCGCGCGAGGCCGTCGCCGCCATAGGCGAGGCACGGCAGCAGGCCAGCAGCGGGTTGGCCGTGCTGCGTGACAGCAAGCGCATCCAGCAGGATGTCCATCGCGCAGTGGATCAGGTGCATGCCAGCATGAGCACGGCGGCCCAGGCCGCCCAGCGCCAGGCGGCGGGTGCCGCGGCGGTGCGCCAGCGAGTCGAGGTCATCCATGGCGAGGCGCTGCGTGCCGCCGAGTCCGTGGCGGCCACTGCGGACAGCAGTCGTACCCTGGCGGAACTGGCCGCCCAGCTGCGCGGCAGTCTGGGACAATTCAAGGCGTAGGGGAGGGCCCGCGCCTTTTCGCGGGCAAGAAAAAACCGGCCGAAGCCGGTTTTTTCGTTGCGTCCGATCGGGGATCGTCCGCTTGGTATTGGTGCCCAGGAGAAGACTCGAACTTCCACGGTGTTGCCACCGCTAGGACCTGAACCTAGTGCGTCTACCAATTCCGCCACCTGGGCCTGCAGCGCGACTTCTGATCGCTTCCCGTCACCCTTGCGGGTTTCAGGATTAAAAAACCGGCTAGCGCCGGCTTTTCGTCGACCGATCTGCAAATCGATCGACTATAATGAGTGGTGCCCAGGAGAAGACTCGAACTTCCACGGTGTTGCCACCGCTAGGACCTGAACCTAGTGCGTCTACCAATTCCGCCACCTGGGCACTCAAGGCGATGATTGCTCATCTCCGGCGTCGTGATTGCTCCCGACGTCGTGGGGCGGCACTTTACTCAGGGGGCGTTTGCTTGTAAACCCCTGCTGTGAAAAATATTTTTATTGAGCATGCCAGGCTAACTATTGTGCGGTTTTCACGTTTCAATAGGCGTTATGGCAGTTCCTACCGAACCCAGACTTAGAAGGTAACCCCAGACTGATGGCCGATTGGCAATCCCTCGATCCCGAGGCCGCCCGGGAAGCGGAAAAGTACGATAACCCCATTCCGAGTCGCGAACTCATTCTGGCTCATCTTGCCGATCGCGGCGCCCCGGCCACACGGCCGCAGCTGGCCGAGGAATTCGGTCTCGTCACCGAGGACCAGCTCGAAGCCCTGCGGCGGCGTATGCGCGCCATGGAGCGCGACGGTCAGGTGATCTACACCCGCCGCGGTGCCTATGCGCCCATCGACAAGCTGGATCTGGTGCGCGGACGCATTGCCGGCCATCGCGATGGCTTCGGCTTCCTGATCCCCGACGACGGCAGCGACGACCTCTTCCTCAGCCCGGCGCAGATGCGCCTGGTGTTCGACGGCGACATCGCCCTGGCGCGGGTCGCCGGTCACGATCGGCGCGGTCGTCGCGAAGGCGGTCTGGTCGAGGTGGTCACCCGGGCACACGAATCCCTGGTCGGTCGTTTCTTCCAGGAGAGCGGCCTGGCCTACGTGGTGCCGGACAATCCCAAGATCGGCCAGCAGGTGCTGGTGCCCGAAGGCAAGCACGGCGGCGCCGCTCACGGCCAGTTCGTGCAGGTGCGCATCGACGAATGGCCCACCACCTTCCGCCAGGCCCAGGGCGAAGTGGTCGAGATTCTCGGCGACTACATGGCGCCGGGCATGGAGATCGAGGTGGCGCTGCGCAGCTACGACATCCCCAACGAATGGCCCAAGGCCGTCGAGAAGGAAGCCGCCAAGCTCAAGCCCGAGGTGGAAGAGAAGGACAAGCAGAAGCGCATCGACCTGCGCCAGTTGCCCTTCGTGACCATCGATGGCGAAGACGCCCGTGACTTCGACGATGCCGTCTATGCCGAGGCCAAGAAGTCCGGTGGCTGGCGGCTCTACGTCGCCATCGCCGACGTTTCCCACTACGTCAAGGTCGGCTCGGCGCTGGACGCCGAGGCGGAAAAGCGCGGCAACTCGGTGTATTTCCCCGAGCGCGTGATTCCCATGCTGCCCGAGGCCCTGTCCAACGGGCTCTGCTCGCTCAATCCGCAGGTGGATCGCCTGGCCATGGTCTGCGAGATGACCATCGCCGGCTCCGGGCGCATGACCGGCTACCAGTTCTACGAAGCGGTCATCCACTCCCACGCGCGCCTGACCTACAACAAGGTCTCCACGGTGCTAGAGCAGCCCAAGTCGGCCGAAGGCAAGCAGTTGCGCAAGCAGCTCGGCGAGGTGGTGCCGCACCTGGAGCAGCTCTACAGTCTGTACAAGGTACTGCTGGCTGCCCGTCATGTCCGCGGGGCCATCGATTTCGACACCCAGGACACTCGCATCGTCTTTGGCGCCGATCGCAAGATCTCCGAGATCCGCCCGACCCAGCGCAACGATGCCCACAAGCTGATCGAGGAATGCATGCTGTGCGCCAACGTGGCCACTGCCAAGTTCCTCGAGAAGCACAAGGTGCCGGCCCTGTACCGGGTGCACGATGCGCCACCCCTGGAAAAGCAGACCAACCTGCGTCAGTTCCTCGGCGAGATGGGGCTGTCGCTGACCAAGGGCAAGGCCAATCCGGTGCCGTCGGACTACCAGGCGCTGCTGCAGCAGATCCGCGAGCGGCCGGACTTCCGGCTGATCCAGACGGTGATGCTCAGGTCGCTGAGCCAGGCGGTCTACAGCCCGGACAACAACGGTCACTTCGGTCTCAACTACGAGGCCTATACCCATTTCACCTCGCCGATCCGGCGCTATCCGGATCTGCTGGTGCATCGGGCGATCCGCAGCGTCATCCGCTCCAAGCTGGAGACCAAGCACGTCAAGCGCGCAGGCGCGACGAGCATGGCCAAGGCGCGCATCTATCCCTATGACGAATTGCGCCTGGATCAGCTCGGCGAGCAGTGCTCCATGACCGAGCGCCGCGCTGACGAAGCCACGCGGGACGTCTCCAACTGGCTCAAGTGCGAGTTCATGAAGGATCGCGTCGGCGAGACCTTTGCCGGCGTCATCACCGCGGTGACCGGCTTCGGTCTGTTCGTCGAATTGTCCGAGGTGTTCGTCGAGGGTCTGGTGCATGTCACCGCGCTGCCCGACGACTACTACCACTTCGACAGCGTCCACCATCGCCTCTCCGGTGAGCGCAGCGGTCGCAGCTATCGCCTGGGCGATCCCCTCGAGGTGGTGGTGGCGCGCGTCGATCTGGACGAGCGCAAGATCGACTTCGTGCTGCCGGCCAGTGCCGGGGCGCCACGCGTGCGGGAAGAGCGCGAGCCGCGCAACAAGCGCGACAACCGTCGCCGTGGTGCGCCAGCGCCAGCGCTAGCGCAGGAGCCAAGCGCTGTTCCGGCTGCCGAAGCCTCGGGCGAGTCTGTCTCCCCGGCGCCAGAGCGAGGGTCTCGCCGTTCGCGTAACGGCCGTCGTCGTGGCGCGCCGGCGCAGGAATCGAGTGTCGTCCCGGTTGCCGAGGCTGCGGTCGAGCCCGTTTCGGCGAAGTCTGAGCAGCAGTCCAGTTCTTCGCGTAACGGCCGTCGTCGTGGCGCGCCGTCACAGGAATCGAGCGTCGTCCCGGTTGCCGAGGCTGCGGTCGAGACCGTTTCGGCGAAGTCTGAGCAGCAGCCCAACCCTTCGCGTAACGGTCGTCGTCGTGGTGCGCCGGCGCAGGAGCAGGGGGTCGCCGCGGCGGTCGAGGCAACACCTGCAAGCGTTTCGCCGGAGTCGGAGTCCGAACCGCGGCGCTCGCGCAGCGCCCGTCGGCGCGCGGCCGCTGCGGGGCGAAAGCAGGACGCCGAGGCGTCTATGCCAGCCTCGGTTGAGGTGACTTCGCCAGAAGCGCCGAAGCAGGACGACCCGTTGCTTGGTAATACCGACGTCAGACGTAGTCGTGCGGTGAAGCAGGCGCTGCTGGCCGAAGCCAAGGTCGAGGGCGGCAAGCCCAAAGCCCAAGGCAAAGCCAAGGCCAAGGCCAAAGGTAATAGCGACAAGGGCAAGGCCAGCGACACGGCCAAGAGCCGTACCGCACCAGCACGTCAGGATAAAGGGGCGGCTGCCGAAGGGGCTGCGGCGGTGGATGCCAAGGTCAAGAAGGCCAAGGCTGCAAGTGCCAAGAAGAAATCGGCAGGCAAGTCCAAGGCCGAAGGCCAGGCCAAGGCTGCAGCCAAAGGCAAGACCAAGACCAAGGCGAAGAAGCCCCATCGCAAGGGTCAGTCGCGCCCCAAGGATGACGCATGAGCCAGCTGGAGACCGTCTACGGTATCCACGCCGTGGAAGCGCTGTTGCGCTTCCATCCGCGGCGGGTGAAGCAGCTGTGGATCGCCGAAGGGCGGCGTGAGCCGCGGGTCGATACGCTGCTGGAGCTGGCCGCCGGTCAGCGTCTGGCGGTGGAAAGCAAGCCGCGGGCCTTGCTCGATGAGCTGGTCGAGGGTGTGCACCAGGGCGTGGTGGCCCAGGTCAGTCCGAGCCAGGTCTGGGGCGAGGCCATGCTCGAGGAGTTGCTCGACCGGGCCGAAGGACCGCCGCTGCTGCTGGTACTCGATGGCGTGACCGATCCGCACAACCTCGGTGCCTGCCTGCGCAGCGCCGATGCCGCCGGGGCCCTGGCGGTCATCGTGCCCAAGGACAAGTCGGCTACCCTGACCGCCGTAGTGCGCAAGGTGGCCTGTGGTGCTGCCGAGGTGTTGCCGCTGGTGGCGGTTACCAACCTGGCGCGCACCCTGGAAAAGCTGCAGAAGCGCGGCCTGTGGATCGTCGGGACCGCCGGTGAGGCGACCCAGGAGATCTACGACGTCGACATGAGTGGGCCGACCGTGGTGGTCATGGGCGCCGAGGGCAAGGGCATGCGCCGTCTGACCCGCGAGCATTGCGATCATCTGGCCCGTCTGCCCATGGCTGGCAGCGTCAGCAGTCTCAATGTCTCGGTGGCGACCGGGGTCTGCCTGTTCGAGGCCGTGCGTCAAAGACGCACCTCTGCGCCCAGGTAGTCCACGCTAGGAAACGTCTGGGTACCGACGCAGTGCGTATCGCACTATACGAATCGCGCTGCAGTGCGCAGAATACCGGCCTCGCCCCGGGAAAGCCCGGCGTGAGGCCTGTCAACAAGAGGATGCCCGCGTGAGTCAGGAGATCCAAGAGCCGGTAGGCTTGCGAGTGCTGCTCGTCGAAGACGATGCCACGCTGCGCATGCTGACCACCGAAGTCATCGAGGAGCTGGACCATCAGGTCACGGCGGTCGCCTCGGCAGAGGCTGCCCTGGAGTTGCTGCCGCAGCGCGAACACGATGTGCTGTTCACCGATATCGGGCTGGGCGGCATGTCCGGCATCGAATTGACCCGGCGCGCCCTGGCGATGGATCCGACGCTGCGCATCGTCGTGGCCTCGGGTTATGCCTTCGAGCGCGAGCCGGGCATGGAAGCGCGGGTCGGGGTGCTGATCAAGCCCTACGATCTGAACAAGATCCGCCAGGCCCTGGCCGACGTGCAACGCTGAGTGCCTGAGGTTGTCCGGCGGTCGCGCCGGACATGCCTGCGGTTGCGCCCTCCGGCGCCCTTCTCTAGAATGTTGCCCCTTGCCCGGAGTGCGTCCGCATTCCGCAGGGCAAGTCATCCGAACTATTCACTCCTTGTCTGACCGCGTTTCCGCGGCAGGCTGCAACCCGTAAGGAGCATTAAATGCGTCATTACGAAGTCGTGTTCCTGGTTCATCCGGACCAGAGCGAACAGGTGGGCGGCATGGTCGAGCGCTACACCAAGGCTATCGAAGAAGACGGTGGCAAAGTCCATCGCCTGGAAGACTGGGGCCGTCGTCAGCTGGCTTACGCCATCGACAACGTTCACAAGGCTCACTATGTACTCATGAACATCGAGTGCAGCGCCAAGGCCCTGGCCGAGCTGGAAGACAACTTCCGCTACAACGACGCCGTGATCCGCAACATGATCCTGCGCCGTGACGAGGCCGTCACCGGTCAATCCGAGATGCTCAAGGCCGAAGAAAACCGCAACGAGCGTCGCGAGCGTCGCGAGCGTCCTGCCGAGTCCGAGTCCGAGTCCGCCGAAGGCAACTCCGACGACGCCGACAGCGCCGAGTAATCTGGATCTAGCGAGGAATCATTGTCATGGCACGTTTCTTCCGTCGTCGTAAGTTCTGCCGTTTCACCGCCGAAGGCGTGAAAGAGATCGACTACAAGGATCTCAACACCCTGAAGGCCTACGTCTCCGAAACCGGCAAGATCGTCCCGAGCCGTATCACTGGCACCAAGGCCAAGTACCAGCGTCAGCTGGGCGCCGCCATCAAGCGTGCCCGTTACCTGGCCCTGCTGCCCTACACCGACAGCCACGGTCGTTGATCGACGCCTGATCACGAATAACGGATAAACACGGCATGCGGCCTCTGGCTGAGTTCATCATGCGCGGCCGTACTCAAGCCACCCTCGTGGTGGTGCTGGGTGCAGTCGTGCCGCTGCTGTACTGGATGACCGCTGCCGGTGGCAGCCTGGTGCTGTTGCGCCGGGGACCCACCGCGGCGGCCGGGGTGCTGGTCTGGGCCCTGCTGCCGGCGCTGTTCTGGCTGTATCTGGGTGATGCCAGCATCGTGCTGGTGTTGCTGGGTTCGACGCTGCTGGCGGCCATTTTGCGCCAGAGCCGGTCCTGGACACGGGTGTTGTTGGCCAGTGTCCCGCTGGGGTTGGTTTTCGCCCTGGTGCTGGGGCAGGTCTATGCCGAGGGCATCGCGCAACTGGCGGAGGAAATCCGCCGGTTGCTGCCCCAGGTGTTGGGCCCGAGTGCGGCGCAGTTGCCGCCGGAAAAGCAGGCGCAGTTGCAGCAGTTGCTGCTGCCCGTGCTGACCGGCCTGATGGCGGCGTTCTTCCAGATCACCTGCCTGCTGTGCCTGATGCTCGGGCGCCACTGGCAGGCGGCGCTGTACAACCCCCAGGGGTTCGGTCGCGAATTTCGCGTCCTGCGTCTGCGTCCGGCCATCGCGCTCGGCCTTCTGGCCCTGCTGGTGCTGGCGCCGAACCTGGGCAGCGGGCTTGGCCTGCTGACGCCGCTGTGCAGCGTGCCGCTGGCCTTTGCCGGCATCGCCCTGCTGCACGGGCTGGTGGCGGCCAAGCGCCTGGCAGGATTCTGGCTGGTGGGGCTGTACGTGACGCTGCTGCTGTTCGGGCAGCTGATCTATCCGTTGTTGGTGATTCTGGCTGTGATCGATAGCGTGTTCGATTTCCGTGGGCGGTCTGCGCAAGAGCCGCAGGGGCCCGCGGACGGTGAAGGTTAAAAGTTAAGAGGAAAGACTCAATGGATGTCATCCTGCTGGAAAAGATCGCCAATCTGGGCAACCTGGGCGACAAAGTGAACGTCAAGGGCGGCTACGCCCGTAACTTCCTGCTGCCGCAGGGCAAGGCTACCGCAGCCACCGCTGCCAACGTCGAGGCTTTCGAAGCTCGTCGCGCCGAGCTCGAGAAGCAGGCTGCCGAGAAGAAGTCCGAGGCTGACGCCCGTGCCGCCAAGCTGGCTGACCTGACCGTAACCATCGCTGCCAACTCCGGCGACGAAGGCAAGCTGTTCGGTTCCATCGGCACCCGCGACATCGCCGAAGCCGTCAGCGCCGCTGGCGTCGAGCTGGACAAGAGCGAAGTTCGCCTGCCCAACGGCGCGCTGCGCAGCGTTGGCGAATACGATGTCGAAGTGCACCTGCACACCGACGTCGAAGCTACCGTCAAGATCGTCGTCGTCGCTGAATAAGCGCGCCGTCGCCTGACTGGCGGACTTGCGCCCCGGCGCCGGTCTGTCGACAATCGGGCACGTCATTGCCAAGGCAGTGACGTGCCCTTTGTCTTTTCTGCCGTCCGAAAAATCATTTCGCCGCCCGCAATGGGGGCCCAAGACCTGCGCATGAACGAGATTTCCCTGCCCGAGCAGTACGATCTGCAGACCGCTGCCCTCAAGGTCCCGCCGCACTCCATCGAGGCCGAACAGGCCGTGCTGGGTGGTCTGATGCTGGACAACAACGCCTGGGAGCGCGTGCTCGATCAGGTGTCCGATGGCGACTTCTATCGCCACGACCACAGACTCATCTTCCGCGCCGTGGCCCGTCTGGCCGAGCGCAACCAGCCGTTCGACGTGGTGACCCTGTCCGAACAGCTGGACAACGAAGGCCAACTGCCCCAGGTGGGCGGCCTGGCCTATCTGGCCGAGCTGGCCAGGAACACCCCCTCGGTGGCCAATATCAAGGCCTATGCGCAGATCGTGCGCGAACGGGCCACCCTGCGGCAGTTGATCGGCATCAGCGTCGACATCGCCGACAGTGCCTACAACCCGGAAGGCCGCGGGGCCAACGAGCTGCTCGACGAAGCCGAGCGCAAGATCTTCGAGATCGCCGAGGCCCGCCCGAAATCCGGTGGTCCGGTCGGGGTCAACGACATCCTGACCAAGGCCATCGACCGTATCGATACCCTGTTCAATTCCAGCGAAGCCATCACCGGGGTATCCACCGGTTTCGCCGATCTGGACGAGAAGACCAGCGGCCTGCAGCCGGCGGACCTGATCATCGTTGCCGGTCGCCCGTCCATGGGCAAGACCACCTTCGCCATGAACCTGGTAGAGAACGCGGTGCTGCGTACCGACAAGGCGGTCCTGGTGTTTTCCCTGGAGATGCCCGCCGACTCCATCGTGCTGCGGATGCTCTCGTCCCTCGGCCGCATCGACCAGACCAAGGTGCGTTCCGGCAAGCTGGACGACGACGACTGGCCGCGGCTGACCTCGGCGGTCAACCTGCTCAACGACCGCAAGCTGTTCATCGACGATACCGCCGGCATCAGTCCTTCGGAAATGCGCGCCCGTACCCGGCGCCTGGTACGCGAGCACGGCGACCTGGCGCTGATCATGGTGGACTACCTGCAGCTGATGCAGATCGGCGGCAGCAGCGGCGAGAACCGGACCGCTGAGATCTCCGAGATCTCGCGCTCGCTCAAGGGTCTGGCCAAGGAATTCAACTGCCCGGTGGTGGCGCTCTCCCAGCTCAACCGCTCGCTGGAACAGCGGCCGAACAAACGCCCGGTGAACTCCGACCTGCGGGAATCGGGGGCCATCGAGCAGGACGCCGACGTCATCATGTTCGTCTACCGGGACGAGGTGTACCACCCGGAGACCGAATACAAGGGCGTGGCGGAAATCATCATCGGCAAGCAGCGGAATGGTCCGATCGGCACCACGCGGCTGGCCTTCATCGGCAAATACACCCGGTTCGAGAATCTCGCGCCCGGCAGCTACGTTTTCGAGGACGAATGATGGTCAAGGACAAGCTGAAGATCGCGGTCCTGCTCGGCGGCACCAGCGAAGAACGCGACGTGTCCATCGCCAGCGGTGCCCAGGTGGTGGCGGCCCTGCGCCGGCGCGGGCACCAGGTGGTGACCGTGGATACCGCGCTGGGCCTGCTCGACGAGGATGCCGAGCGCGCGCTGCTGGAAGCCCGGGTCGGCCTCGAGCCGCCGGAGCGGACCGCGCTGGTGCGGATGCGCGGCCAGGACGCCGGCGCGCTGCTCAGCCGCGCCCAGCTGGGCGACCAGGATCTGCTGTTCCTCGCCCTGCACGGCGGCACCGGCGAGAACGGCACCCTGCAGACCCTGCTCGACCTGGCCGAACTGCGCTACACCGGCAGTGGCCGGGTGGGCAGCGCCGTGGCCATGGACAAGGACCTCAGCAAACGGCTGTTCCGCGCCGCTGGCGTACCCACCGCCGACTGGCTGATGGCGCCGGCAGATGCCGCGACCGTGACCGCGACCCTGGGTTTTCCGGTGATCGTCAAGCCCAGCCAGCAGGGCTCCACCGTGGGCCTGAGCAAGGTCAGCCGCGCCGAGGACCTGCAACCGGCCATCGAGCTGGCGCTGCGCTATGACCGCGAGGTGATGATCGAGCGCTTCGTCGCCGGGCGCGAGCTGACCGTGGGCGTGCTGGGCGACCAGCCGCTGGCGGTGGGCGAGATCGTGCTCGGCCAGAGCGGGGTGTTCGACTACACCAGCAAATACCAGCCCAAGGGCGCGGTGGAGGTGTTTCCGGCCGAGGTCTCGCCCGAGATCGCCGAGGAAGCGCGCCGCCTGGCCCTGGCCGCGCATCGGGCGCTCAAGCTCGACGGCTACAGCCGTGCCGACTTCCGCCTGGACGCCGAGGGGCGGCTCTGGTGCCTGGAGGTCAACACCCTGCCGGGGATGACCGCCACCAGCCTGCTGCCGCAATCGGCGGCGGCCATGGGCATCGACTTCGACGAACTCTGCGAGCGGATCTGCCAGCTGGCCCTGCAGGACTGACCCCCCACGCAGCCGGCGCCGCTATCGCTTCGGGTGGCGGCGGCTGCGTCTCCCGTCGAAGCCGGATTCGGATCCGCCGCCATGCCCCAGACGCTCACCCCGCTGCAGACCCGGGCGCTGTTCTTTTCCGCGCTGCTGCTGTTCGTGCTGCCCTTCATCCTGGTCGACTTCCCCTATGTCGATGACAACTGGCGCATCCAGCTGGAGAACGGTCCGGAGTGGCGGCAGCAGGGGCGGTTGCTTACCGAGGTCTTCTACCGGCTGCTGACCTTCAGCGGCAGCACCCTCAATCTCTTCCCCCTGCCACTGCTGATCGCCTGCGCCGCAGCCGCCTGGGCCCTGACCGACCTGGCCCGCCACTGTTTCGGCGCGCCGCGGCCGACCCAGTGCCTGGCCCTGCTGCCGCTATGGTTCTCGCCGTTCTGGCTGGGCAACCTGACCTACCAGTACGACGGCCCGACCATGGCCCTGAGCCTGGTGGCGGTGATCTATGCGGTGATCTATCGCAGTCGCCATACCACGCTGGCGCTGCTGGTACCGGCGGCGCTGCTGGCGGCGGCCATCGCCTTCTACCAGGTGGCGTTCAATGTCTTCGTCGGCCTCTGCTGCCTGGAGCTGGTCCGCGCGGTGCAGCGCCGCGAGGCGCCCAAGCAGGCGCTGCGGCTGGTGCTGCGCCAGGGCCTGCAGCTGCTGCTGGGTGGCGTGCTCTATTGCCTGACGGCCTACCAGCTGATGGCGACCACGCGGCACGCCGGCGTGGGCGGCCAGGTGCTACCCGAGCTCTGGCACCGGCTGGGCGAGGTGCTGCACAGCGTCGGCTTGCTGGTCACCCCGGGCAATCTCTGGCTGTGGTGGCTGTTTGGCGGGCTGGCCGCGATCGGTTACGGCCTGGGGGCCCTGACCTATGCCCGCGCCTATGGCCGACGGGCGCTGCTGCCCCTGCTGCTGTACGCTGCGACCTTGCCGGTGCTGGCCTTTTGCGTGGCCGGCATCACCCTGCTGTTCAGCGATTTCATCCTCGAAGCCCGCACCCTGATGGGACTGGCGGTCGTCCTGACCCTGGCGCTGCTGCTGGCCCATGATCTGCTGGAGCGATTCCAGCCACGGCTGACCTGGCTGCTGGTGCTGCCGGTGCTGTGGATGCTGTCGCTGGCCTATGTCTATGGCCAGGTGCTGTCGGCGCAGAAGACCTTCGAGCGCGGTTTCGTCCAGGAGCTGCACCACGACCTCAGCAGTCGTCCGGAGCTGCGGCCGCTCAAGCGCCTGCTCTGGACCGGCGGTCCGCTGGAGGTGGCCTGGCTGCCGCTGGCGCAGAAGACCTTCGAGCAGGTGCCGGTGCTACCCTTCATCCTCGGCCTGTCGCCGGGCAACTTCATGATCGCCGAGCGGCTGCTGGACCTGGGGGTGATCGACGATGCCGACAGCGACAGCTGCAGCCAGCGGGTGGCCGTGCCGGGCGCCGCCACGCGGCTGGTGGACAACCGCTTCTACGACATCTGGGCGCTGGGTGAGGACGGCTGCATCATCATGAAGCCGCAGCGACCCTGGGTGCCGTTCGAGTAGCGGGGTAGGTTGGGCTGAGACGGTTCCCTCGTCGAAGCCCAACGAGCGGTGCCTGATGCAGGTATTGGGCTTCGCTCTGCTCAGCCCAATACCTGCGGGGGCGAAGGCGATCAGTCCCGGCGCAGCTTGTAGCAGAGGAACAGGAAGGCCAGCCAGACCGGGATGGCGTAGACCGAGACGGCGATGCCGGGGATGCGCAGCATCAGCACCAGGATCATGCCGACGAAGGCCAGGCACAGCCAGTTGACGAAGGGCGACCAGAACGCCGGGAAGTGCGAGGTGCGCCCGGCCTGGCGCTGGGCAGCGCGGAATTTCAGGTGGGTCAGGCTGATCAGCGCCCAGGCGATCACCAGCGAGGCCACCACCAGCGACATCAGCAGCTCCAGGGCATTCTGCGGCAGCAGGTAGTTGACCACCACGCAGAGCAGGGTCACCGCCGAGGACACGGCGATGCCCAGCAGGGGCACGCCCTGGCGATTGGTGCGCAGCAGGGCGCGCGGGGCATCGCCCTGTTCGGCCAGGCCGTAGAGCATGCGGCTGGTGCAGTAGACGCCGCTGTTGTAGACCGACAGCGCCGCGGTCAGCACCACGAAGTTGAGCAGATGGGCGGCGGTGTCGCTGCCGAGCAGGGCGAAGGTCTGCACGAAGGGACTGCCGGCGTAGTCGTCGCCGCCGGCGCCGATGCTGCGCACCAGTTCGTCCCAGGGATGCAGCGACAGCAGGATGGTCAGGGCGCCGACATAGAAGATCAGGATGCGCCAGACCACCTGGTTGATGGCCTTGGGGATCACGGTGCGCGGCTGGTCGGCTTCGGCGGCGGTGATGCCTACCAGCTCCAGGCCGCCAAAGGAAAACATGATGATCGCCAGCACCGCGAACAGGCCGCTCCAGCCGTTGGGCAGGAAGCCGCCATGGTTCCAGAGATTGCTCACCGAGGCCTCGGGGCCACCGCTGCCGCTGACCAGCAGCCAGAGCCCGAAGGCCATCATGCCGAGGATGGCCACCACCTTGATCAGCGCGAACCAGAACTCGGTCTCGCCAAAGGCCTTCACGTTGAACAGGTTGATGGCGTTGACCAGCACGAAGAACACCAGGGCGCTGGCCCAGGTCGGCACCTCGGGCCACCAGTACTGCACGTACTTGCCCACCGCAGTGAGCTCCGACATGCCCACCAGCACATAGAGCACCCAGTAGTTCCAGCCGGAGAGAAAGCCCGGGAAACGGCCCCAGTAGCGACTGGCGAAGTGGCTGAAGGAGCCGGCCACGGGCTCCTCGACGATCATCTCGCCGAGCTGGCGCATGATCAGGAAAGCGATGAAGCCGGCGATGGCATAGCCGAGGATCATCGCCGGACCCGCCGACTTGAGCACCCCGGCCGAGCCGAGGAACAGACCGGTACCGATGGCTCCGCCGAGGGCGATCAGCTGGATATGACGATTCTTCAGGCCGCGCTGCAACTGGCCGGCGGCGGGTTGGGGCTGGGACATGGACGGGGGTGTCTCGGTGGGGAGGGGAGCGGGCGGCTATGGTAGCACTCCTGTCGCCAGGGGCCTGGTCCGGGGGCGTTGCCCTCACCCCGGCCTCTCCCGGAGGGAGAGGGGGAAGAGCGTAGCGGGGCAGGGGTCTCCGGTGAGTCTCCCTGCCGGCCCTCTTCCCCTGGAGAGCGGAACGAACAGGTGCCTGAGGTGCTTTTGCCCCCTCTCCCCCGGGGAGAGGGTTGGGGGGAGGGCGAGTCCAGAGCCACCGTCGATAGCCAAAGGCAATCGATGTCCGGGGGCTGAACTGGTCATTTTTTGTGCTATTCTTCGCGCCCTCCTGAAAACACCCCTATCCCGGAAGCTGCCATGCAAGCCGCCACGCCGCTGTTCGACTATCCGAAATACTGGGCCGAGTGCTTTGGTCCTGCACCCTTCCTGCCCATGAGTCGGGCGGAGATGGAGCAACTCGGCTGGGACAGCTGCGACATCATCATCGTCACCGGGGACGCCTACGTCGATCACCCGTCCTTTGGCATGGCCATCATTGGCCGGTTGCTGGAGGCCCAGGGCTTCCGCGTGGGCATCATCGCCCAGCCGGACTGGCATTCGAAGGACGACTTCATGAAGCTCGGCGAGCCGAATCTGTTCTTCGGTGTGGCCGCGGGCAACATGGACTCGATGATCAACCGCTACACCGCGGACAAGAAGGTCCGTTCCGACGATGCCTATACCCCGGGCAACGTCGCCGGCAAGCGTCCGGATCGCGCCAGCCTGGTCTACAGCCAGCGCTGCAAGGAAGCCTACAGCCACGTGCCGATCGTGCTCGGTGGCATCGAGGCCTCGCTGCGCCGGATCGCCCACTACGACTACTGGCAGGACAAGGTCCGGCGCTCGATCCTGATGGACGCGACCGCCGACATCCTGCTCTATGGCAACGCCGAGCGGGCGGTGGTCGAGATCGCCCAGCGGCTGTCGCGTGGCGAGCGCGTCGAGGCCATCACCGATGTGCGCGGTACCGCCTTCATCCGGCGTGATACGCCCGCGGGCTGGTTCGAGGTCGACTCGACCCGCATCGATCGACCCGGCCGCGTCGACAAGATCATCAATCCCTACGTGAATACGCAGGACACCGAGGCCTGCGCCATCGAGCAGGCGAAGGGTGAGGTCGAGGACCCCAACGAAGCCAAGGTGGTGCAGCTGCTGGAAAGCCCGCGCATGACCCGCGACAAGACGGTGATCCGCCTGCCGTCCTTCGAGAAGGTGCGCAACGACCCGGTGCTCTATGCCCACGCCAACCGCGTGCTGCACCTGGAAACCAATCCGGGCAACGCCCGCGCGCTGGTGCAGCGGCATGGCGAGGTGGACGTCTGGTTCACGCCGCCGCCCATCCCCATGACCACCGAGGAAATGGACTATGTGTTCGGCATGCCCTATGCGCGCGTGCCGCACCCGGCCTATGGCAAAGAAAAGATCCCGGCCTACGAGATGATCCGTTTCTCGGTCAACATCATGCGCGGCTGCTTTGGTGGCTGCACCTTCTGCTCCATCACCGAGCACGAAGGCCGGATCATCCAGAATCGCTCCCACGACTCGATCATTCGCGAGATCGAGGAGATGCGCGACAAGGTGCCGGGCTTCACCGGCGTGGTCTCGGACCTTGGCGGGCCGACCGCCAACATGTACCGCATCGCCTGCAAGGACCCGGAGATCGAGCGCCACTGCCGCAAGCCGTCGTGCGTGTTCCCCGGTATCTGCGAGAACCTCAATACCGATCACTCCTCGCTGATCGAGCTGTACCGCAAGGCGCGGGCGCTACCGGGGGTGAAGAAGATCCTGATCGCCTCGGGGCTGAGATACGACCTGGCCGTGGAGTCGCCCGAATACGTCAAGGAACTGGTCACCCACCATGTCGGCGGCTACCTGAAGATCGCGCCCGAGCACACCGAGCGCGGTCCGCTGGACAAGATGATGAAGCCCGGCATCGGCAGCTATGACCGCTTCAAGCAGATGTTCGAGAAGTACACCAAGGAGGCGGGCAAGGAGCAGTACCTGATCCCCTACTTCATCGCGGCGCACCCGGGCACCACCGACGAGGACATGATGAACCTCGCACTGTGGCTCAAGCGCAACGGCTTCCGCGCGGATCAGGTGCAGGCCTTCTATCCCTCGCCGATGGCCACCGCCACGGCCATGTACCATTCGGGCAAGAATCCGCTGCGCAAGGTCACCTACAAGAGCGACGGCGTGACCATCGTCAAGAGCGACCAGCAGCGCCGCCTGCACAAGGCCTTCCTGCGCTACCACGATCCCAGGGGCTGGCCGATGCTGCGCGAGGCGCTCAAGGAGATGGGGCGCGCCGACCTGATCGGGCCGGGCAAGCACCAGTTGATCCCGGCCACCCAGCCGGTGGGCGACGCCGGCTACCAGAGCGCGCGGCGCAAGAACTCCACCCCGGTGGGTAGCAAGAAGGCCGGCACTGGCGGTGGGCGCATCCTTACCCAGCACACCGGCTTGCCGCCCCGTGCCAGCGATGGCAGCAAGGCCTGGGACAAGGGCCAGGAAGGCCAGGCCGCCGGCTACGCCAAGGGCGGTCCGCGCAAGAAATCGCGGCGCCAGCCGAACATGCCGCGCTGAGGCGAGGGCAGGAGAAAAGGGGAGGCCTCGGCCTCCCCTTTTTTATGGGCGATAGGTCAGGCGGGGGGTGTTGGGCTTCGACGGTGAAGCTGTCTCAGCCCAACCTACGAGTACCTTCTGTAGGTTGGGTTGCGCGCAGCGAAGCCCAGCGCCGAGGACTACCCGCGCAATTCGGCGAAGTGGGCCTGCATGCGGTCGGCGTCGGCGCGGCGGCCGCTGAAGAGTTCGAAGGCCTTGACCGCCTGGAACACGGCCATGGTGCCGCCGTCCAGGGTGCGGCAGCCGAGGGCGCGGGCCTGGCGCAGCAGTTCGGTTTCCAGCGGGAAGTAGATGATCTCGGCGACCCAGAGGCCGGGGTGCAGCAGTTCGGCCGGCAGAGGCATGCCGGGCAGCTTGGCCATGCCCACCGGCGAGGTGTTGACCAGGCCATCGGCGGCGGCCACGGCGGCAGCGCGATCAGTGCCGACCGCCGCGCGCCCGGGACCGAAGTGGCGGGTCAGGTTGTCCACCAGCGCCTGGGCGCGCTCGGCCTCGACGTCGAAGATGAACAGCTGGTCGACGCCCTCGGCGAGCAGGGCGTGGGCCACGGCGCTGCCGGCGCCGCCGGCGCCCAGTTGCACCACCAGGCGCTTGGCCACGTCCGGCAGGCCGCGGCGAAAGCCTTCGGCGAAGCCCAGGCAATCGGTGTTGTGACCCATGGTACGGCCGTCGGCCAGCACCACGGTATTCACCGCGCCGATGCCGCGCGCCTCGGGCGAGAGATCGTCAAGCAGCGGGATGATCGCCTGCTTGCAGGGAAAGGTGATGTTGAGACCGGTGAAGCCGGTGCGCTGGGCGGCCTGCAGCAGCTCGGGCAGGGCATCGGCGCCGAGGCCGAGGGCATCCAGGTCGATCAGCCGATAGAGGTATCTGAGGCCCTGGGCGTCGCCTTCGCGTTCGTGCATGGCGGGCGTCAGCGAGGCCTGGATGCCGGTGCCGATGAGGCCGGCGAGGACGGATTTGGGTGTGGTCATGGAGTCAGTTTCCCTGGTGGGCGATGAGGGCGGCGATGGCGGCGCGATATCCCTGGCTGCCGAGGCCGCAGATGACGCCGACGGCGATGCCCGAGACATAGGAATGATGACGGAAGGCTTCGCGACGATGCACATTGGACAGGTGCACCTCGTAGACCGGCAGCTCGCTGGCCACCAGGGCGTCGCGCAAGGCCACCGAGGTGTGGGTCCAGGCGGCGGGATTGATCACCACCCCGGCATAGGCGCCGCGGGCCGCGTGAATCCAGTCGAGCAGTTCGCCTTCGTGGTTGGTCTGGCGGAAGTCCACCTCGTAACCCTCGGCGGCGGCGGTCTCGGTACACAGCCGGGCGACGTCGGCCAGGGTCTCGTGGCCGTAGGTGGCGGGCTCGCGGGTGCCGAGCAGATTGAGGTTGGGTCCGTTGAGGACCAGGATGCGGCGGGAGGACATGACAGCCTTCTCTCTTGTTGTCTTGCCGGGCAGGCGCTGCCCGGCACTGGAGAGAAAATGTACCAGCCGGTTAATTCCGTCAATCGAGTCGGTCGGGCGGGTGGCAGGGCAGGCTGCGGAAGCGTTCGATTATCGACCTTGGCCTGCTAGATCGCCACCAGTCCCCGCACTCCTTCGGCCTCCATGTTGGCACCGCGACCGCGCTGGACGATCTCGCCACGGGACATCACCAGGTAGCCATCGGCCAGTTCGCTGGCGAAGTCGTAGAACTGCTCCACCAGCAGGATGGCCATGTCGCCGCGCTTGGCGAGGTGGGCGATGACGGTGCCGATCTCCTTGATCACCGAGGGCTGGATGCCCTCGGTGGGTTCGTCGAGGATCAGCAGGCGCGGGCGGCTGGCCAGGGCGCGGCCGATGGCCAGTTGCTGCTGCTGGCCCCCGGAGAGGTCGCCACCGCGACGCTGGCGCATCTGCCGGAGCACGGGGAAGAGTTCGTAGATGGATTCGGGCACTTCGCGGGCTTCCCGGGCGGGAAAGCGCGACAGGCCCATGAGCAGGTTTTCCTCGACGGTGAGGCGCGGAAAGATCTCGCGGCCCTGGGGCACGTAGGCGATGCCGGACTGCACCCGCTGATGCGGCTTGCGGGCGGTGATGTCCTGGCCTTCCCAGGTGACGCTGCCGCGCTTGGCCGGGATCAGGCCCATGAGGCAGCGCAGCAGGGTGGTCTTGCCGACGCCGTTGCGGCCGAGCAGGCTGGTGACCTCGCCGATGGGGGCCTCGAAGGACAGGCCACGCAGGATGTGGCTGCCGCCATAGTACTGATGGAGTTCGTTGACCTGGAGCATGGGGACCTCGGTGGGGCGCGATGTTTGGGGCATCGCGGCCATGGGCCGCTCCTACGGCGATATCCGCGCCTGTAGGAGCGGTCGCGGCGGCGAACCGCATGGCCGCGATTCATATTCAAACCAGGGCGCTAGCGCCCCAGATACACCTCGATCACCTGGTCGTTGGCCTGGACCTGGTCCAGCGAGCCTTCGGCGAGGACGTGACCCTGGTGCAGCACGGTGACGTGGTCGGCGATGCTGCCGACGAAGCCCATGTCGTGCTCCACCACCATCAGCGAGTGCCGGGGCACCAGCGACTTGAACAGCTCGGCGGTGAATTCGGTCTCGGCGTCGGTCATGCCGGCTACGGGTTCGTCGAGCAGCAGCAGTTGCGGCTCCTGCACCAGCAGCATGCCGATCTCGAGGAATTGCTTCTGGCCGTGGGAGAGCAGCCCGGCGGTGCGCCCGCGCGACTCCTGCAGGCGGATGGTGCCGAGCACCTCTTCCAGGCGGTCGCGCTGCTCGCCGGAAAGCCGTGCGCGCAGACTGGCCCAGACCGACTTGTCGGTCCGCTGCGCCAGCTCCAGGTTCTCCCAGACGGTCAGCGCCTCGAACACCGTGGGCTTCTGGAATTTGCGGCCGATGCCGGCCTGGGCGATCTCCACCGGTTGCAGGCGGGTGAGGTCCAGGGTCTCGCCGAACCAGGCGCTGCCGCGGTCGGGGCGGGTCTTGCCGGTGATGACGTCCATCATGGTGGTCTTGCCGGCGCCGTTGGGGCCGATGATGCAGCGCAATTCGCCGACGCCGATGTAGAGGTTGAGGTCGCGCAGGGCCTTGAAGCCATCGAAGCTGACCTCGATGCCTTCCAGGCTGAGGATGGTGCCGTGGCGGGTGTCCAGGCCCGTGCCGGCGCGATGGCCGAGGCCGCTGGCCTCGGCGCCGATGCCGGGATCGAGCACTTCCGCGGCGGTGGGAGGTATGGGGGCGGCTTTCATGCGTCGCGCTCCTTCTTGATGAGGCCGATCACGCCACGCGGCAGATAGAGGGTGACGACGATGAACAGGGCGCCGAGAAAGAACAGCCAGTATTCGGGAAAGGCCACGGTGAACCAGCTCTTGGCGCCGTTGACGATGCCGGCGCCGAGCACCGGGCCGATCAGGCTGCCGCGTCCGCCGAGGGCGACCCAGATGGCCGCCTCGATGGAGTTGGTCGGGGCCATCTCGCTGGGGTTGATGATGCCCACCTGGGGCACATAGAGGGCGCCGGCCAGGCCGCAGAGCACCGCCGAGAGCACCCAGACGAACAGCTTGAAGCCGCGCGGATCGTAGCCGCAGAAGGTCACCCGGTTCTCGGCGTCGCGGATCGCCGTGAGGATGCGGCCGAACTTGCTCTGCGCCAGGCGCCAGCCCAGCCAGAGACTGGCCACCAGCAGGACCACGGTGAGCAGGAAGAGCACCGCGCGGGTGCCCTGGGCGGCCACCGGAAAGCCCAGCAGGGTGGTGAAACCGGTGAAGCCGTTGTTGCCGCCGAAGCCGGTCTCGTTGCGAAAGAACAGCAGCATGCCGGCAAAGGTCAGCGCCTGGGTCATGATCGAGAAGTAGACGCCCTTGATCTTCGAGCGGAAGGCGAAGAAGCCGAATGCCAGCGCCAGCAGACCGGGGGCCAGCACCGCCAGGCACAGGGCCCAGAGGAAATGGTCGGTGCCGGCCCAGAACCAGGGATAGCGGGTCCAGGAGAGAAAGCTCATGAACGGCGGCAGACCGTCACCGGCGGCCTGGCGCATCAGGTACATGCCCATGGCGTAGCCGCCGAGGGCGAAGAACAGCCCGTGGCCGAGGGAGAGCATCCCGGCATAGCCCCAGACCAGGTCCAGGGCCAGGGCGACGATGGCGTAGCAGAGGATCTTGCCCACCAGGGTCAGGGTGTAGGCCGAGACCTGGAAGGCATTGTCGGCCGGCAGCAGGGACAGCAGCGGCAGGGCGATCAGCACGGCAAGGGCCAGGCCGAGCACGGCCAGGCTCAGGCGCGGGCCGGCCTTCTGCACAGCGGTAAGCGCGAGTGGCTGGTTCAATCGATGACCCTCCCCTTGAGGGCGAACAGGCCCTGGGGCCGCTTCTGGATGAACAGGATGATCAGGCCGAGGATCAGGATCTTGCCCAGCACGGCGCCGATCTGGGGTTCGAGGATCTTGTTGACGATGCCCAGGCCGAAGGCCGCCAGCACGCTGCCGGCCAATTGGCCGACGCCACCGAGCACCACCACCAGGAAGGAGTCGATGATGTAGCTCTGGCCGAGGTCCGGGCCGACGTTGCCGATCTGCGACAGGGCCACGCCACCGAGGCCGGCGATGCCGGAGCCGAGGCCGAAGGCGAGCATGTCGATGCGCCCGGTGGGGACGCCGCAGCAGGCGGCCATGTTGCGATTCTGGGTCACGGCGCGCACGTTGAGGCCCAGCCGGGTCTTGTTCAGCAGGGCCCAGGTCAGGACCAGCACGAAGACCACGAAGCCGAGGATGATCACCCGGTTCCACGGCAGGAGCAGGTTGGGCAGCACCTGGATGCCGCCGGACAGCCAGGCCGGGTTGGCCACCTCGACGTTCTGGGCGCCGAACAGCACCCGCACCGCCTGGATCAGCATCAGACTGATGCCCCAGGTGGCCAGCAGGGTTTCCAGCGGTCGGCCATAAAGATGGCGGATCACGGTGCGCTCCAGCGCCATGCCGATGGCGGCGGTCACCGCGAAGGCGATCGGCAGTGCCAGCAGCGGATACCAGGCCAGCCACTCGGGGGCCAGGCGCTGCAGGGTCAGCTGCACCATATAGGTGCTGTAGGCACCGAGCATCAGCATCTCGCCATGGGCCATGTTGATGACGCCGAGCAGGCCATAGGTGATGGCCAGGCCCAGGGCGGCGAGCAGCAGGATGGAGCCCAGCGACAGGCCGGTGAAGGCCTGGCCGAGCAGATCGCCCAGCAGCAGCTTGCGGTCCACCTGGGCCAGGCCGGTAGCGGCGGCCTTGCGGACGTCTTCGTTGGCTTCCACCGCGGGATCGAGCAGGGCCTGCAGGCGGGTCTTGGCCTGGGGCTCGCCGGATTCGCCGAGCAGCCGCACCGCGGCCAGGCGCACGGCGGGATCGGGATCGGTCAGCTGCAGGTTGGCCAGGGCGGCGGCGAGGGCGCCTTGCACTTCCTTGTCGGCTTCGCTCTGCAGGCGTTTTTCCAGGAAGGCACGCTGCTCGGGCTTGGCCTCCTGGCGCAGGGCCTGGGCGGCGGCCAGGCGCACGCCGGCATCCGTGGACAGCAGCCCGCCGCTGGCCTGGGCAGCGCCGATGAGGATGCGCAGGCGGTTGTTCAGGCGGATCTGCTTGGGCGTGCCGGTAGGCGCCGTGGCATTACCTTCGGCAGCGCTGTAGCTATCGCCGGTCTTGTAGAAGGGGCGCTTGTCTTCGTCGACATAGAAGCGACCGTCCTGCAGCGCCTGGAGCACCGGGAGTTGGGCGGGATCAGGCGCGGCGGCCCAGTCCTGCAGCAGTTTGGCCTGGTCGTTGGCGCTGGCGGCGGCCAGCTCGGCGGCGGGACCGGCCTGGGCGGTGCCCACGAGCAGCAACAGCAGGGGCAGAAGAAAAAGGCGTAGGGACATGCTCGGCCTCGTCGATGGGTAAAGGCTCCTGCGCGACGTCTCCCGGGGGAGGGCGGACGTGGCCTCGTTTCTGGTGCCGGGCACCGGGCCGTGTGGCCGGGTGCGCTGGCGGGCCCTGACCCCGGCCCTTTCCCGGGGGGAGAGGGGGAGGAGCGGAGCGGTGGTGTCGCGGGTGTTTGCTGTCTTGGCAGGAAGCGCTTTGGTCCTCACCCCCGGCCCTTTTCCAAAGGGATAGGGGGAAGAGCCGTTGGCTTCGGCGTGCCTTTTGCCCTCACCCCAACCCTCTCCCGAGGGGAGAGGGGGTAAGAGTGGGGTGCCACCTTTCAGCTGCGCGCCCCTCTCCCCTTGGAAGAGGGGCCTAGCATGAGGGCTAGCCGTTACTTGCCGCTCTTCACCGGTTCGTCGGACTTCTTGTCGTTGCCGGGGATGTAGGGACTCCAGGGCTGGGCGCGGACCGGGCCCTCGGTCTGCCAGACGACGTTGAACTGACCGTCGTCCTGGACCTCGCCGATCATCACCGGCTTGTGCAGGTGATGGTTCTTCTCGTCCATCTTCACGGTATAGCCGTCCGGCGCGGCGAAGGTCTGGCCGGCCATGGCCTTGCGGACCTTGTCGACGTCGGTGCTGCCGGCCTTTTCCACCGCCTGAGCCCACATGTGGATGCCGATGTAGGTGGCTTCCATGGGGTCGTTGGTCACGGCGGTCTGGTAGTTGGGCAGGTTCTTGGCCTTGGCGTAGGCCTTCCAGGCCTCGACGAACTTCTTGTTCACCGGGTTATCCAGCGACTCGAAGTAGTTCCAGGCGGCCAGCTGGCCCACCAGCGGCTTGGTGTCGATGCCGCGCAGTTCTTCCTCGCCCACCGAGAAGGCCACCACCGGCACGTCGGTGGCCTTCAGGCCCTGGTTGCCCAGTTCCTTGTAGAAGGGCACGTTGGAGTCGCCGTTGATGGTGGAGACCACCGCGGTCTTGCCGCCGGCGGAGAACTTCTTGATGTTGGCGACGATGGTCTGGTAATCGCTGTGGCCGAAGGGGGTGTAGACCTCTTCGATGTCCTTGTCCTGCACGCCCTTGCTGTGCAGGAAGGATCTGAGAATCTTGTTGGTGGTGCGTGGATAGACGTAGTCGGTGCCCAGCAGGTAGAAGCGCTTGGCGCCGCCACCTTCTTCACTCATCAGGTATTCCACCGCCGGGATGGCCTGCTGGTTCGGCGCCGCGCCGGTGTAGAAGACGTTGGGCGACATCTCTTCGCCTTCGTACTGCACCGGGTAGAACAGCAGACCGTTGAGTTCTTCATAGACCGGCAGGACCGATTTGCGCGAGACCGAGGTCCAGCAGCCGAAGGTGACCGCGACCTTGTCCTGGGTCACCAGCTGGCGCGCCTTCTCGGCGAACAGCGGCCAGTTGGAGGCCGGGTCCACCACCACGGGTTCCAGCTTCTTGCCCAGCACCCCGCCCTTGGCGTTGATCTCGTCGATGGTCATCAGCGCCATGTCCTTGAGCGAGGTCTCGGAGATGGCCATGGTGCCGGACAGCGAATGCAGGATGCCGACCTTGATGGTGTCCGCGGCGTGGGCGGCACTCCAGGGAAACAGGCCGCTCATGAGCAGGGCGGACGCGGCAAGGGTGGTCTTCAGTAGTGGGCGGCGCTTCATGCGAAAGGCTCCTAGGCGGACGTGCGCTGTTGTTGGGCTGGACTGCTGGCCAGTCAGGGCGCCTTTTCAGGAACTGTGCCAGGCGTCGGCAAGGCGCATGGGGACTGGCGCCTTGCCGCCAGCCGCGGCATCGCGACCGGTTGCCCTGCACCAGCCTGGGGCCGAGCAGTGCCCTCGAATCGCGCCTTTGCACGATGCTGGTGCCCTCGTCTGACGTTGCCTTTTGCGCAACACGAAAGTCCGAATGCCGTATTGGTGGTGATGCCTGGGGCCTCCCATACTCGATCGCAAGGGGCCGGCCACCGGGTCGGTCACCGCCAATTCGAAGCAGAGGAACAAGGCATGGGCAGGCAGGTCGGGGTCATCGGACTCGGCAACATGGGCGGCAACATGGCGATCACCCTGGCGCGCAAGGGCGTTGCCGTCACCGGGCTGGACCCCTCCAGCGCCGCCTGCGAGCGGGTCGCCGCCCAGGGCGTGGCCATCGCCGGCGACCTGGCGGCCCTGGCCGCCAGCAGCGACGTCATCGTGCTGTCGCTGCCCAAGGCCGAGCACGTCGAGGCCGTGTGCCTGGGCGAGTCGGGCCTGGTCAGCCGCGTGCGGCCGGGCACCGTGGTGGTCGACACCACCACCTCCACCCCCGAGACCAGTCGCCGGGTGGCGGCGGCCTTCGCCGAGGTCGGCGCCGATTTCCTCGATGCCCCGGTCTCCGGCGGTCCCGCCGGTGCCGCGGCCGGCACCATGACCATGGTCATCGGCGGCAGCGAGTCGGCCCTGGCCAAGGCGCTGCCGGCGCTGGAAGCCATGAGTGCGACCCGGGTGCACATCGGCGCCGTGGGCGCCGGCAACATCACCAAGATCGCCAACAACCTGCTCGCCGCGGCGCACCTGATCACCACCGCCGAGGCGGTGACCCTGGCCGCCCGTGCCGGCGTCGCCCCGGAAAAATTGCTCGAAGGCATCAACGCCGGTTCCGGGCGCAGCGCTGCCAGCCAGGGCATGTTCCCTACCTGGGTGCTGAACAAGGCCTATGACTCCGGCTTCACCATGGGCCTGATGCGCAAGGACGTGGGCCTGGCCCAGGCGCTCATCGCCGAACTCGGCCTCGACCTGCCGCTGGCCGCGGCCACGGCCCAGGCCTGGAAGGCCAGCGCCGAGACCCTGGCCGATGGCGAGGATTTCTGCGCCATCGCGCGACGCACCAGCGAAGACCTGTTCGGCAAGGGGGAATGATCATGATGAATGCCAAGACACTGGAATTGCTCAAGCCCTTCTGGGGCGACCGCCAGCAGGTCGCAAGCTACGTGGACGGCGCCTTCGTCGAGGGCAGCGGCGAGCGGATCACCGTGCGCAACGCCCATGACGACAGCCCGGCCTACAGCTACCCCGATGCCGACCTGGCCGTGGTCGAGCGCGCCGATGCCGCCGCCCGCCGGGCGCGCGAGGAATGGCGCGCCCTGACCGCCCAGGCGCGTGGGCGCATCATCTACCGCGTCGGCGCCCTGATCCGCGAGGAGGCCGAGGCCCTGGCGCAGCTGGAATCCCTGACCGCCAACAAGCCGATCCGCGATGCCCGCGTCGAGGTGCTCAAGGTCGCCGAGATGTTCGAGTACTACGCCGGCTGGGCCGACAAGCTGCATGGCGAAGTCATCCCGGTGCCCACTAGCCACCTCAACTACGTGACCTACGAACCCCTGGGCACGGTGCTGCAGATCACCCCCTGGAATGCGCCGATCTTTACCGGCGGCTGGCAGATCGCCCCGGCCATCACCGCCGGCAACGCGGTGATCCTCAAGCCTTCCGAGCTGACTCCGGTGACCTCGTTGCTGCTCGGCGTGCTGGTGGAACGCGCCGGTGCGCCCAAGGGCCTGGTCAACGTGCTCGCCGGCCAGGGCCATACCGTCGGCCAGCAGGCGATCGCCCACGCCGACATCCGCAAGGTGGTCTTTGTCGGCTCGCCGGCCACCGGCCGGCACATCGCCGCCGCCGCGGCGCAGCGCTGCATCCCGGTGGTGCTGGAGCTGGGTGGCAAGTCGGCCAACATCGTCTTCGCAGACGCCGACCTGGACCTCGCCGTGCGCGGCGCCCAGGCGGCGATCTTTTCCGGCGCCGGCCAGAGTTGCGTCTCGGGTTCGCGGCTGCTGGTGCAGGAATCCATCTACGAGCGCTTCATCCAGGCGGTGGCCCGCGCCGCCAGCCAGTTCAGGGTGGGCGATCCGAGTGATCCCGAGACCCAGATCGGTCCGATCCACAACGCCAAGCAATTCGCCCATGTACGCAACATGGTGGAAGGCGCCCTGGGTGAAGGCGCGCGGCATGTCGCCAATGGCGTCGAGCCGCTGCCCGCCGGGACCGGCTACTACGTCAATCCCACGGTGCTGGCCGGCCACAACGGCCTGAGTTGCGCCCAGGAAGAGATCTTCGGGCCGGTGGTGGTGGCTATCCCGTTCAAGGACGAGGCCGATGCCATCCGCATCGCCAACGACAGCCGCTTCGGCCTGGCCGGGGCGGTCTGGACCCGCGACGTCGGTCGCGCCCACCGGGTGGCTCGCGGCGTGCGCGCCGGCACCTTCTGGGTCAACGGCTACAAGACCATCCACGTCAGCTCGCCCTTCGGTGGCTATGGCGAGAGCGGCTACGGTCGCTCCTCCGGCCTCGACGCCCTGCGCGAATACAGCGAGGTGAAGAGCGTCTGGGTGGAAACCGCCGCCGTCCCTGCCGTCGGTTTCGGCTACGGCGCCAGCCTGGAGTAACAGATGACCATCCATCAAGCCTTGTTGGACGACGCCCGCAGCTGGCGTCGCGATTTCCACGCCCATCCGGAACTGGGTTTCGCCGAGCACCGCACCGCGGCGCGGGTGGCCGAATTGCTGGAAGGCTTCGGCCTGGAGGTCCATCGTGGCCTCGGTGGGACCGGCGTGGTCGGGGTGCTGCGTCACGGCGAGGGTCCCAGCCTGGGGCTGCGCGCCGACATGGACGCCCTGCCGATGCAGGAGGTGGGGGACGTTCCCCACCGTTCCACCGCCGCCGGGCGCATGCACGCCTGCGGCCATGACGGCCACACCGCCATCCTGC
Organism: Pseudomonas sp. SORGH_AS_0211; assembly: GCF_031453455.1. NCBI lineage: Bacteria > Pseudomonadati > Pseudomonadota > Gammaproteobacteria > Pseudomonadales > Pseudomonadaceae > Pseudomonas > Pseudomonas sp. SORGH_AS_0211. The sequence goes on along the minus strand of NZ_JAVIZV010000001.1, from coordinate 3,710,073 downwards.
TGGCCACCGCCCGCCACCTGAGCGAAAACCGCGATTTCCGCGGCACTCTCTATTTCGTCTTCCAGCCCGCCGAAGAGAATCTTGGCGGCGCCCAGAAGATGATCGAGGACGGCCTGTTCGAACGCTTCCCCATGGACGCCCTCTACGGCCTGCACAACTGGCCGGGATTGCCGGCCGGCCAGTTGGTGGTCAATCCGGGCGCCATGATGGCCTCGCTGGACACCTTCGCCATCACCCTGACCGGCAAGGGCTGCCATGCGGCCATGCCCGAGCGCGGGCGCGATCCCATCGTCGCCGCGGCGGACCTGATCCTGCAGTTGCAGACCATCGTCGCCCGGCGGATCTCGCCGCTGGCCGCCGCGGTGGTCAGCGTGACCATGCTGGAGGCGGGGGAGGCCATCAACGTCATCCCCGAGGTGGCGCGGCTCAGGGGCACGGTGCGTTGCCTGGATGGCGCGGTGCGCGCCGAGGTGGAGCGGCTGATCGGCGAGATCGTCGCCCAGGCGCCGCTGGCCCAGGGGGTGCGCGGCGAGCTGGAGTTCACCCGGGGCTATCCGGTGACCCAGAACCATCCCGAGCAGGCGGCGCGGGTACGTCAGGCGGCGGTGACCGCCTTTGGCGCCGAGCGGGTCAGCGATGGCGTACCGCCGTCCATGGCCTCCGAGGACTTCGCCTTCATGCTGGCGGCGCGCCCGGGGGCCTATCTCTGGCTGGGCGTCGACGGCGCCCAGCCCTCGGCACCGCTGCACAACCCGGCCTATGACTTCAACGACGCCATCATCGAGCCGGCCGTACGGTTGTGGGCCGAGCTGGTGCGCCAGGAACTGCCCGCCTAAGCCCCTGGCAGCGAGTGCCGCCGACGCTCAGCGAAAGGCGGTCATCTGCTGCACCATGGCCGTGCGCAACTCGTCCGCGGCGCGGCTGAGCTTGCGCCCCAGGCGGGTGACCAGCTCGACGTGGGCGCGGGCGAAACCCGGATCGGCCAGGGGCAGGGCGCGCAAGGCGTCGCTGTCCAGTTCCTGGGTGGCGGCGAACAGCGGCAGCAGGGTCACGCCGCCCTGCTGGGCATAGTGCTTGAGCAGGGCGAAGGTGTTGCAGGTCAGGGTCGGCGCCAGGCGCTGGCCGGCGGCCTGCTCCACGGCGTCGAGCATCTGGCGGATGCCGTAGGAGATGTCCGGCACGGCCAGGCGATGCTGGCCGAGCTCCGCCAGGGTCACGGGCGCCTGAGCCCCGGCGAGCGGATGCTCCGGTGCTACCAGCGCATAGAGCGGCTGCTCGCGACTGCCATGTACGCGCAGGTGCGGATCGCGCGGCGGATTGAACACCAGCCCCAGTTGCGCCTCGTCTTCCATCACCTGGCGAATCACCTCGTTGGTGCCCACCACATTGACCCTGACCTCGATCTCCGGATGCCGTGCGGAAAAGTCGCCCAGGCTGCGCGACAGGTCGCCGATGAAGCCCTCGCCGATCGCCAGCACCACGCGGCCGGTGCGCAGTCCCTGGAGATCGGAAATGGCGTCTCTCAGGCCGTCGAGCTGGGTCTGGCGCTGGCGGAAATAGTCCAGCACCAGGCGCCCGGCCTCGGTCGGGGTGATGCCGCGGCGGTGTCTTTCGATGAGGTCGACGCCCAGCTCCGCCTCGACCTGGGCGATCTGCCGGCTGACCGCGGAAGGGGCGATATCCAGGGCGTCAGCCGCGGCGCGCACGCTGCCCAGGCGCACCGCCTCGACGAAATAATGCAAGCGTTGTTCGTGAATTCCACGCATCCGTGTGTTCTCTTAAAGGCAACGGAAAAGGCCATTTCCAGTATTGGAGAGAGAACAGGCCGCTGTCCATACTCGGGCCAAGACCACGGCCGCCCCGGCCTGGCCAAGGCCCGCGACGCAGAGCTCCGGAACGGCGAGAAGTCCCACGCGAGACCCTGTCCGCCCCGGGTTTCCACCTTCCGGTACGCCAGCCGTGCGACCTCGACCAGGCCTCCAGAACGATCGGGTCGCGCTCCCTCGCGGAGCCCTTTTCTGCCCAGCGGGCTTCGCCGCTCGCGACTGCCAACCATACCTACAACCGAGCCCGCGAGTGGGCCGCAGGGGGAAGAATGAGCGCCAATCCGACGCTGGCCGTGGGCCAGGACCGCGCTGTCAGCAATACCGTCAGACTCTACATCTGGGCAGCGCTGGTGCTGCTGATCGCCGAGCTGATCGGCTCCCTCACCATACCGCTGGGGCCAGGCAAGGTGGTGCTGCTGCCGATGATCTGGGCGCTCTTGCTGGGTGCGGCGGTGGGGCAGGTCGGCAGGCGCATGCCGCTGGGGCTGGGTATCGACCGCGGCGCCCAGGTGCGCTCGGCGGCCATCCTGCAATACGCGTTGCTGGTGTTCATCGCCAAGCTCGGCCTGGTGGTGGGCGGCTCGCTGCCCACGGTGATCGCCGCCGGCTGGGCACTGGCCTTCCAGGAGCTGGGGCATTTCGTCGGCACCATCCTGCTCGGCCTGCCGGTGGCCCTGCTGCTGGGCATCAAGCGCGAAGCCATCGGCGCCACCTTCTCGGTGGGGCGTGAACCGAGCCTGGCGATCATCAGCGAACGCTATGGCATGGACTCCCCGGAAGGCCGCGGCGTGCTCGCCGAGTACCTGACCGGCACCCTCTTCGGCGCGGTGTTCATGGCCATCGTCGCCGGCTTCATCGCCAGCCTGAACATCTTCCACCCCTATTCCCTGGCCATGGGCGCCGGCCTGGGTTCGGGCAGCATCATGGCCGCCGCGGCCGGTGCCATCGCCGCCCAGCAGACCGCCGAGGTGGCCAAGGAGGTCATGGCCCTGGCCGCCGCCGCCAACCTCATCACCCTGACCCTGGGCACCTATTTCACTCTGTTCATCTCCCTGCCGCTGGCGGTCTGGGGCTACCGGGTGATGGAGCCGCGCATCGGCCGTACCACCAAGGCCTCTTTCCAGCAGAGTGCGGTGGATGCCGCCGTGGTGGACGAACCTGTCGAGCTGGGCTGGTCGGCACGCTTCAGCGCCTGGCTGGCCTCGGGCGCCCTGGCGCTGCTGGCGACCCTGGTGATGAGCAAGACCCTGCCACCGGCTGCTTTCCTGGGCGTCGCGGTGATGATCCTGGCGGCCTTCGTCGGCGAGCTGCTCTGCCAGCTGTTCCGCCGCAAGGTGCCGGCGGTGTGCTGGGTATCGCTGGTGGCCATGTTCTTGACCTCGCCCTGGTGCCCGCTGGCGCCGCAGATCACCGCCGCCCACAACGCGGTCGGCATCATGGCGCTGATCACCCCCATGCTGGCCTTCGCCGGCCTGTCCATCGCCAAGGACATCCCGGCCTTCCGTCGCCTCGGCTGGCGCATCGTGGTGGTTTCGCTGATCGCCAGCTTCGGCACCTTCATCGGCGCGGCCTTCATCGCCGAAGTGTTTCACTGATCTCCTCCGCGCGCACCGGGTCCCCGGTGCGCCGCTTCCCGCTGCCGTACCGCCCCCTCGTCCGACTCTCCTGTCCCGCGCATTTTCGTGTCGCAGCTCCCAGCCTTGAGCCTTGGCGGCAAGGTGTCGTCCGTGGGCGATCACCGGCGCTTGAGCTGCGCCCCGAGTTGCAGTATCTATGATGGAAAATTAACAAAAACCGTTAATTTAATAACATCAAGAAAAACGGAGGCGCGCTCGGCATGGGCAAAATCGCGGTCATCGGCAGCAACATGGTCGATCTCATCACCTACATCGAGCGACTGCCCGTACAGGGCGAGACGCTGGAGGCGCCGGACTTCGCCCTCGGCTGTGGCGGCAAGGGCGCCAACCAGGCGGTCGCCGCGGCCAAGCTGGGCAGCGAGGTGCTGATGGTGACCAAGGTCGGCGACGACCTCTTCGCCGACAACACCCTGGCCAACTTCCGCCGCTTCGGTATCGACACCCGCCACGTGACCCGCGCGCCGGGTCGCTCCAGCGGCGTGGCGCCGATCTTCGTCCAGCCCGATTCGCACAACAGCATCCTCATCGTGAAGGGCGCCAACGCCGCCCTCGCGCCGGCCGACATCCAGACGGCGGAAGCCGACCTGCGCGGCTGCGCGCTGATCGTGCTGCAGCTGGAGATCGCCCTGGAGACCGTCTATGCCGCCATCGACTGCGGCCAGCGGCTGGGTATCCCGGTGCTGCTCAATCCGGCGCCGGCGGTGGCCGACCTGAGCGCCGCGCACCTCGCCCGGCTGGATTACTTCGTCCCCAACGAGACCGAGCTGGCCCTGGTCAGCGGTCTGCCCGTGCAGGATCGCGAGAGCGCCTTTGCCGCCGCGCGGGTGCTGGCCGGTCGCGGCATCCGCCACGTGGTGGTCACCCTCGGTGCCCAGGGCGCGCTGTACGTGGGCGCGGAGGGCGAGTTCAGCCTGCCCGGCCAGGCGGTGGCAGCCATCGACACCACCGGCGCCGGCGATGCCTTCATCGGCTGCTTCGCCCATGGCCGCGTCCAGGGCCTCGGCCTGCGGGACGCCATGCAGCGGGCGGTGGCCTATTCGGCGCTGTCGGTCACCGGGCGCGGCACCCAGACCTCCTATCCCGAGGCCGCGGTCTTCGCCGACTACCTCGCGTCCCTGGATCTCTGACCCACACGCGGCAATCCCCCCACCCTGGCATCCCTACGGAGAACAACAATGAGCCAGTCACCCCTGCGGCCCAGCGCCGACGGCTACTACCTGAACCGCACGCCGTGGTTCGCCTTCATCCTGCTGTGCTGCATCTTCGCGCTCTGGGCCGCCGCGGCGAGCATGAACGACGTGCTCATCGCCCACTTCAAGAAGGCCTTCCTGCTCAGTGACTTCCAGACCGCCTTCGTCCAGTCGGCCTTCTATCTCGGCTATTTCTTCCTGGCCCTGCCGGCCGCGCTGATGGTGCGGCGCTTCAGCTACAAGACGACCATCCTCTTCGGCCTGTTCCTCTACATGGTCGGCTGCCTGCTGTTCTTTCCGGCCGCGTCCATGGCCAAGTACGGCATGTTCCTGCTGGCGCTGTTCGTGATCGCCGCCGGACTGTCCTTCCTGGAGACCGCCTGCAACACCTATTCGACCCTGCTCGGGCCGCGCGAGACCGGTACCCGGCGGCTGAACATCTCCCAGACCTTCCACCCCTTCGGTGCCATGACCGGCGTCTACGTGGGCAGCTTCGTGATGTTCAAGGACGGCGACGCCAGCCAGGCGCAGCTGCTGCAGATGAATCCCGCCGAGGCCGCCGCCCAGCAGCTGCAGATGATCCAGGCCACCCTGACGCCCTACCAGTGGATGATCGGCGTGCTGGTGCTGATCTTCGTGCTGATCGCCTGTACCCGCTATCCGTCCTGCAAGGGCAACGATGCCGTGCGCAGCGAAAACGACGGTATCGCCGCCAGCCTCGGGCGGCTGCGGCGCAATCCGCGCTTCGTCTTTGGCGTGCTGGCGCAGTTCCTCTATGTCGGCGCCCAGGTCGGCGTCTGGAGCTTCACCATCCGCCTGGCCATGCAACTCGGCGGCATGAACGAGCGCAGCGCCTCCTGGTTCCTGCTCACCACCTTCGCCGCCTATTTCGTCGGCAAGCTGATCGCCAACCTGCTGATGCGTCGCTGGCATCCGGCCAAGGTGCTGGGCGTCTACGGGGTGCTGTGCATCGCGCTGCTGGCCTACACCATCCTGGTGCCCAACATCACCGCGGTGTACGCCGCCGTGGGCGTAAGCATCTTCCTCGGCCCCTGCTGGCCGACCATCTATGGCCTGACCGTCGACGGCATCGGTCGCGACACCGAATTCGGCGGTTCGCTGCTGGTGATGAGCATCGTCGGCGGCGGGGTGATCCCGATCTTCCAGGGCCTGCTGTCCGACTACACCGGCGGCAACATGCAGCTGGCCTATTCGGTGCCGCTGCTGTGCTTCACGGTGATCGTCGCCTACGCCCTCTACTGCCTGCGTCATCCGGCCAGCGAGCGGCTGCCGGTGGGCGCCGCCCAGACCGCCTGAGGAGGGCGCTGCCATGTCCGTACGCCTGCCCTTGCAACCTGAGCAATTCACCGCGTGCGAGCGCACCCTGCTCGCCAGCGACGCCTTCCAGGTGCGCGCCTGGACCTATCCTTCCGGGGTGCTCGCCCTGGCGCTGGAGAATCGCCGCGGCCGGCTGATCGTGCTGCCCTACCAGGGGCAGATGGTCTGGGACGCCACCTTCGACGGTTGTCGTCTGACCATGCCCGGGCTGTTCGACCAGCCGCGGCCGACCCGGCGGATCATCGAGACCTATGGCTGCTTCATGTTCCACGCCGGGGTGCTGCGCAACGGCTGCCCGGCACCGGAGGACAGCCACGAGCTGCACGGCGAACTGCCCTGCGCGCCGCTGGACGAGGCCTGGCTGGAGCTGGGCCGGGACGCGGAGGGTGACTTCCTGCGCCTGGGCGGTCGCCATGACTACGCCATGGGCTTCGGCGATCGCTATCGCGCCCAGCCGAGCGTGACCCTGAGACCGGACAGCGCCGTGTTCGAGCTGGGCCTCGAGGTGGAAAACCAGGCTGGCCAGCCCATGGACCTCATGTACATGGCGCATATGAATTACGCCTATGTACCTGGCGGTCGCTTCCATGAGCCCCTCGGCGTGGCCCGTACCCGGGTGCGCACCAGCGTGCCGGCCCATGTGCGGCCTACCCCCGACTGGCAGGCCTTCATCGCCGAGCTGGCCGAAGATTCGGAACGGCTACGGGTGCTGGAGGCGCCCGCGCGCTACCAGCCGGAGATCGTCAGCTTCATCGATGCGCCGGGCACCGACGCGGCGGGGGAGGCGCACTTCCTGCTGGAGCATCCGGGCGGCGCCGCCTTCTACACGGCCTATCGCCCGGCGGCCTTGCCCCATGCCACGCGCTGGGTGCTGCACAACCCCGATCAGCAGGTGGCGGCCTTCGTGCTGCCGGCGACCTGCGAGCCGGAGGGCTATCTGGCCGAGTCCGCCAAGGGGCAGGTGCAACAGCTGCACCCGGGTGAACGGCGCGTCTTCAGCGTGCGCACCGGCTATCTCGCCGCTGCCGAGCGCGACGCGCTGCTGGCGCGCCTGGCCGACCCGGCGCGGATCAGGTAAGCAGTTGCGCGCCGTTCGCCTCGATCCGCTCGCGATAGCTGCGCGGAATGCGCCCGTCGCTGACCACCCCGTCGAAGTCGTCGAGCGCCGCGAAATGCGCGGCGCGCACCACGTCGAACTTGGTATGGTCGACCAGCAGCAGCCGCTGCTGGGCCTGGCGCAGGACCTTCTGCTTGACCTCGACCTCGTTGAAGTTGAAGCAGGTGACGCCGAAGTCCTCGCTCACCCCGGCCGCCGAAACGAAGGCATGGGTGAGGCGCACGCCATCGAGCACCCCGGTCTCCAGGCGACTCTCGAAGATCTGGTTCTTGCGCTGGAAGGTGCCGCCGCACACCACCAGGGTGCAGTTGACCTTCTGCTGCAGCTTGAGCAGCACGTTGAGCGAGTGGCAGACGGCGGTGAATTCCAGGTCATCGGGAATGAAGTCCACCACGAAGGGCGTGGTGGTCCCGCAATCGAGGAAGACGGTGTCGCCGGCGCGGATCTGCGCCGCGGCCAGCCGACCGATGCGGCGCTTTTCCTCGACCTGGCGCAGGTCCTGTTCCACCACCTGGTAGCCCGGGGCCTCGCTGCCGCCGACATCGCGGGTGACATGACCGCCGAGCAGCCGCAGGCCGTCCGGCGGGAGCCGCAGGTCGCGTCTCAGGGTCATTTCCGAGACACCCAGCAGCTGGGCCATCTCGCGCAGGTGAATGGCGTGCTGATCCTGCAGCGCCTGGTGCATCAGCTTGAGCCTAGCGGCTTTCTTGCTATCCATGAGGGGTGCGCTACGGGAGTCCGACTAGAGGTGCAGGCCGCACCAACCAAGAATTCTGATTCGATCATACGCTACCCGTGCCTGAGGAGGCCCCATGCAGCTTGAACCCGGCGAACTCGCCAAGACCATCGACCACACCCTGCTCGCCGCCGATGCCCGCCGCGCCCAGATCGACCGCCTGTGCCAGGAGGCGCGCACCCATGGCTTCTATTCGGTGTGCGTGAATTCCGCCCAGGTCCCCCACGCCGCGGCGCAGCTCGCCGGCAGCGCGGTCAAGGTCTGCGCGGTGGTGGGCTTTCCGCTCGGCGCCGGGCTGAGCGCGGCCAAGGCCTTCGAGGCCGAGCAGGCCATCGCCGCCGGCGCCGGGGAGATCGACATGGTGCTCAATATCGGCTGGCTCAAGGATGGTCTGCTGGACGAGGTGTCCGCCGACATCGCCGCGGTGCAGGCCGCCTGTGGTGCGGTACCGCTCAAGGTGATCCTGGAGACCGGGCTGCTCGACGAGACCCAGAAACGCCAGGCCTGCCGGATCTGTCGCGACCTCGGGGTCGCCTTCGTCAAGACCTCGACCGGTTTCGGCCACGGCGGCGCGACCCTGGACGACGTCCGCCTGATGCGCGAGGAAGTGGGTCCGGAGATGGGCGTGAAGGCCTCCGGCGGCGTGCGCGACCGGGCCACCGCCCAGGCCATGCTGGACGCCGGCGCGACCCGCCTGGGAACCAGTTCGGGCGTGGCCATCGTCAGCGGTGGCGAGGGTGGGGCGGGGTACTAGGGTTAGATCCTGAAAGCATCGCGGCCATGGCGGTCCGCCGTAGCGGCCGCTCCTACAGAGGCGTCACTCCCTGTAGGAGCGGCCCATGGCCGCGATCAGACCTGGCACGACTACCCCGGCCCCTGCCGGTACAGCTTGGAATCCTGGAAATCTCCCGGCGCTAGCACCTCGCCGACCAGGATCAGCGCGGTGCGACGGAAATCCTTGTCCCGCGCCCGTTCGACGATGTCGGCCAGGGTGCCCTGGACGCTGTCCTGGTCCGGCCAGCTGGCGCGGTGGACGATGGCCACCGGGCAGGCGGGGCCATAGTGCGGCAGGAGATCGGCGACGATGCGCTCCAGCTGGCCGACGCCGAGGTGGATGGCCAGGGTCGCGCGGTGGCGGGCCAGGTCGGCCAGCGCCTCGCCTGCCGGCATGGCCGTGCGACTGGCATAGCGGGTGAGGATCACCGTCTGGCTGACCCCGGGCAGGGTCAGCTCGCAACCCAGCAGCGCGGCGCAGGCGGCGGTGGCGGTCACGCCGGGAACGATGGCGTAGGGAATGCCCAGCGCCTGCAGGCGGCGGATCTGCTCGCCGATGGCGCCATACAGCGAGGGATCGCCGGAATGCACCCGGGCCACGTCCTGGCCGCGGGCATGGGCAGCGGCCAGATGGCCGACGATGGCCTCCAGGTCCAGGTGGGCGGTGTCGATCACCGTCTCAGCCTGGTGGCCCTCCAGCACCGCGGGCGGCACCAGGGAGCCGGCGTAGAGGATCACCGGGCACTGGCGGATCAGCCGCTGGCCCCTGACGGTGATGAGGTCGGGATCGCCGGGGCCGGCGCCGATGAAATGGACGGTCATGGGGTTTCCTCGGCCAGGGCGACGAGCAACTCGGCGACGCTGGCGAATTCGCGGTCGACGGTGGGCAACGCGGGGCGACGCAGGATCAGCACCGGCAGGCCCCGCTCGCGGGCGACCTGCAGCTTGGGCTGGGTGGCGGCGCTGCCGCTGTTCTTGCTGATCAGCACATCGAAGTCGCCCTGGGCGAAGAGCGCGCGTTCGGCCTCCAGGGCGAAGGGGCCGCGGTCGGCGATGATCCGCGCCCGGGCGTGGCCGGGATGGGGGTCGAGCAGGCGCAGGGTCCAGAACTGCCCGCCGGGAATCTCCTGGAGATGCTCCAGCGGTTCGCGACCCAGGGTGAAGAAGGGGCGGGCGAAGGGTGCCAGGGCTCGCTGCAGCTCGGCCCAGTCGGCCACCTCGCGCCAGTCGTCGTCCGGTCCGGCCTGCCAGCCGGGTCGGCGCAGCGCCCAGCAGGGGAGGCCGGCCTCGGCCGCGGCCAGGGCGGCGTTCTGGCTGATCTGCGCGGCATAAGGGTGGGTGGCGTCCAGCAGCAGCTCGATGCCCCCGTCGCGGAGAAAGGCGGTCAGCCCGGCGCCGCCGCCGTAGCCGCCGACCCGCACCTGGCAGGGCAGGTCCTGGGGCACCCGGCCGAGACCGGCGAGGCTGTAGAGGGCGTCCGCCGGCAGCGTGCGGGCGATGGCCAGGGCTTCGGTGGTGCCGCCGAGCAGGAGGATCTTCATGGGCAGTCTTCCGTCAGAGCGGCGGAGGTTTCGTCATGCATGGCGTGCTCTCGCCCCCGGCCCCTCTCTCCGAGGGAGAGGGGAGGAAAAGCAGTGCCTGGGGGCGAGCGGCGGAGTAGGGCGGTGGGCCGCGCAGGCCGCTTGCTCGTCGGTTGGCGCAGCGCGCGCAGCGGGGGCATCAAAGGCCGGCTTGAGCGCCAGACTTCCATCAGCCCAGCGGACCACCCCCTCTCCCCCGCAGGGAGCGGGTTGGAGTGAGGGGGCAAGGCGCCGCTCACAGTCTTCGAGGATGAAGGAGGCATACTCAATCACCCTCCCTACTTTTGGCAGGCCACCGCCACTCACGGCTTAACCACTTCCAGCAAGGTGATGGGCAGCGCCGCGCGCCAGGTATCGAAGGCGCCCAGTGGCTGGGCCTGGGCGACTTGCAGGCGGGTCAGGTCACCACCGTGGCGTTCGCGGAAGGCCACTAGGGCGGCTTCGGTCTGCAGGGTCACGGCGTTGGCGACCAGGCGGCCGCCGGGGCGCAGGGCGGCCCAGCAGGCGTCCAGCACGCCAGGGGCCGTGAGGCCGCCGCCGATGAAGATGGCGTCCGGGGTGGCCAGACCGGCCAGGGCCTCGGGCGCCTGGCCGGCCACCAGGTGCAGCGCCGGGGCGCCGAGCTGGTCGCGGTTATGGAGGATATGGGCCTGGCGACCGGCGTCGGCCTCGATGGCCAGCACCCGGCAGCGGGGATGGCTGCGCGCCCATTCGATGCCGATGGAGCCGCAGCCGGCGCCCACGTCCCACAGTAGTTCGCCCGGGCGCGGCGCCAGGCGCGCCAGGGTCACGGCGCGCACGTCGCGCTTGGTCAGTTGGCCGTCGTGGCGATAGGCGCTGTCCGGCAGGCCGGGGGTGAGCGGCAGTCCCGCTTCACCGGTCTCGCTCAGTACCTCGATGGCGACCAGGTTGAGCGCGGCTGCTTCCGCCTGCGACCAGTCCTGGGCGCGGCCGCTGATCCGTCGCTCCAGAGGACCGCCCAGGTGCTCCAGCACCTGCAGCTGGCTGGCGCCAAAGCCCTGGTCCACCAGCAGCGCGGCCAGGGCGGCGGGGCTGTGGCCGTCATTGCTCAGTACCAGCAGGCGTGCGCCGGGATGCAGGTGGCGCACCACCCCGGCCAGGGGCCGCGCCACCACCGACACCAAGGCGACCTCCTGCAACGGCCAGCCCAGCCGAGCCGCGGCCAGGGAGTAGGAGGAGGGCGCCGGCAGCACCTGCAGTTCGTCGGCCGACAGCTGGCGCGAAAGGCTCGCGCCGACGCCGAACAGCATGGGATCGCCGCTGGCCAGCACGCAGACCGGGGTACCGCGGCGGTCCAGAACCGGGGTCAGGGCGAAGGGTTGCGGCCAGGGCTCGCGGATGGCGCGAATGCAGGGTGGCAGCAGCGCCAGCTGGCGTGGACCGCCCATGATGACCCGGGCGTCCAGCAGGGCGCGGCGGGCCTGCTTGCCGAGGCCGGGGTAGCCATCTTCGCCGATACCCACCACGGTCAGCCAGGGAATCATGAACACACCTCATCGAACGTCAGCCGACCGGGCGTTTTCAAGGGGTCGGGCAAAGCGGGCATAATAACGTCTTTCCCCGTCCAGCCCGACCTTCCGCCGTGAATCCTCCCTCTCCCTCCGCCCTCGTCCCGCGGCCTTCGGCCTGTCCGGGGCTGCTGCGCATCGTGCCCGCGCGCGATGGCGGCCTGTGCCGGGTGAAGTTGCCGGGCGGGCGACTCACGGCGGGCCAGGCGCGGGCCATCGCCGCCGCCAGCGAGCGCTGGGCGAACGGGGTACTGGAGCTGACCAACAGAGCCAACCTGCAACTGCGTGGCGTGCGCCCGGACGGCGCCGACGCCCTGGTGGCCGCGCTGCAGGCCGCCGGTCTGGGTCCGGCCGATCCGGCCGCCGACGACGTGCGCAATCTGCTGCTCAGCCCGGCGGCGGGCCGCGATCCGCAGCAGCTGCAGGATGTCCGCCCGCTGGCCGCCGAGTTGCTCGCCCTGCTGGAAGGCGACCGCCGGCTGCATGGCCTGTCGCCCAAGTTCGCCCTGCAACTGGACGGCGGCGAAGCCCTGGCCCGGCTCGACCATCCCCATGATGTCTGGCTGTCGGCCCACGCCGAAGGCTATCTCCTCGGTCTGGCCGGTACCCCGCTGGATGCGCCGCTGGGCCTGATCCCCACGGGGCGCGAGAGGGCGACGGTGGCAGCCCTGCTGCACCGTTTTCTCGACCTCGCCGGTCCTGAGCAGAGCCGCATGCGCCAGTTGCTGGCGCAGCATCCGGTTGCGGAGCTGTTGGCTGGACTGGACCTGCTGCCGGCCCCAGCTAGCCCTCGTTCGCCAGCGGCAACGGCGCGGCGCCTGGGCAGCCATCCCCAGCGTCAGCCAGGTCGCTGCTGGGTCGGTGCCCAGCCCGCGTTGGGGCGGCTGCCGGCCATGACCCTGGCAGCGGTCGCCGAACTCGCCGAGCGTCGCGGCAATGGCGAGCTGCACCTGACGCCCTGGCAGGGCCTGCTGCTACCCGATGTACCGGTCGGCACGGCGCCCGACCTGCTCGCGGCCCTGGGCGCCCTGGACCTGGTCACCGACCCCGCCGCGTCCCTGGCCCGGCTGATCGCCTGTACCGGCAGCCAGGGCTGTGCCAAGGGCCAGGCCGACACCAAGGGCGATGCCTTGCGCCTGGCCGAGCGGCTGCCGGCGGACGTGGAGGTGCACCTCTCCGGTTGCCCGCGCAGTTGCGCCCTGGCCGGCCAGGCGCCCCATACCCTGCTGGCCGTGGCCCCCGGCCGCTATGACCTCTTCGTGCGCGACGCCACCCAGCCCGGTCCGGGCCGGCGGCGCGCCACCCATCTATCCCTCGACGAGGCCGCCGCCTGGCTGGCCCGGAGTCCCAGTGATGCTTGAATACGAACGCGACGGTCAGGCGATCTATCGCCAATCCTTCGCCACCATCCGCGCCGAGGCCGATCTCTCGGCCATCCCCGCCGACCTGGAAAAGCTCGCCGTGCGGGTGATCCACGCCTGCGGCATGGTCGACGTGGTCCAGGACCTGGCCTTTTCCCCGGGTGCCGGGGCGGCCGGTCGCGCGGCCCTGGCGGCCGGCGCGCCCATCCTCTGCGATGCGCGCATGGTCGCCGAGGGCGTCACCCGCACCCGCCTGCCGGCCAACAATCAGGTGATCTGCACCCTGCACGACGAAGGCATCCGCGAGCTGGCCGTGGCCCAGGGCAACACCCGCTCGGCGGTGGCCCTGGAGCGCTGGCGACCGCACCTGGCCGGCAGCGTGGTGGTGATCGGCAACGCCCCCACGGCGCTGTTCTATCTGCTGGAGATGCTCGATGCCGGCGCGCCCAAGCCGGCGCTGATCCTCGGCATGCCGGTGGGCTTCGTCGGTGCCAGGGAGTCCAAGGACGCCCTGGCCGCCGACAGCCGCGGCGTGCCCTATGTCATCGTCCGCGGCCGCCGGGGCGGCAGCGCCATGGCCGCCGCGGCGGTCAACGCCCTGGCCACGGAGGTGGAGTGATGGCGGGCCGCCTGCTCGGCCTGGGCGTCGGCCCCGGCGATCCGGAACTCATCACCGTGAAGGCCCTGCGCCTCCTGCAGGGCGCGCCGGTGGTGGCCTATTTCGTCGCCAAGGCCAAGGCCAACGCGGGCCAGGGCGGCAATGCCTATGGCGTCATCGAGGGCTATCTGCTGGATGGCCAGCAGCGCCTGCCGCTGGTCTATCCGGTGACCACCGAGAAGCTGGCGCCGCCGCTGTCCTACGAGACGGTGATCGCCGACTTCTACGACACCGCCGCCGCCCAGGTGGCCGGCCATCTGGACGCCGGCCGTGACGTGGCGGTGATCTGCGAGGGCGATCCCTTCTTCTACGGCTCCTACATGTACCTGCACGACCGCCTGGCCGAGCGCTACGAAGCCCAGGTGGTGCCGGGGGTCTGCTCCATGCTCGGCGGCGTGGCCATGCTCGGCCTGCCGCTGGTCTATCGCAACCAGACCCTCACGGTGCTCTCCGGGGTGCTTTCCGCCGAGGAGCTCAAGGCGCGTCTCGCCAGCGCCGACGCCGCCGTGGTGATGAAGCTCGGGCGCAACTTCGAGAAGGTGCGCCAGGTCCTGCGCGACCTGGGCCTGGACGAGCGCGCCCGCTACATCGAGCGCGCCACCATGGACAACCAGCGCATCGTCGCGCTGGATGCCGTCGAGCCCATGGCCTCGCCGTATTTCTCGCTGGTGGTGGTGCCGGGGGTGAAATGGAAGGGTTGAGCCCGGCCATCGTCATCCTCGGCCCCGGTGCCCTGGCCACCGCCCGCCGCGTGCAGGCCGGCCTGCCGGGCAGTCTGGTACACGGCCTGGCCGGGCGGGTCGAGGGCGATGTCAGCTACAGCGCCTTCGGCGACCACCTGCGTGACCTCTATCGCCAGCAGCGCCCGTTGCTGGTGCTCTGCGCCGCCGGCATCGTCATCCGCAGCCTGGCGTCCTTGTTGGATGACAAGACCGCCGAGCCGCCGGTGCTGGCGGTGGCCGAAGACGGCAGCGCCGTGGTGCCGCTGCTGGGCGGCCTGGCCGGCGCCAATCGCCTGGCTCGTCAGCTGGGTAGGCTGCTGGACGTGGCCCCGGCCATCACCACCAGCGGTGAACTGAGATTCGGCACCTGCCTGCTCGATCCGCCGGCCGGCTATGCCCTGGCCGATGTCGACGTGGCCAAGCACCGGGTCGCCGATCTGCTGGCCGGCGCCCCGGTACGCATCGAGGGCGAGGCGCCCTGGCTGGACGAGGTGCCCCTGGCCCGCGATCCCGAGGCGCGGCAACGCATCCTGGTCTCGCCCATGACCAGCGCCGACGACCATACCCTGTTGATCCACCCCCGCGCCGTGCTGGTGGCGGTACGCGCCGATGCCACCGCCGCCGCCATTACCGCGCTGCTCGCCAGCACCGGCTATGCCACCGGGGCCGTGGCGGTGCTGCTGGCCCAGGCGGCCGACATGGCCGCGCCCGGCCTGGCCGAGCTGAGCCAGGCGCTGGAGGTGCCGCTGAAATTCGTCGACGCCCGCACCCCGGAATTCGCCCAGGCGGCCGTGACACGGGCCCAGGCCCAGGGCCTCGCCCTGCATCTGCATGACCGGCCGCTGGACGCCGATGACCTCGGCCAGCGCCGTGGGCGCCTCAGCGTGGTGGGCCTCGGCCCCGGCGCGGCCGAACTCATGGCACCGGTGGTACGCCGCGCCCTGGACCAGGCCCAGGACGTACTCGGCTATGCCACCTACGTGCAGATGGCCGGCCCCCTGCGCCCGGACCAGCTGGCCCATGCCAGCGACAATCGCGAAGAATTGCAGCGCGCCCGCCACGCCTTCGAACTGGCCGCCAGCGGGCGCCAGGTGGTGATGGTGTCGTCCGGTGATCCGGGCGTCTTCGCCATGGCCGCCGCGGTACTGGAGGTGCTGGAGGGCGCCGCTGACCCGCGCTGGGCGGCGGTGGAGCTGGAGATCCTGCCGGGCATCACCGCGGCCATGGCCAGCGCCGCCCTGGCCGGGGCGCCGCTGGGCCACGACTTCTGCCTGATCTCCCTGTCCGACAACCTCAAGCCCTGGACGGTGATCGAGCATCGCCTGCGCCAGGCCGCCGCGGCGGACCTGGCCATGGCCTTCTACAACCCCATCTCCAAGGCCCGACCGCATCAGCTGGACCGGGCGCTGGACGTCCTGCGCAGCTGTCGCTCGGCGAACACCCCGGTGATCCTCGGTCGCGACGTCGGCCGTCCCGGTGGCGGTCTCGAATACACCAGCCTCGGCGCCCTGCGCAGCGAGATGGTGGATTCGCGCACCCTGGTGATCCTCGGCTCCAGCCATACCCGGCGCTTTCCGCGGGCCGACGGCGGCGAATGGGTCTATACGCCGCGCTGGTACGATACGGAATTGTTATAAAGTAACATTTAGTGCTTGAATCCTGGTCGCCGCTGGCTCACCCTCGGCGACCTTTCCGTTCCCTGGCGGGAAGCCGGTGCAACTCCGGCGCGGTCGCGCCACTGTGAGCTTCGCGAGAAGTGAGCCAGACCTTGCCAGGGGACATCCATCATCCACCAGGGACGCGTCATCCCAAGGAGAGTCCATGTTTCGCCATCTTCTGCCGCTGCTCGCCGCCGGCCTGCTGTCCGTATCCTCCCTTACCGCCCAGGCGGCCACCCCCTATCCGCTGACCATCCACAACTGCGGCCGCGACCTGGTCTTCGAGCGCGCGCCCCAGCGCCTGGTCAGCCTGGGCCAGGCCAGCACCGAATTGCTGCTGCGCCTGGGCGTGGGCGCGCGCCTGGTGGGCACCGGCGTCTGGTTCGGCGGCTTGCCCGCGGACCTGCAGGCGGCGGGCAAGGGCATTCCGCGGCTGGCCGACAACGCCCCCAGCTTCGAGGCCGTAGTCAGTACCCGGCCGGATCTGGTGGCGGCCCAGTACACCTATCACGTCGGCCCCGGCGGCGAGGTGGCGGACTTCCCCCGCTTCGCCAAGCTGGGCATCGCCGCCTATGTGGCGCCCAGCGATTGCGAAGGCAAGGCGGTGACCGCCGATTCCAACAGCGACGGCAGCCGCAGCGCGCCCTTCGACATGCAACTGGTGACCCGCGAGGCCCAGGAGCTGGCGGCCATCCTCGATGTGCAGCCGGCCGGCAAGCAGCTGGTCGCCGAGCTGGACCGCCGCATCGCCGCCGCCGGCGAGCAGGCCAAGGCGGCCGGGGTCCAGGGGCGTTCGGTGCTGTTCTGGTTCTCCAGTCCGCGGCTGGAAGGGGACCCCTGGGTCGCTGGCAACCTCGGCGCACCGGCCTGGATCGCCCGCGCCCTGGGCCTGCGCAACGTGGTCGACAGCGCCGAGGAATGGCCGGCGGTGAGCTGGGAGCGCATCGCCAGTCTGGACCCTGACTATATCGTCGTGGCGCGCATGGACCGCCGTCTCTATCCCGCCGATGACGTGGACAAGAAGCTGGCCTTCCTGCGCAGCGATCCCCTGACCCGCGAATTGCGGGCGGTGCGCGAGAACCACCTGCTGGTGGTGGACGCCCCGACCCTCAATCCCTCGCTGCGGGTGGTGGACAGCGTCGAGACCCTGGCCGCCGACCTGGCCAAGCCGCAACCATGAGCCTGCCCCTGGCGGCCGAGGGGGCCCGGCCCTGGCGCTGGCTGCTGGGCCTGGCCGCGGTGCTGGCGCTGGCGGCGAGTGTGGTGCTGGCGGCATCCTTCGGCGAGATGCCCATCGCGCCCCTGACCAGTCTGCAGGCCATCGCCAACGGCCTGGGCCTGGGGCCCTATCCGGTGGAGCGCATCGTCCAGGGCATCGTCTGGGAATACCGCCTCAGTCGTGCCCTGGTGGCCGCCTGCTGCGGTGCGGGCCTGGCGGTCTCCGGCGCCATTCTCCAGGCGCTGCTGCGCAATGCCCTGGCCGAACCCTATGTGCTGGGGCTGTCGGCCGGCGCCTCCACCGGCGCGGTGCTGGTGATGCTGCTGGGCGTCGGTGGCGGCATGCTCGGCGTGTCCCTCGGCGCCTTTCTCGGCGCCGTGCTGGCCTTTACCGTGGTGCTGCCCTTTCTCGGCAGTGGCGGCAGCACCCGCATCATCCTTGCCGGAGTGGCCGCTTCCCAGCTGTTCAATGCCCTGACCGCCTACATCGTCGCCACCGCGGCCAATGCCGAGCAGGCGCGCAGCGTGATGTTCTGGCTGCTCGGCAGCCTGGCCGGGGTGCGCTGGCCGGATGTCTGGCTGGCCGCCGGGGTGGTGCTCGCCGGGCTGCTGGTGTGCCTGGCCTGCGCCCGGGCGCTGGATGCCTTCGCCTTTGGCGAGGACGCCGCCGCCAGCCTCGGCGTGGCGGTAGGGCCGCTGCGTCTCCTGCTGCTGGCGGTCACCGGCCTGATCACCGCCTGCCTGGTCAGCCTGGTGGGCGCGGTGGGTTTCGTCGGCCTGGTAATCCCCCATGTGGCGCGCTTCCTGGTCGGCCCGGGGCATGGGCGGCTGCTGCCTACCTGCGCCCTGATCGGCGCGCTGTTCATGGTGCTGGCCGACATCGTCGCCCGTACCCTGGTGGCCAAGCAGACCCTGCCCATCGGCGTGGTCACCGCCCTGGTCGGCGCCCCGGCCTTCGCCTTCATCCTCTATCGCGCACGGGAGGTCCGATGAGCCTCGCCGCGCGTGAAGTGGCCTGGAGCGCCGGCGGCCAGCCGATCCTCGCCGGGGTGACCCTCGCGGTGCCGCCCGGCGGGGTGCTCGGGTTGCTCGGCCCCAATGGCTCGGGCAAGTCCAGCCTGCTGCGGCTGCTGGCCGGGCTGCGCCGACCGGAGCAGGGCAGGGTCAGTCTCGACGAGACGCCGCTGGCCGAGCTGCGCCGCCGCGACCTGGCACGGCGGGTGGCGCTGGTGGAGCAACAGGCCGGCACCGAGGCCGATCTGTCGGTGGCCGAGGTGGTGCGTCTCGGGCGCACGCCCCATCGCGGTCTGCTCGACGCCTGGAGCGCGCGCGACGCCGAGGTCTGCCAGCGCGCCCTGGCCCAGGTCGGCCTGGTCGACAAGGCGGCACGGCGCTGGCACAGCCTCTCCGGTGGCGAGCGCCAGCGCGCCCAGATCGCCCGTGCCCTGGCCCAGGAGCCCAGCGAACTCTTGCTGGACGAACCCACCAATCACCTCGATATCCAGCACCAGCTGGAGATCCTCGACTTGGTCCGCCGCCTGCCGGCGACCTGCGTGCTGGCCATCCACGATCTCAATCTGGCCGCGCTGTTCTGCGACCGCCTGGCGGTGCTGCGCGACGGTCGCCTGGTCGCCGAAGGCAGCCCGGCCGCGGTGCTGACGGCCGAGCTGATCCAGCAGGTCTGGGGAGTGAAGGCGCAGGTGACGCTGGACGGTCCCGACGGTCGGCCGACGATCCGCTATCGACTGGGCTGACGGCGCCGCACCGGGCCGGCCCGTTCTTCGATCGCCTGCCTGAGCTGCTGGCGACCCCCCAGCCAGAAGACGGCCTCGGTGGCGATGAACAGCGGGCCTATGGCCAGGCCGGCCAGGTCGTCGAGAAAGGCCGGCTTGCGCCCCTCGTAGTGGTGGCCTACGAACTGGATGGCCCAGCCGACCAGGAACAGACCCAGCCCCCAGCCCAGCCAGACGCCCGTGGTCCGGGCCGCCTGCGCGGCACCCAGCCAGAGGGCAAGCCCGAGCAGGACGCCCATCAGCAGCCCCAGGGGCCGATCCAGGCGCAGGTAGAAGAACGCCACCGCGCCGGCCACGGGGACCGCGGGCGACAGCGGCCAGCCGGCCAGGCTGAGGACCGGTCGCGACAGCAGGATGGCCACCGCCAGCACGATCAGCAGGATGCCGGGGAAGTGGCTGGCGATGTTGCGCGGATCGCGGTGGTAGCGTGCGTATTGGCTGAGATGATCTTCCAGGGTCTTCATCGGCAGGCATCCAGGCGGCTGGGCGGGAAGCCTGAGCATGCGCCTGGAAGCCCCTGCGCGTCTGCGGGCACCGGGCGAAAGACGATTGCGATAATCGCCCCCTCGCTCGATAATCGATCAAAAGCCTGCCGAGGACCGGTCCGATGGACGATAACCGCACCGCTCATGCCACCGGCCTGCCGCCCCTGGCCGCGCCGCCCATCATCGCCTCGCCGGCCAAGCGCATCGAAGCCTTCACCGGCGACCCGAACTTCATGACCTCCCTGGCTCGCGGCCTGGCGGTCATCCATGCCTTCCAGGAGCGCAAGCGCCAGCTGACCATCGCCCAGATCAGCCATCGCACCGAGATACCCCGCGCCGCGGTGCGCCGCTGCCTGCATACCCTGATGAAGCTGGGCTACGTCACCACCGACGGGCGCACCTATTCGCTGCTGCCCAAGGTGCTGACCCTGGGGCACGCCTATCTGTCGTCGACGCCGCTGGCGGTCACCGCCCAGCCGGTGCTCGACCGCCTCAGCGAGCAACTGCACGAAGCCTGCTCCATGGCCACCCTGGAAGGCGACGAGATCCTCTACATCGCCCGCTCGGCCACGCCGCAGCGGCTGATCTCGGTGGATCTCAGCGTCGGCAGCCGGCTACCGGCCTATTGCACCTCCATGGGCCGCATCCTGCTCGCCGCCCTGGACGATGCCGCCCTGCACGACTACCTGGAACACGCCGACCTGCAGGCCAAGACCAGCCGCACCCTCTATCAGCCGCCGGCGCTCATCGAGTGCCTGGGCCAGGTGCGCCAGCAAGGCTACGTCATCGTCGACCAGGAGCTGGAGGTGGGGCTGAGATCCCTGGCGGTGCCCCTGCGAGACGCCGCCGGCCAGGTGCTGGCGTCGCTCAACGTCGGCACCCACGCCAGCCGGGTCAGTCGCCAGGAGCTGGAGACGCGCTTCCTGCCGGTGCTGCTGGCGGCCAGCCAGGAATTGAGCACCCGGCTGTTTCACTAGCGAATCCGGTCGATTATCGGCCATATCGCCGATAATCGAATTGTCAGCTGTTCGGGGTTGGGCTTAACGTCAGCGCAGTGGCGCACCTAGCCGATAACAACAACACGAGCAGACCACCATGACGCAAACCCTCGCGGGCGCCGTGCCCCTGGCCGATTCCTCGGCTACGGCGACAGCCGGCACCCTGGACGTCCAGCACTTCATCAATCGCCAGGCGCTGTCCGCCTACCAGTGGCGCATTGTCGCCCTGTGCTTTCTCATCGTCTTTCTCGACGGCCTCGACACCGCGGCCATGGGCTTCATCGCCCCGGCGCTGTCGGTGGAGTGGGGCATCCCGCGGGCCAGCCTGGGGCCGGTGATGAGCGCCGCGCTGGGCGGCATGGTCTTTGGCGCCCTGGGCTCCGGGCCGCTGGCCGATCGCTTCGGGCGCAAGGGCGTGCTGGTGGTCGCCACCTTCATCTTTGGTGGCTTCAGCCTGCTGTCGGCCTTCAGCGCCAACCTCGAACAGCTGGTGATCCTGAGATTCCTCACCGGGCTGGGCCTGGGCGCCGCCATGCCCAACGCGACCACGCTGCTCTCGGAATACACTCCCGAACGCCTCAAGTCGCTGCTGGTGACCAGCATGTTCTGCGGCTTCAACCTGGGCATGGCCGGCGGCGGCTTCGTCTCGGCCTGGATGATCCCGGCCTATGGCTGGCACAGCCTGCTGGTGCTGGGCGGGGTACTGCCCCTGGCGCTGGCCGTGGTGCTGCTGCTCTGGCTGCCGGAATCGGCGCGCTACCTGGTGGTGCACGGCAAGAGCGCCGAGCGCATCCGCCGGGCGCTGGCGCCCATCGGCCGCGAGGCCGCCGAGGCGCGACACTTCGTGGTGCCCGAGCAGAAGTCGGTCAAGACCGGCAACGTCTTCGCGGTGATCTTCAACCGCAACTACAGCGCCGGCACCCTGCTGCTGTGGCTGACCTATTTCATGGGCCTGGTGATCGTCTACCTGCTTACCAGCTGGTTGCCGACGCTGATGCGCGACGCCGGCGCCAGCCTGGAGCAGGCCGCCCTGATCGGCGCGCTGTTCCAGTTCGGCGGGGTGCTCAGCGCGGTGTTCGTCGGCTGGGCCATGGACAGATTCAATCCGCACAAGGTGATCGGCCTGTTCTATGTGCTGGCGGGCGTCTTCGCCTATTGCGTCGGCCAGAGCCTGGGCCAGGTCGCCCTGGTCGCCACCCTGGTGCTGGTGGCCGGCATGTGCATCAACGGCGCCCAGTCGGCCATGCCCTCGCTGGCGGCACGCTACTACCCGACCCATGGCCGCGCCACCGGGGTGTCCTGGATGCTCGGCATCGGCCGCTTCGGCGCCATCACCGGCGCCTGGATGGGCGCGACCCTGCTGGGCCTGGGCTGGACCTTCACTCAGGTGCTCACCGCGCTGCTCCTGCCGGCGGGTCTTGCCGCCCTGGCGGTATTGATCAAGGGCGTGGTCAGCCACGCCGATGCCACCTAGCGTCGACGGCTTCCCCTTTGCCGGTGGCAGGCGCTAGGCGCAGGCACTGCCACCGCGTAAAGTTGCACCCTTTGCTAGCTTCGCAGTCACCCGCCCTAGAGCCTGTCCATAATCTGCTGCGCGTCGGCCAAACAGCGTTGAAAACCCCCTGGGTCGCCAGCCCGGTCGGAATGCTCATTTACTTCAAGTAAACTCGAGCGCGAGTCCGATCCGCGTCCTCAGGCCTTTTCGCCTTGTTTGGCTCTAGCTCGCGAGATTATGAACAGGCTCCTGGAGCGGGTGCAGACGTCCAAGGGGTTCCATGAAAGGTTTCGCTCGCAGCGGGCAGTGGGCTGTCCGGCTGGTAACGCTTATCGCTTGCTTTCTGATTGCTCCGGCCTTTGCCGAGACCCGCCAGGTCACCGACGTCCTCGGCCGCACGGTGACCATCGAGGCGCCGGCCAAGCGCGTGGTACTGGGCTTCCACTATGGCGACTACCTGGCGGTCGGCGGCGAGCAGGCCTTCGACGCGGTGGTCGGTGTCTCCCGCGGCGCCTGGGAGCGCAAGGTGCCGGCCAACTGGGCGCTCAACGTCGCCCACCGCCCCTCCCTGGCCAGCCTTCCCGATGTGGGGGAGACGGAAAACAACAGCTTCTCCGTGGAAAAGGTCCTCGCCCTCAAGCCGGATCTGGTGGTCTTGGCCGCCTGGCAATTCCAGGCGCTGGACAGCGAGGTCAAGCGCCTCGAACAGCTCGGCATCCCGGTGGTGGCGATCGACTACAACGCCCAGACCCTGGAGCGCCACCTGGCCTCCACCCGCCTGCTCGGCGTCATCACCGGCCAGGAGGCGCGCGCCGCCGAGCTGGCCGACTTCTATGCCAAGGTGGTGCAGGACATCCAGACCCGTATCGCCGCGGCCAATCGCCCGAAACCCCGGGTCTACGCCGAGTTCGGCAACAAGGGGCCGGCCGAATACTCCTTCACCTATGGTCGCAACATGTGGGGCGCCATGGTCACCCTGGCCGGTGGCGACAACATCGCCGCGCCCTTCATCCAGTGGTGGGGAGTGATGAATCCGGAGCAGGTGCTCATGGCCCAGCCGGAGGTCATCTTCATCTCCGGGCGCGAGGACAACAGCAATCCCACCGCCTTGCCCATGGGCCCCGGCGTCACCGCGGACGATGCCCGCAGTCACCTGCGCGCCTTCATGCAGCGACCGGGCTGGGCCAATCTGCCGGCGATCCGCGACGGGCGTCTCTATGGCGTCTACCAGGGCGCCTCGCGCAGCCTGGAGGACTTCGCCATGCTGCAGTTCATCGCCAAGCAGCTCTATCCGGATCTGTTCCAGGACGTGGATCCCATGGCCAACTACCGCGAATACTATCGCCGCTACATGCCGATCCAGCCCCAGGGCACCTTCGCCATAGGCCTGACGCCATGAGCGAGGCCGCGAGCGCCAGCCACGGCAACGCCATCGCCGAGCAACGCGCGCGCGAGCGCCGCCGCTGGCGCGCCTGCGGGGTGTTTCTGCTGCTGACCCTGGCGGGTCTGGTGCTGGACATCGCCACCGGGCCCTCGCTCCTGTCGCCGCTGGAGGTGCTCAAGTCGCTGACCGGTCTCGGCGAGCGGCAGCCGATGACCGACGCCATCGTCCGCGACCTGCGCCTGCCGGTGGCGCTGATGGCGCTGGCGGTGGGCGCCGCCCTCGGCGCGGGCGGGGCGCAGATGCAGACGTTGCTCAACAACCCCATGGCCAGCCCCTACACCCTGGGCATGGCCGCCGCCGCCGGCTGTGGCGCCGCCCTCAGCCTGGCATTGGGCAGCTTCGGCCTGGGCGTGCTGATCGGGGTGCCGCTGGGCGCCTTCGCCTTCGCCATGCTGGCGGCGCTGTTTCTCTTCGCCCTGGCCTCGCTCAAGCGCACCGGCAGCGACACCATCATCCTCGGCGGCATCGCCCTGCTGTTCCTCTTCCAGTCGCTGCTGTCGCTGGTGCAATTCCTCTCCTCGCCGGAGCTCTCGCAGCAGATCCTCTTCTGGCTGTTCGGCAGCCTCGGCCGCGCCACCTGGACCACCCTGGCCATCGTCGCCGGGGTGACCCTGCTGTGCTGCCTCCTGCTCTTGCGCGATGCCTGGAAACTGGCCGCGCTGCGCCTGGGCGAGGCGCGGGCCGAGAGCCTCGGCGTCGACATCCGCCGGCTGCGCCTCAAGGTGCTGATCCTGGTGGCGGTGATGACCGCCACGGCTACCAGCTTCGTCGGGGTGATCGGCTTCGTCGGCCTGGTCGCGCCCCACATCGCCCGCTGGCAGGTCGGGGAGGATCAGCGCTTCCTGCTGCCGCTGTCGGCCATCTGCGGTGCCCTGATGCTGTCCTTCGCCTCCGTGCTGTCCAAGTCCATCCTGCCCGGGGCGCTGTTTCCGGTGGGCATCGTCACCGCCATCGTCGGGGTGCCCTTCCTGCTCTGGCTCATCTTCGCCCCACGCAGGTCCAGCCCATGATCCGCCTCCAGGACCTCGCGCTGAAGCGCGGCGACCGCACCGTGATTTCCGGACTCTGCACCGAGCTGCACGCGGGTCAGGTGCATGTGATCCTCGGCCCCAACGGTACCGGCAAGACCACCCTGCTGCGCGCCCTGGCCGGTGACCTGCCGCTGGCGGCCGGCCAGATCGAGCGCGGTGCGCGGCGGCTGGTGGCGGGGGCTTCGCTGCGCAGTCAGCGGGATGGCTGGCGCCAGGGCGTGGCCTATATGCCCCAGGATTCCTATGCCGAGGCGGCGCTGTCGGTGCTGGAGACGGTGGCGCTGGGCAGCCTGGAACGGCTGACCCTGCACCTGGACGACGAATTGCTGGAACGGGCGCTGGGCAAGCTCGACGAGGTGGGTATCGGCCACCTGGCGTCGCGCCAGCTGGGCGCCCTGAGTGGCGGCCAGCGGCAACTGGTGTTCTTTGCCCAGGTGCTGATGCGCGAGCCCGAGGTGATGCTGCTGGACGAACCGGTCAGCGCCCTGGATCTGCGGCACCAGATCAACCTGCTCGATCGGGTACGCCACGAGACCCGGCTGCACCAGCGGGTGACCGTCGTGGTGCTGCACGACCTCAACCTGGCCTGCCAGTACGCCGATTCGCTGCTGGTGCTGGTCAACGGTGGCCTGCTGGCCGCCGGCCGACCCGCCGCCATCGTCACCGCCGACCTGCTGGAAGCCACCTACGGCGTGGCGGTGGACATCCTCCACGACCGCCAGGGCCGCCCGGTGGTGCAGCCGCTGACCGGTCAGGCCTTCAGCGAGGCCTGACTCGATAGAGCCACAAAGCGGCTAACAAAACGTAGCGAGCGGCTGTCAGGCGGGTGCGCGCGGCGCGCAGGAGCCGCAGTGTACAAGCAGTACATGAGGACTCCGAGCACTGCACGCGCCCGCCTGGCGGACGCGCAGTAGTTTTGTTGGGTGCTTTTAGAAGGTGTAGGTGAAACCGGCCTGCACGGTGCGCGGCTCGCCCGGATAGCTGTAGGCGTTCCAGGAGCTCTCGTCGTAGCCCTTGGCGAAGACGTTGCGCACGTCCAGGTTCAGCCGCAGGTGCTCGTCGACCTTGTAGAAGCTCAGCAGGTCGGTGACCGTGTAGCTGTCCATCGTGTAGTCGCTGACCGCGGTCTTCTGGCCTTCGCGCTCACCCACGTACTTGAGGTTGGCGCCTAGCCCCAGGCCGCGCAGCACGCCTTGGTGGAATTCGTAGACGTTGAGCAGGTTGACGGCATTGCGCGGGATGTTGGTCAGGCGGGTGCCGCGGGCCAGGGTGTTGTCCTTGGTGACCTCGGCATCGGTGAAGGCGTAGCCGCCGAGGATGCGCCAGTTGGGCGTCAGGTCGCCGGTCACGTTGACTTCGAAGCCGCGGCTGCGCACCTCGCCGGCGGCGACGTTGAAATTTGGATCGACCGGGTCCAGGGTCAGGACGTTTTCCTTGACCGTGTGGAAGATCGCCGTATTGACGCTGAGGCGGCCGTCCAGCGCCGCCCACTTCATGCCCACTTCGTAGGCCTTGCCTTCCTCGGGGTCGAAGCCGCCGCCCAGGCGCGCCGCGCCGGTGTTGGGCTTGAACGACTTGGAGGCGCTGGCATAGAGCGCCAGTTCCGGGGTGAGGTCATAACTGACGCCCAGGCGCGGGGTGACGGCGTTATCGGCGTTGGACCAGCTCTGACCACCGGCGACGAAGTTGTCGTAATCATGCTCGAAGCGCTCCAGGCGCACGCCACCCAGCACCTTGAGGCGCTCGGTGAGGGCGATCTGGTCCTGCACGAAGGCGGCCCAGGTCTTGAGGGTCTCGTGGTCGTGGGTGGGCGTACGGGTCAGGGCCGGGCGCGGCTGGCCGAGGACCGGATCGACCAGGTTGACCGGATAGGCGTTAACACTGCCCGATGAGCGCTGGATGATCGACTGATAGTCGTAGTCTTCCACCTCGATCCCGGTGATCAGGGTGTGGCCGAGGCCAAAGGTGTCGAAGCGACCGGTCAGGTTCAGCTGCAGGTCGCGATCGCTCCACTCCAGCTTGCGGTAGTTGAAGTTGCGGCCCAGGGTTACGCCGTCGGGCTGCACGCCGTTGGCTTCCACGGCATTGCCCTTGAGGCTGCCGTCCAGGTACTGGAAGCCGCCGGCCAGGGTCCAGGCGTCGTTCAGCTGGTGCTCGAAGCGCAGCTGAAAAGCCTCGCTGTCGCTGTGCAGCAGGTTGGTGGTGCCCTTTTCCCAGGCATTGGTGGAGCGACTGGCCTCGGCGCGCTGGGTCAGGTAGTTGGTGCGACCGCGATCCAGCGGGGCGTTGCTGCGGATGATGTCCGCCTCGAAGGTGATGAGGGTGGCATCGGTGGCCTGCCAGCTCAGCACCGGGGCGACTTCGTAGCGCTCGGTGTGCACGTCGTCACGGAAGCTGTCGCCGCCTTCGGCGATCAGGTTGAGGCGATAGGCCAGGCGACCGTCTTCATCCACCGGACCGGTGGTGTCCAGGGTGCCGCGACGCAGGCCCTGGTCGGTGAACTGGCTGCCGAGGGTGGTCTTGCGCTCGCCCAGTGGCTGCTTGGTGACCACGTTGAAGGTGCCGCCCGGATCGCTGCGGCCATAGAGGGTCGCCGCCGGGCCGCGCAGGACCTCGACCCGCTCCAGGGTGGCGGCATCCGGCGCGCTGGGATAGCCGCGGTTCATGGGGAAGCCGTTGCGGAAATACTCGGAGCTGGTGAAGCCGCGCACCGTGTAGCTGGTCAGGCCCTGGCCACCGAAGTTGTTGCCACGGCCGACGCCACCGGCCTGGTCCAGCGCCTGCTGCAGGCGGGTGGCGGAGAGGTCGTCGAGGGCTTCGCGGGAGACCACGCTCACCGACTGGGGCGTCTCGTGCAGCGGGGTGTCGGTGCGGGTCGCACTGCTGGACCGTTCCGCCTTGTAGCCCTGCACCGGACCGGTGGGCGATTCGGCCGCCCCGACGATGGTGAGATCGGACAGCGCCTGGGGCGAATCTTCCGCCTGCTCCTGGGCATGACCGGCGAGGGGGAGGGCACAGAGGGGCAGCAGATAGAGAGCAGGGACCAGCCGGCGCATTGTTATCGTCCTGGGGTTCGGGGAGGCGGATTCTAGAGCGGCTTGTAAACTGGATACAACTGCGAGTCGTTACCGCCTGAGACATATTTTCATCGGACTGGTCGGTTCGTTGGCGACGGCGCGCCCCAATACCTTCGTCGCCAATCGCCGGCAGACGTCTGGCGGGCCTGAGCCGGGAGGCGAGCCCGGCACTTTTGCCGTAGCATGCCGCTCCTTTGCCGTCGTGACCGCCCATGAATACCGCCACCCTTGCCCACCTCTCCGAGCTGCTTCTCGCCGCCCTCGATTCGCCACCCGCCGAGGCGCGCCGGTTGGTGCACGGCCGTGGCCGACTGCTGCCGGGGCTGGAACAACTCACCGTGGACTGGCTGGAAGGCGTGGTGCGGGTAGGGCTGTTTCGCGAATTGCCCGCGGCCGAGCTGGACGCCCTGCGCGCGACCCTGGCGGCCTTGGGCGAGACCCCGGCGTGGCGCGCCAGCGGCGCCCGCAGCCTGCTGCTGCAGCATCGCTATCGCCTGGACGCCGCCAGCGAGGCGCTGATCGGCGCGCCGGTGGGCGAGCACGTCATCCACGAAGACGGCCTGAAGTTCGGCCTGGACCTCACCCGCCACCAGAACATGGGGCTGTTCCTCGACATGCGCCTGGGCCGCCGCTGGGTGCGCGAGCAGGCCGCCGGTCTGCGCATCCTTAATCTGTTCGCCTACACCTGTGGCTTCTCGGTGGCCGCCCTGGCCGGCGGCGCGGCCCAGGTGGTCAACCTGGACATGGCCCGCGGGCCCCTGACCCGCGGTCGCGAGAATCACCGGCTCAATGGCCATGAGCTGGGCAAGGTCAGCTTTCTCGGCCATGAACTGTTCAAGTCCTGGGGCAAGGTGCGCAAGCTGGGGCCCTATGACCTGGTGATCGTCGATCCACCCAGCTTCCAGCAGGGCAGCTTCGCCCTGACCAAGGACTACGCGCGCATCCTGCGCCGCCTGCCCGAACTGCTCACCCCCGGTGGCCGGGTGCTGGCCTGCGTCAACGACCCCGGCGTGGGCGCGGACTTCCTCATCGCCGGCATGGCCCAGGAAGCACCGGGACTGGCCTTCGTCGAGCGCCTGGCCAATCCGCCGGAATTCGCCGACGAGGACCCCGAGGGCGGCCTCAAGGTGCTGGTGTTCCAGCAGGACCAAGCGTCGTAGGTTGGGTTGAGCGCAGCGAAGCCCAACGGTGCCCGGTTTCGACCCCGCCCTGTTGGGCTTCGACGATAAGGCCGTCTCAACCCAACCTACGGAATCCGCCCGTAGGTTGGCGCCGAGCGCAGCGAAGCCCAACGGTCCCCAGGTTCAACCCCAGTTCGTTGGGCTTCGACGGTGGAGCCGTCTCAACCCAACCTACGGAACCCGTCCGTAGGTTGGGTTGAGCGCAGCGAAGCCCAACAGTCCCCAGGTTCAACCCCGGTTCGTAGGGCTTCGACGGTGGCGCCGTCTCAGCCCCACCTGCGCGACAGGGCGCCACTTCATCGGCCGCTCGGTACCACTCGGAGGCCCTGGTGGCGGATGAGCGCAGCAGCAGCCATGCTGTGGCGTTACCTGGAAGGAGCGGCAATGGACGTGCAATGGTGGTACTGGCTAGTGCTGGGCGTCGGCCTGATGCTGAGCGAATTGGTGGTGCCGGCCTTTTTCCTGATCTGGTTCGGCCTGGGCGCCCTGTTGGTCGGCGTGCTGCTGCTGGCACTGCCGGCCCTGGCGCTGGCCGTGCAACTGCTGGTCTGGAGTCTGGCCTCGCTGGTGGCGGTATTTCTCTGGTTTCGCTATGGCAAGGACCGGGGCAAGCCCGGTGAGGACTGGAGCGCCGACGTCCATCTGGGCGAGATCGGCCTGCTGGTCGCGGCGGTCGGCCCCTTCGCCCGCGGCCGCGTGCGCTTCCAGAAACCCATCCTCGGCAGCGATGAATGGCCCTGCCTGGCCGATGCCGAGATCGCGGCCGGCGAGCGGGTTCGGCTGCTCGCCTTCGAAGGCAACCTGGTCAAGGTCGCCCGTCAATCCTGACGTCTTCCACCTGTAGAGACATACGCCATGAGTGTCAGCCTTATCGTCGCCCTGCTGTTGCTGGTCTTCATCGTCGTCACCGTCGCCAAGGGCGTGCGGCTGGTGCCCCAGGGGCAGGAGTGGATCGTCGAGCGCCTCGGCAAGTACCGCACCACCCTCAAGCCCGGGCTGAATTTCCTCATCCCCTACATGGATCAGGTCGGCTACCGCCTCAGCACCAAGGACCTGATCCTTGATGTGCAGCAACAGGAGGTCATCACCCGCGACAACGCGGTGATCCTGGCCAATGCCCTGTGCTTCGCCAAGATCGTCGATCCGGCCAAGGCGGCCTATGGCGTCGAGGACTACGCCCAGGCCATCACCAGCCTGGCGATGACCTCGTTGCGGGCCATCATCGGCGAGATGGAGCTGGACCAGGCACTGTCCTCGCGGGACGAGATCAAGGCACGGTTGCGGATCAGCATGGCCGAGCAGACCGTGGACTGGGGCATCACCGTCAAGGCGGTGGAGGTGCAGGAGCTCAAGCCGACGCCCTCGATGCAGGCGGCGATGGAAATGCAGGCGGCGGCCGAGCGGGAGCGCAAGGCGGTGGTGACCCGCGCCGAGGGCGCCAAGCGGCCGCCATCCTGGAGGCCGATGCCCGTCTCGAAGCGGCCAAGCGCGACAGCGTGGCCCAGGTGACCCTGGCGCAGGCCTCCGCCGCCGCCCTGAGCAAGATCTCCGAAGCCGTGGGCAGCGACCCGACTCCGGTGCTCTATCTGCTGGGCGAGCGTTATATCAATGCCATGGAAAAGCTGGCCACCAGCGACAACGCGAAGACGGTGGTCTTGCCGGCCGATATCCAGCAGACGCTGCGTGGCCTGCTGGGGACCAAATCCTAAATCCGTTAGTTGTGCGGGGCCTGCCTTAGCCCTGCTTCGGCAACCGCCGATAGAGCTGCTCGACCTTTTCCCGTGCCCAGGGTGTGCGGCGTAGGAAGGTCAGGCTGGATTTGATACTGGGCTCATGGGTGAAGCAGCGCAGCGGGATGCGGCGACCGAGTTCCTCCCAGCCGTGATGCTCCACCAGGCGGGTGAGCAGGGCTTCGAGGGTGATGCCTTCGAGGGAGGCGCGGGGCTTGTCGGACATCGGCTGGGCTCTGGATGAGGGGAGCCCAGTGTAGCCGCTGCCACAGCGCGCTGCGCATCGAGGTGGTCGACGGTCCACGGAACGATGCTGTTCGATAATCGAACTGTTAGTCGATTATCGGATTGTTTGCGTGGATGGGCCTTTGTAGTCTGACTCCAGACCGCCGCACCGGGCGGCGCCGACAACAAAGACGCGAGTCGACAATCCATGGCCCAGATCCTGTCCCTGAGCGAAGCCATCCAGCGCTTCGTCCACGATGGCGAGACCGTCGCCCTCGAAGGTTTCACCCATCTCATTCCGACCGCCGCCGCCCACGAGCTGATCCGCCAGAATCGGCGCGACCTGACCCTGGTGCGCATGACCCCCGACCTGGTCTATGACCTGCTGATCGGCGCCGGCTGCGCCAAGCGGCTGATCTTCTCCTGGGGCGGCAACCCCGGGGTCGGCTCCCTGCACCGCTTGCGCGATGCGGTGGAAAAGGGCTGGCCGCACAAGCTGGAGATCTCCGAGCACAGCCACGCGGCCCTGGCCAACGCCTATGTCGCCGGCGCCTCCAACCTGCCGTTCGCCGTCCTGCGCGGCTACCAGGGCTCGGATTTGGCCAAGGTCAATCCGGACATCAAGTTCATCGCCTGCCCCTTCACCGGCGAGCAGCTCGCCGCGGTGCCCAGCGTGCGCCCGGACGTCACCGTCATCCATGCGCAGAAGGCTGATCGCCAGGGCAACGTGCTGATCCAGGGTATCCTCGGCGTGCAGAAGGAGGCGGCGCTGGCCGCCCAGCGCTGCATCGTCACCGTGGAAGAGCTCGTCGACGACCTCCAGGCACCGATGAACGCCTGCGTGCTGCCGACCTGGGCGCTCAGCGCCGTCTGCGTGGTGCCGGGCGGGGCGCACCCGTCCTATGCCCACGGCTACTACGAGCGGGATAACCGCTTCTACCAGGCCTGGGACCCGATCGCTCGCGACCGCGACACCTTTACCCAGTGGATCGACACCTACATCCGCGGTACCGCGGACTTCGCCGCATTCCAGGCGAAGCTGGCTGCGGAGGCCTGAATCATGAGCGACTTCACCACCAATGAAATGATGACCGTGGCCGCCGCGCGCCGCCTCGGCAATGGCAGCGTCTGCTTCGTCGGCATCGGCCTGCCGTCCACCGCGGCGAATCTCGCGCGCCTGACCCATGCGCCGGACGTGGTGCTGATCTACGAATCCGGTCCCATCGGTGCCAAGCCCTCGGTGCTGCCGCTGTCCATCGGCGACGGCGAACTGGCCGAGACCGCCGACACCGTGGTGCCCACCGGCGAGATCTTCCGCTACTGGCTGCAGGGCGGGCGCATCGATGTCGGCTTTCTGGGCGCGGCCCAGGTCGATCGCTTCGGCAACATCAACACCACGGTGATCGGCGACTACCACCAGCCCAAGGTGCGCCTGCCGGGCGCCGGCGGCGCGCCGGAGATCGCCGGCTCGGCCAAGGAGGTGCTGATCATCCTCAAGCAATCGCACCGCAGCTTCGTCGACAAGCTGGCCTTCATCACCTCGGTGGGCTTCGGCGAGGGTGGCGATCACCGCCAGCAGCTGGGTCTGCCGGGCAAGGGTCCGACCGCCATCATCACCGACCTCTGCATCATGGAGCCGGAAGCCGGTACCCACGAATTCGTGGTGACCGCCCTGCATCCCGGCGTGACCCGCGAGCAGGTGGTGGCCGCCACCGGCTGGGCCATCCGTTTCGCCGACCAGGTCGCCACCAGCGCGGCGCCGACGGCGACCGAACTCGTGGCCCTGCGTGACCTGCAGGCCCGGACCAATGCCGCCCACGGCGGCCAGAAAGGAGCTGAGGAATGAGTCGCCCCGTCTATATCTGCGACGCCATTCGGACCCCCATCGGCCGGCTCAACGGCGGTCTCTCGGCGGTACGCGCCGATGACCTGGCGGCCATTCCGCTCAAGGCGCTGCAGGAGCGCAATCCCCAGGTGGACTGGACGGCGGTGGACGAGGTGTTCATGGGCTGCGCCAACCAGGCCGGTGAGGACAACCGCAACGTGGCACGCATGGCGGTCTTGCTGTCGGGACTACCGGAAACGGTGCCGGGCGTGACCCTCAATCGCCTCTGCGCCTCGGGCATGGAAGCGGTGGGCCAGGCCTATCGCGCCATCGCCTTGGGCGAGATGGAGCTGGTGATCGCCGCCGGGGTGGAATCCATGACCCGCGCGCCCTATGTGATGGGCAAGGCCGACAGCGCCTTCGGTCGCGGCCAGAAGCTGGAAGACACCACCCTGGGCTGGCGCTTCATCAATCCGGCGATGAAGGAGACCTATGGCGTCGACAGCATGCCGGTCACCGGTGACAACGTCGCCGCCGACTATGGCGTCAGCCGCGCCGACCAGGACGCCTTCGGCCTGCGCAGCCAGCAGCGTGCCGCCGCGGCCCAGGAATCCGGCTACTACGCCGAGGAAATCGTCCCGGTGACCCTCTCGGGCAAGAAGGGCGACGTGGTGGTGGCACAGGACGAGCATCCGCGTCCGGATACCACCGCCGAAGGCCTGGCCAAGCTCAGGCCGGTCAACGGCCCGGACCGGACCGTGACCGCGGGCAACGCCTCGGGGCTCAACGACGGCGCCTCGGCGATCATCCTGGCCTCGGCGGAAGCGGTGCAGAAGCACGGCCTCACGCCCCGCGCCCGGGTACTGGGCATGGCCAGCGGCGGGGTGGCGCCGCGCATCATGGGCGTCGGTCCGACCCCGGCAGTGCGCAAGCTGCTCAAGCAACTGGACCTGTCCATCGAGGCCTTCGACGTCATCGAGCTCAACGAAGCCTTCGCCGCCCAGGGCATCGCCGTCCTGCGCGAGCTGGGCGTGGCCGACGACAGCCCCAAGGTCAATCCCAACGGCGGCGCCATCGCCCTGGGTCATCCCCTGGGCATGAGTGGCAACCGCCTGGTGCTCACCGCGGTGCACCACCTGGAAAAGACCGGCGGCCGCCTGGGGCTCGCCACCATGTGCGTGGGCGTCGGCCAGGGGTTGGCACTGGCGGTGGAGCGGGTGGACGGGATCTGAGGCAAATCGCGGCCATGGGCCGCTCCTACAGGTACGGCACCTGTAGGAGCGGCCCATGGCCGCGATTCTCGGGGCCGATCGTAGAGCCCGTGCTGAGCAAATCACCAAATCTCGTTCACCCCATGCCCATCATCCCCTGTAACCGCGTGTGTCTCTGCGGGTCCGATGGCGGTAGGCTGTCCTCCGTCCATCCATACCTATAATTAAGGATCTCCATGAGCACTCACCCGCATTACAGCTTCGAGGAGCGCAAGAAGCGCATCTTCGCCATCGTCGGCGCCTCGTCCGGCAACCTGGTGGAATGGTTCGACTTCTACGTCTACGCCTTCTGTTCCATCTACTTCGCCGCCGCCTTCTTCCCGAAGAGCGATCCCACCGTGCAGCTGCTGAGCACCGCCGGCGTCTTTGCCGCGGGCTTCCTGATGCGGCCCCTCGGCGGCTGGATCTTCGGGCGCGTCGCCGACAAGTACGGCCGGCGCACCTCCATGGTCATCTCCATCCTGATGATGGGCGCCGGCTCCCTGGCCATCGCCTGCCTGCCCACCTATGCCAGCATCGGCGTCGCGGCGCCGGCCCTGCTGCTGCTCGCGCGCCTGCTGCAGGGAATCTCGGTGGGCGGTGAATACGGCACCACCGCCACCTACATGAGCGAGGTGGCGCTGCGGGGCCAGCGCGGCTTCTTCGCCTCCTTCCAGTACGTCACCCTGATCGGCGGCCAGTTGCTGGCGGTGCTGGTGGTGGTGATCCTGCAGCAGGTCCTGAGCGATGCCGACCTGCGTGCCTGGGGCTGGCGGATTCCCTTCCTGGTCGGCGCCGCCGCGGCCGTGGTCTCGCTGTTCCTGCGTCGTTCGCTGGAAGAGACCACCACCGCCGAGACCCGCGCCAACAAGGAGGCCGGTACCCTCAGCGGCCTGTTCAAGCACCACAAGGCGGCCTTCTTCACCGTGCTCGGCTACACCGCGGGCGGCTCGCTGATCTTCTATACCTTCACCACCTACATGCAGAAGTACCTGGTCAACACCAGCGGCATGGACGCCAAGACCGCCAGCGCCGTGATGACCTGTGCCCTGCTGGTGTTCATGCTCATGCAACCGCTGTTCGGCATGCTCTCCGACCGCATCGGTCGGCGCGCCTCCATGCTGCTGTTCGGCGGCCTGGGCACGGTCTGCACCTGGCCGATCCTCACCGCGCTGGCCAGCGTCCAGAGTCCCTTCCTGGCCTTCCTGCTGATCTGCCTGGCCATGGCCATCATCAGCCTCTACACCTCCATCAGCGGCCTGGTGAAGGCGGAGATGTTCCCGCCGGAAGTACGGGCCCTGGGCGTGGGCCTGTCCTATGCGGTGGCCAATGCCATCTTTGGCGGCTCGGCGGAATTCGTCGCCCTGAGCTTCAAGACCCAGGGGCATGAAGAGGTCTTCTACATCTATGTCTCGGTGATGCTGGCGGTGGCCTTCCTGGTCAGCCTCCGGCTGCCGCGGCAGGCCACCTACCTGCATCACGACCACTGAGCCCCGAGGAGTCCCCATGTCCAACCTGCTGTTCGACGCCTATTTCACCCAGGTCGCCATGCGCGCGGTGTTCTGTGACCGGGGGCGACTGCAGGGCATGCTGGACTTCGAGGCCGCCCTGGCGCGCGCCGAGGCGGCGGTGGGGGTGATCCCCCAGGCGGCGGTGGCGCCCATCGCCGCCGCCTGCCGCGCCGAACGGTATGACCCGGCCGAGCTGGCCCGGGCCGTGGTCAGCGCCGGCAATTCCGCCATTCCGCTGGTCAAGGCCCTTGGCCGGCAGATCGCCACCCGGGATCCGGAGGCCGAGCGTCATGTGCATCGTGGCGCCACCAGCCAGGACGCCATGGACAGCGGCCTGGTGCTGCAGATCCGCCAGGCGCTGGACCTGCTGGACGCCGATCTGGCGCAACTGGCCGGGGCCCTGGCCGCCCAGGCCGAGCGCCATGCCGCTACCGTGCTGGCCGGCCGTACCTGGCTGCAGCACGCGACACCGGTAACCCTGGGTATGAAGCTGGCCGGAGTGCTGGGCGCCATCACCCGGCACCGCCAGCGCCTGGCCGAGCTGCGGCCACGGGTGCTGGTGCTGCAATTCGGCGGTGCCTCGGGCAGCCTGGCCGCCCTGGGCGATCAGGCCCTGCCAGTCGCCGAGGCCCTGGCCCGGGAGCTGGAACTGAGCCTGCCGGAGCAACCCTGGCACACCCAGCGCGATCGCCTGGTCGAGGTCGGCGCCTGGCTCGGCCTGGTGGCCGGCAGCCTGGGCAAGCTGGGCCGCGACCTGTCGCTGCTGATGCAGACCGAAGCCGCCGAGGTCTTCGAGCCCTCGGCGCCGGGCAAGGGTGGCTCCTCCACCATGCCGCACAAGCGCAATCCGGTGGGCGCGGCGGTGCTGATCGCCGCCGCCACCCGCGCGCCGGGTCTGGTCAGCACCCTGTTTTCCGCCATGCCCCAGGAGCACGAACGCAGCCTGGGCCTCTGGCACGCCGAGTGGGAAACCCTGCCGGAGCTGTTCTGCCTGGTCTCCGGCGCCCTGCAGCAGGCCCAGGCCATCGTCGCCGGCATTGAGGTCGATGCCGCGCGGATGCAGGCCAACCTGGAACTGACCCATGGCCTGGTGCTGGCCGAGGCGGTCAGCATCGCCCTGGCCGGACGGCTAGGGCGCGAGGCCGCCCACCACCTGGTGGAGCAGAGCTGCAAGCGCGCCGTCCAGGAGGGGCGTCACCTGCGGCAGGTGCTGGGCGATACGCCGGAAGTGACCGCCGAACTCTCCAGCGCCGAACTGGATCGTCTGCTGGACCCCGCCCATTACCAAGGGCAGGCCCGCGCCTGGGTAACCCGCGCCCTGGCCGAACACCGCACCCTGCTTGCCCATCCCTAGACCAGAGGACTGCCTGATGCCCAGCGTACGTCTCGCCGATGGCGACCTGAACTACCGACTGGAGGGCCCCGAGGGCGCTCCCGTACTGATCCTGTCCAACTCCCTGGGCACCCATCTCGCCATGTGGGACGACCAGGCCGCCGCCTTCAGCGAGCGCTTTCGCCTGCTGCGCTACGACACCCGGGGCCATGGCGCCTCCCTGGTGACGCCCGGCCCCTATCGCATGGACGGGAACGGCCGTGATGTCCTGGCCCTGGCCGATGCCCTGGGCATCGACCAGTTCGCCTTCTGCGGCCTGTCCATGGGCGGCTCCATCGGCCAGTGGCTGGGCATCAACGCCCCCGAGCGGATCACCCGTCTGGTGCTGTGCAACACCGCCGCCAAGATCGGCACCCCCGAGGTGTGGAACGGGCGCATCCAGACCGTGGAAGCCGGCGGCGAGCAGGCCATGCGCGACCTGCGCGACGCCTCCATCGGTCGCTGGTTCACCCCCGACTTCGCCAGCGCCGAGCCGGACCGGGTCGACCGCATCGTCGCCATGCTCGCCGGTACCTCGCCCCAGGGCTATGCCGCCAACTGCGCGGCGGTGCGCGACGCCGATTTCCGCGAGGTGCTGGACGCCATCCGCGCGCCGACGCTGATCGTCGCCGGCAGCCACGACGCCGTGACCACCCCGGCCGACGGCCGCTTCCTGCAGGAACGCATCCCGGGCGCCGAGTACGTCGAGTTTCCCGCCGCCCACCTGTCCAACGTGCAGATGGGCGCTGCCTTTACCCAGCGCGTGCTGGCCTTTCTGAGCGCCTGAAGGAGTCGATCTTGGACGAAAGAGAACGTTATGAAGCCGGCATGCAGGTCCGCCGCGCGGTGCTGGGCGACGCCCACGTCGATCGCAGCCTGGAAAAGCTGACCCCCTTCAACGAAGAATTCCAGGAGATGATCACCCGCCACGCCTGGGGCGACATCTGGACCCGCCCGGGCCTGCCGCGGCACACCCGCAGCCTGATCACCATCGCCATGCTGATCGGCATGAACCGCGAAGGCGAACTGCGCCTGCACCTGCGCGCCGCGCGCAGCAACGGGGTGACGCGGGAGGAGATCAAGGAGTTGATCATGCAGAGCGCCATCTACTGCGGCATCCCGGCAGCCAATGCCACCTTCCACCTGGCGGAGGCGGTGTGGGATGAGTTGGGGGTGGAGTCGCTGGAGGGCTGAGTGTCCCCCTCTGCCGCCCCCTTGAGTGTCCCCCTCTGCCGCCCCCTTGAGTGGCGCCCGCTGGAGTGATCTGGTGGGCGTCGTTGTTTGGGACGGGCGTAGGACGTAGGTTGGGTTAAGCGAAGCCAAACGCTTTGGGCATTTGATCAATGCCCAGGCGAATTACCGAGAGCTTTGAAAGTTTTGGTTTCGCCCACCCGGGCGAGTCACTTTTGCCAGTCGCGGCAAAAGTAACCAAAAGCGCTTGCCCCACGTTTCGGCCCTTCGCTGCGCTCCAGGTCCCCTCGTTCCGGCGCCGCTCCGGGGGTACGGCACGAAGGGGCCTCCTGCCCCTCGCGCCTTGCTCGGCGTCCTGCCTCGCATCCCCCTCCGCGACACCTGCACTCGGCCTCACTGACGGGGCGGGACGCCAGCCCGAGGCTGAGGTGTTTACAAGCGGAGCCAGAGCGATTCGTAGCGTGGAAAACCGCGCAGCGTTTTCCACTGTTGGGCACCGACACCATTAGTGGACAAGGCGTTGCCGTTGTCCACGCTACGGGCTTTTGTGGCTTTTCAGCCAAAACTTTCAGGCTGGCGAATCGCCCCGTTCAGGAGGGCGAACGCCAGCGTCGTGGAGTGGGTCGAGCCGTATGGATGCGGCGAGAGGCCTAACGGGCCATGGACGGCCCGTGTAGGCCGACCCCGGAGCGGCGCTGGGGTGAGTGGACCCGGAGCGTAGCGTAGGGCCGGATGGTCGGAGCAAGCGTTTTTGGTTACCTTTGTCCGGGGCGCGCAGTCGCGACTGGCAAAAGTGACTCGCCCGGGTGGGCGAAACAAGAGCCGCAAGCAGACCACGATAAACGGCTAGGGCATCTATAACCCCAGCCGCAATCCGTTGGGCTTCGCTAACGCTCAACCCAACCTACAAAAACGCCCCAACCTAGGCCAGGGGCGGCAGGCCTCTTACTTAGCCACTACCCGCGTAATCCGATCTCCCTCGGCATCATCCTGCCCCTTGGCCTTGTTGACCGCGTAGACCACGCCCTTGGCGTCCACCACCGCATGGTTGGGATAGGTGCCCAGCTCCAGGTTGGCCTTGATGGTGCCGTCAGGGTCGACCACGGTCAGGGTGCCGGCGCCGCGGTTGGTGACGTAGGCCAGGCGCTTGACCGGGTCGAAGGCCACGTTCAGCGCCCCGGCGCCGGTGGTGACGTTGTGCAGGGTCTGGCCGGTCTTGGCGTCGACGATCAGCAGGTTGTCGCTGCCCTGGGCGGTGATGAACAGGCGATCGGTCCTGGGATCGTGGGCCACGCCCATGGGGGTCCTGGCGCCCTGGATCGGGAAGACCTTCTCGACGGTCTCGGTCTTGGCGTCGATCACCGCGGCCTCGTTGGTCTTCAGGCTGACGGCATAGAGCTTGTGCACCGCCGGGTCCAGGTGCATGCCGACCACGGCGAACTGCTCGCCGCGCACGCCCGACTCGATGGTGATGTGCTTGCGCACGGCCGGGGTCCTGGCATCGAAGCTGACGATGTCCGGGGTCATGGCCGCCGAGGCGAAGGCGCGGTCGAGTTTCTCGTCGACCACCACGGTGTGGGCATGGGGCACGAGGCCGGGTTCGAATTGCCTAACCAGGCCCAGGTCGCTCTGGCGATAGACCGCCACGGTGTTCTGCCGGGTGTTGGAGGTCCAGACGGTGCCGTTGCGGTCGTCCACGCCCACGCCGTAGACGGCGTAGACACCGGCGTCCGCGCCGGGAGCGGCGGCCGGGGTGATCTGGCGTTCGATGGCCAGGTCTTTGGGGTCGAGCTTGAGCAGTTGCGAGACCTTGACCGGCGGGCGGCCCACGGCCGAGGTGACGAAGAGGGCGCCGGTCTTGGCGCTGCTGTCCACCTGGTAGAGGCCGGGGACCAGTTTGACCGCGGTGAGGCTATAGGCATCGGCGCCGGATAGCGGCACCACCGGCGAGACCTTGAGCGGGAAGACCGCGGCGCCCGAGGGCTGGGCGGTGCTGATGACGATGGGGTGCTGGCCGGGGGCGGCGTCTTCGGGGATGCGCAGGGTCGCCTTGAAGTTGCCCTGGGCGTCGGCCACGTAGGCGGCGTCGGGGTTGAGCGCCACGCCGCCGCGCGACAGGGTGATCTGCTGACCGGGGGTGAAGCCGCGGCCGTCCAGCGCGACCTCGCTGCCGGCCAGGATGGCGGTGCCGGTGACGGGGCTGGCCTTGATCTCGCCGTGGTAGTCCGGATCGGGGGCTTCGAAGCTGGAACGCGCCTGGGCGGCTTGCCCACCCAGTGCCAGCAGGGCGGCCAACAAGGTAACGGAAAAGACGCGCCGGCCCTTGGCCGAAGACGCTGGAGCGATGTTCATCAGGGATTCCTTGTAGCGGCGATCAAGATACCCGCGCCAGAGCGCCGGGCAGCGGAGGCCCTCCTGGGCTAGACCATGTTAAG
Source organism: Pseudomonas sp. SORGH_AS_0211 (assembly GCF_031453455.1). NCBI lineage: Bacteria > Pseudomonadati > Pseudomonadota > Gammaproteobacteria > Pseudomonadales > Pseudomonadaceae > Pseudomonas > Pseudomonas sp. SORGH_AS_0211. Next base: position 3,669,686 of record NZ_JAVIZV010000001.1, on the reverse strand, counting down.
GCGAAAGCGAAATACTTGCATTTAGATTTGCAAGGTTTGGGCGTGCTCGGCTTCCGGGGTATCGAGGGTGCGCTGCATCAGGCAGGCGCCATCGCCATAGCCGGCCAGCTTGGCCTTGAGCGCGGCGTCGGCGGGAACCGGATGGTAGTGATGGCGCTGCCAGTAGCCGATGGCACCGGACAGGGACACCAGCCGCCCCTGGCGCAGGCGGGCACGCCGGGCCTGGCCCTTGGCATGGCGATAGAGCCGCCCGGCCACGCCCTGGCCCTGGGCCTCGGGGTGCACCGCGCAATCGTGCAGGAACCAGGTGGAGGCCTCGCTCGGCAGCTGCTCCAGGCGAGCCCCCAGCACCGGTGGCAGGCCGTCGTCCCAGGGATAGGCGATCAGATAGCCGCGCAGGCGATCCTCGGCATCGGTCGCCGCCCAGCAGTGTTCCGGGGCGAGTTCCAGGCGATTGACGTAGAAGGCGCGGTCTTCGAGCAGGTCGGCGGGGTAGGTGGCCGCCTGGATATCGAGAACGGCAGGGATATCGGCAGGGCGCAGCGGGCGTATCGAGGGCATGACGACGAGGCGAAAAGGTCCGGCCGGGCAGTATGGTCACTGCCCGGCCGGGAGGCAAATGCCTCGGAGCCGTGGGTGGTGAGTCCCGTTGGCCAGCCTGCGCCTTGGCGCGAGGGACCGGATTCCGCCGGCGACCTCGGCATGTCTGGCGCCGCCCATGACTTCAAACCTTGGCGATCAGCCGCGAATTGCGCTCGTTGCGGAACTGCAGGTCCTCGATCCGCTGGGTCGCGGTCTCGGCTTCCTGGCGGGCGGCGAGGATAAGGTCGTGGTGCGGCGACTTGGCGCAGACCGGGTCGGCGTTGCGCGCATCGCCGGTGAGCATGAAGGCCTGGCAGCGGCAGCCACCGTAGTCCTTTTCCTTCTCGTCGCAGGAGCGGCAGGGCTCGGGCATCCAGTCGTAGCCGCGGTAGACGTTGAAGCCGAAGGAGTCGTACCAGATGTGCCGCAGATCCTGCTCCTTCACGTTGGGGAAGGCGATGGGCATCTGCCGGGCGCCGTGGCAGGGCAGGGCGGTGCCGTCCGGCGTGATGGTCAGGAACAGCTTGCCCCAGCCATCCATGCAGGCCTTGGGACGCTCTTCGTAGTAGTCCGGGGTAACGAAGATCAGCTTGCAGGGATGGTTCTCGGCCTTGAGGCGCGCGCGATATTCGTTGGTGATGCGTTCGGCGCGCTCCAGCTGGGCTCTGGTTGGCAGGAGACCGGCGCGATTGCGCTCCGCCCAGCCATAGAACTGGCAGGTGGCGAGTTCGACGAAGTCGGCTTCCAGCGCCAGGCAGAGGTCGATGATCTGGTCGATGCGATCGATGTTGTGCCTGTGGGTGACGAAGTTGAGCACCATCGGGTAGCCACGGGCCTTGACCGCCTTGGCCATGGCCAGCTTCTGGGCGAAGGCCTTCTTCGAGCCGGCCAGCAGGTTGTTCACCTGTTCGTCGCTGGCCTGGAAGCTGATCTGGATATGGTCCAGGCCGGCTTCCTTGAATTCGGCGATGCGCGCCTCGGTGAGGCCGATGCCGGAGGTGATGAGGTTGGTGTAGTAGCCCAGCCGGCGCGCCTCGCGGATCAGCTCGGCGAGGTCCTGGCGCACCAGGGGCTCGCCCCCGGAGAAGCCGATCTGGGCCGCGCCCATCTCCCGTGCCTCGGCCATGACCTTGAACCACTGCGCGGTGGTCAGCTCGCGCCCCTGGGCGGCGAAGTCCAGCGGATTGGAGCAATAGGGGCACTGCAGCGGGCAGCGATAGGTGACCTCGGCCAGCAGCCACAGTGGCAGGCCGACATTCGGTTTGGCCACTACCGGCGGTTGCGGCAACTGCATGGGCGTGCCCGGCAGGCTGGTGTCAGCCGAGCAGGAGCCAGTGCTCTGCACGGGCGACCTCCATGAATTGTTCAACGTCCGCGCCCAGCTCGGGCACGCCGGGGAAGCGTTCGTCGAGGGCTTGGATGATGGCGGCCACGTCACGCTGGCCGTCGATCAGCCCGCCGATGGCGGCGGCGCTGTCGTTGAGCTTGATCATGCCCTCGGGATAGAGCAGCACATGGGCGTCCTGCGCCGGCTCGAACTGGAAGCGGTAGCCGGGGCGCCAGCGCGGCACCTGGGTGCGGTCGAAGCTCATAGGTCGATTCCTCGGTGCCAGCGGCGCTCGGCGGTGACACTGTGGTAGGGCGGGCGGTGCAGTTCGTAGGCCATGCTCATGGCGTCGAGCATGCTCCAGAGGATGTCCAGCTTGAACTGCAGGATCTCCAGCATGCGCTGCTGGGACTCCCAGGTGGTGTAGTGCTGCAGGGTGATCTGCAGACCGTGTTCGACGTCGCGGCGGGCCTGGCCCAGGCGGGTGCGGAAGTACTCGTAGCCGGCCGGATCGATCCAGGGGTAGTGGGTCGGCCAGGCGTCCAGCCGCGACTGGTGGATCTGCGGCGCGAACAGCTCGGTCAGGGAGCTGCTGGCGGCCTCCTGCCAGGAGGCGCGGCGGGCGAAGTTGACGTAGGCGTCCACCGCGAAGCGCACCCCGGGCAGCACCAGTTCCTGGGAGAGCACCTGCTCGCGATCCAGGCCGGTGGCCTCGGCCAGGCGCAGCCAGGCCTCGATGCCGCCTTCGCTGCCGGGCTCGCCGTCGTGGTCGAGGATGCGCTGCACCCACTCCCGACGGATCTCGCGATCCGGGCAGTTGGCCAGGATGGCGGCGTCCTTGAGCGGGATGTTGACCTGGTAGTAGAAGCGATTGGCTACCCAGCCCTGGATCTGCTCGCGGCTGGCGCGACCCTGGTACATGGCCACGTGATAGGGATGGTGGATATGGTAGAGGTCGCCCTTGGCGCGCAGGGCAGCTTCGAATTCGGCGGGAGTGAGGGCGTTGGGCATGGCGTTCACAACTCGATGGACATCCCGTCCCAGGCGACTTCCACGCCCTGGCGCTCGACGATGGCGCGCTCGGGGGAGTCTTCGTCCAGGATCGGATTGGTGTTGTTGATGTGGATCAGCACCTTGCGCTGGCGCGCGAAGCCGGCCAGCACTTCCAGCATGCCGCCGGGACCGCTCTGCGGCAGGTGACCCATCTCGGTGCCGGTCCGGGTGCCCACGCCGCGACGCTGCATCTCGTCGTCGGTCCAGAGGGTACCGTCCACCAGCAGGCAGTCGGCCTGGCCCATCAGCTCCAGCAGGGCGGCGTCCGGCTGGCCCAACCCCGGGGCGTAGAAGAGCTTGCCACCGGTACGCCGGTCATGAACCAGCAGACCCAGGTTGTCGCCGGGGTGCGGATCGTGGCGATGGGGCGAGTAGGGCGGCGCGGCGCTGCGCAGCGGGAAGGGCGTGAATTCCAGATTCGGGCAGGCCGGAATGGTGAAGCTGCCGCTCAGGGCGATGGGCTGCCAGCTGAGCCCGCCGTTCCAGTGTTCGAGCATGTTGAACAGCGGAAAGCCGGTGGTGAGGTCCTGGTGGACCATCTCGGTGCACCAGACCTGGTGGGGGCAGCCTTCCCGCAGGCTGAGCAGGCCGGTGGTGTGGTCGATCTGGCTGTCCAGCAGGACGATAGCGCGGATGCCGGTGTCACGCAGGGCCCGCGCCGGCTGCAGCGGGGCGAAGCCGGCCAGCTGGGCACGGATGTCGGGCGAGGCGTTGCACAGGATCCAGTTCACCCCGTCGTCGGACAGGGCGATGGAGGACTGGGTACGGGCCTGGGCCCTGAGGGTGCCCTTGCGGAAGCCGTCGCAATTGACGCAATTGCAGTTCCACTGGGGAAAGCCACCGCCGGCGGCGGAGCCGAGAATCTGGATATGCATGGGAAAGGCTAAACCTGGAAAAAGTACGCCCCGGCGAACCGGGGCGTGGGGCGCATCAACGGTTGGCGAAGTACATGGTGACTTCGAAGCCGATGCGCAGGTCAGTGTAAGCAGGCTTGGTCCACATGGGAGGTCTCCTCTTTTGACTGCGAAAGCCGGATGGATCCGGTCGTCAAGTCTAACAAATGTTACCTAGCTAAGGGTTTTTGCCGCGACGAATCGCTGGCGGTCCGGCGGACATAACTGTCTTACCGATCCTGCAACAGATTGACCGCCGGCAGCGGCCGACGCTCCCGGGAAAGTGTTGAAAGCTATGACATCCAGCCGGATGGCGCGCTGGCATTGGCCAGGGCGAAGCGCGGTGCGTCGCTGGCGGTGAGTTGCTGCCAGGCCTGCTGCAGGGCCCCAGCGTCCAGGGCGGCCAGGGCTGCCTGCAAGGGCGCGAGATCCAGCGCCCCGCTACGCTGGAAGCCCCACCAGAGGCGCTCGGCCAGGGCCGCGCGTTGAGGGGTGGCGGGGCTGAAGTCGCGCACCAGCTGGCGGATGTTCTGCGAAAGCGTCGCGCCCTCGGCCTGTATGGCGGCCAGGCTGTCAGCCAGGCAACCCTCGATTTCCGCCAGGATCTCCGCCGCCCGGGCCTGGGGTGACTGGACACCGATTAAAAGGCCGGCCTGATCGCCCAGCTGGCGATAGGCGGAAAACACCGCGTAGCCCAGTTGCCGCTCGCTGCGCAGACGCTGGAACAGCGGCCCTTGCAGACGCGCTGCCAGCAGCCGCCAGGCGGCTTCGGTGGTGGGGCGCGCATCGGGTTGCAGACAGAACAGCAGCAGCGCCTGCTGGGCGTCGGCGCTGGGTTCGGGGTGCCAGTGGCGACCGGTGAAGCCATGCGGTTCGCCCAGCGGCCCTGCCTGGGGCCGAGGCGGCGGCGTGAGGGCGGCCAGGGACGCCTGTGCAGCCGTGGGCAGGCCACAGGCCAGGGCCTGCCAGCGCGGACCCGCTTCATTCCCTGTGGGCGGTGTGGCCGTGGTCAGTCGCTCGGGCAGGACCTTGAGCAACTGGCGGATCAGCATGGGCTCGATCGAGGTTTCTGGCAGCGCCCGGGGCAGCTCCAGCGCGTGCGTCAGGCGGCCGAGCGCCTGTTCCAGCACCGCCGGCAGCGCCGCGGCCCAGCCTTGCAGCCGCAACTCCCAGGGCGCCCCCGGCGGACTCCAGCGCAGGGTGACGCCCGCCTCGGCGGCCAGCCGGGGGAGCGCGCCCAGCACCTGGACGTCGGGCGCGACCGCCTCCGGCCATCGCCAGCGCAGGAACAGCAGGCCTTCGCGCTGCTGAGGGGCGAGGGCCTGGCTGATCGGCCAGGACTGCATCGCCGGGGCGCTGGGAATGATGGGATCGGTGAGCAGCGGATTGGGCGGTGGCAGGGTAAAGCTGGCGATGACGGGCGATGCCTGGTTCGGTGCAGCGGCCAGGCCGCCGGCAAAACCGCTGAGACGTTCCGGGACCAGTTGCGCGAGCAGCCGCGGCCAGGCGGCCTGGGCGGCAGGCGAGAGAGCCGGTTGTGGCCAGGCGTCTCCTGGCCGATCCAGCCAGAGGCGTTCACCCAGGCGTCTTGCCAGCGCCAGGCCGGGCAGGGTGGTCCACTGGCGCCGGACCCGTTCGGCGTGGCCCTGCTGCAGCGCGGCGAGAGGTGACTGGCGCAGGCTGTCCAGCCAGGCGAACAGGATGTCGGTCAGGCGACGGGGACTGGCCTGGGAGCCGGGCGAGAAATCCAGCCGGAGCAGGCCCTGGCGCGCCTGGCGATAGGGCCAGGCGAGGCTGAGCCGCTCGGCCTGGCCCGCCTGGCGCAGGCTGGCGGGCAGGCCGCCGGGATGGTCGCCGAGCAGCAGGGTTTCCAGCAGCTCGGCCGCCTCCCAGCTGCCGGGCGGCAGGTCGTCGAGAGCGAATTGCAGGGCCAGCATGGGCGGCGTGGCGGTAATGGTCTGCCAGCGTTCGCCGGTGGCCGGGAGTGACGGGGGCGCTGCATGTGCGGACGCAGGACCGGATGCCAGGACTGCACCCTGTTCGCGGGCCAGCTCTGCCAATTCGGCCAGCGATTGTGGCCCGGCCAGCACCAACAGGGCGTTGTCGGCGCGGTAGTACTGGCGCTGGAAGTCGCGCAGGGCCGCCTGGAAGATCGGACTGTGCAGCGGCAGGCTGTATCGGTTGCCGGCATGGAAGCCGGCGGCCGGATGGTCCGCAGGCAGGCCGGCGGCCAGGGCCAGGTCGCGGCGGGTATCGGCGCTGCGTGCCCAGGCGATGAATTCCGCGTGCAGCACCTCGCGCTCACGACGCTGGGCGTCCGCTGCCAGCAGGGGCGCGGCGAGCATGTCCAGCAGGCGGGCGAGGCCGGCGGCGAGGTGCTCGGGCGCCAGGGCAAAAAAGAAGTCGGTGGTGGTCTCGCGGGTGCTGGCGTTGAGTTCGCCGCCCAGGCGCTGCACCAGCGGCATCAGGCCGTCCGCCGCTGGATAGCGGCGGCTGCCGAGAAAGAACAGGTGTTCGAGAAAGTGCGCCAGCCCCGGAAAGGCCCGCGGCGCCTGGTGACTGCCGGCGCCGATGCGGACCAGGGCGGCCGCCTGGGGCAGCTCGGCATCGTGCAGCAGGGCGACGGCCAGGCCGTTGGCCAGGCGCAGTCGGCGGTGTTGGGGCGGGGAGGTGGGCATGGGGGATAGCTTAACCGAGTCCAAGGGACGGTGATGGAGCGGGGTGTGCCCTTACCCCGGCCCTCTCCCCTGGGGAGAGGGGGAGGAGCGGGTAGGGTGCCCGGGTTGGCCCCCACCTTGGCCTTCTGCCAGGGGAGAGGGAGCGTTCGAGGCACGGTCTTGACACTGTAGCGTGGAAAACGGCGCAGCCTTTTCCGCTGGGCCTTGGGTGCCAGGTGGCTCTTTTCATAGAAGCAAAAAGCCCGGGCGAAAAAAATCCCGGCTGGGCCGGGATTTCGGGTTGGGGCGAGGTGGGTTCCAACAGGATGTCAAAATGCTCGAAGCATCCTCGCCCCAAACCCTCTCCCTTAAGGAGAGGGGAGCTCGGGCGCGGGCGCCCTTACTTCTTCTCGGGCAGGGCGAAGGCCATCACATAGTCACCCTGCTTGGTGCCCAGCGAGCCATGGCCGCCGGCATAGACCAGCACGTACTGGCGGCCGTCCTTGCCGGTGTAGGTCATGGGGGTGGTCTGGCCACCGGCCGGCAGGCGGCCTTTCCACAGTTCCTTGCCGTTCTTCACGTCATAGGCACGCAGGTACTGGTCCAGGGTGCCGCTCAGGAAGGCCACGCCACCGGCGGTGGTGACGGTGCCGCCCAGGCTGGGCACGCCCATGGGCAGGGGCAACGGAACCGGCGAGTTGTCGCGCACGGTGCCGTTCTTGTGCTTGTAGACCAGCTTGCCGGTGGTCAGGTCGAGACCGGCCACGTAGCCCCAGGCGGGTGCCTGGCAGGGCAGGCCGAGCGGCGACAGGAAGGCCGACAGGATCACGCCATAGGGCGCGCCCTTGTTGGGCTGGATGCCCTCGGTCTCGCTCTTGCGCGCCGGCTGGTTGGCGATCTCTTCACGCGGCACCAGCTTGGAGGTGAAGGCCATGTAGCTGGGGTTGAGGAAGGCGATCTGGCGCACCGGATCGACCGAGAGGCCGCCCCAGTCGAACACGCCGAAGTTGCCCGGGTAGACGATCGACCCTTGCGTGGACGGCGGGGTGTAGATGCCCTCGTAGCGGTGCTCGCGGAAGGCGATGCGGCACAGCGCCTGGTCGAAGGGCGTACCGCCCCACATGTCGCTTTCCTTGAGGGTCGGCGCGGCCAGGTTGATCGAGGAGACCGGCTGGGTCGGCGAGGTGTGGTCGCCTTCCACCGCGCCCTGGGGCACCGGGGTTTCCTTGATCGGGTAGATGGGCTGACCGTTGGTGCGGTCCAGCACATAGATGCTGCCCTGCTTGGTCGAGGCCATCAGCGCGGGTTTCACGCCGCCTTCGGTCTTGATGTCCACCAGGGTCGGCTGACCGCCCACGTCCATGTCCCAGAGGTCATGGTGGGTGAACTGGTAGTTCCAGCGCACCTTGCCGGTGGCGATGTCGAGGGCGACCACGCCGGCGCTGTACTTCTCGGAGGCCGGGGTACGGTCACCGCCCCACTGGTCGGGCATCTGGTTGCCCATGGGCAGATAGACCATGCCGATCTTCTCGTCGACGGCCATCATCGACCACATGTTGGGCGAGTTGCGGGTGTAGATGCCATCGGCGGCGATGGGCGCGGTGGCGTCCGGATTGCCGCTGTCCCAGTTCCACACCAGCTTGCCGGTGTGCACGTCATAGGCGCGGATCACGCCGGACGGCTCGTCGGTGGAGACGTTGTCGGTGACGTGGCCACCGATGATCACCAGGTTGCGGGTCACCGCCGGCGGCGAGGTGGAGTAGTAGCCGCCGGGCGTGAAGCTGCCCATGTTGGCGGTCAGGTCGACCTGGCCGTTGTCGCCGAAGTCGCTGCACACCTTGCCGGTATCGGCGTTGATGGCGATCAGGCGGGTGTCGGCGGTGGGCAGGAACAGGCGGCGCGGGCAGCTGCTGGCGGCCGGGGTGCTCTGTTCATCGACCGGGACGGCACTGCCGTTGGCCGGGCTCTGGCCGGCGGTGGTGGTGCCGGCGTAGGTGGCGTCGTCATGGTAGGCCACGCCGCGGCAGGTCATGTGCGCCCAGCCCTTGAAGCTGTCGGCGTGCTGGGTGCTCAGCTTGGGATCGAAGCGCCAGATTTCCTTGCCGCTGTCGGGGTCCACGGCGATCACCTGGCTGTGCGGCGTGCAGACATAGAGCTTGCCGTTGACCTTGAGCGGGGTGTTTTCCGCGGTGGTTTCCTGGGGATCGTTCGGGCCGGGGATGTCGCCGGTACGGAAGGTCCAGGCCGGTTGCAGATCCTTCACGTTGTTGACGTCGATCTGCTTGAGCGGCGAGTAGCGATCACCGAAGGCGGTGCGGCCATAGGACGGCCAGTCGCCATCGGCGGCGGTCGGGGCGGCGCTTTCGACGCCTGCGGTATCGCGACCCAGGTCACCATCCAGACGGTTGTAGTTGACGAACTGGGCGATCAGGGCGACGACCGCGGCGATCACCAGGGAGCCGACCAGCGGCAGGCCGCCGCTCCGGCTGTCCAGCGGACGGCGGAACACCGGGATCAGCAGCACCAGGCCGAGGACGAACCAGAGCGCCAGGCGCGGCACCAGCTGCCACCAGTCGAACTGGACTTCCAGTACGGCCCAGGCGGTGGAGACCACCAGGAAGAAGGCATAGACCCAGACCCCGCTGGCCCGCCGGATGCACAGCAGGTAGCCACTCAGGGCGAGCAGCACGCCGCCGCCGAGGTAATACAGGGAGCCCCCGAGGGTGGCCAGTTTGATGCCCAGCCCCAGCAGGGCGAGGCCCAGGAGGATGAACAGGATGCCGAGTAACCTGGCAGGCAGGCCTCCCGGTCTCGCGTTGGAAGTGACAGTCATGGCAGCGCTCGCAATGCAATCGTGAAAAGAGACTTCGACTCGATCGACGACATCGCAAATCGGAACCGCATGCGGATCTGTCGTCTGCTACGTCTGAACCTGTTGTCTGTCTTATTGTTCCACCCCTTCGCCGGCTTCCCTGGCAGGAAGCTAGAGCGGTCGCGCTGAGGCGAAGCGGGGGATGGATCGGGGGCGTCGTCTGAATCGGGCGGGTAGATAGTAAGCTAAGCATTGACTGATGTCACTTCGCGATGACGGAAGGAGGGGCCCGGTGGCGCGCCGTGCCTGCTACCATCGCGAGCCGTTCCCGCGATGCCTTCCGCCATGTCCGACGTGCTTGCCCTGGTCCAGGCGACCTTCGACGTCACCGCCCCGGTCTTCGCCCTGGTGCTGCTGGGCTGCGTGCTCAGGCGGCTGGGCTGGATCGACACCCCCTTCATCAACACCGCCTCGGCGCTGGTGTTTCGCGCCACCATGCCGACCCTGCTGTTTCTCGGTATCCTCAAGGCCGACCTCGGCGAGGCGTTGCAGCCGCTGCTGCTGGGCTATTTCGCCCTGGCCACGGTGGCGAGTTTCCTGGCCGCCTGGGGCTGGGCGATCTGGCGCTGTCCCCATGCCGATCGCGGCGTCTATGTGCAGGGCGCCTTTCGCGGCAACTGCGGCATCGTCGGCCTGGCCCTGGCGACGACCCAGTACGGCGACTATGGGCTGTCGGTGGGCGGGATCATGGCCGGCATGGTCATCCTCTTCTACAACGTGCTCTCGGCCATCGTGCTGGCGATCTACAGCCCGCACCTGGAGGCCAACTGTCGCACCCTCCTGCGCAGCATCCTCGGCAATCCGCTGATCATCGGCATCCTGCTGGCGATTCCCTTCGCCTATTTCCAGTGGCAGCTGCCGCGCTGGCTGGATACCTCGGCGCACTATTTCGCGGGTCTCACCCTGCCGCTGGCGCTGATGTGCATCGGCGCCACCCTGTCGCTGGCCTCGCTGCGCGAGAGCAGCGGCCTGGCGCTGGGCGCCAGCCTGTGGAAGATCGTCTGGATTCCGCTGCTGGGGGTGCTGGGCGCCCTGGCGCTGGGCATCCAGGGACCGGCGCTGGGCATCCTCTTTCTCTACCTGGGGTGCCCGACGGCAGCGTCGAGTTTCGTCATGGCCCGCGCCGCCGGCAGCAATGCCCAGCTGGCGGCGACCATCGTGGTGCTCAGTACCCTCGGCGGGATGCTGAGCACCAACCTCGGCCTGCTGTTGCTGAAGGGATTCAGCCTGCTGTAGGGCGCGCCGGCCAGACATCGGCGTTGTGAGAACGTTTATCGGTTGGCGCCAGCTAAAAGTCAGGTTTGAGCGTAATAGTGCGACGTCGACCATCCCCGGTCGTCTTGCCCTCTCTATACTTATCGCAATATCTACCTGCGAGGAGAGCGGCTGCTCACTACCCAAGCCTTACGCGTGGTATCCATGAAACGCTCGCTCCAATTCAGCCACAAGATCCTGCTGGCGGCCGCCCTGGTGGTGACCATCGCCCTGGCCGGCTTCGCCAGCTTCAATGCCTATCTGCAGCGTCAGGCGATCACCCAGAGTCTCGAAGCCTCGCTGGGCGAGATCGGGCGCATCACCGCCGGCAACATCGCCTACTGGCTGGACGCGCGGGTCAAGCTGATCGACAGCCAGGCCCAGGCGCTCAGCCGCGACAGCAGCCCGGCCAACGTGGCGGGCCTGCTGGAAGAGAAGCTCTACACCAGCAACTTCGACTCCACCTACCTGGGTGAGGTCGACGGCACCTTCACCGACCGCCCCCATACCCCCATGGAGGCCGGCTACGACGCCCGCCAGCGCGACTGGTACAAGGCCGCGGTCGGCGCCGGCGGCCCCATCCTCACCGAGCCCTATCTCACCGCGCCGCCGCAGAGCTTCCTGTGCATCACCATCGCCGCGCCGGTCCTGCAGAACGGCAAGCTGATCGGCGTGGTGGCCGGCGACCTGGTGATGGACAGCCTGATGAAGATGATCACCTCGCTGGACGCCGGCGGTCTGGGCGAAGCCTTCCTGGTGGACGGCGACGGCAAGATCCTGGTCAGCAGCCACGCCGACCAGGTGCTGAAATCGCTCAAGGAGGTCTTCCCCGAGCAGACGCCGAGCCTGGCCCCCGGCTTCCATCACGTCCTGCAGAACGGCAGCGAGCGCCTGGTGAGCTTTACCCCGGTCGCGGGCCTGCCCTCGGTCAAGTGGTACCTGGCACTGTCCATCGACCAGGCCAAGGCCTATGCCCCGGTGACCCAGGCGCGCAACCTGGCCATCGTCGCCACCCTGGTGGCGGTCATCGCCATCATCCTGCTCCTAGGCTTGCTGATCCGCGTGCTCTTGCGCCCGCTGCATGACCTGACCCGTGCAATGGACGACATCGCCGAAGGCGAGGGCGATCTGACCCGCCGCCTGCCGGTGCAGTCCCGCGATGAATTCGGCGCCCTGGCCGAGGCCTTCAACCACTTCGTGGCGCGCATCCACACCTCGATCCGTGACGTGGCCCAGAGCACCGGCGAACTCAACCAGGGCACCCGCCGGGTGCTGGAGGCCTCGCAGTCGTCCATGCAGCAGTCCGATATCCAGGCCCAGCGCACCACCAGCGTGGCCGCTGCCATCAACGAACTGGGCGCCGCCGCCCAGGAGATCGCCCGCAATGCCGCCCATGCCTCCGGCGAGGCCAGCACCGCCCGCGCCCAGGGCGAGGAGGGCCGCGAGGTGCTCGATGAGGCCCTGTACGCCATGCAGGCGCTGTCGGCCAAGATCGGCACCAGTTGCGAACATATCGAGGCGCTCAACGGCAAGGCCGCCAACATCGGCCAGATCCTCGAAGTCATCCGTGGCATCTCCGAGCAGACCAACCTGCTGGCGCTCAACGCTGCCATCGAGGCAGCCCGCGCCGGCGAAGCCGGGCGTGGTTTCGCCGTGGTGGCCGACGAGGTGCGCTCCCTGGCCAGCCGCACCCAGAGTTCGGCGCAGCAGATCCAGCAGATGATCGAGGAGCTGCAGAGCGGTTCGCGTGACGCCGTGGCCCTGATGCAGGAAAGCCAGCGGCAGAGCGCCCACAGCATGCAGGTGGCCAAGAGCGCCGGCGAGCGGCTGGGCAGCGTGACCGAGCGCATCGGCGAGATCGATGGCCAGAACCAGTCGGTTGCCACCGCGACCGAGGAGCAGACCTCGGTGGTGGAAACCCTGAACATGGACATCAGCGAGATCAACCTGCTGAACCAGCAGGGTGTCGACAACCTCCAGGCCACCCTGGCGGCCTGCACCGCCCTGGAAGCCGAGGCCGGCCGCCTGCAGCGGCTGGTGGGCGGCTTCCGCATCTAGCGCGGGCCTGCGCAAAAGAGGCTGCCGCTCCGCTCAAGTCGTAACGTACGTGCCCGATAACGAGTGACCGCCATGCCCTGAATCCGGCATGGCTCCACTCTGGCCACGGACGCAGACCTGTATGAAGCGACACCTGAAATTCAGCCACAAGATCCTGCTGGTCGCGGCGCTGGTGATCACCACCGCGCTGGCCGCTTCCGCGGGTTTCAATGCCTATCTGCAACGCCAGGCCATCGACCAGAGCCTGAGTGCCAACCTCGCGGAAACCGGCCGGGTCACCGCCGGCAACGTCGCCTACTGGCTGGATGCGCGGGTCAAGCTCATCGAAGGCGAAGCCCAGACCCTGGCGCGCGATCGCTCCCCCGAAGGCCTGGTCGGCCTGCTGGATCAGAAGATCTACACCGGCACCTTCGATTCCACCTACCTGGGCGAGGTGGACGGCACCTACACCACCCGCCCGCTGCGCACCCTGCCGGCCGGCTACGATCCGCGCAAGCGGCCCTGGTACGCGGCCGCCACCGCCGCCGGCACCACGGTGCTGACCCCGCCCTATATCTTCGCCTCTTCCGGACAGCTGGGCGTGACCATCGCCACGCCATTGCAGCGTGACGGCCAACTCGCGGGTGTGGTGGCCGGCGACCTCAACCTCTCGGCGCTGGTGGAAATCATCACCTCGCTCAACGTCGGCGGCCTGGGCGAAGCCTTCCTGGTCGACGGTGACGGCAAGATCCTGGTCAGCAGCCATCCCGAGCAGGTGCTCAAGACCCTCAAGGACGTCTTCCCCGAGCAGACCCCGTCCCTGCAGCCCGGTCTGCACGCGGTCACCCAGCAGGGCAGCGAGCGCCTGGTGAGCTTTACTCCGGTCAATGGCCTGCCTTCGGTCAAGTGGTACCTGGGTCTGTCCATCGACCAGGCCAAGGCCTATGCCCCGGTGACCCAGGCGCGCAACCTGGCCATCGTCGCCACCCTGGTGGCGGTCATCGCCATCATCCTGCTCCTAGGCTTGCTGATCCGCGTGCTCTTGCGCCCGCTGCATGACCTGACCCGCGCCATGGCCGACATCGCCGAAGGCGAGGGCGATCTGACCCGCCGCCTGCCGGTGCAGGCCCGCGACGAATTCGGCGCCCTGGCCGAAGCCTTCAACAAGTTCGTGGCGCGCATCCACACCTCGATCCGTGACGTGGCCCAGAGCACCGGTGAGCTCAATCAGGGCACCCGCCGGGTGCTGGAGTCGTCGCAATCCTCCATGCAGCAGTCGGATCTGCAGGCCCAGCGCACCACCAGCGTGGCCGCGGCGATCAACGAACTGGGCGCCGCCGCCCAGGAGATCGCCCGCAATGCCGCCCATGCCTCCGGCGAGGCCAGCACCGCCCGCGCCCAGGGTGAGGAAGGTCGCGAGGTGCTCGACGAAGCCTTGCACGCCATGCAGGCGCTGTCGGCCAAGATCGGCACCAGTTGCGAACATATCGAGGCACTCAACGGCAAGAGACCGCCAACATCGGCCAGATCCTCGAGGTCATCCGCGGCATCTCCGAACAGACCAACCTCTTGGCGCTCAACGCCGCCATCGAAGCGGCGCGTGCCGGCGAAGCCGGGCGTGGTTTCGCCGTGGTGGCCGACGAGGTGCGCTCCCTGGCCAGCCGTACCCAGAGTTCGGCGCAGCAGATCCAGCAGATGATCGAAGAGCTGCAGACCGGCTCGCGCGACGCCGTGGCCCTGATGCAGGAAAGCCAGCGGCAGAGCGCCCACAGCATGCAGGTAGCCAAGAGCGCCGGTGAGCGGCTGGGCAGCGTGACCGAGCGCATCGGCGAGATCGACGGCCAGAACCAGTCGGTGGCCACCGCGACCGAGGAACAGACCTCGGTGGTGGAGACCCTGAACATGGACATCAGCGAGATCAACCTGCTGAACCAGCAGGGTGTCGACAACCTCCAGGCCACCCTGGCGGCCTGTACCGCCCTGGAAGCCGAGGCCGGTCGTCTGCAGCGGCTGGTGGGCGGTTTCCGCATCTAGTCCGCGCACAGGTCCTCGAAAGGGAGCGCCGACGTCAGGTCGGTGCTCCCTTTTTGCTGTCCGGAAGGTCAGGAAGGCGTGCTCGGGCACCGATCTTTCCTGTACCACTCGTCAGAAACAGTAAAACTAATTAGCGCGTGAACTTGCTCTGGCCTGCCGCTTCGCGCGTATCCGTCGCGGCGCTTCGGCCAGGCGCGCGATCTGCGGTATCAAGAAAGCCTTTTTTCCCGCCGATGGGCTAGCTGTTACCGCCAGGTCTGGTGGAGGCCCCGCTCCGTCCGCGCTTCCCGTTCCTGGCACCGTCTAACCTACGGCGTGGCACCCTTTGCCACCAGGGGCTCCATGTTCACCAGGCTGTGCAAATCCTCTCGCGTACGCTGGAGTCTCGGCGTCTTTCTGCTCGGCGTCCTGCTGACCAGCCTGACCATGCGCCATCTGACCGAGCGCAACGAGCGACAGGTCCGCAATGCCCTCGACGCCGCGGCGACCGATGTGCGCGAGCAGATTGCCGAGCGGCTGCGCGTCTACGAATACAGCCTGAGCGGCATGCGGGACGTCATCGTGGTGGCCGGCAAAAGCCTGTCCCGCGAGTTGCTCGAGCACTATGGTCGTACCCACGATCTCAATCAGGAATTTCGCGGTGCCCGCGGCATAGGTTTCATTCGCCGGGTTCCGGCTGCCGAGGAAGAGGGCTTCCTGCGCGCAGCCCGTGCCGATGGCTGGCCCGATTTCACCATTCGCAGTTTCACTCCGCACGCGGGGGATCGTTTCGTCGTCCAGTACGTGGAACCGCTGGCCCTCAATCTACGGGCGGTAGGCATGGACGCGGCCTCCGAACCCAGGCGTCGCGAGACCGCCGTGCTGGCCATGCAGCGTGGCAGCATGCACCTCTCCGGTCCGGTGGACTTGCAGGCCTACCAGCCACCGGAGCACGGCCTGCTGCTGATGCTGCCGATCTACCGCGAGGGCCTGGTGCCCAAGGATCCTGCCCAACGCGAGGCGGCTACCCTGGGTTGGTCGTATGTGCCCTTGAGCATTCGCGAGCTCTTCGACAGCCTGCGGCTGGACATTCCTGGCTTGCTGATCCGTCTGACCGACGTGACCGAGCCCGCCCACCCGCAGCTGTTCTACACGCGCGGTGCTAGCGAAGAGGCGGGCGACGTCACGACGGCGGGGCTGTCCGAGGTGGTCAACACGCGTGAGGTCTACGGTCGGCGCTGGCAGATGGCGTTCACCGCTACACCGGCCTTTGTCGCCGGTCTCAACCTGGTCTCGATACCCCTGGTGCACCTGGTCGGCAAACTGGTCAGCCTGCTGGCCGCCGGCCTGACCTTCGCCCTGCTCACCACCCGCCAACGCCGTCGCCAGTACCAGCAGGACCAGGCCAATCTCACCGCGGTGGTGGAAAGCTCCTCCGACGGCATCATCAGCAAGGACCTCCAGGGCGTGGTGCTGAGCTGGAACCACGCGGCGGAAGAGCTGTTCGGCTACTCCGCCAGCGAAGCCGTGGGCCAGCGCCTGCTCGACCTGGTGGTGCCCACGGAGCTCGAACACGAGGAATGGTCGGTGCTCGAACGCATCGGCCGCGGCGAGCCGGTGCCGCACTTCGAGACCCGTCGCCAGCACCGCGACGGCCGTCTCATCGATGTCCTGGTCAGCGTCTCGCCCATGCGCGGCCGTGACGGCCGGATCATCGGCGCCTCCAAGACGGTGCGCGACATCTCGCTGCAAAAGGCCGCCCAGGCCGAGATCCTGGCGCTCAATGCCCGGCTGGAGGAGCAGGTGGCCCAGCGCACCGCCGAACTCAGCCAGACCAACCGGCTGCTCGGCGACGTGCTGCGCGCGGCCTCCGAGGTGGGCATCATCGCCACCGACCGCGAAGGCCGCATCACCCTGTTCAACGAAGGCGCCGAGCGCCTGCTGGGCTATTGCGCCGCCGAGGTGGTGGGGCGCTGGCAGGCCAGCGATTTCCATCTGCCGGAAGAGCTGGAGACCCAGGGCGCGGCCCTGGAAGCCGAGTACGGCCTGCCGGTCGCCGGCTTCCGCGTGCTGGTGGAGCGCTCCGAGCGCGCCGGTGCCGATGCCCGCGAGTGGACCTTTGTCCGGCGCGACGGCGAACACCGTGACGTCAGCCTGGTGGTGACCACCATGCGCGATGCCTCGGGCCAGGTCAGCGGCTACCTGGGGATCGCCTCCGATGTCACCGAGCGCAAGGCCGCCGAGCAGGAGCTGGCCGCCAGCCTCGCCCTGACCCGGGCGATCCTGGATACCGCGGTCAGCCCCATCGTCACCGTGGACAGCAATGGCCTGGTGCGCTCCTTCAACCCGGCCGGCGAACGCATCTTCGGCTATCGCGCGGCCGAGGTGATCGGTCAACCCATCCGCCGGCTGATTCCCGGCTATCTGGCCGGCTACGAGGCGCTGTTCAGCTGCTCGCAGGCGCTGCCTGACGACAATGCCGCTCAACAGGGCCAGGAAATGGAGGGGCGCCGGGCGGACGGCAGTGTCTTCCCGATCACCCTGAGCCTGGGGGTGATGTGGACCGATGGCGAGCGCCTGGCGGTGGCCATCATCGCCGACATCACCGAACAGAGTCGCCAGCGCCAGGCGCTCGTGCAGACCCGCGATCAACTGACCATGGCCGCCGACGTCGCCCAGCTCGGCATCTGGTGCTGGCAGCCCGATACCGGCCAGGTGCAGTGCAACGAGCGGATGTTCGATCTCTACGAATGGAACGAGGAGCAGCGCACTCGCGGCATCACCTACAACGACTGGCGCGACCGCGTGCACCCCGACGACCTGGGCAGCGCCGAAGAGCGCCTGGGCGCCGCCATAGCCGGACGCGCGGTGTTCGATCCGGTGTTCCGCATCCGCCGTCGGGATGGCTCGCTGCGGCACATCATCGCTGGCGCCCGCACCGAGCGCGATCCGCGCGGCCGGGTGCTGCGGGTGGTGGGCATCAACCGCGACATCACCGAACAGCTGGAGCTGGAACACCGGTTGCGCGAGGAGCGTACCCGCGCCGACCTGGCCAGCCAGGCCAAGTCGTCCTTCCTGGCCAACATGAGCCACGAGATCCGCACCCCGATGAACGCCGTGCTGGGCATGCTGCAACTGCTGCAGCGCACCACGCTCGATGCGCGCCAGGGCGACTACCTGACCAAGGCCCAGCAGGCGGCGCGTTCGCTGCTGGGGCTGCTCAACGATGTGCTGGACTATTCCAAGATCGAAGCCGGCAAGCTGCAGCTGGATGTCCATCCCTTCAGCCTGGAGCAGGTGCTGCGCAACCTGGGCGTGGTGCTCTCCGGCAACAGCGGCGAGAAGAACGTCGAGATCAACTACCACCTGGATGCCGGGCTGCCCACCGCCCTGATCGGCGACAGCCTGCGCCTGCAGCAGATCCTCATCAACCTGGCCGGTAACGCCCTCAAGTTCACCGAGGCGGGGCAGGTGCTGGTCAGCGTGCGCCAGCTGTCGCGCGACGGCGGCCAACTGCGCCTGGAATTCTCGGTGCAGGACACCGGCATCGGCATCAGCCCGGCGCACCAGGAGCAGCTGTTCCAGGGTTTCACCCAGGCCGAGGCCTCGATCAGCCGGCGCTTTGGCGGAACCGGGCTGGGCCTGGCCATCTGCAAGCGCCTGGTGGAGCTGATGGATGGTCAGTTGCAGGTGGAAAGCGAGCTGGGGGTGGGCAGCCGCTTCTGGTTCGATGCCGCCCTGGCGGTGGACAGCCAGGGCGAGACCCAGCTGGCGCCGGTATGCCGGCGGGTGCTGCTGGCCGACGACAACACCCTGGTCGGCGAGGTGCTGGTGGAAACCCTGGCCGCCCTCGGCTGGCAGGTGGACCTGGTCACCAGCGGCGCCGCCGCCCTCGCGCGGGTCGTCCAGGCCCAGCAGCAGGCGCAGCCCTATGAGGCGGTGCTCATGGACTGGCGCATGCCCGACGGCGATGGCCTGCTGGCGGCCCGGCAGCTGCGCGAGCGGCAGGCCGACAACCGACCCAAGGTCATCATGCTCACCGGCTTCGGCCGCGACTTCCTGTCCGAAACCCAGCAGAGCGCCGATGCGCCCTTCGACGACTACCTGACCAAGCCGGTGACCCCGGCGCAGATCGTCGAGGTGGTGGAGCGGGCCCTGGGCGCCGAGATCCCGGCCGGGGTGCACGCCGCCGCGGTGGTCGACGAGAGCCACCGGCTGGCCGGCCTGCGCCTGCTGGTGGTGGAAGACAATGCCCTCAACCGCCAGGTGGCCGCCGAACTGCTGCTGGCACAGGGCGCCCAGGTGGAACTGGCCGAGGGTGGACTGGAAGGCGTCGAGCGGGTGCTCTCCGGCGCACCGCTGGACGTGGTCATCATGGACATGCAGATGCCCGACATCGATGGCCTGGAAGCCACCCGCCGCATCCGCGCCGACGGGCGCTTCCGTACCCTGCCGATCCTGGCGATGACCGCCAATGCCTCCCATACCGACCGCGACGCCTGCCTGGCCGCCGGCATGGACGACCATATCGGCAAGCCCATCGACCTGGAATTGCTGGTCGCCCGCCTGCAGCGCCTGACCGGCCAGGAGGTCAGCGCCGCGTCCGTTGCCGCGCCGGTCGGCGAGGATCGCCAGGTGGAACCCTTGAGCCTCGTCCTGCGCCGCTTCGGCGGCGATGCCCGGCTGTTCGGCTCGTTGCTGGAACGCTTTGCCGAGGACTCCGTCAGCCTGCTGGAAGGACTCGCCCGAGCCTGGCACGCCGCCGACAGCGAGGCAGCGGTGGCCGTACTACACTCCCTCAAGGGCAGCGCCGGCACCATGGGTGCGCAGCGCCTGGCCGCGCGCGCCGCCGAGGGCGAACGCGCCGGCAAGGCCGGCGCGGGTGTCCCTCCGGAGGTGGCGATGGAACTGACGACCCTGCGACAGCTGCTCGACGAAGCCCTGGTCGAATTGCGCAGCGCCCTGGCCGAGCTCCTGCCACCGCCCGCCATTGCCGCAACCGCAAGCGCCACCCACACCGACCCCCAGGTCGACTGGCGCGCCCGCCTGGACGAACTCGAACAACTGCTCAGCCAGGGCAATCTCGACGCCCTGGAACTGATCGCCGAGCTGCCCGTGCACTGCCGCGCCGAAGCCCAGGTGCGCTACGACCTCTTGCGCGCCCAGGTCGAGACCCTCGACTTCACCGCGGCGCTCATTACCCTGCCTGATCTGAAGGAAGCCCTATGACTCCGCCGACCGCGCAGGCCGCCGGACGCAGCAAGCCCAAGCTGCTGATCGTCGACGACCAACCGCTGAACATCCGCATCCTCCACGAACTCTTTCGCCAGGATTGCGAGACGCTGATGGCCACCAGCGGCGCCCAGGCCTTGCAGCTGGCGCTGGCCCAGCAGCCGGATTTGATCCTGCTCGACGTGATGATGCCCCAGCTCGACGGCCACGAGGTCCTGCGGCGATTGCAGGCCGAGCCCGCCACGGCCGCCATCCCGGTGATCTTCGTCACCGGCCAGGAAGGCCCCGACGAAGAGGTGACCGGCCTGGAGCTGGGCGCGGTGGACTTCATCAGCAAGCCGATCAATCCGGTCATCGTCCGCGCCCGGGTGCGCACCCAGCTGACCCTCAAGGCGCAGCGCGACGCCCTGCGCAGCATCGCCCTGGTTGATGGCCTCACCGGCGTGGCCAATCGCCGCCAATTCGACGAGGCACTGCTGCGCGGCTGGCGCCAGAGTCAGCGCGAAGGCACGCCGTTTTCGCTGATCCTCATGGATATCGATCACTTCAAGGCCTACAACGACCACTATGGCCACCTGGCCGGCGACCAGTGCCTGCGCCAGGTGGCCCAGGCGCTGGGCCAGGGCCTGTTCCGTCCCTATGACCTGCTGGCGCGCTACGGCGGCGAGGAATTCGGCTGCCTGCTGCCGGGGACCGACCTGGAAGGCGCCACCCAGGTCGCCGAGCGGCTGCTGCAGCAGGTGCACGACCAGCGCCTGACCCACGGCTACTCCTCGGTGACCGGCTACGTCACCCTGAGTCTGGGTGTGGCCACCGCGCTGCCCCCGACCGCCGTCGATCCGGCCGCCCTGATCACCGCCGCCGATGCCCAGCTCTATGCGGCCAAGCACCAGGGCCGCGCCCGGGTCTGTGCCGCGGAACTGGCTGGCTGAGGCTATCCCGCGAAAGGGCCCGTTCGGGTAACGCCGGGTAACAGAGGCCCGGGCTTTCTTCGCTGTCCAGTGTGGTGTTTCAGACGTTCGCGCAAGAATTGGCAATTGATTTTTGTTCATGGGCCAGGCGCCGGGACGAGTCATAGCAGGGCTGTGGCGAGGAGGGGCAACGCCGTCCAGGGACAAAAGGCGCCGGCAAAATTGCGTAGATAACTTTTGAAACACCACACCAGGCTGGGCGGCGAGGCGGCAGACTGTCAGACTGCGGGCAGGGATTCTGCCGCCGGTAATCTATGTACGCCTTCACGCAACGCCAGGCCATCTTGGCCAGCTGGATCATCGTCTTCACCGCGCTCTATCTGGTTCTCCCGCTCAAGCTCCTGCCCAGCCTGCTGGCCGGCCTGCTGGTGTACGAACTGGTCAACACCCTGGCCGGGCGCCTGCAGCGGCAAATGCCCGGCGGCGGCGCGCGCTGGCTCGCCGTGGCCCTGCTTGGCGCCCTGGTGGTGAGCCTGCTGACGCTGTTCTTCGTCTGGTTCACCAGCTTCATCATCCAGGAGGTGCAAAACCCCGGACGGCTGCTGGACAAGTTCATGGTGCTCACCGAGCGCGCCCGCGCCCAGTTGCCGCCTTCGCTGGATGCCTACCTGCCGGCCAACGCCGACAGCATGAAGCAGGAGCTGGTGGAATGGGTACGCGCCCATGTGGCGCAGCTGCAGCTGTTCGGTCGCGACGCGGCGCGGACCTTTGTCATTGTGCTGATCGGCATGATCCTCGGCGCCATCGTCGCCCTGCAGCCTACGCCCGATCCCGAGCGCCTGCGCCCGCTGTCCGGCGCGCTGCTGGTGCGTCTCGGCCTGGTGGCCCAGGCCTTTCGCAACATCGTCTTCGCCCAGATCAAGATCTCGCTGCTCAACACCACCCTGACCGGCATCTTCCTGCTCGGCGTGTTGCCGCTGTTCGATGTCCATCTGCCGCTGGCCAAGACCCTGGTGATCCTCACCTTCATCCTTGGCCTGCTGCCGGTGATCGGCAACCTGATGTCCAACACCCTGATCTTCATCGCCGGCCTGTCGCTGTCGATCTGGGTCGCGGTGGCGGCGCTGGGCTACCTGATCGCCATCCACAAGCTGGAATACTTCCTCAACGCCCGCATCGTCGGCGGCCAGATCAGCGCTCGTTCCTGGGAATTGCTGGTGGCCATGCTGGTGTTCGAGGCGGCCTTCGGCCTGCCCGGGCTGGTGGCGGCGCCGGTGTACTACGCCTATCTCAAGAGCGAGTTGAGGGCGGAAGGGCTGGTGTAATGAGCGGTCAGATTCGCGTCCTGGTACTTTGCATCCTGCGTCAGGGCAAGCGCATCCTGGTGCGCGAGACGCAAGATCCGCATGATGGCCGGCGTTTCTGTCGGCCCCTGGGCGGTGGCGTGGAGTTCGGCGAAACCAGCCTGGCGGCCGTTCGGCGTGAGATCCGTGAAGAACTGGGCGTCGAACTGGCCGAGGTGAGGCTGCTGGGCACCCTGGAATCGCTGTTCAGCTACGCCGGGCGGCCGGGCCACGAGGTGGTGCTGGTCTACGCCGCCGAATTCGTTGATCGGCATCTCTATGCGCAGACCGAGCTGCCTGGTCAGGAAAGCGATGGTGAGACCTTCATGGCCACCTGGCGGTCGCTCGATTCCTTCGACGACAGCTGTCGGCTGGTACCCGAAGGCCTGCTGGCGCTTCTCGCTAGCGCTGCCTGAAGCCGCGGTCCCTCACTGACGATCCAGATTCGCCCACATGCGCTGCCAGAAGGCACCGGCCTCCTCATTGATGGCGCGCCAGCGCTGCTCCAGGCGTTCGCGCTCGGGCGTGCCCAGGTCTTCCGGGCAGGCCAGGTAGCGATCGGCGGCGGCCTGGGCTTCGGCCTGCAGGCGGCGCCATTCGCGCACGTCATCCAGCCAGCAGCGGCCGGTGATGGTTTCGTAGTATTCGTGGGCGATCGCGTCTCTGCTCATGGGGCGTTCCAGGTAGGGGATACAGCCCTAGACCGCAGGTGACGGCCGGGGTGCCCGCCTCGACCGTCGACGAGATCCAGGCTGTCGTTTTCCCGGATGCAACAGGCGACCAGGCCCGCCCCGCGGGACGGCGCCGGACAGGAAAAAGCCGCGTCGAGACGCGGCTTCGGAGCCTGCCAGGCAGAGCTTACTGGCGCGCCAGCACCGTGCTGCGACCCGCCTTGGGCGCGCCCGGCAGGGGGCTCAGCGCGCCGCTTTCCAGCCAGCGGCGCACGCGGGTGGCGTCGGCCATGTGGGTGAACTTGCCGAAGGCGTCCATTACCACGAAGGCCACCGGACGACCGGCCATCACGGTACGCATCACCAGGCAGTGACCGGCCTTGTCGGTGTAGCCGGTCTTGGTCAGCTGCACGCTCCAGTCGGCGTTGTAGACCAGATGGTTGGTGTTGCGAAAGCCCAGCACATAGTTGGGATTGTGGAAGGCCTGGGTCTTTTCCGGGGTGGTGCTGAGTTGACCGAGCAGCGGATAGTGCTCGGTGGCCTTGAGCAGGGTGACCAGGTCGCGAGCGGTGGAGACGTTCAGCGGCGACAGGCCGGTGGGTTCGGCGTAGCGGGTGTTTCTCATGCCCAGGGCGCGGGCCTTGGCATTCATGGCGGCGACGAAGGCCCGCTGGCCACCCGGATAGTGATGGGCGAGGCTGGTGGCGGCGCGGTTTTCCGAGGACATCAGCGCCAGTTGCAGCATGTCGCGCCGGGTCAGCTGGCTGCCCAGGCGCACCCGCGAGAAGATGCCGCGCATGGCCGGATTTTCGCTGATGTCGATGTCGATGGTCTGCTCCAGCGGCAGCCGGGCATCGAGCACCACCATGGCGGTCATCAGCTTGGTCACCGAAGCGATGGGGGCGACCTGGTCGGGATTCTGGGAAAAGAGTACCTGGTTGGTCTTGAGGTCGACGACCAGGGCGTGGTTCGAGGCCAGGCGCTGGGCGGTGGCGGCCGCCGCGGCCTTGACCTTAGGTGGGGTCTGGGCCAGGACGGCCGGACTCAGCCCGACCAAGCCAGCCAGCAACAGGCCGGCAAGTTGATGACAGATCTTCACGGTGGCAGCTCTCAAAAGGGGGGCGGGATTAGAACAACCGCGAACGGCAATGCCCCTTGCAGATCAAGGACATTGCTCAGAGATTTCACGTCTTTTATCACCCGGAATGTCGGCTGGGAATCCGACAAGGCAGCTTTTTACACAGCGCGCTGGCAAAAAGTCACAATAAGTTGCATATGGGCGACGGACGGCGGGGATGGCGGAGCGAAAGGGCGCCCGAGAGGCCTCGGGCGCCTTGCCTTTCAGTCGCGGGCTTCCTGGGCGGCGGGACCGAGCATGCTGCCGGTGACCAGGTAGCGTTCGTGCCAGGCGAGCGCCTCGGGCAGCAGGTGCGGGGTGTGCTTGCCGTGGCTGCCGGCCAGGGCGCGTTCGAAGTAGTCCGCCAGCGCCGGGCGGAAGCTCGGGTGCACGCAGTGCTCGAGGATGGCCCGGGCGCGCTGCTTGGGACTGAGCATGCGCAGGTCGGCCAGCCCCTGGTCGGTGACGATCACCGAGACATCGTGCTCGGTGTGGTCGACGTGACTGACCATGGGCACCAGGGTCGAGATCAGCCCGTTCTTGGCCGTGCTCGGCGCCATGAACACCGACAGATAGGCGTTGCGGGCGAAGTCGCCGGAGCCGCCGATGCCGTTCATCATCCCGGTGCCCATCTGGTGGGTGGAGTTGACGTTGCCATAGAGGTCGGCTTCGAGCATGCCGTTCAGGGCGATGCAGCCCAGCCGCCGCACCAGTTCCGGATGATTGCTCACGCCCTGCTGGCGCAGGATGATGCGCTGGCGCAGCGACTCGGCGTGCTCGACGAAGCGCTCGATGCCCGCCGGACTCAGGGAAAAGGACGTGGCCGAGGCCAGTTCCATCTTGCCGCTGATGAGCAGTTCCAGCATGCCGTCCTGGATCACCTCGGTGAAGGCGGTCAGCCCCGCGAATTCGCTCTCGGCCAGGCCCTGCATGAAGGCGTTGGCGATGTTGCCGACCCCCGACTGGAGCGGCAGCAGATTGGCCGGGATGCGCCCCTGGCGTACCTCGAAGCGCAGAAAGTCCAGCAGGTGCGCGGCGATGGCCTGGGAAGCGGCGTCCGGCGCCTTGAAGGGGCTGTTGCGGTCGGGGGCATCGGTCTCCACCACGGCCACTACCTTGTCCAGCGGCACCTCCAGATAGGGCGAGCCGATGCGGTCGCCGGGGTGCGCCAGGGGAATGGGCGTGCGGTGGGGCGGCAGGGCGCCGTCGGTGTAGATGTCGTGCATGCCGTCCAGGGCGTCGGGCTGCCAGCGATTGACCTCGAGGATCACCGCATCGGCCATGTCCAGCCAGGTCTTGTTGTTGCCCACCGAGGAGGAGGGCACCAGCAGACCGTCTTCGCGAATGGCGGCGATCTCCACCACCGCCACGTCGATCTTGCCGAAGAAGCCATAGCGCACCTTTTCCGCCAGCTGGCCCAGGTGGATGTCCATGTACTCCAGGCCACCGGCGTTGATGCGGCTGCGCAATTCCGGATCGGACTGGAAGGGCACCCGCAACTCGATGCCATCGACTCGCGCCAGGGCGCCGTCCAGCTCCGGTGCGGTGGACGCGCCGGTCAGCACCTTGATGCGAAAGGGTTCGCCGGCGCCGTGGCTGGCGGTGATGCGCTGGGCCAGGGCGCCGGGCACGGCCTTGGGGTAACCGGCCCCGGTGAAGCCGCTCATGCCCACGGTCATGCCGTGACGGATGAACTGCGCGGCCTGCTCGGCGCTCTGGCGCTTGGCGGCGAAACCGGGATGGCGAATACGGTGGGACATGACGACCTCTGCGGGTGTTATCGAAAGCACACTAAGAATGTGGATTCTACGCCGAAGGGATGCTTAGGTCCCTAAGCAAAAGGTCGGGTGGAAGGGGAAATTTTGGGGGAGTGGGGCGTAGGTTGGGTTGAGCGACAGCGAAGCCCAACGCTTTGGGCTTTGATCAATCCCCAGGCGGATTACTGAGTGCTTTGATGGTTTTTGTTTCGCTCCCTCGGGCGAGTCACTTTTGCCAGTCGCGGCAAAAGTAACCAAAAACGCCGTCCCCACGCTTCGGCTCTCCGCTTCGCTTCGGGTCCCCTCGCTCCGGTGCCGCTCCAGGGGCACGGCACGAAGGGGCCTCCTGCCCCTCGCGCCTCGCTCGGCGTCCTGCCTCGCATCCCCTTGCGCGACCCCTACACTCGGCCTCACTGACGGGGACGGGGACGGGGACGGGGCGCAAGCCTGAGGATTCGGCGTTCAGGGGTCGTAGCGTGGAAAACCGCGCAGCGTTTTCCACTGAGGAGGTAACGCCTATCGCGTGGACAAGGCTGCGCCGTTGTCCACCCTACCGGTTTGCACCCAAGGCATCAGGCGCGTGAATCGCCCCGTTCAGCAGGGCGAATGCCAGCGTCGTGGAGTGGGTCGAGCCGCAGGGATGCGGCGAGAGGTCCAGTGGGCCATGGACGGCCCATCTGGACCGACCCTGGAACGGCGCTGGCGTGAGCGGACCCGGAGCGCAGCGTAGGGCCGAATGTCTGGGGCAAGCGTTTTTGCTTACTTTTGTCCGGGGCGCGCAGCCGCGACTGAAAAAAGCAAGTCGCCCGGGTGGGCGAAACAAGAGCCACAAGCAGACCACCATAAACAGCTAGGGCACCTATAGCCCTAACCGCCCCGTTGGGCTTCGCTGCGCTCAACTCAACCTACGGTGCTCCGCCCGGGCCACCAGGCCCCCGACCTCCGCCTCACACCACCATCATGATCCACGGCACCCCGATCCCCAGCAGCACCAGCAGGAACAGCGCGCCGAAAATGGTCCCCAGTCGCCAGTAATCCGCACTGGGCAGGTAGCCGCTGCCGTAGTACACCGGGCTCGGCCCGGTGCCGTAGGGCGTGATGATGCCCATCAGCCCCAGCGAGGTGCCCAGCAGCAGGGCGAACACCGGCAGGTCGATGCCGGGGATGCCCATGCCGGCGGCCAGCATCACCGGCAGCAGCGCCGTGGTGTGGGCGGTGGAGCTGGCGAACAGGTAGTGGGCGAGATAGAAGACCGCCACCAGCACCACCATGGCGGTGCCGGCGTGGAAGCCGCCCAGGTGGCCGGCGACCCACTGGCCGAACCAGGCGACGAAGCCGACCCGGGTCAGGCCGTCGGCCAGGGCCACCAGGGTGGCGAACCAGGCGAAGGTGTTCCAGGCGGCCTTGTTGCCCAGGGCGTCGTTCCAGGTGATGACCTTCAGCAGCAGCATCAGCACGATGACCAGGATGCCCACCAGTGCCGGATCGGCCCAGGCGGCACCAAAGATCCACAGCGCCAGGGCACCGATCACCAGGGCCAGCAGCAGCTTTTCATCGCGCGTCAGCGGACCGAGTGCGGCCAGTTCCTTGGCCGCCCACAGCGGCACCTGATCGTTGCGCTTGATCTCCGGCGGATACAGCCAGTAGGCCAGCAGCGGCAGCAGGGCCAGCAGCAGGATGCCCATGGGCGCGGCGGCGATGAACCACTGGCCCCAGCTGATATGGACCTGGGCGGTCTTCTCGATCAGCGCGGCGGCCAGCAGATTGGGGGCGAGGGCAGTGAGGAACAGGGTGCTGGTGACGCAGGTGGAGGAGATCGCCACCCACATCAGGTAGGAGCCGATGCGCCGGGCGCTGGGGTCGTTGGGCTTGGAATCGTAGAGCAGCGGCAGGTTGCGGATCACCGGGTAGACAGTGCCGCCGCTGCGGGCGGTATTGGACGGGGTGAAGGGCGCGAGGGCCAGATCGGCCAGCATCACCGCGTAGCCCAGGGTCAGGGTCCGGCGGCCCATCGCCTTGACCAGCAGGAGGGCGATCCGCCGCCCGAGCCCGGTCTTCTCGTAGCCCAGGGCGAACATGAAGGCACTGAAGATCAGCCAGACGGTGTTGTTGGAAAAGCCCGCCAGACCCCATTTCAGCGCCTCCTGGGGCGCGCGAAAGCCCGGTGTCGCCAGTTGCGCCGGGCTGAACAGCACCCAGGGCGCCAGCAGGGCCGCCAGGGCCACGCCGATCAGGCCGATGACCGCGCCGGGCAGGGGTTCGAGGATCAGCCCCACCACCACGCCGGCGAAGAGGGCGAAGTACAGCCAGGCATGAGCGGGCAGGCCCTCCGGTGCGGGCAGCAGCGCCAGCAGTCCGGTGACGGCGAGGGGCAGCAGGAATTTCCAGGTGGTACGCATCGGGCGCTCGCAGATTCCGGTGGTCTCGGGAAACCGGCCTGGGCCGGGATGGCTGACGGTGCTGTTCCAGAGGGCTGCGCGGTCAGCGGCAGCCAGCTTTGCAAAGGCCAGGCTGCTTTCCCAGCGCTCGGGCCGTGGTCATTCGTCGCAGTCCTGCGGTCTTAGGTTCCCTGAGGGCATTCTTTCGCTATCGAGAATGACTTGCAACAACGCGAAGACGCCGGTCGTTGCCGATTGCGCCCGTCGCTCACCTCGGCGAACAATCGGACTGTCCGCCAACCCTGACCACACGAGGATGACCGCCATGAAGTACCGCCTGGGAGAACACCGTGTCGACGCCCATCCGCACAGCTGGGTCGCGCCTACCGCCGCGGTGATCGGCAAGGTGCGTCTGGATGAGGGCGCCAGCGTCTGGTTCGGCGCGGTGCTGCGCGGCGACAACGAGCTGATCCATATCGGCCCGGACAGCAATGTGCAGGACGGTGCCGTGCTGCACACCGATCCCGGCTCGCCGCTAACCCTGGGGCGTGGCGTCACCGTCGGCCACCAGGCCATGCTGCATGGCTGCGAGATCGGCGACGGCAGCCTGATCGGTATCCACGCCGTGGTGCTCAACGGTGCGCGCATCGGGCGCAACTGCCTGGTGGGCGCCAACGCCCTGGTCACCGAGAACGCGGTGATTCCCGACGGATCCCTGGTGCTCGGTTCGCCGGCCAAGGTGGTGCGCACCCTGAGCGAGGCCCAGCAGGCGCAGCTGGCGGCCAACGCCCAGGTCTACGTGGCCAATGCGCGGCGCTATCTGGAGGAATTGTTCGAGCAGGGGGAGTAGGGCGAGAGGGTAGCGTGGCTTCCAGCCCGTTGGGCTTGTCCACGGACGCATCGAATACGGCCAACCCACCCTCACGGCTTCTCGAACCGATAGAACAGATTGGGCTCGCTGACCACGTACAGCCGGCCCTGGTCGTCCATGGCCACGCCTTCCGCCTGGGGCACGCTGCGGCTCAGGCCGTGCTGGCCGCGCAGCAGCGACAGTGAGCTGATCGGCTTGCCGTCGTCGTCCAGTTCCAGCACCAGGCGCGACTGATCCGAAAGCGCCAGCAGGTGGCCGGTGCCGGGGTCGAATTGCAGGCTGGAGAGATCACGCACGAACAGGCGGCGATCGCGTTGTGGGTCCGTGCGCAGCGACAGCGCCTGCAGGCCTTCGAAGGCTTCGCTGCCGAGGCCGTCGATCTCGTAGATGCGTACCGGATCGCTTTCCTTGGCGACGAAGAAGCGCTCGCGGGCCGCGTCATAGGCCAGGCCTTCATTGCCGCGGTTGTCGCTTTGCACATCGCTGAGGCTGAAGGGGTGACTGACCTGGCGGTCGTCGACGTCCACCACCCGGGTGTCGGCGCCGATCCGTACCCGCACCAGGCGCTGGCGGCGCTCTTCGCTGATCATGTACACCCCCGGCTTGATGTACTCGATGGCTTCCGGGTCGCTGAAGCCCCTGAGCTCCACCTGGCGCAGCAGCCGGCCGTCCAGGTCCAGTTCGAGAAAGCGCGCCGGCTTGTTGGTGACGCTGACCAGGGTGCGGCGATCCGGATCGAAGCTCAGTGCCGAGACATCGGTGATGCCCTCGCCGATGGGGCGGGCTTCGACGGTGACCCGGTAGCTCGGCAGCCACAGCGAACGCGCCTGGCGACTCTCGGCCTGGAGCTGGCTCTGGACGTTGAACCAGAGCCGCTCGAACAGCCGATGCTGCTGGGCCACCAGGGTCAGGGCCAGCAGCAGGGCGCCGCCTAGCAGCGCGCCCAGGGTGCGAGGGGAAAACAGCGGAAACATCGACAGGGTCCTGAGGCGGTAATGCCGCGCAGCCTAAGGGCGCCACCCTGAATTCAAGCTGAATAGGCGCTCATTGCGCCGCTTTGGACACCTTGTGAAACACGTGGAAGAGATTGGGTTCACCAATCATGTAGAGATTGCCGGCTTCGTCGAGGGCCACGCCTTCCGGTTGCTCCATGGTCGCGTCCAGGCCATGCAGGCCCCGTCTCAGGCTGATGAAGCTGACCGGTTGTCCCTCGGCGGTCAGCTCCACCAGGGTATGGGACTGGTCGGACAGTGCCAGCAGGTGCCCGGTGCGCGGATCGACTGCCACCGCAGAGTAGTCGATCACCAGCTGCTTGAGGGGAAAGGGCTGGAGGGTACCGGTAACGCCGCGGCCGTCGCTGGCCAGGGTGAAGAGCGCGGCCGGATCGCGTTCCTTGCTGAGGATCAGGCGTTGCTGCCGCGGATCCCAGGCGATGCCTTCGAAGCCCTTGTTGCCGGCGTCGGGAAAGCCCAGGTCGTGGTGTTCGAAGGTGTTGGCGTCCAGCTCCCGGGTGTCGTCGGCCAGCTGGAACAGCGACAGCCGCCGCTGGCGCTCGTCGACGATGGCCAGGCGCCCGTCTTCTAGGGCGGTCACGCCTTCCAGGTTGGAGACGTTGCGGATCGGGATGCGTCTTAGGATGTCGCCGGTCAGGCTCAGTTGCACCAGGTAGGGGGTGCTGCCGGTAACGGCGAAGAGGGTGCGGGTACGGGGATCGTAGGTGAGGTCGGAGGTCTCGGCCTCGGCCAGGCCCGGCAGCTGCTTGCCCTGGATCACCGCCTGGTAGTCCGGCAGCCAGACCGCCTGGGCGCGGACTTCCGGCGGCGTGCGGTATTCCTGCCACCAGAGCAGGGCCCGGTCGTTCCAGTGCCAGACGAAGGTGAGGACGATCAGCACCAGCAGGACGAAGGCGGGGAGGAGGCGCAACAGGATGAGGCGAGGGAGTCTGGACATGCGGGCTCGTACGGCTTCTTGTTATGGCTTGTCGGCAAAGTCGCCGAGCGAAGGTCAGGCAAGGCAACAACCCTTGAGGAAGCGGATCGGACTCGCGCTCGCGTTTACGCGTGGCAAAGGAGCATTCCGAAAGGGTTTCAACGCCGCCTGGCCGAGCGTAGGCACTTTCCAGGCAAAGCCTAGAGCGTCGTGGCCGTCCCGGCACACCGTCGCCCGGCACCGGCCGGGCGACGGTGGGTGGCGGGGTTATAGCACGCGCGTTTCGAAGCGGCTAACCTCCGGCAGCTCCAGCACCAGATCATCGCCCACGTTGAGAGGTCCGACACCCACCGGCGTGCCGGTGAGGATGACGTCGCCCGGTTGCAGGGAGAAATGCCCGGCGATGGCCTGGATCAGCGGCAGGATGGGATTGAGCATGTCGCGGCTGTTGCCGTCCTGGCGCACTTCGCCATTGATGGTCAGGCGCACCGGGATGTCGGCCAGGTCCTCGAAGGCATCGCCCGGTACGAAGGGCGCGAGCACGCAGGCGCCGTCGAAACTCTTGGCGATCTCCCAGGGATAGCCCTTTTCCTTGAGCCGGCCCTGCACCTCTCTGAGGGTCAGGTCCAGGGAAGGGGCGAAGCCGGAGATGGCGTCGCGCACCTCTTCGGTCGTCGGCTTCTTCGACAGCGGCTTGCCGATCAGCACGGCGATCTCGGCCTCATAGTGCACCGAACCCTGGTCGGTGGGGATGGCGAAACCCTCGGCCACCGGCACCACGCAACTGGCCGGCTTGATGAACAGCAGGGGTTCGGTGGGAACCGGGTTGTTCAGCTCCTTGGCGTGCTCGGCGTAGTTGCGGCCGATGCAGACGACCTTGCCCAGGGGGAAGTGGATCTTGGTGCCATCGAGGTACTGGTGCTGGTAGGCCATCTGGTGCTCCTGATGAGTGGCGTCTGCTGGCGATCTTGACCCCCACGATCTTAACCAAAAGCGCGGGCCGCGGCGCGGTCCTGGTCGCAAGGCGCTCATGGTCGCCCTGAGAAAGCTTCAGGTCGCAACCGGACCTGCATGCGGCGGCTCATGCTAAGATAGCGCCCCCTTTGCCGCTGGCTGAACTGGCCTGCGCCGCGCCGGCATCCTTACTCCCTGGACACTCTGGATTCAACGCAGATGAGCAAGACTTCCCTCGACAAGAGCAAGATCCGCTTCCTTCTCCTGGAAGGC
Organism: Pseudomonas sp. SORGH_AS_0211; assembly: GCF_031453455.1. Taxonomy (NCBI): domain Bacteria; kingdom Pseudomonadati; phylum Pseudomonadota; class Gammaproteobacteria; order Pseudomonadales; family Pseudomonadaceae; genus Pseudomonas; species Pseudomonas sp. SORGH_AS_0211. The sequence goes on along the minus strand of NZ_JAVIZV010000001.1, from coordinate 3,637,562 downwards.
GTCCACCAGTCCGCCGTGGATATCCTGAAGTCCGCGGGTTACAGCAACATCGAGTACGTCGTAAGCTCCCTGCCGGATGCCCAGCTCAAGGAAAAGATCGCCGACGCCCACTTCATCGGCATCCGCTCGCGCACCCAGCTCACCGAAGAGGTGTTCGACTGCGCCAAGAAGCTGGTCGCCGTCGGCTGCTTCTGCATCGGCACCAACCAGGTCGACCTGCAGGCCGCCCGCGAGCGCGGCATCGCCGTGTTCAACGCCCCCTATTCCAACACCCGTTCGGTCGCCGAGCTGGTGCTGGCCGAGGCCATCCTGCTGCTGCGCGGCATCCCGGCCAAGAACGCCTCCTGCCACCGTGGCGGCTGGATCAAGAGCGCGGCCAACTCCTTCGAGATCCGTGGCAAGAAGCTGGGCATCATCGGCTACGGCTCCATCGGCACCCAGCTGTCGGTACTGGCCGAGGGCCTGGGCATGCAGGTGTTCTTCTATGACGTCATCACCAAGCTGCCCCTGGGCAACGCCCAGCAGGTCGGCTCCCTGACCGAACTGCTCGGCATGAGCGACATCGTCACCCTGCACGTGCCGGAAACCCCCGCCACCCAGCTGATGATGGGCGAGCGCGAGATCCGCGCCATCAAGAAGGGCGGCATCCTGATCAACGCCGCCCGCGGCACCGTGGTCGACCTCGACGCCCTGGCCGCCGCCATCAAGGACGAGCACCTGATCGGCGCCGCGATCGACGTCTTCCCGGTGGAGCCGCGCTCCAACGACGACGAGTTCGTCTCCCCGCTGCGCGGCCTGGACAACGTCATCCTGACCCCGCACATCGGTGGCTCCACCGCCGAGGCCCAGGCCAACATCGGCCTGGAAGTGGCCGAGAAACTGGTCAAGTACAGCGACAACGGCACCTCGGTGTCCTCGGTCAACTTCCCCGAAGTGGCCCTGCCGTCGCACCCGGGCAAGCACCGCCTGCTGCACATCCACCAGAACGTGCCGGGCGTGCTGTCGGAGATCAACCGCGTCTTCTCCGAGAGCGGCATCAACATCTCCGGTCAGTACCTGCAGACCGACGAGAAGGTCGGCTACGTGGTGATCGACGTCGACGCCGACTACTCCGACCTGGCCCAGGAAAAGCTGCAGAACATCAAGGGCACCATCCGTTGCCGCGTGCTGTTCTAAGCCGCCAGGCGACATGAAAAAGCCCCGGTCGGGTTCGCCTGACCGGGGCTTTTTTGTGGGCCGGGTGCGGAGCTCGTTGGGCTTCGCTGCGCTCAACCCAACCTACGACAGCCTGGTAGGTTGGGTTGAGACGGCTCCATCGTCGAAGTCCAACGCCGCGTAGCGTGGATAACGGCGCAGCCTTATCCACTGGCCTCGCACAAACCTCCCGGTGGAAAACGCTGGCGCGGTTTTCCACACTACGGATTCAGCTGCGCTCCAGCCGCTCCACGCCCTGGGCGGTGCCCAGCAGCAGCACGTCCGCCGGGCGGGCGGCGAAGAGGCCATTGGCGACCACGCCGACGATGTTGTTGATCCTGGCTTCCAGGCCCAGCGGATCGACGATGTGCAGGTTGTGCACGTCGAGGATGACGTTGCCGTTGTCGGTCACCACGCCGTCGCGGTATTCCGGGTCGCCGCCCAGCTTGACCAGTTCGCGGGCCACATGGCTGCGGGCCATGGGGATGACTTCCACCGGCAGCGGGAATTCACCGAGGACCTCGACGCGCTTGCTGGCGTCGGCGATGCAGATGAAGGTGCGCGCCACGGCGGCGACGATCTTCTCGCGGGTCAGGGCCGCGCCGCCGCCCTTGATCAGGTTGAGGTGGCCGTCGGCTTCGTCGGCGCCGTCCACGTAGAATTCCAGGTTGTTGACACCGTTGAGGTCGTAGACGGTGATGCCATGGCTTTTCAGCCGGTCGGCGGTGGCCTGGGAGCTGGCCACGGCGCCGTCGAATTCCAGCTTGTGCTTGGCCAGCAGGTCGATGAAGAAGTTGGCGGTCGAGCCGGTGCCCACGCCGATCACGCTGTCGCGGGAGAGCTGGGGAAGGATGAGGTCGACCGCGGCCTGGGCGACGGCCTGCTTGAGCTGGTCCTGATTCATGGGGGTATCCGCAGAGAAAACGGGTGGAGGGTCGCTGATTATAGCCGCTCGGACGGCCTGGCTAACCCACCCGGGAGTGCCCGTAGTAGACTTTTCGCCCCCGCCGCACCCACCGGATCGCCCTGCCGATGCTCGAACAGTACGTGAAGAAGACCCTGCTCGCCCCCGTCTACGACGTGGCGATCGAGACGCCCCTGCAACCGGCGCGGGCGCTGTCCGAGCGATTGGGCTGCCAGGTGCTGCTCAAGCGCGAAGACCTGCAGCCGGTGTTTTCCTTCAAGATCCGCGGCGCCTACACCAAGCTGGCCAGCCTCTCGGCCAGCGAGAAGGCCCGCGGGGTGATCACCGCCAGCGCCGGCAACCATGCCCAGGGCCTGTCCCTCGCGGCCCGCGAGCTGGGCGTGCGGGCGATCATCGTCATGCCGCGCACCACCCCCGAACTCAAGGTCATCGGCGTGCAGTCGCGTGGCGGCGAGGTGGTGCTGCACGGCGACGCCTTTCCCGAGGCCCTGGCCGAGGCGCTGCGCCTGGTCGAGGAGCAGGGCTACACCTTCGTGCCGCCCTATGACGATCCCGATGTCATCGCCGGCCAGGGCACCGTGGCCATGGAGATCCTGCGCCAGCATCCCGGGCGTTTGGACGCCATCTTCGTCCCGGTTGGTGGCGGCGGTCTGATCGCCGGCATCGCCGCCTATGTGAAATACCTGCGGCCCGAGATCAAGGTCATCGGCGTCGAGCCGGACGACTCCAACTGCCTGCAGCAGGCCATGGCGGCGGGTGAGCGGGTGGTCTTGCCGCGCGTGGGACTGTTCGCCGATGGCGTGGCCGTGGCCCAGATCGGCCATCACACCTTCGAGATCTGCCAGCGTTATGTCGACGAGGTGATCACGGTCAGCAGCGACGAGATCTGCGCGGCGATCAAGGACATCTACGACGACACCCGCTCCATCACCGAGCCCTCGGGGGCCCTGGGCGTGGCCGGGATCAAGAAGTACGCCGAGCGTGAAGGCTCCGGCGGCCAGGTGCTGGTGGCCATCGATTCCGGCGCCAACATCAACTTCGACCGCCTGCGCCACGTGGCCGAACGCGCCGAACTGGGTGAGCAGCGCGAAGCCATCATCGCCGTGACCATCCCCGAGCGGCCAGGGAGCTTCCGGGCCTTCTGCGAGGCCCTGGGCCGGCGGCAGATCACCGAATTCAACTACCGCTACCACACCGGCGAAGAGGCGCACATCTTCGTCGGCGTCCAGACCCATCCGCAGCGCGATCCGCGCGAGGCGCTGCTACAGGGGCTGCGCGACCAGGGTTTCCCGGTGCTGGACCTGACCGACAACGAACTGGCCAAGCTGCATATCCGCCACACCGTGGGTGGCCATGCCGCGCGGGTCGGCCAGGAGCAGGTGTTCCGCTTCGAATTCCCCGAGCGACCGGGCGCGCTGTTCGACTTCCTCGAAAAGCTGGGCGGACGCTGGAACATCAGCATGTTCCATTACCGCAACCACGGCGCGGCGGACGGCCGGGTGTTCGCTGGGCTGGAAGCCAGCCAGGCCGAACGGCCGGAGCTGCTGGCGACCTTGGATGCCATCGGCTATCGCTATTGGGACGAGACGGAGAATCCGGCGTACCGGTTGTTCCTGGGCTGAGGTCTGGCGGTGTTGGGCTTCGCCAGGCTCAGCGCCAACCCATGGGGCATACGGGTAATGGCGCAGTCTTATCCACCGCTGGCGCCGACGTGTGTCAGTGGAAAACGCTACGCGGTTTTCCACGCTACGGCGAAGATCGCGGCCATGGGCCGCTCCTACAGGGAATGACGCCTTTGTAGGAGCGACCGCATCGACGGACCGCCATGGGCATAATGAGCCCCCAAGCCCACGCTGGACCAGACCGCCCGCTCTCCCTCGGGGAGAGGGCTGGGGTGAGGGCGGCCAGACACCGCCAGTCCCGCCCGTTGGGCTTCGCTGCGCTCAGCGGCAACCTACGAAGCCAGCGGCTCCACTTGGATATCCGTCAGTCCATGCACCTCCGCCTGGCGCAGGATGGCCGCGGCTGGGGCATCGGCGGGCGGCAGGGCCAGGCTGTTCTCGGCGTCGGCGCGAAGGTGCTCCAGCACGGCCAGGGCCGCTTCATGGGGCGCGAGCGTCGACTGCGGATGGTCGAGATCGAGCTGACGGGACTCGCCGTCCTTGTGGTAGTGGACGCGAAACGTGGGCATGGCGGCGGCCTCGGGCGGGTTTCTAGACAGACCCACCCGAGCGCGCCGCCGTTCCGGCCTACTTGAGGATGACCAGCTTGCCCTTGAGGGCGACACCGGCCATGAGGGCGCCGGCGTGGCACTCGTAGCGGCTGGGATCGCTCCACTCGTTCTTCTTGTAGTAGCTGGTGATATCGGTGACCGCATTGGCACCGGCGGCCTTGGCGGCTTCCTGCAGGCGGATCAGCGCCGATTGCAGCACCCAGCGGCAGGCGACCTCGTCGGTCTTGTTGAAGGCGTTGGTCTTCTGGTTGGTGGTGATGCTGGAGTTGACCACCGTGGCCTTGCCCGGCACCGGGTTGCCGGCCAGGTAGAACTTCACGCTGCCATCCAGACGCTTGGCGGCCAGGGCTTCCTGGACGACTTCGGCGAAGGGCAGTTGCAGGGTGGTGTCGCGGGCCTGGGCGGCGCTGGGCAGCAGGGTGGCCAGGGCCAGGGCCAGGGCCAGGGCGAGGGTAGGGGCTAGGGTACGCATGGCGACTTCCTTGTGGTGGTGGGGATGACTGTTTAACCCAGAACGCCCGCTCCGTCAGCCTGGAGACCGGCGTTCTGCGATATCGCGCAGGCCGCGGGCGGTCATTCCGCGTCGGCTGCGGGGGCGGGCAGCTGCAATTGCCGGCGGATGTCGGCGTCGAGCAGCTGGACCCATTTGTTGTAGTTGCGATGGATGCGCTCGCCGTCGTAGTCGAGGCCGGCGCTGTCGCGGTAGCGGATCTGGTAGCCCTTGGTGCTGTAGGGGATGTCGACCCAAGCCTGGTGGCGATCGCGCACCACGATGCTGGCGACCACCAGGCCGGGGCTCTCCTGGCCGACGCTCCAGCCACGGCGTTCGAGGGTGTCGACGATGGCGCGGCGGACATCGGCGGCGTTCTCCGTACGGTCGGCGGGAAAGACCTCCTGGGGCGTCACCAGGGGCGCGCGGGTGCAGGCCGCCAGGAACAGCAGAGCGGAGACGAGCAGCAGGCGACGCAACATGGGAGTACCTCGAGCTATGGCCATCAGGACCAGCGACGGAAGATCAGCGAGGTGTTGACCCCGCCAAAGGCGAAATTGTTGTTCATCACATGCTCGGTACGCAGCGCCCGCGGTCCGTCACGCAGATAGTCCAGCTCGCCGCACTGGGGGTCCAGGTCATCAAGGTTGAGCGTGGGCACGAACAGCTCGTCGTTCATCATGGCGATGCTGAACCAGGATTCCAGGGCGCCACAGGCCCCCGAGGGTATGGCCCAGGTAGCTCTTCTGCGAGCTGATGGGCATGCGGGCGCCGAACAGCGCCTGGGTGGCCCGTGTCTCGGCGATGTCGCCCTGTTCGGTGGCGGTGCCGTGGCCGTTGACGTAGCCGATGGCCTCCGGCGTCAGCCCGGCGTCTTCCAGGGCCAGCTCCATGGCGCGCTGCATGGTGGCCTGTTCCGGGCGGGTGGAGTGCTGGCCGTCGGCGTTGCTGCCGAAGCCGACGATCTCGGCATGGATGTGCGCGCCGCGCGCCAGGGCGTGCTCCAGCTCTTCCAGCACCAGGATGCCGGCGCCTTCGCCGATCACCAGGCCGTCGCGCCCCTTGTCGTAGGGGCGCGGCGAGGTATGGGGGGCATCGTTGCGCAGGCTGGTGGCATAGAGGGTGTCGAAGACCATGGCCTCGCTGGGACAGAGTTCCTCGGCGCCGCCCGCCAGCATCAGCGGCAGGCGCCCGAACTTGATGGCCTCGTAGGCGTAGCCGATGCCCTGGCTGCCGCTGGTGCAGGCGCTGGAGGTGGGGATCAGCCGACCCTTGAGCCCAAAGAACAGACTCAGGTTGGCGGCCGCCGTGTGCGGCATCATGCGCACATAGGTGTTGGCGTTGAGGCCCACCGCGGCGTCGCTGAGCAGCATGTTGGCCAGCGCCTTGATGTCGTCGGTGCTGCCGGTGGAGGAACCACAGGCCACGCCCATGCGGCCGTCGGTGATGCCGGGATCATTCAGCAGCCCGGCATCGGCCAGGGCGCGTTCGCCGGCGGCCACCGCCAGCTGGGAGACGCGGCCCATGCTGCGCAGCTGCTTGCGCGTCCAGTGGCTGGGCACCTGGAAGTCGACGATGGGTCCGCCCAGGCGGGTGTTCATCTCGGTATAGCGATCCCAGGCGTCCATGCGGCGAATGCCGCTGTGGCCGGCCAGGAAGAGATCGCGGATGGTCGGCCAGTCACTGCCCAGGGCGGTGACGCCGGCCATCCCGGTGATCACGACGCGGCGCGCGCTCATCAGCACAGCCCTCCGTTGACCGCCAGCACCTGGCGGGTGATGTAGCCGGCCTCCGGGGCGAGCAGGAAGGCCACCGCATGGGCCACCTCCTCGGGGGTGCCCATGCGCCCGGCGGGGATCATCTCGAGGATCTTGTCCACCGGCACGTGCTCGTCGAGGATCTCGGTGTCGATCAGCCCCGGGGCCACGCAGTTGACGGTGATCCTGCGCTTGGCCAGCTCCACCGCCAGGGCCTTGGCGGCGCCGATCAGCCCCGCCTTGGAGGCGCTGTAGTTGACCTGGCCGCGATTGCCGATCAGCCCGGAGACCGAGGTGATGCAGACGATACGCCCCGGCGCGCGGCGGCGGATCATCGGCATGACCACCGGGTGCAGGACATTGTAGAAGCCGTCGAGATTGGTGCGCAGGACCACGTCCCAGTCTTCCCCGGTCAGCGCCGGAAAGGCGCCGTCGCGGGTCAGACCGGCGTTGCAGACCACGCCGTAGTAGCCGCCGTGGGCTTCGGTATCGGCGTCGAGGATGGCCGCGCAGGCGGCGCGGTCGCCGACGTCGAATTGCAGCACCCGGGCCGTGCGACCCAGGGCCTCGACCTCGGTGCGCACGGCCTCGGCTTCCTCGCGACGGCTGCGGCAGTGCAGCACCAGGTCGTGCCCGGCCGCGGCCAGGCGCAGGGCGATGGCGCGGCCCAGGCCGCGGCTGGAACCGGTCACCAGGACCGGAGCGGGGGCGACGCTCATGGCGCGGGCTCCTCTAGATACAGATCCGCCCGGGGCGGACGATAGACGTTCAGGCGGGCGCTGGCCTGGCAGCCAGGACCCTGCAGGTGGCAGTCGAAGATGGCCATGCCATCGTCGTTCTGCAGTGCCGGCTGAGCCTGGATGCGCAACTCACCGCCAGCGGGAAAGGCCGCCACATCACAGGCGAACTGGCGGGTGCCGAGCAGGAAGCCCAGAGCCGGGGCCTCGCCACGGCGCCGCGCCTGGCAGCCGGCGAAGGCGGCCACGCTCTGGGCCATCAGCTCCACGCCGATCCAGGCCGGCAGGGCGCCGTCGGCGTCGGTGAAGAGGCCGGGGCGTACCACCAGGCGGGTCTCGATGCCCTGGTCGTCGCAGGCGAGGATCTCCTCGATCAGCAGCATGTCGCCGGCGTGGGGCACCAGCTCGGCGAGGGGCCAGGAACTCATGGCGTGGCTCCGAGGATGAGGCTGACGTTGCTGCCGCCAAAGGCGAAGCTGTTGCTCATGGCGTGGCGGCGGCCGTCCAGGCGGCTGTCGGCGTGGGCCAGCGCCAGGCGTGGCAGGGCCGGATCGGCCTGGCCGTCCCAGCGCTGCGGTGGCAGCTGGCCGGCCGGGTTGAGGACCGGGTCCAGGGTCAACCAGGCGAAGGCGGCTTCCAGGGCGCCGGCGGCGCCGAGGGTATGGCCGGTCAGCGGCTTGGTCGAGGAGCAGGGCACCCCGGCCGGGAATACCTCATGGGTGGCGTGGCTTTCCATGGCGTCGTTGTGTGGCGTGGCGGTGCCGTGCAGGTTGAGATAGCCGATGTCGCCCGGCTGCAGGCCGCTGGCGCGCAGCGCCGTCTGCATGGCCTGGACGGCGCCGCGACCGCTGGGGTCGGGGGCGGAGATGTGGTGGGCATCGGAACTGGCGCCGCCACCGAGCAGGGCGATGGGACCGGGTTCGCGGGTCAGCAGGAACAGCGCCGCGCCCTCGCCGATGTTGATGCCGCAGCGATTGACCGAGAAGGGATTGCACAGCGACTCGCTGACCGCTTCGAGGGCGGCGAAGCCGTTCAGGGTCAGGCCGCAGAGGCTGTCGACGCCACCGCAGAGCACGGCATCGCAATGGCCCTGGACCAGTAGCCGACGGGCGCTGAGCAGGGCGCGGGCGCTGCTGGTGCAGGCGGTGGAGAGGCCATAGCAGGGGCCGCTCAGGCCCAGGTAGCGGGTGAGGAAATCGGCCGGCGCGACCAGTTCCTGCTGGGCGTACTGATAGCCCTCGGGCAGCTGGCCGCTGCGCTGGTGCACGGCGATGCCCAGGCTGGCCTCGTGAATGCCGGAGGTGCTGGTGCCCAGCACCACGCCGATGCGCGCAGGACCGTGGCGCTCGATGGCCTGGCGCACCTGGGGCTCGATCTCGGTCAGGGCCGCCAGCAGGAGCTGGTTGTTGCGACTGAAGAAGGGGGCCCAGTCGGCGGGCCAAGCCGGCAGGGGGGCGCTGACGGTACCCACCGGCGGCTGGCGCTCGGGAATCCAGCCCGGGGTGGGCTGCATGCCCGCCGTGTCGCCGGCAAACAGGCCGCGCGCCACCTCGGCCTTGCCCTGGCCCAGGGCGCAGAGCAGGCCCAGGGCATTCAGGTAGGCACTCAAGGCGCGGACTCCGGCAGCAGGGTCAGGCGATAGCGCGACCCGTCCGGCGCCTCTAGCTCCAGGCGGTCGGTGGCGGGATAGCGCACCTGCCAGTCCTTGAGGCGACGGCTACCATCGGCGGCCTGTTGCCAGTCGTCCGCGGCATAGGTTCGCGGCAACCGCTCGGCCGGGGTCAGGGCGAACAGCAGCACGCTGAAGAAGGTGCGCGCCCGGGGATTGGGCGGCAGCAGGCCGTCGGCGTGCCAGGCGCCGTCGAGCAGCCGCTGGCGCGCCTGGGGCACGCCCAGGGGGTCGAACAGCGAAAAGCGCAGGGCTTGGCCTTCCGGCTGGATGGCCAGCAGCAGGGCGTCGCTGCCCTCGGCGGTCTGGCGTTCCACCTGGTAGACGAGGGCGCGCGCCAGCGGCGGCGGACTGCTGGGCAGCGGCGGCTGGCTGGCGCAGGCGGCGAGCAGCAGCAGGCAGGCCAGCGCGAAGACGAACGGACGGGGCAGGGTCATGCAGGATGGGCCGAATTCAGCTGGCAGAGCTCGACGAGCAGGCGCAGGCGCCGCTTGGGCTCCTTGACGAAGGGGTTGCGAAGGTCCCAGGCGTAGCCGGCGAGAATGGCGCAGATCATGCGGCGGATCTCGGGATCGGCGTTCTCGAAATAGATGACGTCCTGGAAGCTGCCATCGTACCAGCCCTCCACATAGGCACGGAACGTATCGACGCCCGCCTTGAGCGGTCGGGCGAATTCGCCCTCCCAGTCCACCGCCTCGCCACGCAGCTGGCGATCCACCAGCGGCGCAGCCAGGCTGGCCGAACGCAGGGCGATGGTGACGCCCGAGGAAAACACCGGATCGAGAAACTCGGCGGCGTTGCCCAGCAGGGCGAAGCCGGGGCCGTGCAGGCGCTTGACGTTGGCCGCATAGCCGCCCAGCTCGCGCACCGGGGTATCCCAGACCGCATTGTGCAGCACCCGGGCCAGACTCGGGGTCTCGGCGACCCAGTCGCGCAGACAGGTGGCGAGATCGGCGGCGCGTCCGGCATGGCGCTCGGCGGCGGCCACCACCCCGACCGAAGTGCGGCCGTCGCTGAAGGGGATGGTCCAGAACCAGACGTCGCGCCAGGTCGGGTGTGGTGGTGATGAGGATGCGCTCGCGGTCGAAGCCGGGATCGTCGATGCGGTCCTCGACATGGGTGAAGAGGGCGCGGCGCACCGGGAAGTCCGAAGGGGCTTCCAGGTCCAGCAGGCGTGGCAGCACCCGGCCGTAGCCACTGGCGTCGAGCAGGAAGTCGGTGGTCAGCGCATAGGCGTGGCCGTCGTCGCCCAGCACCTCGATCCGGGTCTTTTCACCGCCTTCGCCCAGGGTCACGGCGGTCACCCGCTGGCCGTAGCGGATTGCCACGCCCTGGCGTGCGGCGTCGTCGGCGAGGATCTTGTCGAAGGGGCCGCGCTGGACCTGGAAGGTGCTGCGCCCGCCACTGTAGGTGTCGCGGAAGTCGAAGTCGGTGTAGCGCTCGCCCCAGGCGAAGGCGGCGCCGACCTTGGTCTGAAAAACGGCGGCCTCGACCGCCGGCAGCATCCCGGCTTCCTCGACGAAATCCAGGCTGTGGGAGAGCAGGCTCTCGCCGATGGAAAAGCGCGGAAAATGCTGGGCTTCCAGCACCAGCACCGGATGGCCGCGACGCTTGAGCAGCGCGGCGACCACGGCGCCGGCCGGGCCGGCACCGATGATGACCAGGGGATGATGTTCAACCATGACGAAGGTCCTTTTCGTGGGAGACGGGGGGCGAGGCCCAGGGTGCCAGCAGGAAGCTGAACACCAGCCCCAGGCTGATGGCCAGGCCGAAGTTGGCGATGGCCGGGGTGCTGCTGAGCAGCAGCAGTCCAAAGGACAGCCAGCTGCCGACGCCGGACAGCAGGCCGCCGAGCAGACTGACCGCCGCGCCGCCGATGGCCTCGTGCATGAGGATGGCGTAGTCCACGCCGATGGCGGTGATGAGCAGCAGGGCGAAGAGGCTGAACAGGGTCAGTGGCTGACCCAGCCAGCCGAGGCAGGCCAGGGCCGCCAGGGCGGCCAGGAGCGGCAGGCAGACGATGCGCAGCGCCGCGCGGCGACCGAAGGCCCAGAGCAGCAGGAGGAAGATCGCGCCCGAAGCCAGCAGCTTGAGTTCCACCGCCAGGCGCTGGGTGTGGACGAACAGTCCGCGCAATTCGCCGAGGCGATCCACCAGCTGCACGCCGGGCAGGCCCTCGGCCACCGTCTGCAGGACCTGGGCGTTGCCCAGCCCTTGCAGGCTGACCAGGCCGGCCGCGCCGCCATCGACGGTCCGGCCCAGCCAGAGCGGTCGCCAGAGCTCGCCCAGCGGGCCGGCCAGGGCCTGGTCGAGACTCAGGTCGGGCAACTGGCGCAGTTGATCGAGTTCGGCCTCCAGCGCCTCGGCCGGGATGCCTACCGCCAACAGGGGTTGCAGGCGCTCGCCCCAACCGGCCAGGGCCTGGCGCAGTTCGGCCTGGGCCGCGGCGGGAGCGACCAGGCCACTCAGGGCGCGATAGCCCTGCAGCTTGCCCTCGGCGACCAGGGCGTCGAGGCGCTTGCCCAGGACGGTCTGGCGCTGTAGCACCTCGTCGGCATCGCCGCCACGCACCAGGAAGAACTGGCTGGTGGGCTGCAGGCCGGTGAGACGGGCGATGGCTTGGGCTTCGCGGGTCAGCGCCGGGTCCTGGCCAAGCCAGAGGCGCAGGTCGTTCTGCAGGTGCAGCTGCCAGACGCCCGCGCCACAAAACGCCAGCAGCGCCAGCAGCAGCGGCAGGCTGCCGGTGCGCGCCAGCAGGCGCAGCCGCAGGTCGAGCAGGCGTTGCATCAGCCGCAGGGGCGCGGCCGGCGGCGCCAGGTCCAGGCATTGCCACCAGGCCGGCAACAGGCAGACGGTGGTGAGGTAGGCGCCGATCAGGCCGGCGGCGGAAAACGCCGCCACCTGGGTCAGCGCCGGAAAGGGCGTGCAGGCCAGCGCCAGGTAGCCCAGCAGATTGGTCGCCAGGCTCAGGGACAATCCCGGCAGGGTCTGGCGCAGGATGGCCGTGGCGTCCCAGGGGCCGCCCTTCCAGCTCTTGCTCAGGTAGTGCAGCGGATAGTCGGCGGCCACCCCGGTGAGGCTGGCGCCAAGGATCAGGGTGAGGGCGTTGATCTGGCCGAACAGCAGCACGCAGGCGGCGCTGCCGGCCAGCAGGGCCACGCCCACCGCCAGCAGGCTGAGCAGCACCCGCCAGCGGCGGAACAGCCCCAGCAGCAGGGCCAGGGTGCCAAGGGTGGCCAGCCCGCCGATCAGCGACATCTCGCGACTGGCGGTGGCCTGGCCGGCGGCGGCGTATCTCAGGCCGCTGGCGGCGAGTAGCTGACCGCCATCGGCGACCACCTCACGGCGGGCGGCCTCGATCAGGGCTTCCACCCGGGGCGGGGCGTCGAAGTCGAAGGCATCGGCGCGGGTACGGGCGCGGATCAGGGCCCAGGTCAGGCCGTCGCCCTGGGTCAGCAGCAAGCCGCTGCCGGCGTCGAATTGCACCTTGCTGGCCGGGGTGAGCTGGCGCTGCACCAGCAGGCCGAGGCCGAACCAGTCCTGCTCCAGGGGCAGGGCGCCGGCGCCGGCGAAGGGATCGAAGAGGGCCGCGGCTCGGGCCTGCAGATAGCTGTCGGGCGTCTTGAGCAGCTCGTCGCGCGCCGGCCCCAGTGCCAGCGCCAGGCGGCTAGCCAGGAGCTGCTGGCGCAGGCCGGGCAGGTCCGGCGTGAGTTGCCACTGCACCTTCTCGAACAGCGGTTCCCGGGACCAGGCCTGGCCCAGGCGCTCGGCCAGGGCGGCTACCCGCTCGCGCTGGGGATAACCGACCAGCAACAGGACTTCGCGATTGAGCGGCTCGGCCATGCGCGCCTCGGCCTGCAGGGTCAGGGCATCACCGGCGCCCTGGGGCAACAGCGCCAGCAGATCGGCCGCCACCGGCGGACCATGGCGCCACTGCCAGGCGCTGAGCGCCAGCAGGGCGAGCAGGAACAGCAGGAAGGGGCGCTGCAGCCGGGTCACTGGAAGACCGCGCGCTGCTCGGCGCTCAGGGTGTCGCGAGGCTGGCCGTCCAGCTTGAGTAGGCTGCGATCGCCCTGGGTCTCGCGGATTTCCACCCGTTCGACCAGGGCGCCGCCCTGGATGAAGATGCCGTCGAACACCTGCTTGAGCAGGGCGCCGCGCGGGGTCAGGCGCAGCTGCCAGTGACTGGCGTCGCCCGTCAGGGCCAGCTCGAAGTCGCGTTCCAGGCCGCTGCGATCACCGCCGAGCACGGCCAGGAACAGCGCGCTCTGGCGCGCGGCCAGGTCGCTGCCGGGCAAGGGCGTCCAGCCCGTCGGCGTCTGCTTGGCGATGGCGCCCGGGGTGATGCGATAGGTCTGCGCCAGGGGCTTTTCCAGCCGCCAGAGCAGGCCCAGGCCGCGGGCCAGGGTGAAGTGACCGCTGCTGGTGAGCGGCTGCGGCAGGGCGCGCAGATAGCGCTGCTGGACGAAGCTGCCCTCGACCGCCGCGGGGCGCGCCAGCTGGGCGGCCAGGTCATCGAGATCGAAGGCCTGGGCCAGGGGCGCGGCCAGGATGAACAGCAGGGCGATCAGCGTGCGCATGCCAGGGCCCTCTCCACGGCGTCGATAAAGACCTTGGGCGAGGCCAGCTGCATCTCGCGGCTGGCCAGGTCCACGGCGACCTGCACGGTGCTGGCGCGGGTCAGGCGCTCACCGGTGACGGCGTCGCTGATCAGGTAGTTGAGCTTGAGGCGATGCTCCCACTCCACCAGATCGGCGCGGACGCGGACGCGCTGCTGGAACAGCAGCGGACGGATGTAGCGGATCTGCAGGTCGATCACCGGCCAGCCATAGCCGGAGTCGCGCATCTGCAGGTAATTGTGGTCAAGGCGGTCGAGCAGCGCGCAGCGCGCCACCTCCAGATACTTCACATAATGGCCGTGCCAGGCGATCTCCATCATGTCGACGTCGAAGAAGGGGATCTGCATCTCCACCTCGACCTGCAGGGCACCGGTCTTACGCATAGAGCCTCCAGTGGCGGGCGCGAATCAGGGTCAGGGTCTGGCGCAGTTCGGCTTCCAGGGCACGGTCTTCGATCAGCGGCGGGAAGGTCTCGCCCAGCGCCCGGTGCATGGCGGCCAGGGGCACGGGCGGTTGCCCGCCCTGCGCACACCTGAGCCAGACGCCCTGCTGGGCAGCCAGCAGGGTGGCGGCGGCCACCTGCTCGGTGAGCTCCAGCACGCGCAGGGCGTCGCGGGCGGCGATGGTGCCCATGCTGACCTTGTCCTGGTTGTGGCATTCGGTGGAACGGGAGAAGACGCTGGCCGGCAGGGTGCCCTTGAGCGCCTCGGCGGTCCAGGCGCTGGCGCCGATCTGCACCGCCTTGAAGCCGTGGTTGAGCATGGCCCGCTCGGCCGGCGCGCCGGAGAGATTGCCCGGCAGGCCGTGGTTGTAGCGGGCGTCCACCAGCAGGGCGAGCTGGCGGTCGAGCAGGTCGGCGACGTTGGCCACCAGGGTCTTGAGACTGTCCATGGCGCAGGCGATATGGCCGCCATAGAAGTGGCCGCCATGCAGCACCCGCTCGTCCTCGGCGTCGATCAGCGGATTGTCGTTGGCGCTGTTGAGCTCGGTCTCGATGAACTGGCGCAGCCAGGGCAGGCTGTCGGCCAGCACGCCCAGCACATGGGGCGCGCAGCGCAGCGAATACCTGTCCTGCAGGCGGTGCAGGGGCGCGGCCGGCCCCTCTGCGGCCAGATCCGCGCGCAGCCAGGCGGCCACCTGGCCCTGGCCCGGATGGGGCTTGGCGGCGAACAGGCGCTGGTCGAAGTGCTCGGGATTGCCGGCCAGGGCCACCACGTTGAGCGCGGTGATGCGGGTCGCCAGGCGCAGCAGGTACTCGGCGCGGGAGAAGGCCAGGCAGGCCAGGCCGGTCATCACCGCGGTGCCGTTCATCAAGGCCAGGGCTTCCTTGGGCCTGAGCACCAGCGGCGTCCAGCCCAGCTCGGCATGGACGTCCGCGGCGTCCCGTATCTCGTTGCGCCAGAGCATCTGGCGCTCGCCGCAGAGGGCGGCAGCGACGTAGGACAGCGGGGTGAGATCGCCACTGGCGCCCACCGAACCCTCTTCGGGGATCAGCGGCAGGATGTCTTCGCGCAGGAAGGCGGTGAGGCGTTCGAGCAACTCGACGCGCACCCCGGAGACGCCCTGGCACAGCGACTGCAGCCGCGCGGCCAGCACCGCACGGGTCGCCGCCGGATCCAGGTGGCGGCCCAGGCCGCAACCGTGGAAGGTGTAGAGCTGGCGCGGCAGTGCCTCGACCTGGGCCAGGGGCACGGCGACCACGCAGGAATCGCCATAGCCGGTGGTGATGCCGTAGACCGAACCCTCGCGGGCCAGCAGCGACTCGACGAAGCGGGCGCCGCGGGCGATGCCGTCGCGAAAGGCGGCGTCGTCCTGCAATTCGGCCTGGGCCCGGCCCTCGGCCAGGGCGACCAGGTCTTCGACGGCAAGGGCCTGGCTACCAAAGCGAACACTAGCGTTCATCGCGACTCCAGAAGGGGTAGAAGTTGAACCACTGCCGCGGCGCCTTGAGGCAATGGGCGGCGAGGCGCTCGGCATAGGCCTGGGCCAGGCCCTGGATGCCGGCGGCGCGCTCCTGGCGGCGCCAGGCCGGGGCCGGGGCGAAGTCTTCCAGGTAGAGGTGGTAGCCGTCGGCTTCGCGCAGGCAGAACAGCAGGTTGGTCGGGCAGCGCAGCAGGTGCGCCAGCAGCCAGGGGCCCTGGGGGAAGGGCGCCGGGGCGCCGAGGAAATCCACCTCGACGGTCCGACCGCCGTGCAGCGGCACCCGGTCACCGGCGATGGCCAGCCATTCGCCGCGCTCCAGGCGTTCGCTGAGCTGCAGCATCACCGCCGGGTCCAGTTCGCTGACCTGGATCAGCCGCAGGTCGCTGGCGCCGGCTTCTTCCAAGAGGCGATTGAAGGCTTCGGCATGGCGGGTGTGCACCAGCACATTGAGGCGCACCCGCCGCCCCAGCTGGGCCAGGGCGCGACAGACCTCCAGATTGCCCAGGTGGGCGGTGACCAGGATCTCGCCACGCGGCGCGTGCATGCGGCTGTGCACCTGATCCGGGTCGTGCAGTTGCACCTGATCCAGGCCGAGGCGGCCGTTCCAGGCATCGAGCTTGTCCAGCAGGGCTTCGGCGAAGGCCATGAACTGGGCATAGCCGCTGCGCCAGCTGGGCTGCAGGTCGGGGCGCTTGCTCCAGTGGGCCAGGCGCTGCTGGTATTCGCGGATGCCGCGGCGGGCGCGGGCGCCGAACAGGAAGAAGTACAGCACGATCAGCCGCAACAGCGGAGCGATGGCGCGGCGGCCCAGGTGCCGCGCCAGCCAGGCGGTGAGGCGCATCAGCAGGGGGCTGCCGCGCTCGCGCTGCTGCGCCCAGTGGCCGCTCACGCGCGCACCCGGCGCCAGAGCAGGCGCGGCGCGCGCAGCAGCATGCCGAAGAACAGCCGGGTGTGCATGCGCGAGATCAGCACGTTGTCCTGCCAGAGGCGAAAGTGCGAGCGACCGTCCAGCGGGTAGTGCACCCGGGTCGGGCGCCAGCGCATGGGCTGCTCGCGCCAGGCCAGGCGCACCAGGATCTCCGGGTCGAAATCCATGCGCTTGCCCAGGCCGCCAGCGCGGATCACCGCCAGGGTTGGCGCCAGCGGATAGACGCGAAAGCCGCACATGCTGTCGCGGATCGCCAGGGATAGGCTGTTGATCCACACCCAGACATGGGTGAGGTAGCGGGCATAGAGCCGGCCCTTGGGCACCGAGTCGTCGAACTGCGGGTAGCCGCAGATCAGCGCCTCGGGATAGGCCTGGGCCTCGGCGAGAAAGGCGGCCACGTCGGCCAGGTCGTGCTGGCCGTCGGCATCCACCTGCAGGGCATGAGTGAAGCCCAGGCGCTGCGCCTCGGCGAGTCCGGCCATCACCGCGCCGCCCTTGCCCTGGTTGACCGGCAGCCGCAGCAGATGGACATCGGGCTGGGTCGCCAGCTCGTCCATCACCTGGGCGCAGGCGGGGCTGGAGGCATCGTCCACCAGCACGCAGGGCAGCGCGCGCTGGCGCAGCGCCTGGACCACCAGCGGCAGGGCGTGCTCATGGTCGAACACCGGGATCACCGCGCAGGCACGAAAGCTCATGGCTGCGCCGCCTTGAGCAGGATGCGCCCGGAGGAGCAGGCCGCGGCGCCCTGGCGAAAGGCGAAGTGCAACTTGCTACGGGTGGCGTCGAAATGGAAGGTCAGGGTTACCCGGTCGCCGGGGCGCAGCAGCTGCTGGAACTTGAGCACCTCCAGGCCGGCGAAGTCCGCGGGCAGATCCAGGTGCTGACGGGCCAGGCGCTGGGCCCAGCCGACCTGCACCACCCCGGGCACCACCGGCGCCGTGGGGAAATGACCGGAAAAGAACGCCAGGTCCGGGGCGACTTCCAGCTCCAGCCGCCAGCCGTCCTCGGTCTGCTCGACGCCGAGCGGCTCGATGTCCACCGGCCGTGGCTGGGCCAGCAGGCGTTCCACCTCGGCCTGGGCCAGCTTGCCCTGGGCGCTGTAGGGCAGCGCCAGCAGCAGGCGCCAGCGGCGCGGCAGGGCGATGGCCTCGCAATGGCCGGCCAGGTGTTCGCGCAAGTCGGCCACCAGGGCGCGCCGACCGCCGTTACGCAACTGGTGCAGGCCGCTTTCGCTCAGGGCGACCAGGGCGCCGAGCAGGGCGCGACCCTGTTGCACCACGCCCAGGCGGACGTCGGCGATGGCGGGATGGTCGAGCAGGCGCGCTTCCAGTGCCGGCAGGGCGATACGCTTCTCTTCCAGTTTGACGATGCGATCCAGCCGCCCGAGCAGCTCGAAGCGACCCTCTCCCAGCAGGCTCACACCGTCCATGGTCTGCTCGCATACGCCCTGGGGCAGATAGGACGAGGTCAGCCAGAGGGCGCCGTCAGCGTCCTGGCCCAGGGCGATGTTGGCGAAGGCCCGCCAGGGCTGCGGGCCCTGGCGCCAGGCGATGCCGCCGGTCTCGGAGCTGCCATAGACCTCGGTGGGGTATTGGCCGAAGCGCGCCTGGCAGGCCGTGGCCGCCGCTTCCGGCAGCACGCCGCCAGAGGAAAATACCCGCACCACCTGAGCGAGGATGACGTCGTCGAGGTTCTCGCCCAGGCGCTTGAGCAGCGCCGGGCTGCTGATCCATACCGCGCGTTGGCCCTGGCGCAGCAGGGCGGCGGTCTCCCGCTGCAGCTCCTCGGTGAAGGGCAGCGACTGGCGGGCGAAGGGGCGACCGGCGCAGAGCGGCCAGAGCACGCGAAACAGCAGGCCATAGATGTGCTGGGTGGAGACGCTGCCAAGGATGGTCGCCTCACCGAGGGACTCACCCCACAGCCGCTCCAGGGCAGCGACCTCGTTGGCCAGCTGGAACAGCTGCTTGGCGATCGGCTTGGGCTCGCCACTGGAGCCCGAGGTGCTCAGGGTCAGCAGCGGTGCCTGGAGGTCGAGCACGGCAGGCGCCAAGGGCTCGGCGGCCGTCCAGCCGGCAAGATCGTCGAGCCAGGCGTCGAGTGTAGGCAGCAGCCGAGCACGGGTGGCGGGCTGGGCGTCGGCTGGCAGGATCACCTCGATCCCGGTGCGCCAGGCGCCGAGCAGGGCGCAGGCCAGGTCCTCGGCATCGTCCAGGTGCAGCGCCAGACGCTTGAGACCAGCGGCCTGGAAGGCGGCCGCCAGGCTCAGGGCGCGCTGCTTGAGGGCCGCATCCAGCAGGCTCGCGGCGCCCAGCAGGTCGGCGAGAGGGGTGAACGTCATGGCAGCCTCCGCACGCGCTGGCGGACCAGCCATTCACCGGCGAACAGCAGGCCCATCAGGCCATAGGCGATCACCCCGGTATAGAGCGTCCACCAGGCCAGCGGCGCCCAGAGCGCCAGGGCAGCGGCGGTGAGCGCATTGAACAGAAAGAACAGGCACCAGACCTGGGTCACCCGCCGGGTATAGCGCACCGCGCGCGGCGGCAGCTCGGGTTCGCGCAGCCGCGCCAGGCGCTCGATCAGCGGCTGGCCGCGCAGCAGGCTCAGGCCGAATACCGCCAGCAGGAAGAGGCTGAGCAGCACCGGATACCAGCGTAGCAGGACGGCGGCGTCGCTCAGGGCCAGCAGCAGGCAGAAGCCCAGGGCGACCAGGGCGGTGCCGCGCTGCAGGCCGTTGAGGCCGGGTTGCAGCAGGCGCAGGGCCCAGAGGGCGCCGAGGCCGGCGGCGAACAGCCGCGGCGAAAGGTGCTGCAGGCCAAAGTAGACGGCGAAGGGATAGGCCAGGCCGAGCAGGAGCAGCAGGGCTCTGGCGACCAGGCCCAGGGGGGAGCGGGAGGGCAGGGCATTCATAGGCGGCGGATCAGGCGTCCGCTTGGCTGATGCGATGGACGGCCTCGACCACGTCACCCACGGTACGCACCTGGCGGAATTGCTCGGCGGCGATCTTGTGGCCGGTCTGGCGCCGCAGGTGGTCGATCAGGTCGACGGCGTCGATGCTGTCGATCTCCAGGTCCTCGTAGAGGTTGGCCTCCAGGGTCACCCGCTCGGGCTCCAGTTCGAAGAGTTCGACCAGGGCGCTGCGCAGGGTCTCGAAGATGGCTTCACGGCTTTGCATGGCGATCTCCTCAGGCGGCGCGCTGGGCGGCGACGAAGGCCGCAAGGGCGTTGACGTTGGCGAAATGGGTGCGGGTGTCCTTGGCCTCGGCGTCGATGCGGATGCCGTAGCGCTTCTGGATCGCCAGGCCCAGCTCCAGGGCGTCCACCGAATCCAGGCCCAGGCCGTCGCCGAACAGGATCTGGTCGTCGCCGATGTCGTCGACGGTGACGTCCTCGAGGCCGAGCGCCTCGATGATCAGGCTTTTGAGCTCGAGATTGAGATCAGTCATGGTTGCCGGTTTCCTTCAGGTAGAGCTGGTGCAGCTGGTCGTTGAGTTCACGCGACGCCAGCGGCAACGGCCGCCCGGCGAAGGTGGTGGGATCGATGTCGGCGCCGACGTCCAGTTGGAAGTCGAAGCGCCGCGCGGGAATGCGATACCAGGGCGTGGCCTTGGTCAGGGTACTGGGCACCACCCGGATGATCACCGGGGTGATGCAGCGGGCGCCGCGCAGGGCGATGGCCGCAGCACCTCGATGGAAGCGCGGCGGCTCGCCGGGGGTGGTGCGGGTGCCCTCGGGAAAGATGATCAGCGTCTGGCCTTCGCGCAGGGCGTCGGCGGCTTCGTCGAGCATCTCGGCGCTGCCGTTGTTGCTGATGTAGCCGGCGGCCTGGATCTGCCGCTTGAGATAGGGGTTCTGCCAGAGGCCCTGCTTGACCACGCAATTGGCGTCGGGCACCAGGCCGATGAGCACCACCACGTCGATCAGCGAGGGGTGGTTGGCGATGATCAGCTGGCCCGGACGCCCCAGGCGCTCACGGCCTTGGATACGCAGATTCATCACCCGGGTCAGCACCATGAAGGCGACGAAGAAGCGGAACAGTCGGGCATTGGCCCGCCGCGCACGCTGGCGGCGGCGCAGGGGATCGCCCGGCAGCACCAGCAGGAGCGGCAGGATCAGCAGACGAAAGACCAGGGCGCCGCAGCCGAATACCACGAAGTTGAGCCCCGTGGCCAGCAGGCGGTAGCCGTAGTCCAGGCGGCCGCTCATCCGCGGGCCTCCGCCTGCCAGTGCCAGGCGCGCCCGGCATAGGCGAGGTACAGGGCGCCAGGCGCTTCCAGCAGGCGCAGCAACTCCAGGGCATGGGGCCAGGCGCTGGTCGCCGCGTCCGCCGGGGCCGGCGCGCCGCTCAGGCCATGGCTGCTGCCCGGGGTGAGCAGCAGGCCCACGGCATAGGGAAAGGGGACGTCGTCGATCTGCGGTGCATAGAGGGTGGGCGGCGCCTCTTCGGCGATCACCACCAGCACCCCGCTGGCGCCTTCGGCGAGCAGGGTGCAGGCCTCCAGCACGGCGTGTTCGAGACCGTCGCGGCCGGTGGCCAGGGCGTTCATCTCGCTGTGGTCGCCACGCAGGATCGACCACTGGCCGATGATGGCGTTGTGCACCGAGAGGCTGAACTGGGTCGGCGAAAGCGGCTCGCCGCGGGCCAGCTCCTGGAGGATGGCCAGGGTCCGCGGGGTCTCGCCGTGGCGCGAGGCGAAGATCAGTGGCAGCGGTGCGCCATGGGCGTCGGCCAGCGGCCAGGCCACCTGGAAGGTCATGCGCGCCAGCCGGCTCAGGCGGCGCCGCTGCATGGCCGGCAGGAAGCTGGCATCGGGTTGGCTGCCGTCGTCCGCCGGACGCCAGGGCGCGGCGCACCACTGCCGCCAGGCGTCCTGGTCGCCAAGACCAGGCGCCCAGGCGCGCCAATCGCTAATCTGGAAGTGCATGTTCACAGCCGAATCTACCCCGGAGCCTTGCGTGCTTGCCGTTTCATCTATCCCTGATGAGCAGGGTATTGCAGCGTTCGGCGCGCATTATCCAAGCGGCTCCCACCCTAGGCAAACATTTGTCTGAACTTTGCGAAGGGGTGACAGTCACGGCGCCAAGCCAGGAACAGGCTAGCTTGGCGGGAGGTAGAGGGCCTCTTTTGAGGGAATGAAACGCCGCTCCGTGCGACGAGCGGCAGTGAAACGCGCGATTTACCCGAGGCGGATGAAGGTAACGCTGAAGGTTATCGCGATCAGTGCCGCCGGAGCCGCGCCGGGGTCGTTTTCATCTCCCTGGCGCGGTTGTGGCCCGCGGTCAGGCCGCTGGCAACGGCTGCAATCTCGATAGCCGGACCGCCACGGCCAGGGCCGCCAGCAGCAGGGCGCCGATGAACAGGCCGACGCCGGTCCAGCCCCCCAGGTGCCAGCAGACACCGCCCAGGGTGCCGGCGACGCTGGAGCCGGCGTAGTAGCTGAACAGATAGAGCGAGGACGCCTGGCCGCGCGCCTGGCGCGCCCGCCGCCCCACCCAGCTGCTGGCCACGGAGTGGGCACCGAAGAAGCCGAAGGTGAACAGCAGCATGCCCGGCAGTATCAGCCACAGCGAGGTGAACAGGGTCAGCAGCAGGCCACCGAGCTTGAGCACGATGGCCGCGGCGAACACGCGCCGCCGACCGAAGCGATCGGCCAGGCTGCCGAACTTGGCCGAGCTGTAGATGCCGGCCAGATAGACCAGCGAGAGGACGCCGATCCACGCCTGGCTCAGATGGTAGGGCTCGGCCAGCAGGCGATAGGCGATGTAGTTGAACAGGGTGACGAAGGCGCCCATCAGCAGGAAGGCCTCCAGGAACAGCCAGGGCAGCCCGGCATCGCGAAAGTGCAGGGCATAGCCGGCGAGCAGGCTGCGCGGCCGCAGGGCCCGTGGCTGGAAGCGTTTCGACGCCGGCAGGCTGCGTTTGAACAGCAGCGCCGCCACCAGGGCCAGCACCCCCAGGGCGCCGAGGGCGATGCGCCAGGAGACGAAGTCCACCAGCACCCCGCTGATCACCCGGCCGGACATCCCGCCCAGGGCGTTGCCACTGATATAGAGGCCCATGGCATAGCCCAGGTGCTCGGGGTGCACCTCTTCGGCCAGGTAGGTCATGGCCACCGCTGCTACCCCGGCGAGCGACAGCCCGACCAGGGCACGGGTCAGCAGGATGCCGTCCCAGGTGGGCATCAGGGCGCTGAGCAGGGTGAAGGCGCCCGCGGCGAACAGCGCATAGACCATCACCGACTTGCGCCCGATGGCATCGGAGATTGGCCCGGTCACCAACAGGCCGCAGGCCATCAGCCCGGTGGCCAGGGACAGCGACAGACTGCTGGCCGCGGCGGTGAGGCCGAAGGCCTGGGAAAAGATCGGCATCAGCGGCTGCACGCAATAGAGCAGGGCGAAGGTGGCGAAGCCGCCGCAGAACAGCGCCAGGGCGGTGCGCAGGAATTGCGGCGTGCCCTTCTCGATGAAGGCGTCCGGTTCGTGGTGGGCTTCGTTGGCGGCGGGCAGGGTGGCCAGGGTGGGGGCGGGTGGCGTGGCGGACGACCGGGACGTGTTCACGGGTACCTCAGGGCAGGTCTGACCTCACCACCCTAGGCTGACGGATGCCATATATCCAATATATTGTCCGTCTCGATTGATAGGTTTTACGACTCAATGGAAGACGTATGGAATTGCGCCACCTGAGGTACTTCGTGGCGGTGGCCGAAGAGCTGCACTTCGGGCGCGCCGCCCAGCGCCTGAATCTCTCCCAGCCGCCGCTCAGCCAGCAGATCCAGGCCCTGGAAGCCGAACTGGGCACCCGCCTGCTGGAACGCACCAACCGACGCGTCGCCTTGACCGAGGCCGGCCGGCTGTTTCTCGACGAGGCCCGGCAGATCCTCCTGGCCAGCGAACGCGCCGCCGAACGCGTCCGCCGCGCCGGCCGCGGTGAGACCGGCCAGTTGCAGGTGGGCTTCAGCGCCTCTTCGCCCTTCGTCGCCACCATCCCCAAGACCCTGTTCGCCTACCGCCGCGCCTATCCCGAGGTGCGGCTGCAATTGCAGGAGATGAGCAGCCGCGAACAGATCGACGCCATGCTCGCCGGCAACCTGCAGATCGGCCTGATCCGCCCTATCGAATTGCCCGACGCCCTGGTGGCGGTCGAACTCTTCCGCGAACCCCTGGTGGTCGCCCTGCGCCACGACCATCCGCTGGCCCAGCAGGGCAGCGGCCCGCTGCCCCTGGCCGCGCTCGCCGACGAGCCCTTCGTCTACTTCCCGCGCAGCTTCGGCACCGGTCTCTACCAGCAGCTCCACACCCTCGCCGCCCGCGCCGGCTTCACCCCGCGCATCGTCCAGGAGGCCAGCGAAGTCCTCATCATCCTCGGCCTGGTCGCCGCCGGCCTCGGCGTCACCGTGCTGCCCGCCACCTACCAGCGCACCCAGATGGAAGGACTGGTGTATCGGGAGCTGGACGATCCCGAGGCGACCTCGGCGGTGTGGTTGCTCAGGCGCCGGGATGAGGTGTCGCCGCAGGCGGAGGCGTTTGTGGGGTTGTTGTTGATTTAAAAATATCCTATAGGTTCTCTCAAAACGTAGTTGTTTTTTACATTGTTTGGTTTTTAGATATTACTGGTGTAGCCGAAAGATAGAGTCAGCTAAGCGAGTCCCTGTCGATACTAGCTTAGATAATACTCTTAGCTGTTCTCTTGTTGCGATTGACTCTGTTTTTGTAGGGTAATTTATAGTGTGATCAATTTCTCCCCAAACTTCTTCGAATAGAGTTCTCACTTGAATTTCGCATTTTATTCTTGTGTCGTTTGCCGGCATGACTACATAATGGATGCTTGTGTAGTAGCTTTCTTTGATTTTGACGTTTAATTCTAGTGATTCAAAGAATTTTTGAGATTCTGGATCCCAGGAGTATGCTACGGGTGCCTCGTATAAAGTCCAATCTCCTGAATTTACTTGCTCCATAATAAATTGGTGGATTGCTGTAAGTTGGTCTTGGTATAGGTGGAGCACCCGTACACCAGCTAGGTCTGTCACTTTCTCAAATATATTATGCTCTGTTACTGGGTCGTCTGGATTGTGTTTCCTTATAAGCTTTTCTCTTAGATGATTCTCGTCTTTTATTCGTTGTTTTACGCTGTGAATTATGGGCTTTCCGTATGTGTTTAGAGTGGGTTCTAACTTAAAGCAGTCAACGACCGCGTTAAGAAAGCGTTGGAACATATGTTTTTGAGAGGAAAATTTACAAACCGCTTGATTCGTTATCTCTTCGGACATGTCTTACCCCAATAGAGAGATGCGGTTAATGAGATCTTCGCAAAAGCTCTGATATGCTGGGCCTGTTGAGGCATATTTGGCACTAGCACCTGTCAGAGTATTTTTGTGGTCATCATGGACCCCGTTGGGAAGAAGTTCTGGCACTCTCCACATTGGTCTATGATAAAACTGAGCCATAGATGGAAAAGTATTGTGCGTATACATTAGAGACCTTCCTCCAATGGGGGCGATAAGTAATTCTTCTGGTAAGTGATCTCTTAATGAAGGCTTAATGTTTTCGCATATCGTCTGAGGAACTTGTCTTGCGTAATTGTAATGTGCTGCGGCAAGCCCCCAAGTATCTTCGCTGCCTGAGTATTTTTTGGCGTTGTATATCGTATAGCCCAGGAATGTCACATATCTTTCAGGGAAATATTTTCGCTTTTCGCTGGAAATAAGTTTATAAATTATGTCGAATTCATCTTTCCAGGCGGAAAGGGCTTTTCCTATATTTCTTATTCCGTACAAAGAGAAGAGATCTGGTAGGGCTGGAACGAAGAATCCATCCACTGTGGATATTACCGATTTATTTAGTGCTCCTAGGCTCGGAGAGGTGTCTACGATAACATAATCGTAATTGTGGATTTCTGAATATCGTTCAGCCAGTTCTCTAATCTTTGTGATTGTTCTTAATGCTAAAGGCTCTCCACGATAGAGATCTGTCCATCGGCTTGAGATTTTCTCTTCAAAAAAGTGAAGGGTCAACCTTCCTGGAATAATGTCGAGAGTTTTTGTTATGCTTAGCGGGGGCGGTAGCTGTTCGAGTTCTCCGGTGCCTTCTTCTGCAGGTTTTACAAGGTAATGTAGGCTGCGAGGATTTTTATTTATATCTTCGAATTGGCTTTGTGATAATTTTTTTCTTTGAGATTCAAACCCTTCATTTATGAATAAGTCTTCTTCTTCCCATATTTTATGTATTTCTTCTTCAGCTACTGAATATATTGTTAAGTTGCACTGTGGGTCTGCGTCGATCATCAGGACTTTGTTGCCCATCTCCGAAAGAGCATGACTTATGTGGTATGTAAGGGTTGTTTTGCCAACGCCGCCCTTATTATTAAACACTGATATGACTTTCATTTTTTTCTCCTGTTGAGCCTTTCAAAGGTGCCGTTTGTTAACGTAGTCTTTCAGTTTTTTTGTGAAGCATGATTTCTCTTGGTACGTCATTACCAACCGATCAATCGCCCTCGTCATCGCCACATACAGCAACCGCGCCTCATCCACCTCCGGCTCGCCCTGCTTGGGCATCTCGCCTAGTCCTGGAATCAATACCAGCCCGAACTCCAATCCCTTGCTGGAGTGCATGCTGACGATCTTGACGCTGTCTTCTTCATCGTAGAGTTGGCCACGGCCCTTGGTGCTGGCGCCGGAGCGGTAGGGGAGGGCGGCTTTCTGGAGTTCGTATTCGGCCTGGTAGGCCTGGCGGGTGCTGCGATAGAGGATGGCCATGTCGCTCAGGAGTCGACCGTTTGCCTGTTCGTCGCGGATGCGGGTGATGAGCAGGTCCCACTCTTCGCGGTCGCTGCCGCATTGAATGAGTTCGGGGAAGGGGCCGCGGCGGCCGGCGCTTTCCGGGGCGATCAGGGGCACGCCGTCTTCGCTGGCGTCGCGGCTGGTCAGCAATTCGGTGGCGAAGGCGCGGGCCACGGACAGAATTTCTACCGTGTTGCGGTAGTTGAGCTTAAGGATGGTGGTGCGGCCCTGGGCCTGGATGCCGACGCTGGCGAAGCTGAAGTCCAGCGCCTTCTTGCCGCCCTTGCCGCGATAGATGGCCTGGGCGTCGTCATAGAGCACCAGCAGCGACTGGGTGCTGGGGTCGACCATCTGCACCACCAGCTGGAACCACTCGGGGGCGAAGTCGTGGCCTTCGTCGATCAGCACGGCGCTGTATTGACCGCGGGGGATCTGGCCACGGTCGACGCCATCGATGGTGCGCAGCACGTACTGCTCCATCTTGGCCGCTACCGGCAGGCGGTGGTCCGGCTTGTCCACCTGGTAGGCGGTGAGCATCTCGGCGCACCAGGCGTGGAAGTTCTGCACCACCACCCGCTCGCCCAGGCCCCTCTGCTCGATCACCTGGCGCAATCGACCGGCCAGGGACTTGTTGTAGCAGAGCACCAGGATGGGTTTGACCGAGACCTTAGCCAGGTGGGCGCAGCGATAGCCGAGGATCATCGTCTTGCCGCTGCCGGCGGCGCCGTGGATGACGCGGTGGCCGTCGCCCAGGGAGCGCGCCAGTTGTTCCTGCTGCAGGTCCATGACCTTGATCAGGCTGGGCAGGGGCGCCTCGGCGGCGTCGAACAGGCCGAATTGGCCGGGCTGGCTGTTGACTCGCACCTCGGGGTAGAGGTGATACCGCACCCGGTCGATCTGCGGCAGGCTGAGGGCGCAGGGAAAGACGTGGGGGAACATGTCCCAGAGGCGTTGCTGGAAGGCCTCCGGATCTGCGGCTTCGGTCATCTCGTCCTGGAACAGCACCCGCTGGGGGTCGAGAACGTCGGCGAGATCGGTCTGCTCGAATTGGCGGCGGGTGATGCCAGTGAGCACCACGCCCCAGCCCCAGGGCATGATCAACTGGCCCGGATGGGGCGAGCCGGCGCTCTGGCGCAGCAGCGGGTCCTTTTTCAGCAGGAGGTCGACTTCGAGGATGTAGGAGCGGGCTTGCAGCAGGGGGTTGGCGACAGTCTTGAGGCCGTCCTGGGTGTGCAGGCGGACCTTGCCCGGGGTGACGGATTCGAGGGTGGCGAGCTTCCAGTCCTTGACCTCCAGCACCAGGATGCCGCGCCGTGGATGCAGCACGACGAAATCCGGATAACGGGCCTTGGGGCCAACCGGGACGTTGCTCCAGCAAAGGTAATCGTCTTCGAGCAGCTTTTCCAGGCGTTCGGCGAAGCGGCGTTCACCGGGCGTATCGAACTGGCATTGGCTGCGAGCGGGGAAAAAGCGGGCCATCGGTCATCCATTCCGAGGTGCGGGCCAGGGCGAATAAACCGAGACCTGGTGCACAAAAATCCTTTCGTCATACGTTAGCCAGGCGGGGTCGACGGGTAAAGCGGGCAAATGACCTCGGCAGGTGATTGGCGGGGGTTGGCCGACCGATGGTGGCTGGCAGGTGGCCGGTATTGGGCTGTTTTGGGGGATATAGGGGCGTTTCGAGGGTCGGTTTGCCCTCACCCTGGCCCTCTCGCTGGAAGAGGGCCGGGGTGAGGTGCGGTGCCTTGGGTCGTTGGGCTTCGACGGTGGAGCTGTTTCAACCCAACCTACGGGTAGCGGGTAGGTTGGGTTGAGCGCAGCGAAGCCCAACAGGGCCCAGGCTGGCTCAGTAGTAGCTGCGCATCACCGCTATCCCTGCCTCCAGCACCTCCTGCCATTCCTGGCGCAGCGCTGGAGAGAAGTCAGGATCATGTTGGGTCAGGGTGGCGAGCAGGCAGTCGACCCAGAGATCGTAGAGTGCGGGGTCGATGTCCAGCCGTGCGCGGCAATGGCTTTCGCCTAGCTGACGCAGCTTGGTGGCGGGCATGCCGCGGGCCACCAGCACCAGGTTCATGATGCCGTGGCGCAGCAGCAGCTTTTGCGCGGCCATGTCGGTATGGGCGAACTTCTCCCGGACCCGGGGCGAGCTGGCCAGGAAGCGCTGGTAGAAATCATCGAAGAAGGCGGGGCTGGCGCAGCAGCGTCCGTAGCTCAGCATCACGTTCTGGGCCGGCAGCATGCGGATTCCTGGGCGGGCAAGAAACGGCGCAGCTTGCCTGGGCGATGCGGCGGACATCTTGATCCCGGTCAAGGGCAAGGTGGCTCGCAGACCGCTGAAACATTT
This sequence comes from Pseudomonas sp. SORGH_AS_0211, assembly GCF_031453455.1. Lineage (NCBI taxonomy): Bacteria > Pseudomonadati > Pseudomonadota > Gammaproteobacteria > Pseudomonadales > Pseudomonadaceae > Pseudomonas > Pseudomonas sp. SORGH_AS_0211. The sequence goes on along the minus strand of NZ_JAVIZV010000001.1, from coordinate 3,608,967 downwards.
TGAACCAACTCTCGCGGCGACTTCTCTACCTTAAGCGCAGCGGTCGCCGAGAAACCCCTACTCCAGAGGACCTGGCCGTCACTGCGCACCTCTCGTCCCCCTGGAGAACCCCATGAGTCAGACCCCCCTGTTGCTCGGCTTCGTCATCATGTCGCTCGCCTCGCTGGCCATCTATGCCAAGGGTGCGCACCGCGGTCCGCTGCGCGGCCATACCCTGGTCCATGCCGCCGTGCCCTTCATCGCCGCCACGGCCTATCTGGCCATGTACCTGGGGGTCGGCAATCTGATCAAGCCGGACGGCAGCATCACCTACGTCGCCCGCTACCTGGACTGGACCTTCACCACGCCGCTGCTGCTGGCCGGGGTGGTGAGTTCGGCCTATCTGGGTGCCCGTGAGCAGGAAGGCGAGGCGGGTTTCGTGGCCTCCATCGTGACCCTCGACGTAGTGATGATCGTGACCGGCCTGGTCGCGTCCCTGGCACCCTACGGCACCCTCAAGTGGGTGTTCTTCGCCTGGTCCTGCGCCGCCTTCGTCGGGGTGCTCTATCTGCTGTGGAAGCCGCTGGCGACCCTGGCTGGGCAGCACGCCGCGATTGGCGCGGCCTATCGCAAGAACGTCGGCTTCCTCAGCGTGCTCTGGCTGATCTACCCGGTGGTGTTCGCCGTGGGGCCGGAAGGTGTCTGGGCGGTGAGCGACACGGCCACGGTCTGGATCTTCCTGATCCTCGATGTGCTGGCCAAGGTGGTCTATGCCTTTACCTCCGAGCGTAATCTCAAGGCGGCCCTGGCGCGGCCCGGCGTCTGAGCATGACGGCCACCGGGCGAGGCTGGCTGGCGCTGGTGCTAACCGCCGGGCTCGTCAGCCTGGCGGGCGGGGCCGGGCAACTGGCCTATGCCCTGGCGGTAGGCCTGGGTCTGGGCCTGCTGCATGGCGCCAGCGATCTGCGGCTGGTCGCGCCCGCGCGGCGCCTTGCCTTTCTGGGCTGCTATCTGGCGACGGCCCTGGCCTGTCTGCTCTGCTGGCAACTGGCAGGCACGGCGGCTTTGCTGCTGTTCCTGCTGCTCTCGGCCTGGCACTTCGCTCATGAAGACGAGCTGTTTCCCGATCGGCTGACTTCGCTGGCCCTGGGGCTGTTCATTATTGGCGGTCCGGCGGTGGTGCACGAAGCCGCCGTCGCCCGGTTGCTGGCCCTGGCCATGGGGCCGGCTGCCGCTCTGGCCCTCGCAGACTGGCTGGCCCGTGTACTCGCCATGGGTGGCTTGCTCGCGCTGCCAGTGCTGTTGCTGGCCGCCTGGCAGCAGCGTTGCCCCAGGTTGGCGGTAACGCTGCTGGCCGTGGTGCTGGCGCCGCCCCTGGTGGGGTTCGCCCTGGGCTTCTATCTGCTGCACGCCGCGCCCCAGACCGGGGTGCGCCAACGTTTGCTGGGGACGGCCACCTTCAAGGCCTATCTGCGCCTGACGTGGCCGATCCTGCTGGGCGCTGCGCTGTTTGCCCTGGCCGGTGGCTTGGTGTTCCTGCTGCAGGAGCGTACCGGCATCCGCGCGTTGTTCGCCGTGCTAGCCGCCTTCGCCGTGCCGCACATGCTGGTGCTGCCGCGTTTTCTCGAAGCCGGCGTCGACGCCGCGCCGCGCTCAGGGCCGCAGGTGGTTGAGCGGTAGTTCGGTACTGGCCAGGATCTGGTTGAGCACAAAGCTCGACCGCACGCTGGAGACGCCCTCGATGCGCGTCAGGGTGCCCAGCAGCAGCTGCTGGTAGTGCTCCATGTCGGGCACGACGACCTTGAGCTGATAGTCCGCATCCATGCCGGTGACCAGGCAGCACTCCAGCACCTCGGGGCACTGGGCGATGATGGCCTGGAAATTCTCGAAGCGCTCCGGGGTGTGCCTGTCCATGCCGATCAGCACGAAGGCGGTCAGCGACAGGCCAAGTTTCTTGCGGTCGAGCAGGGCGACCTGGCGGGTGATGTAGCCGCTGTCTTCCAGTTGCTTGACCCGTCGCGAGCAGGGCGAGGGCGACAGGCCGATGCGTTCGGCCAGTTCCTGGTTGGAGAGGCGCGCGTCGCGCTGCAGTTCTGCCAAGATTTTCAGATCGAAGCGATCGAGTTTGTCCACTTTGCGTGCCTTGCGCTAGCCGATTGCGCCTAATCCTAGGTTTATGGCCAGGGATTGCGCAAGAGGTAGGAAAGAAGCTGCACAACGCAACCCGCTGCCGGCAGCAGGGGCGTAAGCTGAACTCAACTTCGATAGCCCGGTAGAGCTGTCCAACGAAGGCGCCCCAGGAGGGCCTTTCGCATCGTCAACGACGGTATCCCGTCCGCGCCGCCCGGGCCCGCCCAGGTCACCATTCCTGGTCGATCGCAGCCACCGTCACGAGCGGTGCGAGAGGACAACGAATTCAAGGGGAGGCCGCAAGGTCTCCCCTTTTCTTTTGGGCAGGATGTGGTGGGGGCTGGTGCTCACCCCGGCCCTCTCCGGGGGGACAGGGGCATTGGGGGAAGGTTTGGTAAGGGGGGAAGAGCAGCGCGGCCATGGCGGTCCGCCGATGCTGCCGCTGCTTTGGAGGCTATTCGATCGCGGCCATGGGCCGCTCCTACCGGTACGGATACCCCTGTAGGAGCGGCCCATGGCCGCGATGCTCAGGCCTGCCCGGGCGGCTGCTTGTCCACGGTGAGGGGCGCGTCGCTGGCTAGGAATTCCCGGGCTTCCTCTTCGCTGGCCACCGAGGGCGGCGAGCCGCGCAGGGGTTGGCCGGCGGTTTCGCGCACGGTGAGCATGGTCAGGATGCCGATCACCGCCGCGGCCATCATGTAGTAGGCCGGCACCAGGGGGTCGCCGGTCTTTTCCACCAGCCAGGCGGTGACCAGCGGGGTGGTCCCGCCAAACAGCGACACCGAGATGTTGAAGGCGATGGACAGGGCGCTGTAGCGGATCGGGGTGTAGAACAGCGCCGGCAGGGTGGACGGCATGGTGCTGGTGAAGCAGGCCAGGGCCATGCCCAGCAGCATCAGGCCGAGGAAGATCAGCCAGTCGTGACCGCTGCCGATCAGCTTGAGGCAGGGAATCGCCAGGACCAGGATCGCCAGGCAGGCGCCGATGATCATCGGCTTGCGGCCCAGGCGGTCGCTGAAGAAGCCACCGAGGATGTTGAGCGGCATCATCACCACCATGACGATGAGGATCAGCAGCAGGCCCTTGGTCTCGGCGTAGCCCATGGTCACGGCCAGGTAGCTGGGCATGTAGGTCAGCAGCATGTAGTCGGTGACGTTGAACACCAGCACCAGGCCGATGCACTTGAGCAGGGCGACGCGATGCAGGGTGAACAGCTCGCGCAGGCTGTGCGCCGGGCCGTCCGCCGCCTTGCCTTCGTTGGCCTCGGTATGGGCCTTGAAGGCCGGGGTCTCTTCCAGCTTGAGACGCATGTAGAGGCCGAGCAGGCCGAGCGGGCCGGCGATGAAGAAGGGCACGCGCCAACCCCAGTCGAGCAGCTGTTCCTGGGTCAGGGCCGCGGTAAGTGCCGTCACCGTTCCCGCGCCGGCGATGTAGCCGGCGAGGGTGCCGAACTCCAGCCAGCTGCCCATGCGTCCGCGGGTCTTGTCGGTGGCGTATTCGGCGATGAAGGTCGCCGCCCCCCCGTATTCACCGCCGGTGGAGAAGCCCTGCACCACACGCGCCAGCAGCAGCAGGGCGGGCGCCCAGATGCCGATGCTCTGGTAGCTGGGGATGAGGCCGATGCTGAAGGTGCCCAGGGCCATCATGATCATGGTCAGCGCCAGCACCTTCTGGCGACCGTACTTGTCACCCAGGGGGCCAAAGACCATGCCGCCGATGGGGCGAACCAGAAAGGCCACGGTAAAGGTGGCGAAGGTGGCGATCAGCTGGGCCGCGGCATCGCCGTCGGGAAAGAAGACCTTGCCCAGCGTTACGGCCAGGTAGCCATAGACGCCGAAATCGAACCACTCCATGGCATTGCCAAGGGCGGCGGCGCCGACGGCGCGCTTGACCAGGGAATTGTCGACGATGGTGAGGTCGTCCGGTTTTACCTCATGGCGGCGCTTGAACCAGCCAACGTGATGATGGTGTTTCGACATGTGTTTTCCTCCTTGCGTGGGGCCATAGACCCGAGCGGACCGCTAGAAGTGCGATGACAGAGGGGCAGAAACTTCCCCGCTACCTCCAGGGATCGGCCCCGGCAATGCCCGAAGCCTGCGATGGTTGCAGGCCGGGGTGTTCGCTCCGTCGTTGCGAGCCCCGGATCTCTCGGCACCCTGCAGTGGCCGTTCGATGGCAGCTGGGCGCGCAGCTAACAGCCAGGCTGGGGCAGGGTCCAAGCCTTGGGGTACTCTGGGTCATCCCCTCGTGGAGCCGTGCGATGAAGTCGCCTGCCGTGCTGTGTGCGCTTGTCCTTTCCGGCGTTTCCCTGTGGAGCGCCGCGCCCGCCTGGGCCGATAACAACTATCGCCTCGGCGGCGGCTATGTCACGCCCCCGGCGGGCGCCCAGCCGCCACCGGTCATGCCCCCAGGCAATGCCGGACGCTGGCAGGGCGGCGGTCAGGGTGACTGGAATGGTGGCCCGCCCGGGCGTGGCGACGGTGCTGGACGCGGCAATGGTCCGGCCCTGGAGCGCTGGGAGCGCAACGCCCCCCCGCCACCGCGGCCGGGCTATCAGCCGGCCTGGCAGGATCGACCCGTCCCCGTGCCGCGCCCCGGCTACATGATGCCGGCGCCCGACCAACCAGAACGGAACTACCCGCCGCCGCCACCGCGTCCGGAGCGGGATCCCCACTGGGCCGGTCCGCGCCCCGGCTGGGGCGCCAATCCCCAGTGGCGACCGGGTTTCGAGGTGCCGGGCGTGCCGGCCGGCTTCACCCGCGTCTGGTACCGGGACAGCCAGTATTACTATGCCGACGGCTACTGGTATCGCCCCCAGGGGCCGCGCTATGTGGTGACCCTGCCGCCGACCGGGGTGCGCGTCAGCGTTCTGCCGGCCTTCGCCGAGACCCTGTGGATGGGCGGCACCACCTACTACTTCGCCGCGGGCAGCTACTACCGCACCGATCCGGGCGGCGGCTTCGTCACCGTCGCCGATCCCAGCGTAGCGGCCGTGCCGACCACGACGGCAGCGCCTGCAGGAACGGGTTACGACGCCTATGACGTCACCGCCTATCCCCTGCAGGGACAGTCGCCGCAGCGCTACGCCACGGATCGCTACGATTGTCGGCGCTACGCCGCCGGAGAGTCGGGCTTCGATCCCGAACGACCCGGCGCGGTCGCCGATCCCTATCTTACCCAGCGGTTCCGCCAGGCACTGGCGGCCTGTCTGGCGGGGCGTGGCTATCGCGTGGAGTAGTTCTCGCCTGGAGTAGCCGTCAGTCGTTGGTCAGCTGCACCAGGGTGAACAGCCCGAAGGGCGGCACGCTGCTGCGGCTGGCGCGGCGCAGGTCTTCGCGGGAGAGGATGGAGTCCATGGCGAAGTCCGGGTGCCAGCCAAGCTTGCGCGAGGCCGGTGCCAGGGCCTTTTCCGCCAGCAGCCGCAGCCCGCTCTCGGCCTGGAAGTGATTGACCAGCAGGATATGACCGCCCGGCTTCACCACCCGGCGCATCTCCTGCATCAGCTTGCGCGGGTTGGGCACCACGGACGCCACGAACATGGCCACGGCGATATCGAAGGAGCCGGTGGGCAGGCCGGTGTCCTCGGCATTGGCTTCGAGCAGGGCGTCCACCGTGGTGAGGGCGTCGCGGCCGACCCGTTCCCGGGCCTTGGCCAGCATGTCGGGCGAGAGATCGATGCCGGTGACGCGCTTGTCGGCGCCGTAGTGAGGCAGGGCCAGCCCCGTCCCTACCCCCACTTCCAGGACCCGGGTACCCGCCAGGGCGTTGACCGCCGCCACCGCGCGCTTGCGGCCCGGCGCGGAAACGCCGCCGAACACCCGATCATAGACATTGGCCCAGCGCCGGTAGGCGGAAATGATGGCGGCATTGTCCAGCGCGGAGTGCGGTGCGGAGCTATCGGCAGTATTCAGCGAATAATCGATTTTCTTCGAGTCGTGCATAGCGGCCTTGTCATTGTCGGTAGATGAAAGCAGCGGCGTTACGAAGCGGATTTGGCGCGGCGTCCGAGGGTGATAAGTGCAGTCTGTGGGTCGATACAGGCGCTTCGCTATTTCGTCGGGCGGATTGAAAGTGGCTCTTTCGCCTTTGTGTCCAGGGGCTGCAAGCCAGGCGTGACGGCTGCTACAGATAGGATCGTTACCGTTTTAGAACAATAGCACCGTGTTTGGCTAGTTATGTCTGGCGTTATCTCGCCTGGATGAGAAGTTGGTAGTTTTAATTGTTTTTGATTGTTCGTTCTTTCAATTTAAATATCATTTTATTATTTGTTCGTTCAATTAATGGGTTTGGCCAGATACACAGCGGCGTACTTCCTGGCATAGCTGAGGTCGGCAGATAACAAGTAGAACGCTGGGAGCGGTGGGAGGCAGACAGGGGAGGGTAGGGAAGGCAAGGGTCAGCGGGCTATGAGGCGTCTCTATTCAAGAGTCTGACCTTTGCCAGGGGGCAGCCGATCAAGACCCGCGTTTCAGAGCATACGGGCGGGAAACAGATGCTTAGATAACATATCGATAGCTGGCTTTATTTACATTTTGCAAAGCAATCTGCCGTGCTGCAGGCCTTCGTTTCGCTCGTGCTGGCCCCTTCCAGTCATCCCGCCAGGATGGCCGAATATCCCGCTATTGCTGATTTACAGCCCGCTTGAGTGCAGCATCCTTGCCATTCCGTCACTTACAAGGCAGACCTGGCATGCAGAAGGCTGCGGGCTTCACTCTTACCGAATTGCTCATAGTCATGGCGCTGGTGGCGATTCTGGTCTCCATCGCAACACCCGGCTTCGGCGCCATGACGAGAGCCAATCGCGTTCTCGTGGCCACGAATGAGCTGACTAATCTGCTCACCTATGCCCGGAGCGAGGCCTTGACCCGGGGGCTCAACGTCAGCGTCGAGGCCCCCGGCGTTAACAACTGGTCCGGGGCGCTCAAGGTCACCACCGCCAGCAGTACAGTGACCGGTGGCATGGAAATCCTGAGGACCTTCGAGGGCACCGGCCTGGCGCCCAGCGGCCTCAACAGCACCGGGACCGCCACGCGCCTGACCTTCAGGCCCAACGGCACCCTGGCGAGTGCCTTCACCATCCGACTCTGCGCCAGCAACGACAGGAGCACCCCGGGCAAGGTCCTCACCGTCACCCAGGGTGGCCATACCGAAGTGGCCGACTTCACGCCGACATCAGTGAGCACCGGATGCAGCTGAGACGCGAGCCTTCCCAGGCAGGCTTCAGCCTGATCGAGGTGCTGGTCAGCCTGGTGATCATCTGCATCGGCGTGCTGGGACTGGTGGCACTGCAGTCGCGCAGCCTGGTGCTGTCCCAGGATGCCATCCAGCGCAACAACGCCATCATGCTGGCCGGCGACCTGCTGGAGCTGATGCGCAGCAACGCCGGGGCCGCCCTGGACAGCAAAGGTCGGTTCAGCATCGACAGCACCTATGCCAAGCCGGTCGGTGAGGACTTCACCACCCGGGCCCTTGAGGCAGCCGATGGCTCCTGTGCCACCCTCGCTCGGGGGCAGGGCGGGGAGACCATCGCCGGCAAGGATCTGACCTGCTGGCTGCAACAGGTGCGGACGCTGCTGCCAGTCAGCGATGCCATCCTCAAGGCCAATTTCGCGGTATGCCCGACGCGCCAGCCGCCGCAGGTGGGCAGCGCGGCGCCCTATGCGGACCCCGATGCCTGCGTGTCACCCGATGCCTCCATGGTCATGATCGTCCTCGCCTGGCAGGACAATACCGGCAACAGCGCCGGCTGCAGTGGCGGCCTGTGCTTCTACACCCTGAGGGGCGAGTTATGAGGGCGCAGCGCGGCCTGTCCATCATCGAACTGATGGTGGCCCTGACCCTGAGCAGCTTTCTCATCCTGGCGGTGACCCAGCTGTACCTGAACAACAAGCGACACGCGCTGTTCCAGGAAGGCCAGGTCAGCAACGAGGAAAACGGTCGGACCGCGCTGCTGCTGCTCGACCAGCAACTGGCGCGCGCGGGCTTTCGGGCCAATCCAACCCTGCAGACGACTCTGGAGACCGCCTTTGCCGCGCGTCCCGCTACCAACGGCTGTCCGGCGATGAGCAGCGGCCAGGCCATCGCCCTGACCGATGACAAGACCGGGCTGTGCCTGCGCTACCAGGGTGAGACGAAGGGCAAGGACAGCGACTGCCTGGGCAATCCCATCGCCGAAGATACCAACGGTAACGGCACCGAGGTGCTGACCCGGATCAGCTACGTCGCCGATCCCGCTGGCGCCCTTGGCCGCGGTACCCTGCAATGCAGCGCCCAGGGCAAGCCGGCCCAGATCATCGTCGCCGGCTTGGCGGATTTCGTCTGGTTCACGTTGCCCACCCCCAGCCAGGCGAGTCAGGCGGTGCGCTATGCCGCGCTGTTTTCCAGTCGTGCCGTACCCACCGAGGGTATGGCCAATGCCATGGCCGCCAACTGGAAGCCCCTCACCGGGCGCGAATTGCCCGCGGGCGCCAGCACCCAGGTGCTGCAGATCGTCCAGGGCAGCGTCACCTTGCGGAATCTGATGCCATGAAGTCCCGTTCACCCCGGCACCAAGGGGGCGCGGTGCTGCTGATCGCCCTGGTCATGCTCCTGCTGCTCACCCTGCTGGCCGTCACCAGCATGCGCGAGACCACTTTGCAGAACCGAGTGGGTGGCAACGTCTCCGAACAGAAACGCGCCTACAACGCCGCCGAATCGGCGTTGCGCGAGGCCGAACGGCGGCTCAGCACCCTGCGGGGGACCCAGGCCTTCAGCAATGCCAGCGGTGGCTTCGACTCCTGCACGACCAGTGCGACTGTCCTGGCGCCCACCGTCGAGAATCTGTGCATCCTCAGCGACAGCAAGGATCTGGACACCCAGGCCAAGGTGCAGACGTGGGCGCAGGCTGCGCTGCAGACCATGGAGCCTGTACCTGCAGCGAACTCCGTGGGTTATCGCGGCTTCGATGGCCAGTCCCGCTATCGCCTGGCGCCGCGCTGGGTAGTGACTGCCATGCAGGGTGGTCCGGAAGGTGATCTAGGTGACGTGTACCAGGGGCGTGGGACCTATTACTACCGGGTAACCGCCGTCGCGCGTAGTGGTGGGGCGCGTTTCCCGGTCATCCTGCAGAGCATCGTCAAGCTGGAGGTGAAATGAAGCTTTCGTTCCGTATGGCGCTATCGGCCGCCCTGCTTGCCTCGGCCAGCGTCAGCGCCAGCAACCTGAACATCGGCCAGCAACCGCTGTTCCTGAGTACCGGCGTCGATCCCAATATCATCGTCACGCTGGACAACTCCAACAGCATGAAGTGGGGCTTCATTCCGGATTCGCTGGGCTACAGCGCCAATGGCCTGCGCACCACGCGGCGGGTCAAGTCGGCGGCCTTCAATGCGCTCTACTACAACCCGGCGGTGAGCTATGCCGTACCGAAGAAGGTCACCTTCAGCAATGGGGTTCTGACGACCACGGACTATCCGGTCAGCAGCGGCACCGGCTTCGATTTCACCCGGGTATACGTGAATGGCTTCCGACCCGGGGCCGGCACCGTGGATCTGAGCCGGGACTATCGCGTCGCCTGGGAATACGACACCGCTCGTGGCCAGGACACGAATTACAACGCCGGGACCAATTATGGTGGCGCTACCGGCACCATCTACTACCTGGCAGAAAATCCCAGAGCGGATTTCTATGTCTGGTGGAACGATAGGACCGAGGCGGGGGTTCCAGCCTATTACTACACGTTCAACAAGGGAAATCCCAACTGCCAGACGTCGAATGAAGACTGCTATACACTGGTAAATCCTACCTCCGCGGCCGATCGGCAGAACTTCGCCATCTGGTATGCCTTCTATCGCAATCGCGCGCTGAGCATGCAGTCGTCGGCCAACCTGGCCTTCTCGCAATTTTCCAGCTCGGTGCGGCTGACCTGGCAGGACCTGAGCAACTGCACCACCCTGAACTCCGGCACCGATTGCTCAGGCATCAGCTACCGCGGCAGCAACCAGCTGCGCACCTTCGATGGCCAGGCGCGGGCCAACTTCTTCCGGTGGCTGGGCGATATCAACTTCAATACCGGCACGCCGCTGCGCAGCGCCCTGGATCGTGCCGGACGCTTCCTGCAGACCAGCGGCAGGGACGCTCCCTACGCCAAGGACCCCGGGGTGACCCAGAGTCCCGAATATGCCTGCCGCCCGAGTTATCAGATCATGATGACCGATGGTAAGTGGAATTCGGACAATATCGGTGCCGGTAACGTGGATGGCAGTGGGCAGACGCTTCCGGATGGCACCAGGTACTCGCCGCGGGCGCCTTTTACCGATAGCGCGAGCAATACCCTGGCCGACCTGGCGTTCAAATACTGGGCGACCGATGCCCAGCCGGGGATCTCGGACAAGCTCTCGCCTTATGTTCGCGACCCTAGCAGTAACACCGATACCCAGTACTGGAATCCCAAGAACGATCCGGCGACCTGGCAGCATTTGGTCACCTATACCGTTGGCTTCGGCCTGAGTTCGTCGCTGACCAACCCGGCCTGGGGCGGCAGCACCTTCGCCGGCGGCTACAGCCCGACCATGAGCTGGCCCGCCGCCAGCAGCGACAGTGACAACAACGTCTATGACCTCTGGCACGCGGCGATCAACTCCCGCGGCGACTTCTTCAGCGCCGACGATGCCAATGGCTTGGTCGACTCCCTGAATCAGGTGGTCAATCGTATCGCCCAGACCAATACGGCCAGTGCCGGCCAGGCCTCGTCACCGCTGCTGGACAGCACCCAGAGTTCCAACTACAGCTATGTGCCCAGTTTCTCCAGCAGCGACTGGAGCGGCGACCTTGCCAAGTACCTGCGCACCTCGACGAGCACTACCAAGGTCTGGAGTGCCCAGAGTCGTCTGGACGCGGCTTATGGCGCGGGCGGCTTTGCCGCGCGCAAGGTGTACATGAGCATCGGCGGTGTGCTGCAGCCGTTCCTGTGGGGCAACCTGAGCGACGACCAGAAGACGGCGCTGAACCGCAACGCCAACGGTACCCGCGACAGCTATGGCGAGGCGCGGCTCAACTACCTGCTTGGCGATCGGAGCAAGGAGAGCCAGACGGCCACGCCGGCCCTGCGCATTCGCAACCATCTGCTCGGCGACATCATCGATTCGACACCGGCGCTGGTCAGCGCGCCCAGCAGTCCCGCTGCCAGGATGAATGCGCTCGGCGCCGCCGGCAGCTACAGCGCCTTCCAGCAGAAATGGGCCAAGCGGGCCACGCGGATCTACGTCGGTGCCAACGACGGCATGCTGCATGCCTTCGACGACAACGGCGACGAGGCTTTCGCCTTCGTCCCCACTGCGGTCATCCCCAATCTCCACAAGCTTGCCGATCCGAGTTATACCGGCAGTACCCATCAGTTCTACGTCGATGGCGCGCCAGTGGTGCAGGACGTCTACGACGGAGAATGGCACACCGTACTGATCGGTACCCTGCGTGGCGGTGGCAGGGCAGTGTTCGCCCTCGATATTACCGATCCCAATGCTCCCAAGGTACTTTGGGAGCGCAGCGCCAATGATGCGGATTTCGGCGAGTTGGGCCTGACCTACAGCCAGCCGGTAGTTGCCCGGCTGCATACCGGCAGCTGGGCAGTGCTACTGGCCAATGGCTACAACGGCGCCAACGACAAGGCGGTGCTCTATGCGCTGGATGTGATGACCGGCAAGCGCATCGCCGCGCTCACGCCCGAGCCCAACGATGGTCTGACCACGCCCAATGGCCTGGCTGCGCCGACGGTGGCCGATGTCGATGGTGATCTGGTCGCCGACTACGTTTACGCGGGCGACCTGCACGGCAATCTCTGGCGCTTCGATCTGATCGGCAGCGAGCTCAAGGCCAATGCCAGCGCGAGCGCCTTCAAGGTCGCCTTTGGTGGTGCACCCCTGTATCGCGCCCGGGCGTCCCGCTACACCAGTGGTGACGCCAACCAGGTCCAGGCCATCACCGCGGCGCCGCGCCTGTTGCGGCATCCCTCGGGGATTGGCCATCTGCTGATCTTCGGCACCGGCAAGTACCTGGAGACTGGCGACGCCACCGCCGTCACCGGCAAGGCCATGAGCCTGTATGGCATCTGGGACCGCCAGACCGCAGGCAAGGCTGCCGACAGTACGCCGACCCTCACCACGGCCAATCTGCAGGTGCAGACCCTGGGCAGCGACACTCAACTTACCTATACGAGCACGGCCCAGGTCTCGGTCACCACGACGGCCAATACCCTGAGCACCAACGCGGTGGACTGGTACGGCGACAGCAACAGGACCGGCAAGTACGGCTGGTACCTCAATCTGCCGTCGACGGGGGAGATGATCGTCACCAAGCCGCTCTACCTGGCCGATACCCTGCTCGCCGCGGCCCTGGTGCCCAATGACAATCCTTGCGATTCGGGCGCCGTTACCTATCTTTATGCAGTGGACCCCTACACGGGTGGCGGGACCAATCACCTGCAACTGGGCAGCCAGCTCCGCTACGCCCGCCTGCAGATGGCCGGACTGCTGAGCGGACTGAACGCATTTGTGTATGGCGATGGTCCTATCAGTGTGGGCGGTACCCTCCTGCCGGGCAGCAACGATGGGTCACAAGGGGGTAGCGGCGGTGGCGGTGGCAACATTGGGGGCGTGCCGTTGGCCAAGCCATCCGAGCGCCAGACCTGGCGTACCTTCTCCAATCAGAATCCCGATCCCTGAGGTAGCGATGCGAGCACGAGGCTTTACCCTGATCGAGCTGATGATCGTCGTGGCGATCGTCGGCATCCTGGCGGCCATCGCCTATCCGAGTTATCAGAACTACGTGCTGCGCTCCAATCGCAGCGAGGGGCAGGCACTCCTCAACGAGGCGGCGGCGCGGATGGAGCGGTATTACGCCCAGAACAACGCCTACACGACCAAGGTCGGCGATCTAAATATCGTCAATGGCAAGACGGCTGCAGGGAGTCAGACGGTGTTGTCGCCGAGCGGCTATTACGAACTGAACCTCGCCACCAATGCAGCCGGTAGCGCCGGCTATACCAGCGATGGCCCCTATGTGCTGACGGCGCAACCTAAGGGGACGCAGGCCAACGATGTCTGCGGCAACCTGATACTCAATGCCCAGGGCGTCAAGAAGGTATCCAAAGGCAACGCCACCGACTGCTGGCGCTAATCCTCCCGTCCCTGCACCAGGCCGGCATCCCGGTCCTGCTCTACGCGATAGCCGCCGAAGCCCAGGGTGACCCTTTGGGTGGCGTCGGCCTTGCCGGCGTCGCGGGCTTCGTGTTCGACCACCAGGCGGTTGAGGCGGTTGAGCAGGTGCATGGATTCGTCGTAGGCGGTGCGATAGAGACTTAAGGTCGAGTCTTGGGTCAGGTTGTGGCCGTAGACCACGTGAAAGGTGAAGTCCGGCGCAGCGCGGTCCTGCAGATAGAGGCGCTCGAAACCGGCCAGCAGGTCGCCGGTGAAGTGGGCCAGCAGCCGCCCCGCGCCTTCCTGGCTCTCGGTGCCGCGCAGCAGCGAGCGGGGCGTGAGCACCACCCGGTCTTCCTCGTCGAGACGGGCATAACCCTTGCGCAGCCATTCATCCAGCACGGTGCGGGCGCGGACGTCGCTGCCGACGCTGGCGACCAGGGCGTCGAAACTCTGTTCGCCGCCGCGCCGCAGGGTGCGGGGGAGGGGGCGCAGATTGCCCTCGGCATCGAGCAGGTCCAGCCGTGAGGTCCAGGCGCTGAGCACCTGCCATTCCAGGCTGGGCGTACAGGGCGTGCGTTCCGGGCTGGCCTCGCGCAGGGCGCGGACCTCGCGGCGCGGCAGGCCGGTCAGGACCGAGATGCGACTGTCGGAATTGGGCTTGTCGCGCAGCGGTTCGAAATCCTGGGCGACCTCGAAGTAGGTCTGGCGCAACAGGCGATCGAAGGTCTGGTAGGTCACGCCGGAGGCGATGGCGATACGCACCAGCCGACCGATCAGGCTGCGTAGAAGCAGGGGTACCTTGGTGGAAAGCATGGGGGACTCGACGCGGCAGACGCCCGCCCATCTTCGCGGGGCCTCGGGTCCCCGTCAAACCAGCCGGTCACAAAGTGTCGCGGACGCGGCTCAGGCTGTCGTCCGCGGGTCAGGGCGCTAACTAGCCAGGGGTACCCGATTCGGTCGCGCCGGCCACGTCCGGATCGTCCGGAAATTCTTCCGGCTCCATGTCCGCATAGGGCAGTTCTTCCGGCGGCGGGGTGTTGCTGGGGTTGTCGTAGGTCTTCTGGTCGGCGTCGCTCATGGTGGCTCTCCGCGGTGGGTGTGGAGATATCGAACCCCTCTGGGCGGGGCCGTTCCCGAGCGCCTGTCGGCAGCGACCTCAGGTCGGCCAGTTGGCCAGGGGCCGAACGTCGTTAGCGCGATAGCGGTCTATTGGCTGACCGTCTCATCCGAATGACGGCGCCCGAGGAGTCCCGTGATGACCACGCCTACCGCTGTCCATCCGTTGCCATTCCAGCCCGCCTTCGAACAGGTGCCGGATGATGAAGCCGACACCATTCGCGAGATGGTCGCGGCCATGAGAGACATCACCGAAACCACCTATGCCAATGGCGGCCATGCCATCCGCAGCGTGCATGCCAAGAGCCACGGCCTGCTCACCGGCCAGGTGCGGGTGCTGGACGACCTGCCGCCGGCCTATGCCCAGGGCGCCTTCGCCGTGCCGGGCAGCTATGCCGCGGTGCTCAGATTCTCGACCAATCCGGGCGACATCCTGGCCGACAGCGTCTCCACCCCGCGGGGCCTGGCGCTCAAGCTGATCGACGTGCCGGGCGAGCGCCTGCCTGGCAGCGAGGGGCAAGTGACCCAGGATTTCGTCATGGAGAATGCCCCGGCCTTTACCGCGCCGGATCCCAAGACCTTTCTCAAGACGCTCAAGCTGCTGGCCAGGACCACCGACCGCGGCGAGGGCCTGAAGAAGGTCGCCTCGGCGGTGCTGCGGGGTACCGAGAAGGTGGTGGAAGCCTTTGGCGGCGAGAGTCCGACGCTGAAGAGCCTGGGTGGCCATCCGGAGACCCATCCGCTCGGCGAAACCTTCTACACCATGGTGCCCTTTCTCTACGGTCCCTATTTCGCCAAGCTCAGCGTGGTCCCGGTGGCGCCCGAGCTGACCGCTCTGACTGACGCGCCGGTCGAGGTCAACGGCAAGCCCGATGGCTTGCGCGAGGCGGTCAATGCCCATTTCGCCCGGCACGGCGGCGTCTGGGAGATCCGCGTGCAGCTGGGCGTCGATATCGAGCAGACGCCCATCGAGGATGCCTCGGTGGCGTGGCCGGAAGATCTCAGTCCCTATGTGACCGTGGCGCGCCTGGAGGTGCAGCCGCAACCGGCCTGGAACGAGACACGCTCGCGCGAGGTGGACGACGCCATGGTGTTCAGCCCCTGGCACGGTCTGGCCGCGCACCGCCCGCTGGGTGGCATCATGAGATCGCGGCAGCCAGCCTACGAGATGTCGTCGCAGTTCCGCAGCGAGCGCAATGGTTGCCCGTTGCATCATCCGCGTGGACCGGTGGAGCTGTAGACGCGGGCACTAGTTGAGCGTGGCGAGCTCGGCGTCGTCGAGTTCGCGGGCGCGTACCGCGGCCGGGCGGCTTACCAGCCCGGCGACATAGCGCTCGAAGTGCGGACGCTTCTCGACGGTGCCAAAGGCCATGCCCCAGGCGAGGTGGGCGCCGACATAGACGTCGGCGGCGGTGAACCGATCGTCCACCAGGAATTCACCCGGGGCCAGGGCGGCGTCGAGGGTATCGAGCACCTCGGCAAGGCTGCCATAGCCCACCGCGCTGCGCTTTCGCGGGTCTTCGGGCAGGACGACGCCCAGCGCCTGGTTGGTGGTGGCGGCTTCCAGCGGACCGGCGGCAAAGAACAGCCAGCGGTAGTAGGCACCGCGCGCCGGATCGCTCAGCGGCGGCGCGAGCCCCGCGGCGGGAAAGGCATCGGCGAGATAGGCGCAGATGGCGGCGGTCTCGGTCACCACGGCGGCGCCATGGCGCAGCGCCGGCACCTTGCCCATGGGATTGATGGCGCGATAGGCCGGGGATTTCATCGCCGGCCCGTAGTCGACCCGCTGCACCTCGTAGGGTTGTCCGAGCTCCTCCAGCAGCCAGCGCACGATGCGGCCGCGCGACATGGGGTGGGTATAGAGCACAGGCCGGTCGAACATGGTGAAGCTTCCTTGAGTTGTCGTACCCCTTAGCATAGGTAGCCCCTCATCCAGCGTCCATTCACAGGAGCCTGGGTACCCTTCTGCTAAACTGGTAAACCTTTACCAGCCGTTTCACAGGACTCCCGTGCCCTCATCCTTCGCTTCCCTGCCACTGGCCGAGGCCATGCAGGCCAATCTGGCCGAACTCGGCTACCTGAGCATGACGCCCATCCAGGCGGCCAGCCTGCCCATCATCCTCAAGGGCCAGGATCTCATCGCCCAGGCCAAGACCGGTTCGGGCAAGACGGCGGCCTTTGGCATCGGCTTGCTGACGGGGCTCAATCCGCGCTATTTCGGCTGTCAGGCCCTGGTCCTCTGTCCGACCCGCGAACTGGCGGATCAGGTGGCTCGCGAACTGCGTCGCCTGGCGCGCACCACGCCCAACCTGAAGATCCTGACCCTCTGCGGCGGCATGCCGCTGGGTCCGCAGATCGCCTCCCTGGAGCATGGCGCCCAGGTGATCGTCGGTACCCCAGGGCGGGTACAGGAGCACCTGCGCAAGGGCACCCTGGTGCTGGACGGGCTCAATGTCGCGGTGCTCGACGAAGCCGATCGCATGCTCGACATGGGCTTCATCGAGGCCATCGCCGACATCCTCAGCCAGACGCCGGCGCGGCGGCAGACGCTGCTGTTCTCGGCGACCTATCCGGAAGGCATCGAGCGCCTGGCCCAGGACTATCTGCGCGCGCCGCTGCGCATCAGCGTCGAGAGTCAGCACAGCGAGACCCAGATCCGTCAGCGCTTCTACGAGATCGCCGCCCAGGATCGCCTCGCCGCCGTGGTGCGCCTGCTCCGGCACCATCGCCCGGCCAGCGCCGTGGCCTTCTGCCAGACCCGCCAGCAGTGCCAGGAGGTGGTCGAGGCGCTGCATGCCCAGCGCATCTCCGCGGCCGCCCTGCATGGCGATCTGGAGCAGCGCGAACGGGATCAGGTGCTGGCGATGTTCGCCAACCGCAGTCTCTGCGTGCTGGTGGCCACCGACGTGGCGGCCCGCGGCATCGACGTCGCCGGCCTGGAAGCGGTGATCAACGTGGAGCTGTCCCGCGATCCGGCGGTGCACGTGCACCGCATCGGCCGCAGCGGGCGGGCGGGTGAGCAGGGCCTGGCGCTGTCGCTGGTGGCCCCGGCCGAGGCCAGCCGCGCCCAGGCCATTGAGGTGCAGCAGGGTTCGCCGCTGGATTGGCAGCCGCTCGGCGCCCTGCGCGACACCCCGGAGCCGCTGGTGCCGACCATGCACACCCTGGCCCTGGCAGCCGGCAAGAAGGACAAGCTGCGCCCCGGCGACATCCTCGGCGCCCTGACCGGCGACGCCGGTCTGCCCGGGGCCAAGATCGGCAAGATCACCCTGTTCGACAACCAGGCCTTCGTCGCCGTGGAAAGAGACATCGCCCGCCAGGCGCTGCAACGGCTGAGCGAGGGCAAGATCAAGGGCCGGTCGATCAAGGTGCGGATGCTGTAGGGCGGATTTGGCTACGGCCATTGTGGCCCTGTCGACCCGCTCCTGACGGTATTCGCCTTATCGCGGCCCATGGCCGCGATAAGCGATAGGCCTGTCTCAGGTGAGCGGTAGCGCCGTAGCGTGGAAAACGGCGCAGCCTTTTCCCCTGGGACTGCGTCGCGAGGCGCGCCCTCACCCCGACCCTCTCCCAAGGGGAGAGGGGGTCGTCCGAATGCCTCGACGTACCTCCGGCTGTTGGGCTTCGACGGTGGAGCCGTCTCAACCCAACCTACGGTCTCGACCTGGGGCGTAGGTTGGGTTGAGCGCAGCGAAGCCCAACGGTGCTTGGTCGCAATAAAGCGTAGGCTACGTCTTGACGCCCATCCGCCGTCTGGCGCGATGCGAGGAGCCGTTGCGTACCGCCCAGCGCAGCACCGGGGCGGTGGCGCCGATACCGGTGCGAATCAGCTGCCGTTGCAGCGGACCCTGGTGGAAACCCAGCTCCGCGCTGGCCCAGTCGGGCAAGAGGTCGATGCCGGCCTGCATCATCAGGGCGCCGAAGGGCTTGGCCAGGGCGCTGGGCGCGGGCGCCTGCAGCAGCACCCGGCAGACCTCGCGACTGCGTTCGTCGCAGACCAGCTGGGGGCGGATCGCCTGGTAGTAGGCGGCGATCTCCGCTCGCGAACGGGGCACGTCGGTTGCGCCCAGGCGTTCGGCGACCAGGGCGATCTCGGCGTAGTAGCGATCCTGTTCGGCACCCGGCAGCCGGGGATCGAAATAGCGCAGATAGGCGGCCAGGAAGTGACTGACCTCGGCCACATGGACCCAGGTCAGCAGCGCCGGGTCTTCGGCGCTGTAGGGGCGACCGTCGGCGGCCTGGCCGCGGATATGCCGGTGGATGGCCTGGACCCGGGCGATCAGCCGCTCGGCATCGCCGCGGCTGCCGAAGGTGGTGGCGGCGATGAACTGGCCGGTGCGGCGCAGGCGGCCGAGCATGTCCTCGCGAAACTTCGAATGGTCCCAGACCCCGGCCAGGGCCAGCGGGTGCAGGGTCTGCATGAGCAGGGCGGCGATGCCCCCGATCAGCATGCAGGTGAAGTCGCTGTGCACCCGCCAGGGGACGCTGCCAGGCCCGAACAACCCGGGGTCGCCCGGCGGCTGTTCGTAGTCGACCTCGCCCAGGGACAGCCCGGTGAGGCTCATCACCTGCCGCTCGATACGGTTGCGGATCAGTTCCATGGGCTAGCGCGGCAGCAGGTAGAGGGCGGCGTACTGCAACAGCATGATGGTCTTGCCATCCAGCAGCCGACCGTCACGGGCCATGGCCAGGGCCTCGTCGAAGGGCAGTTCCAGCAGCTCGATGTCCTCGCCTTCCTCGTGCAGGCCACCGCCGTCGGCGATGCGCTGGTCGGCGCGGTATTCAGCGGCGAAGAAGTGCAGCAACTCGGTCACCGAGCCGGGACTCATGAAGGCGTCGAACAGGTGCTGGACGTTGTCCAGGCGATAGCCGGTCTCTTCCTCGACTTCGGCCTTGATGCGCGCTTCGGGAGCGGCCGCGTCTAGCAGGCCGGCGGGGGTCTCCACCAGCAGGCCGTCGTCCAGACCGTTGCCCAGGGTCGGCAGGCGGAACTGGCGGATCAGCAGGACGGTGCGCCGCTCGCGGTCATACAGCAGGATGGTGGCGCCATTGCCGCGATCGTAGGTCTCGCGGGTCTGGCGTTGCCAGCTGCCGTCGCGGCGCAGGTAGTCGAAGGTGGTCTTCTTCAGCAGGCCCCAGTCGGCGGAAAGGGTCTCGACCTGCTGGATGCGAACGCGCGGGGTATCGGGCATGGGGGCTCGTCTGGACGGGAGGCGTCGGGCCACGGTAGCAGAAGCGGTGCCTTTTAAGGCACGCGACGCGACCCCGGGTTCCACCCCGCCGTGAGGCCGGCTGGTAGCCGACGTCTAGAACCAGCGGTCGTTCTTCTTGCGACCCCGCGTCATGGACGGCAGGATCAGGCCGGCCAGCAGGCCGGCGCCGGCGATGCTGCCGCCGTAGACCATGTACTGCATCAGCGCCTGCTTGTTCTCGTTGCCGAGCTTGGCCTGGGTACTGCGCAGTTCCGACTGGGCCTGGGTGAGCTGGGCGTCGAGGTCCTTGCGGCGGCTCTCCAGCTCGTCGATCTGCTTCTTGCGCGAATCCAGGGTCTCCTGCATGCCCTGGACGCGATTCTTCCAGCTGTCGTCGATGGTCTTGAGCTGGCCGCTCAACTCGGCCACCTGCTGTTCCAGCTGCGGCAGGCGCTCGGCCTGGCCGGGCTTGGCCTGCAGGTCGGCATTGGGGATCCAGACGGTGCTGCCGCCTTCGCCGCGCACCTGGCTGTAGTCGCCCTGGGTGCTGATCAGCTCGACCTTCTGCCCGGACTTGAGGGTGCCGACGATGCGATAGCCATCGGTGGGACCACTGCGGACATAGGTGGTCAGGCTGTCGCTGACCCAGCGGGCAGTGCCTTCCTGGGCCACGGCGGTGCCGGCCAGGGAAGCGAGGGAGGCGGCCAGGCACAGGCCGAGATGCGGTAGGCGGGACAGCAGGCGAGATGGGGACATGGGCATGATCGGGTCTTTATGCATGAGCTGAAAAGATGAAGGCCGTGGTGAACAAGCCGGATTATTGTGGGGCAGTACCCTAGCAAGCTGCCGCGCTCTATCCGCCAACCCGTAGCGCCCTCTGTTCGAGACGGTGAAGCAGTTCAAGCTTTGGCGGTGGAAAGCGACGGCCAGTGTCATCTTGCCGCCATGCGGCGGCGGGAGAAAGCGGCCAGGCCATTCAGGATCTTGCCGGCGACGCTTCAGAGGCGCTGCAACAGATCCAGACTCAGGGCCGCGAGTGCGCCCAGGCCGGCGCAGCCGAAAGCCAGCGCCTTGGCCCACCAGCGTTTCCAGGCGATTGCGCCAGCCACCATGCCCACCCCGCAGAGCAACAGGCCGGACTTGAGATAGAAGTCGGACCAGGCGAGCAGCTGATCGATGAAGTCGAAGAGTTCTTGGAATTCCTGCGGCATGGGGCCTCCTGGCGCGCTGGCGCTATTGAGTCGCCGGGACCCCGGTCGTTCCCTGGCAGTCCGCCGCCAGCAGCCGCTCGGCCGAACCCTGGTCGCCCGGCTGGCTGCCCGCGCGGCCGGCCAGCAGCAGGAACTGGCGGCTGGCGTCCCGGCTCGGCAGCGCGACCACCGCCAATGACAGGCGTGGGTCCGGCAGCGGGTAGGGCGGCTGGCTGGCCAGGGCCTGGAAGAAATCCGCGGCCAGCAACTGGGCTTCGCTCAGCCGCCGCGCCTGATACCGACTGCCCGCCAGTGTCTTTGGCAGCGCGCGCCAGTGTTCGTCCAGCTCGGGCGCCAGTGGCGAGAGCTGCTCGCGCACCTCGGGCCGCAGGCAAGCCAGGTGTACATGCAGCTGATCCTGGCTGCGCCCGCTGGGGGCATTGAGCGCGAGGGCGATCCGCTCATCCGCCACCGGCGCCCGGCCCCAGGCGCTCAGGTACCAGCGCTGGCGCCAGGCCAGACCGAACCAGTTGGGTTGGCCGGGCTGCCAGAGCGCCGGACTCTCCAGACCACGCAGCGGCCGCAGCGGCACTAGGATGAAATGCTGTCGTTCACCCGGCGCGCGCAGCACGGCGAAGCCGGGCTCCTTGACCACTTGGCGACAGGGGGTGGCCAGACCGGTAAGCCGGGCATTCGGCACGCAGAGCCCGGTCGTGACCTGGCGTAGCAGGTCGCGGCTGGCACAGCCCGTCAGCCCCACGCCCAGCACCAGCAGCCACAGCAGGCGCCGCCACGACGAGCGGATGTCGGGCGGCGGCGAACAACTGCGCGAACTGCGCTTCCAATGGCTATCAGGGCAATGCAGCGGGAGATCAGCCATGGCCAATGGTTGGGCCGGAGACGGCGCGGTTCAGGAACAGATCGACAGCACGGTGGACGATGCGGTGCAACGCGCCCGCAGCCGTCTGCACCGAGGCGCGAGCCTCACTCACTGCGAAGAGTGCGGCGACGCCATCCCCGAGGCGCGCCGCCAGGCGGTGCCGGGCGTACGCCTGTGCATCCGCTGCCAGTCCGAGCAGGACGCCGAAGACCAGCGCGCCGGCGGCTACAACCGGCGGGCGAGCAAGGACAGTCAGTTGCGCTAGGGCCGGGGCGGCCTTCAGCCGCGTGGACGCCGGGCCGGTTTCCAGCCACTGGCGTAGTCGCAGCCCAGCGTCGGCCGGCATCAGGGCGCTGCCGGGATCTGCAGGCCGCGTTGCACCGCCGGGCGGGCGAGGAAGGCGTCGAGGGCGCGACGGACCTCGGGGAAGTCCTGGAAGCCGATCAGGTCGGCCACCTGGTAGACCTCCAGCAGGGCGCGGATCCAGGGGAAGGTGGCGATGTCGACGAGGCTGTAGTCCTCACCCAGGATCCAGGCGCGGCCGCGGAGCTGGCCCTCCAGCACGCCGAGCAGGCGCCGGGCTTCGGTCACATAGCGGTCGCGGGGGCGCTTGTCTTCGATGTCCTTGCCGGCGAACTTGGTGAAGAAGCCGAGCTGGCCGAACATGGGGCCGATGCCGCCCATCTGGAACATCAGCCACTGGATGGCCTGGTAGCGCCGCGCCGGCTCCTCGGGCAGCAGGCGCCCGGTCTTTTCCGCGAGGTAGAGCAGGATGGCACCCGATTCGAACAGCCCTAGGGGTTCGCCACCAGGGCCGTCGGGGTCGAGGAGGGCGGGGATCTTGTTGTTGGGGCTCAGGGAGAGGAATTCCGCAGTGTGCTGGTCGTCCCGGCGGAAGTCGATGCGGTGCACCTCGTAGGGCAGGCCGAGTTCTTCCAGGAGGATGGCGACCTTGACACCATTGGGCGTGGGCAGCGAATAGAGTTGCAGGCGCTCGGGATGCCGGGCGGGCCAGCGGTGGGTGATGGGAAAGCGTGACAGATCGGCCATGGTGGACTCCGGAAAGGGGGCGGCTCTGGGTGAGACCGGCCAGCACGGGCCGGGTTGCCAGGCCTGCAGCGAAGCGGAACTTAGCGCGATGCCTACCTCTCCATCTGAGACGTACCCGCCTTCAGCCCCGCACCGAGGATTTCCCATGCTTCCCCACAGTCAGCAGGGCAGCGGTTCGCCCACCTTCGTGCTCATGCACTTTCTCGGCGGCTCCCACCGCACCTGGTTTCCCACCGCCCCCTACCTGGATGGCGAACATCGCTGCGTGGCGCTTAATACGCCGGGCTTCGGCGATGCCGCCGAGGTCGCGGGCTACAGCGTGGCCGAGATGGCCGACCAGGTGGATGCCAGCATCCGCGCTCTGGGCCTGGAACGCTGCATCCTGGTCGGCCATTCGATGACCGGCAAGGTGGCCGTGGTGCTGGCGGCGCGGCGACCGGAGTATCTGGTCGGGCTGATCCTGGTGGCGCCTTCGCCGCCCGGGCCGCAGCCCATGAGCGAGGCGGATCGCGATGCCCAGCGCGCCTATGGCAAGAGCCGGGCGGAGGCCGAGGCCTTCGTCGACGAATCCAGTGCCCATCGGCTGCCCGATGCCATCCGCGAGGTGGTGATCGCCGATGCCCAGCGGCTGAATCTGCAGGCCTGGCGCGCCTGGGTCGATCATGGCAGTCGCGAGGACTGGAGCGATCGGATCGACACCCTGGACTATCCGGTGCTGCTGGTCTGCGGCGCGGATGACCAGCAGGTGCCGGGTCCGGACGAACAGCGCCGCACCACCCTGGCGGCCTTCCCCAACAGCCGCCTGGAGGTCATTCCCGGTGCCGGCCACCTGATGCCGCTGCAGACGCCCCAGGCGCTGGCGCGGCTGATGCTCGACTTCGCCCGGGAGCTCTGACCGGTGGATTCGCTGACCCAGGCCGTGCTTGGCGCCACCGTCCAGACCGCACTGCTGGGTCGCTGGCAGGGTCGGCGCGCCATCCTCTATGGCGCGGCCCTGGCCACCCTGCCGGATCTCGACGTGGTCATCGACTACGGCGATGCGGTCAAGGCGATGACCTACCACCGTGGCTTCAGCCATTCGCTGTTCGTGCTGACCGGACTGGCCCTGCTGCTGACCTGGATCTGCGGCCGCTGGCGCAATCCTGGATACGGCCCGGGACGCCTGTTCCTGACGCTCTGGCTGGTGCTGGTCACCCATCCCTTGCTGGATGCCTTCACCACCTATGGCACCCAGTTGTTCTGGCCGCTGCCGACCACCCCGATAGCCTGGTCCAGCGTCTTCATCATCGATCCGCTCTATACCCTGCCGTTGCTGGTGGCGGTACTCGCTGGCCTGGTGGTTGGCCCCCTGGGCAGGACCCCTCGGCTGGCCGTCGCAGCCTTGCTACTGTCCACGACCTACCTGGGCTGGACCCTGGTGGCCAAGTATTCCGCCGAGCGCCATGTACGCCAGGCGCTGGCGGCCCAGGGGCAGGCGGATGCCCGCCTGTTCAGCGCCCCGCTACCCTTCACCAGCCTGCTCTGGCGGGTCATGGTGGATGACGGACCCGAGCGCTACCGGGAGACCTGGGTAGGGCTGTTCGACGACCGCCCACCCGTCCTGGTCCCACTGCCACGGGGTGGCGAACTGGCGCCGATCCTCGCCGACTCGCCGGCCGAACAGCGGCTGCGCTGGTTCACCGACGACTGGCTGCGCTACGACCGCCTGGGCGACGACCTGGTGGTGACCGATCTGCGCCTGGGCGCCACTGGCTACCACAGTTTCCGCTTCGTCTTGGCTCAGCGGGAGGCCAGCGGTTGGCGACTGGTCGCCGAACCCTCGCTGTGGCCGCGCGAGCGCGGCGGTCGCGAACAGTTGGCGGTGGTCTGGCGCAGACTCTGGCATCCGGAGTCGCCGGCACCGGTGGCGGACTGGGCGGCGCGGCTGTCGCGCCTGCCGGACTGACGCCAGGCCTCCAGCAGCAGTCGCCACCAGGGGCGCCGGGCCTCGCGCAGGGCGGTATGGCGATCCAGACCGATATCGGTCAGTTCCCGGTCGGTAAGGTCCGGCAGGCTGCGGCGGGTGGTCAGCTGGCGTCGGAACAGCAGCCAGCAGCCGCTGGCGCGGGTCTGATCGTGAAGGCTGGGGTCTCTGGGCATGGCGTCTCTCCTGGGCTGTCTCCATGCTCCGCCGCCAGCAGCCTCAGGGGCAGATCCAGGCCGGTGGGTTGTCCGCCATACAGCGGCCTTACAGCGGCCAGCTGTATGGTGCACGGCGTGGCCATCTGTATGGCGCGCGTTTCTTGTCTACGCCGCTATAGTCCGGGCATGAATCGCTATCAGTTGTTGGCCGATGCCCTCGGCCGCCGTATCGAGCAGGGCCTCTATCGACCGGGCGAACGCCTGCCGTCGGTGCGCGCCCTGGCCCAGGAGCACGGGGTCAGTCTGGCCACGGTGCAGCAGGCCTATCGGCTGCTGGAGGACCGTGGCCTGGTGGAGCCACGGCCCAAGTCCGGCTACTTCGTCCGCCTGGAAAGACGCGTCATCGAGTTGCCGCGGGTGACCCGGCCGGCGCGCTGGCCGGTGGAGGTCTCCGGCTGGGAGCCGGTACGGGAGCTGATGACCAGCACCCCGGATTCGGTACGGGTGCAACTTGGCCGCGGCCTGCCGGATACCGAGGCGCCGACCCTGGCGCCGCTGCTGGCCGGCATGGCGCGGCTGGCGCGGCGACCGGGCAATGCCGGGCTGTCCTACGACAGCATCCAGGGCGTGGCGGCGCTGCGCGAACAGGTGGCGCGGCTGCAACTGGATGCCGGCTGCGTGCTCACCGCCGATGACATCGTCATCACCAGCGGTGCCCACGAGGCCCTGGCCACGGCCTTGCGCGCCACCTGCCAGGAGGGTGACATCGTCGCGGTGGATTCGCCGACCTTCCACGGGGTGATGCAGACCCTCAAGGGCCAGGGCCTCAAGGCGCTGGAGATCCCCACCGATCCGCGTACCGGCATCAGCCTGCCGGCGCTGGAACTGGCCCTGGAGCAATGGCCGGTGCGCGCCATCCAGCTCACCCCCAGCTGCAACAATCCCCTGGGCTACTGCATGCCCGAGGCCAGCAAGCGCCAGCTGGTGGCCCTGGCGCGCAAGCACGACCTGGCGGTGATCGAAGACGATGTCTATGGCGATCTGCTCTATGGCTATCCGCGGGCACGGGCGCTCAAGGCCTTCGACGAAGACGACCGGGTGGTGCTCTGCAGTTCCTTTTCCAAGACCCTGGCGCCCGGGCTCAGGGTTGGCTGGGTAGCGCCCGGGCGCTATGCCGAGCGCATCCTGCACCTCAAGTACATAGGCACCGGCTGCACCGCCCCCCAGCCGCAGCTGGCCATCGCCGAATTCATCGCCGCCGGCCACTACACCGTGCACGTCCGCCGCATGCGCGCCCAGTACCAGCGCAATCGCGACCTGATGAGTGCCTGGGTGCAGCGCTACTTTCCCGCCGGTACCCGGGTCAGCCAGCCCCAGGGCAGCTTCCTGCTGTGGGTCGAGTTGCCCGAGGCCTGCGACAGCCATCGACTCAATCGCGAACTGCTCGCCCAGAGCGTGCAGATCGCCTGCGGCAGCATCTTTTCCGCCTCGGGCAAGTACCGTAACTGCCTGCGCCTAAACTATGCCCAGGCCCAGCGTCCGGGGATCGAGGAGGGCGTGCGGCGTGTCGGCGAGGCCGCGTGCCGGCTGCTCGACGAAGCGCTGCCGCGGTCGCTGGCGCTGCCGGTCTAGCCGAGTTCGGCGATCTCGCTGCAGTTGCGCCCGCGATGCTTGGCCCGGTAGAGGGCGGCATCGGCCTGGGCCAGCAGGCGGACCGGGACGCCTTCCGCCAGCCGCGGCGTCACCGCCACGCCGAAGCTGGCGGTGACCGGCAGCGCCTCGGTCGGGCCGACGGCGAAGGGCGCCTCGGCGATGCCGCAGCGCAGGCGCTCGGCGAGCGCCAGGGCGTCGGTCGGCTGGGCCACATCGGCGAGCACGGCGAATTCCTCGCCGCCGATCCGGGCAATGCGATCACCGGGACGCAGCAGCTCGCGGCAGCGCTGCGCCAGCTGCTGCAGCAGCAGATCGCCGGCGGCGTGCCCGTAGGTGTCGTTGATGCGCTTGAAGTGATCGATATCGAAGGCGATCGCCGCCAGCTGTCCGGTGGTGCGGGTCACCCCCTGCGCCAGCTCGCGTTCGAAGGCGCGGCGATTGGCCAGGCCGGTCAGGTAGTCGGTCTCCGCGCGAATGCCCAGTTCGGCGATCAGGGCATCACGCTCCTCTCGCAACCGGTCGGCCTGCAGCCATTCGTCTTCCAACTGAGCGAAGGCGGCGAACAGGCTGCGCGGGTCGTTTTCGGCCACCGTCCCGAGCGGTCGGGCGCGCCGGCTGAGGCTCAGCAGCCGCTGGGTATTGGCCAGCAGCGGCGTCAGCAGGCGCTGCTTGAGCAACAGCAGGCCAGTACCCAGCGCCAGCAGGATGCCCACCGCCGCGGCGATGGTCAGCCACAGCCGCAGCTGGGCTTCGCGTGCCAGGACGTCGGCTTCCTCGTGGGCCAGGCTCAGCATCTCGTCGCGCAACTCCAGGATGCTGACCATGGTCGGGACATAGCCCTGGGCGAAACTGGCCGCGCTGGGCGCCGTGCCGGTCGCCAGGGCGGCGAGGGTCTGGTGGTACCAGTCCAGGCCTTCGCCCAGGTAGCGCTCCTGCACCTGCACGAAGCGGTCAGGCTCGGGGCGACCGGGCGCCAGATTGAGGTTGCTGCGCAGGAGATCCATCAGCTGGTTGATGCGGCCCTGGGTCTGCAGCAACTGGACCTGTTCCGCTCCACTGGGCAGGCGCTGCGCCTGCAGCGCCGGGGTCAGCAGCGAGCCCAGGCGTCCGGCAGTATCGCGCAGGTGGGCGGCGAGCTTGGCATTGACCAGGTAGATGGCCACGGCCGGGCTGCGCTGGATGAGGTCGTGCAGGGTAAGGTCGGCGGTGATGAAGTTGCTGTCGAGGGCGCGGAACATGCTCTGGACCACCGTGGCGATATCCTGGGGCTCGGGATCGTCCGGCGTCGCCTGGAGGCGCTGGTCGACCCGGGCGCGGGCCTGCAGCAGCGCTTGATAGCCGTTTGCCGCCTGCTCGGCGGTCACGCTGCATTGCCTGCACCCCTGCAACAGTGCCTGTAGCCGGGCGAAGCGCTGATCGCTCAGGGCTCGGGCGCGCGCCAGCTCATGGCTATCGCCGCCGCGACCGCCGAGCAGGGCATTGGGTCGGGCCACGCTCGGCGGAGACGGCCTCCACCAGCCGCAGCGCCTCTTCGTAGACCGGCAACTGGTCACGGGTCAGGCCCATGCTCGCCGAATTCTCGTGGGCCTGCTGGACGAGCAGGGCCATGCCGCAGGCGGTGGCGAGCGAGGTCACCACCAGCAGGGCATTAATTAGTCGATTGAGGTGAGTGGTCAGCAGAAAACGGCCAGACATCAGGCGACACCGAAGCGAACATGCCCAGGAGGCGAGCCGATTCCAGACAGCGGTGGATTCAGGCTCTCAAGGTGCGCCGATGTTAAAAGGTCTAGCTTTCAAAACGTATACAGCCGGGGTCGGGCAGTTTGGTTATTGCGCAAACGGTCATGCCTGTAGCACGAGCGGCAGGGCGGCCACGAAACCTTGTCAGGCAGACGGGGTATTGCCCACCCTCTACACTGGCCATTTTTGCGAGGTCCTGCCATGCCACCCCGTATCTATCTTGCTGGTCCCGAGGTCTTCCGGCCCGATGCCGTCGCCCAGGGCGAGGCGCTCAAGGCGCTGTGCGCCCGGCACGGCTGCACGGGCCTGTTTCCGCTGGACAACGCCGTTCCCCCGGCGCTGACCGAGCCACGCGAGCAGGCGGCCTGGATCTATCGGGCGAATCTGGCGCTGATCGAGCAGGCGGATGGCGTCCTGGCCAGCCTGGACTTCTTTCGCGGCGCCGAGCCTGACAGCGGCACCTGCTTCGAGGTGGGCTACGCGGTGGCCCTGGGCAAGCCGGTGGTGGGCTATGTGCCGGAGACGGGCAGCCTGGCTGAACGGATTCGCGCGCGCCATCCCGAGTGGGTAGGGGCGGGGCTGCTGGATAAGGACGGTTGGACGCTGGAGGAATTCGGCCTGCCGCTGAACCTGATGCTGGCGGTACCGGCCAGCATCGTCGTCGGTGGGCCGGAGGTGGCCCTGGCGGTATTGCGCGAACGGCTGGGCTAGCGAGGTGGGCGTGCGACCCTCACCCCGGCCCTCTCCCAAAGGGAGAGGGGGTGGTTGGCCAGGACGGTGGAAAAGGCTGCGCCGTTTTCCACGCTACGGGGCCTTGACCCGGGAAGGGGGGCGGGGTCAGCCGCGCGCCAGGGCCGCCAGTTCGTCCAGTCCGCTGTGGCCATCGGCATAGGCCGCGCGGAAGCTGTCGCGCTGTTGCCAGCGCGCCCAGAAGGCCGCCAGGTGCTCGAAGCGCTCGTCCAGCGGCGTCTGGTTGGTGGGGAACTTGGAGAAGGCGATGGCGGTGCACAGGGTGATGTCGGCGAAGGTCGGCGCCGCGCCGCCCAGCAGCCACTCGCGCCCATCGGCCAGGTGCCGATCCACCAGCGCCGCGTGCATCAGGGCTTCCTTGCGGCAATGTTCGCCCCATTGCGGATTGTGGGTCAGCTCCAGCTTGTGGCCGAGGCCTTCGTGCTGCACATGGAACATGGTCACGATGCGATAGAGCACATGGACGAAGATGCGGTCGTTCCACATGGCGTCCTGGCCCTGTTCCAGCGGCGTCTCGCCCATTACCTTGCGTCCGGGATAGCTGTTGTCCAGATAGCGGGCGATGGCCGCGCTCTCGGCCAGGTAACCACCCTCGGCGAATTCCAGGGTCGGGGTCTCGCCCCAGGGATTGCGCTTGAGATGCTGCCACTGGCGTTGCTCGCCTTCGGGCGCCATCTTCAGGATGACCTCCTCGAATTGATCGGCGATGCCCTTTTCATGGATGAACAGCCGCAGCCGTTGCGGATTGGGAAAGGCGGACGGCGAGGTGAAAAGGCGTAGCTTGGCCATGGAGGGCTCCGGAAGGGACAGTGACGAAGCATGCGACTGCGGCCAGTCGTGCCGCGTTCGTACGAGGTGACCAAGGATGCCGGGCCAGGGCAGGGGCGAACAGCCAAGCCGCTGTATGCCCTCCATGCAGAGAGTCGATTGGTCAGGCCGGCGTTCAGCTCATGAGGCTGGCGACGATCCGTTCGCGCAGCCAGGCATGGGCTGGATCGCGGTGCAGGCGTTCGGGCCAGAGCAGCAGCATGTCGAAGCCCGGGATGGCCAGGGGTGGCGGCTGGACCTGGAGGCCGGGATGGTTCAGCGCGATCTGGGCGGGCAGCAGGGCCACCAGATCGCTGACCAGCAGGGCACTGGCCAGGGTGGCGAAGTGGGGCACCGACAGCACCACCCGCCGTTCGCGGCCCTGTTCCGCCAGCAACCGGTCAGTGACGCTGGCGAAGCCGCCACCGCTCGGCGAGACCAGCGCCTGATCCAGTTGGCAGAAGGTTTCCAGGGACACAGGTTGCAGCAGCGCCGGATGGCCGCGCCGGCCCGCCAGCAGATAGTGTTCGGTGAACAGCAGGCGCTGGCGCAGACCCGCTGCGGCGGTATCGGCCACGTCCAGCGCCAGGTCCAGGCGATCCCCCTCCAGTTGTTCGGCGAGCAACGCCGGCGTCTTGTCCAGCAGCGCCAGGCGGATACCGGGCGCCTGCTGGCGCAGGTCAGCCAGCAGCGGGGTGAGCAGGGTGGTGGCACTGTGGTCGCTGGCGGCGATGCGCCAGGTTCGCTCGGCGCGAGCCGGTTCGAAGAGGGCGGCCGGTGCCAGGGCCTCGTCCAGGGCGGCCAGCGCCTGGCGCAGGGGCTCACGCAGCGCCGTAGCGCGCGCCGTGGGTCGCATGCCGCGCGGCCCGGGTAGCAGGAGGGGATCGTCCAGCAGGTGGCGCAGCCGGCCCAGCTGCAGGCTGACGGTGGGCTGCGCCAGATTCAGGCGGCGCGCGGCGCGGGTGACGTTGAGTTCCACCAGCAGGGCGTCGAGAGTCACCAGCAGATTGAGATCGAGGCGGCGCAAGCTATTGTGCATGGCAATGGCTACTGTTTCGGTAATTCATTTCCAGCATAGCTCCGCCGTCACCTAGCCTGACCACCTTTCATTCGAGAGGTACGTGCAATGAAGGTCCTGCTGGTCTACGCCCATCCCGAACCCCGATCGCTCAACGGCGCGCTGCGCGACTTCGCCGTGGCCCATCTGCAGGCGGCCGGCCATGCGGTCCAGGTCTCCGATCTCTATGCCCTGCACTGGAAGGCCACCCTGGATGCGGCGGACGCGCCGCACCTGGCGCCTGGGGCGCGCTTCGATGCGGTCCTGGATTCCCGGCAGGCCTATGCCGCCGGCCAGCAACCGGCGGATATCGCCGCCGAGCAGGCCAAGTTGCTGTGGGCCGATGTGCTGGTCCTGCAATTTCCGCTGTGGTGGTTTTCCTTGCCGGCCATCCTCAAGGGCTGGGTGGAACGCGTCTATGCCTGCGGCTTCGCCTATGGCGTCGGCGAGCACAGCGACACTCACTGGGGTGACCGTTATGGCGAAGGCACCCTGGCCGGCAAGCGCGCCATGCTGGTGGTGACCTGTGGCGGCTGGGCGTCGCATTACAGCGAGCGAGGCATCAATGGCGCGCTGGATGACATCCTCTTTCCCATCCAGCACGGCATCCTCTTCTATCCCGGTTTCAGCGTGCTACCGCCGTTCCCGGTCTATCGCACGAGCAAGGTGGACGCCGCCGGCTTCGAGCGACTGTGCCAGGCCTATGGGGCGCGGCTGGATGGGCTGGCCACGGACACGCCCCTGGCGTTCCGGCGGCAGAATGGTGGGGATTACGAGATTCCGGCTCTGACCCTGAAGCCCGAGCTGGCGCCGGGGCGGACCGATCTGGGGATTCATCGGCGAGAGGCGTGAGGGCTGGCGCGGCCTGGTTGCCATGGCTCGAGCTCATGCCGAGGTTGGCGCTGCGCGCAGCGAAGCCCAACAGCGGGGTTGGGCCTTGGGCAATGTTGGGCTTCGCTGGCGCTCAACCCGACCTACGAAAACCGTGCCCCGCGCCGTAGGTTGGTGCTGAGCGTAGCGAAGCCCGACAGCGGGGTTAGGCCTTGGGCAATGTTGGGCTTCGCTGGCGCTCAACCCAACCTACGAAAACCGTGCCCCGCGCCGTAGGTTGGCGCTGAGCGTAGCGAAGCCCAACAGGCGGGAATGGGCGTTGGGCAATGTCGGGCCTCGCGGCGCTCAATCCGACCTATGCAAGCCAGGCACGAGCGATTTCAATTGGCTCTCTTGCTGTCCACCTGGTCCAGGCGGCCGCCGCGAAAGGTGAGGAAATACAGCATGCCGTTCCACGGACCGTAGGCCCATTCCTCGACGAATTCCACCTGGCGATAGCCGTAGCCGTCGGTGACCTGGCGTTCGCCCAGGGGTGTGACGGTCAGCGGATCGCCGCACTTGCCGCGAACCTCGTGGGTGGTGGAGCCGGTCGAGACCAGGGCGCTGCCGCAACGCAGCGACGCGGCCTGGCTGGTGCCGGTGGCGAGCAGGAGCAGCAACAGCAGTACGCGCTGATTCATTGGCGCTGGAACTCGATGCGAGTGAGGCGGTTGGCTTCGAAGGTGAGGATGTAGTTGGCGCCGTTCTTCGGGCCGTAGACCCATTCCTCGATCACCGCCTCACGGCGTTCGTTGCGGCCCAGTTCGTAGCCCACCAGGTCGCGGTGGGCGGGTTCGCCGCATTTCTGCAGCACTTCGAAGGCGCGATCGCCCCGGCTGACCAGGGCGTTGCCGCACCTCATGGAATCGGCGGCGGCGCCGGTGGCGACCAGCAGGGTGAGGGCGGCGAGCAGGCAACGCATGGGGGTCTCCTGACCGGTCAGAGCACCCCGAGCTGCAACTGCGCGGCCGTGGGCGATTCACCGGATTGGGCTTGAGTGCTGACGTCCAGCAGATAGACCCGCTGGGCATCCAGTTTCGCCGTGTCCACCAGATAGGTCTTGATGGCACCCGCGCGCTGCTGGGCCAGGCTGCGCAGGAGGCCGTCGTTGCCGCTCCAGGCTTCGAGCACCGCCTGGCGCAGGCGCGCCGTGCGGGTGGCATCGTCAAGACTATCCCATTCCTGCGGGGGTTGCGCCTGCAGTCGCAGGCGGTACAGGCCTTCCAGCAGGGGCGCGCGCATGGCATCGGGCACCTGGAGCTGGCTGGGATCGGCCGGGACCTTGTCGCCGCGACGCTGCAGCAGGTTGAAGTACTGGGTCTGGAAGTCCTTTTCCAGCTGGCTGGCGGCCAGGGCGCGGCCATCGCTGGCGGCGCCGGCATGGCCCCTGACCTCCACCGTCAGCTGCGGGCGCTGGCGCAGGGCCGCGGCCAGCTTGTCCAGCTCGCCGCGGGCCTGGGTCGAGAGCGTGGTGCTGCCGGCGGCGAAGTCGATGGCGCTGAGATCCGCCTCGTGCCCGCCGACCAGTCCCGCCAGCATGCGGAAGGGCGCCTGGACGGCGCGGCTGAGCACATTGCGCAGGGTCTGCCAGACCACCGGCATGACGCTGAAGTTGGGATCGGCGAGATTGCCCGCCACCGGCAGGCGCAGGTCGATGCGACCGTGGCTGTCCTTGAGCAGGGCCACGGCCAGGCGCACCGGCAGGTCCACGGCGTCCTTGCTGTCCACCCGCTCGCCCAGTTCCAGCTGGTCGAGCACCACGTGGTTCTGCGCCTGCAGCTTGCCGTCGTCGATGCGGTATTGCAGGTCCAGGTCGAGTCGCCCCTTGCGCACCGCGTAGCCGGCGAACTTGCCGGTGTAGGGCGACAGGGTGGTGAGTTCGACCTGGCGGAAGTAGGCGGTCACGTCCAGCTGCTGCAAGGGATCGAGAGGGTCGAGGCGGCCCTTGATCTCCACCGGGGCGAAGCGATCGACCTTGCCGGCGAGGTGGATGTCGGCCGGCTTGGAGGCGGCGGTGTCCAGGGTGCCGATGCCGCCTTCCAGCGACTGGATGTTGGTGGCGAAGCCGGGCTTCAGGCTGTTGTCGGCGAAGTCGGCGCTGCCGTCCTTGATGCTCACGCCGCCGATGCGGATCTGCAGCGGTGGCGAGCTGTCCTTCGACGCGGTTTTCGGCTGGGGCACCAGCAGGGCGC
Organism: Pseudomonas sp. SORGH_AS_0211; assembly: GCF_031453455.1. Classification (NCBI taxonomy): domain Bacteria; kingdom Pseudomonadati; phylum Pseudomonadota; class Gammaproteobacteria; order Pseudomonadales; family Pseudomonadaceae; genus Pseudomonas; species Pseudomonas sp. SORGH_AS_0211. The sequence continues at coordinate 3,575,066 of NZ_JAVIZV010000001.1, read as the reverse complement.
TGAAGTTGTTGCTCAGGTTTTCGTTGATCACCAGGGTGCCATAGGGCTTTTCCAGGTCGATCCTGTCGATCACCAGCCGCTTGCCCAGTTCGAAGGCGATGCCCTGCACGTCCAGCCGCTGCCAGCGCATGAAATCCTGCTGGTGCAGGGTGTCGAGCACATGCACCTGGGTCACCTGGGCCGCGCCGCTGAGGGTAAGGCCCAGGGGTTCGCCCGGGGCCAGGGCCACCTTGAGCCGGCTGGCCAGCTGGCCGCTGCGGATCTCCAGGCGCACATAGGGGCTGAGATAGGGCTGGGCCTGGCGCAGGTTGAGTTCGTCGATGCCGACGTCGAAGCTGCCCTGCAGGGGCGTCAGCGCCAGCTGGCCGCTGGCGGTGATGCGGCCGCGATCACCCAGGGTGGTCTTGAGCTCCAGGCCAAAGGGTTTGCCGCTGGCGGTATCGAAGCCCTTGAGCGCCAGGTCCAGGCCGCTGAAATAGAGACTGGCCGGCTCCTGGGGCACGCGGTCCACCAGGTGCAGCTGGTTGTCGCTGAGCTGGGCGTCGTCGAGCTTCACGCGCCAGGCCGGACCACTGCTGGGGGCATCGCTGGTGGGGAAGAGCTTCTGCCAGTCGAGCGTGCCGTCCTGCTCGCGATTGCCCCAGGCATCCAGGCCGTTGCCGCGCAGGCGGGCGATGCTGACTTCGCGCTTTTGCAGATCCAGACCGATACCCTCGGCGGCCAGGCGCTTGAAGCTGGCCTTGGGTTCGGCATCCACCGCCTGCACGGCGACGTCGTCCAGCGCCAGGCGGCCCTGGCTGAGTTGCAGTTGCAGGGTCTTGCTCAGGTCCAGGCGGTAGTGGGTACTGGCTTCCAGGCGTCCCTTGCCCAGCGCCAGCGGCAACTGGTTGCGCACATAGGGCCACCAGGGCGCGAGGCTGACGCCCTTGAGGGTCAGGTCGCCTTCGCTGCGCAGCGGCAGGAGATCCAGGCTGCCCTTCCAGGTGAGCTGGCCGCCCTGGGCGGTGGTGGCGGTCATTGCCAGTTGGCCCGGGGTGTCGCCGCTACGGGTGCGGAAATCCTGCAGGGTGGCATCCAGGGGGGTGAAGGTGGCCTCCACCGGCTGGGCGCCCTGGGCATCGAGGAAATGCAGCCGGCCACCGACCAGGGCAATGCGCTCGATGTGCACCGGGAAGGGCTGGCCCGGCTCCGCATCCGCCGGTGTCGGCGAGGCGGTGGTGGGGTCGCTGCGCCAGAGTTTGGCCAGATTGACCTGGCCACCCTTGGCGATGCGCAGATCGACCTGGGGCTGGTCGAGGCGCACCTCGGCCAGGTGCAGGGTCCGTCGCCAGAGGCTGTCCCACTGCACATCGGCCGAGAAGCCTTCGGCAGCCACCACGGGGTGCTCCGCCGGACCGATCAGCAGCTTTTCGGCGTGCAACTGCAGGGTGAAGGGATTGAAGCTCAGGGCCTGCAGGCTGGCGGGCTGGGTGAGGCGCTCGGCCAGCGTCTGGTTGAGATAGTGCAGGGCGAGGCGCGGTCCGGCCAGGAATCCGAGCAGACTGTAGAGGGCCAAGAGCACGAGCAGCACGAGGCTCGCTTTCACAATTCTGGACATGCAGGCATCTAGGACGGCGAAGGTGCCCGGATTATGGCACGGCACCTTCGCCAACGAGGGCGCTGGCCGTCCCAAAAGCACTGCTGGCTAGGCGAGTCGTCAGGGACACGACTACAGGATCGGCAGCAGGATCGATCACATTTTCGCCAACCCGGACGAGCGGAGCGGGCGCACGACCGATCAGTGGTCAGGTGGACGGGAAGGCTTCTGGTAGAGGCGTCGAGGCCTTTGCCGAAGGCTCTACCGCGGCACTTTGCCATGATCCATCCGTCGCCCCGGATTAAGTTTGACTTAAGGACCGCCGACTAGTCTCGCGAACAGGTTGCATTCTCAGGGAGGGGGCGGCGACGGGCTGAGCGGCTCGTGGCGCGACGACAGGACGGCAGCGGCAACCGTGAATCGAGAATCCGCGTCGCCGGGAGTAGCAGATGTCCAGTCCGATCCAGCTCCGTTCCATCCAGAAGAAGATCCAGTTCCTGCGCACCACCTTCAGCTATGTCGGCTGGTCGCTGTTCGGTCTGCTGCTGTGGGACGTGGCGGTCACGGTGGACGCCATGCTGTTCGTCGACGAGCGCTTCGACCTGCCGCTCACGCCCCTGACCCTGCTGTGCTCGGCGCTGGTGGTGCTGATCAGCTTTCGCAACAGCAGCGCCTATGCCCGCTGGTGGGAGGCCCGTACCCTGTGGGGCGCCATGGTCAACAGCTCGCGCAGCTTCGGTCGCCAGGTGCTGACCCTGATCGACGACCAGGGCAAGGCGCAGAATCGGGTCAAGGCGGTGCTGCTGCGTCGGCACATGGGCTACCTGCACGCCCTGCGCGCCCAGCTCAAGCGCCAGGACCCGGCCGCGGCGGCGGCGCCCTATCTGGCCCGCCACGAGCTGGTGCTGGCCGACGGCAGCCTCAACTTCGCCAACGACATCCTTGCCGGCACCGCCGAGCTGATCGCCAGCGAATACCGCCAGGGCCGGCTGGACAGCATCCGCCTGGCGCGGCTGGAAGAGACCCTGGTGGACATGTCCAACTGGCAGGGTGGCATGGAGCGCATCGCCAACACCCCCTTGCCCTATCCCTATGTCTGCTTTCCGCAGCTGTTCAGTTTCCTGTTCTGCATCGCCATGCCGCTGGGCCTGGTCTCGACCCTCGGCTGGTTCACCCCGCTGGTGTCGACCGTGGTCGGCTTTATGCTGCTGGCGCTGGAGCGCATCGGCAGCGATCTGCAGGCGCCCTTCGCCGACAGCCAGCACCAGATCACCATGGACAAGCTGTGCGCCACCATCGAGGCCAACCTGCTGTCGATGCTGCGGCCACGCAGCGAAGAGGGCAGCGCCGTGGCCCTGGCCCAGCCCGAGGTCGAAGTCGCGCCGAGCCGACGGGTGGCCTGACCGGCGGCGTTCCCCAGGGGCGGCGGGTCGCCAGGCTGGAAAACGTGCGGAAAGTCCCGCGCCAGAGGCATTTCTTTCCTGGGGGTACGGCACTAGCGCCGCTTCGCTCCGGTCACATTTTGCAATCTCCCCTGGCAGCGGTGGTTGGCTGGGACCCGGCGGTCATACCGTGGGTCACTGGCGGGCCGGGGCGAGAGGTGCCGTGGGGCCTGCGTCCCGCGACCTATATCTCGCTACGGATGCCCGCTCATGTCCGAAACCCGTTCCCCGACCGCCGGGGCCAGCGCCGAACCCTCTCGCCGCGCGCGCCATGCCCTGGATGCCCTGAACTTCACCCTGGCCGACGTCCGCGACGGCCTGGGCCCCTATCTCGCCATCTACCTGATCGCCGTGCGCGGTCCGGGGGAGGGCTGGAACGAGGCCACCGCCGGTTTCATCATGACCCTGGCCGGCATCGCCGGGCTGATCGCCCAGACGCCCGCCGGCGCCCTGATCGACCGCACCCGCCACAAGCGCCTCATGGTCGGCGTCGCCGCCCTGGTGGTGACCGTCTGCAGCGTGCTGCTGCCCTTCGTCTCCAACTTCTATGTGGTGGCGGCCACCCAGTCGCTGGCCCATGCCGCGGCGGCCCTCTTCGCCCCGGCGCTGGCGGCCATCACCCTGGGCATCGTCGGGCCCAAGGCCTTCACCCGGCACATCGGCCGCAACGAAGGCTTCAACCACGCCGGCAACGCCGTCTCGGCGGCGCTGGCCGGTGGCCTGGCCTATTTCTTCGGCCCCACCGTGGTGTTCTGGCTGATGGCGCTGCTGGCGGCGGCCTCCATCGTCGCCATCGTCCGGGTGCCCCAGGACGAGATCGACGATGACCTGGCCCAGGGCCTTGGCGACGAAGTCGGCGCCCGCGATGCCAAGCCGGTATCGGCCTGGCAGGCGCTGCTGGCCAATCGCAAGTTGCAACTGCTGGCGCTGCTGGCTGCGATCTTCCACCTGGCCAATGCCGCCATGCTGACCTCGGTCGGCCAGCAGCTGACCCATATCGTCGGCAAGGACAGCGCCACCTCGCTGGTGGCCGTCTGCATCGTCGCCGCCCCAGTGCGTGATGGTGCCGGTAGCCATCCTGGTGGGGCGCAAGGCCGACGTCTTCGGACGCAAGCCGATCTTTCTCTTCGCCTTCGCCGTGCTGGCGATCCGCGGCGTGCTCTACACCTTTTCCGACAGCCCCTACTACCTGGTGGCGGTGCAGCTGCTCGACGGCATCGGGGCCGGCATCTATGGCGCCCTGATGCCGGTGATCGTCGCCGACCTCACCCGCGGCAGCGGGCGCTTCAACGTCAGCCAGGGCGCCATCGCCACCGCCCAGGGCCTGGGCGCGGCGATCAGTGCCACCATCGCCGGGATCATCATCGTCCGCTTCGGCTACTCAGCGGCCTTCACTACCCTGGCGGCCATCGCCGCGGTGGGCTTCGTGCTCTATCTGCTGCTGATGCCGGAGACCCGCGACGAGCATGTCGCCGGGGACACGGCGCGTTCGAGCGGTTCGGTGGTGGGAGGCTGAAATGGCACGCCAGGATGAGTTCCTCGCCTTCGCCCACCTCGGCGATCTGCACCTGACCACCGCCGAGGCGGACAATGCCCGGGACCTGCGGACCCTCCTGCAGCGCCTGCGCGGGCGCACCGAACTGGATTTCGTCCATCTGCCCGGGGACAACGCCGACAACGGCACCGCGGAGCAGTACCGGTTGCTCAGGCGGTTGCTGGACGACTTTCCGCTGCCGGTAACGGTGATCACCGGCGACCACGACATGGAAGGTGGCGATCTCGGCCCCTTCTACGCCGAGCTGCAGGTGCCCCAGCTGCCTTATTCTAGGGAGGTCGGCGGGGTCCGTTGCCTGTTCCTGGACATGTGCGGACCGGGCACCGGCGGGCCGGATTTTCGTCTTGGCAGCGAACAGTTGCAGTGGCTGGAGCGGGAGCTGCACGAGGCGACCCGGCTGGAGCAGCGCTGCGTGGTATTCATGCACAGCTATCCGGCGGACCTGCAGGGGCCCGGCGAGGCCGAGCGGGTGGCGCGGCTGCTGCACGAAGGTCCGGTGCGCCTGGTGGAGATCGGCCATACCCACTACAACGAACTGGCCCACGACGGCGGCGTGCTCTATGCCGCCTGCAGATCCACCGGCCAGATCGAGGAAGGCGGTGTAGGATTCGCGCTGGTCACCCTGGACGGTCCGGCGGTGAGCTGGCGCTTTCGCGAATTGCCCGACGGCTGGCCCTGGGTGCAGATCACCGCGCCCGGTGATGCCCGTCTCAACGGCGCCGGCGTGGCCGAGGTCCGCGAGTGCCGGGTGCTGGTGCTGGCCGAGAGCGAGATCAGGATCTGCGAGTGGCAGTGCGACGACGGTCCCTGGTGGCCCCTGCAGCCGCTGGGCGAGGGCCGCTATCGGGGGGACCGACCCGTGCCGGAGGGCGTCCGCCGGCTGCAGGTCCGGGTCCGGGATGCGCAAGGCGGCGAAGACCGTGACGAGATCGAGCTGAGCGGTCATCCGTGCCTCATCGCCGCTCCCGCCGACTGGGGCTCGGATCGCACCCGGCTGGGTGAATGGCAGGCCAGGGGCGTCCTGGGTACCCAGCTGGGGCCCAATCGCAATGGCCGCAAATGGTGAGGTCGGCCAGGCCGGTTTCGCGAATCGACTAGAAGGAACAGCGCTTTCATGGGGTCCATCATCACCACTCCCCACGTCCTGACGTGGGTCATCGCCGCCCTGGCCACCCTCGGGGTGGTCTCGCGACCCTTCGGTCTGCCGGAGGCCCTGTTCGCCGTCGCCGGCGCCGCGCTGCTGGCGCTGTTCGGCCTGCTGCCGCTGGACGGTGTCTGGCACGGCGTCGCCAAGGGTACCGACGTCTATCTGTTCCTTATCGGCATGATGCTGCTGGCCGAGATCGCTCGTAAGGAAGGGCTGTTCGACTGGGTCGCCGGCCATGCGGTGCGCGCGGCCAAGGGGTCGGCGTTGCGGCTGTTCGCGCTGGTCTATGGCGTCGGCATCCTGGTCACGGTGTTCCTTTCCAACGACGCCTGCGCCGTGGTGCTGACCCCGGCGGTCTACTACGCCACCCGCGCGGCGAAGGTGAAGAATCCGCTGCCCTATCTGTTCTCCTGCGCCTTCATCGCCAACGCGGCGAGCTTCGTGCTGCCGATCTCCAACCCGGCCAACCTGGTGGTCTTCGCCGAGCACATGCCCGAGCTGAGCCGCTGGCTGGCGCTGTTCACGGTGCCGTCGATCCTGGCCATCGCCGCGACCTTCCTCACCCTCTGGGCGACCCAGGCCAAGGTCCTGCGTGCCGAGCGGTTGTCCGAGGGGGGCGCGGTGGAGGCGCTGCCCACCACCGGACGCATCGCCGGCTGCGGCCTGATCCTGACCATCCTGGTCTTGCTCGGCGCCTCGGCGCTGGATCTGGAGCTGGGTCTGCCGACCTTTCTCGCCGGCTTCGCCACCTTTCTGGTGGTCGTGGCCTGCAAGCGTGGCGGCGGCCTGGAGTTGCTCAAGCACATTTCCTGGGGCGTGCTGCCGCTGGTGGCCGGGCTGTTCGTGCTGGTGGAAGCGCTGGAGACCACCGGGGTGCTGCAGGCGCTGGCCAATCAGCTGCAGGCCGCCGCCCAGGCGACGCCGGAGCGCGCCGCCTGGGGCGCCGGACTGCTGGTGGCCTTTGGCAGCAACCTGGTCAACAACCTGCCGGCCGGTCTGCTGGCCGGAGCGGCGGTGCAGACCGCCCATGTCTCGGAAAAGATCGCCGGTGCCGTGCTGATCGGCATCGACCTCGGGCCGAACCTGTCCATCACCGGCTCCCTGGCGACCCTGCTGTGGCTGGCCGCGCTGCGCCGTGAAGGGCTGGCGGTGAGCTTCTGGCAATTCCTCAAGCTGGGCGCCGTGGTGATGATTCCGGCGCTGCTGCTGGCGCTGGCTGCCCTGATCCATCTCTGACGGACGGTCTCCCGGCGTAGCGGCATTGTCGCTGCGCCTGGGGCACTATCGGGGTTCGTCCGCTACGGAGCATCGCCCATGGTCATCGCCCGCTACACCGGCTTCGCCCAGGCCCTGCACTGGCTGACCGTCGCCTTGCTGTGCCTGCTGTTGCCCTTCGTCTGGGTGGCGGAAAACTTTCCGCCCGGACCCGTGCGCACCCTCTGGTATCTGCTGCACGAATCCACCGGGATCTCGGTCTTCCTGCTGATCCTGATCCGTCTGACCTGGCGCTGGCGGCATCCGGCGCCGCCGGCCCATCCTCGTGACGGTCGTCTGCTGCAGCTGCTCGCCGCGCTTAACCATGGCCTGCTCTATGCCGTGCTGCTGCTGATGCCGGTGACTGGCTACCTGATGGCCGGGCAGGGCCAGTCGGTACCGGTGTTCGGACTGTTTTCCCTGCCGGGTTTTCCCCGTCATGAAGCCCTTGGCATCCTCGCCAATCGCATCCATGTGGCGGGCCAGTTCGCCGTCTACGGGTTGGTGATCCTGCACGTGGCGGCGGTGGTCTGGCATGTGGCGATCCGCCGCGATGGCACCCTGGAGCGGATGTTGCCCGAGCAACGGCCTTAAAGCCTCAGCCCCCTTCCACCAGCAGCCGATCACGCTCCAGCAGGGCCGGCAGGGTCTCGCGCAGGTGGTCCACCAGGGTGCGGATCTTGGCGTCGAGAAAGCGCCGCGACGGATAGAGCGCATGGATGTCCAAGGCATAGAGCCGATGCCCGGGCAGCACCCGCTGCAGGCGGCCACTGGCGAGACCGGCGACCGCGGCGTACAGCGGCAGGGCGCCGATGCCCAGGCCGCTGGCCACGGCTTCGGCCAGGGCATCGGCGGTGTTGACCTGGAAGGGCGGTCGATCCACCGCCACCTCGGCGCTTCCCTCCGGCCCTTCCAGCAACCAGCGATCCGGCGCCATGGCGCGATTGACCAGCCGCAGGCAGCGATGCCCGACCAGCTGTGCCGGAGTGGTCGGCCGGCCCTGGCGCTCCAGGTAGGCAGGCGCCGCGCAAAGTACGCTATGGGTGCTGCCCAGATGCGCCGAATGGAAGGCCGAGTCCGGCAGACCGTCGGCCAGGATCAGCGACAGGTCGTAGCCTTCCTTGAGGATGTCGGTGAAGGTGTTGGTCAGTTGCAGATCCAGGTCGACCTCGGGATAGCGCTCGCCGTAGCTGGCCAGGCTCTGGATCAGATAGTGCTGGCCGAGGCCGGTCATGGTGTGGATGCGCAGCCGGCCACGCGGCACGGCCAGGGCGTGACGGGCCTCGGCATCGGCTTCGTCGAGGTCGGCGAGGATGCGCCGGCAGCGCACCAGGTAGCGTTCGCCGGCTTCCGTCAGGCGCAACTGGCGTGTGGTGCGGTGTAGCAGCCGGGTCTGCAGGTGCTGCTCCAGCTGGCTGACCGCCCGGGATACATAGGCGGTGGTGAGTTCCAGCTGGCGCGCGGCGGCGGTGAAGCTGCCGGTCTGGGCCACGCAGGCGAAGGCGCGCAGATTGAAGAGATGATCCATGGACGGGGCAGGGCCGGACAAAGGGCCATTGTGGGCCATTACCCGCTCGTTGGTTAAGGCTGTTTGCCGCCATGCCCGGCTTAATCCGGGCGGGCGGAGCTTTCTAGAATGGCCACCGAAACGCTGCGTCTCGCCCCTTCCGATCGCTCTCGTTGGCCAGCATGCCTCTCGCCTCACCGCCGCTCGCGCGGTCCGCCGCTGCCTTTTCCCGCACCCGCTGGCCGAGCCGCAACGCCTGGCGCCGCGCCGCTCGCGAATGGGACCGTACCGATGGCCAGACCTGGGCCTTCATCGCCAAGGCGCTGTTGGCCGCGGCCCTGGCCCTATGGCTGGCCTATCGCCTGGAACTGCCGCAACCGAGCACGGTGCTGGTCACCGTGTTCATCGTTCTGCAGCCGCAGAGTGGCCAGGTGCTGGCCAAGAGTTTCTATCGCATCCTGGGCAGTCTCGCCGGGCTCACCTTCACCGTCGCCGCCATTGCCCTGTTCGCCCAGGAGCGGGTGCTGCTGCTCGGCGCCCTGGTACTGTGGATCGGCTACTGCACCCGCGGCGCGGCGCGCTATCGCGACTTTCGCAGCTATGCCTTCCTGCTGGCCGGCTACACCGCCTGTCTGGTCGGGCTGCCGGCGGTGGCCCAGCCCCAGGGCGCCTTTCTGCAGGCGGTGTGGCGCCTGCTGGAGATCGCCCTGGGCATCTGCTGCGCCGGGGTGGTGAGCGTGGCGATCCTGCCGCAGACCACCCGTGGCGTCTTGCGCCGCACCCTGGCGCAGCGCCTGCGCGACTTCCTCGCCATGGCCCATGACGGCCTGCTCGGCCGTCTCGACGCCGAACGCTTCGTCGCGCTCAGTGCGCGTTTCGCCGCCGACTCCGTGGGCTTCGAGAGCCTGCGCAGCGCCAGTGTCTTCGAGGAGCCCTATCTGCGCCGACGCAGCGGACGCCTGGCCGCCCTGGGCAATCGCCTCATGCTGCTCAACACCCGCTTCCATGCCCTCCATCAACTGCTCGAACGCCTGGCCGCTCGGCCACCGGCCGTGCGCCAGGCGCTGGTGCCCGCGCTAGGGTTGATCGCCGCCGCCTTGGCGCCAGGCCTGGGCCGCCTGCCGGAAGAGCGTGACCTGCGCCGCCTCAGTGAGCGCCTGGCCGCGGAGCGCAAGACGCTGATGGTCGCGATCCGCAGTGGCCGCCAGCAGCTGATCCGGACCGCACCCGCCACCCAGGCCGACCGGCTCGACTACGACACCGCCGCCGAACTGCTCTATCGCTTCGCCGAGGATCTGCACCTGCTGCTTGGCGCCCAGCTGGCACTTGAGGCGCCGGCGAGCACGACACCCGCGCCCCGGGAAACCTTCACGCCCCTGGCCAGCCGCGCGGTGGCCTGGATGGCCGGGCTGCGTAGCGCCCTGGTGGTGCTGGGCGTGGGGCTGTTCTGGATCGAGACCGCCTGGCCGAGTGGTGCGGCCTGCACCCTGGCGGCGGCGCTGATCTCGGCGCTGGCCTCCACCTCGGCCGATCCGCGCCGCTATTGCCTGCAACTGGCCGGTGGCACCCTGGTCGGGGCGCTGGCCGGTGGCCTGCTGCACGTCCAGGTGCTGCCCTGGATCGATGGCTTCGCGCTGTTGCTGCTGGTCCTCGCGCCGGTGTTCGCCGCCGGTGCCTGGCTGATCACCCGACCACGCCTGGCCGGCTATGGCACCGGGCTGATGGTCTGGTTCTGTTCGGCGGCGCTGCCGGGCAATCTGCCGCGCTATGACGCCGACCTCTTCTGCAACACCTACCTGGCCTATCTGCTGGCCTGTGGCGTGGCGGTGGTGGCCGTCAGCGTCCTGCTGCCGCCGAGCCAGCCCTGGGTCTGGCGCCGGCTGGAGGATGCCCTGCGCGAGCGCCTGGTCCACGCCATAGGCGCGCCCCTGAGCGGCCTGAGTGGTCGCTTCGATTCCGGCCTGCGCGATCTGCTCAACCAGGTGCAGGTGCTCACCGTGGGCCAGCCGGTGGTGCAGCGGCAGCTGCTGCGCTGGACCTTTCTCAGTCTGGAGCTGGGCCACGCCGTCATCGAGCTGCGCCTCGAGCAGGCCGCGCTACCGCCCTTGCCCTGGTATCGCGAACAGCGCGCCTGGCGCCTGGCGATCCGCGCCCTAGGTCGGGCGCTGGTGCGACTGTTCCGCCAGCCCGGTGCCGCCAACCTGGCCCGCGCCCTGACCGCCGTGGACCACGCCATCACCCTCGCGCACCAGGCCCAGCGCCACCTGGAGCCCACGCCGGGCGACTTCGATCGCTCGCCGCTGCGGCGCATCGCCAGCTACCTGCACGTCATCCGCACCTCGCTGCTGGCGCCGGATTCGCCCCTGGCCGGGTACCTGCCGCCGGCCCGGCCACCGGCGCGTGACGAAGGCTAGGCAGCAGCCCGCCAAAATCCGACTAGGCTTACGGACGGGGAGGGCCACAGGCCCTCTGCCATGCGACTTTCGGCACAACCAGAACAAGGCCCGCCTGCCCATGCCCGTCCGCTTCGTCCGTCCGCTGCTCTGTTCCGCCAGTTTTCTCCTGACGCCCCTGGCGTCTGCCCTGGAAGCCCCCGGTGCCCCCGGCGCCGCACCCTTCTGGTCCTATGCCGGCAAGACCGGCATCGGCACCAGCTACGAAGCCTATCGCGACGGCGCCTACAGCGACCAGGCCAGCACCGGCCGCGTCTCGCGGGTGTGGTTTTCCCTGGCCCAGGGGGTGGTCACCGAGACCATGCAGGGACTCATCCACGAGGCGCAACTGCGCGAGATGCAGCTGGTGATCCGCGGGCCCGACTTCACCCACCTGGAGCGCGACGACACCGACAGCCGCATTGAATACCTCGCCACCGATACCGCCGGCCGGCCCACCTCGCTGGCCTACCGGATCGTCAACCGCGACCGCCAGGGTCGCTACGAGATCGAAAAGCACGTCTTCACCGACCCGGACCAGGACACCCTGGTCATGCGCGTCATCTTTCGCAGCCAGGACCCGCGCATCCAGCCCTATCTCTATGTCGATCCGGCGCTGGCCAACAGTGGCAGCCACGACCGCGCCGCGGTGAAGGGCGGGGTGCTCTATGCCAGCGAAGGCGAGCACGCCCTGGTGGTCAAGGCCAGCCAGCCGCTGCAGACGCCCACCGTGGGTTTCGTCGGCAGCTCCGACGGCCTCGACGACCTGCGCCGCAACGGCAAGCTGACCCAGACCTACAGCAGCACCGGCGACCAGGCCGGCAACGTCGCCATGCTGGCCAGGCTGCCGCTCAAGGGCGCCGAGACCACCCTGGACGTGGTGGTGGGCTTCGGCGCCAATCCGCGCCAGGCCGAGGCGGCGGCGGATGCCACCCTGGCCCGCGGTTATCAAAAGGTGCTGGCCCACTACAACGGCGAGGGCGACGCCATCGGCTGGCAGGACTACCTGGCCAGCCTCGACCAGCTGCCGCGCCTGCAGGCCCAGGCCGGCGACGGCGGCAAGCTGGTCAACGCCAGCGCCCTGGTGCTCAAGGCCCAGGAGGACAAGACCCACGCCGGCGCCCTGATCGCCTCGCTGTCCAATCCCTGGGGTGAAACGGTGCCGGCTGGCAAGGGCACCACCGGCTACAAGGCGGTCTGGCCACGGGACTTCTACCAGTGCGCCATGGCGCTGCTGGCGCTGGGTGACCGGCAGACGCCCAAGGTCGCCTTCAGCTACCTCAAGCAGGTGCAGGTGGATGCCAATACCGCGCACAAGCCGGCCGACAGCTCCGCCTTCATCCATCAGCAGAAACAGGGCGACGAGGTGCGGGCACCGGGCGCCACCGGCTGGTTCCTGCAGAAGACCCACGTCGACGGCACCATCGAGTGGGTCGGCGTGCAACTGGACCAGACCGCCATGCCGATCATGCTCGGCTATCGCCTCTGGCAGGGCGGCCTGCTGGGCGACGCCGAGATCGACCGCTGGTACCGCGAGATGCTCAGGCCCGCGGCGGACTTCCTCGCCCGCGACAGCCAGGTCAACCTGGGCTGGAACACCTGGCAGGTCAAGCCGCCGCAGACCCAGCAGGAACGCTGGGAGGAGCAGTGGGGCTATTCGCCATCCATCACCGCGGCGGTGATCGCCGGTCTCGCCACCGCCAGCGAACTGGCGCGCCATGCCGGCGACGAGGCCAATGCCAGCCGTTACCGCGAGACCGCCCGGCGCTATTCCGGCCAGGTGGAAAAGACCATGGCCACCACCCAGGGCAGCCTGGGCGCCGGCAACTACTACCTGCGCATCACCCAGAACGACGATCCCAACGACAAGGGCAAGCTGGTGGACAACAACAGTCGCCCGGGCCTGCCGGAGGACCAGGTGCTGGACGCCGGCTTCCTCGAACTGGTGCGCTACGGCGTGCGGCCGGCGAGCGATCCGCTGGTACAGAAGAGCCTGGCGGTGCTGGACGACGAAGGCCTGCCGGAGAATCTGCGGGTCAAGTACAGCTTCCAGTACCCCGGCATCACCGGCACCTTCCCCGGCTGGCGGCGCTACGGCAACGACGGCTATGGCGAGAGCGAAAGCTCCGGCATCAATTTCCCGGCCACCGAGCAGCCGGTAGCCAATTCCGGATTGCGCGGCCGGGTCTGGCCGATCTTCACCGGCGAACGCGGCCATTACGAGCTGGCGCGCCTGGTCCTGCAGGGCAAGCCGGACCCGGCGGCGCTGGGCAAGCTGCGTGACACCTACGTCCGCGGCCTGGAGCTGTTCGCCAATGCCGGCCTGATGCTGCCCGAGCAGGTCTGGGACGGCGTGGGCGACAACCGGCGCCACGGCTACACCCAGGGGCAGGGCACCGATTCGGCGACGCCGCTGGCCTGGTCCCATGCCGAATACGTCAAGCTGCTGCGTTCCCTGGCGGATGGCCAGGTATGGGATCACTACCCGGTGGTGGCGCGGACGTTGGCGCCCTGAGCAAGGTGAATGGCCAGGTCGCCAGTATCGTCAGGGCTCGCGACCCGGTAGCAGGTCTGGTCGATTTCGCTCCAGCCAATGCATGACGTGCTGGAGCAGGACCTCGGCCTGCTGCAAGGCCTCCTGCGCCATCGACTCGCTGACCAGATCGCCCGAGTAGTCGATGACATTGCGTTGCTTGCGCAAGGTATCCAGTACCACCATCGCCGATGTATCAAGACCCATGGTCCGGGGTAGCGACTGGATCATGGTCTGATGGTGGCCGGGACGGCTGGTTAGGGTCCGATAGCCATTGGCTTGAAGCGCTGCGTTCGCGCCTTGCATGATCGCCTTGTAGGCCAGGTCGAAGCGGCTTTCGCTGCTCAACGTTGGCAGACGCGCATCGGTCAAACTGCGTTGCGCGGCCTCTAGCAGGCGCTGGATGCCCGCAGGGTCAGGTGTGATCGCCTCAAGACTTTTGCCTAGCAAATTATCCAAGGTCATCTGTCCATCCTTGTGACAGTTGCCCAGCGGTGCCTATGACGAACACCTTGGGCTTCTTCAGCAGATCCGTGATGAAGGCCCCCCCTTCCATCAACAGCTTCTGCCATTCCTCTCGTCGGTATACCTTGGGATTGATCTCTCGGCCAAGCGTTTCCTGACAGGGATAGAGGGCGGCCACTACCTCACCGAAGGTCACAGTACCCAGGATCATGAGGTCTATATCGCTTCCGCTGTTTGCCTTACCACTCGCCATAGAGCCGAAGACGAAAGCTGTTTCTATCCTGTCTGCAATGGGGCTCAACGCTTCGGCTAGGATGTCGGTAAGGCCGCTAGTCTTGCGCAGAATGCTCGCCAGCTCTTCGAAGATGGGGCAGTCCCGGTTAGCGCGGTAGTGCTGTTGATTACCCACGCGCGTTTTCACGGCCAGACCGGCCGCGACCAGCTTGACGAGTTCGCGACTCAGGGTACCGGACTGGGTCTCGGTCAAGCGCGCGATTTCGCGTTGGTGATAGGTGCTCTCAGGATGGAGTAGAAGAAGCGCTAGGACTTTGCGGCGATAGTCGGGAAAGAGAACGGAGGCGAGTGACATCAGAAGTCCAGGTGCTGCCTTTTAGGCTGCAATTGAAGCCTAAAAGGCAGCAATCCTCCAGTACTAGCGGGCCTGTGCTGATCAGTTGGATGCCGAACCGACAAGCGGTAGATCTCTCCTATGCCCAGTGCCAGAGCCTCTATCACCTTGCCTCCCTCAGGGAACGCCTGTAACAAGACTTGTCTGATGGGCGTTCTCGCGCTTTCCTGAGGCAGCGGATCCTTCCGCTCGCCGCTGTTCTCCTCTCTTTCCGGTCTCTCTGCCCTCAGTCGCGTACCGCGCGGTAGCGTGCCCGGCTGTCGCGCTTTTCTCTCGCTCGCTCCGGCGACCGCTCCGGCGGTCTGGGGGCGGGTCTTTGCCGGTTCCTGTCAAGAAGGTCACGGATATGACTGACGTCGCTCTCCCCATCGCCCTCTACCTGGGCACCCTGGTGCTGCTGGCTTTCGCCCTGCGCCGCAGCCCGCTGCTCACCGAGGAGACCCTGGCGCGCTCCTCGCCGCTGGATGCCTTGCGCGGCATCCTCGCCACCGCCGTGGTCTGCCTGCATTTCGTGCTGACCTATCACCTCAAGGCCGAGGGCCAGTGGCGCGAACCCGACAGCGACCTGCTCTACAACATGGGTGTGGTGCCGGTCTCGCTGTTCTTCATGATCACCGGCTACCTGTTCTTCGGAAAGGTCTATCGGCGTACGCCGGACTGGGGCGAGCTGCTCCGTTCGCGGGTGTTGCGGGTAATGCCGCTGTATCTCTGCGTGGTGGCCGTGGTGGTGCTCTTCACCCTGATCCGCACCCACTTCGTCATCGCCGACGGCCAGCACTTCATGCTCGAACTGCTCAGCTGGGAGCTGTTTTCCGGCTTCAGTCTCAACGGCCTGGAAGAGAGCGGCTGGATGACCGCCGGCGCCCACTGGACGCTGCGCTACGAGGCGCTGTTCTATCTGGCCCTGCCGATCATCGCCGCGCTGTTCAATCGCCGTGGCTTCGGCCTGCCACTGCTGGTCTCGGCGCTGCTGGTGGGTGGCCTGGTCGCCGCCGGTTATCACTATCACGTGCTGGGCGCGCGCTTCGGTCTGCTGTTCCTGCTGGGTTTCCTGCCGGTGTTCGTCAAGGTCCATCGACCGGCGCTGCTGGCACGCTTGCGCACGCCCCTGGTGGCGGCACTGTCGCTGGCGCTGGTGGCTTACGCCATGACCCAGCCGGACTACAACCTCAAGCAGATGCTGGCGCTGGCGTTGCCCTTCGCCGCCATGGCCGCCGGCAACGACCTCTTCGGCCTGCTGCGCAGTCGTGGTCTCAAGGTGCTGGGCGAGATCAGCTACAGCCTCTATCTCACCCACGGCCTGCTGCTCTACGGACTCTTCACCCTGCTCAACCTGGGCTCGGTGGAGACCCTGGGCACGCTCGGCTTCATGGCGCTGCTGCCGCCGGTGCTGGTGCTCGCCTGCCTGCTGTCGATGCTCAGCTACCGCTGGATCGAGCGTCCGCTGATGCACCTGGGAAGGGCGCCACGGCCTCGGCACGTGCCGGCGTAAGCGCCGGCGCCGTCCCGGGATACTCCAGCAGAAAGGCCAGTGCCTGGGCGCAGGAGGCTTCCACCTTGAGCGCCAGCAGGTCGTCCGCGCGGGTACGCCCATAGCCCAGGGCGGCGATGGGCAAGCCGGCGCGGGCCGCGGCCTGGGCGAAGCGAAAGCCCGAATAGACCATCAGCGACGAGCCCACCACCAGCAGCGCATCGGCGCGGCCCAGGTGGGCGAAGGCACGCTCCACCCGCGCGCCGGGCACGTGTTCGCCAAAGAACACCACGTCCGGCTTGAGCAGGGCGCCGCAGCGCGGGCAGTCGGGCACCCGGAAACTCATGAAGTCCACGCCTTCCAGATCGGCATCGCCATCCGGCGCGGTAGCCGCGTCCAGCGCTAGCCAGTCGCCATTGAGTTCGCCCAGCCACTGCTGGAATTCCTGGCGCGGCAGACGCAGCTCGCAGCCCAGGCAGCGGATCTGGTCGAGGCGGCCGTGCAGGTCGATCACCGCCTCGCTGCCGGCGGCCTGGTGCAGGCGATCGACGTTCTGGGTCAGCAGCATCTCCACCTGGCCGCGCCGCTCCAGGGCCGCCAGGGCCTGGTGGGTGGCATTGGGCCGCGCCTGGCAGAAGCGCGGCCAGCCGATCAGGCTGCGTGCCCAGTAGCGACGGCGCAAGAGCTCGTCGCCGACGAAGGCCTGCAGGGTGACCGGCTGCGGGCGCTTCCAGGCGCCCTCGCGGTCGCGGTAGTCGGGAATGCCGGAATCGGTGCTGCAACCGGCACCGGTGAGCAGAAAGATCCGCTCGTGCCGGGCGATAAAGGACTGGAGCTCGGGCAGGGACATCGGACACCTGGAGTTGCGGACGATACCCCCAGCTTGGAAAGGGTTATGCCGGGAGGCAAGCCGCAGCTGACGAACGTCCTGTCCGCCAGGCGGCGCTTCGCCTCCTAGTACACCGGCACATAGATATAGATCTGCGAATCCTGCGCATCCACCCCGGTGAAGGCCTCGGTGTAGTGCTCGAAGCAGGCGCCCGGACGGGGTTGCAGGCTGCGCGCCGGCAGCAGCTCGGCGAACAGTCGGCCGAGGCTCTTGGCCACGCTGGGCGCCGTGCCCAGGTGCACGTAGCGGGCGTAGCGGCCTTCCGGCAATTCCTGGCGCACCATGCCAGCGGGCAGGGGGGCGCCCGGTGCGGTGGCCACCGCGGCCAGGTAGTGCATGGCGCCGGCCTGACGCCAGCTCAGGCCATACCATTCGGCGTCGCCTTCGCGACCGGTGATTTCCCCGGCACGGTCGGCGAAGCGCCGCCAGAGGGCGGCGATGTCTTCGCCCTGGCCAGGCTCGAACAGCAGACCGGTCACTTCCAGGGCGGGGTGGTCGACGATTTCCAGCGACATGGGACAGACTCTCTCGAAGATGCGATGAAGGCGGCCACCTTACTCCAGCGGCGCGCGGCGGTCAGCCGGGACAGGACAGGAACCGGCGGGACCCAGGGTCGCAGCGTACCCGAGCTGCCATCCCGGTTCACCGGGTGTTCTCCTGGCGGCCGCGAACTCGGCGCGCGTCCCTGCTGCGCCATCCAGGTGCCCGGCCGGGGTTCAGCGGTCCGCGGCGAGCGCCTGGGTCAGCGCCAGGCCCGCCAGGCGCGCGCTGGCCAGCAGTCGCTCCAGGCTCTGGCCATGCCGCGCGCTGGCGGAGAGCCCGGCCATGGTGGTGATGACGAAGTCGGCCAGCTCTTCCGCTCGCTCTGGCTGGCAGGCGGCGATACGGGTGCGGATGAGCGTCTGGGCCGCCTGGTGGTGCCGGTCGGCTGCCGCGCGGGCCTGGGGGTCGTCGGAATGGGTGCCCTCCAGCACCAGGCAGCCGGTCGAGCTGGGGTCGGCTACATAGCTGCGCGCCGCCTCTTCCAGCACCTGGGTGAGCGCTACCGCCAGGGACGGTTCGCCGTCCAGGATGTACTGCAGCAGCACGGCGCCTGTCGAGATGTAGCGCTCAAGTACCCGCTGGTACAGCTCGAGCTTGCTGCCGAAGGCCGCATAGAAGCTCGGCGGCCTGATCCCGAGCGCCTGGGTCAGGTCGGCGACGCTCAACCCGTCGTAGCCCTTTTCATGGAACAGACGCTGCGCCTGGACGAGGGCCTCGTCCGGATCGAAGCGGCGGGGCCGCCCACGCGGTGCGGGTTTATTTGTAGTGCTCATTACAAAAATACTTTGACAGCGGCTGGGAGAGGCTTATTGTAGCACTCACTACATTAATCAGGAGGCAGATCCATGAGCAATTTCGCAGGCAAGCAGGTGTTGGTGCTGGGCGGCAGTCGCGGCATAGGCGCCGCCATCGTGCGGCGCTTCGCCGCCGAAGGCGCCCGGGTGACCTTCACCTATGCCAGTTCCGGGGACGCCGCCCGGGCACTGGCCGCGGAAACCGGTAGCAGCGCCGAGCTGACCGACAGCGCCGACCGCGACGCGGTGATCGCCCGGGTGCGCGCCTGTGGGCCGCTGGACGTGCTGGTGGTGAATTCCGGCGTGGCGCTGTTCGGCGATGCCCTGGAACAGGATCCGGACGCCATCGACCGAATGTTCAGTATCAACATCCAGGCGCCCTATCATGCGGCGGTCGAGGCCGCGCGGCAGATGCCGGCAGGCGGGCGGATCATCGTCATCGGTTCGGTGAATGGCGATCGCATGCCGTTGCCCGGTTTGGCGGCCTATGCCGTGAGCAAGTCGGCCCTGCAGGGGCTCGCCCGCGGTCTGGCACGGGACTTCGGTCCGCGTGGCATCACCGTCAACGTGGTGCAGCCGGGGCCCATCGATACCGAGATGAATCCGGCAGATGGCCCCATGAAGGACCTGATGTACAGCTTCATGGCGATCAAGCGCCACGGCAGTGCCGACGAGGTGGCCGGCATGGTCGCCTGGCTGTCCGGCCCCGAGGCCGGCTTCGTCACCGGTGCCATGCACACCATCGACGGCGCCTTCGGCGCCTGATCGCGGCACGCGCCCCTGTCGCCCAGGGCCCAGGCGACAGGGGCGACAACCGGCTGCCCCGCCCGCACGCCTAGTGCGCCGGCCCCAATACCTCTTCGGCGATATCCAGCAGCGCCCGCAGCCTGTCCATGTGGCGCAGGTCCTGGTGATAGCCCACCCAGATATCCCGCGACGGAGGGCTGCCGAAGCGCTCGATGAGCTGCAGTCCTGCCGTCGCATCGCCGAGCGGGCGGGGCAGCACGGCAACCCCCAGTCCCCGTCGGCACATCTGCGCCTGAACGGTTCGACTGGTACTGGTGAAGGCGCGTTGCGCTCCCGGCAGCCGGTCGAGCAACCAGGCGACATCGGGAAAGTGCGCTTGCGCGCTGTTCATGAGGATCAGCCCGACCGCCGCCGTATCCTCCTGCACCGCCAGCGCCGTCTCGGCGGCGCCATAGAGGCCATAGGGCATCCTCAGGAAACGGCGCTGCACGATATCCGGTTCGCCGAAGGGCACCAGGCGAAAGGCCACGTCCGCATCGCGGCGCGAGAGATCCAGCAGTCGATAGCTGGCAATGACCTCGGGTACCACGGCAGGGTGCCGCCGGGTGAGGTCGGCCAGGACCGGCGCCAGGACATAGCCGGCAAACCAGTCCGCCGAAGAGATCCGCAGGATGCCCTCCAGGCGCTGGTGGTTACCTGCCAGACGCCGCTCCATGGCCAGGGCGGAGGCTTCCATGGACTCGGCCAGGGCGAATACGGCATCTCCCGAATTCGTCAGGATCAGGCCCTCGCGTGTGCGCCGTAGCAGCGCCTGTCCGGCTTCATCCTCGAGCGTTTTGATCCGGCGACCTACCGTCGGGTGGCTGATTCCCAAGGCTCGCGCGGCCGAGCCATAGGATCCGCCGCGGGCAACGGCCAGAAAGATCCGTACATCGCTCCATTCCATGGCGAACCTGCGTTCAAAAATGAACATTCAATATGCAGGAAAGGCAGTCCCCAAACAATATCGTAAGGGAGACCATGGCGGCTCACGTCTACTTCAGAGACTTTGGATTCAGCCAGGGATGTTCGCACTGGCTCCATGTAGGTGAGCGGCTATGAGCAGATTGCTGGATAGGGTTGCGATTGTAACGGGCGCCTCCAAGGGCATCGGCGCGGGTATTGCCCGGCAACTGGCGGCGGATGGCGCCAAGGTCGTCATCAGCTATGCGTCCGGCCAGGACGGGGCGGACGCCGTCCTCGCCGACATCGAGACAGCAGGGGGTACGGCGATCGCGCTACGCGCCGATGTCCGCCAGCGGGCCGACATGGACGCCCTGGTGAAAGCGGCCCTCGAACACTTCGGTCGCCTGGATATCCTGGTGAACAATGCCGGCGTCTATCAGTTCGCCAGGATCGAAGACACCACGGTGGACCTGTATCGGCTGCAATTCGACGTCAATGTGCTCGGACCCTTGCAGCTCATAGGCGCCGCCAGTCCCTATCTGGGCGCCGGCAGCAGCATCATCAACATCAGCTCGAATGTCACCAGCGTCCTGCCGGCGGAAAGCGCCGTCTACAGCGGCACCAAGGGCGCGCTCGATGCGATCACGGGGGTGCTCGCCCGCGAGCTGGGCCCTCGTGGTATCCGCGTGAATGCCGTCAGTCCTGGACTCATCGAAACCGAGGGCACCCGGACCGCCGGCGCCCTGGGCGCGGAATTCCAGGCCTGGAACGAGGCCCGCACCCCGCTCGGCCGTATCGGCCAGGTACGGGATATCGCCCCCATCGTCGCCTTTCTGGCGTCCGACGAGGCCCGCTGGGTGAGCGGCGAATTCATCTTCGGCTCCGGCGGCATGCGCTAGGCCAGGCGCTTGCCTTCGCCGCGCGCGCCGATCGCTGTCGCCGCTTGCTGACGCCCCTGCCAGCGATAGCCGCGAATTTCGAGAAATCGCTGCACCTACAGGTCGCGGGCCGGCAACGCCTGCGCGGATCAGGATGCAGCCCGATTGACGGTAAACGTTCATGAACTCATCCCTTCCCATGGTCCAGCCCGACAGCCGTCGCTGGTTCGCGCTGGGCGTGCTGCTGATCGGTACGCTACTGCCACCGCTCGACTTCTTCATCGTCAATGTGGCGCTGCCGGTGATCCGTCGCGACTTCGCGACCACCTCGGATCTGGCGCAACTGGTGGTCTCCGTCTATGCGACGGCTTATGCGGTCACCCTGATCCTGGGCGGTCGTCTGGGTGACATGTTCGGCCGCAAGCGTGTCTACCTCGGCGGCATGCTGGGCTTCGGTATCGCCTCCGCGCTATGCGGGGTCGCGCCGACGCCAGCCATGCTGATTGCCGGACGACTGTTGCAGGGCGTAACGGCTGCCATCATGGCGCCGCAGTCCATGGCCCTGATCCATGCGACCTTCCCTGCGGAAGAGAAGAATCGGGCGCTCGGCCTGTACGGCGCGACCTTCGGACTCGCCGCCGTGCTGGGCCAGCTCTTGGGTGGGGTGCTGATAGAGGCCAATCCCTTCGGATTGGGCTGGCGCAGCATCTTCCTCATCAATCTTCCGGTCATTCTCTGCGCCCTGCCGACCGCGCTGGTCGTGCTGCGCGAGAGCCGGGCCCGGCAACCGGGCCGGCTGGATGTCATGGGCGCCGGCCTGCTCGCGGCTGGGCTGCTGGCGCTGGTGGTACCCCTGGTCGAGGGGCCACGACTGCACTGGCCCTGGTGGTCGCTCCCCCTGCTCCTCGTCAGTGGCGGGTTGCTGATCACCTTCTGGCGCTACGAGCAACGCAAGGAAGCGGCCGGCGAGACGCCCTTGGTCCTGCCTTCCTTGCTCACCGCCTCCCGGCTCAGACGCACCCTCCTGGCGACCTTCCTGTTCTATGCCCTGGCGCCTTTCTTTCTCATCTTCGCCGTCTACCAGCAGGCCGGTCTGGGTCACGGAGCCCTGGCTGCGGGTTGGGCGATTCTGCCCCTGGGGATCGGCTTCCTCTGCGGGCCCCTGTGCAGTCCGCATCTTGCCCAACGACTGGGTGCGCGCACCGCCGCCTTTGGCATGGCCCTGGAGGTCCTGGGCCTGCTGTTGGCGGCCGCGCTGGCGGGCTTGCCCACCTGGCTGCCGGTGCCGCTGCTGTTGATCGGCCTGGGGCAGGGCATAGCGCTTCCGGCCCTGGTGAGAGTGAACGCGGATCAGGTGGCACCGAGCCTGGCCGGACTCGCCGCCGGCTTGATGAATGCCACCTTGCAGATCAGCGCCGCCCTGGCGGTAGCGCTCATCGGCGGCCTGTTTTTCGCCCTCGCCCCCGATGGCGCTGGCGCAAGAGAGGTACAGGTCGCCTTTGCCGTTGCCGCCCTGACGATGGGCGGTGCCTTGGCGCTAGCAGCCGTCTTGAGCTGGCCTAGCGCCCCGACGACCGCCGCACGCGGGGCCTGTGACGCAGAGTGAACAGCGCCTTTCACGGCGCGAGGAGAACAGCATGAGAAAGACCTGGCTTATTACCGGCTGCTCGAGCGGTCTTGGCGGCCATATCGCCGCAACGGCCGCTGCGCGTGGCGACAGAGTCGTGGCAACGGCTCGCGATCCTGCCGTACTGCAACCCCTGGCCCGGCAATTTCCGGAGAACCTGAGGGTCGTGCAGCTGGATGTCACCGACCCTGCCTCGGTGGCTGCCGCGATTGCCTGTGCAGAGCGGGAGTTCGGTGGTCTGGATGTCCTGGTGAACAACGCCGGGATAGGCTTCATCGGCGCCGTGGAGGAGGCCGAGCCCAGCGAATACCGGCCGGTGTTCGACGTGAATGTGTTCGGTCTGATCGAAACGACCCGCCTGGCGTTGCCTGTCCTGCGTCGGCGCGGCGGCGGCCGGATCGTCAACCTGTCATCCGGGGCAGGGCTCTCGGGAGGACCGGGCTCCGGCTACTACAGCGCGAGCAAGTTCGCGGTCGAGGGATTTTCCGAGTCGCTGGCCAGGGAAGTGGCACCCTTCGGAATCCGCGTGACCATCGTCGAGCCCGGGCCGTTTCGCACCGACTTTCTCGGACGCTCCATCGCCATGGCGGCGCGGGTGATCCCGGCCTATGCCGACACCGCGGGGCGACGGCGCGCCTACCGGGACAGCAATCACGGCAAGCAGGCGGGAGATCCGCGCAAGGCTGCCGCGGTGATAGTGCAGGCCGTCATGGCGACCGAGCCGCCCTTGCATCTGCCGCTCGGACCGGTCGCCTACGACATCGCGGAACGCAAGTCGCAGGCGCTGCGCGCTGACATGGCGGCCTGGCGCGATATCGCCCTGCATACCGACTTCGACTGATCGATCCTGGCGGGGCTGCGGTGCCCGTGGCCCCGGCCCTTCCACCCGCCTCGCGGATCATCTCGATCCCTATGCCCGACCCGCTTGAGCGGCACGCTCAGCGCAGTGAGATGCCAGGGTCGTTTTGCCTGGTGAGTGGATTCCGTTCTCGGCAAGCGTCCTTGCCGTTCCGTACATGAACACCGCTGGAGTGCTCCATGAGTCATACCTTCCCGGATTCGACTGCCGGCCACTGGCTGCAACGCTACTATTTCATCAGGGCTGCGGTTTCGCTGCTGTGGATCGCGCTGGCGCTCGCCATCGGCCACGAGCAGGGGTGGGTGGGGCCGCTGTTGCTCGTCCTCTACCCGGCCTGGGATGCCCTGGCGAACGTCCTCGATGCCCGCCAAAGCGGCGGACTGCGGCACAACGCTGCGCAACGGCTCAACGCCGTCGTCAGCCTGGGCGTCGCCGTGGCGATAGGGCTGGCATTGACGTTCGGCCTAGGCGCCGCGATCGGGGTGTTCGGGGTCTGGGCCTTGGCCGCTGGGCTTTTCCAGCTGGTCGTGGCGGTACGGCGCTGGCGAACGTCCGCTGGCCAGTGGGCGATGATCCTGAGTGGCGCTCAATCCGCCCTGGCGGGTGGCTTCTTCGTGAAGCAGGCGAATGACGGAGTCCCGCTGGATGTTTCCAGCGTGACGCCCTATGTGGCTTTCGGTGCCTGCTACTTCCTGGTCTCGGCGGCTTGGCTGGCGGTAGCGAAATGGCGGCGGAGCGCGGCCGGCAAGCGAGCCTGAGGTGGAGCCGACGCCCTGGTAGGCGCCGACCCGGTGGCGAAGGACTCAGCCGTAGCGCTTGAACGCCTCGATGGCCAGGCCGTTGCCGATGTTGCCGAAGCGGTCACCGTCCACCAGGCGGGCGCCGGGGAAGCGTCTGGCCAGGGCCTGGCGCAGCGCCGGGATGCCGCTGGAGCCGCCGGTGAAGAACAGGCTGTCGACCCGTGCGGGATCGAGGTCGGCGCGGGCCAGCAGGTCGTCCACGCCGCGGCTCAGGCGTTCCAGTTGCAGGGCGATGGCGGCGTCGAACAGCGGTCGCTCCAGATCCGCGGCCAGGCCGGTCTCGATGCGATCCAGGCGCAGGGTGCGGCGCCAGTCGTCGGTCAGGGCGATCTTGGCGTCTTCCACCTGGATCGCCAGCCAGTGGCCGGCGCGCTGTTCGATCAGCTTGAACAGCCGATCCATGCAGCGGGTGTCCTGGGCGTCGTATCTCATGTCGCGCAGGCCCAGCACGCTCTTCTTGGCGTAGACGGCGTTGATGGTGTGCCAGGTCGCCAGGTTGATGTAGTGGCTGGTGGGCATGGTGGCGCCACTCTTCATGGCGCTGCCGTAGCCCAGCAGCGGCATCACCCCTTCCAGACTCAACTGGCGGTCGAAGTCGGTACCGCCGACGTGCACGCCGCCAGTGGCGAGGATGTCACCGGCGCGGTCGGCCAGGTTGCGGCGCTCCGGCGCCAGGCGCACCAGGGAGAAGTCCGAGGTACCGCCGCCGATGTCGACGATCAGCACCAGCTCTTCGCGCTCGATGCTGCGCTCGTAGTCGAAGGCGGCGGCAAGGGGTTCGAACTGGAAGGAGATGTCGCTGAAGCCCATTTGGCGCGCCACCGCGGCCAGGGTGTTCTCGGCCTCCTGGTCGGCGACCGGGTCGTCATCGACGAAATGCACCGGACGGCCCAGCACCACGGCGTCGAAGGAGCGATCGGCCTGCTGTTCGGCGCGCTGCTTGAGGGTGCCGAGGAAGAGGCCGAGTACCTCGGTGAAGGGCAGGGCGCTGCCGAGGATGCTGGTCTCGCCCTTGAGCAGATTGGAGCCGAGCAGGCTCTTGAGCGAGCGCAGCAGGCGCCCCTCGTAGCCTTCCAGGTATTCGTGCAGCGCCTGGCGGCCATAGGCCGGGCGGCGCTCCTCGGCGTTGAAGAAGATCACCGAGGGCAGGGTGGCCTTGCCTTCTTCGAGGGCCAGCAGGACCTCGCCCGAGGGCCTGAGCCAGCCGGCGGTGGAGTTGGAGGTACCGAAGTCGAGGCCCAGGGCGCGGGCGGGTAGAGCAGCAGACATGTCAGGATCCGTAACGCGAGCAGCCGCGCAGTTTAGCCGAGACGCGCGTGCAGGCGAACCCTGGCCGGATGCCAGCAGGATCGACCCGCGCCGCTGCAGGCCTGAAGCGATGGCAGGCGAGCGGAGGTGTCAGCCCTTGCGCGAGCGGTCGCGCGGCTCTTCCAGTGTGCAGACCTCATCCTGGCAACGCCGACTGCCCTCTGGATGCGGCAGCCAGGTCAGGCCTGGGCGCAGCTTCAGGAAGAGCCGATAGCCCAGCTCCAGAACGGGGCGCAACGGCCGCCAGGCCAGCGGCCGCGCCCAGTTGCCGAGGCCGGCGGTGCGCCAGCTCCAGTAAGTGGCGTCCAGGCCCTTGAACCAGCGGCCGTCGGCATCCCGGGCGTGCAGCAGGTCGAGCATGGCCTGGCGCGGCGGGGCATCGACCGGCGCCTGCGTGGGGTAGTCCGGCGCGGCCAGGTCCACCAGCTGCAGCTGGCTGGGGTCGGCATGGCGGCGCAGCCAGGCGATCTCGCGGGCGCACAGCGGACAGGCGCCGTCGTGAAAGAGGGTCAGGGGCAGGCGAGGTGCGTGCATCGTGATCTTCCCAGGGGTCTTGCCTATCTGGACCGGCAGGCAGGGCGGCCGTTGCGCTTTCCGCCGAACGGTAAGCGCAACGGCCTCTCGTGGCGAGTCGGAATCAGAGACGCCGGATCACGGCATGGTAAGCAATCTGATAGCGAGGTCGGTATGGATCTGGGAATCAAGGGGCGCGTCGCCCTCATCACGGGTGCCAGCGGTGGCATGGGTCTGGCCACGGCGAAGCTGCTGGCCGAGGAGGGCGTCAAGCTGGTGCTTTCCGACCTGGAGCAGGGCAAGCTGGAAGAGGCGGCCAAGGGCCTGCCGGACGATACGCTGCTGATCGCCGCCGACATGACCGACCAGGCCGCGGTGGACCAACTGGTGGAGCAGGGCGAAGCCCGCTTCGGCCAGATCGACATCGTGGTGCACACCGCCGGTGTCACCGGCGCCAAGGGCGATCCCCTGGAACTGGCCGATGCCGACTACGAGGAAGCCTGGGCCACCGACTTCTTTTCCGCCGTGCGCGTCGGCCGCGCCGCCATTCCGCGCATGCGCAAGCGCGGCTGGGGCCGCTTCGTCTGCATCACCTCGGAAAACGCCGTCCAGCCCTATTGGGAAGAGGCCGTCTACAACGTGGCCAAGGCGGCCCTGGCCGCCTTCATCAAGAACCTGTCGTACAAGGAAGCGGCCCACGGCGTGCTGTGCAATACCGTGTCGCCGGCCTTCATCGAGACCGGCATGACCGACGGCATGATGGAAAAGCGCGCCAAGGAAAAGGGCGTCTCCTTCGAGGAAGCCATCGAAAGCTTCCTCGACGAAGAGCGGCCCGGCATCGTGCAGAAGCGCCGCGGCACGGTGGAAGAGGTGGCCGCGGCCATCGCCCTGCTGGTGTCCGAGCGTGCTTCCTTCATCAACGGCAGCAACCTGCGCGTGGATGGGGGCTCGGTCCAGGCGGTGCAGAACTAAGGTTAAAAAGTGCCTGCGCTCGGTGATGCTGCGTTAAAAACCAGCTGGATCGCCAGTCCGATCGGAATGCTCATTTACTATTTGTAAACTCGTTCGCGAGCCCGGTCCGCTTCCTCGCTGGTTTTTGCCTTGCCTGACCTTCGCTCGGCGACTTTTTAGCAAAGCCTTATCGAGGCTGGCGGGGCGGCTCCTCGGCCGTCCCGTTTTCCTGCTGGCGGCGCACGGCTTCTTCCAGGGGAATGAATTCCACCTGGCGATCCTTGACCACCGGCGGCAGGGTGATGCCCATGGAGACATAGATGCTGGTGAACATGTCGATGCCCATGTCCGCCGGTTTCACCCAGTCCACCGGCACATAGAGCAGCCCGCCACCCACGGGTACCGGCGCCGAGGGCACCAGCACGGCGTGATAGTGGCGACCCTCGATGTCGATCACCGCCGGATTGGGCAGTAGCGCCAGCACCGCCACACCCTTGCCCCCGAAGAAGCACCACACCGGACTCATGGCGCGGATGTCCGCCCCACCTTCCTTGCGGTCGAGCAACTCGACGAAGCGCTCGGCCAGGCCATAGAGCTTGCCCACCACCGGAATGCGGCGAAAGGTCAGGTCGGCGAACCAGCCCAGTGGCCGGCGCAGTCCCAGCTTGACCGCCAGGCCCAGCGGATAGAGCAGCACCAGCAGCAGCAGGGTACCGAGGCCATAGGCCGCCAGGGAATTGCCGACGAAGGGATGACCGACCGCCACGAACAGGCGGCCCAGGGTGGTGTTGGGTCCGATCAGGCCATTGAGGAAACTGACGATCCAGCCGATCAGCGCCAGGGTCAGCACCAGCGGCAGGAGCAGCAGTAGACCGGCCAGCCAGGTGGACACGATGCTTTCGATACCGCGACGAACGAAGGGCATGCAAGAACTCGACGGCTAAAGCGCCATTCTATACGGGCCAGGCGCGCTCGGCGTCGGCGCGGGCCGACTTTCTGGGCGCGCCCTCCTCACAGCCAGCGGCGATAGAAGGCGGCTTCCTGTTCCAGGGCATCCGCCTGGTTGTCCGCCCGGCGAAAGCCATGGCCTTCATCGGGATAACGCCTGACCACCACCGGTATGCCGCGCGCTTCCAGCGCCGCGGCCATGGCATCGGTCTGCGCCGGGACCACCACGGCATCCTTGAGGCCCTGCAGGAAGATCACCGGCGCCTGGATACCGTCGGCATGCAGCAGCGGCGTCCGCGCCTCGTAGCGCGCACGATCGGCCTCGGGATCGCCGATCAGCCAGTCCAGGTAGTCGGCCTCGAACTTGTGAGTAGCCTTGGCCAGCGCCAGGGGATCGCTGACGCCATAGAGGCTGGCGCCGGCGCGGAAGACGTCGCGGAAGGCCAGGGCGCAGAGCACCGTGTAGCCGCCCGCGCTGCCGCCGCGGATAAAGGCCCGCGCCGGGTCCACCAGGCCCTGGGCGCCCAGGTAGTCGACCACCGCGCAGGCATCCTCGACGTCCACCTCGCCCCAGCGCAGGTGCAGCGCCTGGCGGTAGGCCCGACCGTGGCCGCTGCTGCCGCGATAGTTGAGATCGGCCACGGCGAAGCCCTGGCGCACCCAGAACTGGATGCGGGCATCGAACACCGGATAGGTGCAGGAGGTGGGACCGCCATGGATGCTGACCAGCAGGGGCGGCGGCCCCTCGCCGTGCCGTTCCGGCAGATAGAGAAAGCCCCGGGCCTGGCTGTCGCCGCTGGGATAGCTCAGCGACCGGGGCGCGACGATGGCGCTGTCGCCGAAGGGCGCGACGCCGCCGGTGACGATCTCCACCGCGCCGCTCCGGCGGTCGATGGCCAGCACCGCCGAGGGGCGTGTGGGGGACGCGGCGATGCAGTAGCAGTGACTGTCGTCCAGCGCCAAGCCACGGAAGCGGCTGAAGTCCGCGGCCAGGCGGCGGGTCTCGCCATTCGTCCGGTGCTCGCCGAGCAGGCCGAAGCCATCTTCCTGCCAGGTTGCCAGCCAGCCTTCCGCGGTCGGCAGCCAGCTGCTACCGCCCAGTTGCCAGGGCGCCGCCGCATGATCCGCCGCGGGTGCCTCCTGGGGGGCGAAGCCCGCCGCGGACTCGCACCAGGGCTGCCACCAGCCCTGGCGATCGCTCAGCGCCCAGAGCCGTTGCTCGCTGTCGAACTGCGGTTGTTGCAGCGACTCCTCGGGATCGGCCGACACGACGGCGGGCGCACCGAGGCGTCCTGTGGTATCCAGCGGCGCCGTCAGCAGCCGGGTGCGGGTCCAGGGCTGGTGGGGCCGGTCCCACTCGATCCAGGCCAGGCGGCGGCCGTCGGCGCTGGTGCGTGGTGCGGCGTAGAAGTCCGCGCCTTCGGCCAGCACCTGGCGCGCGCCGCCCGCACGCAGGGCGACCAGGCGATGCCGCGGCGGCTGCTCGCGGCGATCCTCCTCGACCGCCAGCACCTGCTGCCGGACGCCATCCCAGTGCAGATCGCCATAGCGCCAGGCCTCGCCACCGGCCAGCCATTCGGGCGCGCCGCCCTCTAGCGGCTGGCGATAGACCGCCTGGTCGGCTTCGTTGACGAACAGCGGTCCCTGGTCACCCAGGCAAAGGGCGCCGCCGCCGTATTCGTAGACCTTGCTGCGCAGGCTGAAGCCCGCCGGCGTGAGACAACGCGGCGCGGCGCCGGCCTCGCGTACCCACAGCCGGGTGGCGCCGTCGGCGGGATCGTACTGACTCCAGTAGAGGCCGCTGGCATCGACCTTGAGTTCGGTGAAATCGATACCGGCGGCAACGGCCTGGGCTGGCGTGAGCGGGATAGGGGCGGTCATGGCGACTCCAGAGGTGTGCACAGCCGTCTAGCCTAGCAGCTGGGTGCGGAGGACTGGGTGAGGGATGCCACGCTGTTGGGCTTCGCTACGCTCAACCCAAACTGCGGGGGCTGCGTTGCTTTTGCCCCTCTCCCTGTGGGGGAGGGTTGGGGTGAGGGGGCAGTCCGTTCGGCGCCGGTGCTAGAACAGCCCCAGCTGCTCCCCCGGCGGGGCGAACTGGCTGCAATCCAGGCCCTCGCCCTCGCGGCGCTCCAGGCCGAAGCGGCGGCGTGCCAGGCGAAAGCGCTGGGCCAGCAGGTCGGCGAACTGGCCTTCGCCCTTCATGCGGATGCCGAAGCGACTGTCGTAGTTCTTCCCGCCGCGCGACTGGCGGATCAGGCTCATCACATGGGCGGCGCGGTCGGGGAAGTGCGTCTGCAGCCATTCCTCGAACAACTCGACGATTTCCAGTGGCAGCCGCAACAGCGTATAGCCGGCCGAGCGGGCGCCGTGGTCGCGGGCCGCCTCCAGCAGGGCTTCCAGTTCATGGTCGTTGATCATGGGAATCATCGGCGCCATCAGGGCACTCACCGGCACGCCGTGCTCGTGCAGGGTGCGCATGGCGCGCAGCCGGGCCTGGGGCGCCGCGGTGCGCGGTTCGAGGATGCGCTTGAGGTCATCGTCCAGCGTGGTCAGGCTGAAGGCGACGCGCACCAGATTGCGCTCGGCGAGCTGCACGAAGAGATCCAGGTCGCGCAGGATCAGCGCGCTCTTGGTGATGATCGTCACCGGGTGGCGATAGCGCAGCAGGATCTCCAGCGCCTGACGGGTCAGCTGGTACTGCCGCTCGATAGGCTGGTAGCCGTCGGTATTGATGCCCAGGGCGATGGGCTGCGGCTGATAGCCCCGCTTGCTCAGCTCCGCCTCCAGCCGCTCGGCCAGATTGGTCTTGGCGATCAGCTGGGTCTCGAAGTCGATACCGGGCGAGAGGTCCCAGTAGGCATGGGAGGGGCGGGCGAAACAGTAGATGCAGCCATGCTCGCAGCCGCGATAGGGATTCACCGAGCGATCGAAGCCGACGTCCGGCGACTGGTTGCGGCTGATCACCGTCTTGGCCGTTTCCTGGCGCACGCTGGTGGTGAAGGTCAGCGGGGTAGCTTCCTCGTACCAGCCGTCGTGCTCGGCCTCGCTGCGGGTCGCGGCAAAGCGATTGTGCGGATTGCTGGCGGTGCCACGCCCCCGTGGCGGGCGTTGGGGCTGGGTCATGAGCAGACCTCGATGTCTGTATTTTTATACAGTATAAGGTCTGGTCGATCCGGGCAAGGGTGCGGCTGCCACCCCAACAGCCGCACCCGCGTTTCCTACAACACCGAGATCGGGTAGTTGAGGATGATGCGGTTCTCGTCGAAGGAGCCGCTGGCACTGTAGTCGCGTCTCATGCTGGAGTTGCGCCAGCGGATCAGCAGCTTCTTCAGCGGCCCGCTCTGCACCTCGTATTGCACCTCGGATTCGCGACCCCACTCCTTGCCGTCGGTGATGCTGCCGGTGTGCACGTTGTCGCCGCTGAGGTAGCGGTTCATCAGGGTCAGGCCCGGCACGCCGAAGGCGGCGAAGTTGTGGTCGTAGCGCACCTGCCAGGAGCGCTCCCGGGCGTTGTCGTAGCTGGAGTTGTAGCTGTCGTTGGCCAGGGTGCCGCCGCTGGTGCCGTTGACCCTCATCCAGGCGCTGTCGCCGCTGACGCGCTGCAGGCCGACATAGAAGGTGCCGCCGCCCTGCTTGGCCGAGAGCAGCGCATAGGCGGTGCGGTTGTCCAGGGCACCGGCGCGGGCCGAGCCATCATCGTCGCCGATGAAGTAGCCGAGGTTGGCGCCCAGGGTCCAGCTGCCCACCGGCTGGTAGTGGATCAGGTTGATGAACTTCTGGTTGTAGATGTCTTCGAGCTGGGCGTACCAGAGGCCGATCTGGGTGCGCTTCTCGTTGAACTTGTATTCGCCGCCGACGAAGTTGAAGCGGTCGGAGGTGGCATTGGCGCGGCCCTGCATGAACATGTCTTCCATGCTGGCGTCGTTGCGCGGGCTGTTCTGCCGCATCTGGCCGCCCCAGAGTTCCAGGTTCTGGATCTCGGTGGAGTGGATCTGCGCGCCCTGGAAGGTCTGCGGCAGCGAGCGACCGTCGTCGGATCTGAGGATCGGCAGCACGGCGAACCACTCGCCGACCTTGATATCGGTCTTGGACACCTTGGCCTTGGCGGCCACCGCCAGGCGGCCGAAATCCTTGGCCGGTTCGTTGCCGGCATGGGTCGGCAGCAGCTGGGTGCCGTAGGTGCCGGCGCCACCGTCGAGCTTGACCGAATAGAGCCCCAGGGCATCGACGCCGAAGCCCACCGGTCCCTGGGTGTAGCCGGAGGTCAGGCCGAAGATGAAGCTCTGGGTCCATTCCTCGGCCTTGTTCTGCGCGGTGTAGGCCGGATCGACGAAGTTGCGATTGAAGTAGAAGTTGCGCAGGTTGAGCGTGGCCTTGGTGCCTTCGATGAAGCCGTCCGCGGCCCACAGCGGCGTGGTGCTGGCGAGGGCGGCGAAGGCGGCGCAGGCACGGGCGAGCCGGCCGGAAGCGAGTCGAGTGCTCATGGTGTTCCTTGTTCTTGTAGGTAAGGGGTGCCCTGCCGGCGCGGGGGCGGCATCTGACGAGGGCGGGTAGGGCGGTGGCGCGAGGTACGGCTAGGAGGGTGCAGGCGACATGAGGGATTCCTTTCTTATTTGAATTATCGGAAAGCAGCGGCCGAGGCGTTCGGCCAAGTAGTTATATGACAACGTATGTCTTGCGGCAAGACTACCAAGGTAGCAGGACGGAGCCCTCGCCAGGCGAGGGCTCGCGAGGGGTCAGACGCTGGCCTTGAGGCTGTCCTGGCGGGCCGTGTCGTAGGCGTGCTTGTCCATCTGCACGGCGCCCGGCTTGCCCAGGTCGCTCATGGGTACCCGGTAGGTTTCCGGCGACAGGTAGGCCGCCAGGGCCGACAGGCAGGTCACGCCGAAGGCCAGGCCACCGACCACCAGCCAGATGTTGTCGGTGCCGGGCGGGGCGACCAGGGCGAACAGTGCCGGCAGCAGGGCGGTGAGCATGGTGCCGATGTTCTGGGCGATGGCCATGGCCGAGACGCGGTAGCGGGTCTGGAACTGCTCCGGGTAGAAGCTGGGGAAGACCGCGTTGTAGCCCTGGTAGACCACGCCCCACGTCAGCAGCGACATGAGGAAGGCCAGCGGCAGGTTGTGGATGCTGATGGCATAGAGGTAACCGAAGGCCAGCAGACCCGAACCCAGGGCGCCACCGATCATGGTCGGCCGGCGACCGATGCGGTCGGAGAGGTTGCCGACGAAGGGGATCACCAGCACGGCGACGATGTTGCCCACCACCGGTATCCACAGGTAGACGCTCTTGTCAAAGCCGATGCCGTAGGCCGGCTGCACCGCGTAGGCGGCGCCGAAGATGGTGGCCACCACCGGGATGACGTTCATCAGCGCCATCAGCGCGACCAGGACCATGGCCTTCCAGCTGGTGGTCAGGGCTTCGCCGATGGGCGAGCGTCTGGCCACGGTGGCGGTGCCGGTCTTGGCTTCTTCCTTGACGAAGGCGGGCGTCTCATGGACTTCCCGGCGGATGATGAATCCGGCCAGGAGGACGAAGGCGCTGAGCAGGAAGGGGATGCGCCAGCCCCAGCTGTTGAAGGCATCTGCGGGCATGAAGTAGGCCAGTGGCAGGAACACCGCGGCGGCCATCACCTGGCCGGCCTGCACCCCCTGCAGGGTAAAGCTCGCATAGTAGCCACGTCGGCCGAAGGGCGCGTGTTCGAGCACCATGGAACTGGCCCCGGAGATCTCGCCGGCCACGGCGAAGCCCTGGATCAGGCGCAGCACCACCAGCAGGATGGGCGCGAGGATGCCGATCTGGTGATAGGTGGGCAGCAGGCCCACGGCCATGGTGGCGATGCCCATGAGGAACATGCACAGCAGCAGGACGTTCTTGCGGCCGCGGGTATCGCCCCAGTGACCGAGCACGAAGGCGCCGACCGGTCGCGCCAGATAGCCCACGCCATAGGTGGCGAGGGAGGCGACGATGGCCATCTTGGGATCGCTGGAGGGGAAGAAGATCTGCGGAAAGATCAGCGCCGCCGCCTGGGCGTAGATGAAGAAGTCATAGTATTCCAGCGCCGAGCCGATCCAGCCGCTCGCGGTGGCTTTCTTGGCTTGGGAGCCAGGGGTGGGGGAGGCGGTAGTGGCCATGGTTGTCTCCGGAATTTTATTGTCAGGCCAGGAGGGTTTCAGCGCCGCGCACGAACTCGCTCGGGCCGCGGGAGCCGAAGATGGAAAGGACGAGAGGAGCTAGCCTGGCCGTCGCCGACTGAGCGCGGTGGGACTGCAGACGCGACGGGGGACGCAGGATAACGTGGATAGCTGAGGCATGGACGCACACTCTTGTTTGTCTTGTTATGGTCGACGCGGCGGAAGCGACGAGCGCTGGGCTCTGCGATCCATAGTGCGAGGCGCTGCCGCGCCTGGTCAATTCGCCGGACGACCAAATGTTCGATCAGCGAACAGAAACTAACCGGTTCGTACATAATCCATTGTTGGGCCCCGCGGTGCCACGAATAATCGGTGCCAGACCCGACGAATCCGCGCCACCCCGCCCGCCATGTCCGGCAGCGTGGCCGTCCAACACAGGAGCACCGGCATGCAGCGTTCCATCGCGACCGTATCCATCAGCGGCACCCTGACCGAAAAGCTCGAGGCCATCGCCGCGGCGGGCTTCGACGGTGTGGAGATCTTCGAGAACGACCTGCTGTATTCCGGGGCCAGTCCGCGCGAGATCCGCCAGCGCGCCCAGGACCTGGGGCTGGCCATTACCCTGTTCCAGCCGTTCCGCGACTTCGAGGGCAATCGCCGCGAGCGTCTGCAGCGCAATCTCGACCGCGCCGAGCGCAAGTTCGACCTCATGCAGGAGCTGGGCACCGATCTCATCCTGGTGTGCAGCAACACCGCCGCCGACAGCCTCGGCGACGAGCGCCTGATCGCCGACGACCTGCAGCTGCTGGCCGAGCGCGCCGCGCCGCGCGAACTGCGCATCGGCTACGAGGCCCTGGCCTGGGGCCGCCACGTCAACACCTGGCAGCAGGTCTGGCGCCTGGTGAAGGCGGTCGATCATCCCAATCTCGGCGTGCTGCTCGACAGCTTCCACACCCTGTCCATCGGTGGCGATCCGGCGGCCATCGCGCAGATCCCGGGGGACAAGATCTTTTTCGTGCAGATGGCCGATGCGCCGCTGCTGCAGATGGACGTGCTGGAGTGGAGTCGGCATTTCCGCTGCTTCCCGGGGCAGGGCGAATTCGACCTGGCCGGTTTCCTCGCGCCCATCCTGCAGACCGGCTACCAGGGGCCGCTGTCGCTGGAGATCTTCAACGACGGTTTCCGCGCCGCCCAGACCCGCGCCACCGCCGCCGATGGCCTGAGATCCCTGCTATACCTGGAGGAGCAGACCGCCGCGCGGCTGCAGCGCGAGGAGACCCCGGTGGCGGCGCCGCTGTTCGCCCCGCCCGAGGCGCCGCGTCTGGAAGGCACCGAATTCCTCGAATTCGCCGTGGACGACGGCCATGGCGCCGAACTGGCGCGCTGGCTGGGCAAGCTGGGCTTCGCCCAGGCCGGGCGCCATCGCTCGAAGAACGTCACCCTGCTGCGCCAGGGCGAGATCAACCTGGTGCTCAACGCCGAACCCTATTCCTTCGGCCACAACTTCTTCGAGGCCCACGGCCCCTCGCTGTGCGCCATGGCCCTGCGCGTGCCGGACAGCCAGGCCGCCCTGGAACGCGCCCAGCAGTACCGGGCGCAGCCCTATCGCGGCCTGGTCGGCCCCAACGAGCGGGAGATCCCGGCGGTACGGGCACCAGACGGCAGCCTGATCTATCTCGCCGATCGCGGTGTGGACGGCCGCAGTCTCTACGACACTGACTTCGATGTCAGCGCCGGTGCCAGCGGGGGCCTCGGGCTGACCCATGTCGATCACGTGGCCATCGCCCTGCCGGCCGATGCCCTGGACAGCTGGGTGCTGTTCTACAAGAGCCTGTTCGACTTCAGCGCCGACGACGAGGTGGTGGTCCCGGACCCCTATGGCCTGGTCAAGAGTCGCGCGCTGAAGAATCGCGAGAGCAGCGTGCGCTTGGCGCTGAACATCTCGGAGAATCGCAACACCGCCATCGCCCGGGCGCTGTCCAGCTATCGCGGCTCGGGAGTGCATCACATCGCCTTCGCCTGCCAGGACATCTTCCTGGCCGTGGAGCAGGCCAAGGCCGCCGGGGTGCCCCTGCTGGAGATCCCGATGAACTACTACGACGACCTGGGGGCGCGCTTCGATTTCGACGATGACTTCCTCAGTCGGCTGGCCTACTACAACGTCCTCTACGACCGTGACGCCCAGGGTGGCGAGCTGTTTCACGTCTACACCGAGTCCTTCGCCGACCGATTCTTCTTCGAGATCCTCCAGCGCAAGGATTACAGTGGCTACGGCGCGGCCAACAGCCCGGTCCGCCTGGCGGCCATGCTGCAGGCCCGCCAGGGTCGCCCGGCACCCCTGGAATTCTGAGCCAGGCGGGCACCTGCGGGTGCCCGCGCCTCTCCTCCGACAAGAGTCAGCCCGATGCAGGACACCCCGGCGCTCGCGCCCACGCTCCGTACCCCGCGCAAGAACAATCCCGAGAAGACCCGCCAGGCCATCCTCGCCGCCGCCGTGGCCGAGTTCGCCGACCTGGGGCTGAGCGGGGCGCGGGTGGACGCCATCGCCGAGCGCACCCATACCTCCAAGCGGATGATCTACTACTACTTCGGCAGCAAGGAGCAGCTCTACCTGACGGTGCTGGAAAAGCTCTACAGCGACGTGCGCGGCAACGAGGCCGAATTGCCACTGGACCGCCTGCCGCCGCTGGAGGCGATCCGCACCCTGGCGGAATTCCTCTTCGAGCACCATCGCAGCCACGATGACTTCATCCGCGTGGTGAGCATCGAGAACATCCACCGCGGTCGCCACCTGGCGCAGTCCGCGACCATTTCCAGCCTCAACTCCTCGGCGCTGGAGGCCCTGCGCCGCATCCTGGCGCGCGGCGAAGCCAGCGGCGAGATCCGCAGCGGGCTGGACGCGGTGGATGTGCACCTGCTGATGTGCTCGTTCTGCTTCTACCGCGTCTCCAACCGGCACACCTTTGGCCACATCCACGACATCGACATGGAGGAGCCGGCCGTGCTGCGTCGGCACAAGACCATGATCGGCGATGCGATGGTGCGCTACCTGCAGCCGTAGGACCTCCGGGCGACCCTCTCCCAGGGGGAGAGGGAGCGTTTGACCGATGCGTCCAGTCGCCGGCATGGATTCGCAGGGCGGCAAACCGCGCAGGTTGGGTTGAGACGGCCCCATCGTCGAAGCCCAACGCTGCTGGATGTCCAGTGTTGGGCTTAGCTGCGCTCAACCCAACCTACGGATCTGCCAACTCCTCGCACCTCACCCCGCTTCGTAGGTTAGAAAACGGCGCAGGTTGGGTTGAGACGGCTTCATCGTCGAAGCCCAACGCTGCTGGATGTCCCCACGTTGGGCTTCGCTGCGCTCAACCCAACCTACGGATCTGCCAACCCCTCGCACCTAACCCCGCTTCATAGGTTAGAAAACGGCGTAGGTTGGGTTGAGATGGCTTCATCGTCGAAGCCCAACGCTGCTGGATGTCCCCGCGTTGGGCTTCGCTGCGCTCAATCCAGCCTACGGACCTACCTCCTCTCCCTCGGGGAGAGGGCTGGGGTGAGGGCAAACCCTGCTTCATAGGTTAGAAAACGGCGTAGGTTGGGTTGAGACGGCTTCATCGTCGAAGCCCAGCGCTGCTGCATGTCCCCGCGTTGGGCTTCGCTACGCTCAACCCAGCCTACGGGCCTACCCCCTCTCCCTCGGGGAGAGGGCCGGGGTGAGGGCAAACCCCGGCACCCCAGTCAGAACCCTCAGAGCACCGGCATCCCGCCCGTCACCGGCAGCATGGCGCCGGAGATGTAGCTCGCCTCATCGGATGCCAGCAGCACATAGGCCGGCGCGAGTTCCGCCGGCTGGCCGGGACGACCCAGCGGCGTGCTGCTACCGAATTGCTCCGGTTCATCCGGCTTCATGGTGCTGACGATCAGCGGTGTCCAGATCGGGCCGGGAGCCACGCTGTTGGCGCGGATGCCCTTGTCGCCCAGCAGCTGCGCCAGACCCGCGGTGAAGTTGGCGATGGCGCCCTTGGTGGCCGAATAGGCCAGCAGGGTCGGCGGAGCGATGTCGGCATTGATCGAGGCGGTGTTGATGATGGAGCCGCCGCGTGGCATGTGCTTCAGCGCCGCCTGGGTAATGCGGAACATCCCATGGATGTTCACGTTGAAGGTATGTACCCATTCCTCGTCAGGGATCTCGTCGAGGCTGTCGCGCACCTGTTGGAAGGCGGCGTTGTTGACCAGCACGTCGATGCGACCAAAGGCCTCGACGGTCTTCTGCACCACGTCCAGGCAGGTCTGGCGCTCGGCCAGATCGCCCGGCAGCAGCACGGCCTGGCGCCCGGCTTCGGTGACCAGGCGGGCGGTCTCCTGCGCATCCTCGTGCTCGTCCAAGTAGGCGATGGCGACATCGGCGCCCTCACGGGCGAAGGCGATGGCCACGGCGCGACCGATGCCGCTGTCGGCACCGGTGATCAGGGTCTTCTTGCCCGCCAGACGACCCGAGCCGCGGTAGCTCGCGGCGCCGCTGTCGGGCTGGGGCTCCATGCGTGCTTCGGAGCCGGGAAAGGTCTGGGGTTGGGGTTTCAGCGGGGGTTTGGGATGGTCGCTCACGAGAGGGCTCCGAAGGCGGAAACAGAAGGGGCGACCCCGGCCTGTGCCGGGGTGCGGGGCGGGTCAGAGAATCGGCTTGCCGCCGGTGACGGCGATGCGCGCGCCCGAGGTGTAGCTGGATTCGTCCGACGCCAGCATCACGTAGACCGGCGCCAGTTCCACCGGCTGGCCAGGGCGACCGAGCGGGGTGTTGCCACCGAACTCCTTGACCTGCTCCGGCGGCATGGTGGCCGGGATCAGCGGAGTCCAGACGGGGCCAGGGGCCACGCTGTTGGCGCGGATGCCCTTCTCGCCGAGCAACTGAGCCAGGCCGGCGGTGAAGTTGGCGATGGCGCCCTTGGTGGTGGCATAGGCCAGCAGCGTCGGTCGCGGCATGTCCGAGTTAACCGAGGTGGTGTTGATGATGGAGCCACCCTGGCCCATGTGCTTTATCGCGGCCTGGGTGATGCGAAACATGGCGGTGATGTTTACATCGAAGGTGTAGACCCACTCGTCGTCGGGAATCTCTTCGAGGGTCTCGTGAGTCATCTGGAAGGCGGCGTTGTTGACCAGCACATCGATACGGCCGAAGGCGGCCACGGTCTTGTCCACCACTGCCAGGCACTGCTCGCGCTTGGACAGGCAACCCGGCAGCAGCAGCGCCTCGCGGCCAGCTTCACGCACCAGGCGGGCGGTGTCCTCGGCGTCTTCGTGCTCGTTCAGGTAGCTGATGGCGACATCGGCGCCCTCACGGGCGAAGGCGATGGCCACGGCGCGGCCGATGCCGCTGTCGCCACCGGTGATCAGCGCCTTCTTGCCGGCCAGACGGCCAGAACCCTTGTAGCTTTGCTCGCCGCAATCCGGTACCGGATTCATGCGCGATTGCAGGCCGGGAACGGCCTGCTGCTGTTCTGGCATCGGGGCTTTGGGGAAATCGGTCATGGGAGAATCCTCGTCGCGGTAACTTTTGCGGGCCTGTCAGTACCGACAGGCCACAAGCGGCGAGGGTTCGAGATCCGGGACGGGCGGTGTACCGGCGCTAGCGGGGTGCCGATTCGGCCCAGCGCGGCGGCACCGTGGGTTGCCAGGCGGCGAGGGCGTCTAGCAGGGCCGTTGGTGAAGCTTCCACCTGCAGCATGGCGCGGTGCGGTGCGGCGACGAAGCCCTGGGCGACCAGGTGATCGAGGAAGCCCTCCAACTGGGCATAGAAGCCGTCGACCTCCAGGAGGCCCATGGGCTTGGCGTGATAGCCGAGCTGACCCCAGGTCCAGACCTCGAAGAGTTCCTCCAGGGTGCCCAGGCCGCCGGGGAGGGCGATGAAGGCATCGGCCAGTTCCGCCATCCGCGCCTTGCGCGCATGCATGCCGTCGACCACTTCCAGGCGGGTGCAGCCCGTATGACCCAGCTCGGCGGTCTTGAGACTCTGGGGAATGATGCCGATGACTTCGCCACCAGCCGCCAGGGCGGCATCGGCGACCACCCCCATCAGGCCGACCTTGCCGCCTCCATAGACCAGGGTGAGCCCGCGCTCGGCGAGGGTACGCCCCAGGTGCGCGGCGGCTTCGGCGAAGACAGGCGAGGCACCGGGCTTGGCGCCACAGAAGACACAGACGGTTTTCAGCGACATGGGGACTCCTAGGCAGGCAAAGCGCCTAGCCTAGCCGCCCGCTCCGCCGGAGCAAAGCACCCTCATCGCGCGAGGAAAGCCGCTTCCGGCGCATTGCCGCTGGCGGCCTGGGCATAGTTGGCGAACAACTCGTGCAGCAGGGCGGTAAGGGTCATGGCGGGCGTCCTTGGCTGGCGGATGATGGAGGGATAGTACCCAGAGGTAAGGCCCGGCGACCTGGCAAAGGTTTCGATGGAGGCGATAGAGCGAAGCCGTTCCCTTGCCACGGCCGCTGGAACCCGCCACCCTCGCATCGGTCTGACTGGCGACTTCCACGCATCCGGAGGGTTCATGAAATCCACGTTTTTCGCCGCCGCACTGTTCGCCCTGGGAAGTACCGGCGCCTGGGCCGCCGACAGCTGTACCACCCAGATCGAAGCCGGCGACCAGATGACCTACAGCCGCGCCTCGATCCAGGTCCCGGCCTCGTGCAAGACCTTTACCGTCGAACTGATCCACAACGGCAGCCTGCCCAAGAACGTCATGGGCCATAACTGGGTGCTGACCCGTTCTACCGATGCCTCGGCCGTCGACGCCGCCGGCATGAATGCGGGCGAAGACAAGGGCTACCTGCCGGAGGGCGACGAACGCATCATCGCCCATACCCGCATGCTGGGCGGTGGCGAAAAGGACGCGGTGACCTTCGATACCGGGGCCCTGGAAGCGGGCAAGGAATACAGCTTCTTCTGTTCCTTCCCGGGGCATTTCGGGTCCATGCGCGGGGTGTTGCAGCGGGGGTAGACCTGCTGTCATAGCACTGATCGCGCAAGGCTCCAGGCACTTGCCGTAGGTTGGGCTAAGCGTCAGCGAAGCCCGACGTTGCAGCGCTTGCCGCGTCGACTTGATCTGTTTGGCGCCCTGGCTGCCTAGCGCGTTGGAAGTGTTGGGCTTCGCTGGCGCTCAACCCAACCTACGAATCAGGTCGCGCCTCGCCATGTACCGGCAGGGGGGCTTCAACCCTTCGCCAATTCCGCCTCGATGGCCGCCACCAACCGCGGATCATCCGCCGTCACATCCGGCGCGAAGCGCCCCCCCACCTCGCCGTCCCGCCCGATCAGGAATTTCTCGAAATTCCACAGCACCTCCGGCTTGGGATTGGGAGTGCCACCACGACTCAGCATGCGCTCGCGGAAGGGGCCGTCGCCGGTCGTCTCGGGTTGCGCCTGGGTCAGTTCGGCATAGAGCGGATGCTTGTCTTCACCCACCACGCTGAGCTTGGCGAACAGCGGGAATTGCACGCCATAGGTGAGGGTGCAGAATTCCTTGATCTCGGCGTCGCTGCCGGGTTCCTGCTGCTTGAAGTCGTTGGCGGGAAAGCCGAGCACTTCCAGGCCGCGCTCGCGCTGGGCCTCATAGAGGCGTTCCAGGCCTTCGTACTGGCTGGTAAGGCCGCACTTGGAGGCGACGTTCACCACCAGCAGCACCTTGCCCAGGTAGCGCTCCAGGGTCAGGGTTTCGCCGTCGATGGATTGCAGCGGGAGTTTCATCAGGGTCGCGGTCATGGTCGGCTTCCTCGGGGAGAAGCGACCAGCCTAGCGCAAAAACGCCGCCTCGATGGGCGGCGTCGGTCGGTCTGGCGGGGTTCAGCGCTTGAGCTTGACCACGTCGCCGGAAACGGTGGTGGTGAAACCGCTCAGGACATAGGCCCAGAACCAGTTTTCCTGTACCTGGGCGTTGATCAGGGCATCGCCGCCACGGGATTTGATGGCGGCCTGCTGGGCGCGCACGAAGCGGTCGTTCTGCTGGACCGGGATGAAGCCCAGGATCATGAGGCCGGTCGCCTTGCCTTCGCCATGACCGACGACGGTGTACTGCGACGGATCCAGGTTCTGCGTCTTCATCGCGGTGCCGGTGCAGCCGGCGACGGCGGCGGCGAGGGCGAAGGAAGCGGCGAGCTTGGCAAAACGTTGCATGGAATCACTCCTTTTGGGTTGGCATTGCCGGGCATCTTTTCCCGGCAGCACGAACTCTAGCAGCGCCCATCCAGGGGCGGGCGCCGTTCACCCCGGCGATAGGACCGCTCCTCCCGTTATCAGGTGATAGCACCTCGATCTAAGCCGAGTCGGCCCGAGCTGCTACCATCGCCGCCTTTTCGTCCGGCGGTCGTGTCGGGCGCCGTTCTGGAGACCTCGTGTGAATCTGCCTCTCGTTCTCAACCTCGTCGCCTTCGCCGTGCTGCTCGGCCTGCTGGCGCGTACCCGCAATACCGGCTGGAGCCTGGCCGTGCGCGTCTTCATCGGCCTCGCCCTGGGCGTGGCCTTCGGCCTGGTGCTGCAATTCGTCTACGGGCATGACGCCCCGGTGCTCAAGACTTCCATCGGCTGGTTCAATCTGGTCGGCAACGGCTATGTGCAGCTGCTGCAGATGAGCATCATGCCGCTGGTGTTCGCCTCCATCCTGGCGGCCGTGGCGCGGCTGCGCGAGGCCTCGTCCATGGGCCGCATCAGCCTGCTGACTCTGGGCACCCTGCTGTTCACCACCGCCATCGCCGCCCTGGTCGGGGTGCTGGTCACCTGGCTGTTCGGCCTGAGCGCCGAGGGCTTGGTGCAGGGCGCCCAGGAGACCGCGCGCCTGACCACCCTGCAGAACAGCTATGTCGGCAAGGTGGCGGATCTGTCGGTGCCGCAGCTGCTGCTGTCCTTCATTCCGAAGAATCCCTTCGCCGATCTCACGGGCGCCAATCCCACCTCCATCATCAGTGTGGTGATCTTCGCCGCCTTCCTCGGCGTCGCCGCCCTGCGCCTGCAGCGCGACGATCCGGTGCGTGGCGAGAAGGTGCTGGCCGGCATCGACGTGCTCCAGGCCTGGGTGATGAAGCTGGTGCGCCTGCTGCTGCAGCTCACCCCCTACGGCGTGCTGGCGCTGATGACCAAGATGGTCGCCACCGCCAGTCCCCAGGACGTGCTCAAGCTGGGCACCTTCCTGATCGCCTCCTACCTGGGCCTGGGCATCCTCTTTGGCGTGCATGCGCTGCTGCTGACCCTGAGCGGCCTGTCGCCCGCGCGCTTCTTTCCCAAGGTCTGGCCGGTGCTGAGCTTTGCCTTCACCAGCCGTTCCAGCGCGGCGACCATCCCGCTGAGCATCGAGGCCCAGACCGAGCGCCTTGGCGTGCCGCCGGCCATCGCCAGCTTCGCCGCCTCCTTTGGCGCCACCATTGGCCAGAACGGTTGCGCCGGTCTCTATCCGGCCATGCTGGCGGTAATGATCGCGCCCACCATGGGCATCAATCCGTTCGATCCGCTGTGGATCGCCACGCTCGTGGGTATCGTCACCCTGAGTTCGGCGGGTGTGGCGGGCGTGGGCGGCGGTGCTACCTTCGCCGCCCTGATCGTGTTGCCGGCCCTGGGCCTGCCGGTCACCCTGGTGGCGCTGCTGGTGTCCATCGAGCCACTGATCGACATGGGCCGTACCGCCCTTAACGTCAACGGTTCCATGACCGCCGGCACCCTGACCGCACGCTGGATGGGCCAGCTGGACAAGGCCACCTACGGCCGCAACGACCGCGCCGAAGCCCCGGCCGCGCCGGTCAGTCGCGGCTGAACGGCGGCGGGCTTCGTGTAGGTTGGTTGAGCGCAGCGAAGCCCAACACGACCAACCCTCACCGCTCGCCCACCGCCCATTCCTCATCACGTTGTCCTGCCCAATCCGCAGGCAAAACGCCCGCTCGCACATAGCGATGGATGGAGGAATAGGGCCACTCCACTGCACTCCGCGCGTGGCCATGCTTCACCGGATTGAAGTGGATGTAATCGAGATACCGCTGCAGATCCTGCTCGTCGCGGATCTGGTGCTCCCAATAGCGCCTTTGCCAGACGCCGCGCTCGCGTTTCAGCCGTCGCGACAGCTGCACCGTTTCCAGCGGCGGCAACTGCCGGGAGAAGGCCGCCTTGATCAGGCCCCAGCGCAGGGGGTAGTCCCCGTCCTCCGCTGGCAGACGCCAGACGGCGTGAAGATGATCGGGCAAGACCACCATGGCGAGAATATCGAAGGGATGCCGTGCCTTTACCTGACCTATCGCCGCCCGCAACGAATCGATGTGGTCGACGAGCAGGGTGGTAGAGCGGTCGTTGAGATTGACCGTGAAGAAGAAGGTGCCGCCGGTGGCGCGGCTGCGTCGATAATCCATGATCACCGTCCCTGGTGAGTGGAAAATCGCAGTGTAGAGCCTCTCGCAGCGCTTGTGAGTGGCTTGTGAGTGGCTTTGGCTTGTTGGGCTTCGGCGATAGAGCCGCCTCAACCCAACCTACGGATGCCAATCGGGCTTTGTCTCGTTGGGCTTCGGCGGTGGAGCTGCCTCAACCCAACCTACGGATGCCAATCGGGCTTTGGCTTGTTGGGCTTCGGCGGTGGAGCCGCCTCAACCCAACCTACGGATGCTAATCGGGCTTTGGCTTGTTGGGCTTCGGCGATAGAGCCGCCTCAACCCGACCTACGAAACGCGCAACGTAGGTTGGGTTGAGCGCAGCGAAGCCCAACATGCCGTGCCGTTGGAACAGGCCTCTCTAGAACAGGAAATACCGCTGCGCCATCGGCAGCACGTCCGCCGGTTCGCACCAGAGCAGCTGGCCGTCGGCCTTGACCTGGTAGTTCTGCGGATCGACCTCGATGGTCGGCAGGTAACCGTTGTGGATGAGGTCGCTCTTCTGCGCGGTGCGGCAGCCCTTCACCACGCCGATGCGCTTCTTCAGCCCCAGTTGCTCCGGCACCCCTGCCTCGAACGCGGCCTGGCTGATGAAGGTCAGGCTGGTGTCGTGGAGCATGCCGGCGTAGCTG
Source organism: Pseudomonas sp. SORGH_AS_0211 (assembly GCF_031453455.1). Taxonomy (NCBI): domain Bacteria; kingdom Pseudomonadati; phylum Pseudomonadota; class Gammaproteobacteria; order Pseudomonadales; family Pseudomonadaceae; genus Pseudomonas; species Pseudomonas sp. SORGH_AS_0211. The sequence continues at coordinate 3,530,097 of NZ_JAVIZV010000001.1, read as the reverse complement.
CCGAACATCGGGCGGTAGTGCACCGGTTGCGGGGTGGGGATGGAGGCGTTGGCGTCGCCCATCAGACTGGCCGCGATGGCGCCGCCCTTGAGGATCAGCGTCGGCTTGACGCCGAAGAAGGCCGGGCGCCAGAGCACCAGGTCGGCGAACTTGCCCACCTCGATGGAGCCCACCTCGTGGCTGATGCCATGGGTGATCGCCGGGTTGATGGTGTACTTGGCGATGTAGCGCTTGACCCGGAAGTTGTCGTTGCCGGCGCCGTCCTCGGGCAGCGGGCCGCGCTGCTTCTTCATCTTGTCGGCCGTCTGCCAGGTGCGGGTGATGACCTCGCCGACGCGGCCCATGGCCTGGCTGTCGGAGCTGATCATGGCGAAGGCGCCGAGGTCGTGGAGGATATCCTCGGCGGCGATGGTCTCGCGGCGGATGCGGCTCTCGGCGAAGGCCACGTCCTCGGCGATGCTCGGGTCCAGGTGATGGCAGACCATGAGCATGTCCAGGTGCTCGTCGATGGTGTTCCTGGTGAAGGGCCGCGTCGGGTTGGTGGAGCTGGGCAGCACATTGGGGAAGCCGCAGGCCTTGATGATGTCCGGCGCATGGCCGCCACCGGCACCCTCGGTGTGGTAGGTGTGGATGGTGCGCCCCTTGAAGGCGCCGAGGGTGGTCTCGACGAATCCGGATTCGTTGAGGGTATCGGTGTGGATGGCCACCTGGATGTCGAAGCGATCGGCCACCGCCAGGCAGTTGTCGATGGCGGCGGGGGTGGTGCCCCAGTCTTCGTGGAGTTTCAGGCCGATGGCGCCGGCGCGCACCTGTTCCTCCAGCGGCCCGGGCAGGCTGGCGTTGCCCTTGCCGGTGAAGCCGATGTTCATGGGAAAGGCGTCGGCGGCCTTGAGCATCTGCGCCATGTGCCAGGGGCCGGGGGTCACGGTGGTGGCATAGGTGCCGGTGGCCGGGCCGGTGCCGCCGCCGATCATGGTGGTGGTGCCGCTCATGAGCGCCTCTTCGATCTGCTGCGGGCAGATGAAGTGGATGTGGGAGTCGATGCCGCCCGCGGTGAGAATCATGCCCTCGCCGGCGATGACCTCGGTAGCCGCGCCGATGGGCACGCTGACGCCGGGCTGGATATCCGGGTTGCCGGCCTTGCCGATGGCGTGGATGCGGCCCTGCTTGAGGCCGACGTCGGCCTTGACGATGCCCCAGTGGTCGACGATCAGCGCATTGGTGATGACGGTGTCGACCACCTCGGCCGCCAGCAGCTGGCTCTGGCCCATGCCGTCGCGGATGACCTTGCCGCCGCCGAATTTCACTTCTTCGCCGTAGACGGTGTGGTCTTCTTCGACCTCGATCCAGAGCTCGGTATCGGCCAGGCGCACCCGGTCGCCGGTGGTGGGGCCGAACATGTCGGCATAGGCTTGGCGGGAGATTTTCATAGGCGTTGATCCCGAATAAAGGTGGTCCGGTTTGCCCTCACCCCGACCCTCTCCCGGCGGGAGAGGGGGAAGGGCGGGAGCTCGGTGTCTGCTCTTAGCCCCCTCTCCCTGAGGGAGAGGGTTGGGGTGAGGGGGCTTGCCCCTACAACTTGCCCATCACCCGCCCGGCGAAGCCGTAGACGGTGCGCAGGCCGGCCAGCTCGACCAGCTCCACCTCGCGGCTCTGGCCCGGTTCGAAGCGCACGGCGGTGCCGGCGGCGATGTTCAGGCGCATGCCGCGGGCCAGGGCGCGATCGAACAGCAGGGCGTCGTTGGTCTCGTGGAAGTGGTAGTGCGAGCCCACCTGGATCGGCCGGTCGCCGCTGTTGGCGACGGTGAGGCTCAAGGTGCGGCGGCCGGCGTTGAGTTCGATGTCGCCGTCCTGGATCTGGTATTCGCCGGGGATCATGGGCGCTGCTCCAGCATCAGTTGCATGAAGGTGAGGTCCAGCCAGCGACCGAACTTGGTGCCGACCTGGGGCATCTGCCCGGTGGTGATGAAGCCCAGTCGCTCGTGCAGGCGGATGGAGGCCTGGTTGCCGCTCTCGATGGCGGCCACCATGACGTGCTTGTCGCAGGCGCGGGCGCGTTCGATGAGCACCGTCATCAGCCGCGGCCCGATGCCCTGGCCGCGCTGGTCGGGGTGGATGTAGACCGAGTGCTCGACGGTGTGGCGAAAGCCCTCGAAGGGGCGCCAGTCGCCAAAGGAGGCATAGCCCACCACCGTGCCCTCGGCATTCTCGGCGACCAGGATGGGGTAGCCCTGGGTGGCGCGCAGGTCGAACCAGGCCTGGCGGTTGGCCAGGTCGACGGGGGTCTCGTTCCAGATCGCCGTGGTGTTGCTGACGGCGTCGTTGTAGATGTGCAGCACGGCCGGCAGGTCGGCAGGGAGGGCGTCGCGGACGATCAGGCTCATGGCGGTCTCCCTAGGCGATCGGCTGGTGGACGGTGACCAGCTTGGTCCCGTCGGGGAAGGTGGCTTCCACCTGGATCTCCGGGATCATCTCCGGAACGCCTTCCATCACCTGGTCGCGAGTCAGCAGGGTGGTGCCGTAGTGCATCAGCTCGGCCACGGTGCGACCGTCACGGGCGCCTTCGAGCAGGGCGGCGGAGATCAGCGCCATGGCTTCCGGGTAGTTGAGCTTCACCCCACGCGCCAGGCGGCGCTCGGCCACCAGGCCGGCGGTGAAGATGAGCAGCTTGTCTTTTTCGCGGGGCGTCAGGTCCATGGGTGTTCTCTTTGGCGAAGGGCATCGCAGCCATGGGCCGCTCCTACAAGATGCCGCTGGAGCCTGTAGGAGCGGCCCATGGCCGCGATTAAACGGGAATTCAGAGCGGCTATCGCTACTATCACGAAGATATCAGGTACTCCAGATCCGCGGCGGCGTGGCCACGCGGCCGAGCAGGGCCGGGCGCAGCAGGCGCCAGACCTCGATCAGCCAGGCGCGGGCCTGCAGCGATTCGGCGGCCAGGCAGCGGGCGACCACCAGGCCGGGCAGCTGGGTCAGGTCGCCGCGGACCGGCAGGGCGAGGTCGCGGCAACGCGCCAGGGTATCGGCATCCAGGGTGCCGGTGATCAGCAGGGTGGCGAACACCGGCTGACCGGCGAGGCCGATGGGCGAGTCGAGCAAGCGATCCGCCCCGACCAAGCGCTGACGCTCGTGCCACAGCGGGGTGCCATCGCGACGGATGTCCAGGTGCGCCTGGAACAGCCCCTCGGCGAAGCGCTCGGCACTGGCCGGACGCCCCAGGGCGACGATGTCCCAGTAGCAGAGGCGGGCGTCGCCTGCCAGCTCGATGCGGGTGGCGAGATGGGCCTGGGCGCCGGAGAAGACGATGGTCTCCTGGGGCAGCCACTCCAGGGTGGCGCCAGCGGCCACGCGTAGCTCGATCTGCTGATGGGCCGCGCTGTCGGCGCGATACCACTTGGCCGCCCCGGGGCTGGTGAGCTGGGCCCAGGCGGTCTCGCCGACGCTGACGTCGATGTCCAGCCGATCGCCCCCGGCGATGCCACCTGGTGGATGGACGATGATGTGCTGGCAGACCTCGGGACCTTCGGCGTGCAGGTGTTTCTGCACCCGTAGCGGACCGAGATGGCGGCGGGTGGTAGGCCGGGTCCAGTCGCCCTGGCGGGCATAGGCCAGCTCCAGGCGCGCCAGCCAGGCGGGGGTGAAGAGGGCAGGGGGCAGGGCAGAGGTCATCGGGGTGGTCGTTGTTCTGGTTGAGCTGTTTGGGGAGGGCCTTGCAAGAATCTGACCGGGTGGGTGGTATCGGTGAGGCGGGGTGCTATGGAGACCCTGTTTCGCCTGACCGGCGTCTTACTTTTGCCAGTTGGGTAGGTTGGCGCTGAGCGTAGCGAAGCCCAAAGGGGCGGAAGTTGGCCGAGATGCCTTGGCTTAGCTGGTTTACTGGGTTTAGTCAGTGCCTTGGCTGATTATCGAGCGCTGTGATAGTTTTGGTTTCGCCCACCCGGGCGACTTACTTTTTTCAGTCGCGAAAAAAGTAAGCAAAAACGCTTGCCCCATCATCCGGCCCGGCGCGAGGCGCCGGGTGCGCTCACGCCAGCGCCGTGCAGGAGGTCGGTCCAGACGGGCCGTCCATGGCCCGCTGGACCTCTCGCCGCATCCATGCGGCTCGACCCCCTGCACGGCGCTGGCGTAAGCCCTCCTGAACGGGGCGATTCGCCAGTCTGAAAGTTTCGATTGAAGAGCCGTAACCGTCCGTAGCGTGGACAACGGCGTAGCCTTGTCCACCATGTTCAGCACTTTGCACAGCGGAAAACGCTGCGCGGTTTTGCACGCTACAGATCCTGTGAACACCCAAGCCTCAGGCATGCGACCCGTCCCCGTCAGTGAGGCCGAGTTCTGGTGTCTTGGCGGGGGTTGCGAGGCAGGACGCCAAGCAAGGCGCGAGGGGCAGGAAGCCCCTTCGTGCCGTGTCCCCGCCACGGCGCCGGAGCGAGAGCACACGGCGCTCTGCGCCGGGCCGAACTGTCGAGGTGTGCTTTCTTTTGCTTACTTTTCTTTGCACCGGGCGGCGATCCGCAAGCAAAGAAAAGTAAGTCGCCCGGGCGGGCGAAACAAAAACCATCAGAAAACTCGATAAGCAGCCAGGGCACCTATAAAACCAAGATTGCAGCTCCGCAATGTTGGGCTTCGCACCGCTCAGCGCCAACCTACGTCAGCCGGCCTTCGGCGCGCCGACCTTTCCCTACGAAATCCCCCGCCACTGCCGCGGACTCACCTGAAACCACCGCCGAAACGCCCGCGAAAAGGCGCTCGTCTCCGAATAGCCCAGCAGCGGCGCCAGGTCGGTGACCGGTAGCCGCTGCCGCAGGTAGTGCTGCGCCAGGTCGCGGCGAACGCCCTCGACCAGCGCCGAGAAGCTCGCGCCCTGGTCGCGCAGGCGCCGTTGCAGCTGGCTGGTGGAAAGGTCCAGGCGCTGGGCGATGGACTCCAGGCTGGGCTCGCCCAGGGGCAGGGCCAGGCGCACCGAGGCGCGGACTTCTTCGAGCAGCTCCATCTGTGGCAGGCGCTGACCGAGTTGGCGGATGGCGTCCTGCACCACCAGCAGGAGCAGCGGATCGTGCTCGGGCATGGCGCGGCCACGCAGGTCGGCCTTGGGCACCAGCATGGCGTTGCAGGGCTGTCCAAAGCTGACCGGGGCGTCGAACAGCCGGCGGTGCTCGTGCCAGCCCTCGGGGCGCGGGTGTTCGAATTGCACCGCGCGCGGCGCCCAGGTGGGCCCGAGCACGTGGCGCAGCAGGTTGAGCAGCATGCCCAGGGTCAGCTCGGCGTCCTGGCGGCGGGCGACGATGGCGCCGTGGCGTACCTGGTAGTCGAAGCGCCAGCAGTCGCCGGCGTCCACCAGCTGGATCAGGGTGCTGTGCTGGTGGAAGGGAAAGGCGGCGGCGAAGTTCTGCAGCGCTGCCTCGGCAGTGGGCGAGCAGAGTCCCACGTAGCCCAGCAGGCCGAGTCTCTGCGGCTTGAATTGCCCACCGTAGTGCAGGCCGAAATTGTCGCAGCCGGATTGGGCGGCGGCCTCTTCCAGGACCCGGCAGTAGTTGCCCAAACCGAGGCTCAGGGTGGGATGCCGCAGCTGTTCGGGATCGATGCCGGCGGTGCCGAAGATGCGATCGACGTCGCCGCCGTGGCTGGTGATGACGGTGTCCAGGCCGCTGGCGGCGGCGGAGAGCACGCCGAGGTTGCGCGACGGTGAGGTCAGGGCGGCTAAGCCGGAGGCGGCCAGGGGCATGGTGCGGGTCCAGGGAGGGGATCGGCATGAATGAAGCAAAGGCTGTGCCCCGGGGTGGAAAGCAGTCCTCCGGTGGGGCTGGAACGCCGAGGGCTTCACGCTATTGAGCGCCCTGGTGTGCTTCATCGCGGGGCGAGTGGTCGGGCATCGCACCAGGGTGGTGCGGTCTCGGGTAGCACCCTGGGAAGAGGGGTAACGCCGACTTGACCCCAGGTCACGGCGACCGTGCCGAGGGGTCAAGTCGGCGCGGCCCCGAGCTGTTTAAGCTCGAAATAGCCGGGCATCGCGGGATCGCGGTGACCCATTCGGATCACGTCGCTACAAGGGGAGTGGCCTGTCATGACCAACGAGAAACTCAAGCCGACCCTCGGCACCCTGCACCTCTGGGGCATCGCCGTGGGCCTGGTGATCTCCGGGGAATACTTCGGCTGGAGCTACGGCTGGGGCGTCGCCGGGACCCTGGGCTTTCTGATCACCGCGCTGGTGGTGGCGGTGATGTACACCTGCTTCATCTTCAGCTTCACCGAACTGACCACCGCCATTCCTCACGCCGGCGGGCCCTTCGCCTACAGCCGGCGCGCCTTCGGTCCCACCGGGGGCACCATCGCCGGCATCGCCACCCTGATCGAATTCGTCTTCGCGCCGCCGGCCATCGCCATGGCCATCGGCGCCTACCTCAACGTGCAGTTTCCTACCCTCGATCCCAAGCTTTGCGCGGTGGCGGCCTATTTCATCTTCATGACGCTGAACATCCTCGGGGTGAGCATCGCCGCCACCTTCGAGCTGGTGGTCACGGTGCTGGCGGTGATCGAGCTCTTGATCTTTATGGGGGTGGTGGCGCCTGGCTTTAGCCTGACCAACTTCACTAGCGGTGGCTGGGCTGGCCAGGACCAGTTCACCCTGGCCGCGGTGGGTGGCATGTTCGCCGCCATTCCCTTCGCCATCTGGTTCTTTCTCGCCATCGAGGGCGCGGCCATGGCCGCCGAGGAAGCCAAGGACCCCAAGCGGACCATTCCCAAGGCCTACATCGCCGGCATCCTCACCCTGGTGACCCTGGCCATCGGCGTGATGATCTTTGCCGGCGGGGTGGGCGACTGGCGCGCCCTGTCCAACATCAACGACCCGCTGCCGCAGGCCATGAAGGGCGTGGTGGGCGAGGGTTCGGTGTGGCTGCACCTGCTGGTGGGCATCGGCCTGTTCGGCCTGGTGGCCAGCTTCCACGGCATCATCCTCGGCTATTCCCGGCAATTCTTCGCCCTGGCTCGCGCCGGCTTCCTGCCCCGCGGCCTGGCCAGGCTGTCGCGCTTCCAGACCCCGCACCGGGCGGTGCTCGCGGGTGGCGTGGTGGGCATCGCCGCCATCTTCAGCGACGGCGTGATCAGCCTGCAGGGCCTGACCCTGACCGCCGCCATGATCACCATGAGCGTGTTCGGCGCCATCGTCATGTACATCATGAGCATGCTCAGTCTGTTCAAGCTGCGTAGCAGCGAGCCGAACCTGGAGCGTACCTTCCGCGCCCCCGGCTATCCGGTGGTGCCGGCCATCGCCCTGGTGCTGGCGGTGGTCTGCCTGATCGCCATGGTCTGGTACAACCCGGTGATCGCCAGCGTCTTCGTGGTGCTGATGGTGATAGGCGCGCTGGTCTGCGGTCTCAGCCGTAGACAGGGCGACATCGCCCCCGACGCCGCCTTCGGCGAGGCCTGAGAGCCTGTTCAAAGTCTGCTGCGCGTCGGCCAAACGGCGTTGAAAATGGTTTCGGAATGCTCATTTACCACTCGTAAACTCCGCTTCCTCAGCCATTTTCGCCTTGTTTGTCTCTAGCTCGCGAGCCTTTGAACAGGCTCTGCGCAGCGCAACCCGAGGAGGTGGCATGAGCGGTTTCCAGCACAGCGTGGGCGGCCAGACCTGGCGTTTCGCCGATCTCAAGGAATTGCTGGCCAAGGCCACCCCGGCGCGTTCCGGGGATGTCCTGGCCGGGGTCGCCGCCGGCAGCGACGTGGAGCGGGTGGCGGCGCAGATGGCGCTGGCCGAGGTGCCGCTCAAGCACTTTCTCAGCGAGGCGGTGATCCCCTACGAGGCCGACGAGGTCACCCGGCTGATCCTGGACAGCCACGATGCCCAGGCTTTCGCCCCGGTCGCCCACCTCACCGTGGGCGGCTTTCGCGACTGGCTGCTGGGTGCGGCGGCCGACGAGACCAGTCTCGCCGCCCTGGCGCCGGGGCTGACCCCGGAGATGGTCGCCGCGGTGTCCAAGATCATGCGCATCCAGGACCTGATCCTGGTGGCGCAGAAGGTGCGGGTGGTGACCCGCTTTCGCAATACCATCGGCCTGCGTGGACGGCTGTCGACCCGGCTGCAGCCCAATCACCCCACCGACGATCCGGCCGGCATCGCCGCCAGCGTTCTCGACGGCCTGCTCTATGGCAACGGCGATGCGGTGATCGGCATCAACCCGGCCACCGACAGCACGGGCGGCATCTGCGAACTGCTGAAGATGCTCGATGCCGTGATCCAGCGCTACGAGATCCCGACCCAGGCCTGCGTGCTGACCCACGTCACCACCAGCATCGCCGCCATCGAGCGCGGCGCGCCGGTGGACCTGGTGTTCCAGTCCATCGCCGGGACCCAGGGCGCCAACGAAAGCTTCGGCATCAGCCTGGCGCTGTTGCAGGAAGGCTACGAGGCGGGGCTGTCGCAACGCCGCGGCACCCTGGGCGACAACCTCATGTACTTCGAGACGGGGCAGGGCAGCGCTCTTTCCGCCGGGGCCCACCATGGCGTCGACCAGCAGACCTGCGAGGTGCGCGCCTACGCCGTGGCCCGTCAATTCAAGCCGCTGCTGGTGAACACCGTGGTCGGCTTCATCGGCCCGGAGTATCTCTACAACGGCAAGCAGATCATTCGCGCGGGCCTCGAAGATCACTTCTGCGGCAAGCTGCTCGGCGTGCCCATGGGTTGCGACATCTGCTACACCAACCATGCCGAGGCCGACCAGGACGACATGGACATGCTGCTGACCCTGCTGGGTGCGGCGGGTATCAACTTCATCATGGGCATCCCGGGGTCGGACGACGTGATGCTCAACTACCAGACCACCTCCTTCCACGATGCCCTCTACGCCCGCCAGGTGCTGGGCCTGCAACCGGCGCCGGAATTCGCCGCCTGGCTCGACCGCCTGGGCATCCTGCGCCTGGAAGACGGCCGCTTCCGCCTTGGCGAGGACTTGCCGGCACCGTTCCGGCGGGCGCTGGCGCAGTTGTAGGGAGGATCGCGGCCATGGGCCGCTCCTACAAACTCCCTCTGTACCCGTAGGAGCGGCCGCATCGGCGGACCGCCATGGCCGCGATAGCTTAGATACCGAATCGTTCAGGAGTCGCTCATGAATCCCAACGACACCGCCCGCCCCGATCCCTGGGCCGAATTGCGTCGGCTCACCCCGGCGCGCATCGCCCTGGGCCGTGCCGGCACCAGCCTGCCGACGTCGGCCCAGCTGGACTTCCAGGCCGCCCACGCCCAGGCCCGCGATGCGGTGCACCTGGCCTTCGACCACCAGGCGCTGCGTGAGGGCCTGGTCGCCCAGAACCGCGAGACCCTGGTACTCAAGAGCGCCGCGCCGGATCGCCACACCTATCTGCAGCGGCCGGATCTGGGGCGCAAGCTGTCCGCGGAGTCCGCCCACGAACTCCAGGCCTATGCCGCCGCGCATCCCGAGGGCTTCGACGTCGCCGTGGTCATCGCCGATGGCCTCTCGGCCCTGGCGGTGCATCGCCATGCGCTGCCGTTCCTGGAGCGCCTGGCCGATCAGGCCGGGGCCGAGGGCTGGCGCTGGGCCCCGGTGACCCTGGTGGAGCAGGGGCGGGTGGCCGTGGGTGATGAAATCGGCGGGCTGCTCAAGGCGCGCCTGCTGGTGATGCTGATCGGCGAGCGCCCCGGTCTCAGTTCGCCCGACAGCCTTGGCCTCTACTTCACCTACGGCCCACGGCCGGGCCTCAACGACGCCTATCGCAATTGCATCTCCAATGTGCGCCTGGAAGGCCTCGCCTATGGCCTGGCGGCGCATAAGCTGCTCTACCTGATGCGCGAGGCGGACCGCCGCAAGCTCTCCGGCGTGCAACTCAAGGACGAAGCCGAGGTGCCGCTGCTGGAGGGTGACGAGGAGAACGCCCGGATCGGCAACTTCCTTACCGCTCGATGAGCGGGACTGGCCGTTAGCCTGCCGTGAGCGCCTTGCGCAGGAAATACCGCGCAAAGCCCGGCGGATAGTCCGCCAGTTCGCCGAACACCTCGTAGCCCAGGCGCTCGTAGAAGCCGCGGGCCTGGAATTCGTGGGTGTCGAGCCAGGCGCCGTGGCAGCCGCGGGCCAGGGCTTCGGCCTCGGCGCGGCGCAGCAACTCGCGGCCGGCGCCCTGGCCGCGAGCGGCTTCCTCCACTGCCAGCAACTGCACATAGAGCCAGCCATAGCTGGTGTAGCCCCAGAGTCCGCCGAGGGATTCGCCGCCACGGGTCAAGCTGATGACCAGGGCCCGGTAGCCGCTCGGGCCAGCCTGACTGTCGTTGTAACGTCTCAGCGGCGCGGCGATGGCCTGGCGCAGATCTTCGCGCGCTTCGTCGGTCAGGTCGTAAATCAGTGGCGCTGCAGACATGGCGAAGGACTCCGGGAGAAGGTCGTCCGAGCATAGCGCAGCACCGCTGCGTGACCGCCGGGTTCTGCCGCTTTCGCCGCGCCGGCCTTGGGGTAGCATGACCCTTTAGCCATTTCGCGGGGGAGCCATGGACATACGTGAAGGTCGCGCCCGGGTTGGTGCCCTCGAACTGGCCTATGAAGACTGGGGCGATCCCGCCGATCCGGCGCTGCTGCTGATCATGGGCTTTGGCGCCCAGTTGCTGCTCTGGCCGGAAGGCTTCTGCGAGGCCCTGGTACACCGGGGCCTGCGGGTGATCCGTTTCGACAATCGCGACGTCGGCCAGTCCTCGCGGCTGAGCTGGCCGGGTGGGCAGCCGCCTTCGCTGTGGCCGGTGCTGGGGCGGGCGCAACTGGGCAAGCCCAGTGCGGTGCCCTATCGCCTGGAAGCCATGGCCGCCGATGCGGTCGGGTTGCTCGATCATCTGGGCCTTGCGCGCGCCTCAGTGCTGGGGGGCTCCATGGGCGGCATGATCGCGCAGATCCTCTCCGCCGACTGGCCTCAGAGGGTCGCGCGGCTGGGCATCCTGTTCTCGTCGACCAATCAGCCGCTGCTGCCGCCGCCCTCGTTCAAGCTGCTTGGCAGCCTGCTGCTGCGGCCGCCGGCCGATCTGCCGGCGGAAGCGGCGCTCGCCCGGCAGAAGGCCCTGCTGCGCGGTATCGAGAGCCCGCGCTATCGCCAGAGCGAGGTCGATCTCGAACGGCTGGTGCAACGGATCCTGGCGCGCGGTGTGGATGTGGATGGCGTGCAGCGGCAGCTGTTCGCCCTACTCGGCAGCGGCGATCTGCGGCCCTTCGCCCGGCGCATCCAGGCGCCGACCCTGGTGGTCCATGGGGCGCGGGATCCGCTGTTGCGTCCGGCCTGTGGCCGCGCCGTGGCCCGGGCCATTCCTGGTGCCCGCTTCGAGCTGATACCCGACATGGCCCACGACCTGCCGGCGCCGCTCTGGCCGAGACTGAGCGAGCTGTTCGCCGACTTCTTCCTGGCGCCCTGAGCCGGGCTTCAGCTGCCGAGGCGCGGTCGCAGCCCATCGATGAGCAGGGTTTCCAGGCCGCTCAGAACCTCGTCGAAGAAGGCTGGGTCCTGCAGGGTACGGCCGCAGAGTGCCTGTACCTGGACCCTGAAGTCCGCATAGTGCTGGGTGGTGGCCCAGAGGCTGAACATCAGCTGGTACGGATCCACCGGTGCCAGCCGGCCGGCATCGATCCAGGTACGGATCACCCGGGCCTTCTCGTCTATCAGGTCGTGCAGGCTGCCCTGCAATTCCGGCAGCAGCAGCGGCGCGCCCTGGACCATCTCCAGGCAGAACAGCCGGGACTCGGCGGGATAGTCGCGGGACATCTCCAGCTTATGGCGCAGATAGCCGCGCAGGGCGTCGAGGGGATCCTGGTCTTCGCTGAAGGTGCGCAGGGGACTCAGCCAGGTCGCCAGCAACTGGCGCAGCACGGCGACATAGAGCTCTTCCTTGCTGCTGAAATAGTAGAGCAGGTTGGTCTTGGAGACGTCTGCCTGCAGGGCCACCTGATCCAGGCTGGCGCCGTGCAGGCCGAAGCGGGAAAAGATATCGAGCGCGGCGCTGAGGATCTGGGCGCGCTTGGCTTCTATCTGACGCTGCCGGCGTTGCTGGGCGGCAGCGCTGGGTTGACGCGGCTTGCGTGGCGAAGAATCACTGGCCTGACTCACGAACTGCTCCTTGGGCCTTCATGGGCATCTGACGCGGACCGACCGCTGGACGAGCGGGAGGGCCGGCTTCAGGCGCGGTCGTTGAGATTCGCACCTTCCTGGTGACGAATCGTCGGCGGATGCCAGAGGGTAGCGCGCCGGTCTCCAAACTCTAGCATGGCCCGACATCCTGCATGCCCCGGATTCGGGCGCCTTGCACAAACTGAGTGCTCTGATCTGGACCAAATGGTCTGAAGATATTTCGAGATTTCCGTCAAGTGTTTGATTGGCTTGAAATTTCAAGACTTGGCAAGCTTTCTGCTCTGATCTTGCAGCCACGGCGCATCTCGATGCGCCTCGATTCCTGACTGCGGGAGAGTGCGAGCGATGAACATCGGTGTCTTCATTCCCATCGGCAACAACGGCTGGCTGCTGTCGGAAAATGCCCCCCAGTACCGGCCCACCTTCGAGCTGAATCGCGAGATCGTGCAGCGCGCCGAGCACTACGGCTTCGACTTCGCCCTGTCGATGATCAAGCTGCGCGGCTTCGGCGGTAAGACCGAATTCTGGGACCACAACCTGGAGTCCTTCACCCTCATGGCCGGGCTGGCGGCGGTGACCTCGCGCATCAAGCTGTTCGCCACCGCCGCGACCCTGACCCTGCCGCCGGCCATCGTCGCGCGCATGGCCGCCACCATCGACTGCATTTCCGGCGGCCGCTTCGGCGTCAATCTGGTCACCGGCTGGCAGAAACCCGAATACAGCCAGATGGGGCTCTGGCCGGGGGATGAGTTCTTTGCCAGCCGCTATCAATACCTTGGTGAATACGCCCAGGTGCTACGCGACCTCTGGGGCACCGGCCAGTCGGACTTCCAGGGCGCGCACTTCCGCATGGAGGACTGCCGGGTGAGTCCGCAGCCCCAGGCGCCCATGGAGATCGTCTGCGCCGGGGCGAGCGACGCCGGCCTGGCCTTCGCCGCCGAACACGCCGACTACAGCTTCGTCTTCGGCAAGGGCGTCAACACGCCCAAGGCCTTCGCCCCGGCGGTGGAGCGGCTGCAGGCGGCCACCGCCAAGACCGGGCGCGAGGTCTCCTCCATCGCCCTGTTCATGATCATCGCCGCCGAGACCGACGAGGCCGCCCGCGCCAAGTGGGAGCACTACAAGGCCGGTGCCGACGAGGAGGCCATCGCCTGGCTCGGCGCCCAGGCCGCCGCCGACACCAAATCCGGCAGCGACACCAACGTGCGGCAGATGGCCGATCCGACCTCGGCGGTGAACATCAACATGGGCACCCTGGTGGGCTCCTTCGCCAGCGTGGCGCGGATGCTCGACGAGATCGCCGAGGTGCCCGGGGCCAGCGGGGTGCTGCTGACCTTCGACGACTTCGTCCAGGGCGTGACCGACTTCGGCGAGCGCATCCAGCCGCTGATGCAGAGCCGCCGTCACGTCGACCTGCTCAAGGAGAGTGCCTGATGAACGCTGTGGAAACCCTGGCGGGCTATGCCCTGCCTGTCGGCGATACCGAAGCCCTGACCCTGCCGGCGCGTCCCGAACCGCTGCGGCTCAAGGCCAGCGAGACCGCCCTGATCGTGGTGGACATGCAGAACGCCTATGCCAGCCCGGGTGGCTACCTGGACCTGGCCGGTTTCGATGTCTCGGCCACCGGGCCGGTGATCGAGAACGTCGCCGCGGTGGTGGAGACCGCCCGCGGCGCGGGCATTCAGGTGGTCTGGTTCCAGAATGGCTGGGATCCGGAGTATCGCGAGGCGGGCGGGCCGGGTTCGCCCAACTGGCACAAATCCAATGCCCTCAAGACCATGCGCAAGCGACCCGAATTGCAGGGGCAGCTGCTGGCCAAGGGTGGCTGGGACTATGCCCTGGTTGACCGGCTGCAACCGGCGGCCGCGGACCTGGTGGTGCCCAAGACCCGCTACAGCGGCTTCTACAACACCCACCTGGACAGCCTGCTGCGCGCCCGCGGCATCCGCAACCTGGTGTTCGTCGGGGTCGCCACCAACGTCTGCGTGGAGTCGACCCTGAGGGACGGCTTCTTCCTCGAATACTTCGGCGTCTGCCTGCACGACGCCTGCCATCAAGCTGGGCCCCGTGCGGCCCACGAGGCCGCGCTGTTCAACATCGAGACCTTCTTCGGCTGGGTCGCCAGCTGCGCCGACTTCCACACCACCTTCGCCAAGGACTGAGCCATCATGCCCAAGCAAGCCGTGATTCCCGCCGGTACCGGTACCCCCATCGCCCCCTTCGTGCCCGGCAGCCTGGCCGATGGCGTGCTCTATGTCTCCGGCACCCTGCCGTTCGATGCCCAGAACAACGTGGTCCACGTCGGCGACGCCGCCGCCCAGGCCCGCCACGTGCTCACCACCATCCAGGGCGTTGTGGAGGCGGCTGGCGGCACCATGGCCGACGTCACCTTCAACATGATCATGCTCACCGATTGGACGAACTACGCCGCCATCAACGCGGTATACGCCGAATTCTTTCCCGGCGAGAAGCCGGCGCGCTACTGCATCCAGTGCGGCCTGGTGAAGCCCGACGCGCTGATCGAGATCGCCAGCATCGCCCATGTCGGCTAGGCCGCGCGCCTGACCCCGCGCCTGCTCCGTATCGCCCTCTCCCCCTAGGAGAGGGCTGGGGTGAGGGTCGCCTCAACCACCCAACCTTCAAGGACCGCCCATGCACTTCGAACTCCATGGCCGCCAGGATCCGGCGGCCGAGACCCTGCTGCTCAGCTCCGGGCTGGGCGGCGCCGGGGCCTTCTGGGCGCCGCAGCTGGCGGCCCTCGGTGAACGCTTCCGGGTGGTGGTCTACGACCAGGCCGGCACCGGTAGGAGTCCGGCCGAGCTGCCGGCGGACTACCGCATCCAGCAGATGGCCGAGGACCTGCTGGCCCTGGCCGATCGCCTGGAACTCGACAACTGCCTGTTCATGGGCCATGCCCTGGGCGGTCTGGTGGGCCTGCAGGCCAGCCTGCTGCGTCCGGGCCTGATCCGCCGCCAGGTGCTGGTCAATGCCTGGAGCCGACCCAATCCGCATACCGCGCGCTGCTTCGCCCTGCGTCAGCACCTGCTGCGCGACAGCGGCGCCGCGGCCTATGTCCAGGCCCAGGCGATCTTTCTATATCCGGCCACCTGGATCGCCGAACACGGCGAGCGCCTGGCCGCCGACGAAGCCCATGCCCTGGCGCACTTCCCTGGCGAAGCCAATGTGCTACGGCGCATCGGCGCGCTGCTGGCCTTCGATCTGGACGCCGAGCTGGCGCGGATCGAGGTGCCGACCCTGGTGCTGGCCAATCGCGACGACGTGCTGGTGCCCTGGACCGCGTCCCAGCGGCTGGCCGCGGGTCTGCCCCGGGCCACCTTCCAGTTGCTGGAGTGGGGCGGCCACGCCTCCAGCGTCACCGACCCCGCCACCTTCGACCGGGTGGTGCTCGACTATCTCAGCCAAGCCCTGGAGGTGTAGCGCCATGTCCGTTGCCCATGCCTTGCCCCTGTCCGCCGCTAGCCCCGCCGCCCCGGTCGAACGCGACCTCTTCCGCGGGGCCATGGCGCGCCTGGGCGCCGCGGTCAATCTCGTCACCACCGATGGTCCGGCCGGACTGGCCGGCTTTACCGCCACCGCCGTGTGCAGCGTCAGCGATACCCCGCCGACCCTGCTGGTCTGCCTCAACCGCAGCGCCTCGGTGCATCCGGCCTTCACGGCCAACGGCGTGCTCTGCGTCAACGTCCTGGCCGCCGGCCAGCAGGTGCTGGCCAACCTCTTCGGCGGCAAGACCGCCATGGCCGAACGCTTCGCCGCGGCGCGTTGGACCCGCCTCGCCACGGGGGCGCCGGTGCTGGACGGTGCCCTGGTGGCCTGCGACTGCCGCATCGCCGGTGTGCAGTCGGTGGGCAGCCACGACCTGCTGCTCTGCGAGGTGCTGGGAGTGGCCGAGCCGGGTGGCGAAGGCGGATTGCTGTACTTCGACCGGCGTTATCACGAGCTGGCCTAGTTAAGCCTGTTGGGCTTCGACGGTGGAGTTGTCTCAACCCAACCTACGCGGACCGGTAGGTTGGGTTGAGCATAGCGAAGCCCAACACAGACTGGCTGACCATCGCCCCAAGGCTTCTCTGGTTACCACGTGAAGACATCGAACACACCCCAGGCGCCACCCCGGTGCACGCTGACCGTTCGAGGTGCAGCGCACCATCAGCGGATCCTGAGTATCTCCCTCAACTCGCTGTTTTGATTGGCTTTTATAGTTTTTACCAAATGGTCCAAAGATGGCACAACGGTTGCAATTTCCCTGTTGCCGTCCTGCCCGGTGAACGTGCGTCGCGCTGTCTCCTTTCGTCCAATCCGTGAGGTCCGTCATGCCGCTGTCCAGTGTTCCCATCATCAATCTGGGCCCCTATTTCGAAGGCTCGGCCGCCGGCAAGCAGGCGGTGGCCAGGGCCGTCGACCAGGCCTGCCGCGACATCGGCTTTCTGGTCATCACCCACCATCAGGTGCCCGAGGCACTGGTCGAGCGCGTCTCGCGCCTTTCGCGAGCCTTCTTCGAGC
The DNA here is from genome assembly GCF_031453455.1 of Pseudomonas sp. SORGH_AS_0211. Lineage (NCBI taxonomy): Bacteria > Pseudomonadati > Pseudomonadota > Gammaproteobacteria > Pseudomonadales > Pseudomonadaceae > Pseudomonas > Pseudomonas sp. SORGH_AS_0211. Next base: position 3,513,471 of record NZ_JAVIZV010000001.1, on the reverse strand, counting down.
TGCCGCTGGCGGAGAAGCGCAAGGCCGATCGGCCGCGTCCGGATCAGGTGCGCGGCTACAGCGCGGTGGCCGAGGAAAGCCTTTCCTACAGCCTGGAGGAGGCGGCGCCGGGGGATCTCAAGGAATCCTTTTCCATCGGACCGCTGGATGTCCCGGAGACGGCCTACTACCACGGTCCGGAAGCCGGGCCGCACTTCGCGCCCAATGTCTGGCCAACAGCCATCCCCGGTTTCCGCGAGGCCTATGCCGAGTATTTCGCTGCCATGAGCGACCTGGCGCGCACCCTGATGCGCCTCTTCGCTTTGGGGCTGGCGTTGCCGGAAACCTATTTCGACAGTCGCATCGATCGCCATATCAGCATGTTCCGCACCCTCTGCTATCCCCACCAGAGGGAGGCGGCGCTGCCCGGCCAGCTGCGCGCCGGGGCTCATACCGACTACGGCAGCCTGACCATCGTCCGTCCCGAAGACGCGCCCGGCGGCCTGCAGGTACGCAACGCCGACGGGGAGTGGATGGACGTGCCCAAGGTGCCTGGCGGCTTCGTGGTCAACATCGGCGACCTGATGATGCAGTGGACCAACGATCGCTGGGTCTCGACCCTGCACCGGGTGGTGAATCCACCGGCGGATGCCGGTCGCGACACCCGTCGCCAGTCCCTGGTGTTCTTCCACCAGCCCAACTACGACACCCTCATCGAATGCCTGCCCGGTTGCGCCACGCCCGGCACGTCGCCGCGCCATGCGCCCATCACCTCGGGCGACCACCTGAGATCCAAGTTCGTCAAGCAGACCACCTTCGGCGGGACCCAGTCCGGCGTGCGGGTGGCCTGATGCCGAGTCTTTCCTACGTCAACGTCTTCGCCCAGGACGTGGTGGTCCTGAGCGGCTTCTACCAGCGGGTGTTCGGCTTCCCGGAGATCGAGGCGATCCGCTCGCCGATCTTTCGCGGCCTGGACACCGGCAAGACCGCCATCGGCTTCAACGCGCCGGAGGCCTATGAGCTGCTGGGGCTCGGCGAATTCGCCGGCAGTGAAGGCTGCCGCTTCCTGCTGAACCTGGAGGTGGACAGCCGCGCCGAGGTGGACCGGCTGGTGCCGGTGGCCGAGGCCACTGGCGCCCGCCTGCTGAAGGCGCCATACGAAACCTACTACCACTGGTACCAGGCGGTGCTGCTGGACCCGGAAGGCAATGTGTTCCGTATCAACCACATGTTGTAGACAAGACTAAGGACGAGACGATGCTGAGCAGATGGCTGGGAAGAGTGGCGTGCGTGCTGGCACTGGCAGGGCTGAGCGCCGTGGCGCGAGCGGACGACGAGGGCTTCACCCTCAAGGGCGAGCCGAAGATCGCCATGCTGTACTTCACCGCCAAGAACGACGGCGGCTGGACCCAGGCCATGGACGAGGCGCGGGTGAAGATCGAGAAGGAACTGGGCCTGAAGATCCAGTTCGTGGAAAACGTGCCGGAGACCGCCTCGGCCATCCGCCCGGCCGCCGAGCGCTTCATCAAGCGCGGCGCCAACATCGTCATCGGTACCGCCTTCGGCTACTCCGACACCTTCAAGCAACTGGCCGAGCAGTATCCGGAGGTGGCCTTCCTCAACGCCTCGGGCACCACCAACGGGCGCAACCTGGAATCCTTCTACGGCCGTACCTACGAAAGCCAGTACCTCTGCGGCATGGCCGCGGGCGCGGCCTCCAAGACCGGCAAGCTGGGCTTCGTCGCCGCCAATCCCTTCGGCGTGGTGAACTGGACCATCAACGCCTATGAGCTGGGCGCCCGGCAGATGAATCCCAACGCCACCCTCACGGTGATCTACACCGGCAGCTGGAACGATCCGGTCAAGGAGCGCGCCGCCGCCGCCGCGCTGATCGACCAGGGCGCCGATGTCATCGGCCAGCACGTGGACACCCCCACGCCGCAGATCGTCGCCCAGGAGCGCGGCGTTTATGGCACCGGCCACCACCGCGACATGCGCCAGTTCGCGCCCAAGGCCACCCTCTGTTCCTCGGTGTGGGTCTGGGATCGCTTCCTGGTGCCGGAACTCAAGCGCGTCATCGCCGGCCACTGGAAACCCGCCCCCAACGGTGCCCTGGTGTCCATGGCCGACGGCGGCACCGACATCGCCGGCTTCGGCGACGCCGTGCCCAAGGCGGCCCAGGAGAAGATCCTCGCCGAGCGCGAGGCGCTGCTCAAGGGCAAGCAGATCTACGCCGGTCCCCTGAGCGATCGCGACGGCAAGGAGCGGGTCGCCGCCGGCCAGGTGCTCTCCGACCCGGAGCTGTGGCAAATGGACTGGTTCGTCCAGGGCGTGACGACGCAGAAGTAGCGGTTCACCGCTGGATAGGATGGAAAACCGCGCAGCGTTTTCCACGGAGGCGATCCTTGGACAAAGGCCGACCCGCATGAAAAGACACAACGCCCTGCAACTGCGTGGCGTCGGCAAGACCTTCGATGGCTTCCAGGCGCTGCAGCAGGCGGATTTCCTGGTGCGCTGGGGCGAGGTGCACGCGCTGCTCGGCGAGAACGGCGCGGGCAAGTCGACGCTGATGAACATCGCCGCCGGCCTCTATGCGCCGGAGACCGGCGAGCTCTTGGTGGACGACAACCCGGTGCGGCTGCGCGGTCCGGCGGACGCCGCCCGACTGCGCATCGGCATGGTCCACCAGCACTTCAAGTTGGTGCGACCCTTCAGCGTGGCGGAGAACGTGTTGCTCGGCCTACCGGCGGGGCAGGGTAGCCATCGCCGGCGCCTGGCCGAGATCAGCGAGCGCATCCGCCAGCAGGCGGCCGCCCTGGGCTTCGCCATCCGCCCGGAGCAGCGCGTGGCGGAGCTGTCCATTGCCGAACAGCAGCGGGTGGAAATCCTCAAGGTGCTGCTGGCCGGGGCGCGCATCCTCATCCTCGACGAACCCACCGCGGTGCTTACCGATGGCGAAGGCGAGCGGCTGTTGCAGACCCTGCGCGCCCTGGCGGCGGAGGGCGCAGCGGTGGTGCTGGTGACCCATCGCATGCAGGACGCCCTGACCTATGCCGACCGCCTCACGGTGATGCGCGGCGGACGCACCCTGCGCAGCCTGGACCCCGCCGAGGTGTCGGTGGACGAACTGGTACGCCTCACCGTGGGTGACGCCCAGCCGCTCGCCGACGCCCCGCGACGTCCTGCCGGAGCACCGCTGCTGACGGTGCGCGGCCTGCGCACCCCGGAACATGGCGGGCGCCGCGCCCTGGAAGGCATCGACCTGGAGCTGCGCGCTGGCGAGATCTATGGCATCGCCGGGGTTGGCGGCAACGGCCAGGGCGAACTGGCCGACGTCTTGATGGGCCTGCCGCAGCCCTACGAAGGCGAGGTGCGGCTGGAGGGCTTCGGCGATCTGGCCGCGGCCGCCAGCGCCCGACGCCGCGACCTGCGCATCGCCGCCATTCCCGCCGACCGCTATGGCAGCGCCCTGGCCGGAGGGCTGTCGGTGGCCGACAACTTCGCCATCGGCGTGGTGCATGCCGGTCGCTTCGGTGGCTTCGCCCGCCTGGATCGCCGCGCCCAGGAAGCGGCGACCCAGGCGGAGGTCGCGCAATTCGATGTCCAGGGCGTGCGCTCGGTGCGGCAGAAGGCGGCGCTGCTCTCCGGCGGCAATGCCCAGAAGCTGGTGATCGCCCGGGAATTCGGGCGGGAGCCGCGCCTGGTGCTGGCGCACAGCCCCAGTCGTGGCCTCGACGTGCGCGCCGGCGCCGAGGTGCAGGCACGGCTGCTGGCCGCCCGCGAGGCCGGCGCCGCGGTGTTGCTGATCAGCGAAGACCTGGACGAGGTGCTGGCCCTCGCCGATCGCATTGGGGTGATGAGCGCCGGGCGCCTCGTCGCCGAATTCCAGCGACCTGCCGATCGCCAGGCGATCGGCCATGCCATGGTGAATCATGCTTGAACCCCTGAGTGCTCCGCTTTCCCAGGTCGATGGTCCGCGACCACGGCAACCGCTGTTCAGCCGGCGCTACACCCTGGAGATCCGCCAGCAGCTGGCCTGGCCCTGGCAGGCGCTGATCCTCGGCCTGGCGCTGCTGCTGGGCCTGGGCCTGTCGGCCGCGATCCTGGTGCTGGCCGGGGTGCCGGCCGGCGAGTTGCTCAACGAATTCGTGACCGCCACCCTGTTCGATGCCCAGAGTCTGCAGGCCACCCTGTTCCAGGCCGCGCCGGTGATCCTAGTGGGCCTGGCCGGCTGCCTGGCCTTTCGCGCGCGCTTCTGGAATCTGGGGCTGGAAGGCCAGATGATCTGGGGGGCCATCGGCGCTACGGCGGTGTCGCTGTTCGAGATCGGTCCGGAAGCCCTGCGCCTGCCGCTGATGCTGGTGGCGGCATTGCTAGGCGGCTTGCTCTGGGCGCTGGCGCCCCTGCTGCTCAAGCTGCGCCTGGGGGTGAACGAGATCATCGCCTCGCTGATGCTCAACTACATCGCCGCCAACTTCCTGCTGCACCTGGTGTTCGGCCCCTGGAAGGACCCGCGCGACGCCTTTCCCTATTCGCCGCTGTTCCGCCCCTTCGAGCGGCTGCCGGAGTTGCTGCCCGGGCTGAGCCTGGCGGTGCCCCTGGCGCTGCTGGTGGCGGTGCTGGCCTGGTGGTTCGTGGCGGTGAGTCGCGCCGGGCTCTACCTGAGATTCGTCGACGCCAATCCACGGGTGGCCGGCGCCGTGGGTGTGCCGGTGCGGGCCACCATCCTCGCCACGGTGCTGGCTTCCGGCGCCCTGGCCGGGTTGGCCGGTTTCGTGGTGGCGGCCGGGCAGGAAGGGCGGCTGACCCAGTCCTTCTACCAGGGCTACGGCTTCTCCGGGATCCTCATCGCCTTCCTGGCGCGCAACAACCCGCTGGCCGCCGCCGTGGTGGCTTTCCTGGTGGCGACCCTGTTCGTCGCCGGGCGCAATCTGCAGGTGTTCTACCAGATCCCCTTCGCCATGGTGCAGCTGATCCAGGCGCTGATCGTCATCTGCGTGGCGTCCTCGGATTTCTTCATCCGCCATCGGCTCAGACGCAGCCAGGGAGGTGCCGCTTGAATCTGCTCGCCAGCTGGCTGGGTAACGTCCCCGATTTCGCCATACCCTACGCCCTGGCGGCGCTGGGGCTGATCCTCACCGAGCGATCCGGGGTGCTGGCCCTGCATGCCGAGGGCCTGATGCTGGTCGGCGCCCTGTTCGGCGTCGGCGCGCAACTGGCCTTGGGCAATGCCGGCCTGGCGCTGCTGGCGGCCATGGGCGCGGCGGCGCTGGTGTCGCTGCTGTTCGCGGTCATGGTGATCTGGTTGCGCATCAACCAGGTGATCGCCGGCCTGACCCTGGTGTTTTTCTGCCAGGGCCTCACCGGCCTGCTCGGCACCCTCTGGGGCTGGACCAACCAGCCGGTGGCCGGCCTGCCGGCGCTGGCGCTCTGGCCGCTGTCGGAGCTGCCGCTGGTGGGGCGGCTGTTCCAGCAGAACCTGCTGGTCTATCTGACCCCGCTGATCTTCTTCGCGGTGATCGCCTGGCTCGAACGCACCACCCCCGGCCTGCGCCTGCGGGCGGTGGGCGAGAATCCCCAGGCGGCCGATGCGGCGGGGCTCTCGGTGGCCGGCTACCGGTTGCTGGCGATCCTCGCCGGCGCGGCCCTGGTGGGGCTGGCCGGGGGCTACATCGCCGTGCTCAGCACCAAGCTGTGGATCGCCGAGATGACCGGCGGCCGTGGCTGGATCGCCGTGGCCCTGGTGATCTTCGCCCGCTGGTCGCCCTGGCGCGCCCTGGCCGGGGCGCTGCTGTTCGGCTGCATCGAGGCGCTGATTCCCCAGTTGGCCGCCGCCGGGGTGCGGCTGTCGCAATACTTCATCCTGATGGCGCCCTATGCCGTCACCCTGGGCGTGATGATCTGGGTCGCCCTGGCCGGGCGTGACCGCCTGAGCCAGCCCGGCGCCCTGGGCGAAGCCTATGTTCGGGAGGAACGTCGATGAACCTGCGTGCTTTCGTCTATGAGGAACCCCGGCTACTGGCGCGGGCGGACTTCGCCGATTACCTGGACCCGAGCACCACGGCGGTGCTGTCCATCGACCTGCACCGCGGCCACCTGGACGCCTCGCCGGAGTGCCCGTGCCCGGCGCCCCGCGCCCGTGACCTGGTGGCGCCGGTAGATGCCTTCCACCGCCAGGCCCGCGCCCTGGGCGTGCGCATCGTCCATGTGAAGTCGGTGCTGCGCGCCAATGGTGCCGATGACCTGGGCGGTATTCCTGCGGCCTGGCGACGAACCTTTCCGTTGCACGTCGGGCCGATTCCCAATGCCGACGCCCATGCCCTGGAGGGCTCGCCCTGGACCGAGCTGCTCACCGAGGTCCTGCCCGAGGATCTGCGAGTGGAAAACAAGCGGCGGCTGTCGGCCTTCTATCCCACCGACCTGGACTTCCTGCTGCGCAACCAGCGCATCACCACCGTGGTGCTGGATGGCGGCTTCACCGACTGTTGCGTGCTCAACACCGCCTTCGACGCCAGCAACCGCACCTACCGGGTCATCGTCCTGCGCGACCTGGTGCGGGGAACCGATGAAGGCCTGGAGCGGGCGGCGCTGAGCATGGTCTCCCTGCACCTGGGGCTGGTGATGGAATCCCAGGATCTGCTTGCGGCCTGGGGCGATGGCGGTGGCCTATCGGAGCAGCCGTAGGCTGGATTGAGCGCAGCGAAGCCCAACGGTGCCCAGGGCCGGATCCCGCGTGTTGGGCGTCGACGATGGCGCCGTCTCAACCCAACCTGCGTGGGGGTTGAAGCCGCCGTAGGTTGGGTTGAGCGAAGCGAAGCCCAGTGCCTCAGGGCACCCTCGGCAACATTGTGAAGGCGCGGAAGCGCTCCTTGAGATTGCCGGGGCGCGCGCCCTGCCAGAGCAGCTGCCAGCCTGGCGGTATCGCCACGGGTTCGTGCCACTCGTCCTGCACCACCAGCACCCGGCAGGGCACCTGGTGCAGACCGCTCAGCTCCTGTGGGGGATAGCCCCCGTAGACGTGCAGCATGGAGCGCTCCGATTCGCCCAGGCCGTAGCTGGCCACGCAATCCGTCCGTGGCAGCACCCGCTGCAGCGCGGTGAAGGGCCGCGCATAGCTGTTGCCCAGGTCGACCCAGGGTAGCCAGAGACTGTTGGCCAGGGTCCAGCTGACCGTCAGGCCGACGAACCAGACGCTGGCGGCTGCCAGCTGTGCACGCAGCGTCAGGGTGACACCCCAGCCGACCAGGGCCAGCAGCGCGACCGCCCAGGCCAAGGGGCTCAGCGCCAGGCGTTCCATGATCGGCAAGTGCTCGCGGATCAGGTGCGGCCAGGGCAGCGCCCAGCCCAGGGCCAGGCCGATACCGCCCAGGGCCAGCAGGACGATGAGCGGCGTCCAGAATGCCAGGCTGGCATCACGGCCGAGGCGAGCGATGGCCGGCGGTGGCTGCAATCTTGCCGCCAGCAGCGCCAGGGCCGGAAACAGTGGCAGCAGATAGAGGCTGCGAAACACCGCCGACTTGAGCAGCACCGCCAGGCAGACGATCGCATAGAGCACCACCGTGGCCAGTCCCGGATGCCGGCCCAGGCGCTTCAGCGGGCTGCCGCCACGGCGATACAGCTGCCAGAGCGTGGCGCCGAGCAGGATCAGCCCGGTGGGAAAGGACAGCGCCAGCAGGTCCTCCAGGCTGGAAGCCAGACCGTCGGTATCGCTGTTGCGTGCCTCCAGGCCGAAGAAGCGGCCGATGTTGTTGGTCCACAGCCAGCTATGGAACAGCTCCGGCGCCTGTTGCCAGAGCAGCGCTGGCCAGAGCAGCAACCAGGGCAGGGCGGCCAGACTGGCGGCGAGCAGCCAGTGACGCCCTTCCGGCTCGACCAGTCGCCGCGGCCAGCAGAGCGCGCAGAGCAGTCCGGTGAGGCCCAGCACCCCGGGCACCAGCAGGCCCTTGCTCATGAAGGCGATACCCAGGCCGCTGCCGAACAGCAGGCCCTGGCGCCAGGGATGGCGGTTGTCGTGCAGGTGCGCGGCCAGCCCGGCGAGACCCAGGGTGGCGCCGGCCAGCTGGGGCACGTCGGCGATCAGCAGATGACTGTGCTGCACTACCCCGAGCATGCCCAGCAGGGCGAGCACGGCTTCGCGCCGGCGGCCGGGCAGCAGCCGCTGGGTCAGCCAGGCGAGAGCGGCCAGGGTCACCAGCATCCAGCCCAGCACCGCCAGCCGCGCGCCGTCGGGCGCACCCAACAAGGGTGTGGACAGCCGCGCGGCCAGGGCGCCGGTCCAGTACATCAGCGGCGGCTTTTCCATGAAGGGCGCGGTCCCGACCCGGGGAATCAGCCAGTCCGGGGTGGTGAGGAAATTCCACACCATGCCGAAGGAATAGGGTTCGTCGGCCTTCCACAGACCACGGCCGAATAGACCGGCGAGCAGGTAGGCGGCCAGGCAGCCGAGCAGCAAGGCCCGCTCCAGCTGTGCGGCTCTTGGGGAGGCAGGGGAAGAAGAGGGGAGCACGGCAGGGACTCTTGGCGGAATCCCGCCGGTATACGGGAGTTGGCTTAGAGGGGGCTTAAGAGGGTGGCGGGGGATGATTGCCATGGGGCCAATCGCGGCCATGGGCCGCTCCTACAGGCTTGGATTGTGCCTGTAGGAGCGGCCCATGGCCGCGATTCCAGTAGAGTCAAGGCGTAGCGTGTAAAACCGCGTAGCCTTTTCCAATGGCGAGCACTGACGCCATCAGTGGACAAGGCTCCGCCGTTGTCCACGCTACGAAGCGCTTGGGCTCCTCAACCAAAACTTTCAGTCTGGCGAATCGCCCCGTTCAGGAGGGCGAACGCCAGTGGCGTGGAGTGGGTCGAGCCGCATGGATGCGGCGAGAGGTCCAGTGGGCCATGGACGGCCCATCTGGACCGACCCCGAAACGGCACTGGTGTGAGCGGACCCGGAGCGAAGCGGAGGGCCGGATGGTCGGGGCAAGCGTTTTTGCTTACTTTTGCCGAGATTGGCAAAAGTGAGTCGCCCGGGTGGGCGAAACAAGAAATACCAGGGGCGTAGCGTGGAAAACCGCGAAGCGTTTTCCACTCTTGGGCATCTAAAGCCATCAGTGGACAAGGCTGCGCCGTTGTCCACGCTACGACCGCTTACGGTTCTTCAACCAATACGTTCAGGCTGGCGAATCGCCCCGTTCAGGAGGCCTAACGGGCCATGGACGGCCCGTGTAGGCCGACCCCGGAACGGCACTGGTGTGAGCGAAACGTAGCGAAGCGGAGTAACAGCCGCAGTCTGGCCCGAAGGGTGAGCGCAGCGAATCACCCGGAGCGCAGCGGAGGGCCGGATGGTGGGGCAAGCGTTTTTGGTTACTTTTGTCCGGGACGTGTAGTCCGGGGCGCGCAGCCGCGATTGGCAAAAGTGACTCGCCCGGGTGGGCGAAACAAAAACCATCAACGCACTCGATATGCAGCCAGAACACCCATAAGCCAGACCTGACGCACACGTAATGTTGGGCTTCGCTGCGCTCAACCCAACCTACGTTGCAGTCGCCTAGCTCGGATCGAGACGGCTCTATCATTGGGGCCCAACGTGCCTAGTTCGAGCAGGGGGCAGTGTTGGGCTTCGCTCCGCTCAACCGAATCTAAGAAAGCAGGCGTCCTACGCCAGGTGCTTCAACCTTTCCACCAACTGCGCATGCAACCCTGGATCGCCACAGGCGAGGATGGCGCCGCCTTGCTGGGCATCGCCGCCATCCCAGGCGGTCATGCGGCCGCCGGCGCCTTCGATGATGGGGATCAGTGCCTGGACGTCGTAGGGCTGCAGGCCCGCTTCGATGATGACGTCGACGAAGCCCGAGGCCAGCATGCAGTAGGCGTAGCAGTCGCCGCCGAAGCGGGCCAGCTGCACCTCGGCGGCCACGGCGTCGAAGGCGGCCAGGCGCTTGGGGGTGTCGAAGATGTCGCGGCTGGTGCACATCAGCCGAGCCTGGGCCAGGTTGGCGCAGGCGCGGGTGCGCAGGGCCGCGCCGTTGCGCCAGGCGCCGGCGGGGGTACCCAGGTAGCGCTCGCCGGTGAAGGGCTGGTTCATCACCCCGATCACCGGACGGCTGCCGTCGTTGAGCGCCACCAGGGTGCCCCACAGCGGCAGGCCGGTGATGAAGGCGCGGGTGCCGTCGATGGGGTCCAGCACCCAGCTCAGGGGACTGCTGCCGGCGACGTTCTCCTCTTCCTCACCGAGGATGCCGTGATCCGGGTGCTCGGCCTGGATGAGTTCGCGCATGGCCCGCTCGGCGGCCTTGTCGGCGATGGTCACCGGGTCGTAGCGGCGGCCGGCGATGGCCGCGTCGCCCTTGTCGTCCACCGCCAGCTGGGCGCGGAAGTAGGGCTGGATGGCCACGGCGGCGGCGTCGGCCAGGCGCTCGGCGAAGCGTTCGTAGTAGGAAATCTCGGCAGCGGTCAGGGTCATGCTCATTTCACCAGGCGGGCGTCGAGGCTGTTCTGCGCCAGGCGCCGGGCCTGCTCCTGGGTCATGCCCAGGCCTTCGTGCAGGGCCATGAAGTTCTCGGTGACGTAGCCGCCGAAATAGGCCGGGTCGTCCGAGTTGACGGTGACCTTGAGGCCGCGGTCGAGCATCTTGAGGATGGTGTGCTGGCTCATGTCGTCGAACACGCAGAGTTTGGTGTTGGACAGCGGGCAGACGGTGAGCGGGATCTGCTGGTCGACCAGACGGGCCATCAGCCGCTCGTCCTCGAAGGCGCGCACGCCGTGGTCGATCCGCACCACGCCGAGCTGGTCGAGGGCTTCCCAGATGTATTCCGGCGGACCTTCCTCGCCGGCGTGGGCCACGGCCGGAAAGCCTTCGGCACGGGCGCGGGCGAAGACGCGCTTGAACTTGCTCGGCGGATGACCCTTTTCCGAGCTGTCCAGGCCGACGGCGACGAAGTGGTCGCGGAACGGCAGTGCCTGGTCCAGGGTGGCCTGGGCGGCGTCTTCGGACAGGTGCCGCAGAAAGCTCAGGATCAGCCCGCTGGTCACGCCCAGCTGCCGCTCGCCGTCGCTCAGCGCCTGGGTGATGCCGCGCACCACCACCTCGAAGGGAACGCCGCGATCGGTGTGGGTCTGGGGATCGAAGAAGGGCTCGGTGTGGATGACGTTCTGTTCCTTGCACTTGAGCAGATAGGCCCACGTCAGGTCGTAGAAGTCCTGCTCGGTGCGCAGCACGTCGGCACCGGCGTAATAGAGGTCGAGGAATTCCTGCAGGTTGCCGAAGTTGTAGGCGGCGCGCAGGGCTTCGACATCGCCCCAGGGCAGGGCGACGCCATGGCGCTCGGCCAGCTTGAACAGCAGCTCGGGCTCCAGGGTGCCTTCCAGGTGCAGGTGCAGTTCGGCCTTGGGCAGGGCGTTGAGCCAGTCGTACATGGGAGCCTCGGGATAGCTTGAATCGGAAAAAGATGGACGATTGTCGCACGCTTTGCCGGGTTTTCCGCAGGCATCCGGGTTCCCGCTGACCGATGTACGGTGGCTTCGTCGGTTAGAAATTCCCAGCATTCCACGCTTTGGGCCAGCAAAAGGCCATAACGCCTGCATTGGGTCCGGATCTGACTACAATCGGGACGCATGGCTCCAAACACCAGACGTGAGGTATCCGTGCAGACCGTTCAGGATTACGTTGGCGGCAAGAACAACAATCTCAATCTGATTCGCATGATCGCGGCGCTCGCCGTGGTCTTCAGCCACAGTTTCGCCATCTCCAGTGGCACCGCCACGGCGGAACCCGGACGCGAGAGCCTGGGCATGACCCTCGGCGACATCGCGGTCGACATCTTCTTCATCACCAGCGGTTTCCTGGTCACCAAGAGTCTGCTCAGCCGCGCCGACATCATCGACTTCGTCTGGGGCCGCGCCCTGCGCGTGGTGCCAGGGTTGCTGGTGATGCTGATGCTGACAGTGCTCGGCCTCGGCGCCTGGCTGACCCGGGCACCGCTGCAGGATTATCTGAGCGATCCCCAGACCTGGTTCTATCTGCTGAAGAACACCGGGCTGATCGCCGGCGCCGAATTCGACCTGCCCGGGCTGTTCGAGGGCAATCCGCTGCAGACCATCGTCAATGGTTCGCTGTGGACGCTGCCCTTCGAGGTGGGGATGTACGGCGCCCTGGCGCTGCTGTGGCTGGCCGTGCTCTGGCTGCGCCTGGACAGCCGGCACTTCCAGCGGGCCATCCTGCTGTTCGCCGCGGGCGCGGTCCTGTTCAAGCTGTTCGCCTATTACTTCTTCGCCAGCGAATCGCACCTGCTGCGGCTGTTCCAGATGTTCTTTCTGGGGGGCGCCTTCTATGTGCTGCGCGGCTACATTCCCCTGTCGCGCGCGCTGTTCGCCGCCGCCGTGGCACTGCTGGCGGTGGCCACCCCCGACCGTGACAGCTTCTTCCTGGTCTACAACCTGACGCTGGGCTACGTGCTGCTCTACCTCGCCTTCGTCCCGGGCGGGCGCATCCGCGCCTTCAACGAGGTGGGCGACTATTCCTACGGGCTCTACATCTATTCCTTCCCGGTGCAGCAGACCCTGGCGGCGGTGATCCCCGGCATCGAGGCCTGGACCCTGGTGCTGCTCTCGATCGGCATCACCCTGCCGTTGGCGGTGGTCTCCTGGTTCCTGGTGGAGCGCCATGCCCTGGGCTATCGCCAGGCCTGCGCCACGGGCACCAAGGCGGTGTGGAAGCGCCTGGCGCCGCGCCCCCGGGTGGGCTGAGGAGCGGCCGCGCGGGCGATCAGGTCAGGGCTGTATCAAGGTGCGAGCGTTTTACCGTCTACGGCGGTCGTAACAAGGCATTGCTCAACCAAGGACGCCCCTTTCCATGCTTGCCGCCCTCAAAGACGAAACCCTGCTGCTGGTCGCCATCGGCGCCACGGTGCTGGCCTATGTGTTCGAACACGCCCTGCTCGGCGGTGGCCAGACCCTGGCGCTGATCGCGGCAGGCGGTCTGATCGCCGCCATCATCTGCGCGGCCATGCGCGTGGCCCATCACGCCGAACTGCTGGCGGAGAAGGTTGGCGATCCCTATGGCACCATGATCCTGACCCTCTCCGCCGTGCTGGTGGAGGTGATCATCCTGGCGATCATGATGAGCCACGACCACTCGCCGACCCTGGCCCGCGACACCATCTATGCCGCGGTGATGCTGGACATGAACGGCATCATTGGCCTGGCCGCGCTGCTCGGTGGCCTCAAGCACGGCGAGCAGCCCTACAACGACGACTCCAGCCGCAGCTACGGGGTGATGATCATCACCGCGGTGAGCATCTCCATGCTGGTGCCGGAATTCATCCCCTCGGCCCAGTGGCACGTCTATTCCTTCTTCACCATCGGCGCCATGGCGCTGCTCTATACCCTGTTCCTGCGCATGCAGACCGGCCCGCACAGCTATTTCTTCAGCTACAACTACCCGGACAAGAAGCGCAAGCGTCCGGCGGTCGAGGGCGAAGCCGCCACCGCTGGCCATGGTGAAAGCAGCGCCACCCTGTCCATCGCCATGCTGATCGTCGGCATCGTCGCCACCGGGGCGCTGGCCGAGGTGATGTCCAAGTCGCTGGATACCGGGCTGGAAGGCCTGGCCGTGCCGGCGCTGGTCCCCGCGCTGGTGGTGGCGGTGATCTCCGCCAGCCCCGAGATCCTCACCGCCCTGCGCGCGGCCATGGCCAATCGCATGCAGTCGGTGATCAACATCGCCCTGGGTGCCAGCCTGTCCACCGTGATCCTCACCGTGCCGGTGGTGGAAGCCATCGCCCTGTACAACGGCCAGCCGATCCAGATGGCCATGACCCCGGTGCAGACGGTGATGATGGCCGTGACCCTGATCGTCGCCGCCATCAACCTCAACGACGGCGAGACCAACGCCATCGAGGGCATGACCCACTTCGTGCTGTTCGGCACCTTCATCATGCTGACCATTCTCGGTCTCTAGGGACGCGCCATGATCGACAGCGAGGTCATCAGCAACTACGGCTACGGAGCCGCCGTCCTGGGCGCCCTCATCGAGGGCGATGGCGTGGCCATCCTGGCCGGCATCGCCGCCCGCCACGGCTACCTGCTGTATCCGCTCACGGCCGTTTGCGTGGCCCTGGGCGGCTTCATCGGTGACCAGACGCTGTTCTTTCTCGGGCGGCGCTACGGCGACCGCATCCTCGGTCGCTTCAAGCGCCAGCAGGCGCGCATCGACTGGCTGCGCAGCCGCATCCATCGCCACGAGGCACTGTGGATCATCGGCATCCGCTTCGCCTACGGCTTCCGCCTGATCGGCCCGCTGCTGATCGGCGCCAGCGGCGTACGCCCGCGGCGCTTCCTGTTCTTCAACATCATCGGCGCGCTGCTCTGGGGCTTCTTCATGACTGGCATCGGTTATGCGGTGGGCGAGATCCTGCGGGATTTCTTCGCCGAGCATCATGTGTCGAAGCGGTGGTTCTTTGCGGCGGCGATCTGCGTGGCGGTACTGTTCATCGGCGCCCGCGCCATCCTGCGGCGGCGGGAGAGGGTGTAGGGGAAAGGCGGCTGCGTAGGTTGGGTTGAGCGCAAGCGAAGTCCAACACCTGGCTCTAGCTGATTATCGAGTGCCTTGATGGTTTTTGTTTCGCTCACCCGGGCGAGTCACTTTTTTCAAACGCCAAAAAAGTAACCAAAAACGCTTGTCCCCACGTTTCGGCCCTTCGCTGCGCTCCGGGTGATTCGCTTCGCTCACCCTTCGGGCCAGCCTGCGGCTGTTACTCCGCTTCGCTACGTTTCCCGCGCTCCGGCGCCGCTCCGGGGCACGGCACGAAGGGGCCTCCTGCCCCTCGCGCCTTGCTCGGCGTCCTGCCTCGCATCCCCCTACGCAACGCCTGCATTCGGCCTCACTGACGGGGGCGGGGCGCAAGCCTGATACTTGGGTGTTCACAGGTTGTAGCGTGGAAAACCGCGTAGCGTTTTCCACTGAGGGAGTAACGCTTAACGCGTGGACAAGGCTGCGCCGTTGTCCACACTACCGGTTTGCACCCAAGGCATCAGGCACGCGAATCGCCCCGTTCAGGAGGGCGAACGCCAGCGTCGTGGAGTGGGTCGAGCCGCAGGGATGCGGCGAGAGGTCCAGTGGGCCATGGACGGCCCATCTGGACCGACCCCGGAACGGCGCTGGCGTGAGTGAAACGTAGCGAAGCGGAGTAACAGCCGCAGGCTGGCCCGAAGGGTGAGCGCAGCGAATCACCCGGAGCGCAGCGTAGGACCGGATGTCCGGGGCAAGCGTTTTTGGTTACTTTTGTCCGGGGCGCGCAGCCGCGACTGGCAAAAGTGACTCGCCCGGGTGGGCGAAATCAAAACCGTCAAAGCACTCGATAAGCAGCCAAGGCACCGACAAAGCCAAGCCTGTAGCACCGTAGCGTTGGGCTTCGCTTGCGCTCAACCCAACCTACCGCCAACCCCTTCTCCAACAAAAAAGGCGCCCTGAGGCGCCTTCTTCAAACCAACCCCCACGTCAGACCTTGACGATCCAACCCTCGGGCGCCGGCTTGTCGCCGGTCTGGATACCGGTCAGTTCCTCGTAGAGCTTGCGCGTCACCGGGCCGACGTCGGTCAGGCTGTGGAAGACGTGCAGCTTCTCGCCGTACTGGATGCCGCCGATGGGGGTGATGACCGCCGCCGTGCCGCAGGCGCCGGCTTCGACGAACTGGTCGAGCTGGTCGATATGGACATCGCCCTCGACCACTTCCAGGTTCAGCCGCTCGCGCGCCAGGTCCATCAGCGACATGCGGGTCACGCCCGGCAGCACCGATTCGGAGCGCGGGGTGACGAACTTGCCGTCGCCGGTGATGGCGAAGAAGTTGGCCGAACCGACTTCCTCGATCTTGCTATGGGTCAGGGGGTCCAGGTAGATGCAGTCGGCAAAGCTTTCGGCCTTAGCCTGGGCGCCGGGCATCAGGCTGGCGGCGTAGTTGCCGCCGACCTTGGCGGCACCGGTACCCTGGGGCGCGGCGCGGTCGTAGCCGGAGATCACGAAGTTGTGCGGGGTCATGCCGCCCTTGAAGTAGGCGCCGACCGGGATGCCGAATACCACGAAGTGGAACTCGGGGGCGGTACGCACGCCGATGTTGTCACCGACGCCGATGACGAAGGGACGCAGGTAGAAGGCGCCACCGGTGCCGTACGGCGGGATCCAGGCCTCGTTGGCCTTGACCACCTGCTGGCAGGCGTCGATGAACATCTCGGTGGGGACCGGCGGCATCAGCAGGCGGGCGCAGCTCTTGTGCATGCGCGCGGCGTTGCGATCGGGACGGAACAGGTTGATGGAGCCGTCCTGGCAGCGATAGGCCTTGAGGCCTTCGAAGCACTGCTGGCCGTAGTGGATGGCCGTGGAGCCTTCGCTGATGTGCAGCTGGTTGTCGCGAGTCAGCTCGCCGGGTCCCCAGCTGCCGTTGCGATAGGTGGCGATATAGCGGAAGTCGGTCTTGATGTAGTCGAAACCGAGGGTCTTCCAATCGATGTCCGCAGCGCTCATAGATCCTCGCAGTGCTCTCCGGCGCGTGGCCGGTCGTTTCGTGGTCGGGCCGTACGCCTCGCCGGCGACGGTTCAAGGGGGTGGACGAGGCGGGCTCGTCGCTAGGTTCTGTATGAAAAGTCGCCGAGCGAAGGTCAGGCAAGGCAAAAATCGGCGAGGAAGCGGACCGGGCTCGCGAACGAGTTTACGAGTGGTAAATGAGCATTCCGAGCTGATTTTTAACGCAGCATCACCGAGCGCAGGCACTTTTCGTACAGAGCCTAGAGTGTGAAAGATACCGCTTATCCGGACCGCTGGGGGCACCTTTCAGCCAATCGGGTCTCCAAAATCTGAAGCTGGCCCTTTGCCGCCTCGGCCTGCTGCCTCAGGCTGGAGGGTGGGGTCATCACCAGGAGCTCGTTTTGAAAACAATGATGGCGTTGCTGGGTGCCTTGACCCTGCCAACGCTCACGGCGCAGGCCGCCGGTATCTTCACCGATGGATTCGACGCGGCGCTCAATCGCCGGGTCATCGAATGGCGAGGCGCGCCCTCGCCGGAAGGCATCGTCTTCAGCGTCATTGCCAGCCAGTTCAAGACCAGTGCCGGCAACGCCACCACCGATTTCCGCACCCAGCTCTCCACCTTTGGCGACAAGGTGCGCTTCAATGGCTGCAGCGCCAGTCGCTGGGAGATGAACGGCCAGATCTACCTGCCGCTCAAGGGCCAGTACCGCATGGCCGGGCTGGACGAGCGCTACGGCGAATACTTCGTCGCCCAACCCACCCGCCAGGATCTGGAGTGGGTGGCCATGAACACCCGCGTTCACTATCGCCTCTGTCGCCTGCGCGAAACCCTGACCGCCGAGGACCTGCAGGGCCTGCGCTGGGTATTGCAGGCGGCGGAGGCGGATTAGCCGGGGCTAGTCGAAGCGGGTGATGACAGTCACTCCGGTGCCTGCGAATGTGTCCATGTGCATCAGCGCCGCGCCGGACTCGGCCAGGCTGATCTCGCGGCCGATCAGTTGCTCCGGTGCCAGGGTGCCCTGGCGCAGCATGGCCATCAGCACGTCGTAGCGATGGGCCTGCATGCCGTGGCTGCCAAGGATCTCCAGTTCCCGGGCGATCACCAGATTCATCGGCAGCGCCGGGGTCGCCTGGTCACCCAGCAGCAGCCCGACCTGAACGTGCCTGCCGCGCTTGCGCAGGCTGGCAATGGAGTTGCAGCAGGTGGTGGGATGCCCCAGGGCGTCGAGGGAGACGTGCGCACCGCCACCGGTGAGCTCCTGCACCGCCTCGGGTACGCTAGCCACCTGGGTGGCATCCAGCATCGCCACCGCGCCGAGACGACGCGCCAGGGCCAGCTTGTCGGCGGTGATGTCGATGGCCACCACCTGGGCGCCCAGGGCGCGGGCGATCATGATCGCCGAGAGGCCGACGCCGCCGCAGCCGTGCACTGCCACCCACTGGCCGGCGCTGACCCGGCCCTGATCGACCACCGCACGAAAGGCCGTCACGAAGCGACAGCCGAGACTGGCCGCCGTGGCGAAGTCCAGCTGCTCGGGCAAGGCGACCAGATTGAGATCGGCCTGGTGGACGCCGACGTACTGGGCGAAGGACCCCCAGTGGGTGAAGCCGGGCTGGAACTGGTGATCGCAGACCTGCTGGTGGCCGGCATGGCATTGCGGACAGGCTCCGCAGCCACCGACGAAGGGCACCGTCACCCGATCGCCGATGCGCCAGAGTGTCACGTCCCTGCCCACCGCCTCGACCACCCCGGCCAGTTCGTGGCCCGGCACATGGGGCAGCTCGATGTCGCTGTCATGGCCGACCCAGCCGTGCCAGTCGCTGCGGCAGACGCCGGTGGCCATGACCTTGAGCACAACGCCGTGGGGCTCGGGGGTGGGGTCCGCGACCGTGGTCAGGCGGGGTGGCGCGGAAAAGGCTTCATAGACGACGGCTTTCATGGCGGGGCCTCGGGCTGGATGATGCCTCCAGTATGGCAAGCCGCACGAATTCAGCCTGTCTGCGTGCCGGTGTTGCCGGCGGACCGCCGCTCGGCTAGCCCGCCAGGGCCTGCAGCCCGCTCCAGGTAGCCGGCGCCTCGTCACCCAGCGCCTGCACCAGGGCGGCCTTGAGCCGGCAATCGGGCAGGGCGCGATGGGTTTCCTGCACGGCGACGCCTTGCTGGCGCGCGGCCATAGCCAGGGACTTGCGGCGCCAGCCGTCCTGGCTGCGGCTGTCCAGACTCGGCTCCTGCCAGAAGTGCGCATAGAGCTGCATCAGGCAGTGCAGACGGGTGCCATCCACCAGTTGTACCGGTGGCGTCTCGCGCTCCAGTTCCGGCGGCAGGGCCTGGCCGTGGCGGCGGGCATTGTGGGCCAGCAGGCGATAGTCGAAGGCCATGCCATAGGCCAGCACGGTGCGGCCCTGCAGCAGGGGCCAGAGGCCGGCGAACACCTCGGGAAAGCGTGGCGCCTGGGCCAGGTGGGCATCGGTCAGACCGTGGATCAGGGTCGCCTCGCGCGGTACGGCGATGCTCGGGCGGACCAGGGTATCGAGCAGCACCCGGCCGCTGAGGGTCATGACCGCCACCTCGATCAGCTGGGCATCCTCGCCCAGCCCGGTCGCCTCGGTATCCAGCACCAGGACGTCCTGCTCCAGCCAGCGACGCGCCTGCTCGCGCACCCGTGCTTGCTGGGCGTTGTAGCGGGGTGGGACAGCGCTGGAAAAAGACGACGACAACGGATTCATACACGGCCTGACAGCTATAACCAAGGATGCGCCCAAAAGCCGACAAGTCGGCTCCACGACGGGTGTGGGCATTCGATGCAAGATCATCGCCACAGGACACAGGCCGTTCGGCGGGGGCGACGAGCGGACCACCTGGCGCGCCGAGGTCGCCGGTACCGGCTGGCCTTGCGAGAATAGGCGCTTCATCCATGTCGAGGAGTGCCATTGCTTTGGCCGCCGTCCAGGGTTTCTTGCTGACACGCCTCTGGCGCGAGACTTCCACCGGGATGGAGCTGGTGTTCTGGTTCGCCACCGATAACGGTCCGCACCAGCTACGCGTGCCGGCGCAGCAGGCGGTGGCCTTCGCCCCGGCCGCGCGACGGGCGGACATCGAGCGCCTGTTGCCAGCCGGGGTGGAGATCCGCGAGCTGGCGCTGCAGGACTTTCAGCGGCGCCCCGTCCTGGGGCTCTATGCGCCGCGCTATCGCACCCTGCGCGAACTGGAGCAGCGCCTCCCCGCCGCCGGCATCGACGTCTACGAGACGGACATCGCCCCGGCGGATCGCTTTCTCATGGAACGCTTCATCACCGCGCCGGTGACGCTGCCCACCCCCGACGGCGCGCCCCTGCGGCCGGATCCCGACTATCGCCCCACGCTGCGCACCCTGTCGCTGGACATCGAGACCAGCGAGCGCGGCGAGCTCTACAGCATCGGTCTGCACGGCTGCGGCCAGCGCCAGGTGTACATGCTCGGTCCCCCTACCGGCGAAGACGCCGCGGTGGACTTCGACCTAGAATACGTCGCCGACCGCGCCACGCTGCTCGAACGCCTCAACGCCTGGATGGCGCGCCATGATCCTGACGTCATCATCGGCTGGAGCGTGCTGCAGTTCGACATCCGCGTGCTCCACGAGCACGCCCGCAAACTGGCTGTGCCGCTACACCTGGGCCGTGGCGCCGCCGAGGACGATCGCTACGAACCGGGCGGCCAGGGCCGGCCCTTCCACGCCCTGCTGGCCGGACGGCCGATCATCGACGGGGTGGAGGCGCTCAAGTCGGCGACCTGGGTGTTTCCCTCCTACAGCCTGGAGAACGTCAGCCGCAGCCTGCTGGGCGAGGGCAAGGCCATCGACAATCCCCACGACCGCATGGCCTCGATCAACCGCATGTTCGCCGGCGAGAAGAGCGCCCTGGCGCGCTACAACCTGGTGGATTGCGAACTGGTCACGCGGATCTTCGCCAAGACCGGGCTGCTGCGCTTCCTGCTGGAGCGGGCCAGTGTCACCGGTCTGCCGCTGGAGCGTCACGGCGCGTCCATCGCCGCCTTCTACCACCTCTATCTGCCGCTGATGCACCGCCAGGGTTTCGTCGCGCCCAATCTCGGTGCCCAGCCGCCCGAGGCCAGCCCCGGCGGTTTCGTCATGGATTCCCGGCCCGGGCTCTACGACTCGGTGCTGGTGCTGGACTACAAGAGCCTCTATCCCTCGCTGATCCGCACCTTTCTCATCGATCCGGTGGGCCTGGTGGAGGGCCTGGCGCTGCCCGAGGACGAGACGGTGCCGGGCTTTCGCGGCGCGCGCTTCCATCGCACCCGGCACTGCCTGCCGGAGATGGTGGCGCGGGTCTGGGAGGGGCGCGACGCCGCCAAGCGCGCCGGCAACGCGCCCCTGGCCCAGGCGCTGAAGATCATCATGAACAGCTTCTATGGCGTGCTGGGCACCCCGCACTGCCGCTTCTTCGATCACCGCCTGGCCTCGTCCATCACCCTGCGCGGCCACGCGGTGATGCACCAGACCCGCGAGCTGATCGAGGCGCGCGGTCATCGGGTGATCTATGGCGATACCGACTCCACCTTCGTCTGGCTCGGGCGCGCCCAGGCCGAAGCCGAGGCCGAGGCCGAGCGCATCGGTCGCGACCTGGTGGCGGCGGTCAACGCCCACTGGCGCGAGCAGCTGCAGGTCGAGCTGGGACTGGAAAGCCACCTGGAGCTGCAGTACGAGACGCACTTCAGCCGCTTTCTCATGCCCACCATCCGCGGCGCGGAGGAGGGCAGCAAGAAAAGATACGCCGGGCTGCGACCTGGTGCCGATGGTCAGCCGGAACTGGTGTTCAAGGGCCTGGAGACGGTACGCAGCGACTGGTCGCCGCTGGCCCAGCGCTTCCAGCGCGAGCTTTATCTGCGCATCTTCACCGGCGCGCCCCACGAGGACTATGTGCGTGACTTCGTCGCCCAGACCCGCGCCGGCGACTTCGACGACCTGCTGGTCTATCGCAAGCGCCTGCGCCGGCCGCTGGAGGAGTACCAGAGCAACCTCTCGCCCCAGGTCCGCGCGGCGCGGCTGCTGGAGGCGGAAAACGCCCGCCTGGGACGCCGCAGCCGCTTTCGCCGCGGCGGCTGGATCAGCTACCTGATCACCATCGCCGGCGCCGAACCGGCCGAACTGCCCCATGCGCCGCCGGACTACGACCACTATGTGCAGCGCCAGCTGGCCCCGGTGGCCGACGCCATCCTGCCCTTCGTTGGCGATCGTTTCGATCGGTTGCTGGATCGGCAGATGGGGTTGTTCTAGCGCGGTCGGAAGTGGGAGCGGTTGCCGTTTAGGGTGGATGACGGCCTGGCCTCCTACACGCGCGCTCGGCGGCGAGGCCGAGCGCGCTGCGAGTCCAACAAAATCCCGTCTCGCCCAGGCTGTCCCGCGCTTCGCTCGCACCTGCCCTGCACTGGCCAGTCCCACTCAGGCGGTGCGGCCGTCGGTCAGTCTCACTGCTGGATGATGCCCGCTCTCCCGGCCTGGGCTCGTTATACTCCGGCCGGCGACAGGTCTTTTCCGCGGGAAGGATAGGTGGCGTGCCAGGATCGGTGCGGACGCGGCGATCACGATTTCTTGTGGATGTGCAGACGGCGGATAGATGAGCGACCAGGCGGATGTGGCCCGACCCAACAACTCCAGGAACCTGACCCCCAGCGACCTGCCGTTTCCGGTGGTGGGGATCGGGGCCTCTGCCGGGGGTATCCAGGCGCTGCTGCATTTCTTCGAAGCCCTGCCGGCCGATTGCGGCATGGCCTTCGTGGTGGTGATGCACCTGTCGCGGGAGCACCAGAGTCATCTCGACGAGATCCTGCAGCGGGTGACCCGCTTGCCGGTGCAGCAGGTGACCCAGCCGGTGCCGATCCAGGCCGAGCACGTCTATGTGACCCCGCCCGGCTCCGACCTGACCATGAACGACGGCTACCTGCGACTGGCCCCGGCGGAGCGCCCCCAGGGCGATCATGTCGCCGTGGACCTGTTCTTTCGCGCCCTGGCCGACGTGCACAAGACCCATGCCGTCGCCATCGTCCTGTCGGGTAATGGTGCCGATGGCTCGGTGGGCCTGGGGCGTATCAAGGAGCAGGGCGGGGTGACCCTTGCCCAGGCGCCGGAAGATGCCGAATTCGATTCCATGCCCAAGAGCGCGATCACCGCCGGGGTGGTGGACTTCGTCCTGCCGGTGGTGGAGATGCCGCAAAAGCTGCTGGAGCTGGCCGCCACCCTCAGCACCCTGAGCCAGGGCGAGTTGCACCAGCTCGATCTCGAAGCCCGGATTCCAGGTCCGTCGAGCAAGGCCATGCAACTGGCGCTGCGTGACATCCTCACCCTGCTGCGCACCCGTACCGGGCACAACTTCAAGCAATACAAGACCGCCACGGTATTGCGCCGGGTGGAGCGGCGCATGCAGGTGAACGCCATCGCCGACATGCCGGCCTATGCCGGTTTTCTCCATGATCATCCGGAAGAGACACCGGCGCTGCTCAAGGACATGCTCATCGGCGTGACCAATTTCTTCCGCGACCGCGAGGCCTTCGAGGCCCTGGAACGCGACGTCATTCCGGAATTGTTCGAGCACCTGCCGGCTGGGGAAGACCAGGAGCTGCGGGTCTGGAGCGCCGCCTGCTCCAGCGGCGAAGAGGCCTATTCGCTGGCCATGCTGCTGACCGAGCAGGCCGAGTTGCGCCAGTCGGACGCGCGCCTGCAGGTCTTTGCCACCGATCTCGACGAGCATGCCCTGGCGATGGCGCGCTATGGTGTCTATCCCGGTTCCATCGTCACCGACGTCGCCCCCGCCCGGCTGCGCCAGCACCTGCTCAAGGAACAGAATCAGTACCGGGTGAAAAAGGAGCTGCGCGAGAAGGTGCTGTTCGCCCAGCACAACCTGCTCAGCGATCCACCGTTTTCCCGGCTCGACCTCATCAGCTGCCGCAATCTGCTGATCTATCTGGATCGCGAGGTGCAGGCCGAGATCCTGCACACCTTCCATTTCGCCCTCAAGCCGGGTGGCTACCTGTTTCTCGGCAGTTCCGAGTCGGCCGATGTGCAGAGCAGCCTGTTCGCCACGGTCGACAAGAAGAACCGCATCTATCGGGCCAAGCACGCGACCAGCGTGGTGCGTCCCACGCCGCTGCTCAATCTCAATCCGGGCGTGCACAGCGTGCGCCTGCCACCGCACCAGGTCGGTCGGCGCAACAAGGTGTCCTTCGCCGAGGTGCATCAGCGGGTGCTGGAGCAATATGCCCCGCCCAGCATCATCGTCGATCGCGAATCCAACATCGTGCACCTCTCCGAGCGGGCCGGGCGCTTCCTGAGGTACGTCGGCGGCGAGCCCAGCTACAGCCTGCCGGCGCTGGTGCTGGAGGAGTTGCGCCTGGAGCTGCGTACCGCCCTGTTTCAGGCGCTGCAGAGCAACAAGAGCGTCGAGGCGCGACGCGTGCATATCCAGCGCGACGACCGCAGCTACTACATCAACATGGTGGTGCGGCCGTTCCGCGACAGCGACACCAACACCGACTACCTGCTGGTGCTCTTCGATGAAGTCGAAGATGTCATGAGCGCCGATTCCGTCAGCGATCACGTCGAAGCCAAGGACAGCGTCCTCACCCAGCTGGAAGCCGAGTTGCAGCGCACCAAGGAGCAGCTGCAGCTGACCATCGAGCAGTCCGAGACCTCCACCGAGGAGCTCAAGGCCTCCAACGAAGAGCTGCAGGCGATCAACGAGGAATTGCGCTCGGCCACCGAGGAGCTGGAGACCAGCAAGGAAGAGTTGCAGTCGATCAACGAAGAGCTGATCACCGTCAACTACGAGCTCAAGTCCAAGATCGAGGAAACCGGCAAGATCAACGACGATCTGCAGAACCTCATCACCTCCACCGACATCGCCACGGTGTTCGTCGACCGCGGCATGCGCATCAAGAGGTTCACTCCGCGCGCCGCCAGCATCTTCAACATCATCGTCAGCGATACCGGCCGCTCGCTGCTCGACATCACCCATCGCCTGGACTATCCGGAGCTGGCCACCGATGCCAATCAGGTCTTCGAGTCCCTCGGCCAGATCGAGCGGGAGGTTCGCAGCCACGATGACCGCTGGTACCTGGCACGGTTGCTGCCCTACCGCACCGCGGAGGACCGCATCGAAGGTGCGGTGCTGACCTTCATCGACATCACCGAGCGGCGCAAGGCCCAGGATCGGGCCCGCGATGGCGAGGAAAACATGCGCCTCATGGCGCAGAACATCCATGACTATGCCATCGTCACCCTGGATGCCGGCGGCATCATCAACAGCTGGAACGGTGGCGCCACCCGGCTGTTCGGCTATAGCGAACGCGAGGCGCTGGGGCAGCCCATGGGCCTGATCTTCACTCCGGAAGACCTGGCCGCCCAGGTTCCGGAAGCGGAGCTGCGCCAGGCCGACGAGCAGGGCGCCGCCCAGGATGAACGCTGGCTCAGGCGCAAGGATGGCAGCCGCCTCTATTGCACCGGGGTGCTCAGTCGCATGAGCAATGCCTCGGGCGGTCGCGGCTATGCCAAGATCGCCCGGGACGCCACCGCCGATCACGTCCGTGCCAGCGAGAACGCCAATCAGCAGGCACAGCAGCGCGCCCTGGTGCAGCTCAAGGACGAGTTCTTCGCGGTGATGTCCCACGAACTCAAGCACCCGCTCAATCTCATCCAGCTCAACAGCGAGCTGCTGACCCGCTCGCCAGTGCTGCGCGACGTGCCTCTGGCGCGGCGTGCCACCGAGGCCATCCAGCGCGCCGTGCGCAGCCAGGCGCAGATCATCGACGACCTGCTCGACCTGTCGCGTATCCGTACCGGCAAGCTCAAGCTGGAGCGCCAGAGCCTGGATCTGGTGCAGCAGCTGCGCGAGATCGTTGAAGTGATCCGGCCGCTGGCGGGTGAGGTCGAGGTCAGCAGCCTGCAGCTACCGAAAGCGCCGCTGTTTGTGCAGGCGGACGCCACCCGGGTCGGCCAGATCGTCTGGAATCTGCTCAACAATGCCGTCAAGTTCACCCCGGCCGGTGGGCGGGTGGAGATCGCCCTGGGGATCGAAGGCGTTGAAGCCCGGCTGGACGTCACCGATACGGGCCAGGGTATAGAGCCGGACTTCCTGCCGCGGGTGTTCGAGATGTTCGGCCAGGCGGAAATGAAGTACACCGCCCGCGCCCAGCACGGCCTGGGGATCGGCCTGGCACTGGTCAAACAACTGGTGGAAGCCCACGGCGGGCGCATCGAAGCCCATTCCGCCGGACTCGACCAGGGCGCGCGCTTCAGCGTCTGGCTGCCCCTGTGCGAGGACGAGCGGCGGCTTGCGCCGGAGGCGCGAGCGGATGACCAGTCCATCGCCGGATTGCGGGTCCTGCTGGTGGACGACTCTCCCGACATCGTCGAGACCCTGCAGCTGCTGCTGGAGGAGGAGGGCGTGCGGGTCATCACCGCCACCGACTCCCGGCAGGGCCTGGTGCTGGCCCAGACGCAGGATTTCGACATCATCCTTTCCGACATCGGCATGCCGGAGATGGACGGTCACGAATTCCTGCGCCAGGTGCGGGCGGGCGATCGCAACGTCGGCACTCCGGCGGTGGCGCTGTCCGGCTATGGCACCCGGCTGGATGTCGACAAGGCGCGGGCGGCGGGCTTCACCCGGCATCTGAACAAGCCGGTCAGCTTCGAGGCGCTGATCGCCGTGCTGCACGAATTGCAGGTCTCCAGCTAAGGCGGGCAGTGGCATAGTCAGATGATTCGCGGCACACTCGGGAGCCCCCAGGGCGCCTGGCCAATCGGGCCGGATGCCTTGTTTCCCGCCAGAGGAGCGCCGCGATGACCCGCCTCACCGCCAAGGATTTCTCGCCCGAACTGCTCGAACTCTACGACTTCTATGTGCACGGTCGCATCAGCCGTCGCGACTTCCTCGACCGTGCCGGGGCCTGCGCCGCGGTGCTGGGGCTTTCGGCCACCGGAGTGCTGGCGGCCCTGACGCCCAACTATGCCCTGGCCACCCAGGTCGAGTTCACCGATCCGGATATCGTCGCCGAATACGTCTACTACCCCTCGCCCAAGGGGCATGGGCGGGTCCGCGGTTATCTGGTGCGCCCGGCCAAGGCCAGCGGCAAGGTGCCGGCGGTGGTGGTGGTCCACGAGAATCGCGGCCTCAATCCCTATATCGAAGACGTCGCCCGACGCCTGGCCAAGGCCGGCTATCTGGCCCTGGCGCCGGACGGCCTCACCTCCATGGGCGGTTACCCCGGCAACGACGACAAGGGCCGCGAACTGCAGCAGCAGGTCGATCCCGAGAAGCTGATGAACGACTTCTTCGCCGCCGTGGAAACCCTGATGGGCCACGAATTCAGCACCGGCAAGGTCGGCATCACCGGTTTCTGCTACGGCGGCGGGGTGGCCAATGCGGCCGCCGTGGCCTATCCCGAACTGGCCGCGGCCGTGCCCTTCTATGGTCGCCAGCCGCGCGCCGAGGAGGTGGCCGCGATCAGGGCGCCGCTGCTGATCCATTACGCCGAGAACGATCCGCGCATCAACGAGGGCGCCGCCGCCTACGAAGCGGCGCTCAAGGCGGCCGGCAAGACCTATGAGGTGCATCGCTATGCCGGCACCAACCATGGTTTCCACAACGATTCCACCCCGCGCTACGACGAAGCCGCCGCGCGCCTGGCCTGGGACCGTACCCTGGGCTGGTTCGGTCGCTATCTCGCCTAGGCACCCCGGAGGAGACCTTAGATGCCGCAACTGCGCATTCCCGCCGTCTACATGCGCGGCGGTTCCAGCAAGGGCGTGTTCTTTCATGCCCGCGACCTGCCGCCGGCGGGTCCGGCGCGCGATGCGCTGCTGCTGCGGGTGATCGGTAGCCCCGATCCCTACGGCAAGCAGATCGACGGCCTGGGCGGCGCCACCTCCAGCACCAGCAAGGTGGTGGTGATCGCACCCTCCTGCCGGCCGGACTGCGACGTCGACTACCTGTTCGGCGCCCCGGCCATCGAGGCGCCGGTGATCGACTGGTCGGGCAACTGCGGCAATCTCAGCGCCGCCGTCGGGCCCTTCGCCATCAGCGAGGGCCTGGTCCAGGCACCCCGCGAGGGCCTGGCCACGGTGCGCATCTGGCAGGCCAATCTCGGCAAGCGCATCCTCGCCCATGTCCCCATGGCCAACGGCGAGGTGCAGGAAGAAGGCGATTTCCGCTTCGACGGCGTGGCCTTTCCGGCGGCCGAGGTGGTGCTCGATTTTCTCGATCCCACCGGTACCGATGGCAGTGTGCTGCCCACCGGGCGGGCCGTTGACGAACTCTATGTTCCGGAGCTGGGCCGGCTGCCGGTGACCCTGCTCAATGCCGGCAATCCCACCATTTTCGTGCGGGCCGAGACCCTGGGCCTCAGCGGCACCGAGACCCAGGCGCAGGTCAACGGCGATGCGGCGCTGCTGGGGCGCCTGGAGGCCCTGCGCGCCGCGGGCGCGGTCGCCATGGGCCTGGCCGCCACGGTTGCCCAGGCGACGGCGGAGCGCTCGCATACGCCCAAGCTGTGCCTGGTCGCCGCGCCCCAGACCTACCGGGTGGCCGGCGGCCAGCAGGTCCAGGCCGAGGAACTCGACGTCATCGCGCGGATGATCTCCATGGGCAGGCTGCACCACGCCATCCCCGGGACCGGCGCGGTCGCCGTGGCGGTGGCCGCGGCGCTGCCCGGGACCCTGGTTCATGCGCTGACCGGCGACCTGGGTGGTCGCCAGGTACGGATAGCGCACACCGCCGGCAGCGTGGCGGTCGGCGCCCAGGCCCGCGAGGTCGCCGGTATCTGGCAGGTGGAAAAGGCCAGCATGAGCCGCAGCGCCCGCCGCCTGATGGAAGGCTGGGTGCGGGTACCGACGGAGATCCCGTAGGTTGGGTCGAGCGCAGCGAAGCCCAACGTGGGGAGACCTCCGTGCTGGAGCGCCCTCACCCCAACCCTCTCCCGGAGGGAGAGGGGGCGATCGAGTCCAGCGTGAGTTTGTGGCTCGCCTTCCAGGGCCGCTCCTCGTAGCGTGGAAAACCGCGCAGCGTTTTCCACGGGGCGAGCCTTCACGTCATCCGTGGAAGGCTGCGCCGTTATCCACCCTAAGGCCGAGAGCGTCCGCGTAGGTCGGGTGGAGCGCAGCGAAGCCCAACGTGGGGAGACCTCTGTGCTGGAGCACCCTCACCCCAACCCTCTCCCGGAGGGAGAGGGGGCGATCGAGCCTGATGCGGGGTTGTGGCTCGTGTACCTTGGCCGCGTCACCGTAGCGTGGAAAACCGCGCAGCGTTTTCCACGGGGCGAGCCTTCACGTCATCCGTGGAAGGCTGCGCCGTTATCCACCCTACGGCCGAGAGCGTCCGCGTAGATTGGGTTGAGCGCAGCGAAGCCCAACGTGGGGAGACCTCCAGAGTGAGAGGCGATCCGCTCGGAAGCGGACCTCAGGTCCCTTCGATCAGATCGCGAATGCGCACCGCCAGGGCGTCCATGGCGAAGGGTTTGGTCATCACGTGCATGCCGGGCTCCAGGTGGCCGTTGCCGACCACGGCGTTTTCGGCGTAGCCGGTGATGAACAGCACCTTGAGCCCGGGGCGGCGCTGGCGGGCAGCGTCGGCCATCTGCCGGCCGTTCATCCCGCCAGGCAGGCCGACATCGCTGATCAGCAGGTCGATGCGCACATCGGATTCCAGCAGGCGCAGCCCGGAGCTGGCATCCGCCGCTTCCAGGGCGGCGTAGCCCAGTTCTTCCAGCACCTCCACCACCAGCATCCGCACCGTGGGTTCGTCATCCACCACCAGCACCGTCTCGCCGTGGCCCTGGCGCGGCAGGGTCGGCTGGCTGGCGGCGAGGTCGACGCCAGTGGCCACCTCGCGATGGCGCGGCAGGAAGAGGGTGACGCTGGTGCCCTGATCGACCTGGGAATGGATGCGCGCCTGGCCGCCTGACTGGCGCACGAAGCCGTAGATCATCGACAGGCCGAGTCCGGTGCCCACCCCGATCGGCTTGGTGGTGAAGAAGGGATCGAAGGCCTTGGCGATCACCTCGGGCGGCATGCCGCAGCCGTTGTCGGTCACCGAGAGGGCGATGTATTCGCCCGCTTCCAGGTCGCGGACCCGGGCCATGCGCGCATCCAGCGCCCGATTGGCGGTCTCGATGAAGATGCGGCCCCCCTCGGGCATGGCGTCGCGGGCATTGATGCAGAGGTTGAGCAGGGCGTTTTCCAGTTGCGGCGGATCGACCAGGGTCGACCACAGCTCGCTGCTGGCCACCACCTCGATCTGGATCGCCGGCCCCACCGTGCGGCGGATCAGGTCTTCCATGCCGGCCACCAGGCGATTGACGTCGGTGGGCTTGGGGTCCAGCGTCTGCCGGCGGGAAAAGGCCAGCAGCCGGTGGGTCAGGGCGGCGGCGCGGATGGCGGCGCCCTGGGCGGCGGTGGTGTAGCGCTCGAGGTTGTTCAGTCGGCCCTGGCCGATGCGCACCGTGAGCAGGTCCAGGCTGCCGACGATGCCGGCGAGCAGGTTGTTGAAGTCGTGGGCCAGGCCACCGGTGAGTTGGCCGACCGCTTCCATCTTCTGCGACTGGCGCAACTGCTCTTCCAGCAGCGCCTGGGTTTCCGCGGCGTCCTTTTCCCGGGTGATGTCGCGCCCGGCGCCGGTGAGGCGATCCTGTTCGGTGTCTATCGACAGCGTCCAGGACAGCCAGCGCCAGCTGCCGTCCGCCGCCTGGGCCCGATTCTCCACCCGGGTCGGCAGGCCGCTGCGGCGCAGTTCGTCCAGCGCCACCAGCACGCCCGGCAGGTCGTCGGGATGGATGAGTTCGGTGTAGGGGCGGCTGAGCAACTCGGCTTCGGAATAGCCCAGGCCGCGCGACCAGGACGGACTCACCCGCAGGAGCTGCCCGTTGAAGTCGGCGGTGAGCAGCAGGTCCTCGCTGAGCGCCCAGAGCCGGTCGCGCTCGGCGGTACGGGCCTGGACCTCCTGGCTGAGGCTGAGATTCTGCGCCTGGATCAGCGCCTGGGCGTCGCGCTGGATGGTGACGTCCTGGGCGAAGACATAGAAGCCATCCACCGCACCGCGCGCATCGCGCCGTGGGCGGTAGTGGATGTCGGCGATGCGCCGGCGACCGTCCGGCCAGGCCCAGGGCAGGTCCAGTCGCGCCGGAGTGCCGTCCAGGGCGGCCTGGATGGCCGGGCGGCGGGCAGCGAACAGTTCCGGCGCGAAGACCTCGCCCATGCTGCGGCCCAGGATGCTCTGCGGGGCGTCCTTGAACCACTTGGGCGCCTCGATATTGGCGAAGCGATAGATCAGGTCGCGATCGACGAAGGCGATCAGGCAGGGCAGGGTGTCGGCCACCAGGCGCAGATTGAGTTCGCTGTCGCGCAGGGCACGTTCCGCGGTCAGTCGCGCCGTGGCCGAGCGGGTGCGATTGGCGACCTCGCGGATGAATTGCAGCTCGGCCGGCGTCCAGCGCCGCGGCTGACTGGAGCAGACATAGAGCAGGGCCACCAGGTTGCCGTGCTCGAACAGCGGCAGGTTGACGAGGGCGCGGGTCTCCAGGCGTTGCAGGGCCGCGAGGTTGTCGCGGGTACGAGGGTCTTCCTGCACGTCCTCGATCACCACGGTCTCACCGCGTTTGAAGGCCTCGCTGTAGCTGCCGTAGTCGCGAAAATTCAGCGTGCCCATCAGGCTGCGGGCACCCGGGACCGTCCAGTCGCGCTCCACGGTGATGGTCTCGGTCTCGGCGTCCACCAGACCATAGCCCACCAGATGGGCATTCAGGATGGTGCCCAGGGCGGTGCAGGCGAGTTCGGTGACCGCCCCGATGTCGTTCAGCTGGCTGAAGCCTTCGCCCAATTCGGCGAGGGCGCGACGATAGCGCTCTTCGTCACGCGTGGCCTGGGCGGCCTGCTCGCGCTCGGTGACATCCAGGAACAGCACCAGAAAGCTGTCCGGGCCGGCCTTGTGCGCATGGCCTTCGTACCAGCGGCCGTTGAACTGGAATTGCCGCACGTAGCTGAACGACTGGCCGGTATCCACCACCCGGGTGAAATCCTCCACCCAGAGTTCTTCGAGTTCGGGAAACAGGGTGCGGGCGGTCTGGCCGATCGTCTGTTCCGCGCTCAGGCCGAAGTGGGTGCACCAGGCGCGGTTGACCTGGTCATAGCGCCAGTCCCGGCCATGGCCCTGGTCATCGCGCAGGATGGTGCCAAGGATGAAGCCCTCGTCCAGCTGTTCGAACAGGCCGCGCCAATAGCGCTCGCTCTCCGCCAGTTGCCGCTGCACCTCGCCCACGTGGCGCTGGCTGTCACGCAGGGCCTCGCCGGCCAGGTGCTGGGGGGTGCGGTCGCGCAGGATCTTGACGAAGCCGGTATGGGTGCCGGCGTCGTCGTGCAGCGGATGCATCTCGCCGCTGGCCCAGAAGCGGGTGCCGTCGCGCCGCAGGTGCCAGCGTTCGTCTTCGGCGCGACCATCCTGCAGCGCCAGCCGCATTTCCAGCGCGGCCCGGCCGTTGCGGTTGTCCTCCGGGGTGAAGAAGCATGCCGCCGGTGCGCCGCGAATCTCCGCAGCGGTCCAGCCGAGCAGGCGCTCGGCGCCGGTGTTCCAGTCGGTGATGACCCCGGCCGGATCCAGTACGACCATGGCGAAGTCGATGGCGCCATCGAAGATCGCCAGGCGCCGCTGGGCGTCCTGGGGCGGCAGCGCGGTGCACTGGTCGAGCGCGGCGCGGAGGCGACGGACTTCGGCCTGGAGTTCAGCGTAGGAGGGAGCGGATTCAGCCATGGGGTCTTTCAAGCGCGTGGGCAGCGGAAGCGGACGCCAATCACGTCCAGCGAGAGCCTTAGAGTAAGAGAGTCGGGCGCCGGCTAGCGATCTGCCAGCATCTTTTTCCGACAGGCAGGGAATTAAGTAGCTGTTACGGCATCAGACAAGTGCCGGCACCAAGCGGCCAGCCGTCCATCCGAGGGTTGTGATCCAATTCGAGTAATTTCGGTCTATTTAGTCGTACTAATGAAGTAGCGTTGCCATGACCGATGTAGTTCCTTCCGCAACCGTTACCACCGTGCTGGTGGTCGAGGACGATCCTGTACTGCGATCGCTGGCGACGGAGGTGTTCGAGATGGAGGGTTATGCCGTCCAGTCGTTCGACACCGCCGATGCCGCCTGGTGCTGGTTCGAAGCCGACCCGCTGCCGCCTGATCTCCTCTTCACCGACGTGCGCATGCCCGGTCGGCTGGATGGTCTCGCCCTGGCCAAACAGGTCCGCCAACGTTTTCCGCAGTTGCCGATACTGGTGTCGTCCGGCTATACCGGCCAGCAGTATGCCGAACGCGAAGACCGGGCGCTGTTCCTGCCCAAGCCCTGGACCATCGACCAGTTGCTGAAGGCCTGCGGCCAGCTGGGCGTCTAACCGCCTGCCTGACGCGCGCGCGCGAGGCGTACCGCCGAATCCACCTCATCGAGCGTCCAGGGCTTCTGCAGGAAGATCACCTGCGGGGGCAGCGCCGTGGTGATCTCGTAGCCATAGCCCGAGGTGATGACCATGGGCAGCGCGGGCCAACGCTGGAGCAGCATCTCCGCCAGCTCACCGCCGCGCAGCTGGCCGGGCATCAGATGATCGGTGATCACCAGGCCGGGGGCCTGCTGCTGCTGGAGCAGATGCACGAGGGCATCGTCGGCATTGTCGAACTGCCGACAGGTCCAGCAGAGGCGATCTTCGAGATGGTTGCTCAGCAGCTCGGCGAGCAGGCTGTTGTCTTCGATGACGACGAGATAGGGAAGGGGGTCTGGCGAGGTCATCGAGACTTCCGGAACGCGACGAGACGATTCCGGAAGTCTAGCAGAGCCTTGCCGGCGTCATTCCGGCTTTCGTCTGACCATTATTAGAACTCCAGGACGATCTTGCCGAAGTGGCTGCCGTCCTTCTGGAAGGCGAAGGCCGCGGCGATTTCGTCTAGCGGATAACTGCGATCGATGACCGGCTTAATTCCGTTGCCTTCCAGCGCCTGGATCATCTCCTGCTGCTGGCGGCGGCTGCCGACGATCAGCCCCTGCAGCCGCTGATGGCGGCGCATCAGATTGGCCGTGGGGACCTGCCCCTCGACGCCGGTGAGCACCCCGATCAACGCCAGGTGACCATGGATACGCGCGGCCTGGATCGACTGCGCCAGGGTGGCCGGACCGCCTACTTCCACCACGATGTCGACGCCGCGGCCGCCGGTGATGGCCTGCACCTTGGCACCCCATTCCGGTTCGTCGCGGTAATTGATCAGGTGATCGGCGCCCAGGGCATAGGCGCGCTGCAGCTTCTCGTCCGAGGAGGAGGTGGCGATCACCGTGGCGCCCATGGCCTTGGCCATCTGCAGGGCGAAGATCGACACCCCGCCGGTACCCATGACCAGCACGCTGTCGCCGGCCTTGAGGCCACCGTCCACCACCAGGGCACGCCAGGCGGTGAGGCCGGCGGTGGTCAGGGTTGCCGCCTCGGCATGGCTGTAGCCCTTGGGCGCCAGGGTGAAGGCCGTGGCCGGGCGTACCACCACCTCGCAGGCGAAGCCGTCGACACCATCGCCAGGGGTCGTGGAAAAGTCATCGATGGGCGGCTCGCCATCCAGCCAGTGGGGAAAGAACGTCGAAACCACGTGATCGCCCACGGCAAATTCGCTGACCCCCGCGCCCACGGCCTCGACCACGCCGGCGCCGTCGGACATCGGAATGCGCCCATCGGCGGTCGGCATCTTGCCCAGCACCACGCCCAGGTCATGGAAATTCAGCGAGCTGGCCTTGATCCGCACCCGGATCTCGCCCGCTCCCGGTTGCCCGGGATCAGGCAGCTCGCAGGCTTCCAGCTGGTCCAGACCACCGGGTTTGCGTAGGCGTATGGCGTGCATGAGCGTTCTCCTTTGGGGCGCAGGCCGCGGTTGGCCTGCCGATCCAGAAGGGACCCCAGGCGCCGCGCGGGAATTCAATCCAGCAGACGAGCCAGCCAGCGCTCACGAGTGAGCTGGTAGCTGTCCAGCTCCTCCTCCCCGCCACGGATGGGGAACAGGGCGCGGACCCGTCCCTGCAGCGTAAAGCCGTTCTTGAGCAGTACGCGACCCGAGGCGGGATTCTCTGGCAGGTGGCGGCCGTTGATGGCGCTCAGCGCCCAATGGTCGAAGCCGAAGGCAATCAGGGCTGCGCAGGCTTCGGTTGCCAGGCCCTGGCCCCAGGAGGGCACGCCAATCCAGTAGCCGACATTGGCCGTGCCCTCGCCATCACGGCGCAGCGAGATGACGCCGCGCAGATCGTCGTGCGTCCGGTCGACGATGGCGAAGTGGGCTTGGCTACCTGTGGACCAGCCCGCTGCGTGGGTGGCGAGCCACTCGCGGGCGATCGCCTCGGTGTAGGGATGGGGCAGGGTACCGGTGGTGGCGGCAATACGCAGGTCGCCGGCCAGCGTCACCAGGGCAGGTACGTCCCGTTCGCTACAGGGACGTAGCGCCAGGTGTTCGGTGAGCAGGCTGGGTTGCGGCAGCATGGCAGTCCTCCGGCAGCAGCATGGGGCGTCCTCGCGGCGCGCCGCGAGGACCTCGACTCAAGCCTGGCGTAGTCGCGCGGGCGACAGGTCTTCAGCCAGCTCGGCCTGGGTAGGCCAGCTGGCGGCGCCACGCGCCCGGATCAGCACGATCTTGAGCTGTTCGTTGATGCGCTCCTGGCGGTCCTGGAAGAAATTATGGAAGACCACGCAAAGCAGGGCCACGGCGATGCCCAGGCCGGTGGCGAACAGCGCCGTGCCGATGCCACCGGAGATCTGCCCCGGATCGGACACCCCGGCCGAGGCCAGTGCCTTGAACGTGTCGATGATGCCGAGGATGGTGCCGAGCAGGCCCAGCAGCGGGGCAGCGGTGGTGATGGTCTCGATGATCCACAGGCTACGCGCCAGCGGTGCCCGGGTGGCCAGGTACTGGGTATCGACCAGATCCTCCAGCGCCTGGTGATCGAGCCGACCGCGCTGGGCCAGGATCGGCGCGATCATGCTCACCGGCAGCCCGGGCCGCTCGGCCAGGGCGGCGGGCAACCGACCGCTCTGCTGCACCTCGCGTTGGCTCAGGGCCTCGGCCAGGTGCCTGGCCTGGCGGCGGGTGTAGGCGAAGAACAGGCCACGCTCGATGGCGATGAACAGCGCCAGGGCGATGCAGCCATAGAGGATGTAGAAGGTGGCTTCGTGCAGGAGTTGGGTATTCATGCGGGGCTCCGGGCTCAGAAATGGCCTTCCAGGGAAACGGTCACGGTGCGTTCCATGGCGACGTTGTAGGTCGGGCTGCTACCGGCATAGCCCTGGTAGGCGACGGCGTTGGTCTGCACGCTGTCGACGTCGTCCAGGTACCTCTTGTCGAACAGGTTGTCGACGTTCAGCCGCAGGGTGGCGTCCTTGAGGAAGCGCTTGTCGGTGGGCAGGTAGATGCCGGCGCCGAGGTTGAAGACCGTGGCGCCCGATACGCTCTCGTCATTGGTCAGATCGCCATAGAGCTTGCTGCTGTACTTGCCGCCGAAGGTGCCGTAGTAGCGGCCATCGTCATAACCGATATTGGCGGCCAGCATGTTGCGCGGCACGTTGGCGAATTGCTTGCCCTTGGTGGGCAGCTCGATGCGCTGCCCATTGTTATAGACCGGCAGGTCGTCCTGCTGGATGGAGCGGGTATAGGTGTAGGAGGTGTAGTAGTTGAAATGGCGAGGCAGCAGGCCGCTCCAGGCCAGCTCCAGGCCGCTGTTGTCGACGTCGCCACCGTTGAAGCTGAGGCTGTCGCCGTTGATGTCCTTGCTCGAGGCCTGGCGATCCTTGAACTTGAGGAAGAACAGGCTGGCGGAGAAGGCCATGGTCTCGCGCTGCTGGCGCCAACCCAGTTCCTGGTTCCAGCTGAATTCCGGTCGCAGGTTGAGGGAGTCCGGGCTGCTGTCGTACAGCACGTAGTTGGCCGGCACGCGCATGTTGC
Source organism: Pseudomonas sp. SORGH_AS_0211 (assembly GCF_031453455.1). Classification (NCBI taxonomy): domain Bacteria; kingdom Pseudomonadati; phylum Pseudomonadota; class Gammaproteobacteria; order Pseudomonadales; family Pseudomonadaceae; genus Pseudomonas; species Pseudomonas sp. SORGH_AS_0211. The sequence goes on along the minus strand of NZ_JAVIZV010000001.1, from coordinate 3,477,003 downwards.
GGTTGACGTTGTAGAACAGCTGATTCTGCGCATCGAGCTGATAGCTCAGCCCGGCGCTGGGCAGGAAGGCGTCGTAGCTGCGCGAGCGCTCGAAGGGCAGGCTGCCAAGATCGCCATGGTTGTCGGCCTTGCGCTCCACCTTTTGGTAGGCCGTGCCGACGTTCAGGGTCCAGTCAGGGCTCAGGGTCCAGGTGTCCTGCACCCAGAGTTTGTGCGCCGGGGTTTCGGTGTAGCGGTCGCGGCCCTGGATCCGGTTGCCGCGGGCGTCCACCACGCTGCGGGCATCCGGCCAGAAGTTGTCACCTGCCTTGCCCGCCGCGTCGATCGGGATATAGGGCTGGGTCTGCGATTGCCGGGCATATTCGAACCAGTAGCCGAATTGCAGGCTGTGGGCGTCATTCACGTCCCAGGTCAGCTTGGTGGTCACACCCGGGCGCCAGGTCTGGGTGCGCGAGGGCCGGTAGTAGACACCAGAGTTGGGCGTGCCATCGGCGGCATAACCGGCGGCGCTGTTCAGGTTGCTCAGGTCATAGACGCCATTGCGGCTGGAATTGCGATTCAGCGCACTGCTGAAGTAGCCATTGCCGCTGCCGTCGCCCCAGTAGAAATAGGGGTTGAAGCTGAGCGCCAGAGTGTCCTGCAACTGCAGGTGGCCGTTGAAGATGGCGCTGAAGTTCTCGAAGGGGTTCTTGCTGAACTCGTAGTAGCGGGCGATCTTGCCGTTGCTGCCCAGTACCGGGTTGTCTGGCGCCGGCGTGTAGCTGCGGCCCCCCTGCTGGAACTGGGCCTTGGTCAGCTTGGTGTAGCTGTCGTTGTCCTGCCGGTAGTACTTGAGGATCAGATTGGCGGTATTGCCGTTGCCCTGGTCGAAGAAGCTGTTGAATTCGACCCGGTCGGCACGCACCGCACCCTTGCCACGCCAGAGTTCGCCCTCGGTATGAGAGGCCGACAGCCAGTTGCTGAAGCCGTTGAATTCGCCGGTGTTGAGCCGGGCGAAGGTCTTGGTCAGGCCATTGTTGCCTACCGCCTGCTTGACGAAGACGTCGCTGTCCTTGGTTGGACGGACGGTGGTGAAACCTATGTTGCCGCCGCTGGAGCCGATGTGCGGGCCGTCCAGTTCCGAGGAGCCCTGGGTGACGAATATCTGGTCCAGGTTCTCCGGATCGCCCAGCAGGTTGGCGTAGACCTTGTAGCTGCCCGAGTCGTTGAGCGGCATGCCATCCACCGAGACCCCGATCTCGCTGGAATTGAGACCGCGCATGGTGAAGTTGAAACCGGAAATACCGCTGGCGTCGTTGCTGCTGACGTGCAGGCCGGGCGTGTATTGGAGGCGATCGATGGCGTTGGCCGTAGCGGTCTGCTTGTCCATCGCCTCGCGGGTCAGGCTGGAGCGCGACTTGGCGCTCTGCTCCGGGGCCAGGTAGCCGCTGCCCAGGGTGGTGTTGCCCTGGACACCGATGGTGCCCACGTCGCGTTCGGCGGTGCCGTCGGCCCAGGCCAGGCCGGGTCCCAGGCTGGCCGCCATGATGGCGAGACAGAGTTTGCTACGGTTCATCTCGAATCCTCGAAAGGCTGGTGGTTAACGGGGCGAATAGTCGAAGGTGGCGGTGATGCGCAGCTGACTGCGCCCGGCGAAGGCTTCCGCTGGGAAGGGCTTGACCTGCTCGATGCGTCCCAGACTGCTGGTGGCGGCGCGATTGAGCAGCATGCTGCTGGCGCGTTCTTCCAGACCGCGGTCGAGGACCTTGCCGTTGCGGTCGATGAGCAGCCAGACCACCACCTTGCCGCTGGGGCGCTCCAGGGACGCCTGGCGGCCAGTGGGGTATTGCTTGTAGCGCTCCAGATCACCGCGCACGCCCTGCAGGTAGCCGCCCTCCAAGGCCTGGGTATCCACTCGCGGTTTGGGAGGCGGTGGGGCAGGCGGTGCAGGGCGCGGCGCAGCTTCCACCGCCTTGGGCGGCGTTGCGACGGGAGCCGTGACGGGCTGCTGTGGCTTGGGCACGGGCTTGGGGTGGTGCTCCACCCGAGGCTTGGGTTTCGGCTGGGGCTTGGGCGCCAGCCGCGGCTTGGGTGGCGGCAGGGCGACCGGTTGCTCCGTTACGACGGGTGGCACGTCCGGCGTGGGCTCGGGTTCGGGCTCCAGGACCGGCGGTGGCGGCGGTGTCTCTACTTCCGGCGCCGGTGATATCGGCGCTTCGCGCTCGGGTTCGGCCAGGGCGAGCTGCACCGGCGGCTCGTCGTAGCTGGGCTGGATCTTCAACGGCACCCGTTGCAGGGTCCAGGCGATGAACACGGCTGCCAGCGCCGCTGGCAACCAGCCGAGGACATGGCGGGAGCGATAGAGGGCGTACATGGTCAGGGCTTGCGGGTGGCGATGGAGATGGCGTTGAAGCCACCCTGGCGGAGGCTGTCCATCACCTCCACCAGCCGCTCGATGGCGACCGCCTTGTCGCCGTTGATGATGATGGTGGTCTGGCTGTCGGGCCTGGCCTGGGCCTTGAGTCGCCCGGGCAGCTCGGCCAGGGTCAGGGGTTCGCCATCGAGCTGCAGATCGCCGCTGGCGGCCAGAGTGACGATGGCCTTGTTCTGCGGTTTGAGTTGCACGGCGCTGCTGGCGCCTGGCAGTTGGGTCTTGATGCCCAGGGCGGGGATCACGTTGAGGCTGATGAGTACGAAAAACACCAGCAGGAACATCATCACGTCGATCATCGGGATGAGTTCGATATGGGCTTTGCGCTTCTTGGGTTCGTCCCAGGCTTTCATGGTGAGGCCTACGGTTTATCGGAAGCCCGAGACCCTAACAACCGTCCTTGACGCTTCGGCGACTGTTTTCTTGCGTGGTGATTACACTTTGACATCGCTCTCTGGATGCCAATTGACTGTCATAAAGGCTGGGCATGCTGCCCCGCTTCGTTGGAGCAGACCGCTCTGACCTGAGGTGCTTGTCCGGAGCTCATCCATGCGTTCGCGTTTTCCAGCGTCTTTGGCCTTGGTGCTGCTGCTAGCCGGTTGTGCCAGTCCGTCACCCCAGCCGGTCACGGTCAACCTGGCCCTGATCAACGACTTTCACGGCTATCTGGAGCCCAATCCGGCGTTGTTCGACCAGGGACGCAAGGGGCAGCTCATGGGCGGTATCGCCAACGTCGGCGGGCTCATCGATCACCTGCGCCAGGAGGATCCCCAGACCCTGGTGATTGGCAGTGGCGATCTGATCGGCGCGAGTCCTGCGGTCTCCGCGCTGTGGGCCGACGAACCCACCCTGCAGGCCATGAACCTGCTCGGCTTGCAACTCTCGGCGGTGGGCAATCACGAGCTGGACAATGGCCAGGCCGAGCTGCTGCGCCAGGTCCGGGGCGGCTGCGATTCCAGCCGACCAGCCAAGGCTTGCCAGTTCGAGCCGCGCTGGCAGGGCACGCGCTTTCCCTATCTGGCGGCCAACCTGCTGGACGCGCGCACCAATCAGCCGTTGTTCCCGGCCTATCGCATCCTCCAGGCCCACGGGCAGAAGATCGCCTTCGTCGGGGCCGTGCTCAAGGAGCTGGACCAGGTGGTCTCGCCGAAGGGGCTGGCCGGGCTCAAGGTGATGGACGAGGCGGATAGCATCAACGCGGTGATTCCCGAGCTGAAGGCTCGAAAGGTGGACGCCATCGTCGCCATCATCCACCAGGGCGGTACCAGCCTGGCGGGAGGTCCTGATTGCCAGGACCTCCAGGGGCCGATCGTCGAGGTGGTGAAGCGCCTGGACCCTGCCATCGACCTGGTCGCCAGCGCCCACAGTCACCGGGCTTATACCTGCCATGTGGGGCGGATGCCGGTCTTTCAGGGCGGGTCCTACGGCCAACTGGTCAGCCATGTGAGCCTGCAGATCGATCCTCACCAGCGACGTGTGACAGGGGTTCAGATGGAAAACCTGCCGGTGGTCCCGGGGCACTATCGGCCGAATCCGCAACTGGCGGCCTGGGTCGCCCGGGTTGCGGCCCACAGCAAGACGGTATTGGAGCGTCCGATCGCCCGCCTGGGGGTATCCCGTCTGGAGCCGCGCTACGACACTGCCGGAGAAAGTGCCCTGGGCGATCTGATCGCCGATGCCCAGTTGGCGGCCGTACGCGATCAGGGCGCCCAGATCGCCCTGATGAACAGTGGCGGCATCCGCAACCAACTGGCCCTGGCGCCCGGCCAGTCGCGCCTGACCTATGCCCAGCTCGCCAGTTGTCAGCCGTTCGCCAACACCCTGACCCTGGTCGATCTGACCGGCGCCCAGCTACGCGAGCTGCTGGAGCAGCAATGGAGTCGCGATCCTGACGCCAGGCCGCTGCAGGTATCGGAAGACTTCACCTATGTCTGGGATGGACGTCGCCCGGTCGGGCAGCGCGTCGTACCGGGCAGCATTCGCCTGAATGGCGAAGCGCTGGCCGACGATCGCCGCTATCGGGTAGTGGCCAACAACTTCCTCGCCGATGGCGGCGATGGCGCAGTCCTGCTCAAGGACGGCAGCAATCGACGGGAGACCGCCATCACCGATCTGGAGGCATTGGAGCGCTATCTGGTGCAGCAGGATCGCCTGGGCACGCCTGCGGGACAGGCCGAATCGGCTGGGCGCCTTCGCCGGCAGGACGGCTGAGGGGAGGGTGGTCGCGGAGCCCCTGGGGCTCCGCGACGCGCGACCTTACTTGATCGCTTTCTGCAGTTGCTGCAGCTGCTGGGTGCGGGTGTTCAGGCGGGTTTCGCCGCGCTGAGCGTCGACCTTCTTCAGCTCGGCTTCGGCCATGCGCAGCTTGATGGTCTGCATGGCGGTCTGGATGCGTTGCTGGGTCAGGTAGGCCAGCTGGTCGACGGTGCGCTCGTTCTCACCGTCCTTGTAGGCCTTGTCGGTCTTGGCCAGCCAGGTGCCGGCATCCTTGGTTTCCAGGGCCGCCAGCTGGGTGGCCTGGGGCTGGGACTCGAGGGCGGCGTAGTCGTTGCGCGCCTTTTCCAGATTGGGGTTGGGCGGGGTGGCGCAGGCGGCCAGGGTCAGGGTCAGCGCCGACATCAGCGGGAGCAGAAAACGTTTACGCATGGTTTCGTCCTTCAAGAGAGCGGGCAGCCTTACTGCTGCACCTTTTTCTGTAGATTTTGTTGCAGCTGGAGGTTGATCTGACCTTCCTCACGGATCTGCTGGATGCTGTTCTGGGCATCCTGCAGCGCCGCCGCGGCCTTGGCGGCCTGGGTCTTGCGGGTCGCCAGGCGGGCATCCCACTCGGCCTGCTCGGCCAGTTGCTTGGCTTCGTCGTACTTCTCGTTGGACAGGGCCGCCTGGGCCTGGGTCCACTTGTCCTGGGCCGACTTGGTCTCGATGGGGGCGAACTGGTTGCCGCCGCCGCTCACGGCTTCGTTGACGGCCGACTGGGTCACGGCCATCTGCGCGGTCGGCGGATTGCCGGCGCAGCCCGCGAGCAGCAGACCGCCGCCCAGGACCAGGCTGGCGAGCAGCGCACGAGGCGCGGAGAACGGGGAGGCGCGAGAGGGACCGGTTTTCATCCGAACATTCCTGGCAGGTCGCCCGGAATGGGCGACAGTGCCTTTGAGACGGCGAAAACGCGGCGAGGTTCGCTGCGACCGCTGCGCTCAAGGTCAGGGGGTAGCGGCCGATATCTGTTGTCTGACAACAATAAGGGCCAGCGGCCACGGAGACTTCCATGCTGTTACGCAACTGCAACATCGCGCCCCGAGCCGCGCTGGGCTTCGGCCTGATCGCGCTGATGGTGGCTTTTCTCGGGCTGTTTTCCCTGGCGCAGATGGCGGGTATCCGCGAACGGCAGGTGGTGACGGAGCGTGACTGGGTGCCCAGCATCCGCGCGGTAGATGCCATTCGCGAGAACATGCTGCGCATCCGTACCATTTCCCTGCGCCTGGCGCTGGACCCGGACCCGCGCAACATCGATACCTATGTCGGCCAGTACGAGGCACGCAACAAGGTGCTCATGGACGGCATCAAGGCCTATGAGGTCCTTGTCGATACCCCCGAGGAGCGCCAGCGCTGGGACCTGTTCAAGCGCGATTTTGCCACCTACCAGCAGGGCATGACCGAGTCCTTCGCCCTGGCCCGGCGTGGCGATACCGCCGCCCTCAACAAGCTGACGCTGGTGGACATGAAGCCGGTGGTGGACGGCACCGGCAAGCAGCTGGGTGAGTTGGGCGACTTCTATGCCGACGGCATCGAGCGCGACGGCAGGATCTCGGCGGACCGCTACGCCGCCTCGCGGCTGATCGTCATCGCGGTGATCGCCCTGGCCGCCCTGGCCACGGTGCTCATGGCCTGGCTGCTGACCCGCAGCATCGTCGGACCGCTGCGCGAGGCGCTGCTGGCCGCCCGCCGCGTCGCCCAGGGCGACCTGACCCAGACCCTTGCCGTGCAAGGCCGCGACGAGGTGAGCGAATTGCAGCGCGCCCTGCAGCAGATGCAGGCGCAGCTGCGCGAGACCCTCTCGCGTATCGCCGGCTCTTCCACCCAGCTGGCGACCGCCGCCGAAGAGCTCAATGCGGTCACCGAGGCCGCTGGCCAGGGCCTGCAGCAGCAGAACGATGAGCTCGAACAGGCCGCCACGGCCGTCACCGAGATGAGCACCGCGGTGGACGAGGTGGCGCGCAACGCCGTCTCCACTTCCGAAGCCTCGCGGGCCTCCAGCCAGGCCGCGCAGCAGGGCCAGACCCGGGTCGCCGACACCCTGGGCGCCATCGCCGCCCTGTCCGACGAGGTCTCCGCCACCGGGACGCTGGTCCAGCGGCTCGCCGAGCAGTCCCAGGACATCGGCAAGGTGCTCGACGTCATTCGCGCCATCGCCGAACAGACCAACCTGCTGGCGCTCAATGCGGCCATCGAGGCGGCGCGCGCCGGCGAGGCCGGCCGCGGTTTCGCCGTGGTCGCCGACGAGGTGCGCGCCCTGGCCAGCCGCACCCAGCAGTCCACCCTGGAAATCGAACAGATGGTCTCCGGCATGCGCAGCGGTGCCAGTCAGGCGCTGGGCTCCATGCACAGCAGCAGTCAGCGCGCCCAGGCCACGCGTGCCCTGGCGGAAACCGCCGGGGTTGCGCTGGACGAGATCAACAGCCGCATCGGCGAGATGTACGAGCGCAACCTGGTGATCGCCAGCGCGGCCGAAGAGCAGGCGCAGGTGGCCCGGGAAGTGGATCGCAACCTGGTCAACATCCGCGATCTCTCCACCCAGTCCGCCGACGGTGCCCGCCAGACCAACGCCGCCAGCCAGGAGCTGTCACGCCTGGCGGTGGACCTGCAGGGGCTGGTGAATCGCTTCCAGGTGTGAGCCCTAGGCCCGCACCGCCTGGTACAGCGCCCGGATCAGATCCGACTGGGTGATGATGCCGACCAGGCGGCGCGAGCCGTCGATGATGGGGATGTGGCGGTGGCCATTCTCGGAAAACACCGGCACCAGGTCGATCAGCAGGCGGTCGGCGCTGGCCACCCGCACGGTGCGGGTCATGATGCGGCCGACGCTGTTTTCGTCCTGGCGGGCCTTCGGCCGGACCAGCGAGCGCAGGCGCCAGCCGAGGCCCTCGTGGACGTCCAGGTCGATCTGCCGCATGAAGTCGGCGACGGTGACGATGCCCAGCAGATGGCCCTGGCGATCCACCACCGGCAGCGCCTTGATACGGCGGGCGCGCATCAGCGCCCAGGCTTCCTGCAGCGGCATCTCGGCGCGGGCCGTCACCGGTTCGTGGCTCATGACGTCGGCGCAGCGCAGCTCGCCCATCTTGCGCTGGTAGGCACGCGCCTCCACCTGTTCGAGCAATTCGGCAAGGTCATCGCGGCTGATGTCCAGCACCTGGTTGTAGCGCGCCAGCACGGCGTCCAGGTCGGCGCGCTGCAGGCGCGTCTCGCCGCTCGGTTCGGCGGGGCGTGGCACATGGGGCCAGGGGCGGCGGGTCAGGTTGTTGTAGAGCAGGCCGGCACTCACCAGCAGCAGCGAGTCCAGTGCCACCGGACTCCAGGCATAGCCGAAGTCCTGGGCGCCGATAAGCACCATCAGCAGCGCCGAGGCGCCGCCCGGCGGGTGCAGACAGCGCAGCGTGAACATGGCGGCGATGGCCAGGGCGACCGCCACCGCGGCGGCCAGGTTGGCTTCGGGAACCCAGCGCGCGCAGGCGATGCCGATCAGCGCCGAGAGGGTGTTGCCGCCCACCACCGACCAGGGCTGCGCCAGCGGACTGGAGGGCAGGGCGAACACCAGCACGGCGCTGGCGCCCAGCGGCGCCACCAGGGCCAGCGCCAGGGCGCCATGCTGATGCACCGGCTGGCCCTCCAGCCACCAGGCCGCCAGGAGCGCGGCGAGCAGGATGCCGAGGCCGGCGCCCAGGCTGGCGCGCAGGCGTTCGCGACCGTCGATGGGCAACGGCGCCGGCCAGAAGGCGCGCAGGCCCTGGACCAGGCGGGCGTGGAGGGATGAAGACGGCACAAGGGGTTCCTGGGACATGGCGAAGCGGCGGCTGGGCAGGACGAGGGCGCTGATGGTCCACCCTGTACGGAGCCCTGGCAATAGCGGCGAAGGCCACGGCCGCCACCGCCGGCGGCCAGGCAGCGACCCAGAGCGGCCACGGTCCCGAAGAGATTTTCTGCTGCGACCACCCGGATTGCCGTAGTAGGATGATCGGCTGGGTGTCGCCGCAACCTCGCGGTAGGACAGGTTGAATCGAGCGCAGGTCGGGCCGCCGCGCGGAGTACGGCTGCCCATGAACTCCCCTCTTTCTCCAGCGAAGGCCCTGGCCTTTCTCAATCGCTTCTGCGCGGCCGAAGCGGCCGGTGGCATCGTGCTGATGGTGGCCGCGGCCATCGCCCTCATCGTCGCCAACTCGCCGCTGGCCGAGGGCTATTTCGCCAGCCTGCACTGGTACATCGGCGGGCTCTCCGTGGGCCACTGGATCAACGACGGCCTGATGGCCATCTTCTTCCTGCTGGTGGGGCTGGAGATCAAGCGCGAGATGGCGGTCGGCCAACTCGCCAGCTGGGGCGATCGCGCCCTGCCGGGTCTCGCGGCCCTCGGCGGCATGCTGGTGCCGGCGCTGCTCTACGCCCTGGTCAACCGCCATGATCCCCAGACCCTGTCGGGCTGGGCGATTCCCGCCGCCACCGATATTGCCTTTGCCCTCGGCGTGTTGTCGCTGCTGGGTTCGCGGGTCCCTGTTTCGCTCAAGGTGTTCCTCTCGGCGCTGGCGATCCTCGATGACCTCGGCGCCGTGCTGATCATCGCGCTGTTCTATACCAGCGATCTCTTCACCACCATGCTGCTGGCCGCGGCAGGGCTGGTGGCGGTGCTCTTCGTGCTCAACCGCTTCAAGGTCACCGCCTTGCTGCCCTATCTGCTGGTGGGGGCGCTGCTGTGGTTTTGCATGCTGCGCTCGGGCATCCATGCGACCCTGGCCGGGGTGATCCTGGCGCTGTTCATTCCCCTGGGCGATACCGAGGCCGACGACGCCTCGCCGCTGCTCAAGCTGGAGTCCGCGCTGCACCCCTGGGTGGCCTTCCTGATCGTGCCCCTGTTCGGCTTCGCCAATGCCGGGGTCTCCCTGGCCGGGATGTCACCCGCCAACCTGCTGGATCCGGTCCCGCTGGGCGTGACCCTGGGGCTGTTCCTCGGCAAGCAGATCGGTATTTCCCTCATGGCGGTGCTGGCCATCCGCAGCGGCTTGGCGCGACTGCCGGAAGGCTCCAGCTGGCTGCAACTCTATGGCGTGGCCCTGCTCTGCGGGATTGGCTTTACCATGAGCCTGTTCATTGGCGCCCTGGCCTTTCCGGGTGCGCCCTTCCTGGTCGACGAGGTCAAGATCGGCGTGCTGCTGGGGTCGCTGCTGTCCGCCCTGGCCGGCATCGCCGTCCTGCTCCTGGCCGCCCGTCGTCGTTAACGAGGACTGTCATGCCCTATGCGCTGTTTGCGGTGATGTTCGGAGGCGCCGTCGGCAGCGCGTGCCGCTGGTGGATCGGGCTGCGGCTGAATGCGCTGTTTCCGCTGCTGCCCATGGGCACGCTGCTGGTCAATCTGGTCGGCGGCTTCGTGATCGGCCTCGCCTTGGGCTTCTTCTCCCGCTATCCAGGCATGGACCCGCAGTGGAAGCTGCTCCTGGTGACCGGCTTCTGCGGCGGCTTCACCACCTTCTCGACCTTTTCCGCCGAGGTGGTGGGCCTGCTGCAGAGCGGCCGCCTGGGCTGGGCAGCGCTCACCGTGACCGTCCACGTGCTGGGGTCGCTGCTGCTGACCCTGGCCGGTTTCGCCCTGGCTGGCCGCCTCGGCTGAGGCGACCGGCCAGCCGGGCTCAGGCGGGTGCCACCGGCGCGGTCGGGGCCTGGCGCCGCGGCTTGAATCTCAGCGCCGGCGCCTCGATCAGGTGCCAGGAGAGCACCGCGAGGCCCAGGGTCAGGACGTAGCTCACCAGCAGGAAACCGGGCAGCGAGAAGCTGTCGGGAAACCGGTGCATGAGCAGTTGCTGGACCGGGAAGTTGAACAGGTAGAGGCCGTAGGAATAGTCGCCGAAACGCCCGAAACCGTGCAGCACCGGTACCTGCACCTGGGCCAGGTAGATGATCACATAGGCCAGCGACACCAGGTGGATCACCGGCAGGATGTGCCAGACGATGGCCGCCAGCGACAGCAGGCAGAGCGCCAGGGCGATATCCAGGCGCCAGGGTATGCGCGGTCCGGCGAGCTGCAGCAGGGCGCCGGCGAAAAAGAACATGCCCAGGCTGAACACCTTGTGCAGCACGAAGCTGGCGACGCCCATCTGCGGCAGCAGCAGGAAGTTGCCCAGCACCAGCACCACCAGGGTGGCCATGACCACCGAGCGGGTCAGCAGCCCCAGCACGCCGATGATCAGCAGCGACAGGTACATGAACACCTCGTAGGGCAGGGTCCAGTAGCTGCCGTTCACCGTGTCCGGAAAGGGATTGCCGGTGAAGACGCCGGGCAGTTCGAAGCGCGTCATCAGGAAGATGTTCTTGAAGAAGCCCAGGGTCTGGCGATCGCCGAAGTAGGCGCTCGTCTCGCGACTGGTGGCGAGCCAGCCCACCACCAGCACCGAGAACAGCACCGAGACGATCAGCGCCGGAAAGATCCGCAGGGCGCGCTTGAGGATGAAGTCCAGGGGATTGCGGCTGCGCTGGAAGGACGCCGTGATCAGGAAGCCGCTGATCACGAAGAACACATAGACGGCGATGTTGGCCGCGTCGGTGAAGCCGGTGAAGTTGAGGATCGGCTCGGCGCCGATGTGCCCCGAGAGCCAGAAGCCGTGGCCGATCACCACGGTGGAGGCCGCGGCGAATCTCAGGAAATCGAAGTTGTTGCGTCCGTGGGGGACGTGGACGGTAGTCATGTCTGCTCCTCGCAGCCGTGGCCCATGCCGCGGCCGCCGTCCGGGAGCGCACTCCAGGCGGACAGCGACGCAGACGGCATTGGCGGAAACGCCCGTCGTGAGACGCGCGCAGGCAAAGGCCGCTGCCGGCTGGACCGGCAACGAAAGGGCGACAGCCGACGCGATCAGCGAGATCGGCCGGCCGGCGAGGGCAGGGACGCTATGGGGGGCTGAGCGGCGCGAAAGCGGGCGTCATGCGCCAGGACTCCGGAAAAGCGGTACGGCAAGAAGGAACGGGGGCGGCGAGGCGCGCGCAGGCGATCGGGGTCTGGGGCCTCCCGGCCGCCCCGGTCGTTGCGTACGCCTCGCTCATCAGGCGCTGGCCTGCAGCGGCTGTTCGTGCACGTCTTGCGACTGTTCCAGGGCGAAGGGTTCCTGGGCGAAATACAGGGCGGCGCTCTGGCGGGCGTGATCGCCGAATTCATGCGGATGGCGCATGACGATCTGTTCGAAGGCGCCCGGCTCCAGGCCGTCTTCGTAGAAGCCGTTGTGGCACTGCAGGATGCCCGACGCGCAGACGCTGCGCTCTACCGCGGCGATCAGGCCGCCGGCCCTGAGGCTCTTGACGATGTTGTGCGGCAGCCGCTGGCGGCGTCTCAGACTGGCGGCGGTGTCGCTGAGGGTATCGAGGATCTCGGTTTCGGCCGGCGACAGCTTGCGTACATCCAGCTTGGACTTCTGCACCAGGTAGCGACGGGAGAGCAGACGGGCCTGGTCGTTGAGGGCCTTGAGTACCACGCCGCTGAGTTCGCCACGGGTGAACAGGCCGGTTTCCAGGGCGATCAGGTAGGACCAATCGTTGATGAGCGGAATCTTGCTGATGTCACGTTCCATGTGAGTGCCTGCGTCCATTTAAGTTGGCTAATTGAGGATAGGACACCCTCAATGGTTCCAGTTGGCCAGTATAAGGTGACGAGTGGCATGGAATTTGACACTCCTGACAAGAATTGTCGGTTTTTTGTCGAAGTGGATCACGCCTTTGGGATGCAACCTCAACGCTGCGCTTAGGGTCCCTTGCTGGAGCCCTGGCGCGAGTCGGGTTAATCCTCCGCAACGTCAGGTGATGAGATGAGTGATCCCGCAGCCCCTTCCACCTCTGCCGATCTCGACTGCGATGTCGCCGTGATCGGGGCCGGAACCGCCGGCCTTGCCGCCGAACGTGCCGCCCGGCGCCAGGGTGCGCGCACCCTGCTGATCGACGATCACTGGGCGGGGACTACCTGTGCCGCCGTGGGCTGCATGCCCTCCAAGCTGCTGATCGTTGCCGGTGAGGCGCATCACGCCGTCCGCCGTGCTGCTACCTTCGGCATCGAGGTGGGAAGCGTCAGCGTCGATGGCGCGGCGGTCATGGCGCGGGTGCGGCGCGAGCGCGATCATTTCGTCGCCGCCACCAAGCAGGGTTTCGCCAAGTTGCCCGCAGGCGTGGCCCAGCGGGCCACGGCGCGCTTCGTGGCGGCGGATCGCCTGCAGCTTAGCAATGGTAAGACTATAAGCGCGCGCAGCGTGGTCATCGCCACCGGTTCCTATCCCCTGGTGCCGGAACCTTTCGCCGCGCTGGGCGAGCGTGCGCTGACCAACGAGACGATCTTCGAGCTGCCCGATCTGCCGCGCTCCCTGGCGGTGATCGGCACCGGTCCGGTGGGCCTGGAACTGGCCCAGGCCATGGCTCGCCTCGGCGTGGCCGTCACCCTGTTCGGCCAGGACGATGGCCTGGGCGCGCTCAAGGATCCGGAGGTCAAGGCCGAGTTGCGCAAGATCCTGGAACAGGACCTGACCTTGCTGCTGGACGTCGAGGTGGACGCCCGCCGCGAAGGCGAGGGCGTACGGCTGTCCTGGTCCGGCGCGGCGAGCGGCGAGGGCGCTTTCGACTACGTGCTGGTGGCCGCCGGGCGACCACCACGACTCAAGGGCCTGGGTCTGGAAACCACCGGCATCGCGCTGGACGACCATGGCACCCCGGTCTACGACCCCGAGACGCTGCAGTGTGGCTCTTCGTCGATCTTCATCGCCGGCGATGCCGATCATGACCGGCCGATCCTCCATGAGGCCTCCGACGAGGGCGCCATCGCCGGGCACAATGCCGCCTGCTATCCCGAGGTGCGGCCCACCCCCAGGTCGCCGCTGTTTTCGCTGATCTTCACCGATCCGCCGGTGGCGGTGCTGGGCAGTCCACCCGACGAAGGCAGTCTGATCGGCACCTCTTCCTACCACGACCAGGGCCGCGCCCGGGTCGAGGCGCGCAACCAGGGCATCGCCCGTTTCTATGCTGAGCCGGGCACCGGCAAGTTGACCGGCGCGGCCATGGTCGGACCGGGCATGGACCATATCGGCCATCTGCTGGTGCTGGCGCTGATCCATGGCGAGACCGCCAGTTCGCTGCTCGACATGCCCTTCTACCACCCTACCCTCGAAGAAGGCCTCAAGAGCGGCCTGCGCGAGATCTGTCAGGCCGCCCACAGCAGCCTGCGTGGCGATCGCGACCAGGGCTTGCCGTCCGGAGCTTGAGTGGGGTCGATCCGGCAGCGGAAAAGGCTGCGCCGTTTTCCCGCTACGGTTTTGCTGAAGGCACCCTCGCTCGAACCCTTTCCCGCAGGCGGGAGAGGGGGCTGTCCGGCGTAGCGGGGAGGTTCAACGTTCGTAGGGTGGATAACGGCGCAGCCTTATCCACGCATCACCGAACGCCCGCCCACAAAAAAGCCCCGCCGGGATCACCGGCGGGGCTTCTGCTACCGCCAAACAGCCATCAGGCCTTGAAGCGCCGCACCAGGCCATCCAGTTCGCCCGACAGTTGCGACAGGCGCGAGGAGTCGCGGGTGGTGGACTGGGCCAGGCCTTCCACCTGCTGGGCGTCGTCGTGGATCTGGGCGATGTGGCGGTTGATGTCCTCGGCCACCTGGTGCTGTTCCTCGGCCGCCGCGGCGATCTGCAGGGCCTGGTCGCGGATCTCGTCCACCGACTGGCGGATGCCTTCGAAACTGCCACGCGCCTCGCTGATGGAGGTCACGCTGGTCTGCGACAGCTCCAGGCTGGTCTCGATCTGGCGGGTGACCTCCTGGGTGCGCCGCGCCAGGCTGCCGAGCAGGCCGTCGATCTCGCCGGTGGAGTCGGCGGTGCGCTTGGCCAGGGCCCGCACCTCGTCGGCCACCACGGCGAAGCCGCGCCCCTGCTCACCGGCCCGTGCCGCTTCGATGGCGGCGTTGAGCGCCAGCAGGTTGGTCTGCTCGGCGATGCCGCGGATGGTGTCGAGGATGGTGTTGATGTTGTGGCTGTCCTGCTCCAGCACCGCCATGGCCTGGGCCGACTGCTCCAGGCTGCCGCTGAGGCGATTGACGTTGCCGGTGGCCTTCTCGATCTGGCCGTAGCCTTCCTGCACCTTGTGATGACCGGCGTCGGCGGAGGCCGCGGCCTGGCTGCAGGAGCGCGCGACCTCGTTGGAGGTGGCGACCATTTCGTTGAAGGCGGTGGAGACCAGCTCCACGGCTTCGCGCTGGCGACCGGCCACTTCGTTCATGCTGGCCGCCGCCTGGGTGGTGGTCTGCGAGGCCTGCTGCAGATCGTTGGAGGCCTGGCCGATACGTTGTACCAGCTGGCGGATGCTGGCGAGGAACTGGTTGAACCAGCCCGCCAGGGCGGCGGTTTCGTCCTTGCCCTGCACGTTCAGGCTCTTGGTCAGGTCGCCTTCGCCCTGGGCGATGGATTCCAGGCCGGCGGAAACGCCGCGGATCGGCCGCACGATCATGCCGGCAAAGGCCGCGCCGAGCACGGCGAACAGCAGCGCCAGCACCGCGGTGATGCCGGCGATCTGCCAGGTCAGGGCGGTGGCCTTGCCCATGACTTCGCTGCGCTCGATCAGGCCGATGAATTTCCAGCCGAGATCCTTGGCCTGGTAGACGTTGACCATGTAGTCGGTGCCGTTGAGATTGACCTCACCCAGCCCGTTCTGGATGCCGCTGAGGGTCTGGTAGGCGTCGCCCAGCTCCTTGAGCTGCTTGAAGTTGTGCTTGGGATCGCGGGGGTCGACCAGCACGTTGCCGTTGTCTTCCACCAGCATCAGGTAGCCGCTCTGACCCAGGGTGATGCTCTTGACCAGGTCGGTGAGCTGCTTGAGCGAGATGTCCAGGCCCACCACGCCGCGGACCTTGCCGCTGGCATCTTCTATGGTCCGTACCACGCCCATCAGCGAGACGTCGTCGGTCGCCCAGTAGTAGGCCGGGGTGCGCACCACCTTGCCCGGATTGTTCATGGCCGTCTGGTACCAGGGGCGCACGCGCGGGTCGTAGTTGGTCAGCTTGGCGTCGTCCGGCCAGCTGACGTAGCCGCCATCGGCCAGGCCCACCGACAGGTAGGCGGTGGTGGGGTGGGTCTTGGCGAAGCGGGTGAAATAGGCCAGCGCCTGCTGGCCGGTTTCCGGCTGCGGGATCTGGGCGGCATCGGCACCGCTGTAGTTCTTCAGCCCTTCTAGGGCGAGGATGTTCGGCTCCTTGGCGAGGAAGTCGACGTTCTGCTGGATGCCGGCAAAGAACTGCTGGATGTTGCGATCGATCTGGCGGATTTCGCGCCCGCTACCGTCGAGGAAGTCGCCGGTGGCCTGACTGCGCACGTTCATGATGACCACGCCCGCCACCAGGATCACCGGGAGGCAGGCGGTTACCGCGAAAAGCGAAGTGAGTTTTTGTTTGATGTTCATCGAAAGCCCCGGTCGCGCGCTGCGCGAAGAGTGACGGCAACATGCCTTCACTCTGCATCGGCTTGGATAAGTCCGACTTGATACGGAATGAAAAATTATTCCATTTGGTCCGCAGCAAGCCGGAAAATCGCCGATCGGTCGGCTAACGACCCGCTATAGCTCTTTCTTCAGATGGCGTTCGATTTCTTCCAGAGACTTGCCGCGGGTCTCCGGCAGGCAGAAATAGACGAACACCAGCGAGCCCAGGTTGATGGCGGCGAATACATAGAAGGTGTAGTTGCCGATGGCTTCCAAGGCCACCGGAAAGCTGAAGGCCACGGTGGCGTTGCACAGCCATTGCACCGCTACCGCTACCCCGGTCAGCAGGCCACGGACCTGGTTGGGAAACAGCTCGGACATCAGCAGCCAGTAGACCGGGGCGATGCACATCTGCATGAACAGCAGGAACACCAGGATGCAGGCCAGCGCCAGGTAACTCTGGGTGAGGTTCTGCGGCAGCCACAGCAACACGCTGCCCAGCGCCAGTTGCGCCACGACCACGATCACCAGGCCGATCAGCAGCAGGGTGCGCCGTCCGGCGCGGCCGATGGCCCAGATGCCGAGCAGGGTGGCGATCACCGAGACCACGCCGTTGCCGATGGTGGCGGTGAGGGCCGCGCTGGTGCCCATGCCGGTGCTCTTGAGGATGATCGGGGTGTAGTACATGAAGGCGTTGACCCCGGTGAACTGGGCGACGAAGCCCAGGCCGATGCCCAGCAGGAGCAACTTGACCACCCAGCCCTGGCTGAGCAATTCGCGCACTGGCGGGCGATGCTTGGCCTGCTCCTCGCTCTCGCGCATCTCCTGGACCTCGCGCTCGACCTCCTCGGGGGTGTCGCGCAGGCGCTCCAGCACGGCTTCGGCCTCTTCGATGCGGCCCTTGGCCGCCAGCCAGCGCGGCGAGGTGGGCAGCAGGAAGGTACCGGCGAACAGCAGGATGCCCGGCACCATGGCGATGGCCAGCATGTAGCGCCAGATGCCGTTGTCGTGCACCAGCCAGGCGAGCAGGGCGCTGAGCACATAGGCCAGCAGCTGGCCGCTGACGATCATCAGCTCGTTGCGGCTCACCAGGCGACCGCGACGCTTGGGCCCGGCGATCTCGGCGATGAACACCGGCACCGTGGCCGATCCGCCGCCCACCGCCAGGCCGAGCACGAAGCGCGCGACCACCATCAGCTCCACCGAGGGCGCCACCGCGGTACCCAGGGCGCCCACGACGAAGAGGATCGACAGCAGGCGCAGGGTGGTGCGGCGGCCATAGCGATCGGCGAGATAACCCGCCGCCAGCGAGCCGAAGGCCGCGCCGACGATCAGGGCGGCGGTCACCAGCCCCTCGGTGTAGGCGTTGAGGCCCAGGCCGCCCTGGTCGGGTGGGAGGGTCATGAAGGGCAGGGCGCCGGCGATGATGCCGGTGTCGTAGCCGAAGGCCAGGGCGCCCATGGTGGCGACCAGCACGGTAATGAAGATCAGCCGGCGGGCCGAAGCCTTCTGGTCGGGGTCGACGGCGGGGGAAGCGGAAGCGGACATGGCAGAGCGGGATCCTGGCAAGACTCGAGAGGGACCGGCGAACGGGGCGCCCTCAGACCAGCGAAGCGAACGATTGGAGCGTTGCGAGTCAGCGAAGGGGCGCCATGGATGCGGGCGTGGGGGGTTAGGGCAGGGATGACGGCTGGAGTTCCCGAGGTGGGCAGGTCGGGCGCGACGCGCACCTTCAACGGCCCAGCCGCTCCACCAGGAAATCCACGAACACCCGGACCCGCGCCGGCATGGTCGAGCCGCCGACGAAGACCGCGTGGATGGGCTCCAGGTCGCCCGGATTCCAGGCTTCCAGCAGCGGCACCAGGGCGCCGCTGCGCAGGTCCTCGGCCACGCTGAATTCACCGATGCGGGCGATGCCGGCGCCTTCACGGGCCAGCAGGGCCAGGGCCTCGCCACTGTTGCACTCGATGTTGCCGCCGATCTTCAGGGCGAAGGCCTGGCCGTCGCGGACGAAGGGCCAGTCGGGCAGGGCGCGGCGGAAGTTGAATCTCAGGCAGTTGTGCTCGAGCAGGTCTTCCGGCACCTGGGGTGTGCCATGGCGGGCAAGATAGGCGGGCGAGGCCACCACCACCTGCCCGGTGACGCCGATGGGGCGGGCGCTGAGGGGGCTGTCGGCCAAGTGGCCGAAGCGGATCGCCACGTCGGCCTGGCCGGCGAGGATGTCCACCACCTCATCGCCCAGCGCCAGGTCCACGACGATATCCGGATAGCGGGCGCTGAAGGCCGCCACCAGCGGCACCAGAGTCATGCGGCCATGACCGAGGGCGGCGCTGACCCTCAGCCGTCCCCTGGGCACGCCCTGGTCGGCGATGGCGTCTTCCACCTCGGCCAGGTCCGCGAGGATGCGCCGCGCCGCGCGCAGATAGGCCTCGCCCTCGGCCGTGAGCGTGATGGCCCGGGTGGTGCGCAACAGCAGTCGCGTGCCGAGGCGCTGCTCGGTGCGGGCGATGGAGCGACTCACCGCCGAAGGCGTCAGGCGCAGGGCTCTGGCGGCAGCAGACAGGCTACCGGCCTCCACCACCTGGGCGAACACCGCCATCTCTCCCGAGCGACCATTCAGATCCACTTGTGACTCCAGGGCAAAGCTGCATGCCAAAACCGCCGTCTACCGGCGCTTGAAGCGGGAGCTTAGCATTCACGGCATAGATAAGGAGCCCTTCCCATGCGTATCAATCCACCCCTGCTGGCCCTGGCCACCGGTGCCTTCGGCATCGGCGTCACCGAATTCGCGCCCATGGGCATGCTGCCCGGCATCGCCGCCGATCTTGGCGTCTCCATCCCGGCGGCCGGCCTCCTGATCAGCGCCTATGCCCTGGGCGTGCTGATCGGGGCGCCGCTGATGACCCTGACCACCGGCCGCATTCCGCGCCGTCATCTGCTGATCGGCCTGATGGCCATCTTCACCCTGGGCAACCTGATGTCGGCGCTCGCCACCGACTACACCAGCCTGCTGATCGCCCGGGTGGTCACCTCGCTCAACCACGGCGCCTTCTTTGGCGTCGGCGCCCTGGTGGCGGCCAGCGTGGTCGCCCCGGACAAGCGCGCCGGGGCGGTCGCCGCGATGTTCATGGGGCTGACCCTGGCCACCATCGGCGGCGTGCCCCTGGCCACCTGGTTCGGCGAATTGCTCGGCTGGCGCCAGGCCTTCTGGGGCATCGCCGGTTTCGGCCTGCTGACCATGGCCGCGCTCTGGTTCGCCCTGCCCAACGTGGCCCTGCCGCCGAGCGACGGCGTGCTGGCCGAGATCCGCGTGCTGGGTCGTCCGCCGGTGCTGGCCGCCCTCGGGCTGACCGTGGTCGGTTCCGGCGCCATGTTCACCGTCTTCACCTATATCGCGCCCATCCTCGCCCGCGAGACCCATGGCTCCACGGCCTTCATCACCGCCATGCTGGTGCTGTTCGGCGTCGGCCTGACCCTGGGCAATCTCTGGGGCGGCAAGGCCGCGGACAAATCCATCGACCGTACCCTGATCGCCTCCCTGGGCGTGCTCATCGTGGTGCTGCTGGCCTTCAGCGTGCTGATGCGCTGGCCGCTGGCGGCCGCCGTGGCCATCCTCGTCTGGGGCATCGCCAGCTTCGCCCTGGTGCCGCCGCTGCAGATGCGCGTGATGGAAGCCGCCAAGGACGCGCCCAACCTGGCCTCGGCGGTCAATATCGGCGCCTTCAACCTGGGCAATGCCCTCGGCGCGGCCCTGGGCGGCGCGGTGATCGACGCCGGCCTCGGCTATCCGGCGATCTCCCTGGCCGGCGCCGGCATGGCCGCCCTGGGCCTGGCGATGGCCCTGGCCCTGGCCTGGCGCGGTCGGGCCAGCGCTGCGGCGGTGGCCGGCTAGGGACGCGGCGGCGTCACTCGGCGAAGGGGCGGGGCGTATCGCCGCCCCGATCCACCGCGAAGGCGTTGAGGGTCATGGCGACCAGGCTGTAGTAGCCATAGACGCCCACCAGTTCGACCATTCCCGCTTCACCGAACAGCGCTACCCCCTGGCGATAGAGATCCTCGGGAATCCGCCGAGTAGCGTAGAGCGCCACGCCGACGGCATGGACACAGGTCTCCGCGGGCGTTTCGAAGGCCGGCACGGTGCCTTGCCGGAGCGCCTCGATCACGGCCTCCGCCAGGCCCGCCTGCCGGGCGATGGGCTCATGGATCTGCCACTCCGCCTGGGAGCGCCACCAGGCCGCGGTGGTGAGGATCGCCAGCTCCGTGAGACGCACGTCCAGCCGGGTGCCATAGCGGCAGAAGGCGCCCAGCCGCTGGGCGTGATCGGCCAGCGCCGGACTGTGCACCCAGGCCAGGAAGGGGCCGTCGAGATTGCCCCTTGGGCCGCGCTGGATGTCGTCCAGCACCCCGCTGCTGCTCGAGCGTCGTGTTCTGGTCGGACAGGGGCGTCAGGCGTGACGAGATGGGCATGGTGATAACTCTCAGCGGGCAGTGTGCAGGGAGACGCCTATCCAATCTCACCCCAGGCTCCTGGGGCAAGAGCGCGGCGCTGCCTGGCCAAGGGTCGCAATCGGACTGGCACCGCCCCTGCCGCTCTGGTCACAATCGGGTCTGACCTTTTCCAGGGAGTCTTGGCGATGGACCGGACCTGCACGACCTTCTACCTCGAAATGACCTCCTCGGCCGAGTTGCGCGAGAAGCCACAGCGGCCCGACCTGCAGATCGTCGAGTGCGAGGTGCCGCAACCCGAACTCAACCGCTTTCTCTATGCCCTGGTCGGCCAGGCCTGGGACTGGAGCGATCTCAGCGGCTGGAGCGATGCCCAGTGGCGCGAACTGGTGGAGCAAGAGGGGCACCGCACCTGGGTCGCCTATCACCGTGGCGCCATCGCCGGTTACTACGAGCTGTACCGCCCGGATGGCCGCAACGTCGAGATCCGCTACTTCGGCTTGGCCAATGCCTTCATGGGGCTCGGCTTCGGCGGTCCGCTGCTGAGTCACGCCCTCCGCTGCGCCTGGGACTGGGCGGGCACCGAGCGCGTCTGGGTGCACACCTGCACCCTGGATCATCCGGCGGCCCTGGCCAACTACCAGGCACGCGGGCTGCGGATCTACCAGGAAGAAACGACCCCGCTCTAGGCCAGGGCCCTAGCGCCCGGCAGGGGCGCTGGGCAGTTTTTCGACGAATTGCGCCAGCTCCGCCGCATAAAGCCTGGCCAGCCCGGTGGTACCGTGTCCGCGCGTGTCAGCGCTGCCCGGAATCAGCAGGTAGCGGGCACTGGGCACCTGCTTGAGCGCCGCCTGCATGACGCCGGTTTCCGGTGGATTGCGCTCGTCGTCCGCGGCGTTGATGGCCAGCACCGGCACCTTGATCCTGCCCAGCCCCGGCTCGGCGTTGTAGTCGGCCGAGGACTGCCACTGGTAGATGAAATCATTGGCGTCGACGGCGACCGAGGCCGCCAGGCGCTTGTCGACCAGCGCATCGGCCTGGGCATGGGTGCCGGCGATCTCCTGGTAGTTCAGGGTGCCGCCACTGGTGGCGAATTCGAACATGGTCTTGGCCAGGCGCAGCGACGGCGGCTGGGTCTGGTAATTGCCCTGGTTCCAGGCCGGGTCCTGCTTGATGGATTCCACCAGCATGCGCCTCATGATCCAGTTGCGGCCGGCCATCTCCGTCGGCTGCGCCGCCATGGGCACCAGGCCATCGGCGAAGCCGGGGTGCAGGCCGCCCCACAGCCAGGTCTGCATGCCGCCCATCGAATTGCCGATGATCAGCCGCAGGTGCTCTATCCCCAATCCCTGGGTGAGCAGCAGGTACTGCGCCTGCACCATGTCGGCGTAGTTGTAAGGGGGAAAGGCGGCGCGCAGGCCATCCGACGGCTTGGTCGAGCTACCGGTGCCGATCGCATCCGGAATCACGATAAAGAACTTGGTTGCATCCAGCGGCTGGCCCGGACCGAACAACTGGCCGCCGACATCCTTGCTCAGCATCGCCGCCGCCTGCTGGCCGGTACCGTGCAGCACCAGGACTACGGGGTTGCCGCGCTTGCCCAGCGTCAGGTAGTGCAGGCGGAAGTTGTCGAGTGTCTGGCCGGTATGGAAGGTGAAGCGCGGCACCACGAAGTCGCCTGCGACCGGCTTGGGTGGCTCGTCCGCCTTTACGCTCAGGGTGGTCAGCAGCAACAGGAAGGTCATGGCCGAGTACAGGGTGGCCGTGGCGCGTCGCACGGTGAAAATGCTGTTCATTGAGGCCTTTCCGTTTCTTATTAGAATGATGAATCGAAATGTATAAGTCCTAACCGCGCAGCTGACAACTCAGGCGCTTGACCACCGCGGCAGTCGTCCAGCCGCGGCTGCTTGCCCCTTTCCGGCCGCTCCAACGACTGCCCACGTCCTCGTCATCCTTCTGATCTTCCGATCGCAGGCAGGCACCCTCTCGTTTCCGCTGCTGAATCGGTGCGCCGAGGGCCAGGCACGCGTTCGTGGTGAAACGGCTCTGTTGAGGGCTGGACGGGTAAGGGCTCTCGTCAGCCCTGGCCGCGAACGACAGCTGTTGGCGAGCGAAACGCTGGAACGCTGGCACCAGCGGTCGAGTCGTAAAAGCAATACCACCTGGAGAACACTTGGCTCTATGCAAGCCCTTAAAAGTCAACTGGCGGCGCTGGACCCGCCCATCAAGCACGAGATCCAATCCCAGGGTGACAACCTGCTGATCACCCTTATCGACCCCGCCCGGCCGGCGCGGGTGTCGCGTACCCTCAACCAGACCCTGGTGCGCAACACGGCGCTGCTCTACGAG
Organism: Pseudomonas sp. SORGH_AS_0211; assembly: GCF_031453455.1. Taxonomy (NCBI): domain Bacteria; kingdom Pseudomonadati; phylum Pseudomonadota; class Gammaproteobacteria; order Pseudomonadales; family Pseudomonadaceae; genus Pseudomonas; species Pseudomonas sp. SORGH_AS_0211. The sequence goes on along the minus strand of NZ_JAVIZV010000001.1, from coordinate 3,454,109 downwards.
GTGATCCGCGACGCCATCAATGAATTGCGCGCCATCGGCAGCCTGCCGGCCATTACCGCGGCAGACATCTATCCGGATGACTAGCGACCGGCAGGATGCCTCTACCAGGTAGCCGGCGCCGCACCGCGTTGCGGCTGAGTTGCAAAATCAACGGCTAGGGCGACTCGACCACCGCAGGCGTCACCGCCGAACCGGCCAGGAGACCGCCATCCAGATTCAGCTCGCTGCCGGTCATGTAGGCGGCCTCGTCGGACGCCAGCAACAGCGCCACGGCCGCCACCTCCTCGGGGCGGCCAAAGCGCCGCAGCGGCGTGTCCCGTACCAGCGCCGCCATGCGTGCCGCGCGGTCCGCTCCGTCGCCCAGCATGGGCTCCCACATGGGCGTGAGAATGGCGGCGGGGTGGATCGAATTGCAGCGGATGGCGAGGCCCTGTTCCGCGCAATAGAGCGCCACCGTCTTGCTGTGGTTGCGCACGGCGGCCTTGGACGAGGCATAGGCCGCCGCACCGGGAATACCCACCAGCCCGGAGCGCGACGAAATATTGATGATGGACCCGGCCCCGGCCAGACGCATGGCGCGGATGCCATGCTTGCAGCCGAGAAAGACGCCATCCAGGTTGGTGCGATGCACCGCGTGCCAGTCTTCGAGCCGGGCGTGTTCGGGATCATGGGCGACCATGCCATGCTCGAAGCCGGTGATTCCCGCGTTGTTCACCAGCACATCCAGCCGCCCGCGATCAGTAAGAAGCTGCCCGATCACCCGCTGCCAGTCGGCCTCCAGGCGCACATCCAGGGGCAGATAGCAGGCGCTGTCGCCGAGCTCGGCCGCGACGGTATGGCCGAGCTCGGCGTTGAGGTCGGTGACATAGACGAAGGCGCCTTCCGCCACGAAGGCCCGGGCGATGGCGGCGCCTATGCCCTGGGCCGCGCCGGTGACCAGGGCGATCTTGCCCTTGAGTTTGGCTGCCATGCGAGTACACCCCTCCAGATCGTGACCAGCCTCCGAAGGTAGTCCAGGCGGTCGGGTCAGGGGGCCAGCATCACGCCCGGGCGCTGACCCCGCTGGTGGTCTCGCCGGCCTTCTTCAGGGCTTCGGTATAGGCGGCGTAGGCCGTCGTCAGAGCTTCGCTGGCGGCGGCGACATTGGCCTGGGCAGCTTCACGGGCAGCCTGGCTGGCCTCCTGCTCGGCCTTGCTGCCGCCCTTGCTCTGGGCCTCCACGGCGCGTAATTGCTTTTGCGCCAGCTCCAGTTGCCGCTTGGCCATGTCGATGGCCTTCTGCAGGGTATCCAGGGTCTTGTTGCCGGTGCTGCCCTTCTCGCTGGCGGGGGCGGCGTCGGCTTCGGCCTTATCCTTGATCTGGTTCAGCGAATTGGGCTTGCCGATGCCCTTGGGCTTCTTGGCTTGCTCGACCTTGGCCGCCTCTTCCTCGGCGGTGGGCTTGGCAGTCGCGCCACCCAGCCTGAGCGTGGGCGCGCGCAAGATGCCATGGCCGATGCCATTCACCGACAGCGTGCTGGACATCGCGGACTCCTTGAAAGGTACATCCCAAGGATAGCGGCCGCAGGAGGCGAAAATTGAGCGAGCGGGGCAGGGCGGACCCCATCCCCTGCCGGAGAGGGCGGGGATGGACCCCGCTGATCCAGGTCTACTGGCTAATGACGGCGTGGTTGGAAAAGCCGCTCTGGGTCAGGTTGATGGCATTGCCCGCGGTGTTCTGGGTCAGGTTGGCCGTGTGCTGATAGCCGCTCTGACTGGCGGTGATGCTGGAGGCATTGCCCGTGACGTAGGCGGTCAGCGCCAGATCGTTGCCCTGCTGATCGACCTTCAGCTGGCCGTCGTTGCCCAGGGCATAGGCGTTGATGCCATTGCCGTCGCCAGTGGACGCCAAGTCCAACTGGTTGCCCTCGCCCGAGACGATGGCGGTGGCGCCATTGCCGTTACCGGTCTGCGCCAGGGTCAGCTGGTTGCCTGTGCCATAGACGTTGACGTCCGCATGGTTGAGATCACCGCGCTGGGCGATGTCGACTTTACTGGGCTGCGAGCTGCCACTGGAATGCCGGACCCGGGCGTCGTTGCCATTGCCCTGCTGTACCACCTGGGTCTCCAACCGCTCACCGCCCTGCTTGAGGCCGATGTAGTTGTCGTTGCCGTTCTGCGTGATGAGGGTGGTCGAGTCCTCGCCGTTCTGGCTCGCCCAGACCTCGTTGCGCAGACCGAAACTGGTCACCTGCAGGTCCTGGCGATCACCGTGCTGAGCCAGATCGAGCTTGCCGTTGAGGCCATCCTGACGCACCGTCAGGGTGTTCTGGCCCGCGGCATAGCTGCCCTGCTCGATATCGATCCGGTGATAGCCACCGTCCTGATGGACAGAGGTGTCCTGTCGCAGACCGCTCTGCCGCACCACCGTCTCGTTGCCGCTGCCCGGTCCCTGATCGACCTGCACCCGGTCATAGCCGCCATCGCGCTGCTCGATATCCACCAGGCGCTGCGAACCCCAGACCTGATTGACCTCGACCGCGCTCCTGGCATTGGTCTGCAGCACCCGCACGCTGTCATCGGCATCGTTCTGCTGGGTGACCTGGGCGTTCAGAAAGCTGCCGCTCTGCTGGATATCCGCCTTGTTGCGCGCCGACAGCTCGCTGCCCTGGTTCAGATTCACCACGTTGAAGCCGCCGTTCTGCTGGACATTGGCCGTATTGGACTCGGCCCAGACGGCACCGGTGTTGGCCAGCAGCAACGCGACCATGAGGGAGCGGGAGGTGTGCATGGGGACGGTCCTTGTGAGGGCTGGGAGAGCCCTGCGCGTGAGCGTTCGATTGGAGGCAGGGGATAGGTGAGGCGCTGAGGAATAATCTGATTAGTGAGGCTGAAGGCGCAATCGGTCGAAGGAGCGATGCTGATCCTTGCGTGAACGACCTTGCGTTGAGTGCGTAAGCCTGGAGGCTTTGAGAGAGAAACGTATGTCTTATGGGGTGCCAGCGAACAGCCCCTCGCGACCACCCAAGCGGTCGTGAGGGGCTACGACTTAATCCACCGCCTTGACCATCTCCTCGATGACCTTCTTGGCATCGCCAAAGACCATCAGGGTCTTGTCCAGGTAGAAGAGTTCGTTGTCGAGACCCGCGTAGCCGCTGGCCATGGATCTCTTGTTGACGATGATCGTCTTGGCCTTGAAGGCTTCGAGGATGGGCATGCCGGCGATGGGCGATTTGGGGTCGTTCTTGGCCGCCGGGTTGACCACATCGTTGGCGCCGAGCACCAGCACCACGTCGGCCTGGCCGAATTCGGAGTTGATGTCGTCCATCTCGAACACCTGGTCGTAGGGCACCTCGGCCTCGGCCAGCAGCACGTTCATATGGCCGGGCATGCGACCCGCCACCGGGTGGATGGCGTATTTCACCGTCACGCCGTTGTGCACCAGTTTTTCGGTCAGCTCCTTGAGGGCGTGCTGGGCGCGGGCCACGGCCAGGCCGTAGCCGGGGACGATGATGACGCTGTCGGCGTTGCCGAGCAGGAAGGCAGCGTCGTCCGCCGAGCCGGATTTGACCGGGCGCTGCTCCCCGCTGCCGCCACTGGCCGCCGCTTCCGTCGCCCCGCCGAAGCCGCCGAGGATGACGTTGAAGAAGGAGCGGTTCATCGCCTTGCACATGATGTAGGAGAGGATGGCACCGCTCGAACCCACCAGCGAACCGGCGATGATCAGCATGGAGTTGTTGAGCGAGAAACCGATGCCGGCGGCGGCCCAGCCGGAGTAGCTGTTGAGCATGGAGACCACCACCGGCATGTCGGCGCCGCCGATGGGGATGATGATCAGCACGCCGATGACGAAGGCCAGGGCCACCAGCACGGCGAAGGCGCCAAGGTTGCCGCTGAAGGTGAAGACCAGGCCCAGGGCGAGGATGGCCAGGCCGATCACCAGGTTGAGCGGGTGCTGGCCGGCGAAGCGCACCGGGGCGCCCTGGAACAGGCGGAACTTGTATTTGCCGGAGAGCTTGCCGAAGGCGATCACCGAACCGGAAAAGGTGATGGCGCCGATGGCCGCGCCGAGGAACAGCTCCAGGCGATTGCCGGCGGGGATCGGCTGGCCAAAGCTGGCGACGATGCCCAGGGATTGCGGCTCGACCACCGCGGCGATGGCGATGAACACCGCGGCCAGGCCGATCATGCTGTGCATGAAGGCCACCAGCTCGGGCATCTTGGTCATTTCCACGCGCTTGGCCATGTAGGCGCCGGCGCTGCCGCCCACCAGCAGGCCGACGATGACGTAGCCAATGCCCTGTACCGCCAGTTCGCTGCCGAGCTTGTGGATCAGCGCCAGGGTGGTGAGCACGGCGAGGGTCATGCCGGCCATGCCGAAGGCGTTGCCGCGGCGCGAGGTGGTGGGATGGGAGAGGCCCTTGAGCGCCTGGATGAAGCACACCGAGGCGATCAGGTAGAGCAGGGTGATGAGGTTCATGCTCATGTCAGCGCTGCTCCGCCGGGGCCTTGGGGGCCTTCTTCTTGAACATCTCCAGCATGCGGCGGGTGACCAGGAAGCCGCCGAAGACGTTGACCGCCGCCAGGGCCACGGCCAGGGTGCCCATGGTCTTGCCCAGCGGGGTCACGGTGAGGGCGGCGGCGAGCATGGCGCCAACGATGACGATGGCGGAGATGGCGTTGGTCACCGCCATCAGCGGGGTGTGCAGCGCGGGGGTGACGTTCCAGACCACGTGGTAGCCGACATAGATGGCCAGCACGAAGATGATCAGGTTGTAGAGACCGTCGGAAATCAAATCCATGGGGGCAGTCCTTTATATAGGCGGAGGGCGGGCGCTCAGGCGTTCTTGCGGCGCAATTCGCCGCCGTGGCACATCAGGCAGGCGGCGACGATGTCGTCGGCCAGGTCGAGGTGGAAGGCCCCGTCCTTGAGCACCAGCTTGAGAAAGTCCAGCAGGTTGCGGGCATAGAGCGCGGAGGCGTCCGCCGGCACCCGGGCGGCCAGGTTGCCGTAGCCCACCAGGGTGACGCCGTGCCTGACCACCACCTGATCCAGTTCGGTGAGCGGGCAGTTGCCGCCCTGGCTGGCAGCCAGGTCGATGACTACCGAGCCCGGCTTCATCTCGGCCACGGTGGCCGCGTGCAGCAGGGTGGGGGCGCGGCGACCGGGGATCAGCGCGGTGGTGATGACGATGTCGGCCTGCCTGGCGCGCTCGTGCACCGCCTTGGCCTGGCGCGCCATCCAGCTGGCCGGCATGGGCCGGGCATAGCCACCGACGCCTTCGGCGCACTGGCGTTCTTCCTCGGTCTCGAAGGGCACGTCGACGAACTTGGCGCCGAGGGATTCGATCTGCTCCTTGACCGCCGGACGCACGTCCGAGGCCTCGATCACCGCGCCGAGGCGCTTGGCGGTGGCGATGGCCTGCAGGCCAGCCACCCCGGCGCCGAGGATCAGCACCCGCGCAGCCTTCACCGTACCGGCGGCGGTCATCAGCATGGGCATGAAGCGCGGATAGTGGTCGGCCGCCAGCATCACCGCCTTGTAGCCGGCGATGTTGGCCTGGGAGGAAAGCACGTCCAGGCTCTGGGCGCGGGAGGTGCGCGGCGCCGCCTCCAGGGCGAAGGCGGTGAGGCCCCGGGCATTGAGCTGGACCAGGGTCTCCTGGGCGAAGGGATTGAGCATGCCGATCAGCACGGCGCCGGGCTTCATCAGCGCCCGCTCGGCGGCATCGGGCGCCGCCACCTTGAGCACCAGGTCGGCGCCCAGGGCCGCGGCGGCATCACCGAGTTGGGCACCGCTGGCGGCATAGGCCGCGTCGGGCACGCTGGCGCGTTCGCCGGCGCCCTGTTGCACCACCACCTGGTGGCCCTGGCCGATCAGTTTCTTGAGGGTCTCGGGGGTCGCGGCCACGCGCGTTTCCCCCGCACCGGTTTCCATCGGGATGCCGATCAGCACGGGTGTCACTCCTTTTTATTCGAGCCGCCACAATGGGACCTGGGGCAGCGGGATGGCTGTCCGGAAACGACGGAGAGCTTTTGGAAAAGCGACAGGCACGCCCTGGGGCGGCCTGTTCGAGGCTCAGTTCACGCCAGGTGCACGGGGCAGGGCGGCGAACCAGTCCAGGGCGCGATCCCAGAGGGGCTGGGCGCTGCCGCGGAAATAACCCATGTGGCCGATGGCGCCGCCGTGCTGGCGGGGGTCGAGGTCTTCGCGCTGGAGGTCGACGTTGCGATAGGCCTGCATGAAGGCATCGCGCGAACGCGGCGTGGCCCAGAGATCGTCCAGGGCGTTTACCGCGACGATGGGCGTGCGCACTTCCGCGTAGCCGACTTCGATGCCCCGCATGGCCGGATCGTCGAAGAAATAGTGGGGATAGCTGCACCAGTGGCGCCACTGGCGATAGACGTCGCGCGGCAGGTCTTCGCCCAGGCCCAGGGCGCTCCAGGGGCAGTAGCCTTTCCACCACGTCATGACCGGCAAGACCAGTTTCCACATGGTCAGGACCTTGAGTCTTTCCAGCGGCGGCATGTAGCCGTACCAGCCGGCGCTGGTGCCGAAGACGTAGAAGCCGGCCACCTTGGCGTGGTTGGGCAGGAGGCCGAAGGCATGGCCGCCATAGGAGTGGCCGACCAGGTAGAGGGGGACGTCGCCCCGGGCCATGGTGTCCACGGCGGCGGCGAGGTCCTGGCGTGCCCAGTCCAGCAGGTCCATGCGAAAGCCCTTGAGCGACGCCGGCGCCGAGCGGCCGACGCCGCGATAGTCCAGGGTCAGCGTCTCGAAGCCGCGGGCCGCGGCGTGCTGGGCGAAACGCCGGTAGAAGCCCTGGGGCACGGCGGTGGCGCCGGCGACGATCAGCCGTCCCTGCAGCGGCCCCTGGGCGGGAAAGCGACTGGTGCTGAGGCGATAACCGTCCGCGGTGATCAATTCCTCGACGAGGGCGTCGCTGGGCATGGGGTGGTCCCTATGACAGTTGTTATAATGCCTGGACGGTAGATTATGACGACTGTCATAGCAAGGAGAATGGATGACCGAGCAGTCGACGGTACGGGAACGGGTGGTGGTGGCGGCGTCGGCCATGCTGGCGCAGCACGGCCTCAACGCCACCAGCATCCGCGAGACCATCAAGCGCGCCCGAGGCGCCGCTGGGGTCCACCTATCATCACTTTCCCGGCGGCAAGCATCAGCTGGTGGTGGAGGCGGTGGAGCTGGCCGGCGCCCAGGTCAGTCGCGACCTGGAGCGGCAGCTGCAGGCTGGGGCGCTGGCGGGCATCCAGGGCTTTTTGCGGCTCTGGCGCGACATCCTGCTGGACTCGGACTTCCGCGTCGGCTGCCCGGTGATGGCGGTGGCGGTGGAAGAACCGGTGGACGAGATCGCCCAACGCGAGCTGGATGCGGCGGCGGGCATCTATCGCCGCTGGGAAGCGCGCTTGCAGGTGGCGCTGGTCGAGCATGGCCATGCGGAGCAGGCGGCCACGGGGTTGGCCACCTTGCTGGTGGCGGCGGTGCAGGGGGTGATCCCGCTGTGCCGCGCCCAGCGCAGCATCGAACCCTTCGACCGGGTGGCCGAACGTCTGGTGGCGCTGATCTGACGGGAACGCCACCGGGGCCGGCGGACTCCACCGAGGGTGCCTCTAAGATCGGAGTACCCCATGAATCCCGAACCCGCCGACGACAAGCAGACCCCCCACGACTACGACGAATACGGCGACGTGCCGGATTCGGCGAACACCACCACCACCGAAGAGCGCGAGGACCAGGACGACAGTCCCTTGAGTCCGAAGCGCTAGCGGGTTGGGTGCCCGGCACGTGGACAAGGCTGCGCCGTTGTTCACCCTACGGGAGCTCGCTCTCGCCAAACTACGGCAGATGGGTAGGGTGGAAAACCGCGAAGCGTTTTCCACGTACGGGTGATCCCATCGCTAACGTCGATACCATCCCCTCTCCCTCCGGGAGAGGGCTGGGGTGAGGGCGCCTTCCTGCTCCTCCGCCTCACTCCCTCATGTCAATGCCCGATCCAGATGCAGGTAGCCGCCGTCGACACTCAGCCACTGGCCGGTGGTATGGCTGGAGCGTGGCGACAGCAGGAAGGCCACGGTGTCGGCGATCTCCTCCGGGGTGGTCATGCGGCGGCCGAGGGGAATGCGCGCGGTGATGGCGGCGAGCTTGGCGGCCGGGTCGGGAAAGCCCTGTAGCCAGCGTTCGTAGAGCGGCGTCATCACCTCGGCGGGGATCACCGCGTTGACACGGATGCCGTCGTCCAGCAGCGAGGCGGCCCACTCCCGGGTCAGGGCCAGGACGCCGCCCTTGGCCGCGGTGTAGCCGCTGGTGTCGCCCTGGCCGGAGAGGGCGGTCTTGGAGGCGATGTTGACGATGGCGCCGGTGCTGGCGCGCAGCGCCGGCAGGCAGAGGTGCGCCAGGTGGTAGTAGTGCACCAGGTTGCGCTCCAGGGAGGCGACGAAGGCCGCCCGACCGGCGCTGAGACTCACGCCATCGTTGACCCCGGCGTTGTTGACCAGTCCATCGATGCGCCCATGGGCGTCCTGCACCGCGGCCACGGTCCGCTCGCAGGCGGCTTCGTCGCACAGCTCCACCGTGAAGGCCCGCGCCCTGGGCTGACGTTCGGCCAGTTGCGCAGCGAAGTCGGCCGCCAGCGGCTCGCGGGCGAGAATCACCGGGATGGCGCCCTCGGCGGCCAGGGCCAGGGAGATGGCGGCGCCGATGCCGGAGCTACCGCCGGTGACCAGGAACACCTTGTCGGTCAGCTGCAGGTTCATGCCACGGCCTCCCGTGGCTGGGTGCCCAAGCCATAGAGGCGGGCCGCGTTGCCGCCAAAGACCGCCCCGCGCTCGCTGGGCGTGAGATCCAGCAGCGCCTGTTCGGCCAGGTCGATCACCTCGGCGTAACTGGCGGCGAGGGTACAGACCGGCCAGTCGGAGCCGAACAGCAGCCGCTCCGGCCCAAAGGCCTCCAAGGCGATCCGCGCATAGGGCAGCAACTGCTCCGCCTGCCAGCCGTGCCAGTCGGCCTCGGTGACCAGCCCGGACAGCTTGCAATGCACATGGGGCAGCCGTGCCAGGGGCGCCAGTAGGCGGGCGTAGTCGGCGGGGGCGACCCGGCCCGGCGGCTTGCCCAGGTGGTCCAGCACCAGCACGCCATGGTCATGGCGGGCGGCGAAGGCGGTGGCGGCGGGCAGGGTCTCGGCGTGGATCAGCAGTTCATAGAGATAGCCATGCCGCTGCAGGGTGGCGACGCCCCGGTTGGCGGCGGCATCGGCCAGCCAGGCGCCGGGATCGGCCTCGTCCTGCACCGGATGGCGAAAGCCGCGCAGGTGACGACTGCCCTGGCGCCGTTCCAGGCGTGCCACCAGGTCGGCGGCGCGCAGGTCGGTCCAGCCGACCACCGCCTGTACCCAGGGCGTCCGGGCGGCGAGGTCGAGCAGAAAATCCGTCTCTTCTTCCAGGGTGCGCGCCTGGACGGCGATGCAGCCGTCGAAGCCGGCGCGCTGCAGGTGCGGCTGCAGATCGGCGGGCAGATGGTCGCGCTGCAGCCCGGCCATGCGCCCGTCGATCCAGCCGAACTCGGCCGGGCGGTAGCGCCAGAAGTGCTGGTGGGCATCCAGGCGCAGACTCATGACGGCTGCTCCTCGGCATGGCGATAGCGCGCCCGGGAGGCGGCCTTGATGGCGATGGAGAAACCCGGCGCCTGGGGTGCCAGGTAGGCGGCGCCGCGCACCTGGCAGGGGTCCTCGAAGTGTTCGTGGAGATGGTCGACGTATTCCACCACCCGGCCCTCGTGGGTGCCGGCGACGCAGAGGTAGTCGATCATCGCCAGGTGCTGCACGTATTCGCAGAGGCCCACGCCGCCGGCATGGGGGCAGACCGGCAGGTCGTACTTGGCGGCCATCAGCTGCACCGCCAGCACCTCGTTGAGGCCGCCCAGGCGGCAGGCGTCGAGCTGCACCACGTCCAGGCCGCCGCGCATGATGAATTGCTTGAAGAGGATGCGGTTCTGGCACATCTCGCCGGTGGCGACCTTGACCGGCGCCACTGCCTCGCGGATGGCGCGATGGCCCTCCACGTCGTCGGGGCTGGTGGGCTCTTCGATGAACCAGGGCTTGGCGAAGGCCAGTTCGCGCACCCAGTCGATGGCCTCGCCGACTTCCCACACCTGGTTGGCGTCGATCATCAGGTGGCGCTCGGGGCCGATCACCTCGCGGGCGATGCGCACCCGGCGGATGTCGTCGGCAAGGTCGCGGCCGACCTTGAGCTTGATATGGGAGAAGCCGGCGTCGATGGCCTCCTGGCAGAGGCGGCGCAGCTTGTCGTCGGGATAGCCGAGCCAGCCGGCCGAGGTGGTGTAGCAGGGATAGCCCTCGGCTTCGAGGCGCCGCAGCCGTTCGGCCTTGCCCTCGGCGCGCTGGCGCAGCAGGGCCAGGGCCTCTTCGGGAGTGATGCAATCGGTGAGATAGCGGAAGTCGATGCAGCGCACCAGTTCCTCGGGACTCATCTCCGCCACCAGGCGCCAGACCGGCTTGCCCACGGCGCGCGCCCAGAGGTCCCAGGCGGCGTTGACCACCGCGCCGGTGGCCAGGTGGATGGCGCCCTTGTCCGGGCCGATCCAGCGCAGCTGGCTGTCGCCGGTGATGTGGCGCCAGAAGCGGCCCGGGTCTTCCTGGATCCACTCCAGGGTCAGGCCGCGCACCCGCGGCTCCAGGGCGCGCAGGGCGGCGCAGCAGATCTCGTTGCCGCGACCGATGGTGAAAGTGAGGCCGTGACCCTCCAGGCCCGGCTGGTCGGTCTGCAGGATGACGTAGGCGGCGGAGTAGTCCGGATCGGGGTTCATGGCATCGGAACCATCCAGCGCCTGGCTGGTGGGGAAGCGGATGTCTTCGATCTGCAGGCCGGTAATTGTTGTTGGCATGGCGCTGTCCTCGAGGGGTTTTCGCGGGCTGAGCGAGCCCGGCCCCGCGCCCGCTCGATGAAAGCGGGCACGGGGGGCTGATAGGCAGGGGTAGGGCTGTCGGGCCTAGTCGGCGGCGACGGTGCGCTGGTGCTGCTCGCCCAGGCCCTGGATGCCCAGGCGCATTTCCTGGCCGGGCTTGAGGTACACCGACTGCGGCTTGACGCCCATGCCCACGCCCGGCGGGGTGCCGGTAGAGATGACGTCACCCGGCTGCAGGCTCATGCAGCGGCTGAGGTAGGCGATGATCTGCGCCACGCTGAAGATCATGGTGCGGGTATTGCCGTTCTGGTAGCGGTGGCCGTCCACCTCCAGCCAGAGGTCGAGATTCTGCGGATCGGCCACCTCGTCGGTGGTGACCAGCCAGGGGCCGAGCGGACCGAAGGTGTCGAAGCCCTTGCCCTTGTCCCAGGTGCCGCCGCGTTCGAGTTGCCATTCACGCTCGGAGACGTCGTTGACCACGCAATAGCCGGCCACATGGTCCAGGGCATTGGCCTCGTCGATGTAGCGCCCGGCCTTGCCGATCACCACGCCCAGCTCCACTTCCCAGTCGGTCTTGGTCGAGTCGCGGGGGATCTGCACCGCGTCGTTGGGACCGCAGATGGCGCTGGTCCACTTGTTGAACACCACCGGCTCCTTGGGCACGTCCAGGCCGGATTCGGCGGCATGGTCGGCATAGTTGAGGCCGATGCAGATGAACTTGCCGACCCGGCCCACGCAGGGGCCCAGGCGCGGGGTGCCATCCACCAGGGGCAGACTGTTTGGGTCCAGTTGGCGCAAGCGGGCCAGGGAGTCGGCGCCGAGCGCCTCGCCGGCGAGGTCGGCCACCTGGCCGGAGAGATCGCGAAGCCGGCCCTGGGCATCCAGCAGACCGGGTTTTTCCTGGCCCTGGGGGCCGTAGCGCAAGAGTTTCATCGGAGCTCCTATGAGGGGAAAAGGGTTGCGGACGAAAAACGGCGTCAGACGCTCCAGCCACCATCGATCACCTGGGCGGTCCCGGTGACGAAGGCGGCGGCGTCGGAGGCAAGATACAGGGCGAGGGCGGCGATCTCCTCCGGGCGACCGACGCGACCCATCGGCTGGCGGGCGGCGAAGGCGGCTTGCACCTCGGCTTCGCTGCGGCCTTCACGGGCGGCCTGGTCGGCGATGCGCTGGTGCAGCGAGGGGGAATCCACGGTGCCGGGGCAGATGGCGTTGCAGCGGATGCCCTGGCCGACATAGTCGGCGGCCACCGACTTGGTCAGGCCGATCACCGCCGCCTTGCTGGCGCCATAGGCGCAGCGATTGGCCACGCCCTTGAGGCTGGAGGCGATCGAAGCCATGTTGATGATGCAGCCGCCGCCCTGGGCCAGCATGCCGGGCAGCACGGCGCGGATCATCCGGTACATGGCGGTGGCATTGAGTTCGAAGGAGAAGCGCCAGGCCTCTTCGTCGCAATCGAGGATGCTGCCGGCGTGGACGTAGCCGGCGCAGTTGAACAAGACGTCGAAGCTGCCCAGCTCGGCGACCAGGGCGGTCACGGCGGCCGCGTCGGTGACGTCGAGCACCCGTGTCTGCAGCCCTTCGAGGCTGTCCAGGGCGGCGGCATTGATGTCGGTGGCGATGACCTCGGCACCGGCGCGATGGAAGGCGAGGGCGGTGGCCCGGCCGATCCCCTGGCCGGCGGCGGTGACCAGGACGCGTTTGCCTGCGTGACTCATGCGGAGACCTCTTGGCTGATTATTGTTGTGGAGTTGCCTGACCGCCAGCGGTCAATGGTCAGGCCATTGGTCCTATTGTTTAGACCCTGCTAGGCTCTCAGGCAAGGATTTTTTCGCGGCAGACTACGCGACCTGCATGAGACGAGACCGCCATGCCCCTTCAGGTGATTGAAAAACCACGGCTTTACCGGCAGATCGCCGACCAGTTGCGCGCCCTCATCGACGGCGGCGAATACCCGCCGGGCAGTTGCCTGCCCGCCGAGCGCGAACTAGCCAAGCAGCTGGGGGTGAGTCGCGCTTCGGTGCGCGAAGCGCTGATCGCCCTGGAGGTGATCGGCCTGGTGGACGTGCGCGTCGGCGACGGCGTACGGGTCTGCGCGCCCATTGCCCCGCCGCCACCGGACACCCCGGTGCTGGAACTGGCCGGGCGCGGCCAGTGGGCCGAGATGGATCCGGAGCTGAGCCTGGCGCTGGATCTGGACGCCGAGATCCCGCCCTTCGCCCTGCTGCAGGCGCGTCGCCTGGTGGAACCGGAAGCTGCCGCCCTGGCCGCCCGGCACGCCAGCGCCAGCGAACTGGCCGGCATCCGCGCCGCCTATGTTCGCAACGTCGAGGACAATCGCCTGGGCTCCACCACCCATCCCGGCGACCGGCTGTTCCATATCCGCATCGCCCAGGCCAGCGGCAATCCGGCCTATGCGCTGCTGCTGCGCCATCTGCTCGGCCATCGCTACGGCAGCATGTTCCAGCTCCTGCAGCGCCGCTACACCCCTGAGGACATGCCCGACCGCTCCCAGCAGGAGCACCTCGCCATCCTCGAAGCCCTGGAAACCCACGACCCCGACGCCGCCCGCCAGGCCATGGCCGCGCACCTGGATGCGGTGACCCGCATCTTCGCGCGGCCGGCGTTGGAGTGAGGGATGACTGGGGTGAGGGTGGCTGGCACTGTTGGGCTTCGCTGTGCTCAGCGCCAACCTACGGGGGCTCGGTGATGCGTGGACAAGGCTGCGCCGTTGTCCACGCTACGAAATGGCCCCAACCTCTGCTCGGAACCGCCCCTTCTTCCTCCGGGAGAGGGTTGGGGTGAGGGCAAGCCCCGCGACGATGGCATGGGCAGGCAACACCGTAGCGTGGAAAACCGCGCAGCGTTTTCCACGCGAATCCTGCGCGCGACACCCCTCTGTACGGCTCCTTAGCCACCTGGCTGTGGCTGTTCCTATCGCCTGCCGACCACGGACAATCGGCTCTTTGCCCCCAGGAGTCCGCCGCCATGTCCCTCGTTTTCCATCAGGTCGATGTCTTCGCCCAGCGCCCCCTGGAGGGCAATGCCCTGGCGGTGGTCTGTGGCGCCGATGCGCTTTCTACCGAGCAGATGGCTGCCCTGGCGCGCTGGACCAATCTGTCGGAGACCACCTTTCTCCTGCAGCCGACCGATCCAGCGGCGGACTACCGGGTGCGCATCTTCACTCCGGTCCGCGAGCTGCCCTTTGCCGGCCATCCGACCCTCGGCAGCTGCCATGTCTGGTTGCGTGAAGGCGGACGACCCAAGGGCGGCGAGGTGATCCAGGAATGCGACGCCGGCCTGGTGTCGATCCGCGCCGCCGGAGAGGAGCTGGCCTTTGCCGCGCCGCCGCTGTTGCGAGGCGGCGCGGTCGAGGCCGAGGTACTAGCACGCATCGCCCGCGGCACCGGCCTTTCGCCCGAACGCATCCAGGCCAGCCAGTGGGCCGACAACGGTCCCGGCTGGGTCGCGGCGCTCGTGGAAAGTCGTGAGGAGTTGCTGGCGATCCGCCCGGACTATGCTGCCCTGGAAGGCCTCAACGTCGGCTTGATCGCACCCTGGACAGGCCATGGCGCGGAGGCGCAGTTCGAGGTGCGCGCCCTGATGGGCGAGGAGTTCGCCGAAGATCCGGTTACCGGCAGCCTCAACGCCAGCCTGGCGCAGTGGCTGATCCCGGCGGGCCTGGCACCGGAGCGCTACCTGGCCAGCCAGGGCACGGCGCTGGGCCGGCGCGGCCGGGTACGGGTAGCCCGTATCGCCGACCGCATCTGGGTGGGTGGCGCGGTGCAGGACTGCATCCGCGGCGCCCTTGCCCTCTAGGCGCTGATCAGAGCCCGACCGAGCGGCCCTTGAAGCCGGCGGCATCGAAGTAGCGGGTGTCGCCGACGTTCTGGGTCTTGAGTTCGGTGACCAGCCCGCCCGCCGCCGGCGCGGAACGCTGCACCTGGTGGCTGGCCTTGACCGGCTTGCCGCCCTCCAGACTCTCGCCGATCACCCGGCCGACCAGTTGCCCCTTGGCCGGGATCTCCAGGTGCAGCAGGTGGGCCAGGGTCTGGCCGACGTCGGCGTTGCTGACCGGACTCAGGTCGACGAAGCCCTTGCGGAAGTCCGGGCCGATCGCCGCCATGAAGTTGTGGGTGTCGCCGCGGCTGAAGCTGCCGTGCATGCCCTGGCCCTGCTGCAGCCCGGTGTCGGCCACTTCCACGGCGCAGACGTCGGGTTTGCCGCAGCCGCTGTCATAGGAGCGGAAGTTGACCACGATGGCCGGATAGGGGGTGAGCGCCGAGCCCTTGAGGTTGATCGCCGAGAGCGGCAGGGTGCCGGGGATCTTGCCCAGGTCGTCGTCGACGAACAGGCCGCTGACGTAATCCTGCTTGAGCAGCGCGGCGACCACCTTGGGTGCCAGGGCCTTGGCATCACCCTGGGGCAGATAGACGAGGTCCGAACCGCCGTTGGCCGCCACCACCATCTCCGGCTTGGCCGCGTCGGGACCGATCAGGCCATTGGCCTTGCTCGGGTGCTGGCCCTTGTCCATCGCCACCGGGGCGTCCTTGGCGTCCGGATCGAGCAGCGGTAATTTCAGCGCGGCGGCGAGATCCAGGGCGAGGAAGCCGGGCGGCAGCTGCCCCTTGGGCACGTCGGGGTAGCTGGCCTTGGCCGCCGGACTGGTCTTGCTCTCCTTGGAAATGGTGGAGAAGCCGTGGTCGGCGCTGACGAAGATGTCGGTGTTGCCGTCCAGGCCCAGCTCCTTCAGCCGGGCGCGCAGGGCACCGAGGTTGGCGTCGACGTTGCGGATGGCGGCCAGGCTGGTGGGGCCGTTGATGCCCGGGGTGACCTTGCCCAGGCTGTCGCCCTGGTTGTGCTGGGTGCCGTCGGGATCGCGCGACCAGAACACCAGCACGAAGGGCTTGCCGCTTTCCTTGAAGCGCGGCAGCAGCACCTGGTTGGTGACCTCGAGGAAGTAGCGCTGCTGCTCGACGTTGGCGCTCAGGGTGCCCGGTGTGGTGGCGTTGCCGGCCTTGCCGTTGGCGCCCCGGCTCGGGGCTTCCAGCGGCAGACCGGCCTGTTTCAGGGCGTCCTGCATGGCCGCGCTCAGGGGAATGCCGGTGGGATGGCCGGTAGAGTCGTCGACGATCACCGTCTTCTCGCCGTCGCGGGCGGTCACGTCCTGGATGGCCACCGGGCCGAGCTTGCCGACGGCGGCGGTGGACAGGCCGGCCTGGCGCGCGGCGGCGAGCAGGGTTTCCTCGTCCAGGTAGTTGCCGGCGAAGTGCTCGTCGACGTCGCCCAGCACCTCGTCGTTTTCCAGGAAGGGCGTGACGCTGTTGTTCGCCCCTGAAACCGGGAAACCGGTGTAGATCGTGTTACTGAAATCCCCGGTGTCGCCCAGGTAGTGCCCGGTGGCCAGGGCCGAGGCATTGGGCGTGGTGAAGGTCGGAAACAGCGAGTGGCTGTTCTGGAAATTCACGCCCTCGCGCCGCAGCTGGGCCAGGTTCGGCGCGGTCTGGGCATCGACGATGTTGGCGCGCAGGCCATCGGGAATGAAGAGGATGACGTTGCGCGCCGGTTCCGCGGCCATGACGGCCGAACTGGCGAGGAGGGCGAGACTGCAGGCACGGGCGAGACGGGTAGGAAGGAACGCCATGGAAGACTCTCTGCGCAGGTGGAAAGACAGCAGAGATGTAACAAGAGATTGCTGCAGTTTTATGATGACAACGCCATGACAGGGGGCGGCATCCTTTGTGCAACGCCTGGATCCCCGTCCAAGGAGCTGCCCATGGCCCACGCCTTCGAAAGTACCGTCGCCGCTGCCCGTCACCTTGACCTGGATACCCCGGCCATCCGCCAGGCCCGCATCGATCTCGCCGCCTGTTTTCGCATGGCCGCCCGCCTGGGCCTGGGCGAGGGGATCTGCAATCACTTTTCCTTCGTGGTGCCCGGCCACGACGATCTGTTCCTGGTCAATCCCTATGGCCTGGCCTTCGCCGAGGTCACGGCTTGCTCGCTGCTGATCTGCGACTTCGTGGGTGGTGTGGTCGTGGGGGAGGGCGCGCCCGAGGCCACCGCCTTCCATATCCATGCCCAGCTGCACCGGCTCAATCCCCAGGCGCGGGCGGCCTTCCACACCCATATGCCCCATGCCACGGCGCTCTGCCTGCTGGAGGGCGACCCCTTCGTCTGGGCCGGGCAGACCGCGCTGAAGTTCCATGATCGCCTGAGCGTGGACGAGGACTACAACGGCCTGGCGCTGGACGCGGCCGAAGGCGAACGCATCGCCCGGGCGGCGGGTGACGCGGCGGTGGTCATGCTGAAGAATCACGGACCGCTGGTGCTGGGGCCGAGCATCGCCGAGGCCTGGGACGATCTCTACTACCTGGAGCGCGCCGCCGAGGTGCAACTCAAGGCCATGGCCAGCGGCCGGCCGCTGAAGCCAGTGGCACCGGCCATCGCGCACGCCGCCTGCCAGCAGCTGCTGCAGGGCAACGCCGACAGCGCACGGCTGCATCTGGAAAGCGTGAAGCGCCAGCTGCTGCGGCTGGAGCCGGATTATCGGGACTGAAAGGGACGATCAGCCGCCGCGGCTGCGACGCTGCGGCAAGGCCCGCGGTTGCGGGGTGGAGCGTTCCAGCGCGGCGGCCGCGACCGCGGGCAGCTCGGCATCCAGTTGTTCGACCAGCCGCTCGCGCAACTGGCGCTTGAGCTCGCGACTCATGTCCAGCTGCCCATGATGATCCAGCGCCAGAAAGCCTTGGCGGAGCAGATCGATGGACAGGGACTGGACGTCCGCGCCCAGGGGGCAGACATCGAAGGCGAGCGACTGAGCGTGGGCTGACGGCATCCTGGTGATCATGGCTGTCCCTCCTGGACCAGAGCCCCATCTTGCCAGGCCCGGCAGAGGGCGCTGCAGTGGCAAAGCGCGGACCCGTGGACTGCTGCGCATTTTGCCGACGCGAAAAAAAAGCCCGGGATCCTCCCGGGCTAAAAGCGCAGATGTCAGCTTCTACGATGCCTCGTCGGCATGGAGGAGAGCTTGCCACCGCCCGCCTTATGGCTGCCTTAACGCCGCTAGCGAATCAGCGCGGCCAGCAGGGCCATGCAGGCGATGGCGGTAAAGATCAGCAGCAGGTGAAGCAGGGAGAGCTTGTCCATGGGCGAGGGCACGGGTAGCGACGCAGATGATCGATGATAGCAAAGAGCTATCATTCGTTGCCCGGTCGCGACTCAGGACGACTGCAGCATCGCCTGGATCCGCCGTTCCAGCGTATCCAGGGTGAAGGGCTTGGTCAGGACCCGCATGCCGGCGTCGAGATCGCCGTCCCCGATGACATTGGCCTCGGCATAGCCGGTGATGAACAGCACCGGCAACCGCGGTCGCAGCCGGCGCAGGGCATCGGCCAGCTGGCGGCCATTGAGCGTCCCCGGCAGGCCGACGTCGGTCACCAGCAGATCCAGCGGGGTATCGGGCGTTGCCAGTGCCAGGGCGGTGGCGGCATCGGCTGCCTCCAGCACCCGGTAGCCCTGGGCGAGCATGGCATCCACCAGCAGGGTGCGGATGGTCGGCTCGTCATCCACCACCAGGATGGTCTCGCCCTGGCCGGGCCGGCTGGGTTCGAACTCGGGATAGACCGGGGCGCTGGCCACCGGTGCCAGGCAATGGCGCGGCAGATAGAGATGTACCCAGGTACCGGCGCCGGGCACGGAGTCGATGCGGATCTCGCCACCCGACTGCAGCACGAAGCCGTGCACCATGGACAATCCCAGCCCGGTGCCCTGGCCAATGGGCTTGGTGGTGAAGAAGGGGTCGAAGGCCCTGTCGCGGACCTCGTCGCTCATGCCGCTGCCGGTATCGCCCACGCTCAGGCGCACATAGTCGCCCACGGGCAGCGCCTGGCGCTCGGCCTGGGTCTCGTCCAGGCGCTCGTTGCTCAGGACGATACGGATGCGCCCGCCGTCGGGCATGGCGTCGCGGGCGTTGAGGCAGAGGTTGAGCAGGGCGTTTTCCAGCTGCGGGCCGTCGATGTGGGTCAGCCAGAGCCTGGGATCGGCCTCGCGCTCCAGGGCGATCTGCGGGCCGATGCTGCGCTGGATGAGGTCTTCCAGACCAATGACCAGTTGCTCCAGGGCCACCGGCTGCGGATCCAGGGTCTGGCGGCGGGAAAAGGCCAGCAATCGATGGGTCAGGGCGGCGGCGCGCTGGGCGGCGCTGCGGGCGGTGCCCGTGTAGCGCTCGAGGTCCTGCAGCCGGCCCTGGCGCAGGCGCAGGTCGAGCAGTTCCAGCGAACCGAGGATGCCGGTCAGCAGGTTGTTGAAGTCATGGGCGATGCCGCCGGTGAGCTGGCCGACGGCTTCCATCTTCTGCGATTGCCGCAGGGCTTCTTCCATGAGCCGGATGCGCTCCTGCTCGTTGAGGCGCTCGGTGACGTCATAGGCGAACTGATAGGCGCCGATGCGCTGGCCCTCGGCGTCGAGCAGCGGACTGAATTGCAGTTCGTAGTGGCGCTGCAGCGATCCCCTGTGCACCGAGATGACAGTGCTGAAGGTCTCGCCGGCGAAGGCGCGGCGCCAGTGCGCGAGGATGCCGTCACGCAGGTCGGGCCGACGCTCCAGGCTTTCGCTGAAGGAGTCGCCGATGCGCGGCCTTACCCCGATCACCTCTTCGAACACCTCGGCGCCGGAGCCGTTGACCGCCAGCCAGCGGAAATCGAAGTCCAGTACGTGGATCATGGAGCTGGCGGCGTCCACCACATTGGCCAGGATGCGGTTGGCGACCAGCGCCGCCTGCACCCGCTCTTCGAGGGTTTCGTTGAGTTGCCGCAGGGCCGCCTCGGCGCGCTTGCGTGGGGTGATGTCCTGGAACAGCACGGCGACCTGGCGGCGGCTGGCCGGCTCGATGCGAAAGGCAGTCAGCTCCAGGTAGCGCCCGGTAGCCACCAGTTCCTGCTCGAAGCGGATGGCTTCGCCCGTACGCAGCACATGGCCATAGCGATCCAGCCAGGCCTGGGCCTCGTCGCCGACCATGTCGCGCAACTTCTGGCCCACCACGTTGGGAATGCCGGCATGGGCGGCATAGGCCGGATTGGCCTCGACATGCACATAGTCGCTCAGCGGCCCATGGGGGCCGTCGATGAATTCGATGATGCAGAAGCCTTCGTCCATGGCGTTGAACAGGAACTGGTAGCGCTCGCTGGCCAGGGTGGCAGGACTTTCAGGAGGCGCAGCGCGGGCGTCGAGCTGCTGGCGCAGCTGCTGATTGCTCTGCTCCAGCTCGGCAAGGCGCGCCAGCAGGGAAGGGGTGTCGGCGACAGGCACGGCAGGCTCGGCAAGAAAGATGAGGCGACGGCTTCGCTTCAAAGACCGGCATTAGACGACCCCGGATGAGAAAGTGCCAGGCGCGTCACAGATTCTTCATGGTGCTGTTCAGCGGCCTGGCATGAGTGCCAAGGCGGGCTCGCCAGGCCAGGGTATAGCCCCTTGAGAGATGTCTGACCACTCTGCTTTGGGTGGATTGACACCTTCGAAAGTCACTCATACGATGTCATATGAATATCTGGTAACAGCTTTCCAACGACCCCGGTTCACGCCGGTCAATAACAACAAGTCAGGAAGCCCATTCAATGACTATCCAGGTCACTCCCGAGACGGAGTCCGCCCTGCGGCCGCAGGTCCCGCCCGTCGCCGCTACCCAGCAAGCCTCCCGCATCACCCGCTACCGCTGGCTGATCTGCGCCCTGCTGTTCATCGCCATCGGCATCAACTACATCGACCGCCAGATGATCGGCATCCTCAAGCCCACGCTGCAGGCGGACCTGGGCTGGACGGAGACCGACTACGCCAAGATCGTGTTCTGGTTCCAGTGCGCCTACGCCATCGGCTTCCTGACCTTTGGCCGCATCATCGACAAGGTCGGGGTGCGCATCGGCTACGCCCTGGCCTTCACCATCTGGACCATCGCCAGCATCGGTCACGGCATCGCCCATACCGTCACCCACTTCGTGCTGGTGCGCTTCACCCTCGGCTTCGGCGAGTCCGGCAGCTTTCCGGCCAGCCTCAAGGCGGTGTCGGAATGGTTTCCGCAAAAGGAACGCGCCCAGGCCACCGGGCTGTTCAACGCCGGCACCGCCATGGGTCCGATCATCACACCTTTGCTGGTCCCGGCCATCACCCTGGCCTGGGGCTGGCGCGCGGCCTTCATCTCCATTGGCATCGTCACCGCCCTGTGGCTGATCGCCTGGCTGCTGATCTATCGCCGTCCCCACGAGCACCCCAAGGTGAGTCGTGAAGAGCTGGCCTACATCCAGGCCGACGATGGCTCCCCGGTGGCGGCCACCCCGACTGTCCCGACCAAGATCTCCTGGTTCAAGCTGCTGACCTTCCGCGAGACCTGGGCCTATGCCGCCGGCAAGTTCCTCACCGATCCGATCTGGTGGCTGTACCTGTTCTGGCTGCCGGACTTCCTCGGCAAGACCTACGGCCTTAATCTGAAATCCTTCGGTCCGCCGCTGATCGCCATCTACATCCTCGCCGACATCGGCTCGGTGATGGGCGGCTGGGGCTCGTCCAAGCAGATGAAGCTCGGCCGCAGCGCCAACCTGGCGCGCAAGACCACCATGCTGCTCTGCGCCCTGGCGGTCGTGCCCATCGTCACCGCCCAGTTCGTCTCCAGCCTGTGGCTGGTGGTCGGCATCATCGGCCTCGCCGCCGCGGCCCACCAGGCCTGGTCGGCCAACCTGATGACCCTGCCGTCGGACCTCTTCCCCAAGGAAGCCGTGGCCTCGGTGATCGGCATCGGCGGTACCGCCGGCGCCATCGGCGGCATGCTGATGACCACCTACAACGGCTACATCCTGGAGATCTTCAAGTCCTACCAGCCGATCTTCATCGTCGCCGGCAGTGCCTACCTGGTGGCCATCGTGGTCATCCATGTGCTCACGCCACGACTCAGGCCGGTGCCGCTGGAGCGCATCTCGGTGGGTTGACCACGGGTCGCTGCCAGAGAAGCCGCCGGGTCCTCACCCGGCGGCTTTTTTTATCCCACTGGCTGTCCGGATCGCGCAGGGGGCTGTCCTGCTCGCGAGCGCAGCGGGCGGGCGGGGCGGTCAGACTCTGAGGCCCAGCCCTGGAGTCCCCCATGCTCAAGCAACCCCAGACCAAGTACCGCGCCTTCGCCGCGCCCTCGTTACCCGACCGCCAATGGCCGGGCCGTCAGCTGACCCAGGCGCCGCGCTGGTGCTCAACCGATCTGCGCGATGGCAACCAGGCCCTGATCGAGCCCATGGGGCTGGAGCGCAAGCGGCGCTTCTTCACCCTGTTGCTGGCGATCGGCTACCGGGAAATCGAGGTGGCCTTTCCGGCGGCGTCCCAGACCGATTTCGATTTCGTCCGCGAACTGGTCACCGCGGACGGACTGCCGGACGATCTCTGGCTGCAGGTGATGACGCCGGCGCGCAGCGAGCTGATCGAGCGCACCTTCGCGGCTCTGGTCGGGGCACCCCGCGCCATCGTCCATCTCTACAATGCCACCGCGCCACTGTTTCGCCGGGTGGTGTTCGACCAGGATCGCGCCGCCACCCTGGCCATGGCGGTGGCCGGTACCCAGCGGGTGCGTGCCCTGTGCGACGCCCAGCCGGAGACGGCCTGGATTTATCAGTATTCGCCCGAAACCTTCTGCTTCACCGAGGCGGACTTCGCCCTGGAGATCTGCCAGGCGGTGCGCGAGGCCTGGCAGCCCTCGGCGGATCGCCCGCTGATCCTCAATCTGCCGGCGACGGTGGAAGTGGCCACGCCCAATGTCTATGCCGACCAGATCGAGGGCTTCATCCGCGGCCTGGGTCCGGCGCCGCATGTGACCATCAGCGTCCATCCGCACAACGACCGTGGCACCGGCGTCGCCTGCGCCGAACTGGCCCAGCTGGCCGGGGCCACGCGCGTGGAAGGCTGCCTGTTCGGCAATGGCGAGCGCACCGGCAACGTGGACCTGGTGACCCTGGCGCTGAATCTCTACAGCCAGGGGATCACGCCGGGGATCGACTTCTCCCGCCTGGAGGAGGTAGCCAGCGTGGTGGAGGCCTGCAACCAGCTGACCATCCATCCGCGCCATCCCTATGGCGGTCGCCTGGCCCTGGCCGCCAATACCGAGCAGGGCGCGGCCCTGGGACTCGTCGATCCGGCCGAGCTGGGACTCAGGGCGCGGCGGGGCTGACCGCGTCGGGCAGGCCCGCCTGGCCGCGATAGGCCGAGGGCGATACCCCCAGCACCTGGCGGAAACGGGTGGCGAAGGCACTGGGGCTGGCGTAGCCGTGGTCCAGGGCGACGTCGACGATGGCATGGCCGGCGGCCAGGGAGGTCAGGCTGGAATCCAACCGCGCCCGCTGCAGCCACTGGCCGAAGGTCAGGCCGGTCTCCTTGAGGAACAGCCGGCTCAGGGTGCGCTCGCTGACCGCCAGTCGCGCGGCGGCGCCGGTCAGCGTCCAGCGCTCGCCCGGGTGCTGGCGCAGGTGGCGGCAGAGTTCAGCGAGCGTGGCATCCACCGGCCAGGGCAGGTGCAGTCCGGCAGTGGGCGAGCCCTGCAACTCGTCGAGCATCAGCTGCAGAATATGGTGGGCGCGCCCCTCGGCCAGTCTGTCGGCAGGCAGGGGCAGGGCGGCCAGGATGAGTTCGCGCAGGAGCGGCGAGACGGCGATCAGCTGGCAGCGCGTCGGCAGCTCGGCCCGTACCTGCGGATCGACGAACAGGGTGCGCACCTCGACGCGGCCCAGCAGGTGCAGATCGTGCTCTTCGCCGGCGGGTACCCAGACGCCCCGCCCGGGCGGCACCACCCAGCGGCCCTGGGCGGTGTTGACGATGACCACGCCGCAGAGCGCATGGATCAGCTGCGCCTGGCGATGGCTATGGGGCGGCACCCGTTCGCCATGGGCATAGTCCTGGGCCACGGCGTGCAGGCCGTTGCATGAGCTGAAGTCGATGAGCATGGCGTCAGGCCGGCGCGCGGCCGGCCAGCCACTTGCCCAGCAGCGCATCCAGCTGCCGCTGCTCGGCTTCGCTGAGGGTCGCCAGGGCCCGGCGCTCGTTGTCGACGTGGGCGGCCATCAGGCCATCGATCAGGGCGAAGCCGTCCGCGGTGAGGGCCACCAGGGTACTGCGGCGATCCTCGGGATTCCTGCGCCGCTCGATCAGGCCGGCTCGCTCCAGGCGGTCGAGGCGATTGGTCATGCCACCCGAGGAGATCATGGCCGATTCATAGAGCACGGTCGGACTCAGGGCATAGGGCTCGCCGGCGCGCCTCAGGGTCGCCAGGACGTCGAATTCACCATAGTGCAACCGGTGTTCGTCGAAGAAGGGCTGCAGGACATCGCGATTGAGCACCTGGGCCATCTCGCCCAGCCGACCCACCAGGCGCATGGGCAGGGCATCCAGGTCGGGGCGCTCGCGGTGCCATTGGTCCACGGCGAATTCGGCGCGATCGGCCATCGGGTTACCTCGGGAATATATCTTGATGTTAAGATACTTCTCATCAAGAGAAATACCGTGTCATTCTGGAGATTGTCCATGCTTTCCGCGTCATCATCATCCCCGACCATGGCCGCACCGCGCCAGGACGCCTTTCTCGTCGTGCTGCTGGTACTGCTGGTCGGCCTCAACCTACGGCCCATCCTGGCCGCCATCGGTCCGCTGCTGGATGGCATCCAGGCCGCGACCGGCCTGGAAGGTAGTGGCGCCGGCGCGCTGACCACCCTGCCCATCGCTGCCATGGGCCTCTGCGCCCTGGGCGGCGCCCGCCTGCAGGCCTGGCTCGGCGAGCGCCGTGGCATCGCCCTCGGCCTGCTGCTGCTGGCCCTGGCCAATGCGCTGCGCTGGGAAGAGCCGAGCGGCCTGGGGCTGATCCTCACCGCCGGCCTGGGCGGCGTCGGCATCGCCTTGGTTCAGGCGCTGATCCCTGCCTACATCCGCCGCTGCCATCCGCAGCGCACCAGCACCCTGATGGGCCTTTACACCACCGGCATCATGGGGGGCGCGGCCGTGGCGGCGGCCACCGCCGCGCCCCTGGCCGAGCAGTGGGGCTGGGCCCAGGGCCTGGCGCTCTGGACCCTGCCGGTGCTGCTGGCGCTCGGCGTCTGGCTGGCCCTGGCCCGTCCGGATGCGCCGGCGCAGAACGCTGCGCCCCGCGCGCAACCCTGGCGTCAACGCCAGGCCTGGCTGCTGCTGGCCTTCTTCGGCATCGGTACCGCTGCCTACACCCTGGTGCTGGCCTGGCTGCCGCCGTACTACACCGGCCTCGGCTGGCAACCGGCCGACAGCGGCCTGCTGCTGGGCGGCGTGAGTCTCGCCGAGGTCAGCGCCGGCCTGCTGCTGTCGGCCACCATCGCCCGGCTGCGCAATCGCCGGCCGCTGGTGCTGGGGGTGCTCGGCGTGGTGCTGGTGGGGCTGCTGTGCCTGGCGCTGGCACCGCTGCCACTGGCGGTGCCGACCGCCATCCTGCTTGGCCTGGGCATCGGCGCGCTGTTTCCGCTGTCGCTGATCCTGGCGATGGACCAGGTGCGCGATCCCGCCGAAGCCGGTGCCTTGCTCGGCTTCGTCCAGGGCGGTGGCTATCTGATCGCCAGCCTGGCGCCGCTGGCCGCCGGCATCCTGCGCGACCAGCTGGACAGCCTGGCCAACGCCTGGCTGCTGATGGCGGTGGGCGTGGTGCTGCTGATGGGCCTCGGCCTGCGCCTGACCCGACCCGCGCGGCCGGTCGTGGCGCGCGGTTGCCAGCAGGCCTAGCCCGCGCGCGGCAGGCGCAACTCCACGCAAAAGCCGCCCCGCGCCCGATTGCTGAAGCTCAGGGCACCGCCCAGGCGGCGGGTGATGGTCTCGACGATGGCCAGGCCCAGCCCGGCGCCCTGGGGGTTGCCGGCGCTGTAGAAGCGATCGCACAAGCGCGCCAGCTCGGCCTCGTCCACCCCGGGGCCGCGATCCTCCACCCGCAGCAGTACGCCCTGGTCCTGGCTGGTTTCGATGCCGACTTCCACCGCGCTGCCGGCGGGGGCGAAGGCCAGCGCATTGGTCACCAGATTCTGCAGGGCGATGGCGATGGCGTCCGGATCGCCCAGCACGGGCGGTCCGGCCTGGGCCGCCAATACCAGCTCCACCTGATGCCTGAGCGCCAGGGGCGTCAATTCCGCCAGTTCTTCCCGGACCAGGGGTTCCAGGGCCAGCGGCTGGACCTGGGTGGCGCCGGGTTCCAGGCGCGCCAGGGTCAGCAGCTGGCTGGCCAGCCGGGTGGCCCGGCTGACGCCCTGGCGCAGATAGCCCAGGGCTTCGTCGCGCTCCTCGGCCGTCTCGGCGCGCTGGGCGTTCTGCGCATGCAGATCGAGGATCGCCAGGGGCGTACGCAATTCGTGAGCGGCGTCGGCGATGAAGCGCCGCTCGCGGTCGAGCAGGGCGCGCAACTGGGCGAGCTGGTGATCCAGGGCGCCGCGCATGGGTTGCAACTCCGGCGGCAGCGGGCCGGCCGGCAGCGGCGCCAGGCTGTGCGGATCGCGCTCGCGCAATCCGCGGGCGAAGTCCTGCAGCGGTCGCAGGCCCCAGCCCAGCAGCAGCCAGAGCACCCCGACCAGTAGCGGCAGGCCCACCAGGGTCGGCCAGAGGGTATGGCTGACGATGCGCTGGATCAGGTCCTGGCGCAGGTCCTCGCGCTCGCCGACCCAGATGCGCAGGCCGCCATCGGCGGTACGCAACAGCATCCCGCACCATTCGCGCCCGTTGTCGAACACCTCGTGCAGCCCTTCCGGCGGCACCTCGGTCAGCCGCGGCGCCTGGCCGGAGCGGGCCAGCAGCCGGCCATCGGCGGTCCAGATCTGGAAGGTCAGCTGATTCTCGTAGGGATGCGCCGGCACGTTGCCGGGCACGGGTTGCATGGCGCGATCGAACACCCGGATCAGCTCCGGCCAGCTGGCCGCCGCCGGCGTGCCGGCCTGCAGCAGGCCTTCCAGCAGGCGCGCGCCCTGGACCAGCTGGGCGTCGTAGATGCCCTCGATCTCGCGATGGCTGTCGCGCAGGGCCAGCAGCGCGAGGGCCAGGCTGCCGGCCAGCACCAGGGCCAGGGTGGGGGCGAGGATGCGGGTCCGGATGGCGATCATGGCTGACGCTCCAGCAGGTAGCCGACCCCGCGCACGGTGCGGATCAGGCCGCTGTCGAGCTTCTTGCGCAGGTTGTGGATGAGCACTTCCAGGGTGTTGCCCGAGGCGGCTTCCTGCCAGCCATAGAGGGCGTTGCTCAGCCGCTCGCGGGTGATGACGGCGCCCGGTCGCAGCAGCAACAGGTGCAGCAGCTGGTATTCCATGGGCGTCACCACCACCTCGGCGCCGTGGTAGTGCACCACCTGGCGGGCCGGATCGAGGCTGATGCCGGCGTGCTCCAGCAGCGGGTGCGCGCGGCCACAGCTGCGGCGGATCAGGGCGCGCAGGCGGGCCTTGAGTTCGTCCAGATCGCAGGGCTTGACCAGGTAGTCATCGGCGCCGGCATCCAGGCCCTGGATGCGATCGGCCTTGGCGTCGCGGGAGGTGAGCACCAGCACCGGCACCTGGCCGTCCGGCTGGCTGCGCAGGCGGCGCAGCAGGTCGAGGCCGTCGCGGCGCGGCAGGCCCAGGTCCAGCAGCACCAGGTCGAAGCGCTCGGAGGCCAGGGCGTGCTCGGCGGCCAGGCCGTCAGCCACCCAGTCCAGGGTGTAGCCTTCGCCGCGCAGGGCCATGCGAATGCCCTGGGCCAGGGCCGCGTCGTCTTCCACCAGCAGTACCCGCACGATCGCCTTCCTCTCTCTGCAATGCCGCCAGGGCGCCATCATCGCCGGCGTCCTGGCGCAGCGGCAGGGGCAACTGTTACCGGGCGTTGCGTCCTAAGACTGCATTAAGCTTTGGCGCCGAGTCTGGCCACTCCAACCACGAGGAGTGTCGCCATGCGCCGCCTGCTGCTGCCGTTGCTGTTCGCAAGTCCCCTGGCCCTTGCCGCCGAACCCCAGTGCACCCAGGCGGACAAATCCACCTGGCAGGACGCCGAGAAATTCCAGGCGCAACTGCGTGACCAGGGCTACGAGATCAAGAAATTCAAGATCACCAAGGGCAACTGCTACGAGATCTACGGCTTCGACAAGGAAAAGCGCAAGGTCGAGATCTATCACGACCCGGTGAGCGGCAAGGCGGTCAAGAGCGAGATCGACAGCTGATGAGGACGGCGACCGTGCGGCTCTGGGATCCCCTGGTACGGCTGTTCCACCTGTCGGTCGCCGCGGCCTTTTTCGCCAACTATTTCTTCAACGAGAAGGGCGCCTTCTGGCACCGCTGGATCGGCTACTACGCCAGTGCCTGGCTGCTGGTACGCCTGATCTGGGGCTTCGTCGGCCCGCGCAGCGCGCGCTGGAGCGACTGCTGGCCGACCCGCGCGCGGCTGAGCGCTCATCTGCGTGATCTCTGGCAGGGGCGGCCCCATCATCGCCTCGGCCATTCGCCGCTGGGCGCCCTGGTGATGTTGCTGATGATGGGCGCCATCGGCGGCCTGGGCGTCACCGGCTTTCTCATGCGCGAGGTGGATGCCCTCTGGGGCGCCGACTGGCCCGCAGACCTGCACGCGCTCTTCGCCAACGGCCTGCTGGCGCTGGTCTGCCTGCATGCCGTGGCCGCCGTGGTGGAGAGCCTGCGGGTGGGCGACAACCTGCCGCTGTCGATGCTGACCGGTCGCCGCCGCCCGCTGGATGAGTCTTCCCCGCGCGACTAGGGCTCGCCTAGGCGCAGTGCCCGTCGAGGGTGCCCGGCGGATCCACCTGCACCGTCACGTGCTGCAGGCCATGGCGACTGCGCAACAGCTCGCCCACCAGGGTCGGCAGGCGCAGGGGGTCGCTGCCCGGCGCCGGGGTGATGTGCAGGGTGGCGATGCGGGTTTCGTCGGTCAGCGTCCAGACGTGCAGGTGGCCTACCTCGGCCACCTCCGGCAGGGCGCGAACCGCCGCCGTGGCACCGGCCGTGTCGAATTCCCGCGGCGCCGCCTGCAGCAGCACCGCGCCGGCATCGCGCACCAGGGTCCAGGCCGATTTGACGATGAGCAGGGCGACCAGGATCGACAGCGCCGGATCCAGCCAGGTCCAGCCGGTCCAGAGGATGCCCAGGGCGGCGAGGATGGCGCCCACCGAACCCAGCAGGTCACCGGCCACATGGAGCAGGGCGCCGCGCAGGTTGCTGTCGTCCTTGTGTCCGCTGTTGAGCACCACGAAGCCGACGATATTGACCACCAGGCCGATCACCGCCACCACCAGCATGGGGCCGGACAGCACCTCGGTGGGCTCGCGCAGCCGCATGATGGCTTCCCAGCCGATCCACAGGACCAGCAGCAACAGGGCGACGCCATTGGTCAGGGCGGCGAGGATGCGTACCCGGTGGAAGCCATAGGTGAAGCGCGCATTGGCCGCCTTGGCCGCCACGCGGTAGGCCACCAGGGCCAGCAGCAGGGCCGCGGCATCCGAGACCATGTGCCCGGAATCGGCGATCAGCGCCAGGGAGCCGGACCACCAGCCGCCCACGGCCTGGACGATGGCGTAGCCAAAGGTGAGGACGAAGACCAGCTTGAGCTTGCGCTCGTTGGCGGCGGTCACCCGCGGGGCATGGGAATGACCATGGCCGTGGTCGTGGCCATGCTGATGATCGTGGTCGTGGTCGTGGTCGTGGTCGTGGTGAGGGGTGGAGCCACTCATCTACAGGTCTCCGAAGCGTTGAGGAGGCAGTGGGCGCAGGCCCTTTGCTGACCATCCTGAAGCCTGAAGTGACTTCAGGGTCAAGCCGGTCGGCTCGTATCCGACCCTTGGCTCATCTGTTACCGCGCATGAGCCGCTAAGACTTCATTAAGGTTCGTCCCTCAGGGTAGCGGCTCCCTGTCGCTGGAGCCCGCCATGCCCGCCTGCCTTTGCCTTTCCTCGCGCCTGCGCAGGGCACCCTGATGCTGCTCGCGGCCTTCTCTCGCCCCCGCGCCTCGGGCTGGCGGCACTGGCGCAATCTGCTGCTCCTGAGCAGTCTGAGTTGCCTGCTGTTGCTGGCCGACGACGTCCTGCAGCAAGGCTTCACGCCAAACAACCGCGCCGAGCTGGAGGCGGGCTATGTGGCCGCGCTCTGGGTGTTCAGCCTGGCGCTCTGGCTGAGCAATCTGCCGCGCCTGGCGGCGGTCATCCTGCTGCTGTTCGCCCTGATGCAGCTGCTGCAACTGGGCAACCTGAGTTTCTTCGGCGAGCCGCTCAGCGCCATCGACATCCAGGCCCTGCTGGGCGATACCGCCGAAGTGCGCCAGACGCTGTGGCTCAGCCTGCCCGCGCACTGGCCGGTGCTGCTGTGCGTGGGGCTGCCCTATGGCCTGCTGATCGCCCTGCATCTTCAGTTGCCAGGCCGGGTACCGCTGCCGGCCAGTCGCTGGGCGCTGCTGCTGATCGCCGTGGTGCTGCTGTCCAAACCCTATCGCGCCACCTACCGTAACCTCGATGCCTTCGTGCCCAGCCCCAGTCGCAGCGGCCTGCACAACAGCCTCAACGCCTTTTCCGCCTGGGCGGTGCGCCTGGCCGGACGTGACGATGTCGTCCTGCCGCCCACCGCCTATGCACCCTATGGCCTGGCCCCGGTACCCAGCGCCGCGCGGCATGTCTGGCTGGTGGTGGCCGATTCCCTGCGCAGCGATCGCCTGGGCGCCTTTGGCTATCAGCGCGATACCACCCCCAAGCTGTCGGCCTACCTGGCGGCCAATCCCCAGGCGCTGATCCGACCCGGGGTGGCGGCGGGGGTGGCCACCGACGTGAGCCTGCCCTATCTGCTCAATCCGATCCGCGAACCGGGCCAGGACCAGCGCCTGCGCAGCGGCGAGATCAATCTGTTCCGCTTCGCCCAGGCCGCCGGCTTTCGCACCCACTGGCTGTCCTCCCAGGAATCCAAGCTGCTGGCGCACCTGGGCAGTCGCTACCTGGACGTCTCAATCACCCGCGAGGACCATCCGTTGCGCTTCCTGCAGCGCCAGGATCGCGCCCTGCTGGAGATCCTCGACGAGCAGCAGTGGGCGCCGCGCAACTTCGTGGTGCTGAATCTGCGCACCGCACACCTGCCCTATGCGCAGAACTACCGGCACGAGGGCACCCCGGTGCCCTGGCCGGATAGCGGGGCCGAGGGCCAGGCCAATGCCTACGACAATTCCCTGCACTACCTGGATGGCCTGCTCGCCGAGATCCTCGCCGACTTCGATCGCCTGGACGGCGAGCGCTATCTGATCATCACCGGCGACCACGGCCAGCGGCTGGGGGAGGATGGGCACTGGGGGCACAACGACCTGGTGCCCGAAGTCAGCGACGTACCGGTGATCGTGGTGGCGCGGGACGCACCGCCGCAACCCCTGGCCGAGCTGCAGGGCGAGCGCTGGATCAGCCACTACGAGGCCGGCAGCTGGGTGGCGGAGCGCCTGGGGACCCGCATCGACAATCCCAATCGTCGCCCCGAGGAGTACTTCGTCCATGGCAAGCTCCTGTTCAGCGACAATTTCGTGCAGCGCGTCTGCGAATCGCCCACCGGCCTGGTGCACCAGCCGCCGCAGCAGTTGAGCAAGCTGCTGCTGGATACCGCGGAAAGCCCCTGTGGCTAGGGCCTTGCGGCCATACCTTCAACCCCCGGGCGCCGCTACACTGCCGGCGCCTTTTCACCTCAGTAGCAGGATCCCGTCATGCCCTCCGCTTCTCCTGTTTCCCGCTATGCGCGCAGCGCTCGGCTGCTGCACTGGCTCATGGCCCTGCTGGTACTACTGGCCTATGTACTGATCCTCAATCGCGGGCAGTTCGAGCGGGGCTCGCTGGAGCGCCAATGGGTGGTGCTCAGTCATTTCTGGGTCGGTCTGCTGGTGCTGGCACTGGTCCTGCCGCGGCTGCTGGTGCGCCACCGCCATCCGGTACCGCCGATCACGCCGCCGCTGGCGAAGAGCCTGGAGACCGTCGGCCGGCTGACCCACTACGGACTCTATGCCTTTCTGCTGGCCCAGCCGCTGCTCGGACTGTTCACCGTCTGGCTGACCATCGGAGCGGTCAAGATCCCTTCCAGCACCTGGGCGCTGCCTTCACCCTTCCCGGTGGACCCGGAACTGGCGAAGACGCTCAAGGGCGTGCACCTCTGGCTGGGCAAGGCCTTTTATTGGGTGATCGGCCTGCACGTGCTGGCCGCCCTCTGGCATCACCTGGTGCGCAAGGACGACACCCTGAAGCGCATGCGCTAGCGCGGATCGAGGGCGATGATGCGGTTGCGTCCGCCTTCGGCCAGCAGATAGCCGTCGCCCCGTGGCAGCAAGGCCTGGGGGGCGCGCAGGAAGGTCAGGATGGCGCGCGGGGCTGACTGGCGATCCCAGAGCAGCAGGCGGGCGCGGTGCGTGGAGTCTTCGCTGATCCACAGGCCGCGTCGGTCGCAGAGCAGAAAGCTCGGCTCGCGCAACTCGCTCAGCGCCGGCGGATCACGGCCGTCGTCGCTCAGCTGGCGCACCAGACCG
This sequence comes from Pseudomonas sp. SORGH_AS_0211, assembly GCF_031453455.1. Taxonomy (NCBI): domain Bacteria; kingdom Pseudomonadati; phylum Pseudomonadota; class Gammaproteobacteria; order Pseudomonadales; family Pseudomonadaceae; genus Pseudomonas; species Pseudomonas sp. SORGH_AS_0211. Next base: position 3,421,667 of record NZ_JAVIZV010000001.1, on the reverse strand, counting down.
CGGGCTTTCTCGGTATAGAAGGCAGTGCCATCCGGGCAACGGGTAAAGGACTCCGCCTCGTCCAGGTGGTCACGCAGCACGGTCAGGCTGCCATCGGCGGCGTCGTAACGCAGCAGGCGTCCGGCCCTCTTGCGGTCTTCCACGGCATAGAGGCGTTCGCCTTCGGCCCAGAGGCCCTGGGCATTGATACCGGTGAAGAGATCGCGACTGCCGGTGGCGTCGAGCCAGCGGATGGGATGGGTGCCGCCTTCCTGGCTGTAGGCGAAACCGTTGCGGTAGGGCACCAGGCCATCGGGCTTATACAGCCCCTCGCTGAGTACGCTGCGTCGGCCCTGGGCATCGATACGCAGCAGCCGGCCCTTGCCGTCCTTGAGTTCTTCCGCGGTGATCAGGGCATCGCCCTGCCAGGCCAGGGCACTGGCCTTGGCGATGTCGGCATGGGCCACTTCGTAGCGCCAGCCGGGGGCGGCCTGGGCCGGCCAGAAGCGCTGCCAGGCGAGAAAGCCCAAGGCGGCCAGCAGCAGGACGGCCAGGACGAAGAGGACGCTACGCCAGGGCCGGGCCATCAGCTGGCCACGGTGGCCAGGTGCTCATGGAGGATGGCCGCGCCGATCACGATCAGCACCACGCCACCGAGCATCTCCGCGCGCTTGCCGACCAGATTGCCCATCACCCGACCCAGCATCACCCCGGTGGTGACCATGATCATGGTGGCGAGGCCGATGGCCAGGGCGGCGGTGATGATGTTGACGTCGATGAAGGCCAGGCCCACGCCCACGGCGAGGGCATCGATGCTGGTGGCCACGGCGGTCAGGGCGAGCAGCATGAAGGAATGCTGGCGGGGCTTTTCCTCTTCGGCCTCGGGCGCGCCGAAGCCGGCCCAGATCATGCGCAGGCCGAGCACGGTGAGCAGGGTGAAGGCGATCCAGTGATCCCAGGGCTGGACGTACTGGGCGGCGGTGAGGCCGACGGCCCAGCCGATCACCGGGGTGATGGCTTCGATGACGCCAAAGATGGCACCGGTACGCAGGGCTTCGCGCAGGCAGGGCTTGTGCAGGCTGGCACCCTTGCCGACGGCGGCGGCAAAGGCATCGGTGGACATGGCGAAGGCCAGGAACATCAGGGAAGCGGGATTCATCGTGACAGCGCCGGCCGGGCTCGATCCACAAGGCACCCCCGCACGCCCGGCATGGCGCGGTGATGCCTCTGGTCTCGCCAACCCTGACTGGCTGTCCTGACCACGGCGGTTGCCGAGTATGTTGATCAGGACGCTTTCCACCGCGGTGGAAGCAGGCTACTCCCCAAAGAGGCCGCCACCTTACCCATCCGGATAGAGAAAGTCTATCTTGTAGATAGTTCTAATATATATAGCCTTGGCTAAATTCCTGCTGCCAAGCCGCCTACACGGATGCGCCAAAAGGCCTGCAAGGCCCGTCGTAACTGGATCGTGGCCACGGCACAGGCTGCTGAGACGACCGCGGGCGGCGGACAGGCGTGTCGTCTGGTGACCACCGGAGGTCGCCTGTAGAGGCTGGTCGGGACGTAGGCGGCCCCTTTGCCATCGGCAGTTGGTCGAAGCGGTCTGCTGTGAGGCCCAGGCGCGGACACCTTCGCCTGCCTGCGCAGGAGCCATTGCCGTCGCCCTCAATGATGGCGCTCTGCCGTCCCCGTTTCGTCATGCCGCTGACACTTAATTGTCACATTTCGGCAATAGCCTAGCGCCAGCCCTCACTAGGTAATGGAGCCACCATGAAACGCACGTTCAGCCTCTCTCTGTTGTTGTCGGCCTTTTGCCTGAGCACCGCCGCTCATGCCGTGGATGTCACGGGCGCAGGCTCGAGCTTCGTCTTCCCCGTTCTGTCGAAGTGGTCGCAAGGCTTCAGCGAGAAGACTGGCAACCGTATCAACTATCAGTCCATTGGCTCCGGCGGCGGCATCGCCCAGATCAAGGCCGGCACCGTGGACTTCGGCGCCACCGACGCCCCCATGAGCACCGACGACCTGCAGAAGGGCGGTCTGGGCCAGTTCCCGACCATCATTGGCGGCATCGTGCCGGTGATCAACGTGGAAGGCATCGAGCCCGGCAAGCTGAAGCTCGACGGTCCGACCATGGCCAAGATCTTCATGGGCGAGATCAAGACCTGGAACGACCCGGCCATCGCCGCGCTGAACCCCGGTATGAAGCTGCCTGAAGGCGCCATCACCGTGGTGCGTCGTTCCGACGGCTCCGGCACCTCCTACAACTTCACCAACTACCTGGCCAAGGTCAGCCCGGAGTGGAAGGAGAAGTTCAACTTCGGCACCACCGTCAACTGGCCGGTCGGTGTGGGTGGCAAGGGTAACGAGGGTATCGCCGCCTACGTGAAGCAGATCAAGGGCTCCATCGGCTACGTCGAGTACGCCTATGCGCTGACCAACAAGATGACCCACGTGCAGCTGAAGAACGCCGCCGGCAACTTCGTGCAGCCCGAAGCCAAGAGCTTCCAGGCCGCCGCCGCCACCGCCGACTGGAAGAGCGCCAAGGACTTCAACCTGCTGATGACCAACGCCCCGGGCGCCGATGCCTGGCCGATCACCGCCACCACCTGGATCGTGATGTACAAGGAACCCAAGAACGAAGAGCGCAGCAAGGTCGCCTTCGACTTCTTCAAGTGGTCCCTGGAGCATGGCCAGAAGGATGCCGCGGCCCTGGATTACGTCCCGGTCCCGGACACCCTGGTCAAGCAGATCGAAGGCTACTGGGCGTCCGACTTCAAGAAGTAAGCACGACTGTCCCGCCGCCTGGATCCCCTGGGGTCCAGGCGGTTTCGCGCGTCCTTCCAGGTAGACGGAAAGCTCCATGACCGACCAGACCCTGCCCCTCTCCGCCGCTCAGGAACAGCGCATCCGCCGGGATACCCGCGCCGATGTCTGGTTCCGCCGGCTGCTGTTTTCCGCCGCGCTGCTGGTACTGCTGGTACTGGTCGGCGCCGCCGCGTCCACCCTCTGGGGCGGTCGCCACGCCTTCATGACCTTTGGCCTGGACTTCATCACCTCGGCCGAATGGGATGTCGGCGCCGAGAAGTTCGGCGCCCTGGTGCCCATCTACGGCACCCTGATGACCTCCTTCATCGCCCTGCTGCTGGCCGTGCCCACCGCCTTCGGCATCGCCCTGTTCCTCTCGGAGATCGCGCCGCCCTGGCTGCGCGGCCCGGTGGCCACCGCGGTCGAGCTGCTGGCGGGCATTCCCTCGATCATCTACGGCATGTGGGGCCTGTTCGTCTTCGGCCCGTTCATGGCCGCCTACATCTCGCCCTTCATCAACGACTACCTCGGCGCCATCCCGGTGATCGGGGTGCTGTTCCAGGGGCCGCCGCTGGGCATCGGCATGCTGACCGCCGGCATCATCCTGGCGATCATGATCCTGCCCTTCATCACCTCGGTGATGTACGAGGTGTTCCGCAGCGTGCCGGCCCAGCTCAAGGAATCGGCCTACGCCCTGGGTTCCACCACCTGGGAAGTCTGCTGGGACATCGTGCTGCCCTACACCCGCTCGGCGGTGGTCGGCGGTGCCTTCCTCGGCCTGGGGCGCGCCCTGGGCGAGACCATGGCGGTGACCTTCGTGCTGGGCAACGCCCACCAGTTCTCCCTCTCGCTGATGATGCCGAGCAGTTCCATCGCCTCGGTGATCGCCAACGAATTCAACGAGGCCTACACCGATCTGCACCGCTCTTCGCTGATCGCCCTGGGCTTCCTGCTGTTCGTGGTGACCTTCTTCGTGCTGCTGGCGGCACGGCTGATGCTGACGCAACTGTCGCGCAAGGCAGGTAACTGATGCACATCGACGCCTATCTCTATCGCAAGCGGCGGATCAAGAACGGCATCGCGCTGATCTTTGGCAGCGCCGCCGCCGTGCTCGGCCTGGGTTTCCTGGCCTGGATCCTCGGCACCACCCTGATCAAGGGCGTCAGCGCCCTGAGCCCGGCCCTCTTCGTCGAGATGACGCCGCCGCCCGGCGCCGCCGACGGTGGTCTGGCCAACGCCCTGTTCGGCAGCGTGCTGATCACCCTGCTGGCCACCGCCATCGGCGCGCCCATCGGCATCCTCGCCGGGCTCTGGCTGGCCGAATACGCCCGCCACTCCAAGCTCGGGCTGGTGGTGCGTTTCGTCAACGACATCCTGCTGTCGGCGCCGTCGATCGTCATCGGCCTGTTCATCTACACCGCCGTGGTGGTGACGCTGAACCAGTACTCCGGTGGCAGCCTGGGCTTCTCCGGTTTCGCCGGCTCCCTGGCGCTGGCCATGCTGGTGGTGCCGGTGGTGACCCGTACCACCGACGAGATGATGCAGCTGCAGCCGCCGGCCATGCGCGAAGCGGCCCTGGCCCTGGGCATTCCCCAGTGGAAGGTGACCCTGCAGATTCTGCTGCGCGCCTCCCGCGCCGGCGTGGTGACCGGGGTGCTGCTGTCCATCGCCCGCATCACCGGCGAGACCGCACCGCTGCTGTTCACCGCCTTTGGCAACCAGTACTGGAACGCCGACGTGCTCAAGCCCATGGCCACCGTGCCGGTGACCATCTTCCAGTTCGCCATGAGTCCGTTCGAGAACTGGCAGCACCTGGCCTGGGCCGGCGCCTTGCTGCTGACACTGTTCGTGCTGCTCCTGAACCTCTCCTCTCGCTTCTTCTTTCGTAACCGGGATTCCAAGTGACTACCATGCAGACGCAGATACCGGAACTGCAGGCGCGCGACGTCGGCTTCCGTTACAAGGGCCACCAGGCGCTCAAGTCGATCAACCTGGACATCGCGGCCAAGCAGATCACCGCCATCATCGGCCCGTCCGGATGCGGCAAATCCACGCTGCTGCGCATCTTCAACCGCATCTACTCGGAATACCCGGGGCTGGAAGCGAGCGGCGAGATCCTCATGGACGGGGAGAACATCCTCGATCCCAAGTATTCGCTGAGCCGCCTGCGCAGCACCATCGGCATGGTGTTCCAGAAGCCGGTGCCCTTCCCGATGTCGATCGCCGACAACGTCGCCTACGGCATCCGCCACCACGAGCGCCTGTCTCGCGTGGAGCTGCAGGATCGCGTCGAGCAGGCGCTGCGCGGTGCGGCGCTGTGGGACGAGGTCAAGGACAAGCTCAACCAGAGCGCCCTGGGTCTCTCCGGCGGTCAGCAGCAGCGGCTATGCATCGCCCGCACCATCGCCCTGCGTCCGCGGGTGCTGCTGCTGGACGAGCCGACTTCGGCCCTGGACCCCATCTCCACCGCGCGCATCGAGCAGTTGCTGGCCGAACTCAAGCAGGAGTTCACCGTGGTCATCGTCACCCACAACATGCAGCAGGCGGCGCGCTGCTCCGACGTCACCGCCTTCATGTACCTGGGCGAGCTGATCGAAGTGGACAAGACCGACAAGATCTTCACCAAGCCGGACAAGAAGCAGACCGAGGACTACATCACCGGTCGCTTCGGCTGAGGATTTCGCCGGCGCTTGGCAAGGCCACTCCCCGGAGTGGCCTTTTTCATGGGCGGTCGGAAAGCGCCGGGCCAGGGCCTCGGGTCATCGTGTTCCATTCCGAGCCACTGCCGAGTCGTCCGGGATGGATGAAGGTTTGATTAAATTTTGCTTTATATTCAATGACTTGAATTAAAAGCTTTATCTTACTGCAAGCAAAACGACATCTCTTCTGCCGAGACTGGCCCAGCTTCGTGACGGGCTGCACTGCCAGCCCTCACTCCCTGGATTGTCTTGCAAGGAGATCTGCCGATGTCTGTTAACCCTTATCGATTCACGGCGCTGTTCTCGGGCGTGCTCCTGGCCACCTGCTCGGCCGCCGCGAGTGCCGCGGTCGATGAGAAGCTGCTCGACATGCTCAAGGCCAACGGCTCCATTACCCCCGCCCAGTACGCCGAATTGCGCGGCGATCTGCAGCAGGAGCAGCAGGCGCGTGCCGCCCAGGTCGCCCAGCAGCAGAAGACCTCCGACTTCGAGAAGAAACTGGCCTGGGCCGCCAAGACCCAGATCAAGGGCGACGTGCGGGTGCGCCACGAGAGCATCGATATCAGCGGCGAACCGGACAACGGCCTCGATCGGGACCGCCAGCGCATCCGCGCGCGGCTGGGCGCCTACAGCGAGATCAATCCGCAGGTGGATACCGGCATCCGCATCGCCACCGGCGGCGGCGACGATGCCCGCTCCACCAACCAGGACCTCAACGGCTACTTCAACAAGAAGCAGCTCTGGCTGGATCAGGCCTACATCGACTACCACCCCACGGCGCTGCCGAATCTGCATCTGGTGGGTGGCAAGATGGGCCAGCAGTGGGTCAGCACCGGCGATGTCATCTGGGACGCCGACATCAACCCCGAAGGCCTGGCCGGCACCTACAGGTACGACCTGGGCGGTGGCGCCGAGCTGTTCGGCAGCACCGGCTACTACGTGCTCAAGGACAATGTCGACGGCGAAGGCTACGAGTTCAGGCACGACCTGCGCCTCTATGCCGGCCAGCTGGGCAGCCGCTTCAACCTGGGTGATGCCGCCAAGCTGATGGTCGGTGGCAGCGTCTATGCCTACGACAAGGACCAGGACAGCGCCTGCCCGACCACCGGCTCGGTCACCTCGCCCTGCGCCCTGGCGGTCAATGGCAACACCACCGACCGCTTCCAGCTCTACGAGGGCTTCGCCCAGCTGGACCTGACCAAGCTGTGGGTGCCGCTGTCCTTCTATGGCCAGTATGTGGTCAACGACAAGGCCGACGACGGCGAGGACACCGCCTGGCTGGTGGGCGCCAAGACCAAGCTGCTGCAGCGGGTCGGGCTGGAATACAACTACCGTGATGTCCAGCGCAACGCCGTGGTGGGTGCCTTTACCGACTCGGACTTCGGCAACGGCTCGACCGGGGCCCGCGGCCACAAGCTCAAGCTCGGCTACGACATCGACAAGAACTTCGGTGTCGGCCTGACCTACTTCCTCGCCGAGTCCGATACCGCCAGCCGCTTCCGCCGCGACGCCGACGTCAAGACCCTGCAGCTGGACCTGGAAGCCAAGTTCTAACCACGACCCTGAGGTCGTGCTCCTCTTGAACCGCCCTCGAGCGGTTCTTTTTTGCCTGCTCGATGGAGAGAGCCGCCTGGCAACTGTTGGGCTTCGCTGCGCTCAACCCAACCTACGCTGCCTTTCCCTTACGTCGGAGCTGCTGGTTTTGCCTCTCTCCCTCCAGGAGAGGGTTGGGGCGAGGGAGGCTTCCCACTAACGCTCGACCCTGATCTCCACCAGCTTGCCATCGATGAACTTGAGGTGACGCGAGGCGCCGTTCTGTGGGGCATAGGTCCAGAACTGGGTCTCGGCGGCATTGAACTTGGGCACGTTGTTGTTGCGCAGGGCCGGCGGATTGATCTTGCGCTCGGCCGGGGCGCCGCAGGCGGCGAGGACCTGTTCGACGCTGTCGCCTTCCTCGACGAGACTCTGGCCACAGCGCAGGCTGGCCTGGGCGAGCGTGGGCAGCAGCAGGGGAATCAGCAACAGATGACGAGCGCGCATCGAAACTCCGAGAGGTAGCGGCAGAGGCCATTGCCTTTAGCCTAGCTGTTCTCTCCGTAATGGGGCGCCTTGGCAAAGCCACGACTCAGATAGCGCGAACCGGCCAGACCGAAGCGCCAGGGCACCTCGCGCGCGCGGCTGATACCGATGCGTGGGCCCGCGATCACGGCTACTTCGGCAGCGGCTGGCTCCAGCAGGAAGGGCAACTCGGTCAGCGGCAGACCGTCGTGACTGCCGTCGATGGCGAGGGCCTGGCACAGTCGGCCAGGGCCGGCGCATAGCAGGCGGTCGGCCAGGCCGCCACGGCGTTCGCGCATCGCCTCCAGCCCCCACAGCGGCTCCAGCGCGCGGATCAGCACGCCCGCGCCATGCCCGGCCTCGCGGCAGACCAGATTGAAGCACCAGTGGATGCCATAGGAGCGATAGACATAGGCATGCCCGGGCGGACCGAACATGGCGCGGTTGCGCGGGGTGGGGCCAGAAAAGCTGTGGGAGGCCGGGTCTTCGCCGTCGTAGGCCTCGGTCTCGACGATCAGGCCGCCCACACCTTCGAGTCTGAGCGTGGCGCCGATCAGTTGCCGGGCGACCTCGTCCACCGGGCGGGTGAAATCCAGATCGCTCACGCCTCGGGCTCCGGTTCTTCCAGGATCAGCGCCGCATGCACCATGGCCAGGTGACTCAGGCCCTGGGGAAAGTTGCCCAGGGCCGTGCCGTCGCGGGGATCACGCATCTCGGTCATCAGGCCGACGCCATTGAGACTGGCGGCCAGTACCTCGCGCATCAATTCCCGCGCCTGGTCCACCTCGCCCAGCACGGCATGGGCCTCGACCATCCAGTAGGAACAGGCCAGGAACGCACCTTCTTCCTGCTCGGCACCGCTATAGCGGTAGACCAGAGGTCCATGGGCCAACTCACGACGAATGGCCGCCAGGGTGCTGACCGAACGCTCGCCGCCGTCGAAGCCGAAGCGGATGCCGAGCAGCAGCCCGGCGTCCAGACGCTCGGTACCGGCATAGAAGGTGTAGGCCTGCTTGCGCTCGCTCCAGCAGTGTTCGTTGACCCAGTCGCGGATGCGATCACGCTCGCGCTCCCAGCGACCGCACATGGCGTCGGGGATATGGCCGTCGCGGGCGAGGGTCACGGCGCGATCCAGGGCGAACCAGCAGCCCAGCTTGGAGAGGGTGTAGTGGCGCTCTTCAGGCAATTCCCACATGCCGGCATCCGTCTGCCGCCAGCCATCGGCGCAGAGATTGGCCAGGTCGGTGAGCAGGCTGGCGGTGGCGAAATCCAGCACATGGCCCTTGCTGGCATAGAGGCGGAAGGTCTCCAGCAGATCGCCATAGAGACTCAGCTGGCACTGGGCGCTGGCGCGATTGCCGACGCGTACCGGCTGGGAGTCGCGATAGCCAGGAACCGGGATGATGCGTTCCTCGGGGGCCAGTTCGCCCTCCAGGGTAAAGCAGGTGTGCAGGCGATTACCGTGGCGGCGGATGACGTTCTGGATCCAGGCCAGGGCCGCCTGGGCCTCGCCGAGGGCGCCCAGACGCAGGAAGGCCTTGATGGTAAAGACCGCATCACGCACCCAGGCATAGCGGTATTCGTAATTCTTGTCGCCGCCGATTCGCTCCGGCAGCGAGGTGGTCGCTGCGGCGACGATGGCGCCGGTGGGGGAGTAGAGCAACAGCTTGAGGGCCAGCGCCGAGCGCTTCACCTCGCTGAGGAATTCGCCCCGGTAGGCGAAGCCCTGGGCCCATTCGCGCCAGGCCTGGTCACTGCGGTCGATGCGCTGGTCCACCTCGTCCAGGGACGGCACCACGAGGGGTTCGTTCTCGGTCGCGGTCAGGGCCAGGACACTGCGTTGCCCGGCTTCCAGCACCAGGCGCGCTACCAGTCGGCGGTCATCGCACTGGAGGATCTCCAGTCGCTCGCAATAGCGCAGGGTGGCCATCACGCCATCGACGTGCATGACCTCGCCATTGGGGGTGCTGCGCATCCAGGGCGAGACGGTCTGGCCCTGGGTCCCGGGTACCAGTTCGATACGCAACTCGACCCGTCCGGAAAGGCCTTCGACGCGGCGACCCAATTCGCACCAGGGCAGGCGACCGGCTGAGCCGCTGTTGAGCGATTCGGTAAGGCGCACGCTGCCGTCAGCGGTGTGGAAGCAGGTTTCTAGGACGTTACTGTCTTCGCGGTAGGCACGCTCGACGCGATAGTCGGCCACTGGCGCGATCGAAAAGAAACCGCCCGCCGGGGCATCCAGCAGGCGGTCGAACAGCGGTGCGGAATCCATGTTGGGCACGCACCACCAGTCCAGTGAGCCGTCCGGCGCCACCAGGGCGACCGAACGGCCATCGGAAAGGGCAGCGTAGCCCGCCAGGGGCGCGTAGCCGTCCTGGCGGGCGGGATCGAAGGCCGCCATGGCCGTCAGCCCATGCCTCCGGTGGCGCCATAGACCTCACCGGTCACATAGCTCGACTCCTGGGAAGCCAGCAGCACATAGATGGGCGCCAGTTCCGCCGGCTGCCCGGGACGCTTGAACACCGTTTCGCCGCCGAAGGTGGGGATCTTTTCCTGGGGCTGGCCACCGCTGGGCTGCAGCGGCGTCCAGAAGGGGCCAGGGGCCACGGCGTTGACGCGGATGCCCTTGCTGGCGACCTGCTTGGCCAGCGCCTTGGTGAAGTTGGTGATGGCCGCCTTGGTCGATGCGTAGTCCAGCAGGAACTCGGAAGGCTGTGTGGCCTGGATCGAGGTGGTGTTGATGATGGCGGCACCGGCCGGCAGATGCGGCAGCGCGGCCTTGCACAGCCAGAACAGGGCGTAGACGTTGGTCTTGTAGGTAGCGTCGAATTGCTCGGTGGTCAGCTCGGCGATGTCCTGCACGGCGGTCTGCTTGCCAGCCACATTGACCAGGATGTCGAGGCCGCCCAGAGCCTCCCTGGCCTTGCTCACCAGTTGAGTGCAGAAGGCTTCGTCCTTCAGGTCACCGGGCACGCAGACGGCCTTGCGACCCTCGGCTTCCACCAGCTTGACCACTTCCTGGGCGTCGGCCTCTTCCTCGGGCAGGTAGTTGAGCACCAGATCGGCACCCTCCCGGGCGTAGGCGATGGCCGTGGCCCGACCGATCCCCGAATCCGCGCCGGTGATCAGCGCCTTGCGCCCGGCCAGACGACCGAAGCCCTTGTAGCTGGCCTCGCCATGATCGGGACGCGGCTCCATGACCTGGGCCAGGCCCGGGGCCTGCTGGGGCTGCTTGGGGAATTCCGGCTGGGGATACTGGGTGAGGGGGTTCTGCATGCTGTACTGGTTGTCGCTGGACATGACATCTCCTGAAGGGGGCCAAAAGGCGCCCGTTTGGCATCTTTTCGATGACGTTCAAGGAAATGGAGCGACAAGGTGCATGAGAGGTTCCCACCGATCGGCGGCGGATGTATCGGGCCAGACAGCGTTCTTACCTGACGTTTACCCAGGGCTACGTCTTTTTCGGCCTGGCCTGGCGTCCAATGACGGCGAGAAGGGGAGGGTCCTTCGGCAGGAGAGATCGTCGTGATGGCGAGAAGCACGAAAGTGGCCGTGCTGGCGGCACTGCTGTCGTTGTCCGGGTGCTGGCTGTTCATGCCGCCGCCCGGCGGCGGAGGTCATGGTGGCCATGGGAGCGGGCCGGGAGGTAGCCCCGAGCAGAGGGGACCGCGCTAGCCGTCCTGCCTCAGGCGTCGAGTGGCTCCAGCCGCAGGGCTACGCCAGTTCGCTGCAGGGTGAGGATATCCGCGTCGCGGCAGCCGATCAGCCGGCCCTCGGCGGTGCGCAACTGGTCATCTTCCAGCTGCGCATAGGACTGCGGTTGCTTTCCATCGCCCGCGACCATGATGTACAGCTGCCCACACAGCAATTGCCCAGCCAGACGACCATCGTCCAGGCCGATCAGGCGGTAGCTGCGGCGGGCATCGTAGGTAAAGCGCATGGGAGCATCCATTCAGGTCTTTATGCTCAGAACCGTACTGGCATGCAATGTTCAATTCCGAACACCGGCGCGTCACCTCTGCAAACCCATGGCTGCGCCGGAAGCCCGCCACTCGCTGGGGCGAGGGCAGGCTGACCGCCGGTCGGAAGGTCCCTGGGTGGCCGATCAGTAACGGAATTGCGCCACCAGGCTCTGGAAGGAGGTGGCCAGTCGCGACAGCTCCTGGCTGGAGGCGGCGGTCTGCTGGGCCCCGGTTGCGGTCTGGGTGGACAGGTCCTGGATATTGACCAGATTGCGATCCACTTCGCGGGCGACCTGGGCCTGCTCCTCGGCGGCACTGGCGATCACCAGGTTGCGCTCCTCGATCTGGGCGACCCTGGCGGCGATGCGGTCCAGGGCTTCACCCGCCTGGTTGGCGCGCGCCTGGGTACTGTCGGCCAGGGACTGGCTCTTGTGCATGGCGCCCACCGCTTCCTCGGCGCTGCTGCGCACGGCGCTCATCATGCGTTCGATCTCGCCGGTGGAACCCTGGGTGCGATGGGCCAGGGCGCGGACCTCGTCCGCCACCACGGCGAAGCCGCGGCCCTGTTCGCCCGCCCGGGCGGCCTCGATGGCGGCATTGAGCGCCAGCAGGTTGGTCTGCTCGGCGATCCCGCGGATCACCTCCAGCAACTTGCCGATCTCGCGCACCTGGCCTTCCAGGGTCTGCACCTTCTGGGTCGAATCGGTGATCTCGCCGGTCATTACCGCCATGGCCTGGGCGGCCTGTTGCACCTGCTCGCGACCCTGCTGGGCTTCGCGGCTGGTGTCCTGGGAGGCGGTGGAGGTGGAGGCGGCATTGCGCGCCACCTCTTCCACCGCGGCGGTCATCTGGTTGACGGCAGTGGCAGCCTGCTGCACCTCGTCGTGCTGGCGGACCTGGCCACGCGAGCTCTCCTCGGTTACCGCGTGCAATTCCTCGGCGGCCGCGGCGAGCTGGTTGGAGGCGCCGGCCATCTGTTGCACGGTGTCTTTCAGGCTGCGCTGCATGCCACCCAGCGCTTGCAGCAGCTGCCCGGCTTCGTCACGGCGCGAACTCTGGATCGACTGGGTCAGATCGCCCTGGGCGACGCGCTCGGCGCTGGTCACTGCCTGGCGGATTGGTGCAACGATCATCCGGGTGATGACGATGCCCAGCGCCAGGGCGCAGAGTGAGGCCAGCAGCAGACCCAGGCCCAGTGCCCAGACCGCCTGCTGGTAGGCGGCATGCGCCGCGGTGCCGGCTTCGGCGCTCTGGCGCTTGTTGGACTGGATCATGATCTTGAACGAGGCCATGGTCTTGCGGTAGGTGGGTTGCACCTGCTCGTTCAACAACTTGGCGGCACCGGCTACGTCCTTGGCGGCCAGCCGCGCCAGGATGGCGTCGGTACCGGCGATATAGCTCTTCCAGTCCTGCTCGAAGGCATCGCCGGCCTGCTTTTCATCGGCCTGCAGTGGCGTGGCGCGATAGGCGGCGAAGGGTTTCTCGGCATCGGCCTGGTTGTCACGCAGGGAGGTGATGACGGTCTGGAGGTCGCTCTGGGGTGCCTCGCCATAGGCCATGGACAGCACGCGGAACAGATCGCGGTTGTGGCCGATGACATTGCTCTTGGCATCGTTGAGCAGGCTGATGGAGAGCAGCGTGTCGTTCAACACGTTATCCAGCTGGGCGTTGACGCTGCGGATACCGCTGAGGCCGACGGCGCCGATGCCCAGGGTGATGGCCGTGCACAGGCCAAAGGCCACGGCGAGTTTCTTCGCCAGCGCCAGATTGTTGAACCAGACCATGGAGCCTTCCTTTCTGCGAAGTGGGTATCAGCCAAGTTGCGCTGGATACCCTCGCTATCGGCACCAACAGTCCGACCTTTAGGTGGCCCAGGAGCGTCCGATCCGCCTTCAATCGCGCCCATAAAGGCTATCAAGCAGCCGATTGGCCTTCAGGGCGTCCGCCAGACTGGCCAGTTCCGGTCGCGACTGGCCGAGCAACTGATCGAACACCGCCTGGGCGCCCTGGGGCACGCCAGGGTCCACCCCCTCGGCCAGCACCTGCCGATTTCCCTGGGCATCGTTTAGCACCAGGCGCCCCGCGGAAAGCTCCAGGGTTCCGGCGCTACCGTCCAGTCGAATGGCCAGCCGCGGACCGCGCAGGGTGGCGCTGGCGCGCAGATGAATCGGCAGATCACCGGCCTGGAGCAAAGCCTCGCCACCATGATCCAGTGGCCAGCGCGGATCGCGCTCCAGTCGGCTATGGGCGACCGTCAGGGCCTCACCGCATAGCCAGGCGCTGAAATCCAGCAGGTGCACGGCCAGATCGCCAAAGGCGCCATAGCCCATGCGGCGCTCGTCCAGATGCGCTGGCCAGTCGCTGAGCCAGCCCTCCAGCAGTCCCGGGTGGCCGGCGGTCAGTGACAGGTGACTGAGGCTGCCGATGGCGCCGTCCCGCGCCCGCTGGCGCAGCAGCTGCAGGGCCGGGTCGGTACGCAGATAGAAGCCGCTGAAGCAGGAACGCCCGGCGAGCTGATCGGCCAGGGCGGTGGCGCGGGCTGCCGAGACGGCCAGCGGTTTTTCCACGAAGAGATGACGGGCCCGGGGGAGCAGAGTGGTCACCGTCGCCTCGTGATCCTCGATGGCGGTGGTGACGAAGGCCAGGTCCACTTCGGGCAATCGGGCGAAGTCATCCAGTACCGGCAGGCCATGGGGCGCGGCGAGGCGCCGGGCGCGGGCGGGATCGCGTTCGCTGGCCACCGCCACTACCCGCACTCGCGGATCGGCCAGGCTGGTGTCCAGATAGTCCTGGGCGTGGATCTGTTCGCAACCGACGATGGCGACGCTGAGCATGACAAGGGGTCCTCCAACGGTAACTGTTCCGTTATGGACCCCTGGTGTGCCGCGAAGCTTCCCCGATCAGACCGGCTGGTAGGCCCTGCCGAAACGGTTGGCCAGGAAGGCCTCCATATCCACCTGCTCCTGGGCGATGAAGCCGCGCTGCGGCAGCTTGCCTTCGCGGAACAGATCCAGGGCGGTGCAGATGCCGGCCGCGGTGGTGATCTGGATGGCGCTGGTCAGGCGACCGTCGCGCTCGGCGGCAAAGATCTTGCGGCTGAACACCTCCTGCACCAGCTTGCCACCACGCATCCCGCTGACGGTGACGAACACCAGCACCACGTCCTGCATGGTGGTGGGCACGGCGCCGCGCAGGATGTTCTTGAGCTGCTCCTGGTCACCGGCCAGGCGCAGGTCTTCCAGCAGGAATTTCATCAGGTCGCGGTGACCGGGATAGCGCACGGTCTTGTAGTCCAGGGTTTCCACCTGGCCCTGCAGCGTCTCGCAGAGGGTGCCCAGGCCGCCCGAGGTGTTGAAGGCCTCGTATTCCACGCCGTCCAGGGAGAAGTGCTCCAGGCCTTCCAGCGGCTGCACCAGTTGCAGTTCGCCGTTGCGCACGGCCTCGCAGGGGTGGCAGTACTCGTTGACCAGGCCGTCGACGCTCCAGGTCAGGTTGTACTTCAGGGCATTGGTGGGGAATTCCGGCAGGGCGCCGACGCGCATCTTCACCTCGCGCACGCTGTCGAAGCGCTTGGCCAGCGAATGGGCGGCGATACCGATGAAGCCCGGCGCCAGACCGCACTGGGGCATGAAGGCATTGCTCGCGCCCTCGGCCAGCTGGCGGATGGTCTTGGTCGCCTTGACGTCTTCGGTCAGGTCGAAATAGTGGGTATTGGTGGCCTTGGCCGCCTGGGCCACCGGAATTGCCAGGTGATAGGGCAGGGCGTTGAGCACCACGTCTTGGTCGTCCAGGGCCGCGGCCAGGGCGCTGGCGTCGGCGGTATCCAGGGTGCGGGTCTGCACACCCAGCGCGGCGATGGCCGCCAGGGCGCGCTCGTCGCGATCCGCCACCGTCACCTGATAGTCGCCACTTTCGTGCAGCAATTGCGAAATGGTGTAGCCGATATGGCCGGCGCCGAGCAGGGTGACTTTCATCGCGGGATCCTCCGTGGTTGAGGCTCCAGCTTAGAAAGCGGCGCTGCCAGATGTGAGCGTCAGAGCGTCGAAGTGTCGTTACTTATTTAGCGAAACGTCGGATTTTTCGACGATATGACCAGGGTGCTCGTTTCTTCCGGCTTTTTGCTTATCGCTCTAGGCGAAAGGCTGTCGAGCACGCCACAGGAATCCCGACACAGGTCGGCGCCGCGTACCGCCGCCTTCTATAAGCCAGGGACTCGGCCACAGCGGGTGGCCGCTTCAAGGAGGAGAGACCATGGTCGTGGACAATGCAGCACGGGTGGACGCCTGCTACTGGGGCGTACTGGGTCGTGCCCCGGATACGGAAGGCTTCCGCTTCTGGGTCGCCAAACTGGACGAGGGCCTGGGCGAAGAGCAACTCATCCGCCTGTTCCTCAA
The DNA here is from genome assembly GCF_031453455.1 of Pseudomonas sp. SORGH_AS_0211. Taxonomy (NCBI): domain Bacteria; kingdom Pseudomonadati; phylum Pseudomonadota; class Gammaproteobacteria; order Pseudomonadales; family Pseudomonadaceae; genus Pseudomonas; species Pseudomonas sp. SORGH_AS_0211. The sequence goes on along the minus strand of NZ_JAVIZV010000001.1, from coordinate 3,405,770 downwards.
TGGCGCCGAACGCCAGCAGGCGCAGCCCGCGGACGAAAGCGCCAGTGCCTTCATCGACGGCTGCTATGGCGACCTGCTCGGCCGCAGCGCCGATGCCGATGGCAAGGCCTTCTGGTTGGGCCGGCTGGAGGCGCTGGGCAGTACCCATCAGGATGCCAGAGCGGCAGTCATCGTCGAGATGATCGACTACCTCGGCCGCCCGGATGGCCAGAGCGCTGATCAGCAGCTGTTCCAGACGCGTCTCGCGCACTGGGAGCCGCTCATGCCTGGCCTTGTCCTGCACGAGGACAGCGGGGTATCGGCCACCGATGGGATCACCCGCAACGGCCAGGTGGACGTGACCCTGCCGGATGGGGTTGAGAACTGGAGCTACAGCCTGGATGGCGGGCAGCACTGGACCCTGGCGAGCGCCGGCAGCACTACGCTGCAGTTGGGGGCGGGCTACTATCAGGCGGATCAGCTGCAGGTCAGTTACCTTGGTGACGACGGTAACGCCCGGACCCAGGCGAACCAGGCGCAGTGGAGGATCGACACCCAGGGTGCGGAGCTTCATCTCTTCACCACCCGCGGCCCCACCACCGAGAACCTGTTGCAATTCCGCTTCTTCGACGATGGCGACATCTTGCAGTGGCGCAGTTCCAGCGATGGCGGCCAGACCTGGCAGCAGGGTGAGGGACGCTGGCCTGCGCCCAAGCTGGAGCCGGGCTTCTATGTGCAGGGATCGATTCTGGTCGAGACCACCGATACCGCCGGAAATGTCGCGGTGACAGCCCTGCCGCGCGACCTCACCGTCCTGCCTGCCGACCTCACGCCGCCGCGGTTGACCGGTATCCATCAGCAGTCCTACTTCAATCCCTATGCGGATGACTTCATCAGCCTGCTGTTCGACGACTCCATCTATCGCGGCACGCGCGACCTGTACTCGGAAGCCTATCCGATACCGGTGAAGGTAGACCCGACGCTGCTGGAGAAAGCCTTTCTGCTCGATGTCACCACGGGTGCGAGGATCGGCTTCGAGATGGCGAACCCGGTGCGTCAACTGACCAATCTGCTGGACATCCGTCTGACCAGTGAGTTGGAGGAGGGCCATCAGTACAGCGTCTATCTGCCAGGGGCTTTCGTCTATGACGGCTACAACAATCCCAGCGACGAGCTGACCCTGCTGGGCGCCAGCAACACCTTCATCGCTGCCTGACCAGGTCCTGGGGGGGCTCCTGCAGTGGCCCCTGCTACCCCGGCACCACCCGCAACAGCTGCCCCTCCTCGCCATCGGTGAGCAGCCAGAGATTACCGTCCGGTCCGCTGCGCACGTCGCGCAGACGCTGGTCCAGCTCCTGGAACAGCAGCTCCCGCGGACCAGGCACACCTGCCACCAGCGGTATCCGCCGCACCGATTTCTCCCGCAGCGCCGCCACGAACAGACTGCCGCGCCAGGCGGGAAAGCCCGGGCCGGCGTACCAGGTCATCCCGGCGGGCGCGATCGACGGCGTCCACTCCAGCAGCGGCGGGGTGATGCCCGGCAATTCGCGAAAGGGCGAGATGCGCGCGCCGGTGTAGTCCACGCCGCCGGTGGTCAGCGGCCAGCCGTAGTTGGCGCCCGCGCGAATCAGATTGAGTTCGTCGCCACCCTTGGAGCCGTGCTCGTGCTCGTACAGCGCCTGGCGCTCGGCCACCCAGACCAGGCCCTGGGGATTGCGATGGCCAAGGCTGTAGATCTCCGGCAGGGCGCCGGGTCGCTTGACGAAGGGATTATCCGCCGGCACCTGGCCGTCGCGGGTGATGCGGACGATCTTGCCCAGGTGGGTATCCAGTCGCTGGGCGTCGGTGCGCTCGACGTTGCCGTCGCCCAGGGCGATGGCCAGGGTGCCGTCACCGAGCAGGGCCATCCGCGCCCCGAAGTGCTGCCCGAAGGCCTTGGCCGGCTGGCTGGTGAACAGCGGCTGCAAGTCCTGCAGGCGTCCACCGTCCAGCCGCGCGCGTACCACCCTCAAGTGATTGGCCTGGCGCGTGCCTGTCGCATAGGAAAGATAGATCAGCTGGTTCCGGGCGAAATCCGGATCCGGCAACACCTCGAACAGACCGGCCTGGCCGTCGGTATAGAGCTCCGGCAGTCCGGTGATGGCTTGCGCCTGCAGCCCGAGGCGACCTGCACCGTCCCGTACCAGCAGCCGCAAGCGCCCGGCGCCTTCGGTCAGGAGTGCCCGGCCATCGGGCAGGAAGGCCAGCGACCAGGGTCTATCCAGCCCGGTCGCCACCGTTTCGATCCGATAGGCCGGCGCCGCCAGCCCCAGCGGCGCCGCCAGCAGGGCTAGCCACGCCAGCCAGGCCAAGCGGCCGGAAGCTTTAGGTAACGCTTGAGGTCTGTTCCGGGTACCCGCTTTCGCTAGCATCTGCCTCTCTCCAAGGGATCTTCCGACCATGCCCCAACCGCTCTGGCGCGCCCTGTTGCAACCGCGCACCCTGCTGGCGTTCGCCGCGGCCCTATTGCTCGCTACGGCCTGGGGCAGCCTGGTGCAGACCCAGTACAACCTGGCGGCCCTCCAGGGACTCGGCCAGCCGATCGACCTGGCCACGCGCTGGCGGACCTCGCTGGAGGATCTGCTGGGCTTCGGACCCGTCTATGCCGCCATCGTGCTCGCCGCTTGGTTACCAGCCTTTGCCGCGGCCCTCTGGCTGGGTCGTCACGGCGGTGCCTATCGCGCCTGCCTGCTGCCACTGGCCAGCAGTGTCAGCCTGATCGCCGCCATCCGCCTGATCGACGCCTTCGCGCCCATGCCGGTGCTCATCTATGCCACGCGCACCCTGGAGGGATTGCTGGCGATGGCCGTGGGTGGGCTGCTCGGCGGGCTGCTGTTCATCTGGCTAGCCCGCTCGGTGATCCCGCGCTAGGGGAGGGCGCTCAGGACGAGGTCAGCTTCATCAGCACCAGCCCGCTGACGATCAGCGCGGCGGCCAGGATGCGCAGCGGACTCGCCGCCTCGCCCAGCACCAGGATGCCGACCATGAAGGCGCCGATCGCGCCGATACCGGTCCAGATCGTATAGGCGGTGCCCAGCGGCAGGCTGCGCATGGAGATCGACAGCAACGCCACGCTGGCCACCATGGCGACCCCGGTGATGATCGTCGGCGTGAGGCGGGTGAAGCCCGCGGACTGCTTCATGTAGAACGCCCAGACCACTTCGAGCAGTCCCGCGCACACCAGATAGAACCAAGCCAACGACGGCCTCCTGTGACACCGGGCCGTCCCGGAACGCTGCCCACCGATCGCCGGGGTCGTCCCCGTGGGCCAAGAGAAAAGGGCGGCAGGCTGCCCTACCGCCTGATCGGCCCCATTATCCTAGCCGTTCATGGCCGTACCTTTCGACCCGACCTGGCAGGCGCTACCCACCAACCGCTAGCGCGGCTGGCAGATCTGCCTAGCGATCCCGTCGAATTCGCGGTCGAAACTGGCGCGTTCGGCCGCGCTGAGAAAGCCCTGCTGCTTGACCAGGTCATCGGTCTGGCTGCGCACCGCGGCGATGCGCTCGCTGAAGGCCGTTGCCTGTTCCTGACTGATCCGCCGCGCCTTGCGCGCCGTGCTCACATCCGCCAGCAGCACATTGGCGCGCAGCGAGACATGCGCCTGCCGTGGATCACTGATGGCGCCGCCCAGCTCACCCGGAAGTTCATGCTGCTGCTGCAGATCGCAGCTCGGCAAACCGAGGTCGTTCTGGCGAATCGGCTCCCGGGTACAGGCGCCCAGGGCGAGCGGCAGCAGCAACAGGGGAATCAGGGATTTCATCCAGGTCTCCTCGGGATGGCCGTAGTGGAGACCTTGAGAGCCCCGGACGGGCGCTTCGTTCAAGAAGGCCTCTGCGCCGGGCCTTGGCAAAGCCCTGAGGCTAGTCGTCCCGCCGCGCCTGCCGTTCCAGCACCGCCAGCTGCAGCCGCGCCTCGTCGGCCACCGGGCCCCTGCCGACCGCACTGCTCTGCAGCAGCGATAGATTCAGGGAGTACACAGCTGCCTCTATCCCCGGACGGAGGGCATGGCCGGCCTGGGCCAGGGCGGTGTCTTCGGTCAGGAGCGGAGCGGCGAGAAAGAGGGTGACCGAGCTGGTCAGGAGGTATCTCATGAGGCGTCCTTGCTGGGTGGATCACCAGGGTATCGGCATCCGGCCGGCTGGTTGGAGCGGATCTAGAGGTCAGAGCTTAGATCAGAATCGCGAGCGTGGTAGTGATAATGGTCAGATAAATCACGCCGGCAATCTGGCGTAGGTTCTTTCGCGAACGGTCTGTGCGTCTTGGAAAGGCTTGAACGACGGCCAGAAACAGCAAAGCCCGCGCGATGGCGGGCTTTGCTGAGGTTCACGCGGCGGTGAACGGAAGATGGCGCACTCGGCGGGATTCGAACCCACGACCCCTCCTTCGGAGGCCAATACGGTACAGGAATCTTGACTGGCGGTAAGCGTTCAAAAATGCCTCAAAGTGCCGTACTGCAAGGGTTTAGTCTTTTAGCGTGCCTTGCAGTTTAGGGCTAATAGTGACATCTGGGGGTGGTTACCCTTGGCACAAAAAACGAAATCCGAGATATCGATTTTGACCACTAGCCAGACCCTGATACGTCCTACCGTCTTCTCATTGAGCCAAAGCTTTGCTCGCGACACGCAGCGGGATGGGCCAAGTACGCTCACCGGTGGGCGTGGAGCTTAACGGATCGCTAGCACCTGGCGCTGCTTTGGCTCCAGCGGCGTGTGGTATGCATGACTTCAGCCTTGCTGCGCCTGAGCCTGAGTTCGTACCAACCTGTTTCTTGTCCTGGGCGTTTACATATGCGCAACCCAAGCATGGGCTGGTCAAAAGTTACCGGCACCTATCTATGCGTGTAGGACTTTGCTCTTGCAGGAGGCAACAGAGTCGCAAGCAACAAGATTTGCGGGCGAGAGGCGTTGCGGTTAGCTCACTCGTCCTTGGCGTTTACGTCGGCAGAGACTTTGCCAAACGACTCCCAGTGGCCAACCAGCTCATCTACGCTATCAGGGATGCGCGGAGATTTACTGAGCACCAGGCAACGGGTAGTGCCTACGTACTCTTCAAGCAGATAGAGCGTGTCCCCAACGTCGACGCCCATCTCCTGCAGAACGTCGTCGGGTAGGCGAATAGCACCGTCGCCGTCCCAGTCCTCAATCACTACATGATTCCGCATGGTGACCTCAGGCAGCGGCTGAATGAAGTGTCCGCAGGGGGAGGCAACGGCGAGCCGATGCCAACAAAGTCCCGCGGCGCAGATCGATAGGATACCAAAAACGATTGGTCTCAAAAGGGACTAACGAACGCAAATTATTCGCTGTTCAGGGACGCATCGGAAAGAATTAACGAGCGGCGTTGGCCGCAAGCAGAGCGATACCTCATGTGAAGGTGCTCTTGCGGGACCGACGTACGATGTGCAAATAGCGCTACACTTGCGTCATATTTTGCAGCTGGCGATCAGCGAGTTCCGCCGAGACCCTACGCGCAAGACAGTCGCAGCTCAACGGAATCCTTCTCGGTATTGCTCACGCCAGCTCAGCTGGGCCATGCTCTGCGGGATGATAGTCAACGTCTTTGGAGTGAAACGTCGAAGACATACTTTCGAGAAAAATCATGAATCGAATCGTGGGTAAGCCCAGCAGGACAGCTGGAGGTCAGACAGCAGTAAGCAGCCTGCACATCCCGATTCCCAGCAGAGCACCGTTGCCTTCCAATACGCAAAGGTGATGGAGCACGCTATCAAAGTGTTCGGCGCTCAAAAACTGGCGGAAGAATGGCTAGGTCGCCCTTGTAAGTATCTGGGCGGCGACGTACTGATGAACATTGACAAGAGCCCCGTGCGATTTCGGGCGGTCGTGCTTGGTCTGTTTTCGCGGGCAAGTACTTGGTTTGTCGATGAAGCCGCAAATGACCAGCAACCTGGTTATCGATGCCTTGCTGATGGCGGTTTGCCGGCCTAAGCCAAAGCAGGACGTGATGACTGACTCAGACCAGGGTGGCCGGTTCAGCAGCTGTGACTGGCAGAGTTTCCTGAAAGCCAACAACTGCTTGGCAACATGAGTCGACGTGGCGACTGCACTGAAAATGGCCTTCTTCACAGCGTTGCGTGCGACATCGACCATGGCACAGTCAGTTTATGTCGCACTCAAACCTCCTCCAGGACCAGAAGCTTCAGGCCGTATCCCTGATAGCCTTCGGTGAACAGAAACACATCCGCCGTAGTGATGCCTAGAGCGTCCTCGACAAGGTTTTTCAGCGAGGCCGAGTCGCCGAGTAAAAAGTCAAGATTAGCCTCGATTAACAGCACGGCATCACTAGTTGCCAGGTACACCTCGGGTGGTGCATCGATGAGCAATGCATTCACGGCGGCGACGCGGGTGGCGCCCCAGCCCGTCGCGATTTGGCATATGGCCCCGGAAAGCGTTGTCGATTCATAGCTACTCCAGTCGAGCCCGAGGACGTTGTGCCATATCTGCGCCCGGTGAAAGCTGGCCCAGAACCGTGCCAGTTCATCTGTACTGCTCCATAAGTAAGTGCGGCTGCCTGAGTGGCGCGGCGGCTGTGCACCGGCCAGATAGTGAATATGCACAATCGCTGCGCGCGCGGTGATGTCTTGCGCTGGCTTGGGCATCTGCTCATTGGTGCACAGCCAATGCAGCTCAGCGAAAGGCTGATCTGGCCACTCCTGGTTCCAGGCCAGTGCGGTAAACGAAATGCCTACTATGCCGCTGGCCGCATTGCCGGCGGAACCGGCGTGCTGCTGAAGACATTCGGCTAACTCATGCGCTTCGATCAGCGTGGCGGCGACCACTGCGATGGTTTTGTGGCTCATCTTCAACGCGCCGGTACCGGAGCGTTGATGCATTTGTAGCCAGGGTATTGCGCTTCGGCCGTAATCCGCGCCATTTCCGAACTCACGGCCTGCACGGTCATTCTGAAGTTGGCGCGCGGGCCGGCGTTGGCGACTACGCGTTGCAGCGAGGCGGTATAGGTTTTCATGGATGACTCTCCTGTGAAGTGACAGGAGAGAGAATCTGTTGGCCTTACGACATTCGATGGCGCAATGAAATACTTTTTTGTGCCTAGCGTGAGTAGGCGATTCGCTCACGCCTTCCCCGCGGCAGGATGCCGGGGAGGGCTGAGCTACCCGGCTTCAGGAGAACCATTGCTTTAGTATTTCTTTGGCCTTGGCGACGTGTTCTTCCTTGATATGACTTGCCGTCGCTGCCAATGCCGCGCAGAGCACGCCGATGTCGTCGGTGTAGCCCACCATCGGAGTGATGTCCGGAATAACGTCAACAGGCGATATGAAGTAGCCGAGTGCCCCGTAAATGGTGGTTTTCGCCCAGACCGGCGTGTCTGCATCAATCGCGGCGTAGTACATCTTCAACGCGGGTTCGAGCGCCGTTTCACCGGCGGATTTTGCGTAGGTTTTAACCTTCGTCCAGAACGAGTCGTCTGAGTAATCTTTTTCAAATGTATGGTTTGACATAACGTCTTTGCTCCGTGTCGTGTGGTTTATTTGACTTGATCGCCAGGCTTCGGCATTCCTACGACAAACTGTGTCGCGCTGCCTAGGTGACGGCGTAAAGCGCCGCCATGCGTTTCGCCGTGTCGGCAATCTGTTCTCTTAGCGCCTTTGGCGCCAATACTTCCAAGTGTTCGCCCTGGCTAAGCAACCATAAATCCAGGCCCTGGCTCAGATGCAGGCTTGCCGTTACCTGCCACCAGCCATCTTCACAGGGGGACAGCTGTTGGTCGAGGCTGAGCGGGTTTTCCTGCAGCCGCTGACAGAGCGTATGGCTAACACGTAGTTGCAGCTGCACCGGCGTGTCGGATTTGAGGCCAATCAGACTGCGCTGCGCTGCGCCGCTACCGATTTAATGTCGTAATTCTCCGGAGCCGGGATATTTTCAAAGGTCTCTTTGGCTGCTACGAATCGGTGCATCGGCAAGGCGGCGATGCTGCCTGGCTCCATTCCCTTGAACACACAGGACAGGTAGATATTGGAGTCTTGGTAGGACAGGCCTAAGGGTTTCAGGTGCATCGACCGCGGCTCGGTCGCGCCTCGCTTCAAATACAGCACATCGACGCAAGCCCCCGCTAATAGCGCGTTCTGAATTACTTCGAGTACCTCCGGTGAAATGGTGCCGGGCAACAAGGTGACGAAGCGCGTACTGCTCATCACTTTACCGGTGAAGTCCTGAACTACCCGGTTGCCGCTAAGCAGCGATCTGGCGTAGTCATGCAGGGGCTGGAGCTTGTCTACCTGTGCCGCCATATCAAAGCGCGCGGCGTGGTCCATGATCATCACTAGGTTCATCGCATCGCTGGGCAGCATGCTCAAACGAGATAGCGATTTGTCCGCCCACCAAAGTTTTGCGCTGCCTTCTCCACGACTGCGTACGTGGGGGTACTTTGCCTCGAGTTCCTTAAGGTCACGCTGGATGGAACGCGTGCTTTTTTCAACACCCTGGTTTGCAAGCCTGGCTACCACTGTCGTGGTGTCGATCGCGTTTTCCTTTCTCAGAAGCATACGCAAAATCAAGTCATGGCGATAAAGCCGATCCAATTTCGCATCCTTGCTGGAGTGCGACATGAGCTGTCGCAACGCTGTTGATAATGGCCTGATGCAATCAGTAGCGAGGGCGCAGCATGAACAAAACTGTCGATGTGTTCAATCTGCTAGACCACCTTTTGCCTTCCCTTGAGCAGGTCAGTGTCTGCGAGCCAGGACTGTTGCAGCAGTTGTATGCGGGCGTCGGCATCTCGGTGTCGGCGCAGGGCGGACTCAATGATCGCGCAGTCATTCGCAGCAATACGGCATGCTCCGTACTCAGGCCTTGCAGGGCGATGCAGACGCGCTCAATGACTTGGGCTGGCTTTGGCTCAATGGCACACGCCTGGCTGCCAACCCTCAATTGGCAAAGCGTCTGTTCATATCGGCCGCGTGCCTGAGCTCAGCGCATTCGTTGTTCAATCTTGCCGAACTTGCCTATTTCGGCAAAGGGCTTGAAGTCGATGTGCCGTTGGCTGTCGGCTACTACCAGCAGGCATACGAAGCCGGCATCACCTGCGCGGCGCAGGCGCTGGGGAGCATTTACGAGGACGGCGAAGAAGGCGTTGTTGCTGATCATGCCAAGGCCGTCACTTGGTACAAGCAAGCAGCGGCGGAGCTGGACCCCATGGCTTGTTTCCTGCTCGGTAAGTTGCTGTTGGAAGAACAGTCCGCTGAGTACGACGTGGCGAGCGGTCTCCATTGGCTGCAAGTCGCTGCAATGCAGGGGCAGGTTTCTGCCAGCGAGCGGTTAGCGGATTTCTACGCCTGGAGTTCGACGCGCCGCCGGACCCTGATGGTGTGACGTATCGGTTCTGGCGAGATAGGGCGCTGTCTCAGGGAGGGACTGGTCTGAAATCCGCTGCACCGTGAGGGTAGATGTCAATTGGCCATGATGCGAGAATAAGATGCACGCTCATGGATGTATTCGTAGCGTTTCAAATCAAGGAAACCCCTCCCAATGGCTCTGAGCAGTATCCAGGTTGGCGTGTTAGAACAGGCAGTCTTGAACTATCAATTTCCGCTTGATTATTACGATTTCAAGCTCGCTCCGACGGCCAATCCGCGAGTGGCTTTGAACGTGCAGGAGCTTGAGTCAGTAATCGCTGCGCAGTTGAGCTCCTGTATTCCGGGCGCTGTCGAGGAGGGGCTGGCTAACGTTATCTATTGGGGAAACGCTAGCGCTGGATATCGCGACGATCGCTTCAACCGGTTTCTCAAAACGATCAAACCCTTTCATCCATACGCTGACTTTTGCTCGCTCCACAGTTCGGGCACCTTGTCCCTGGGGAGCATCAAAAAGCTTGGCTACCCCGCCTACTCAGGCATTTCCTTTGTTTCCAAAGTCCTGATGTTTCTCGATCCACTGAATTTTTGTGTGCTCGATTTGCAGATAAGTAAATTGGCAGTGCCTGGCCGCTCTGTGCCCAGAGCGCTGGATACGTTAAGGGTTTATCCAACCAGCATCCCTATCACCGTACACAACGAAAAGGTGTATGACCTCTGGCGTGAGGAGTGTCGGAGTATCAGCGGCACCTACTATGCAGGCAAGTATCGGGTTGCTGATATCGAGCGTGGTTTTTTTGAGTTGATCCGCAGCGGAAAACTCAGCGATGCGCTCGGCATTTACACCGATTTTTGATGCCTCTCTTCTTCTGCCTGTGAGTACCGCCATGCAGCTTTTTCGAGCGATTCCCGCCAGCCGGCTTGCAGATGCCGCCATTGGTATTGGTCGGCAGTCTACCGTTCGTGTACACAGTAATGTGCCCTATGTGGTGGATAACCTGTGGGAGTCACTGCGGCCGAAAAAAATGCCGTATCGCCGCCACGCAATTTACGCCGGTTGGTATCATACCTGACAAGATCTTCGTCCTGCAGGCGATGGATAACCTGTAGCCATTGATCTGCGGTCCATCCGAATTCTGCGCCGGCAATGCGCGTCGGAGGCTAATGCGGTACAGAAGTATTGGGCGGCGGAAGGCGTTCAAAAATGTCTCTAGGTGCCGTACGGCAAGGTTTTCGCCTTTTGCTGCGCCTAGCAGTTTAAGGCAGATAGCGGCATCTGAACGTGGTTATCCTTGGCACAATAAACGAAATTTGGGGTATCGTTTTTTTGACTATTGGCCAGGCCCTGGTGCGTCCTACCGTCTTCCCATTGAGCTTGAGCTCTGTTTGCGGTCCGCGGCGAGCAAAGTAGCGCAATGCTCTCACCGGTGGGCTTAGAGCGTAAAGGAGCTTAGGTGCGTTTTTGGACCCGTCGGTGCGTGTGATGCAAGGCTAAGTCGTGCCGCTTCTGAGCTCGCTAACCTATCGCAGGTTCTAGGCTGTCACATATGCGCAACCCAAGCATGGGGCTGGCCAAATTATCGGCGCATGGCGGACCCTGCTTTGGCAAAAGGCAATGCCAGCGTCGTAATCAAGGACACTTGCGGGCAAGTGGCTTTGCAGTTTACTCACTCGTCCTTGGCGTTTATCTCGGCGGAAAGTTTGCCAAATGGTGCCGAATGGCCAGTTAGCTCATCCACACGATCAGGTATGCGAGGTGACCTACTAAGCACTAGGCGGCAGGCCGTACCCCACATACTCCTCAAGGAGGTAGAGCGTGCCCCCGACCTCGACGCCCAGTTCCTGCACGATCTCTTAAGGAAGCCGAGCAGCACCGTCACCGTTCCAGTCTTCGAGCACCACATAGTGCTTCATCGTAACTCTTAGAGCGGTTAAATGGATGTCCGCAGGGGGAGGCAACGGAGCTGTTGCCAACGAAGTCCCGCGGCGCAGATCAAAAGCATAAAACTCTAGCGCGGAATTCTGCAACCACCGTTTAGGAATGGCTGCTGTCACTTTTCTGAGCAATCGCACCGGCTTTTCAGAAACCTAGGGTTATCGAATGATGCTTAGCGCAGCCGCAGGTATTTGGCCAGGCAGCCAATACCAATTCCTGCAAAGGCTGCGGCTCGGCCGCTTCAAGCGGTGAGTGCGAAATTTCCAGACTCGGATTCTAGAAGCGGATTATAAGGCCTGTCGTCTGCTGAGGTCTGCTGACCCGAAATGGCGGCTTATAGGTCGTTGAGGTCTTCACTATCAGAAAGTCCCGATTCAGCCTTGCTTGCGCTGATCCGAACGACGTGATTTCGGGGCTTGAAAAGGTTGGCGCTGACCTGCGGAGCCCATTCTCAATTCCCCATGTGGGAGTTGAGAAAATTTTCAGTGCAGGCGTTAGCACAGCCGAGCATCCGGTTATCTTGGTGTTTCGTATCTAATCGGAAGAATAACTGATGAGATGGTTGTTTATGGTGATGCTTAGCGGAGGCGCAGGGCTTTGGCTAAGTAGCCAGTACCAGTTTCCGCAATGGCTACTTTGGGCCTTGTTGACGCTAGGGGCCGCGACGTGGTGTTTTGCTAAGTGGACGGAATGGAAGGATTCTAAAAAAGGACGTAATCATGATGGCGCGCGCTGATCGTAGTTGGAATGCATGGCATGTTCAAGCGGCAAGAACTCTACAGATTTTAACTCAGAAGATCTGATGAAATGGAATTCTTAATAGCTTAGGAAGAGGTCGTGATGCGTAAACGGCGTTCAGTAAAGAAACACTCGGTCCAGTTCAACTCAGAACATTACAAGAGGGTGCTGGAGCTGGCAATTGACGTCTTTGGTAACCGAGTACTAGCTGAGGAATGGCTTGGCCGACCTTGCAGGTACTTCAATGGTGAATCACCATCGGCAATTATCGCTGATCCGGTAGGATTGCAAACTGTCGAGGCTTACTTGCAGCGCATTGAGTATGGCGTGTATCACTAGAAATGCAGTCGATGCCTGCCCAATGTTCCGGGTCAATTTTCTACTTTGAGGAAAGTAACTAGCCGGTGCCGGTCGTTTGGAATGTATCGCGCGTCGATGTTAGTTCCGCTTGCTTCCCCGATCGATTATAACTATTCAGGCAGACCTTGCCCTCTCCTGATTCAGCTGGATGTGGCCCTTCAGTTAAGCGCTGCTTATCTTGTTGATCTTGCTCATGAGTCATAGCATTAAAGCTGATCCAATTTCGCATCCTTGCTAAGGCGAGACAAGAGTCGCCGCAGCGCTGTCAATGTGTTCGATCTGCTAGATCACCTTTGGATTCCACCCGGTTTTATCGCTTCTTGATCTGCAGCATGGTCTCTCGCACCTGGAATGGCAGTGCTTACTGAAGGTGTGCCACGAGGTGTCACTCCAAAACCAGTCATCCGGCAGCAACTAGGTTCGACTAGGTAGGCATCGAAAATCCGCGCATGCGCGGATCGTGTGCGCCCGTGATTAGGGGATTTGGCTCTCCCACTATGGAGGTGAACCCTTTGTAGAGCGGTAACCATATGAACCGAAAAGCGCTAATTTCTCTGGCCATAGAGCAAGGCCAATCCGGCCAAGTAGTTGGAGAAATCCTTGATGTCCTTTGTGCACACCCAGATCTGATCGACTTGCCACGTATGGTGGCAGGGCTGCTGCGCGCATTGCGTATATCCGAGCTTGGTTCACCTATCAGAATAGGGAGCTGTGACCCGCTCGTGTGGCGAGAGGTATGCCTGTGGATCGTCTCGCTGAGCAGACAGCCCCAAATCTCGGAGCGTTTGGGGAACCGCTTCTGGTTGGGAACACCACCACCTATTCGAAACCCAGTGCTGAGCAAGGGGGTGAAAAAGTATGGGTTCCCTTATGCAGCGCTGTGGCATGCGCCACGAGATACGGAGAATGCACCGGACTACGACCGTCTGGTCGCTCAGCTACTTGCGGCAACGCAGCCCCCTAGCCATTCGCCACTGTCCGCTCAGCGGTATGCCGCGTTTCTAGATCTGAGGTGGTTGTGCGAAACGCGTCATCTGATCATTCCCCCCGAACTGAGGGTTTGGGGGGACACAGCCAGCTTCGTGGCGGCATGTCGAGGTTTCTCGGCGCTCGACTCCAGCTCTGAGAATTCAGATCGATTCGCTTCTATTACTCGATTGGTTCGTTACAGCCAAGGGGAGGAGCCGCCAACGAGATCAGGCGGCGGCGGTAGCCGCGGCCGGCGCGGAAAACCGGTCGCTCTTGAATTGACGCATTTCATTGCTGAGGATCGCGATGGTTTTGCATTGGGCGATCCAGATGATCCTGACCAGTTGCCGGGTCATTATCAAATCCTCACCCAGCCCCCGACTACTGATACCGACATGGCTGAGTTAGCTCCAGATGAGTTGAGCCCTGTTGCTGAAATCTGGGTGCTGGACGACGTGTGTGCAGAGCGGCCATTTGTTGCTGATTTGCTCAGTCAGCGGAGCATCGAAAATCACATAATACGAAGTCGCCAGCAGTTGCCGTTCACATATACCCAATTCACTCTGACAGAGTTGAGGGGTCTGCTGTTCGGTGCCAGTGATATGTTTGAGGAATGTCGGCGGGCGCTAACCCATAGCCAGAATAAGGTGCACCTTCAGCTGCGGATGGAAGCCATCCTAATGCTGCACATAAGCCTCTGGCTCGGACAGGCTCCATACCACGTCGTTCAGCTAACGGTGGTTGATCGGGAAGCAAATTGCACCGACGGTATGTGCCTATTGAGAGGGGCAGTCTCGCAGTTCTGTGTTCGTGTTCGTCACCCGGAATTGGTGGGAGATGAGCGTTGGCAGGCTAAATACGGATTTCGATCTTCACAGGCCTGCTTGCTGCTGCCTGATCTGGCCGGCAGCTCTGCTTTAATAGCAGTGCTGTTGAGACATTTTCCTCGCACGTCCGATTATGTTTTTACCCATCAGGTCGAAGAGCTGGTCGCAGAAGTCAGGGAGGTTCTCGCGGTTCTAGGCAAGAGCGATCCCAGATACACCCTGAGCAAGGTCAGGAACTACTTGTTCTATCAGATCACCGCGGATACGCAGGACGTAGCTATCGCTGGAATGCTGTCTGGTGTCCGAGTGCCTTCCGCACAAACGCCACAGTATTACCTGCAGCCCAGGGCCAGCCATTTACAGCACATCTACCGTTCTTCTCTGGGACGCGTCCTACAACGAGTCTATGCCTGTGCTGGCTTAGCATACCAATTGCCAGAAATGGATAAGGTCGGTCAGCACGGAAGTGTGGGCGCCACGCACTGCCTATTGCCCGAGACGATTGCATCCAATGTAAGATCCATGGCGAGCATACTGCGTAAGAAGCCGTCGTCGACCCTTATTCACCAAATTACGTGGCATAACGTCTATACCCTATGGGTTGTGCAAATGTTCATGCTATCCACGGGCTGCCGGGCGATCAGCAACCCGTTGCGGTTCGTCGACGAATTTGATTCGCTACTAAGGATTGGCGCGATAGCTGACAAGGACAACGGCGATCGGCACATGAGCCGGCTGGTCTGGGTGCCTGAAATGCTGCAACGGCAATTGGCCCACTACCTCGCACACTGCGTGGCTATCTCGAACGTGCTTCTCGCTGGCTCCTCGGAGGATCATGAGCGATGGTCTCGCGGGTTCTTCCTCTCGCATAGTGATAGCGGAGTCCGCCGCATAGAGATCAGGCCCGCCACTCTTTACCTGTATATGGAGCAGGTAGCTGATTACATTCCACATCGGGTCAATGCTTACCGAAAATTTGTACGCACAGAGCTGTTCGAGCGTGGCTGTCCTGCAGAGGTCCTTGCTGCATTTATGGGGCACTGGCTGCGCGGAGAAGAGCCTCAAGACCCGTATTCATCGTTTTGTCCCGCAGCCTATGCCGGGGTGGTGAGCGACTGGATAACGCAACTGCTGAAAACACTGGGCTGGTACGTCCAGGGAAGTCGGTGGGGGTGATGAGATGACACGTCTGAGCGACCAAGAGGTTGAGTATTTATGGTCTGCAGCACCTCATGAGCCGGACTGGAGAGGAATGGTTCGTGAGCGTTTGAGGCGAATCGTTGAGGAATGTGGAGTGCCACTTGGGCAGTGGTTACTAGGTGCATGTGCCATTCGAGACATCACTGTCGAGCATGTACGCGAGTTGGAGGCTCAATTGGGAACAGATCACGCGCTGCGTAACATGCTGCGAAGCATTACCCAGCGGGTGCGGAACCACCTCCCCAGATTCCCACTAGCGCGCCTGGCTATCGCGGTTGAACGTCCCGCAAACCCGTTCAACCCAGATATTTACACCGCTGAGCGATTACGCCTCAGCCGTCAGTTGCTCAGGGCCTTGCAGATGGGTTACCGGCGCGATCTCGAGTCGCTCCATCCTCCACAGCGCGTCGGACTATTGCTAATGAGCGCTGCCTATAGCGGTGGGTTGCTAGATATCGCTCAGCTGGATGCTCTCGTTTCAGTACCCTTGGAGCGGATCGAATGGCTGGCGGGTGTGCCTGAGGTAAGGCTTCCTTTATCGCTTCGTGGCAAGCGAGAGGCCGAGCACAGACAGTGGTTCCCGGATCCGGCGACGCTGATGTTGATGTTTCGGTGCGCGGACGATCTTCGCTTATTGAAGGAGCAACTGCAGCGTAGAGGCGGCATGCTCCGATGCGTTAACGCATTTTTGACGTCATCTGGGATGCCTGTTAAAGATCTCCCGGGCAGTCTGAGAGAACTACTGGAGCTGCTACGTATGCAGGTGCAGTTGCACCTGCCTCAGATGATAGTCAATTTTGCCTGCCGACAGATGTTCGTGTCCCATTCACTGCGCCCTTCCTCATGGGGAGAAATATTTGGGGTCGCCGGACTAGATGACCCCGCTAATGCTTATGGAAGAAGTGCTGGTGGGGAGGCTGAAATAGAGGAGGGGGCGGACGCGCCAGATTGGTTACTGGAGATATGTCAAAAGATTCGCTCGGAACAACGCATTGAGGCACCCCAAGATGCCAGTGAGCTTCAGCTCTTGGTGACGGAGTGGGCAGGCTGCATGCTCTCTGGGGGCTCGGTATATGGAAACAGTATCGGCCGGTCAACGGTTGCCCGCTATGTTCGGCTGCTAGGGCAGGCGTTGGAGCAGCTAGATGGTCTGACGGTATTCAGACTGGAGCCAGATGCACTGGAGAACATTTATGAAGGTTTGCTCGAGGCCCAGCCCAGCAATGGCAAGCGCCGGACTCTGGCTAGAGCAATTTATGAGTTTCATACGTTTCTGGAGCGCCATCACCATTATCCTCCCATCAGCCCCTTTGCAGTATTGGGTATCGGCCAGGACGTCTCAAGCGTTGATGCACGTATCCTCTCCGAAGATCAGTATCAGGCGGTTTTACGCGCTATTTCTATCTGCGGACTAGAGCTTCGAACACCGCGTTTGGTGACAGCGGCCAAGTTGTTCCTCATCTTAGGATTCCGGCTAGGCTTGCGGCGTAACGAGGCCCTGAAGCTACGGCTATGCGATATACATTTTCCCTTGCTAGAAGCGGATTGCAGCGAACGCATTCACCAGCGTCAACCAAACATGCGCAGACTGTCTCTACCAGAGCTTGTTCATCTGGACTTGCCCATTGACCTGCTCGTTCGACCTCACGCCCTGCGCGGCCTGAAAACACAGAACTCGGTCAGAAGGCTGCCCCTTGTGATGCTGCTGGAGCCTGACGAGCTTACTTTGTTGATGAGCTGGTGCCAGCAACGTCAGGCAGAGGAAGGTAAAAAGCCATTTTCGGAGTTTCTGCTCTGTATCCCAGAGTTGAGATCACAGTGGATAAGCGAAAGCACTTTAATGCCGGCATTACATGCCTGCATGCGTGCTGTGACGGGTTCGGACGTCATTCATTACCATCATCTGCGCCACTCATGCGCCACCTGGCTGATGCTCAAGCTGAGCGGTTTAGTTACCAATGTCACACCGAAGCTTATTTTCGATGATCTACCGCAGACCAGCCGGTGGCTGCAGGATCTAGAAAGATTGCGTGCTGGGCTAGCACCGCCCGGTGGCGGGCCAACACGGCGTGTTGCCCATATCGTCAGCGCCCTTCTCGGCCATAGCAGCCCGAAGGTGTCGCTTCTGCACTATGTTCACTGCCTGCCGCAGATGTTGGCACTAGCCTGGCAGTGGAACCCCAAAGCCTGGCTGTTTAGCGCTTCCAATGTAGCGTCGATTGCACAGGTGAGTCTGCCTACGATGGAGGCGTCTTCGGAAGCTGAGCACCTTCTGAAGGTTATCCGTCGGGTCAGGTCTCTCAGAGCGCATAGGCGCACTCGAAAAGCTGTAATGCGTCCAGTCGCGCAGTTCGTTGAGCAAAACTGGGCGATAAAGCGAATTTGCCAAATCGAGTCCATGCTGGCCTATGCCTCTTATGCGGAGGAAGCCAATCAGCAGATTAATCTGGATTGGCTGGAATTTTCTCCAGAGGATCGGGCCTTGATGCTTGAGCGGGCGCGCTATATACGAGATTTGGCACAGAGCTCTCTGTCTAGTAATGGCAACAAGCACCGATTGCGTTTTTCATTACACGCCAATGCGCCATCGCTAGTGCCGATGCCGCCGCGCCATGGGGGGCGCAACTCAGTAGCTATTTACGCCCACTGTCTATACACGATCTTGGAAGGCGCCGAAGGCGATCGCGCCAATCGAGTTCTAGATGATTTTGTAGAGCGAAGCTGGTTCTCGGAAAGCACTCTGCGCTTTTACCGTAACCGTGATGAGGACCAGGCACGGGACTATTTGTGGCTGCTGAATGCGCTAGGCATTCCTGCGCGGTCGATTGAGCTGATCGTTTATGACAGGCGAAAGCCGAGAGCGAGCAAAGCATATTGGCGCCGCGCGCTTGGAACCCCCCGGAAGCCAGTCGCGCTGCTCCAGCCGGAGAATACCGAGGTGGAGAATCTGCATTTAGGCATTCGCGCCACACTGGAGCTCCAAGATGGATTGCAGCAGAACAGGCATTCAGGCGCGGCCTTACGTTACCTGCTGCTGATGGCTTCCATCGACTGGCATTTCCGCGCCTGACCAGGTCCGGAGGACATTCAGCCTTCCGGATCATCCTGCAATTCTAGCAAGTCTCCCACTTGGCAGTTCAGGTACTGGCAGATCGCTTCCAGGTCCTTGAGCTCTACCCTCTGCGCAGTCTCGTGATACAGCCGCGTGAGGGTTCCGCGGTTGATGCCGGTGTCCCTGACCACGTCACTGATCTTCAGTTTCCGCTCGCCCAGTAAGCGAGATAAATGGCACTTGACCATCCTAATCTCCAAAAATGATCTTCAGAAGATCATTTTGTTCTTGCAAAGCTCAAAATGAGCGTTATATTGATCTGCAGGAGATCATTATGAGTATTCAGGAGCTCATAAGAATCCGCTGTCGTTCAATTTAGCAGAGAGGGCATATCCATGTCTCACACATACCTGACTACCGAAGAGCTGGCCACGCGCATGAAGTACGACGCGCGCACCATCCGTAATCGCTTGAAAGACTCAGTCCTGCTCGAAGGGATTCACTACTTCCGTCCCTTTGGCGGCCGCAAGATCCTTTTCATCTGGGAAGCCGTCGAAGAAGACATGCAGAAATTCTCGCGGGCTTCTGGTTTGGTTCCGATGGCTGGTGGAGGTATCTGCCATGGGTAAGGTTCGCGCCCGCGCTGACAACGAGAAGTTGTTCTTTGACTTCACCTATTTGGATCAGCGGTGCCGCGAGCAGACTACGTTGCCTGATACGCCTGCTAACCGGAAAAAGCTGGAGAAGATCCTGGAGCGCATAGAGGCGGAAATCACCCTCGGCTGCTTCGACTACGCCACCTACTTCCCTCAAAGCAGCAAGGTGCAAGAGATCAGTCGGCTGCAGGCTGGCTGTGCATCACTGAAAACACCACTTTTCAAGGATTTTGCCGAATTGTGGTTTGAGGAGATGAGGGTCGAATGGCGTGATACGCACGCCAAAACCGTGCGCCTTACCCTTGATAAGCACTTGCTGCCTGAGTTCGGCAAAAAAGAGGTCAGCGCCATCACCAAAGCAGAACTTCTGTCATTCCGCTCGGCACTCGGCAAAGTTCCCGGGCAGAAAGGTCAGAGTCTGACAGCGACGAGAATCAACCACATCATGACGCCATTGCGCATGATCCTTAGTGAGGCAGCTGACCGCTTCGAGTTTACCTCGCCATATCTCAACATCAAATCACTGAAAGTCCCCAAGACAGACGTGGAACCCTTCACCTTGGATGAGGTACTGCAGGTCCTCAGCACAGTGCGTGATGACTTTCGCAACTACTACACCGTGCGCTTTTTCACAGGCATGCGGACGGCAGAAGTTGATGGTCTGCAATGGAAGTATGTCGACTTTCAGCGACGGCAGATTCTGATCCGTGAAACCTGGGTGGGCGGCAAGCTCGACTACACCAAGAACGACGGCTCACAGCGTGAGATCGATATGTCTGGGCCGGTTTACCAGGCGCTACTCGGCCAGCGGGAGAAAACCGGCAGCGGACAGTTTGTCTTTAGCACCCGCGAAGGTACGCCGCACGCATACCGCAACATCAACGACCGGGTTTGGTATCCGCTGCTGCGTCACCTGGGTCTGCGTAGGCGGCGTCCCTACCAAACTCGTCATACGGCCGCGACCCTCTGGCTAGCTGCAGGCGAAAACCCGGAGTGGATCGCCAGGCAAATGGGACACACCACCACCGAGATGCTGTTCCGTGTCTATTCGCGCTATGTCCCCAACCTGACCCGGCGTGATGGCAGTGCCTTCGACAACCTGATCAAAGCCAATCTCAAGGGCTGAGGAGTTCCACCATGAAACTGATCAAACGTGACAACGTGACCCCTCTGCATCCATCGATGGAGGCTCGCGAGCATAAGTACCTTAAGCATCTGGCTTCAGCCATGAGTCTCTACCTTGAGAATCCCCATGGCACCGAGCTTGTCTGCATCCTCGGCTCCGGCTACGAGAAGGATAATCGGCACGCCCTCGAAACCTGGATTGCTTACCACCGGAATGAAGTTTTCGAGACGCGCCTGCAGGGTCGAAGTCCCCTGCATCATCTGATCGAGAAGCTTGAGAACCTGTTGGTTAACTAAGTTCGGAAGGGGCCGAAAGGCTCCTTCATTGTTCCCCCTTGGTAGTGGCAAGACTGCTCCATTCACTCGCTAATCTTCGTTTGGTGGAGTCACCAGTCCCTGCCGGCTACACCTCAGCTTGTACATGTAGTCAGACATTTGAAGACCCGGATCGACGGATTGGTTTACTATCCATGGCGCGAACCAGAGCACATTTTTTCCTGCCTGCAGGCAGGCAAGAGGGAAGCCGGGGGTACAGGAACAGTGGTAAAGAAGCAAAGCGTATTGGCAAGCTGGGTGGGCGGGAATGATCTCAAGGCAGTTGAGGGCGGTGAAATAGGCCCGATTCTATCGACCCTAAACAGGGTAGATTTTGATAGCGTCGAGCTGCTCTGTTCATATCCCGCCGAGATCGTTGAACCCTACCTGGACTGGCTGCGCCAGCAGGTCGATGTATCAATCGCAGCGCATTACGTTTCCCTGTCTTCTCCCGTTCATTTCGGGGAAATCTACCAGGCCGCCAGCCAGCAGTTAAAACGCCTGAGCATCTCCAGCAATCAGCTTTCCATTCTGCTCAGTCCCGGCACACCGGCCATGCAAGCAGTGTGGATTCTGCTGGGCAAAACACGCTATCCGGCAACCTTCTACCAGTCGTCACTTGAGCAAGGCGTGCAGCAGGTCGAGGTGCCGTTTGAGATCGCCGCCGAGTATGTCCCGGCTGCCGATACCATAAGCACCGACAAGCTGGTTCAGCTTGCCGGGCTGGATGCCCCCGTGGATGCAGCCTTCGACAGCATTGTGACGCAGAGCGAGCGTATGCTGGCGCTCAAGGCTCAGGCGCAGATACTCGCAGCGAAGCAGATCCCAGTGTTGATTTACGGCGAAACCGGCACTGGCAAAGAGTTGTTTGCTCGCGCCATTCACAACGCTGGTCCACGTTCTGCAGCGCCCTTTGTTGCGGTGAACTGCGGTGCCATCGTGCCGGAACTGATCGACTCCACCTTGTTTGGCCACAAGAAGGGCGCATTCACTGGCGCGATTACAGATCGACCCGGAGTGTTCCAACAGGCCCATGGCGGCACGCTTTTTCTGGATGAGTTCGGTGAGCTAACGCCGGATGTCCAAGTGCGCCTCCTGCGCGTACTGCAGGAGGGCACCTTCACTCCGGTAGGCTCTAGCCAGGAGCTCAAGGTCGATGTGCGGCTGATTGCCGCCACTCACCGCAATCTGATGCAGGAAGTTGCTCGTGGGCGCTTCCGTGAAGACCTGTTTTATCGCATCGCTGTAGGTGTACTGCACCTCCCGCCGCTTCGAGAGCGCGAAGGTGATCTGCTGTTACTGTCGGAAAAGCTGCTGGCCGGCATTGCTAGCCAGGATGCCAGCCTTGGCGATAAGAAAATTTCTGCCGAAGCAAAAAATCTTATCCTTCAGCATCCCTGGCGTGGCAACGTTCGCGAACTGCAATCTACTCTGTTGCGCGCGGCTCTCTGGTGCTCGGGCAATCTAATTGCTGCTCATGATATCGAGCAGGCACTGTTCAAATTGCCGCACGCGCAGGCCGATGTACTGGCAATGAATGTTGCGCAAGGCATTGATTTACAAAAGATAATTGCTGGGGTAGCAGGGCATTATCTGCGTAAGGCTTTGGCGCTTACCGGCAACAACAAGACCCGTGCGGCTAGCCTGCTTGGCCTCAAAAGCCAGCAGACGCTGAGCAATTGGATGGACAAGTACGGCATCGAATAAAACCTGGCACGGTCCTCGCTAAAAGACCGTTATGAACAGAATCGCCCACATGAAATCAGTTAACTTCGAGTTTCTTCGCACCGGTAACGATTTGCTGGCAAACCTTGCCGGCCTCGCCGAAGCCGTTCTGCACATCGATCCGGGCAGTGCGCTTACTCGCTTGCGTAGCTTCGCCGAAGAGCTCACCAAAGCCATCTACAAGGAAGAGCTGCTGCCGCGCATGCCGCAGTCGACCTTCTACGACCTGGTGAAAAACCCGGTGTTTGCCGATTGCGTCAGCAAGCCGCTGGTTCACCAGATCAACTTCCTGCGCATCCAGGGTAACGACACCGCTCACGGCGCTGAAGGTGACCTGCGTAACGCCCAGCTGGCGCTAAAGACGGCCCATCAATTGGCCATGTACATGGCCATCAAGTACTACGCTACTGCACAGGCCAATATTCCTGTCTTTATCGAAGTGCAAGATCCAACCGCAGCCCTCGCCCGCCTGCAGAAAACCGTTTCCAGCTACGAGAAGGAGCTCAATCAGCAGCAGGAAGAGCTGCAGCGCGTCATGGAGAAGCTGGAGCAGGAGCGCACCCGCAATCTTGACAAGCTGGAACCGCCTGCCAAGCCGGACCAGCAGAAGCGTCAGCAGCAGAGCCAGAGGGTTGCAGATAGCCTGCAGTGGAACGAGGCCAAGACCCGCGCCCTGTTGATCGACGTCATGCTGACGCAGGCGGGTTGGGATGTCAGCAATCCCGCGCAGGTCGGTCAGGAAGTCGAAGTTGATTTCCCCAGCAACGTTTCCGGCAAGGGTCGTGCGGACTACGTGCTATGGGGCGACAACGGTCAGCCCCTGGCGGTGATCGAGGCCAAGAAATCCGGCAATGTCAGCCTGCAAGCCGGACGCGAACAGGCGCGCATGTACGCCGATGGCTTCGAGCGCATGGGCATGCAACGTCCGGTGATTTTCTACAGCAACGGATACGAGACCTTCATCTGGGACGACGCGCAGTACAACACCTACCGCCCGGTGTATGGCCTCTACAGCAAGGACAGCCTCGAATACCTGATCTACCAGCGGCAATACCGCAAAGCGGAGCTAGAGCGTCATAACCCTGATCTGAACATTGCTGACCGTCCCTATCAGATCGAAGCGATCAAAACGGTCGCCGCTCACTTCCAGCAGCAGCAGCGCCGCCGTGCGCTGATCATCCAGGCCACCGGCACGGGCAAGACCCGCGTGGCCATCGCACTGGCCGAATTGCTACTGCGCACCGGTTGGGCCAAGCGCGTGCTGTTTCTCTGTGACCGCAAGGAACTGCGCGTGCAGGCCGATGAGGCCTTCAAGCAGAACCTGCCTAGCGAGCCGCGCTGCGTTATCGGGGAAACCAACAAGGTGGATCAGACCGCACGCGTCTACATCGCCACCTACCCAGGCATGATGAACCGCTTCGCCCAGCTTGATGTGGGCTTCTTCGACCTGATCATTGCCGACGAAAGCCACCGCAGCATCTACAACAAGTACCGCGACCTGTTCGACTACTTCGATGCCCTGCAGGTAGGCCTCACCGCCACCCCGGTGAAGTTCATCAGCCGCAACACCTTCGACATGTTCGACTGCGAGACCACCGACCCGACCTTCGAGTTCGGCCTCGATGCCGCCATCAACAACGATCCGCCTTACCTGGTGCCGTTCCGCGTCAAAGACCTCACCACCGACTTCCTGCGCGATGGCATTCACTACAACGACCTGAGTGAAGAACAGCAGCGTCAGCTCGAAGAGGACCTCGGCGAGGAGGAGGCCAAGCGCACCACCATTGCCGGCAAGGACATCGGTCGCAAGATCTTCAGCGAAGACACCGACCGCATCATCCTGGAAAACCTGATCAACAACGGTATCAAGGATGAAACCGGCTCACTGGTCGGCAAGACCATCGTCTTTGCCCAGCGTCAGGACCATGCCGAGCACCTGGAAAAGCTCTTCTGCAAGCTCTACCCCCAGTACGGCAGCAAGGTCTGCAAGGTCATTCACAACCAAATCCCGCACGTGGATACCCTGATCAAGGAATTCAAAAAGCCGGGCAACGACTTCCGTATCGCCATCTCGGTGGACATGCTTGATACCGGCATTGACGTGCCCGAAGTGGTCAACCTGGTCTTCGCCAAACCCGTCAAATCCTGGGTCAAGTTCTGGCAAATGATCGGTCGCGGCACGCGTCTGCGCCCCAACTTGTTTGGTCAGGGAAAGCACAAGACCGAGTTCCTCATCTTCGACCACTACGGCAACTTCGACTTCTTCGAGCAGGAGTACGAGGAGCCGGAAGACCAGGGCGGCAAGTCGCTCCTGCAGACCACCTTCGAAGCACGTCTGGAGCTGGCGCAGGCGGCCCTCAAGCACAATCATGCCGCTGCCTTCGATGCCGCCATCGAGCTGCTGCGTGCCGACATCAACGACCTGCCGGAGAGCAGCGTGGCCGTTAAACGCGAGCTGCGCGCCGTGCACCAGTTGCAGCAGGGCGACCAACTGCAGAAGTTCGACGCCAAAACCCAGCACCTGCTGGCGACCACCATCGCTCCGCTGATGTCGGCTCGTGTGTTGCGTGACAAACATGCCACCGCGCTCGACAAACTCATCGCCGGTATCGAGCGCTGCCTGGTGGAACAGGCCAGTTGTTTCGAGGATGGCAAGATCATCCTGCTGGAGGAGATCGACAAGCTCGCCATCAATATCCAAGCCGTGCGCCAGAAAGATGCCCTGATTGCGGAGGTACGCAGCGCGGATTTCTGGCACAACGCCAATGTGGGCAAGCTGGAGCGTGCTCGGCAGGAACTGCGCGGCATCATGAAGTACCGCCAATCGGGCAATGGTCCGCTCTATGCCACCCCAGGCACTCGCACTTTCGATGGTGGAGTACAGGAGGCGGAGCGTGTCATCACCATTGCCGGCGCCAACGAGGCGCTGGCTTACCGGCGCCGCCTCAAGGACATCCTCGACGGCATGCTGGCTGCCAACCCGACCCTGCAGAAAATCCACAAGGGCGAGCCGATTGCTGAGCAGGAGCTGAGTTCGCTCACCTCGACCATCCTTACCACCCATCCCGGCGTCAGCCTGCAGGTGCTCAACGAGTTCTATGGCCGTACCGCCAGCGAGCTGCAGTTGACCGTGCGGGAGCTGATCGGTCTGGACGTGCAGGCCATCGAGCAGCATTTCGCCCAGTTCCTGCATACCCATCCCAGCCTCACGGCCCAGCAGGTGCGCTTTATGAACCTGCTCAAAAGCTACATCGCCCAGCACGGCAGCATCGTCATCGAAAAGCTCTACGACGCGCCGTTCTCCAGCATTTCCCACGAAGGCATCGACGGTGTGTTTACCCCTGCCGATGTGGGTGAGCTGGTGGCAGTGCTCAAGCCCTTCTTGCGCGGGGAAACCCCGCCTACCAGTCACTAGGAGTGCACATGCAAGCCAGTCAATGGACAACCGAGATCATCGTCATCACAGCCGTACTCGCACTGACCGGTGTGCTGTTGGGGTATTTCGCGGCAGCGCTACGCCAAGGGCGGCAACTCAGTCTGCTGGCGGCCCAGCTTGAGCAGGCCCAGCAGGCTCAAACAACTGCACTGGCAGGCAGCACAGCACTGAGTGATCAGCTCAAGGCCGCAGAGGCGCGCGGCCATGAACTGCAGGTCGCAGAGTCCAAACTGAAGGCGCAGCTGCAGGCCGCCGTCGACAATGTGACTCGGCTGAATCAGGAGCAGCAGGCAGGCAAAGACGCACAGGCTGCGTTGCAACTGAAGCTGGACGATGCCAGCCGGCAGCATCACGAAGCCGCCAAACGCCTGGAAAGCGCTCAAGCCGAAGGGCGAGCGCTGCAGGAGCAAATCTCTGAACTGCGTGATCGTCTGACGGCAGCGCAAACTGCAATCACCTCATTGCAAGGTGAGCGCGACACTCTCAAGGACGAACTGGCAAATCTGGATGCCAGTGCCAAGGTAGCGGCAACGGGCGAGCGAGAGGCGCGTGAGCAACTTGCTGAGATTCGCCAGAAGATGGCCGCTCAGGCTCAGGATTACAACGAGCTGCTGGGGCGTTATCAGCCGCTCAGCAATCAGCATGCGGAGCTCAAGACCTCCTTGCACAAGCGTGAGGAGCTCGTGGCTGAACTGCGTGATCGACTGCAAGCAGCGGAGGCCGTCAGCGCACAACTGCAAACCGACCGGGATCAGCTGAAGGACGCATTGGCCAGCGAAGGTCAGCGCAGCAAAGCCCTGGAAACCTCCGAGCGCGAAGTGCGTGAGCAACTGCAGGACATCAAGGCTCAACAAGTGGCCGCCGTAGCGCGTTACGACGCGCTTCAGGCCCGCTTTGCCGCACAAAGCAGCGAGTACACTAAGCTCAAGACCGAGCTGGATGAGCGCGAGGCCAGCCATGCCCGTGAGCTGGCCAACTTCGAACAGCAGAAAGCCAGCCTGAGCGAGCAGTTCAAGCTGCTCTCCAACGAGATTCTCGAAGCGAAGACTCAGGCCCTGCAGGAAAGCAGTAAGCTCAGCCTGAGCGCCGTGATGACGCCTTTCCAGCAGTCCATCGACACCTTCAAGCGTGAAGTGCAGGAGATCCACCACCGCGAAACCACCCAGCAGGGTGAGCTGCGCAAAGAGCTGGAGCAGCTGAAAACGCTGAACCAGCAGATCACCACCGAGGCCCATGAGCTCTCCACCGCGCTGCGTGGCCAGAAGAAGCTGCAGGGCAATTGGGGCGAGCTGGTGCTGGAAAACGTCCTCGACCGCTCTGGCCTGCAACTGGGCAAGGACTACCAGCGCGAAGTCAGCATCACTACCGAAGAGGGTCGCCAGCGCCCCGATGCCGTGGTGTACCTGCCCCTGGGCAAGCACCTGATCATCGACGCCAAGGTTTCGCTTAACGCCTATACCCGCTACGTCAACGCAGAAGATGAGTTGGAGCGTAAGCAGGCCCTGAAAGAGCATGTGCAGGCCGTCGCCAGCCGCATCAAGGAACTGGCCGACCGCGACTACTACAAGCTGCCGGGGCTGAACTCGCCGGACATGGTATTCATGTTCATCCCCATCGAGTCTGCCTTCGTTGAGGCGCTCAAGGCGGACGAAACTCTGTTCCAGCAGGCCATCGAGAACAACGTGCTGGTGGCCACGCCGACCACGCTGCTGACCAGCCTCAACATCGTTCGCCAGCTCTGGCGCTATGAGGATCAGAACAAGCACACCGCCGCGCTGGCCAGCCGGGCAGAGGGCGTTTTCAAAAAACTCAATACCTTCCTGGCCAGCTTCGAGAAAATCAAAAAAGGCCTGGAAACCGCCACCGAAGCCTACGTCAAGGCCGAAGGCCAGCTGGTCAGCGGCAAGGGCAACCTGGTCAAGCAGGTGGGTGAATTCAAGAACCTGGCCCCCTCCATCAAGGCGCAGCTACCAGCCTATTTCGCCGACAAGGCCGCGCTGGAAATCGACTTTATCCCGGCTGAACAGAACATCCAGGCGCTGACCGACAGCGCCGACGATGAAGACCTGCTGGCAGAAACCGACACTGAAACTGAATACGAGACCGCCTGATGCTCACCGGCAAAATCCGCACTGATATCGACAAGCTCTGGGAAAAATTCTGGACCGGCGGCATCACCAACCCGCTGACCGTAATCGAACAGATCAGCTACCTGATGTTCGCCCGCATGCTCGACATGCAGGAAGACGTTGCTGAGCGTAAGGCCAACCGCACCGGCAAGCCCTTCGACCGCCTGTTTCCTAATACCCCGGACGGCCAGTTGCTGCGCTGGAAGAACTTCCGCAACATGAGCGGCAAGGAGTTGCACAGCCACCTCAAGCAGAAGGTCTATCCCTTCTTCGCCCAACTCGGCGGCGCTGAAGGTGAGGGCGGTGAGCGCGAGGGCCTCGGTCATATCAGCGAGTACATGCAGGACGCCGATCTAGAGATCAAGAACGAGTCCGTACTCACTTCCGCTGTGGAGATGGTCAACGACCTGCCGCTGACCCAGAGCGACGTGAAGGGCGATATCTACGAATACCTGCTGAGCAAGCTCACCACCGCCGGCATCAACGGCCAGTTCCGCACCCCGCGCCATATCATCGACGCGATGATCGAACTGATCACCCCGCAGCCAAACGAGGTGATCTGCGACCCGTCCTGCGGGACCGCCGGCTTCCTGGCCCGCACCATGGAATACCTCAACCGCGTGCACTCCAGCCCGGAAGGCACCTTCAGCGACGAAGACGGCAACCTGCATTATTCCGGCGACCTGCTCGAACCCTACCGCCAGCACATCAACAGCGAGATGTTCTGGGGCTTCGACTTCGACACCACCATGCTGCGCGTCTCCAGTATGAACATGATGCTGCACGGCGTGAACGGCGCGAACATCCGCTACCAGGACTCCCTGAGTAAATCCATCAAGGAGCACTATCCACGTCAGGAGCAGGACTTCTTCGACGTGGTGCTGGCCAACCCGCCGTTCAAAGGCAGCCTGGACGAAACCAACACCAACCCCGACGTGCTCGGCCTGGTGAAAACCAAGAAGACCGAACTGCTGTTCGTCGCCCATATTCTCCGCTCGCTGAAACTCGGTGGCCGCGCCGCCGTGATCGTGCCGGACGGCGTGCTCTTCGGCTCATCCAAGGCTCACCAACAACTGCGCCAGGAGCTGCTCGATAACAACCAGCTGGAAGGCATCGTCAGCCTGCCCAGTGGCGTGTTCAAACCCTACGCCGGTGTCAGCACCGCCATCCTGATTTTCACCAAGGGCGGCAGCACCGAACGCGTATGGTTCTACGACCTGCAAGCCGATGGCTACTCACTGGATGACAAACGCACCGAGCTAAAAGGCGAGGGCAGCAACGACCTGCCCGATGCTATTGCCCAGTGGCACAAATACCGGCAGATGGTCGAGGGCAATATCAGCGCCAGCACCATCAATACCCTGTTTGGCGACAAGCGCAAAAAGGCCTTTGTCGTTCCGGCTGAGGATATCGCCGCCAACAAGTACGACCTCTCCATCAACCGCTACAAGGAAGTGGAGTACCAGCAGGAGCAGTACGAAGACCCCAAGGTGATTCTGCAGCGGCTTAAAGGGCTGGAGCAGGAGATTTTGGCGGATTTGGATGAGTTGGAGGGGATGCTGTGAGTTGGCCGTTGGTTAAATTGCATGACGTATGTCGTCCTCGTCAGTGGAAAACTATATCCGCCAGTGATCTGCTTGAAGAGGGTTACCCGGTTTATGGTGCCAATGGGAAAATCGGTTTCTACTCAGAGTATACCCACGAATTTGCGACGTTAATGATAACTTGCCGCGGTGCTACTTGCGGAAATGTCCATATATCTGAGCCGAAGTCATACATTAATGGCAATGCAATGGCTTTGGATGTGTTGGATAGTGAGAGGGTAGATATTAGGTTTCTCTACTACTACCTGTTGGGGCGCGGTTTCGATGACGTAATTTCTGGCTCGGCACAGCCTCAAATAACCGGGCAGGGACTGGCAAAAATTGAAATCCCCCTCCCACCCCTGCCCGAACAAAAGCGCATCGCCGCCATCCTCGACAAGGCCGACGCCATCCGCCGCAAACGCCAACAAGCCATCCAGCTCGCCGACGAATTCCTTCGCGCCGTGTTTCTGGACATGTTCGGCGATGTGATTGAGGGTGCAGAAAATGTCGTTAGGTTTTCTGATGTTGCCATGCTGGATGCGCCAATGGTTGATCCGCGAGTCGACGAATATATAGATTTAATACATATCGGTCCGGATCGGATAGAGAAAAAAATTGGCAAGCTGCTTCCCGCGCTAACTGCGCGAGAGGAAGGACTTATTAGTAAGAAATTTCTTTTTGATGACCGCTATGTGTTGTATTCAAAAATACGACCATATCTTAGAAAGTGCGCAATGGCAGAAGGGGTGGGTTTGTGTTCAGCTGACATGTATCCGGTCAGGCCTGTGGAGGGTGTTGCAACTAAGGAGTTCCTATGGATGTTGCTCCTCTCTGATTTCTTCACCGCATATACCGAGTCGTTGCCTGCCCGTGCAAATATTCCAAAGCTCAATCGTGAGGAGCTTGAGGCATTCACTCTTTCGTTGCCGGACTATAGTCGGCAACTTAAATTTTCCTCAATTGTGAGAGCGACCAACATTGCCAGTCAGCGCGTGGTGGAGAGTGCTGCTTATGTTGACGGCGCATTTGAGTCCTTGAGCCAAAAAGCCTTCTCCGGCCAGCTATAGATAAGGAAATCCCCATGCGCCTCAAGTCCGTCAAGCTCACGCATTTCCGCGGCTACCGTGCCACCACCGTCATTCCCATCGACGAAGCCAGGACCGGCATCGTCGGCCGCAATGACTATGGCAAATCGACCATCTTCGAAGCCCTGGCCATCTTCTTCGAGAGCGGCGATGTCAAGGCGGACAAGAGTGATATGAACTGCTTCAGCCTGGCCGAGGGTGCCGAGCAGTTCGAGATTGCCTGTGAGTTCGATGATCTGCCTGAGGCGCTGGTGCTCGATGAAAATGCCGAGACCTCCTTGGCGCAGGAATACCTGCTCAACGCCTAGGGTGCGCTGGAGATTGTCAAAACCTTCAAGGGCAACACCGGCAAGCTGGAGCGAACCGCTATCCGCTGCCAGCACCCTGCGGATGAGGCGCTGGCTGGGTTGCTAAGCCTGAAAATGGCCGAACTGAAAAAGCTCGGTGAGCAGCAGGGCATTGCTGAGCAATTGGCAGACAAGCGCGTGGCCTCACAGTGGCGGCAGGCTATCCGTGCGGCAGCACAGCCTATCGCCTGTCAGGAGATGCTGCTCGACGTCAGCAAAGGACTTTCGACTGACAGCAAATCTATCTGGGAAAAAATCGAGGCTCAGCTGCCCACCTTCGCCCTGTTCAAGGCGGATCGTGAAAGCAGCGATGGTGACGCCGAAGCCAAGAACCCCCTGCAGCAAGCGGTCAAGGAAGCCCAGGCTGCGCTGCAGAATGAAATCAGCGCACTGGAGCAGCAGATCGAAGCCAGCGTCCTCGATGTCGCCGCCCGCACCCTCGACAAGTTGCGGGAAATGGCTCCAGAGCTGGCCAACGAACTGACCCCACGCTTCAAGGAAAAGCCCAAGTGGAGTTTCAGCTTCACTCTGGATGGTGAGAATGGCATTCCGATCAACAAGCGCGGCAGCGGCGTGCGCCGCCTGATTCTGCTCAACTTCTTCCGCGCCGAGGCGGAGAAGGCGGTAGTGGGCTCCCAGCGCAACGTGATTTACGCCATCGAAGAGCCGGAGACCTCCCAGCACCCGAACTACCAGATGATGCTGATGAAGGCGCTGCTGGAGCTTTCCAACCAGCCCAACCGGCAGATCATCGTCACCACTCACGTCCCGGCCCTGGCCGGCCTAATGCCCATCGATGGCATCCGCTATGTCACCAAGGATGAGAACGGTAACTACCGCCGCTATATGCAGGAGCGTGAGGATGAGCCGCTGGCGCCGGGTACCGGGTATCACCTGGTCAAGGCACTGCTAGACCTCAACCGGCATATGAAAGGTGGCGAGACCTCGCCATTGGTCGAGGTGGTGGTGATGTCGCGCAACAGTCCGGACACCGGCATCCGCGTGCTCAAGACCATTCGCCGTGACCAGTTGGCGATAACCCGTTCGGCCTTTACCGGTGGCGAGTCGGTGGCCGACTACATGGATGCCTTCGATGTGGACCTGTTCCTGACCACCAATGTGGAGGATGCGCAAAAGGTCATCGACTCCCGGCAATGTGCCGCCGCGATCCTCAAGGCTCCACCGGCCAACGCCCCGCAAATCCCTGAGGGCCAGGTGCGCATCGCCTTCGACGGGGACGCGGTGCTGTTCTCCGACGCCAGCGAGCTGGTTTACAAAACCCAGGGGTTGGAGGCTTTTAAGGCCCAGGAGGATGCGCTGCAGCACACGCCGATGGAAGAGGGCCCTTACGCCAGTCTGCTGAAGAAACTGGCCCGCCTGCAGGAGCGCCTGCCCACCGGTGGCAAGGACTCACCGATCAGAATCGCCATCGTCACCGCACGAAATTCCCCATCCGAGATGCGCGTCATCAATACCCTGCGAGCCTGGGGCGTGTACGTTGATGAGGCCTTTTTCCTGGGGGGCGTCGGCAAAGCCAAAGTGCTCAGTGCCTTCACCCCGCATATCTTCTTCGATGATCAGGATGTGCACTTGGAAGCCGCTGCCAATCTGGTACCGTCTGGCAAAGTGCCATATATCACCCGGTCCGGTCTGGCAGAACTGCTGCCAGCTGCGAGCGCGTAGATTCGTTTTATACGTATGCAAAGGAATGCCCATGTCAGCGCAGAAATACTCCGTCAATCAGCACCTGATCGAAACCTTGCTGACTTGGGTGATATCCGGAGAGATCGCCATCCCGGAAATCCAGCGGCCGTTCGTGTGGGATGCCACCAAAGTGCGCGATCTGATGGACAGCTTGTATCAGGGCTTTCCGGTGGGTTACATCATTGCCTGGCGCAACCCGACGGTGAAGCTAAAGGACGGCTCGCTGGCCGAAGGCAAGAAGGTGTTGATCGATGGTCAGCAGCGGGTAACGGCACTGACTGCCGCCATCGCCGGGCAGCAGGTAATCAACCAGGATTACCAGCAGGTGCGTATCCGCATCGCCTTTCACCCTATTGAGGAGCGCTTTGAGGTCAGCAACCCGGCTATCGAGAAGGACAAAACTTGGTTTTCCGATATCGCCCCCATCGTCAGCGGTGAGCTCAAGGCGCACAAGGTGGGCCGTGACTATCTGGAGCTGAATCCCGGGGTGGACGAAGATCTGCTCTACGAACGGCTGGACAGGCTGTGCGATATCACCAAGAAGCAAATCGGTCTGATCGAGCTGGCAGCTGATCTGGATATCGAGACGGTCACTGAAATCTTTATCCGCATCAATTCCAAGGGTGTGGTGTTGAGTCAGGCGGACTTTGCCATGTCGAAGATCGCTGCCAACGAGGAGTTCGACGGCAACACGCTACGCAAGGCGATCGATTATTTTTGCCACCTGTCCATTGCGCCGGAGTTTTACGCGCACATCGAGAACAACGACAAAGCGTTCGTGCAGACCGATTACTTCAAGGCCATGCGTTGGCTGAAGGGCGAGAACGACGACTTGTACGACCCCAGCTACTCGGACATGTTGCGGGTTGCATTCACCACTCGTTTCAACCGTGGACGACTGTCGGACCTGGTCGGCCTGCTCTCGGGGCGTAACTTCGAGACTCGCAGCTACGAGAAGGAAATCGAAGAGGCGTCGTTCAAGACCCTGAGCGAAGGGGTGAAAGAGTTCATCAACGAGACGCACTTCAAGCGCTTTCTGATGATCGTCCGCTCGGCCGGTTACGTGGATAGCTCCACGATCGGTTCGGTCAACGCGCTCAACTTCGCCTACGTACTGTACCTCAAGCTCAAACGCGACCTGGGCAACAACCCCAATATCGAAAGCTGGGTGCGCCGCTGGTTTGTGATGTCGCTGCTTACCGGGCGCTACTCGGGCTCTCCGGAATCGCGGTTCGACAAGGACATCAAGGCCGTGCACGACCGGCCATTTGCCGAGGTGTTGGCGGAAATCGAAGCCGCAGATTTGTCCGACGCCTTCTGGGATTTCGGCTTGCCGCAGGCGCTGAACACCTCCTCAGTCAACGCCCCGGCCATCAAGGTATTCTGGGCCGCGCAGGCCAATCGCGGGGACAAGGGCTTCCTGTCCAAGGACATCACCGTGCGCGACATGCTTACGCACCACGGTGACATCCACCACATCTTCCCGAAGAACTTCCTCAAGCAGCGGGGGCTGCTCAGAAGCAAGTACAACCAGGTGGCCAACTACGTGTACGTGCAGCAGGAAGTGAACATCAAAATCGGCGACACCGCCCCGGCGGCCTACATGGACGCTGTTTTCGCGCAGTGCTAGAAGGGTGAGGCCCGCTACGGTGCGATCACCCGAGTGGATGATCTCAAGGCCAATCTGGCCGCCAACTGTCTCCCGGAGGATCTGGCAGCCTACCAGCCCGAGCGGTTCGAAGCGTTTCTGGCCGAGCGTCGTAGGCTGATGGCGCAGAAGATCAAGCAGTATTACTGGGCGTTGTAAATGACGCAGGCAGCGCAAATAAGTTTACTTTCACATAAGAAATATTACTTTTCACGGCAATTTCCTCAGCCTTTACTGTTGCCTAACATAATGTTTTAACTGAATAAAACGAGTTGGCACGGAATGCGCTATAGGACTGAACACCTGAATACCAAGGAAGTATGAAAATGTCAGAGCTCAAGAAATTCCAAGTCCAAAGCGCTCGTCCACTACCGGTCATCGTATTGGCGGATACCAGCGGCAGTATGTCCGTCGACGGCAAGATCGAAGCCTTGAACAAAGGGCTCAAGGACATGATCGCCAGCTTTTCAGCCGAGAGCCGCCTGCGCGCGGAGATCCAGGTCAGCGTGATCACCTTTGGCGGCAGCCAAGCTGAGTTGAGCCTGCCTCTGACCCCGGCTCATCAGCTGCAAAGCTTTACACCGCTACTTGCAGAAGGCACGACCCCACTGGGCGGCGCTCTATCGCTGGCCAGCCAGATGATCGAAGACAAAGATTGCATCCCTTCCCGTGCCTACAAGCCGGTAATCGTGCTGGTATCCGATGGCTACCCCAATGATGACTGGCAAGGTTCCTTCGCTAGTCTGGTCAATGGTGAACGCTCCTCCAAGGCCACTCGCTTTGCCATGGCTATCGGTGCCGATGCTGATGAGGCCATGCTCGGCGACTTCGCCAATGACCCTGAGGCACCGCTGTTCCGTGCCGAAAATGCTCGCGATATTCACCGCTTCTTCCGTGCGGTGACTATGAGCGTCAGTGCGCGGAGTCAGTCGGCTACGCCTAATCAATCTACACCCTTACAGATTCCCAACGCTGACGACCAAGACTGGGAATTCTGATGCCCTTGTTGGCAGCTGGGGCATCCGTGCGAGGCCCTTCGCATCAGCTGGATGGTGCGCCCAATCAGGATGCCTTATGCGTCAGCGGTAACCGAGGCGGCTGGTGTGTCGCTGTGGCTGATGGGCTGGGCAGCCGGCCACTTAGTCATATTGGCTCGCAGAAGGCCGTCCAACTGCTCAGGCAGTTGGCCCGACAGCGACAGGGCATTCCGCCCGGTGAAGTTGTCCCGGCTTTGCGTGATGCCTGGCTGGCGCATTTTGGTGATCGCTACAGAGCCCATGAGACGACCTGTCTCTGGGCCAGGGTGGATGCATCCGGACAAGGTGCGGCTGGTCAGGTTGGGGATGGTCTGCTGCTGGTCAGAAACCAGGGTGTATTTCAGGTGCTTACTGACCAGCGCCAGGGGTTCGGCAATCAGACCAATACCTTGGCGCAGGCTGGCACGCAGGGTTGTTACAGCACAGTGCTTGAGTTGAGCCAGCCGGGTGATGGCGTGTTGCTGATGACGGACGGCATATCGGATGACCTAATTCCAGAACAGCTAGAGCCATTCTTCGATGCGATCTACCAGCGTCAGTTGCGCTGCAGCAAACGCCGCATGCGCCAGTGGCTGACACGAGAGCTACACAGCTGGTCCACACCTCGTCATGGCGACGACAAGAGCATCGCTGGAATTTTCAGAGCGGATTGAAGCAGATGACCACGACTACGACAGCGCCGCAGAAGCGCGTGGTGCAGGACACCAAAGGCTCGGTTTATGAGCTGCGGGAGGAATTGAGCCGCGGTGGCCAGGGTATCGTCTACCGGACTCAGTATCCCCAGGTTCTGATCAAGGGTTTTACCAATAAAGATGAGCAAGTCCGCCAACGTTGGCATCGCCATATTGCTTGGCTGATTCACCAAGATCTCAGTGATCTGAAACTGGCCAGGCCGCTGGCTCTGCTGGCTGAGCCGCGCTTCGGCTACGTTATGGAGCTGATGGATGGTCTGGTTCCGTTGCAAGGCCTTCTAGACAGCTTCATCAATGCAGAAGATGAGGCGTCTGCCGATTATCTTCGGCAGGGTGGCCTGCGGCGGCGTATCCGTATTCTGAGCCAGCTGGCCAGAACACTGAATCAACTACATGCGCGCGGCATGCTTTACGGCGATCTATCCCCGAGCAACATCTTCGTATCGGATGACCCCATCCATGCGGAAACCTGGCTGATCGACTGCGACAACATCAGTCTCGAAGCGCACAGCGGCATGACTTTGCACACGGCTGACTATGGCGCCCCAGAAGTGGTGCGTGGTGACGCGCTGCTGTCCAGTCTGACGGACATTTGGAGTTTTGCTGTCATCGCCTATCAGTTGCTGACCCATAACCACCCCTTTAAGGGCGAGTTGGTCAGTGATGGGGAGCCTGAAGAGGAGGAGGCCGCGCTGCGTGGTGAACACCCTTGGATCAATGACACGCGGGACGATGCCAATCAGTGTTTTGCCAACCTGCCCATCCAACTGATTGAGCACAGTCGGCTGCCAGTGCTCTTCAGCCGCTGCTTCGAGCAGGGGCGGCATCGCGCCAGTGAGCGACCGTGTATGGCCGAGTGGCTTGAGGCGCTGGCGGAAATTGACGAGCGCCTCTACTGCTGCGCCGGTTGCGGAGGCACTACCTTGCTGCCTGCGAAGCTTGATTCACTCGATGAAGCGTCATGCTTTTTCTGCGACGAACCTGCCGATAGCCGGCTGGTGTTGTTCGAGGAGTTTATCGCTCTGCCGGACGAAGCAGAGGGTTCGCCTGAGGAGCCAGGCAACATGATTGCCACTGGCCGCAAGGTATGGCTGCAACCGGGGGGCGATCTGGAGCTCAAGCGTTTGATGCCCACCTTCAGCTATGACCGTTGGCCCGCGGACCATCTCCGCATCGAATACTCCGATCAGGGGCTTGGCATCTACCCGCTGCCGCAGAGCAAATTGCATTTGCAGCGGGGCTCAGCGAAGAAGCCACTGGAGCGATACCAGGGGCTCAAGGAAAGTCTGCGCGGACAGCATGAGGAGCCTTATCGGCTCCATGTGGGTGAGCTGGCAGAGTCCCATGTCATTTGGCAGTTCCGGTGGTGATGGCGTATGGAATTTAAAGACTTTCCCCTGCTGTCCGAGGATGTGTTGGCGCTTTCTTCAGATGAGCTCATCGATGGCTTTCAGGCTGGTCAGGTGATTTTTCTCCAGAGCTATCAGGACGAGTGGCTGGCGATTCAGGGCGACTTACGTGTCAGGGTGAGCTGCGCTCCGGCTGATCATGGTCTTTTTAGCCGCCTAGTAATGCGCGATCAGAGCCGCTGGCTGCTGACCAGCAAACAGAGCAGCCAGCTACTGGTGCAGTACTGCGCACCAGTCGAAGTGTCCGCCATGCAGCTTGAGCTTGGGGTCGACGAGCTGATTGCCGATGATCTCTATGGGAAGCAGGAAATCGCCGATAAGAGCATCGAGCTCGCCTGCCGATGGTTCGCGGAGCAGTTCCTGGTGCGTGGGCTGGACGAGGGTGACTGGCTCACAGTCGCGCGCTTTAGCAACAGCACCTCCAAGGGAGGCTTCCAACTGCTGGGCAAGGGTTGGCGCGCCGATGTGGAGCAACGACAGGACCGTGGACTGCTGATCAAGCGCATTACCCGCCACTCGCGCCGTGACGGCGCGTTTTCCTTGCTGATCGGCCAGTTTGAGTTCCGTGATGCTTCTGTTGCCGCGGTTCTCAATAGCGCCAGTCAACAGGCGTTGCTGGATGCCGCGCTGAGAGATAGCGCCAGCTATTTGGAGTTGTGGAATCTCTACAACGACAAGGAGTGGCAGGGTGCGCTGATGAAGGCAGAGACGTTGCGCTCGCTGCGCTTCGTTCACTGGGAGGGTGCCGAAGAGGGACGTGAGAACGTATGGCGTCTGACGCCGAAATCTCAAGATGACTATCGGGAGTTCAGGGAGCGTTGGCGCAATCTTGAGTTGTCGGCAGACACTCAGGTTGACTTGGGTGCTGAGCGCCCTGACTGGTCGGAAGAGCTCACCACTGAGGAAGCAAATAAGGCTGCAAGCACTCCGCGTGGCACCATCCGCTTCGAGGCGGACTGCGTCATCTTTAAGCCAGCCTCAAACCGTCGTGGTGTTCGCCCTAAACAGGCAGAGGGCTGGTTGTACCTCTCATTGGCAGGTCATCGCTCCGTAGGGAAGCGGCGCTTGGCGGCGAAGCGTTCGATTGATTCGGGTAAGCGGTTGCCTCAACTGAAGTGGCTTTTGGAGGGGGTTGCGGTACCTGCAGCTAGGCATCGAACTATTCCAGCGATGACGCCCTACGCACGGGAAACGTTCAAAGGAGGGGAACCTACCCCGACGCAAAAGGATGCCTTGTATGCGGCACTGAACACACCGGATTTAGCCATCATCATTGGCCCTCCAGGTACAGGCAAGACTCAGGTGATCGCGGCGCTTCAGCGGCGCTTGGCTGAAGAGGCACGGGATCAGAACATTTCTGCGCAGGTTTTGATCAGCAGTTTTCAGCACGATGCTGTAGACAACGCTCTGGATCGCAGTGATGTGTTCGGCTTACCTGGCGCGCGCGTGGGTGGTAAGCGCGGCGCGAGCGATGAGGCGTCACTGATCGATCCCTGGCTTGAGCGGCATGCAGCCCATTTGCAGGAAAAAATTACTGCGGAGTACAGCAAATACCCGGAGCTGGAGCTAATCAGGGATTTGTCGACCAGGTTAGCGCTAGCTCGAGTTGTCGGTGTATCGCAAGTTCAGCAGGCGGAAGCATTCGACCGCATTTTGGATGGACTGCAAGGTTTGGATCAGAGCGGTCTGGTATTGCCGCCCAGGCTGGAAAGTCAGCTCGAAGACTATATCGAGCAACTCAAGAAGCAGGCGCCCAGCTTGGCCGAGAGCCAGCCGGACGGACAAGCCTTGCGACGCATTCGAGCACTACGTATCGAGGCCTCTTCATTTGGCGACGATGGTCCTGATCGAGCCTGGGATTTGTTCAGTTGGTTGAAGCGTCATGGCCAAGGCAGCGCCGAGTTGCTGGCATTGCTGCAAGACGCTGCGGATAGCTCGCAGCTAGAGGAATCTGCCCTACATGCGCTTGCGGACTGCCAGGCTCGTCTACTCGAACAGTATTTGCCCGACTACCGGCCTACGGAGTTGAGGCGTCAGGCGGATCCTGAGGGTCAGACTCTGCTTGATGAAATCGACAGGCATCTAGAGAGCAAGCTGCGCCAGCGCAAACAGGGTGTGGCCTGGGTGCTGGAGCAGCTAGCCGACAGCCTGGCGATGGACCGCAATGCTGCTCAGGCTGTCGTTAATGAGTACTCCATGGTGGTGGGGGCAACCTGCCAGCAAGCTGCTGGCCGGCAGATGGCGAGCCTGAAGTCAGTGGCTGGTCTGGATAGCACCGATATTGAGTTCGACACCGTGGTGATCGACGAGGCCGCACGCGCCAATCCTCTGGATCTGTTTGTGCCGATGTCCATGGCCAAGCGGCGCATCGTCCTGGTAGGAGATGACCGGCAGTTGCCGCACATGCTCGAGCCTAACATTGAAGGGCAACTGCAGGAGGAGCACGAGCTGACCGAACTGCAATTGGCTGCGTTTCGCTCCAGCCTGTTCGAGCGCATGCGTGTGAAGCTGCAAGACCTGGAGAAGCAGGACACGATTCGCCGGGTCGTGATGCTGGATACCCAGTTCCGGATGCATCCCATACTGGGGAATTTCGTCAGCAAACAGTTCTACGAGGCTGTTGGTCTTGGGGAGGTACGCTCCGGCAAGGCTGCGGGAGATTTTGTTTTCTCCCAGGATTTTCTGGGTGCTCTAGGGGAGCTTGAGCAGCACTACCGAGGCCGGGTATGTCAATGGATCGACGTATCCGTTTCCCAGGGCAAGGATCAGCGCCCCGGGACCGGGACGAGTCGAGTCCGGGATATTGAGGCCCAGCGCATTGCTGAAGAAGTGGTCAGGCTGATGCAGGCCGGAGGTGACAGCCTCTCGATTGGCATCATCACTTTCTATGCGGCGCAACGTGATCTGATCATGGAGAAGCTTGCTCAGCAGCGGATAGAGGGGGTTGCGTTGATGGAGCGGCGCAACGGCTCCTATGAGCCACACGAGCATTTCAAATGGGCCAGAAAGGTGCGAAGCGATGGCTCAGTCAGCCTCGAAGAGCGACTGCGTATAGGTTCAGTCGATGCCTTTCAAGGCAAGGAGTTTGATGTCGTCTTATTGTCCTGCGTACGTACCTATCAGCAGGCAAGGCCTGGGCAAGCGAGCGGAGATGTAGTCGCTGACCGTGAGAAGCAATTGAATCGCCAGTTTGGCTTCCTGCGTTTGCCGAACCGAATGAACGTGGCCATGAGTCGCCAGCGGCAAATGTTGATCTGCGTGGGGGATGCTGCACTGGCAACCAGTCCCGAGGCGGAAGAGGCTATGCCGGCATTGGCGGCTTTCTACCGGATGTGCAGAGGTGAGCATGGCAGTCTTCGTTGAAACCGGCACATACCTCAGGTTCGGCCTTGCTCCGAGGAGCAAGAAAAGGCCGGTGCTTTGGCCTGTGCTGGTGCATCGAGTGCTATACCCGGACGCCAAGCGAACGCAGTTGAATTTTTTTCAGCGTGCGGTGCTTGGGTTGATTCGTGCGCGCACTGTCCGCGACGAGGCTATCGCCGAGTTGACCGGGCTTCACCAGAACCTGATTAAGCTGATATTGGCTCAGGGCGTGAGTAATGGCTGGCTGGTGGAGAATGCTCAGGCATTGACGGCCAAGGGTGAGCGCCTGCTAGACGACGAGGAGATAGACGAGGCCAACCTGAAAACTGGCTATTTGCTACAGGACGCACTAACGGGACAGTTTTGGCCGCGCCTTGTTGCTCAGCTAAATCTACTAGAGCCAAAGGATCCGCTGGCTCACTATCCTGAATTCCTGAGCGAAAGAAAGACCGGAACTACCATCCGACCGTACATGATCGCAAGCGGAAGAGCTGATCTACCTGCACTTGATCATGAGTCCTTGACGCTAGCCTACCGGGATTATCGTGAAGACTATCGATCGAGCCAGCAGCTCGGCCAAGGCAACCAACTGTCGAAACAGATCAGTTTGCAGGGCGTGCAGCGACTGGATGATGCACCGCAATCTGCGCGGGCGCTTATCTGGGTGACGGCTGATGACGATGGCGTTGATCTTTGGTCGGTCAAGGATCCATTTGAGCTACGTGAGAATGCCTGGTGGCTGCAGGGCACACTTCTTCAGGTGATTGAGCGTGACGCCAAACTGCTCGCTCGTCTTGAGCCATTGGTGAGTGCGCCGCGTGCCGACAATCAAAGTGTCGAGCAATGGTTGGAGGCCTTGCGCAAGCAGACAGAGCTGCAGGTGCTAATTGAGTTCCCCTGGGTTGATCGCCAACCTGACATCAAGCGCCATTTGGCAGCACTGCTGGTGCGCAGGGAGAAGCTTCATCAAGGAGACAGCCACGACCAAGAGTTGGATGCGGCGATGATGGAGTGCCAGAAGCTGCTAGAGGTTGTCATGCAATGGCTAATTCGCACGTATCCAGCCGACGTCGGGCAGCTACCAAAACAGCAGCGGCCCGATCCGAAGCTCAATCGGCGGATTCTCTCAGCGTTGCAGATTCCTGCATTCACTGAGGATGTAATCAGGCTGCTATCTAGGCAGAAGATCGATCAAGTTGTCAGGGCCTGCTCCAAGCCAAGCGACTCACTCAAGGCCCTCCTGTTTGCCGCATCCATGGGCACTCTTAAGGCTCGGCAGCACCCGCTCAAGGTGCTGGGTGATAGGGATCTACAGTTGGCCAAGCTCCTGGAGCTTGCGGCCCTACGTAACCAGAGCAGCCACGCCCAGAGCAGTTTTACCGGACGAGAAACAACTCAAATCACCAGTTGCATGGCGCTGGGCAGTATTCAATACGCCTTGGGCTTCACCGCATGTTTTAAGGAATGGATGTGATGGGGAAGAAGAGCTCGAATAAATTTGGCCCTCAGCAGATGCCTGCTGCTGCAACTGCCACGGCAGGAGTTCCGCGCCCTTCGTTGGAAAAGCTGATCCCTGTGTGGAGTGCTTCATTTGAGAACGCATCCAAGGTTTATCAGTCGTTTGATATGAGCCTTGATATTCATGTCGAGCCGGATTGGTTGCGTAGCGTGTGCGAGCGCTTCCAGTCTGATGGCGACACTGATCTTGCACGATGGATTGAGCAGTTCGCGGATGTGTGCAAGGAGCTTGTGCGGTTCAAGGAGCGCCTGTGTGATGAGGCTTCAGAGCGTTGGAACGAGGCTAACAAGCTAGCGTCCACTGTTGAGGTTCGGGAGCAAGTCATTGCTACAGAGCAGCAAGCGCTTGAGGTGGCGAGAGCAGCGTTGGCTCTTGCTCAGGCCGATTTTTCCGGCGACCAGCAGGCGCTGGCCAAGAGGAAGTCAGAACTGCTGGATGCTGAGCGTTCACTCAACATGCGCGAAACAAATGCGCAAGCCGGCTTCGTCGAGCAAAACGAAGATGCTCTGCGCCAGCTTGAGGATCGCCAGCGTCAGATGGTTCAGCAGCATGAGATTCAGTTACAGCGTTTGCAGGAGGAGAAGCGCCAGCTTGA
This sequence comes from Pseudomonas sp. SORGH_AS_0211, assembly GCF_031453455.1. Taxonomy (NCBI): domain Bacteria; kingdom Pseudomonadati; phylum Pseudomonadota; class Gammaproteobacteria; order Pseudomonadales; family Pseudomonadaceae; genus Pseudomonas; species Pseudomonas sp. SORGH_AS_0211. Next base: position 3,362,968 of record NZ_JAVIZV010000001.1, on the reverse strand, counting down.
TAGCGAGCTTTCTTCGGTCGCCCGACGTCTGGCAGAGGTCAAATTTAACTGTACCGAGGCTGAGGCTGAACGCGTTAGTCAATTGGATCAGCGCGAGCACGAAATCAAGCAAAGCAAGATGGAACTTGATCGTGCGCGCAGCAGGCTTGATCGCGAGTGGTCCGAAATAAAAACGGCAGAAGTGGAAATGGAACAGCGCATTGCCACTGAAATGGCGGCAGAGCGTACGAGCCACGCTCAAACCATTTCTAGCCTGGAAAGTCAGCGTGATAGGGCCTGGAATAAAGCTGAAGAGTTAAAGAAACAGCTGGCTGATATGCAGGAGCTAAAGCTGGCGCTGGGTGAGCGAACAGGTAGAGAGATTCTGGAGCAGCTTGACAGCCTGACCCAGGAAAACAGGGTCCTGAAGCGTGACTTGGAACAGTCGGACACCGCTGAGCTTCAGCGGGAAAATGAATACCTGCGTAACAGCAAGGCTGATCTGGAGCGGGATCTTTCAGCTCTGCGACCCGAGCTCGATGAGCTGCGGCGAGAACTGAGCAGCAAGCGTGTCGCATCGACTGAGTTGGAGGCTGTTGCGCGTGAGAAACGAGTGTTGGAACAGCACAAAAATACGCTGGCAGTGCATATAGATGATCTGGAAAGCCGCATTGAGCAACTGACCAGCGCACAGAAGACGCAGACTCCATTCCCGGCAATGTCGCTGATGGACTCGGGTCGTGAGTACCGAGCCAGCATGGAGCTTGAGGAAGTGCCCGATCTCAAGTTGTTCGCCGAAGAGCTGCAGCACCGGATTGCCAAGGCCGAAAAGCATGTAGAGCTGTTCTATCCACTCGAAGATATTCGCGTGCTGCTTGGCGGCTTGTCCATGAGCCAATTGCATATATTCCAAGGCATCAGCGGAACTGGCAAAACAAGTCTGGCCAAGGCTTTTGCCAAGGCAATGGGGGGCTTCTGCACGGACATCGCCGTCCAAGCCGGTTGGCGTGATCGCGACGATCTACTGGGGCATTACAACGCTTTCGAGCGGCGCTTTTACGAGAAAGACTGTTTGCAGGCCCTGTACAAGGCTCAGACCCCCCGCTGGCAGGACACCTGTAACGTCATCCTGCTGGACGAAATGAATCTATCTCGCCCCGAGCAGTACTTTGCCGAGTTCCTCTCCGCATTGGAGAAGAACAATCGGGACGAGCGCTTGATCAGTCTGTCCGAGACGGCCCTACCAAATGCACCCACGATGCTACATGAGGGGCGCAAGATCCTGGTGCCAGGAAATGTCTGGTTCATTGGTACGGCCAATCATGATGAAACTACCAATGAACTGGCTGACAAGACCTATGACCGTGCTCATGTGATGACACTGCCCAAGCAGGATCATCGTTTCGATATCAAGAAAATGGAGCCGGTGAACTACTCCTATCGCTCTTTGCGCAAAGCATTTGACCGCGCTCGTGAAGGGCGAAAGGTGGAGGTTGTTGAGTTGCTGAAGCGCTTGACTAGTGACGCATTCACTGAGCAGTTGGGCAGCCAGTTTGCGCTTGGGTGGGGCAATCGCTTTGAAAAGCAGGCTCTGGATTTCATTCCCGTGATGCAGGCTTGCGGAGCTTCTTCTGGTGATGCGCTGGATCACCTGTTGTCCACAAGAGTTATGCGACAAGGCAAGGTCACCGGTCGCTACAACGTGGGCGTAGAGGCCGTCAGAAATCTGAAAGATGCCTTGGAGGCTTTCTGGGTCGAGACCAACCTTGATGGGGAGCCACAAAAGTCTCTTGAGCTACTGGACGCTGATATTCGACGCCTGGAAGGCCGCAGCTGATGTGGGTTGATCGACTCACTGGCGCGCAATGTTGCCAGCTACCATCGGTCATTGAACAAGGTCGCTATCAGCTTGCTGCCGGCGGACCAGCCTTCAATGGTCATACGCCGGCTTTTTCAGGCGTTTTGGTGAGTGATGGAGGCGATCGCTGCCAGCTGGGCAGTGAGGTGCGCTCCTTTGTTCTACCGCAGCAGGCTCAGACTGCGGCGACAGAGCTGTTGTACAAGGCCATCGAAACCATCGACGCTGATGTACAACAACAGCCTTCACTGATGTCGCCGTTAATGCCAGCAGCGATCATTGATGCTCAAAGCCATCTTCAACCCTTTGAAGAGTGCTTGCTTGATGTGGTGCAACAAGGGCATCTACATCAGATATCTCAACGTCCGCGCCTAGATCTTCACTATGAGGATGAGGTGACCGATGTCGCAAGGGCGCGGCGACTAGCAAAAGGTGCTTTGGTGCATTTGGCATCACATTCAGAATGCTGGCAGCGGCAGACGCTGAGCGGAGTGATTCCCAAGAAGGTTTTAGCGCGATTCAGCGAGGATGATTGGGGCATCTACGAAAACCGCGTTTATGCCCGGTTGCTGGATAAGATTGAGCGGCATCTGCAGAGGAGGCTGTCGGCACTGAAGAGCCTTCAAGCAACCTTGGATCAGGCATTGAAGTTCTATCAATCTGAGGATGTTGATTTTCGTCTTTCTCACGAGGTTTGCCGACTTTGGGGGATGACATTTGATCAAGCGGCAACCAGCAAGGCTTCTGAGCTTCTAAGCGAAACATTAGGGACTCTTCAGCGTCTTCATCGAACCATTTCGGGGTTGCAGCAAAGAGGCTTGTACCTGCTGGTCAGCCGGCAGGCACAGGTCACAGGAGCGTTGCATCTAACCAACATCCTCAGCCATGACCCGCATTACCGGCATCTAGCGATTCTTTGGGATCTTTTGGCTAAGACGACGGTAGCTAATCGCAAGACTCCTGAGGAGCGGTTCAGGCAGAACCAATATCTGGCCAATGCCTATTCACGTTATGCCGGGTTAGTTCTGCGCCATGCGCTGAATCCTTACCTACATGGGCAAGATGATGGTACTTGGGGCGGTAGGCGCATACGTCTTCAGCAACGAGGGCTGGAGTGGCAGTTGGTGAGCACCGCCCCAAGCGGGGAGGTATCCGATGAGCCTCTTCTCACCGTGGTGCCCTGGCTGAGCGATGTCTCTTTGGTGGAGGAGCTTCAACAGCCTTCTGTGGATAGATACATAGCTTGGCCCGCTATTGGTCAGGAACCTCCACAATCGGCATATCAGGGTAACTGGATAGCGCTCTCCCCATCAGACATGTACTGCGTTGAGCGTTTTGGTCAGCTCGTTGATCAGGCACTTTATCGCATGGTTCTGTTGTCGTATGCCCAGCCGATCACCAAGATTCCGATGCAAGCGCTTACATTGGCTGGCTCTATCAAGGGAGTGCATGTTGACCATCAGAATCATGTGCTTGAGGTTAGAGAGGCTGTTTCCGAAAGCTCGATTGTCGCACTGACGGACGCCCTGATAGCGGCTAATTCAAAACGCCAAGCAGGTGCACTGAAACAGCACAACCAGGGGATATATGCCTTGGAAAATTGCCCTGTTTGTAAAGCAAAGGTAGCCCTGTCTTTTCAGAGCCCTGCGGGCTTTAGAGCCAATTGCGAGAGATGCAGCACCGAGCGTTACTTGCGGCAACAGGATGGTCGACTCGTATTTGAGCAGACAGTCTCAGGTCGTACTGGTTTTCCTACCTTGGGCCGCAGAGCGTTTTCTATAGAGGTATAGATTAGCGCCAATGCATCCAAATTCTTCAGATGTTACTTAGCTTATTAAGCATAGCTTGATGTAATCCCAGTAATTGCGAAGCAATACTCCTTTGTGGGGGCGGGGGTTCTCCCGTTCGTATGTGCAGTGCGGTTGTCATGAGCAGCGCTGCAACTTCTACAAGACAGTTCCTCGCGCTGCGGGCGCTAGGCTTAACAGAGTCATCGGACATGGATCTTCAAGGTCATCTTCTCTACATCGACATCACCCAGATATGCGGAATCGGCTGTGCCTTCTGTATGTACGCCGACAAGCACAAGGCGGGCATCAGCATGGAGCTATCAACGTTGGCGCGGGAAAACCTCGCTAAATTGATCAATGCCCCGGAGGTCAAGCGCATCTCCATCAGTGGTGAAGGCGAGCCACTAAACAACGCCAAAGTGTTCCACGAGATTCTCGGGTTGTCCGAAGGTGGCAAGTGCTTCGAATTCATCACTAGTGGGTTCTATCCACATGACAAGATGGCGGATTTCTACGACACGACTAACCGCATCGTTTCGGGTAACGGCGACACCTGCAACATCCGCTTGAGCGCCGACAGCCACCATATTGAGAAGGTAAAATGGCGGGCTCATGGGTTCAGCCTGGACTACCAGCGGCGCCGGCGACCGTCCGGGCTGAGCTTCTCGTTTCGCTCGATCGACACCGATCGTGACTTCACTCGCCAGTACCTGAAGTCCGAACTGGCCCGGTGGGGGGTCGAAGCAACCATCGAACCGCGGAGTGTGCTGGAAGACGTGCTGATCGCGGGCGGCGAGTGCTTCGGTATCGACTACAAGAACCTGGTACACCCCGCACCTGGAACCGCCCTGGGTTATCTGGACATGCTGGGCTACATCGAGGCGATTGAGTCCAAGGTCAACAAGCGCTTCACCTTCGGCAGCTTGAACAAAGCGCCGCAGGCCAACGGTCTGGATATCACGGTGAAGCCTAACGGCGGCGTATACCTGTATGGCATCGAGAACCAGCGCCTAGGCAATATCCACTTTGACCGGATCGATTGGCAACGGCTAGTTGCCTACGTACGGGAGACACCTCTGCCCCGAGCGCTCTATACGCAACCCTTGACAGAATTACTGGCTCGCCTGGAGAACACGGATCTGTTGCGTTCAATCATTGTCAAGACAAACAACCCCTACTGGCTGGTGAAGGAACTGGCAGGTCATGCCGGGCTGCTCGAAAAATGGGAGGTAGCATGATCGACTCACACAGCCACACCTCTTATTCGAAGCATGCGATCGGCACCGTCGACGAGTTAGTTCGCGCCTCGGTCGCCGCCGGTGTGACCATCTTAACCATCACCGACCACGCGCCGTTCCCCGTGGATACGGACAATCGTCTGCTCTCCTCCGAACTCGATCACTATTTCGCCGACATCGAGCGGGCGCGGGAGATCTACCGGGGGCAGATCACCATCCTGTGCGGCCTGGAGTTCGACTACATGCCAGGCACCGATGCCTTCAATCGCGAGCTGCTTACTCGTTACCCGATGGACTTCGTAATAGGCTCGATTCATTACGTGGAAGTTCCAGACGAAACCATGGTGAAGGTCTGGGAGCTGCCGCGCCTTGCTGGGCAGGCGTTTCTAGATCGCTACTTCGCCAATCTCGAAGGTCTGCTAGACAGTGGACTGTTCGATGCCGTAGGGCACGCCGACACCTTGCTGCGCGGAGTGCCGGAAGACATCGTCCTGCGCCGTTTCGAACCTTTGCTGGAGCCGCTCGCCCGAAGCGGTATTGCATTCGAGCTCAATGCCTCAGGTCTTCGAAAGTCGAGCCTGGACCCAGCAACGGGGGGGGAGGTTCAGGGCCTTTGGTCTTACCCGTCTCGGGAATTGGTGGCGCAGCTCATCGCACACGCAGTGCCCTTCACGGTTGGGTCTGATGCCCATGACCCGAGTGACGCTGGTGCGGGAATTACCGAGCTGCTCGCGGCCCTGCGGCCTTCGGGGCTGAAGAGCATTAGTTACTACGAGAGGCGCCGACGAATCGATGTTGCCCTCGACAGCCTGGCGTTACCGGGCACACCAGCAGCTTTGGCAGAAGGACTTGAACGGCCTTGAACATGATTTCCCCCGGATATTCCGCGCTATGGTCCGAGGTACTTAATAGCCCGGTTGATGTCCAGTTGGCGATGTTTCGTCAGGCTTCCGCTCAGCCTTGTGCTGATGATGTGAAAACTGGTTTCCGCGCGTTCGCTGCCGACCTGTTTGCACGCGAACTGGTCAGCATGGCCGAGTATGTTTCGATTTTTGGCGGCACTGCCCTGAACTACCTTACACCTGCCGAGCCGGGGTTGTTCCGCGACATGGTCAGGGGAACCGATGCCACAGTACTGGCCGGGATCTACAGCCGTGCAAAATACGGCAGTGTGGGTGATATCCAGTGTCTCGCACGACAGCTGATCGACTACCTCTGCGATGAGCTGGATAGGTCAGACTCGCAATGGTCACGCCTGTTCCGGAAAGCCAAGGCTTGTGGTGACAACGTGGTGATGATGACCACTGGTTGGCGCAACGTGCCGTCCACGGCGAACGTGCTCTATGAGATCGTGGTCGAGGAGGTCAACGTCAAACTAGCGCATATGGCGTTGCCGACAATCATCAACGTCAAGCTGCCCAGGATTGCGCCGCCCTGCGAGGATTACGCCAGCCTCAGCACCGACGAGCGCGAGCACGTCAATCTGATCCAAGATCATGTCATTCCGGCTGAGAATTTCTACCGCTGGAGCGGTGTGCATGTGATTTTCGGCGACGATGTGCTGGTCACCGGATCTACCGCCGACAAAGTGCTTTATGAATCCATGCGTAGCGGTGCCAAGTCGTTCCACGCGATCTACCCGGTGGCGATTGATCCCCGTGTGGCGCTCGGCGATGCCTCAGTCGAGGACCGACTGAATAGCGTGGCGGTCGAGCAGCGGCTGGATGATACCGTTGCGGAGCTGTTGTCTGCGCGGGACTACCAACCAATCCTGCGCACCCTGCGCCTGTTGTTCGGGGAGGGAAACCGAGAGTCGCTCGCCGCCTTCCTGCCGAAGGTGCCTGCGCCGACCTGGCTGCGTCTGTACAAGTCTGCCTTGGGTAACGAGTTTCTAAGTCAGCCGCAATGTGCTCCTTCCTTGGTGTTGCTGAGGGAGTACCTGACAAATGCCGAGTTGTTAAGTACCAATGGCAGGGCGATTCATCCGTGAACAGCTGCCTTCATGGTCCCGTTCGATATGTGAGCTATTGGGAAAATGCCCCTGGGCAGGTCATGCCAGCCTATGTCGCGCTGGCATTGGTCTCGATGCGTAGAGCCCTGGGTGAGCGCTTTCAATTGCTTACACCACGGACAGTCCAGGACCTGATCGACCCTCGAATCCTTGCTAAGCCATGGGCCTTTGAACCGTTGCCATTTACTCTGGCGGAGGGGATCGAGGCCATAGTTGCCAAGAGCGACTTCATCCGCATGGCCTTCGTCCATCGATATGGAGGCGCGTGGGTGGATGCGGACACACTGTTCTTGCGCGACCCAACCAGCTCGCTGTTTCCGGCAGGCCTCAGTCATAAGCTGCATTGGCATAGTGAATGTATTTTCGCGTCCCAACCGGGAAACCCCCTGCTTGCCCGGGCGTTGGCTACTGGACTGGAAGGAGGTGCCCATACGTGGGGCAATCCTGGGCGTATCAAGGACATCGTGGCGCAATCTGCTGACGAGTTGGTGCCTATTGCCGGAGATGTCGTCGACCCCGGCTATCGTCCGCGGTACAACTTCGCAAACTGTGAGGTGATGCGTCGCCGGGATGTCAGCGTTGTAGATTTTCTGGTGAGAGATACAGCCATGCTCAAGCTCTACAACACCTACTTTCGGCGTACGGCAAAGCGTATGGAGTCTGTTGAAGAATTCCTCTCTAGCGGTACCTTGCTGGCCAGATTGTTCCTGCACATAGAGGCTGATCGTGGCTATTGGTTGGGAGAGAGCGAGCGGCTGAGGGGCACCGTTTGTTGATGTGTAAGTGTCAGTGTTACTGCGCTTGCGCGCAGATGAATTTGGCACTCACTGACCTCACTCAGGTTTAACTGCTGAGTTATCACCTCATGGACGGTCGGTGTGCCACGGTGAGGGGATGCGTGGGCAACGTACAACCATGCGGGCACGCGCGTTGGTAGTGGGCCGAACTCGAGCTCAATGCGTACCAGGTCGAATACTTCAGTCGTCCGTCCGCTCGGAGTCCAGGCGAGCGGGGCAGTGCGATGATCGGGCTGCGTTACTTCGAGAGGACATTCGAGCTCCAAGTTTATGGTCCCTGGGTGACAGTCTGCGACCTCGGGGAAGTCCTTGCTGATCAGGGGCAACTGGCGGGCGAGGGTTCCCTGCGCGACGCCCAGACCGGGCACTATCCGCGCTCTGAGCGAATGGAGTTGCTCAGTTTCGGATCTAGTGGCCAACAACTCGTGAAGATTGTCCAACAGAGTTGCTATTGAGAACGCATTCATGTCCTTCTTGCCGGTGCGCCGGATCTGACCAGTGTTTTGCTGGCTATAGACGACCCGAGTCAAAGGAGACGGTGGGGGTAGCCACGGGTTGGCTTGTCCGGGCATGGCTGGGTAGATTGCCACCAGCTTTGTTTCTAGGCCGACCGCCATGTGAACAATTGCCGTGTCGACACTGATTACGACCTGTGCGCAGCAGATGTACCTGGCGGCATCCTTGGGGGATGCCAGTCCATGGACGACGCGCACGTTTCGTCTAGCCGCCGCGACTTCCATACTCAGCGCATCTGCTCGGGTCGCGGGGCTACACAGGATGCCGATAGACCAGGTTGGATAAGCATCGGCGATGGCGTGCAGCAAGCTCACGGATCTATCGAAGGCCAAGCATTTGTCTGGGCGGCTGGCGTAGGGATTGAATAGGATTCTCGGGGCGAGGTTGGGGTTCTGCATCTTGTCAGGAAGAGGAACTATGTACTTTCTATCGACCAGGCGTACACCCAAGTCTATGAGTACGCGTCGGTAGCGCTCGGCCATGTCGAGGCCGGCAGTCATTTCTCCGAGCTTGCGATTGACACAGCGTAAATGGTCATCAAGGGAGTACACGCGGGACGGGCGCAAGAGTCGCAAAAAAAGGATCTCCGCAGGCTGGATCCTCCCTACCAGATGCACCACGGCATCGACCTGTCCAAGCTGCTGCGCCAGGCGACGAAGTTCGAGTAGTCCTGGGTTGGCGTTCGTAATCACGACCTGATCCACACCAAAGTCCAGCGCGTGCATCTGGGCAAGCTCTGCGACCGTCAGTACGGTCACTCTGGCATTGAGTTTGCGAGCCTCGCGAAAGAAGAAGGATGAAACGATCGAGTCGCCTAGCTTGGCATCCCAGCGAGGGACAAGAATGTGCAGATTTCCCTCCGTAGGCCTGGGCTGCAACGACCTATCGACAAGTAAGCGAAACACCACACGCATGCATGCTTTAGATGCGTTTCGCAGGAATGACATTTTATGTAGGCTCAATTTTCCACGGGACCGGGTGGACACTAAAGCAGGGCCGAAAGTTTGCCTATCAAAACAGGCTTGGTTCGATCTGTATGTGTCATTTGAGGTGGCCTTGACTGGCATATATGGACGTCGGTCGTTGGCTATCTGTGCTTCTCTCTGGGACGCTGGAGCAGCGAACAAGGCAACTCACCTTCTACCAGTCGAGTGACTGTAGTCATGCAATAAGTGGTTGCTCTCAGCTCAGTAACGAGTTGCAGCCTATACTCCAGCTTATGGCTAGTACTCAAAATTCTGGTTCGCCGAACGGGCGGGCCAGGCTTGGGGGCACGGTTTAGGCACAGAATTGGCACAACCCGAAAACCAACCTAAATCGAGCTGTTCAGGCAGTGCTCATTTTCCGCTTCAAGCAGGGCTGATTGAATTCAAGGCGTAGCTGGGATGAGGGCAGGTTGATTTATCGTCTCTTATAAAACGCTTGATAAATCAATGAGATATGGCGCACCAGGCGGGATTCGAACCCACGACCCCCGCCTTCGGAGGGCGGTACTCTATCCAGCTGAGCTACTGGTGCGTATGTGTTGCGGCGGTCTATTTGACCATTAGCTGACACCCTTCTCAACTCGACGAGTATTGCCTTCGGAGGGCAGTACTCTATCCAGCTGAGCTACGAGTGCAACGATTCGGTGACGCTGAATCGGTCGCCATCATACTCACCTTGCCCCCGACCGTCCATGCCCGGATGCACGATGTTGTTGATTTTGAACGACTGTTTCGCGAGGTGTGGTGAGGGCTGCATAAACAAGGAGGAGGGCCGCGCGAAAACCGCTCCGGCGCTCTTGCGCGGGGGTTCAATATTCTCCTAGGATGCGTTCAATATTTCGAACGCCCAGGGTGGTTCGAACGTTGCTCGAGCGGGCGCTGAACGGTGGCGATGCCAGCGTTTCCAGGCCTGACCCTATCGCAGGCGCAGGGGTGTCATGCCCTTGCTTCCGGCCCTTTCAGCCAAGGAGACCGTAATGCAGCTCAAAGACGCTTCCCTGTTTCGCCAGCAAGCCTATGTCGACGGCGCCTGGATCGACGCCGACAGCGGTGCCACCGTCAGCGTGGACAACCCGGCCACCGGCGAGACCCTGGGCACCATTCCCAAGCTCGGCCGCGCCGAGACCAAGCGCGCCATCGACGCCGCCAACCGCGCCCTGCCGGCCTGGCGCGCGCTGACCGCCAAGGAGCGTTCGGCCAAGCTGCGTCGCTGGTACGAGCTGATGATCGAGAACCAGGACGACCTGGGCCGGCTGATGACCCTGGAGCAGGGCAAGCCGCTGGCCGAAGCGAAGGGCGAGATCGCCTATGCCGCCTCCTTCATCGAGTGGTTCGCCGAAGAAGCCAAGCGCATCTATGGCGATACCATCCCCGGTCACCAGGCCGACAAGCGCATCCTGGTGATCAAGCAGCCCATCGGCGTCACCGCCGCCATCACGCCGTGGAATTTCCCCACCGCGATGATCACCCGCAAGGCCGGTCCGGCCCTGGCCGCCGGCTGCACCATGGTCATCAAGCCCGCCAGCCAGACCCCGTACTCGGCCCTGGCCCTGGTCGAACTGGCCGAGCGCGCCGGCATTCCCAAGGGCGTGCTGAGCGTGGTCACCGGTTCCGCCGCCGAAATTGGCGCCGAGCTGACCGAAAGCCCCATCGTGCGCAAGATCTCTTTTACCGGCTCCACCGAGATCGGTGCCAAGCTGATGGAGCAGAGCGCGCCCACCATCAAGAAGCTGTCGCTGGAGCTGGGCGGCAACGCGCCCTTCATCGTCTTCGACGACGCCGACCTGGACAAGGCCGTGGAAGGCGCCATCGCCTCCAAGTACCGCAACGCCGGCCAGACCTGCGTCTGCGTCAACCGCCTCTATATCCAGGACGGTGTCTACGACGCCTTCGCCGAGAAGTTCAAGGCCGCGGTAGCCAAGCTCAAGGTCGGCAACGGCCTGGAAGAGGGTGTGACCATCGGCCCGCTGATCGACGCCAAGGCTGCGGCCAAGGTCAAGGAACACATCGACGACGCCGTGAGCCAGGGCGCCAAGGTCATCGCCGGGGGCAAGGCCCACGCCAACGGTGGCAGCTACTTCGAACCGACCATCCTCGCCGACGTGCCCAAGAGCGCCAAGGTGTCCAAGGAAGAGACTTTCGGCCCGCTGGCGCCGCTGTTCCGCTTCAAGGACGAGGCCGAGGTCATCGAACTGGCCAACGACACCGAGTTCGGCCTGGCCTCCTACTTCTATGCCCGCGACCTGTCCCGCGTGTTTCGCGTGGCCGAGGCGCTGGAGTACGGCATGGTCGGCATCAACACCGGCCTGATCTCCAACGAGGTCGCGCCCTTCGGCGGCGTCAAGGCCTCGGGCCTGGGCCGCGAAGGCTCCAAGTACGGCATCGAGGAATACCTGGAGATCAAGTACCTCTGCCTGGGCGTCTGATACCGCTTTCGGCTGGGCCTGTTGGGCTTCGCGGCGCTCAACCCAACCTACGATAAATGTAGGTTGGGTTGAGACGGCTTTATGGTCGCAGCCCAACAGCCCCTCGGTCTGATCCAAAGCTTTTCCCGGCGCGGACGCCGGGCCGTTGGCAGTCGATCATCGTATGCTGCCCGGAATCCGGTCCGCGTCTTTCCCGTAGCCGGCCGCCACGATGAGCGGCCATCGAGGACTGCAATGAGCCACACCAATGATTCCCTGATGCACCGTCGCAGCGCCGCCGTCGCCCGTGGCGTCGGCCAGACCCACCCGATCTTCGTCGCCCGCGCGGAGAACGCCAAGGTCTGGGACGTCGAGGGCAACGAGTTCCTGGACTTCGCCGGCGGCATTGCCGTGCTCAACACCGGCCACCTGCATCCGCGCGTGGTGGCGGCCGTGCAGGAGCAGCTGACCAAGGTCTCCCACACCTGCTTCCAGGTGCTGGCCTACGAGCCCTACGTCGAGGTCTGCGAAAAGCTCAACGAACTGGTGCCGGGCAACTTCCCAAAAAAGACCGCACTGTTCAACTCCGGCTCCGAAGCCGTGGAGAACGCCGTCAAGATCGCCCGCGCCGCCACCCAGCGCGCCGGCGTCATCGCCTTCTCCAGTGCCTATCACGGCCGCACCATGATGACCCTGTCGCTGACCGGCAAGGTCGCGCCCTATTCAGCCGGCATGGGCCTGATGCCCGGCGGCGTCTATCGCGCGCTCTATCCCTGCGAACTGCACGGCATCAGCGTCGATGACGCCATCGCCAGCGTCGAGCGCATCTTCAAGAACGATGCGGCCCCTGGCGACATCGCGGCCATCATCCTCGAGCCGGTGCAGGGCGAGGGCGGTTTCTATGCCGCGCCCAAGGAATTCATGCAGCGCCTGCGCAAGCTGTGCGACACCCACGGCATCCTGCTGATCGCCGATGAAGTCCAGTCCGGCGCCGGTCGGACCGGCACCTTCTTCGCCATGGAGCAGATGGGCGTCGATGCCGACCTGGTGACCTTCGCCAAATCCATCGCCGGCGGTTTCCCGCTGTCGGGCGTGACCGGCCGGGCCACGGTGATGGATGCCGTCACCCCGGGTGGCCTGGGCGGCACCTACGCCGGCAGCCCCATCGCCTGCGCCGCGGCCCTGGCGGTGATCGAGACCTTCGAGGAAGAGCAGCTGCTGGACCGCTCCAAGGCCGTGGGTGAACGCCTCACCGCAGGTCTGCGCGAACTGGCCGCCAAGCACGCGCAGATCTGTGACGTCCGTGGCCTGGGCGCCATGATCGCCATGGAGCTGGGCAAGGGGGGCGACATCGAGCAGCCCGATGCCGAGCTGACCAGCCAGATCGTGGTCCGGGCGCGCCAGAAGGGCCTGATCCTGCTCAGCTGCGGCAGCTACGGCAACGTGCTGCGCATCCTCGTGCCGCTGACCGCCAGCGACGAAGAGCTGGATCGCGGCTTGGCCATTATCGGCGAGTGCTTTGCCGAATTGGCCTGAGTCCTGATCGGACCGCCCTCCCAGAGGGCGGTTTTTCTGTGACGCGCTTGGCATTAAGTCCGCTTTGCCGCATCATCCGCCGCTTCGCTTTCCTCAAGCAGGAGTGGGTTGGGATGCCGCCCCTGATACTTATCGTCGACGCCAATCCCTGGACCCGTGACCTGCTCAAGTCACTGGTGCTGGCCGTGCGTGCCGATGCCCTGGTGCACGAATACGGCCATGGCTATCAGGCCCTCGCCGAACTGGATCAGCGCAAGAGATGCGCGCTGATCATCGTCGAGCGACCGGCCGATTGCGATGGACTCGACCTGCTGCGCCGCATCCGCCAGCGCGGCGCCCAGCCGCTGCAGCCGGTGATCCTGCTGTCCGAACAGGCCGATGCCGCCTATGTGCGCGCTGCCCTGCGCCTGGCACCCACGGCCTATCTGGTCAAACCCTATGCGGCGGAAGAGGTGTTGCGCCGTCTGCGCAGTCTGTTGCCACCGGCGGGAGACGCGTCCCGGGCGGCCAGTAGTGCCGCGGCCCTGGGATCGCTCGACGATCATCTGCAGCGGATGGCCGCCGAAATCGACGCCGTGCCACTGTTCGCCGATCTGCCGGCCACCATCGAGCGCTGTCGCGAGAGCGAGAGTTGCAGCCTGGGGGAGCTGGAAACCGAGTTCGGCCAGGATCCCCTGGTCACGGCGACCCTGATCGCGGCGGCCAACAGCGCTTCCCAGCGCGTTGGCCAATCCTGCCAGACCCTCAGCCAGGCCCTGCCGCGGCTGGGCGTCGGCTTCACCCTCAATCTGGTCCTAGGCCTGAGTCTGCGGCGAGCAACCCGCCTGGCCGAGCCGCTGCTGGCCGGACGCGCCGAGGGCTATCTGCGCCTGGCCCAGCGCGCCGCCGACTGCGCCCGGCTGCTGGCGCTGCGCTATGTGCGCGAAGACGCCGAGCGCTGCTATACCGCCGGCCTGCTGCATCGCCTGGGTGAACTGGCGGTGCTGCAAGGCGTGCAGCGCTGGTGCGACGGGGGTGGCGTCATCGAGGAGGCCGCGCTGGAGCGCGCGCTGCTGAGCTACAGCCTGGAGTTTTCCGCGGAATTGCAGCGGCACTGGCGGCTGCCACTGGAGTTGCGCGAGCTGGTGGCCGCGGTGCACAGCCTGCATGGCGTGCTGCCCAAGCCGTCACTGATCCTGCACCTGGCGGCGCAGGCGGCGAACCCCGCCCCGGGCGAGTCTCTCGACACCCTGCTCGAGCACAAGGCCGGGCGCATGCTCGGTCTGGAGGCCGCCGTCTGGCAACTGGCGGTCACCCAGCTCCAGCTGGGTTAGCGTGCGCTGTCGGGGCGATAGCCCAGGCGCAGGCCGCCCCAGTGCCGGCCGTTCACCAGAATCGGCACCGAAAGGTCGTGCATCACCTCACCGGTGTCTCTCATGTAGGTCTGCAGCAGCAGGCGGCGCTGATGGCTGCCGCAGCGCTTGCCGGTGCGATCGCTGAACAGGCGCTTGCTGCGACTGCGCGCCGTATCCACTGCCACGTCGCCGGTGGGTGCATGGGCGAAGGCGCGGTTGTGGGTGGGCACATAGCCTTCCGGCGTACAGGCGATGGCGAAGACCAGGCCGGGATGCTGGTCCAGCAGCGGCTCCTGGATCGCCGGTAGCACGCCATCGGTATAGCTGTCGAAACGGGTGCGGTACTTGGCCGGCTGACTGCCGGGCACGGGCTGGTACTGGCGGTCGAAGAGGGCGTCCTGGGTGATGCGCCCGGCGGCCAGGTCTTCCTCGAAGCGCCGGCCGATGGCATCCGCGCCCTGGCGCGCCAGTTCGAAGATGCGCTGGTGATAGCTGTCCAGGCCGACCTCGGCCAGGCGTTCGCTGCTGGCTTCGGCCATGTCCACCAGTTCGTCGGCGGCGCCGCTGAGCCGGCTGGTCTGGCGCTCGCTGTCGGCGAGATCGCTGTGCACCTGCTCCATCGCCTGGGCCAGGCTTTCCAGCTGGGCGAGATTGGCCGAGGTGCCCTGGGCGATATCCGCCGCCTGGCGCTCGGCGGTCCGCGCCAGCTGGGCGATCTCCTGCAGGCCTTCGCCAGTGCGCTCGACCTGGCGCACCCCGTCGTCCAGCGCCTGGGCCAGTTGCTGGATCTGCGCCACCACGGCGTCGGTCTGCTGGCTGATGTCGGCGACGATCAGCCCCACCTCGCCGGTCGCGCTGGAGGTCCGCGCCGCCAGGCCCCGGACCTCATCGGCGACCACCGCGAAGCCGCGCCCATGTTCCCTGGCGCGCGCGGCCTCGATGGCGGCATTGAGCGCCAGCAGGTTGGTCTGGCTGGCGATACCCTGGATGACCTCGGTGACCTGCTGGATCTTGTCGGTGCGGGCACTCAGGCCGGCGATCAGTTCGCGGCTCTGGCGGGCGTGCTCGCTGAGGGCGCGGATGGCGGCGATCGCCGTACTCAGGGCGTCCTGGCCGGCCTCGCTGCGCCGGTGCACCTGCTGCGCCACCGCCAGGGCCTGGCGGGCGCTGTCGGCGCTGTCATGCTCGGTCTGGGTGAGGGCAGCGGCGCTGCTGGAAATCTGCGCGGCCGTGCTGGCCTGGGATTGCACCCGTGCCGCCAGTTGCTGGGCGGCAAAGGCCACACCGGCGATGGCCACGGCGTTGCGCGCCGTGCTGCGCGAGAGATCGCTGGTCAGCTCGTCGAAGGACTGGCTCGGCGCGGGCGGCGCTGTAGGCCTGCGCAGCAGCAACCAGGGCCAGAGGGCAGCGGCGAGCACCAGTCCCATACCGGCGGCGATGGGTAGCGCCAGCCACTGCCAGAGCAGCAGCGTGGCCATGAGGATGGCCAGGTGAAGCGACAAAACGACGGGCCAGCGCCTGGGCATGCGACCTCCTTGTTATTCTGCTCGATCGAGGACGAAGTGTGACGGCTGTCAGTTTCGTCGATCATGGAGCCCGCTTTCCGGAGGTTGCAACCGCTGTCTGGTCCCGGCGGCTACGACTTTGGTCTTAGCCGCCTGCGGGGGACTCAGGGCGTACGCGGCAGGAAATGCAGCGGCGCACCCCGTTGCAGCCCGGCCAGTACCGGGTGGTCCTTGACCAGTTCCACCTCGATCACCTCGCTCTGCTCCGGCACCCTCAGGGTGATCCGGGTGGTGGCGCCCAGCGGCCGGATGTCGCGCACTTCGGCCGCGTGATAACCCGCTCGCGGCTCGCGCTCCAGTTCCACCTCGTGCGGACGGAACAGTACCTCCTGCTCGCCCAGGGCCAGGCGGTTGGAGTCACCGAGGAAGTGATAGACGAAGTCGCTCGCCGGCTGTTCGTAGACTTCGGCGGGCGAGCCGACCTGCTCGATCTGGCCCTTGTTCATCACCACGATGCGATCGGCCACCTCCATGGCTTCCTCCTGGTCGTGGGTGACGAATACCGAGGTCAGGTGGATCTCCTCGTGCAGCCGTGCCAGCCAGCGACGCAACTCCTTGCGCACCTTGGCATCCAGCGCGCCGAAGGGTTCGTCGAGCAGCAAGATCTTGGGCTCCACCGCCAGCGCGCGGGCCAGGGCGATGCGCTGGCGCTGGCCGCCGGAGAGTTGCTCGGGATAGCGATCGGCCAGCCAGTCGAGCTGCACCATGTTCAGCAACTCGTGCACCTTGCTGGCGATCTGCGCCTCGCTCGGCCGCTCGCGGCGCGGCTTCATGCGCAGGCCGAAGGCCACGTTGTCGAACACCGTCATGTGGCGGAACAGCGCGTAGTGCTGGAAGACGAAGCCGACATTGCGATCGCGCACGTCACGCCCGGAGACGTCTTCGCCATGGAAACCGATGTTGCCGGTATCCGGCGCTTCCAGGCCGGCGATGATGCGCAGCAGGGTGGTCTTGCCGCAGCCCGAGGGGCCGAGCAGGGCGACCAGCTCGCCACTCTCGATGTGCAGGTTGATGTCCTTGAGCGCCTGGAAGGCGCCAAACCTCTTGTTGATACCCTGGATCTCGATACTCATGGCGCCTTATTCCTCGTCACGGTGCTGCAGTTGGCGGCTCAGGCGACTCTCGCTCCACTGCCGCAGCAGCAGGATCACCAGGGCCATCATCAGCAGCAGGATCGCCACGCTGAAGGCGGCGACGATGTTGTACTCGTTGTAGAGAATCTCGATGTGCAGCGGCAGGGTGTTGGTCAGGCCGCGGATATGGCCGGAGACCACCGACACCGCACCGAACTCGCCCATGGCCCGCGCGGTGCAGAGCACCACGCCATAGATCAGCGCCCATTTCACGTTGGGCAGGGTCACGTGCCAGAACAGTTGCCAGCCGCTGGCGCCCAGCAGGCGTGCCGCTTCTTCTTCCTGGGTACCCTGTTCCTGCATCAGCGGGATCAGTTCGCGGGCCACATAGGGAAAGGTGACGAAGATCGTCGCCAGCACGATGCCGGGCACGGCGAAGACGATCTGCACATCGACGCTCTGCAGATAGGGGCCCAGCAGCCCCTGGGCGCCGAACAGCAGCACATAGATGAGACCGGCGATCACCGGTGACACCGAGAAGGGCAGGTCGATCAGGGTGATCAGCAGGCTCTTGCCGGTGAACTCGAACTTGGTGACGCACCAGGCCGCGGCCAGGCCGAAGGCCAGATTCAGGGGCACCGAGATGGCGGTGGCGAACAGCGTCAGCTTGAGCGCCGAGAGCGCATCCGGTTCGCTGATGGCGTCCCAGAAGGCGCCGATGCCGTTGGCCAGGCCCTGGCTCAGCACCATGTACAGCGGCAGCACCAGGACCAGCAGGAAGATCAGCCAGGCGCTGGCGATCAGCGCGATGGCCACCGGGGTGCGCTGCTTGATGGCGCGCGCATCGGCCTTGGTCGAAGTCATGAGGCTCATGCGGTCGTCCTTAGATGTTGGGCTGGATGCGGCGCTGCAGGATGTTGATCAGCAGCAGCATGACAAAGGACACCAGCAGCATGAACACGCCGATGCCGGTGGCACCGGTGTAGTCGTACTGGTCCAGCTTGGAGACGATGAGCAGCGGCAGGATCTCGGTCTTGAACGGGATGTTGCCGGCGATGAACACCACCGAACCGTACTCGCCCACGCCGCGGGCGAAGGCCAGGGCGAAACCGGTCAGCCAGGCCGGCAGCAGGGTCGGCACCAGCACGTAGCGGAACACCTGCCAGGGGCGCGCGCCCAGGCAGGTAGCGGCTTCCTCGATTTCCTTGGGGATGTCCGCCAGCACCGGCTGCAGGGTGCGCACCACGAAGGGCAGGGTGACGAAGATCAGCGCCAGGGTGATGCCGATCGGGGTATAGGCGATCTTGAAGGGAAACAGCGAGCCTATCATGCCGTTGGGCGCATAGAGCGCGGTCAGGGCGATGCCGGCCACGGCGGTGGGCAGGGCGAAGGGCAGGTCGACCATGGCATCGATCAGCTTGCGCCCGGGAAACTCGTAGCGCACCAGCACCCAGGCCAGCAGGGTGCCGAGGATGCCGTTGACCAGCGCGGCGAGCAGGGCCGTGCCAAAGGACAGCTGCAGCGCGGCCAGCACCTGGCGCCCGGTGATCAGCGACCAGAATTGCCCGAGGGTCAGCTGGCTGGCATGGAGGAACATGGCGCCCAGCGGGATCAGCACGATCAGCGCGAGGTAGGTCAGGGAGAATCCCAGGGTCAACCCGAAGCCGGGTATGACCGGGGAGAGACGGCGAGACATGAGACGTCCTTCTGCAAGGCGCCCCGGCGATGCATTCGCCAGGGCGCAGAGGGGTGGAACGATACCTGCTCCGGGCCGGTCAGCGTGAGCCGTCCCGGCCGCGGCGCTATTTGTTGATGTCGGCGAAGATCTTGTCGAACACGCCGCCGTCGGCGAAGTACTTCGGCTGCGCCGCTTTCCAGCCGCCGAATTCCTGGTCGATGGTCACCAGCTTGACCGGCTTGAACTGATCCTTGAATTCCGCCGCCACCTTGGCATCGCGGGGGCGATAGAAATTCTGCGCGGCGATGCGCTGGCCCTCGGGGCTGTACAGATACTGCAGGTAGGCCTCGGCCTGCTTGCGCGTGCCCTTTTTGTCGACCACCTTGTCTACCACGGCTACCGGCGGCTCGGCCAGGATCGACAGCGACGGGGTGACGATCTCCAGCTGGTCGCCACCTTCTTCCTTGAGGGACAGATAGGCTTCGTTTTCCCAGGCGATCAGCACGTCGCCCAGCTGGCGCTGCACGAAGCTGATGGTGGCGCCACGTGCGCCGGTGTCCAGCACCGGGGCGTGGCGATAGAGCTCTGTGACGAACTTGAGGGCCTCGGCATCGCTGCCGTACTTGGCCTTGGCATAGGCCCAGGCGGCGAGGAAGTTCCAGCGGGCACCGCCGGAGGTCTTGGGATTGGGGGTGATGACCTGGACATCCTTCTTCACCAGGTCGTCCCAGTCCTTGATGCCCTTGGGATTGCCCTTGCGCACCAGGAAGACGATGGTCGAGGTGTAGGGGGTGCTGTTGTCCGCCAGACGCCTCTGCCAGTTCGGGTCGACCAGTTGCTGGTGCAGATTGAGGGCATCGATGTCGCCGGACAGCGCCAGGGTCACCACGTCGGCCTGCAGGCCATCGATCACCGAGCGCGCCTGCTTGCCGGAGCCACCATGGGAATTCTTGATGGTCACGTCTTCGCCGGTTTCGGTCTTCCAGTGCTTGGCGAAGGCGGCGTTGTACTGCTGGTAGAGCTCGCGGGTCGGATCGTAGGACACGTTGAGCAATTCAACGGCGTGGACCTGGGTGGCGAACAGGGCTCCGGCCAGCGCGGCCAGGGCGAAACGGCGAATCGACATGAAAAGGCTCCTTGACGTGAGAAAGCCGGACACCGTCTGGCGGGCGCCTTGCCCGCTCGTCCGCTGACCGCGAGAACTCAGGGCTTGTTGGCTTGGCCGGTCTGAGGCCGGAATTTTTCCTTGCGCTCGATCTGCACCACCTGTCCGTTGTGCACGGTGATCTCGATGGCGCCGAATCTCAATCCGCGCAAAGCCTGCTGGATATCGCGGAGCAGTGCGGTTTCGTCCTGGTTTTCCAGGCTGCGGAACGGAACGGAGCTCATGGGGTGGCGTCCTCGTGTACAGCGGTGGGCGGGGAGGTGGCGCCATCTTAGGGGGCTGATCTTTATTTCTTAAAATTGCTAATAATGCTTTGTTTATTCACTTTTAGAATTAGCAGTCTGTGAAGGACACGTTGTGTAGCAAAAGGGAGGGCTGGATTTATCGCCCACCCCGGCAATAATGCGCGAACGCCTGTTCACTGAACTTTCAGCGACAGTTGCACCACACAACCCGCGCGAGGTCCTCTGCGTCCATGAGCTACAACGGCCTGCTTGACCTGTCGGTCTGGCAACTGGTGGTGGTCACCCTGCTGCTGACCCACCTGACCATTGTCAGTGTCACCGTCTACCTGCATCGCTACTCCGCCCACCGTTCGCTGGAGCTGCATCCCGCGCTCAGGCACGCCTTCCGCTTCTGGTTGTGGCTGACCACGGCGATGAACACCCGCGAGTGGACCGCCATTCACCGCAAGCACCACGCCAAGTGCGAAACCGAAGAGGACCCGCACAGCCCGGTGCACAAGGGCCTTGCCACCGTGGTGCGGCGCGGCGCCGAGCTGTACAAGGCCGAGGCGAACAACGCCGATACCCTGCGCATCTATGGCAAGAACTGCCCGGACGACTGGATCGAGCGCAAGCTCTACTCCAATCCACGCACCCGCAACATGGGCGTGGTGCTGTTGCTGCTGATCGACATCGCCCTGTTTGGTGCCCTGGGTCTCACCGTCTGGGCCGTGCAGATGGTCTGGATTCCCTTCTGGGCCGCGGGTGTGGTCAATGGCCTGGGCCATGCCGTGGGCTATCGCAACTTCGAATGCCGCGATGCCGCCACCAACCTCATCCCCTGGGGCATCGTCATCGGCGGCGAAGAGCTGCACAACAATCACCACACCTATCCCAACTCGGCCAAGCTGTCGGTCAAGCGCTGGGAATTCGACATGGGCTGGGCCTGGATCAAGCTGTTCACCTGGCTGCGTCTGGCCAAGGTCAACCGCGTCGCCCCCATCGCCCATCGCATCGAAGGCAAGGGACAGCTGGACATGGACACCGCCATGGCCATCCTCAACAACCGCTTCCAGATCATGGCTCAGTACCGCCAGCAGGTGATCGGCCCGCTGTTGCGCCAGGAGCGGGGCAGTGCGGCGCCCTCCCAGCGTCCGCTGTTCCGTCGCGCCCGGGGTCTGCTGGCCCGCGAGACCAGTCTGCTCAAGGCTCGCCATCAGGTGCGCATCGACGAACTGCTCGAGCACAGTCAGGCGCTGAAGCTGATCTACGAAAAGCGCCTGGCGCTGCAGCAGATCTGGGCCCGGACCAGTGCCAACGGCCACGACATGCTGGCCGCGACCCGGCAGTGGATCGGCGAAGCCGAAGCGAGCGGCATTCAGTCCCTGCGCGAATTCGCCGAACAGCTGAAAACCTATTCCCTGCGGCCGGCCGGAACCGCCTGAGAAAGGCTTCACAAAAGCCCACCGAAGCGGTGGGCTGCCCTATGCGGGGATTGAACCAGGCTGGTTTCAGCTGTCTCTAACTCCCTCAGGACCCCGCGTAGGCGCATGTGTATATGGATGAACAACCCTCTCTGTCTGCTCTTCCCACTCCGGAAGAGAATCTGCTGGCTCTCCTGCATTCGCGGGCCGAGACAGATCGCCTGCGTGACCGGGAGCAGCTGTTCAGCGCGCTGCTGGAAAGCGTCAACGCGGTGCTCTGGGCCCTGGACTGGCGCACTCGCCAGATCATCTATGTCAGCCCCGCCTACGAACAGATCTTCGGTCGCTCCCAGTCCCTGGTACTGAGCGACTACAGCACCTGGCTCAACAACATCTATCCCGACGATCTGGAGTACGCTCAGCGCACCCTGGAACAGGTGATCGAGCAGGGCGCCGTGGAGTCCCGCGAGTACCGCATCATCCGCGCCGACGGCGAGATCCGCTGGCTCAGCGACAAGTGCTTCGTCAGTCAGCGCAGCGAGGCCGGTATGCCGCTGCTGGTGGTGGGTATCGCCGAAGACATCACCGACAAGAAGCGCATGGAGGAGGAGCTGCAACGGCTCGCCACCACCGATGTCCTGACCCGCAGCAGCAATCGTCGACATTTCTTCGAGAGTGCCCAGCGCGCCTTCGAATTCTCCCAGAGCGAAGGCGAGCCCCTGGCCTTCCTGCTTCTCGACATCGACGACTTCAAGAAGATCAACGACCGCTTCGGTCACCAGATGGGCGATCAAGTGTTGCAGCGTGTTGCCGAATGCGGCGCCCAGACCACCCGCCGCGGGGATCTGTTCGGCCGTATCGGCGGCGAAGAATTCGCCCTGTTGCTGCCGGGCTGCGACAGCGACCTGGCGTTGCAGATCGGCGGGCGCCTGCAGCGCGCCGTGCGGCAGTTGGCGGTACCCAGTGCCGAGGGCCCGCTGAAGGTCACCATCAGTCAGGGCGTCACCGTGTTGCGGGAGGGCGACGAGTCCCTCGACACCCTTTATGTGCGGGCGGACGAGGCCATGTACCGCGCCAAGCGCCAGGGCAAGGATCAGGTCGTCCAGGGCTGAATATCCCTTGCCAGGCCGCGCCGGTGACAGCTCGGCCGGCTTGGTTCGCGGTTCCGTCCACCACTGTCACGTCATCCCACCCAGTCCACCGCACCCTTGCTTCCTTGTCCATCTGGCCTGCAGCCGATCTCTTCTCCGTGTCCTGTTGACCGTCCTTGCTGACGCGGCGATGCCCCCTCGATTGGAAGGAATGTGCCTGCGTGATCGACTGGGCAAGGTGGCCCTTGCAGCAGGGCATGCGGTGCGTCATACCGGGCGATAGGCGTCGTCTTCAGGGCAAATCGACTGAAAGAGGCGTCGCAAAAACTTACAAGTCCTTGAAGCAGATAGGGAATTCCTTCAGATCCTGCTTTTTTGATGCTGAGATCGGCCGGTTTTTAAGACCGAGCCAGTGCCTTGGGAGGCCCGTCCCAGAGCCTCAGCGCGTACGGATGGGGATGGCGTCTCCCAGGAAACGGCGAACCGTTCCATAGGCGTAGGCCGCGCAGGTTCCCTTGGGCCATGACCGAACAGTCAGAGCGGAAGACCACAGGGCGGGTTTTCAACCAGGTATCGCTAGACGAAATGCTTTTTTGCAATTAGCTTTCGCAACGTGGAAGACGGTGGCAGGGACCCTGTGCTGGAGGTCGCAACTTAAAAGTCGACCAGGCCCGGGATAATTCTCCAAATTGAAACAAAAGCCCTCTAGCTTTCCCTTCCGCACGGCCCGTCGGGCATACCACCAGCAGGCGCTGACACCTCTGGTGGCCGCATAACAACGATTCACCCCTGGAGCACTCATGGTCAAGAAGCCACTGGTGGTCGCGGTCTCCGCGGCCTGTCTGAACCTGTCCCTCATTGCCGCCGCCCACGCTGCCGGCTTCGTCGAAGACAGCAAAGCTACCCTCAGTCTGCGTAACTTCTACATCAACACAGACAACCGCAACGGTACGGCCAATCCTTCCCGCGTGATGGATTGGGGTCAGGGCTTCATGCTGAACTACCAGTCGGGCTTCACTCAGGGCACCGTTGGCTTCGGCGTCGATGCGGTCGGCATGCTGGGCCTGCGTCTGGACAGCGGTGGCAAGGCCAACGGCGGCACCGGTGGCAGCGTGCAGAACGGCACCATGTTCCCGCGCGATACCGATAACAGCGCTGTAGACGAGTTCAGCAGCCTGGGCGCTACCGCCAAGATGAAGATCTCCGAAACTGAGTTCCGCTACGGCACCCTGATGCCGAAGCTGCCGGTCGTGGTCTCCAATGACGGTCGTCTGCTACCGCAGACCTACCAGGGTGCTCAGATCACGTCCAAGGACATCAAGAACGTGACGCTGACCGCCGGCCAGCTCGAGCGTGCCAAGAACCGTAACTCCACCGACGAGGACGATCTGTCCATCGCCGGCTCCAACGGTGCTGCGAATGCCGCCCTGCGTCGCAACAGCGACCATTTCCGCTTCGTCGGTGCCGACTACAAGGTCACCAAAGACCTGACCCTGCAGTATTACTTCGGTCAGCTGGAAGACTTCTACAACCAGCACTTCCTGGGTCTGGTGCACAGCGTCAAGCTGGGCGACGGTACCTTCAAGACCGACCTGCGCTATTTCGATAGCAACAGCCAGGGCGAGAACCGCAAGGCCGACAGCACCGGTCTCTACGTGTCCAGCGGCTACTACGGTGGTACCCGTACCACTGGCGAGATCGACAACCGCCTCTACAGCGGCCTGTTCACCTACTCGATCTACGGCCACACCTTTGGCCTGGGCTATCAGGGCAGCAACGGCAACAGCGCCTTCCCCTACCTGAACGAGAACGGTGGCGCTTCGACCTATGCCATCACCGATATTCAGATCAACAACTTCACCCGTTCCGGCGAAGACACCTGGCAGGCTCGCTACTCCTATGACTTCGCTCAGCTGGGCGTCAAGGGTCTGACCGCTGGCGTCATCTATCAGCGCGGTGACAACATCCGTACCCGTACTGGCGACGCCATGGAATGGGAACGCGATCTGACCGTCAGCTACGTGATCCCGGAAGGCCAGCTGAAAGGTCTGGGCTTCACCTGGCGTAACGCCATGCTGCGCTCCGACCTGCCGGCCGTTTCCCAAGCCGGTGTGCCGGGCCAGCGTGACGTCGACGAAAACCGTCTGATCGTCAGCTACACCCTGCCGCTGCTCTAAGCCGCGCTCAGGTCAGAAAAAAGCCCGTCGCGAGACGGGCTTTTTCGTTTCCGCCGGAAATCAGCGACCAGTCGGCTGCTGCTGGGTGATGCAGTGGATGTTGCCACCGCCGAGCAGGATCTCGCGCCCCGGAACCTGTACCACCTCGTGCTCCGGGAAGCAGGCCTGCAGGGTACGCAGGGCCTCGGCGTCCTCGGGAACGCCAAAG
Organism: Pseudomonas sp. SORGH_AS_0211; assembly: GCF_031453455.1. Taxonomy (NCBI): domain Bacteria; kingdom Pseudomonadati; phylum Pseudomonadota; class Gammaproteobacteria; order Pseudomonadales; family Pseudomonadaceae; genus Pseudomonas; species Pseudomonas sp. SORGH_AS_0211. The sequence goes on along the minus strand of NZ_JAVIZV010000001.1, from coordinate 3,337,913 downwards.
GTCGGGGCGATGATGCCGCCGTTGACGATGAGGAAGTTGACGTAGGAGGCGGCCAGCCGCTCGCCGGCCCGGCGTGGCTGGGTGCCGAGGCAGGCATCCACGTCGCGGCATTCGTCTTCGCTGGCGAACAGCGGACCCGGGGTGACGATCCGATGCACCTTGAAGGTGCGGCCGCGGGCATCGGTTTCGCGCTCCAGCACTGTCAGGGCCTCGCGGCAGCGGCTGTAGTTGGGGTCGGCCTGGTCGTCGCACCAGCTCAGCAGCACCTCGCCCGGGCGCACGTAGCAGCAGAAGTTGTCCACGTGGCCGTTGGTTTCGTCGTTGTAGAGACCGTGGGGCAGCCAGATGACCTTGTCCACCGCCAGGTAGTCGCTCAGGTAGCGCTCGATCGCCTCGCGATCCAGGTGCGGATTGCGATTGGCGTTGAGCAGGCATTCCTCGGTGGTGATCAGGGTGCCTTCGCCATCGACATGGATGGAGCCGCCTTCAAGGACGAAGTCCGGGGTGCGATAGCCCGGCAGATTCTCGATCGCGAGGATCTTGCCGGCGACCTGGTCATCCCGCTGCCAGGGAAAATAGAGGCCGCCATCCAGGCCGCCCCAGGCATTGAAGCTCCAGTCGACACCGCGCACGCCACCCTGACCGTCGCTGACGAAGGTCGGGCCGGTATCGCGGCACCAGGCGTCGTCATTGCTGATTTCCACCACCCGGATGTTCGGGTGCTGCAGGCGGGCACGGGCATTCTCGTACTGATTTGCCGAGGCGCCGATGGTCACCGGCTCGAAACGGGCAATGGCCTGGGCGACTGCGGTGAAGGCGGCCTGGGCGGGCTTGCCGCCCAGGCGCCAATTGTCCGGGCGCTCGGGCCAGACCATCCAGATCTGGCGCTGGTCGGCCCATTCGGCCGGCATGTGGAAGCCGTCGGCACGCGGCGTGGTGAGGGTGGTCATGGCGAAGCTCTCCGTCCAGAGTCGTCGTTGGCTGAGAAGGGGGAAAGGCCGGCAGGGCGCCGCGGGCGTGAACACGCGCAGGGCTCCGGCGGTACCGCAGAACAGCTGCCGACCGGCGCAGAACCGGTCGGCAGGCAGGTCCCTACACGGTGTGCAGGTACCAGTTGTACTCGAGGTCGGAGATGGAGTGCTCGAACTCCTCCAGCTCGTGCTCCTTGCAGGCGACGAAGATGTCGATGTACTTCGGGTCGATGTACTCCGCCATCACCGAGCTGTCGTCCAGGTAGCGCAAGGCATCGCGCAGGTTGTTCGGCAGGCTCTGCTCGTGCTGTTCGTAGGAGTTGCCCTCGGTGACCGGGCCGGGTTCGATCTGCCGGGTCAGGCCATGGTGCACGCCGGCCAGGACGCCGGCCAGCAGCAGGTAGGGGTTGGCGTCGGCGCCGGCTACCCGATGCTCGATACGGTGCGCCTCCGGCGTACCGGTGGGGACGCGCAGGGCGGTGGTGCGGTTGTCCAGGCCCCAGCTCGGCGCATTGGGCACGAAGAACTGCGAGCCGAAGCGGCGATAGCTGTTCACGTTGGGGCAGAGGAAGGCCATGCAGGCGGGTAGGGTCTCGAGCACACCGCCGATGGCATGACGCAATGCGGCGTTCTGCTCGGGATCCTCACCGGCGAAGATGTTGCGGCCGTCCTTGTCCAGCAGGGAAATATGGACGTGCAGGCCATTGCCCGCCTGGCCCGGATAGGGCTTGGCCATGAAGGTGGTGTCCATCTCATGGTCATAGGCGACGTTCTTGATCAGGCGCTTGAGCAGCACGGCGTAGTCGCAGGCCTTGATCGGGTCGGCAACGTGGTTGAGGTTGACCTCGAATTGCGCCGGAGCCGACTCGGCGACGATGGCGTCGGCCGGAATGCCCTGGGCGCGGGCGCCGTCGATGATGTCCTGCAGGCAGTCCGCATACTCGTCCAGATCGTCCATGGAATAGACCTGGACCGACTGGGGACGCTTGCCGGAAATGGGCGAACGCGGCGGTTGCGGGCGGCCGTTGATGTTCTCCTGATCGATCAGATAGAACTCCAGCTCGAAGGCGGCGCAGACGGTGAGCCCGAGCTCGTCGAAACGCTGGACGACCTGGCGCAGGACCTCGCGGGGATCGGCGAAGAAGGGCTCGCCTTCCATCTCGTGCATGGTCATCAGCAGCTGCGCGGTGGGGCGCTTCTGCCAGGGTTCCATGGAGAGGGTGTCGGTGATGGGGAAGCAGACGCGGTCGGCGTCGCCGATGTCGAGCCCGAGACCGGTGCTTTCGACGGTGGAGCCGGTGATGTCGAGGGCGAACAGCGAAGCGGGGAGGTTGATTCCTTTCTCGAAGACTTTGGGCAGATTGGTGCGCTCGATGCGTTTGCCACGCACCACGCCATTCATATCCGCAATCAGAAGATCGACGAACTGGACCTCAGGGTGTTCCCTGAGGAAGTCGGTCGCTTCATCCAAACGAACGGCACGCGGGGGTACCGACATGATGAAACACCTTTGCTTTTGGCTGCGCTCGACAAAACGGTTAGCGCCTGATGCGCCTGTTTGCCCAGTGGGCCAACCGCAGTGAGGGCACGAGTGCCCGCTGTCGATCCGACAGCGACCTGAGAGTACGGTCTCGCCTGCGCTCCGACGCTTTGTCAGCGCCCCTGTTAAAAATATCAATCAGCGGAGTTACCACCCTGGAGTCAATCCGAAAGGCGGACCAAAGTCAACTGGAGGCAACCCTGCTCAGGGGTGGTGCGCAGGTGCCTGTTTTTGGCGCATTCAGCGGGGCTGAAACGCCTCTGTTTCGCCGCTTCTGTGCAGAATCTCGAAACTTTTTGCCGGTGGTTGTGAAAAATAACGAACAAGACTAGGCTCGGATGATTCCTGTTCAACCCGGTGTCCCATGTCCGCGCTGCCCCTCATAGGTGTCACAGCCTGTACCAGGCAACTAGGCCTGCATCCCTTTCACATTGCCGGCGACAAGTATCTGCGCGCGGTGGTGGAGGGCGCCGAGGGCATGCCACTGGTGATTCCGGCGCTGGCCGATCTCATCGCCACCGAGGCCCTGCTCGAGCGCCTGGACGGTCTGCTGTTCACCGGTTCGCCATCCAACGTCGAGCCCCATCACTACCAGGGTACGCCGAGCGAGCCCGGCACCCTGCACGACGCGGCTCGCGATGCCGTGACCCTGCCGCTGCTGCGCGCCGCCGTGGCGGCCGGGATGCCGGTGCTGGGCATCTGCCGCGGCTTCCAGGAAATGAACGTGGCCTTCGGCGGCAGTCTGCACCAGAAGGTGCACGAGGTCGGCTCCCTCATGGACCACCGCGAGCGCGGCGAGACCCTGGAGGAACACTATGGCCTGCACCATCCGGTCGAGGTCCAGCCGGGTGGCCTGTTCGAGGCCCTGGAGCTGCCGGCACGCTTCGACGTGAATTCCATCCATGGCCAGGGTATTGATCGCCTGGCACCGGGGTTGCGCGCCGAGGCCCTGGCGCCCGATGGCCTGATCGAGGCCGTCTCGGTCCGCGAGGCGCGCGTCTTCGCCTGTGGCGTGCAGTGGCACCCTGAATGGAAGGTGCGCAGTCACCCCGTCTATCTCGCCTTGTTCAAGGCGTTCGGCAAGGCCTGCAAGGCGCGCGCTGCCGAGCGCTGATGCTGTTCACCCCGCTCGAACCTTCGAGGTCTTTATGAGCACCCCGCTTGACCGGCTCACCGCCTGGTTGAAAGAACGCAAGATCACTGAAGTGGAATGCCTGGTCGCCGATCTGACCGGCATCGCCCGCGGCAAGATTTCCCCCACCGCCAAGTTCCTCAACGAAAAGGGCATGCGCCTGCCGGAGAGCGTGCTCCTGCAGAGCGTGACGGGGGACTATGTCGACGACGACATCTACTATGAATTGCTCGATCCGGCCGACATCGACATGCACTGCCGCCCGGACGATCGTGCCGTGTTCCTGGTGCCCTGGGCACTGGAGCCCACTGCCCTGGTGATCCACGACACCTACGACAAGCGCGGCATTCCCATCGAGCTGTCGCCGCGCAACCTGCTCAAGAAGGTGCTCAAGCTCTATGCCGAGCACGGCTGGCAGCCCATCGTCGCACCGGAAATGGAGTTCTACCTGACCAAGCGCAGCGACGACCCCGACTATCCGCTGCAGCCGCCGGTAGGCCGCTCCGGGCGCCAGGAAACCGGGCGCCAGTCCTTTTCCATCGATGCGGCCAACGAATTCGACCCGCTGTTCGAGGACATGTACGACTGGTGCGAGGCCCAGGCACTGGATCTGGATACCCTGATCCACGAGGAAGGCACCGCGCAGATGGAGATCAATTTCCGCCACGGTGATCCGCTGCACCTGGCCGACCAGATCTTCGTCTTCAAGCGCACCCTGCGCGAGGCGGCGCTCAAGCACAACGTCACCGCCACCTTCATGGCCAAGCCCATGACCGGTGAGCCCGGCAGCGCCATGCACCTGCACCAGAGCGTGGTGGATCTCAAGACCGGCAAGACGGTGTTTTCCAACCCCGATGGCAGCATGAGCGAACTCTTCCTGCACCACATCGGTGGCCTGCAGAAATACATTCCCGAGGCGCTGCCGCTGTTCGCGCCCAATGTGAATTCCTTCCGCCGCTTCCTGCCCGACACCTCGGCGCCGGTCAACGTCGAGTGGGGCGAGGAGAATCGCACCGTGGGCCTGCGCGTGCCGGATTCCGATCCGCAGAATCGCCGGGTGGAGAATCGCCTGGCCGGCGCCGATGCCAATCCCTATCTGGCCCTGGCGGCCAGCCTGCTGTGTGGCTATCTGGGCATGATCGAGAATGTCTCGCCCAGCGCCCCGGTGCAGGGACGCGGCTACGAGCGGCGCAACCTGCGCCTGCCGCTGACCCTGGAAGCCGCCCTGGAGCGCATGGAGCAGTCGGCCACCCTGGAGCGTTATCTGGGGAGTCGCTTCACCCGCGGCTACGTCGCGGTCAAGCGTGCCGAGCACGAGAATTACAAGCGCGTGATCAGTTCCTGGGAGCGGGAATTCCTGCTGCTCAGCGTCTGACCGCGATTCGAGGAGAGGCTTCGTGACTACCTTTACCACCGCCCATTGGCAGGACCTGAGTCGCCGGCATCTGCTGGCGCCCTTCACCGACTATCGCCAGCTCAACGAGAAGGGCGCGCGCATCATCACCCGTGCCGAGGGCGTGCATCTCTGGGACAGCGAGGGTCAGCGCATCCTCGACGGCATGGCCGGACTCTGGTGCGTCAACGTCGGCTACGGCCGTGAAGAGCTGGTCGAGGCGGCCAGCCGCCAGATGCGCGAACTGCCCTATTACAACCTGTTCTTCCAGACCGCCCATCCGCCCGTGCTGGAGCTGGCCAAGGCCATCGCCGAGCTGGCACCGGAGGGTATGAACCACGTGTTCTTCACCGGTTCCGGCTCGGAGGCCAACGACACCGTACTGCGCCTGGTACGCCATTACTGGGCAACCAAGGGCCAGCCGGAGAAGCGCGTGGTCATCGGCCGCTGGAATGGTTACCACGGCTCGACCTTGGCCGGTGCCAGCCTGGGTGGCATGGCGGCGATGCACGAGCAGGGCGGCCTGCTGCCCGACATCGTGCACATCCCGCAGCCCTACTGGTTCGGTGAGGGCGGCGAGATGAGGCCGGAGGAATTCGGCATCTGGGCGGCCGATCAGCTGGAGCGGAAGATTCTAGAGGTCGGCGAGGAGCGCGTCGCCGCCTTTATCGCCGAGCCCATCCAGGGCGCCGGCGGAGTGATCATTCCGCCGGAAAGCTACTGGCCGCGGGTGCGCCAGATCCTCGACAAGTACGACATCCTCTTCATCGCCGACGAAGTGATCTGCGGCTTCGGTCGCACCGGCGAATGGTTCGGCAGCCAGTACTACGGCAATGCCCCGGACCTCATGCCCATCGCCAAGGGTCTCACCTCCGGCTATGTGCCCATGGGCGGCGTGGTGGTACGCGACGAAGTGGTCAGGGTGCTCGACGAGGGCGGCGAGTTCTATCACGGCTTCACCTATTCCGGGCATCCGGTGGCCGCGGCCGTGGCCCTGGAAAACATCCGCATCCTGCGTGACGAAGGCATCGTCGACCGGGTTCGCAGCACCACGGCACCCTATTTGCAGAAACGCTGGGCGGAGCTGGCCGACCATCCGCTGGTGGGCGAGACCCGGGGTGTCGGCATGGTGGCGGCACTGGAGCTGGTGCGCGACAAGAAGACGCGGGCGCGGTACGAGGGTGGGGCGGGCATGCTCTGTCGCGAGCACTGCTTCCGCAATGGCCTGGTGATGCGGGCGGTGGGCGATACCATGATCATCGCGCCGCCACTGGTGATCACGCCGGAGTCCATCGACGAACTGGTCACCCTGGCGCGGCTGAGCCTCGATCAGACCCATGGGCTGCTGCGCCAGCGCGGCTAATGGCTGCCAAGGCTTGAGCCCGGCGGCGGACCTTGCCAGACTGCGCGCGGGCGCTGGCCGCGCACCGAATCAAAAGACCAACGATGACTTGAGGAGCACCACCGCATGAATGTTTTTGGCAAGACTCTTCTAGCGCTGAGCCTGGCCGGCCTCTTTGCCGGCAACGCCTCGGCGGACCCCAAGGTCCTGCACGTCTACAACTGGAACGACTACATTGCCGAAGACACCATCGCCAACTTCGAGAAGGAGTCGGGGATCAAGGTGGTCTATGACGTCTACGACAGCAACGAGACCCTCGAGGCCAAGCTGCTCGCCGGCCGTTCCGGCTACGACGTGGTGGTGCCGTCCAACTCCTTCCTGGCCAAGCAGATCAAGGCCGGCGTCTACCAGCCGCTGGACAAGTCCAAGTTGCCCAACTACAGCAACCTGGATCCGCAGCTGATGAAGACCCTGGAAGTCAGCGATCCGGGCAACCAGTACGCCATCCCCTACCTGTGGGGCACCATCGGCATCGGCTACAACCCGGCCAAGGTCAAGGCCGCCCTGGGCGACAACGCCCCGGTGGATTCCTGGGACCTGATCTTCAAGCCCGAGAACCTTTCCAAGCTCAAGGGCTGCGGCGTGGCCGTGCTGGATTCGCCCACCGAGATCATCCCCGCCGGTCTGCACTACCTCGGCTACAAGCCGGATAGCCAGGATCCCAAGGAGATCAAGGCGGCAGAGGAGCTGTTCCTCAAGGTGCGGCCATACATCACCTACTTCCACAGCTCCAAGTACATCTCGGACCTGGCCAACGGCAACGTCTGCGTGGCGGTCGGCTATTCCGGCGACATCGCCCAGGCCAAGGCCCGGGCGGCCGATGCCAAGAACGGCGTGACCGTGGCCTACAACATTCCCAAGGAAGGCGCCGGCACCTTCTTCGACACGATGGCCATTCCCAAGGACGCCGAGAATCCCGAGGGCGCGCTGAAGTTCATCAACTACATCATGGAGCCCAAGGTGATCGCGGCGGTCAGCGACTACGTGCAGTATCCCAACGGCAACAAGGAGGCGACCCCGCTCGTAGCCGAAGCGATCCGCACCAACCCGGGGATCTATCCGACCCAGGAAACCATGACCAAGCTGTACGCCTTCCCGGATCTTCCGGCCAAGACCCAGCGTCTGATGACCCGTACCTGGACCACCATCAAGTCCGGCAAGTGAGTTCGGTCGCCGCGTGCGACTGAAAGGACGGCACGCCGGAGTCACTCCGGCGTGCCGTACGTCTGTATGGACCGCTGAAAGGGTGTCGCCGCCGATGCCCACCATGAAAGGAGCCGCCCGTGCTTTCGTTGCGTAAAACCCTGCTGGCCATGACCACCCTGACCGTCATGGGAACCGCCGTCGCCGAGCCGACGGTACGCGTCTACAACTGGAGCGATTACGTCGGCGAGACCACGCTCGAGGATTTCCAGAAGGCCACCGGCATCACGCCGGTCTATGACGTCTTCGATTCCAACGAAACCCTCGAAGGCAAGCTCCTGGCCGGCCACACCGGCTATGACGTGGTGGTGCCCTCGAGCAACTTCCTCGCCAAGCAGATCAAGGCGGGCGCCTTCCAGAAACTGGACAAGAGCCAGCTGCCGAACTGGCAGAATCTCGATCCGGCGCTGCTCAAGCAGCTGGAAAAGAGCGATCCGGGTAACCAATACGGCGTGCCCTACCTGTGGGGCACCAACGGCATCGGGTACAATGTCGACAAGGTCAAGGCCGCGCTGGGCACCGACAAGCTCGATTCCTGGGCCATCCTGTTCGAACCCGAGAACCTCAAGAAGCTGAGCAAGTGCGGCGTCTCCTTCATGGACTCGCCCGATGAGGTCTATCCGGCAGTCCTGCAATACCTGGGACTCGATCCCAACAGCACCAATCCCGACGACTACAAGAAGGCCGAGGCCCAGCTGCTCAAGGTGCGGCCATACATCACCTATTTCCATTCCTCCAAGTACATCTCGGATCTGGCCAACGGCAACATCTGCGTGGCCTTCGGCTATTCCGGCGATGTCTTTCAGGCGCGTTCGCGTGCCGAGGAAGCGAAGAAGGGCGTCAACATCGGCTACGCGATTCCCAAGGAGGGCGCGAACCTCTGGTTCGACCTCCTGGCCATCCCCAAGGATGCCAAGAACGTGAAGGAGGCCCATGCCTTCATCAACTATCTGCTGCAGCCCGAGGTCATCGCCAAGGTCAGTGACTATGTCGGCTACGCCAACCCCAATCCGAAGGCGGGCGAGCTGATGAATGCCGAGCTGCGGCAGGACGAGACGGTCTATCCGCCACAGGCGGTGATGGACAAGCTGTACGTCATGAAGGAGCTGCCCCCGCAACTCCTGCGCCTGGAGACCCGCAGCTGGACGCGGGTCAAGTCCGGCAAATAACCAATGCTAAAGTGGACCGGCCCGACCGGTCCCCGATTTTCCTGGGGAGATGTACATGGCGACTGCCACCAGTGCCTTCAAGAAAGCCGCCACCGGCGACAAGAAAGCCAAGGAAGTCCTGGTCAAGATCGACCGGGTCACCAAGAAGTTCGACGAAACCGTCGCTGTCGACGACGTCTCCCTGACCATCAACAAGGGCGAGATCTTCGCCCTGCTCGGCGGCTCGGGTTCGGGCAAGTCGACCCTGCTGCGCATGCTGGCCGGTTTCGAGCGACCCAGCGAAGGGCGCATCTTCCTCGATGGCGTGGACATCACCGACATGCCGCCCTACGAGCGGCCGATCAACATGATGTTCCAGTCCTATGCGCTGTTCCCGCACATGAGCGTGGAGCAGAACATCGCCTTCGGCCTCAAGCAGGACAAGCTGCCCAAGGCCGAGATCGACGCCCGCGTGGCCGAGATGCTCAAGCTGGTGCACATGACCCAGTACGCCAAGCGCAAGCCGCACCAGCTCTCCGGTGGCCAGCGCCAGCGGGTGGCCCTGGCGCGTTCCCTGGCCAAGCGGCCCAAGCTGCTGCTGCTCGACGAGCCAATGGGCGCCCTGGACAAGAAGCTGCGCTCGCAGATGCAGCTGGAACTGGTGGAGATCATCGAGCGCGTGGGCGTGACCTGCGTGATGGTGACCCACGACCAGGAAGAGGCCATGACCATGGCCGAGCGCATCGCCATCATGCACCTGGGCTGGATCGCCCAGGTGGGCAGCCCGATGGACATCTACGAGACCCCGGCGAGCCGGCTGGTCTGCGAGTTCATCGGCAGCGTCAACGTCTTCGACGGCGAGCTGACCGACGACGGTGCCGACCACGCCATCATCCACAGTCCGCAACTGGAGCGACCGATCTACATCGGTCACGGCATCAGCACCCGCGCCCAGGAAAAGCAGGTCACCTTCGCCCTGCGCCCCGAGAAGCTGCTGATGGGCACCAGCCTGCCGGCGGATCACGAGCATCCCGACTACAACTGGTGCAGCGGCACCGTGCACGACATCGCCTACCTGGGCGGGCACTCGGTCTATCACGTCAAGCTGGGCACCGGTCCCATCGTGCAGTGCTTCATCGCCAACGCCGAGCGCCTCGGCAAGCGACCCACCTGGGATGACGCCGTGGTGGTGTACTGGGAAGACGACAGCGGCGTGGTACTGCAAGCATGACCAGACCCCCCTTGCTCAAGCGCCTGCTCGATGGCCGCCGCCTGACCATCGGCGTGCCCTTCGTGTGGCTGTTCCTGTTCTTCCTGCTGCCGTTCCTGATCGTGCTCAAGATCAGCTTCTCGGTCGCGGACGTGGCCATTCCGCCCTATACCGAGCTGTTCAGCTACGCCGATCAGCAACTGGATATCGCGCTCAACTTCGGCAACTACCTGATGTTCGCCGACGATCCGCTGTATCTGGACGCCTACCTCGGCTCGCTGAAGATGGCCGGCATCAGCACCCTGATCTGTCTGCTGATCGGCTATCCCATGGCCTATGCCATCGCCCGGGCCAGTCGCGAGAAGCAGACGGTGCTGCTGCTGCTGATCATGATGCCGACCTGGACCGCCATCCTCATCCGCGTCTACGCCTGGATGGGGCTGCTGTCCACCAACGGCCTGATCAACAGCTTCCTGATGAACCTGGGGATCATCAGCAGTCCGCTGCAGATGCTCAACACCAACTTCGCGGTGTACCTGGGGATCGTCTATTCCTATCTGCCGTTCATGATCCTGCCGCTGTTCGCCAATCTGGTGAAGCATGACCTGACCCTGCTGGAAGCCGCCGGCGACCTGGGTGCCAGTCGCTTCACCAGCTTCTGGAGGATCACCGTGCCGCTGTCCAAGAACGGCATCATCGCCGGCTGCATGCTGGTGTTCATTCCGGCGGTGGGCGAGTTCGTCATTCCCGAGCTGCTGGGTGGCCCGGAGACCCTGATGATCGGCCGCGTGCTTTGGCAGGAATTCTTCAACAACCGTGACTGGCCGGTGGCCTCGGCCCTGGCGGTGGTGATGCTGGTGATCCTCATCGTGCCCATCGTGCTGTTCAATAGGAACCAAGCCAAGGAACTGGAGGGCAAGCTATGAAGGGCCTCAAGTTCACCAACCTGATGCTGGTGCTCGGGCTGCTGTTCATCTATCTGCCGATGGTCATCCTGGTCATCTACTCCTTCAACGAGTCGCGGCTGGTGACCGTCTGGGGGGGCTGGTCGGTGAAGTGGTACGTCGGCCTGCTGGACAATACCCAGCTGATGAGCGCGGTGTTCCGCTCGCTGGAGATCGCCTTCTACACGGCCATCTCTTCGGTGATCCTCGGCACCCTGGCGGCCTTCGTGCTGACCCGCATCCCGCGCTTCCGCGGCCGCACCGTCTTCGGCGGCATGGTCACCGCACCGCTGGTGATGCCCGAGGTGATCACCGGTCTGTCGCTGCTGCTGCTGTTCGTCTCCATGGCGCAACTGATCGGCTGGCCGCAGGACCGGGGCGTGACCACCATCTGGATCGCCCACACCAGCTTCTGCTCCTCCTATGTAGCGGTAGTGGTCTCCTCGCGCCTGCGCGAGCTGGACCTGTCCATCGAGGAGGCGGCCATGGACCTGGGCGCCCGGCCGTGGAAGGTGTTCCTGCTGATCACCATTCCCATGATCGCGCCCTCGCTGGCGGCGGGCGGCATGATGTCCTTCGCCCTGTCGCTGGACGACCTGGTGCTGGCGAGCTTCGTCTCGGGCCCCGGCTCGACCACCCTGCCGATGGAGGTGTTCTCCGCGGTGCGCCTGGGCGTGAAGCCGGAGATCAATGCCATCGCCAGCCTGATCCTCCTGGCGGTCTCGCTGTTCACCTTCTTCGCCTGGTACTTCACCCGCCGCGCCGAGAAGAAGCGCCTGCAGGGCCTGCAGGAAGCCATGGACGCCACGGCCTCGGAGATCACCCGGCGCGAACGCGAAACGGCGACCCTCATGGCGCCGCCGGCCAACAGCTGAGGGTTGGTGGAAAAGGCGGCCCCAGGGCCGCTTTTTTTGTGTCCGATGGTCAGGGCTGCGACAAGCGCGACCGCTCTCGCAGGGCGCGATTTGATACCATTTGCCTTTTGCCAGGTAGCGCTCCCGCCATGAAACAGTACCTCGACCTGATGCGCCATGTGCGCGAACACGGCACCTTCAAGAGCGACCGCACCGGCACCGGGACCTACAGCGTCTTCGGCTACCAGATGAGATTCGATCTGGCGGAGGGCTTTCCCCTGGTCACCACCAAGAAGTGCCATCTGCGATCCATCATCCACGAACTGCTGTGGTTCCTGCAGGGCGAGACCAACATCCGCTACCTCAAGGACAACGGCGTGTCCATCTGGGACGAGTGGGCCGACGAGAACGGCGAACTGGGCCCGGTCTATGGCTACCAGTGGCGCAGCTGGCCGGCACCGGACGGTCGCCATATCGACCAGATCGCGGGGGTGGTGGACATGATCCGCGCCAAGCCCGACTCGCGGCGTCTGATCGTCTCGGCCTGGAATCCGGCGCTGGTGGACGAGATGGCGCTGCCGCCGTGCCATGCGCTGTTCCAGTTCTATGTCGCCGATGGCCGCCTGAGCTGCCAGCTGTATCAGCGTTCCGCCGACATCTTCCTCGGCGTGCCCTTCAACATCGCCAGCTACGCGCTGCTGACCCTGATGGTGGCCCAGGTCACCGGACTGCAACCGGGCGAATTCATCTGGACCGGCGGTGATTGCCATCTCTATGCCAATCACCTGGAGCAGACCGATCTGCAGCTGACCCGTGAACCGCTGCCGCTGCCGACCATGACGCTCAATCCGGCGGTCACGGACCTGTTCGCCTTCCGCTTCGAGGATTTCGAACTGGCAGGCTACCAGGCCCATCCGCACATCAAGGCGCCGGTCGCGGTCTGAGCCGGCGGCCGCAGCGCTCAGGCGCCGTGGCCGTGCGCAAGCACCTCGTCCACCAGCTGCCCGGGTGCCTTGCGTACGTCCAGCACCTGGGCTTCCAGGTGATCCGGCGCCTCCAGGGTGTCGAGCTGGCTCTGCAGGAGCTTGGGATCGAAGAAGTGCCCGCGGCGACTGCCGATGCGCTCGGCAAGCAGCTCGGGTGAGCCCTTGAGGAACAGCAGCCGGACGCCTTCCAGGCCGTTCAGCAGGCGATCGCGATAGACCTTCTTCAGCGCCGAGCAGGCAAACACCCGGGTGGTGCCTTCGGCCTGTGCCTGCTGCATGGCGTCGTGGATGGCATCCAGCCAGGGCCAGCGATCCTCGTCGGTGAGGGCGACGCCCTTGGCCATCTTGTCCTTGTTGGCCTGGCTGTGAAAGGTATCGGCATCGTCGAAACGGCAGTCCAGCCGGCTGGCCAGGAGTTCGCCCAGGGTGGTCTTGCCACTGCCCGAGACGCCCATTATCAGATAGATCATCGTCGTCGCTCCGCGTGAGGATTCGCCTCGCTATAGAGTGTCTAGAGCGGCGTTTGCTCCGGGGTCAGCCGGCTGCTCCAGGTGGCGCCGATGGACGCGACGATGATGCAGGCGAGGGCGAACCACTGGGCGACGCCCAGGATCTCGCCGAGGAATACCCAGCCGGAAAGGGCGCCCAGCGCCGGTTCCAGACTCATCAGCGTGCCAAAGGTGGAGGCTGGCAGGCGGGTCAGGACGATCATTTCCAGGGCATAGGGAATGGCCGTGGACATCAGCGCCAGGGCCAGCGCCAGCGGCCAGATTTCCGGTTGCAAGAGATTGCTGCCGCTGTGGACGATGCCGATGGGCAGCACGACCAGGGCGGCGATGGAGGCACCGAAAGCCACCGTGCCGGTACCGTGAACCGCGCCGGCGCGCTTGCCCAGGACGATGTAGATCGCCCAGCAGGCGCCAGCACCCAGGGCCAGCGTGGTGCCCAGCGGATCCAGTGCGGAGGCGTTGTGGCCGAAGGGCAGGAGCACGGCCAGGCCGGCCACCACCAGCACGATCCACAGCAGGTCCAGCCAGCGACGCAGGGCGCACAGCGCCACCACCAGCGGACCGACGAATTCCAGGCCGACGGCGATGCCTATCGGCAGCCGCTGCATGGCCAGGTAGATGGTCAGGTTCATCACGCCCATGGCGACGCCATAGCCCAGCAGGCTGCCCAGCGCCGCGCGGCGGAAGTTGCGCCAGGGGCGCAGCACGATCAGCAGGACCAGGGCCGCGAAGATCAGCCTAAGGGTGGTGACACCGACCGGATCGAGACGCAGGAACAGGGTCTTGGCCAGGCTGGCGCTGGTCTGGATCGAGGTCATGGCGACCAGCAGCAGGGCGACGGCGAACAGCGGAGAGCGGGCAGACATCGGCAGGGCTCGACTAGCGGGCCCGCCAGCATAGGTCATCCGGTCAGGGCCGCAAGGTTGGCTGCGACCTCAACGTGTTCTCGAGCGCTGCAACAGCGATTCGGCGCTTTCGCGATTTTCCCGAACCTGCTCGATGAAGCGCTGCTGCTCCTCGCGCTGGGCCACCTGCACGCATTGCGCGTAGCCCGCGTCCCACCCTTGCTGGTAGGGCTTTTCCGCGGCGAAGCGACGGGCGTCCTTGTGCTCGTAACCGACGCCATTGACCGCCTGCTTGCCGGTCTGGCAACCGTCGCTGAAGCCGTCGGCATAGGCCGGGGGGTAGCCCTTGGCGATCAACTGGTCGTGGTAACTGGTGCAAGCCGCGAGACTGGCCAGCAGGACGAACAACGAGGCGAGACGACGAGAGACAGCCATGGGAGCCTCCTCACGGGATACTACGTCTGATCCCTATGCAGAAAGCTTAGTTGGCGCCTGGTGAGAATTTCGTCAAAAAACGCCTGGGTCGAAAAATACCGACGGACGTCATGGCAAGCCGTTCGAACCGCTGCGCTTAAATACGCGGCGGAGCGCCGCTTGCCTTGCTTCGGCTGTCATCCCGGTCGCAGAATGCGGACACTGCTTGCATGCCTGACAAGGACTTACGATGCACGATCCCGTCGCAGCCGGTCTCCGGCTCGCCCCTGATGAGCTGACCCGCCCCTTCGCCCCCGAACAGTTTTCCTTCGCCGATACCGATCAGCTCGAGCCCTTCCGCGGCATCCTGGGTCAGGAGCGCGCGGTGGAGGCCCTGCAGTTCGGCGTGGCCATGCCGCGGCCCGGCTACAACGTCTTTGTCATGGGCGAGCCGGGCACCGGTCGTTTCTCCTTCGTCCAGCGCTATCTCAAGGCCGAAGCCAAGCGCCAGCCGACGCCCAACGACTGGGTGTACCTGAATCACTTCGAAGAGCCCCGGGCGCCAAGCGTGCTGGAGTTGCCCCCCGGCGAGGGCGAGGCCTTCGTGGCCGACATGGCCCACTTCATCGACAACCTGCTGGCCACCTTCCCGGCGGTATTCGAGCATCCGGCCTTCCAGCAGAAGAAGAGCGCCATCGAGCGCGCCTTCAACCAGCGCTATGACCAGGCGCTGGACGTGGTGGAAAAGCTCGCCCTGGAAAAGGAGATCGCCCTCTACCGCGACGCCAACAATGTCGCCTTCACCCCGATGAAGGAGGGCAAGGCGCTGGATGAAGCCGACTTCGCCCAGTTGCCCGAAGCCGAGCGCGAGCGTTTCCACGCCGACATCTCCAGCCTGGAAGAGCGCCTCAACGAAGAGCTGGCCAGCCTGCCGCAGTGGCGGCGAGAATCGAGCAACCAGCTGCGCGCCCTGAATGAAGACACCATCATCCAGGCCCTGCAGCCGCTGCTGGCGCCGCTGTCGGAAAAGTACAACGACAACCCCGGGGTCTGCGCCTATCTGCAGGCCATGCAGGTGGACCTGCTTAAGACGGTGGTCGAGCAACTGGCCGATGACGCCAAGCCCGACATGCAGCGGCGCAAGGAATTGCGCGAGCAGTACGAGCCCAATCTGATCATCGGCCACCACGTCACCGGGGGGGCGCCGGTGGTGTTCGAGTCCCATCCGACCTACGACAACCTCTTCGGCCGTATCGAATACCAGTCCGATCAGGGCGCGCTCTACACCAACTATCGCCAGCTGCGCCCCGGCGCGCTGCACCGCGCCAATGGCGGCTTCCTCATCGTCGAGGCGGACAAGCTGCTGACCGAGCCCTTCGTCTGGGACGCCCTCAAGCGCGCGCTGCATTCGCGTCAGCTAAAGATGGAATCGCCGCTGGCCGAGCTGGGTCGGCTCACCGCCATGAGCCTGGCGCCGCAGCAGATCCCGCTGCAGCTCAAGGTCATCATCATCGGCTCGCGCAACATCTACTACACCCTGCAGGAGCTGGATTCGGACTTCCAGGAGATGTTCCGGGTGCTGGTGGACTTCGACGAAGAGCTGCCACTGCGCGACGAAAGCCTCGAGCAGTTCGCCCAGTTGCTCAAGACGCGCACCTCGGAAGAGGGCATGGCGCCCCTGACCTCGGCGGCCGTGGCGCGGCTGGCCACCTACAGTGCCCGGCTGGCCGAGCACCAGGGACGGTTGTCGGCGCGTATCGGAGATCTGTTCCAGCTGGTCAGCGAAGCCGACTTCATCCGCCACCTGGCCGGCGACGAGCGTACCGACAAGGGGCATGTCGAGCGCGCGCTCAAGGCCAAGGAAACCCGTACCGGTCGCGTCTGCGCCCGGGTGCTGGACGACATGCTGACCGGACTCATCCTCATCGACACCCAGGGCGCCGCGGTAGGCAAGTGCAATGGCCTCACCGTGCTGGAGGTGGCCGATTCCGCCTTCGGCATGCCGGCGCGCATCTCCGCCACGGTCTACCCGGGCGCCAGCGGCATCCTCGACATCGAGCGCGAGGTCAGCCTCGGGCAACCGATTCACTCCAAGGGCGTGATGATCCTGACCGGCTACCTGGGCAGTCGCTATGCCCAGGAATTTCCGCTGTCGATCTCGGCCAGCATCGCCCTGGAGCAGTCCTATGGCTATGTCGACGGCGACAGCGCCTCCCTCGGCGAAGCCTGCACCCTGATCTCCGCGCTGTCCCGCACGCCGCTCAAGCAGTGCTTCGCCATCACCGGCTCCATCAACCAGTTCGGCGAGGTGCAGCCGGTCGGCGGGGTGAACGAGAAGATCGAAGGCTTCTTCCGCCTCTGCCAGGCCCGCGGTCTGACCGGCGAGCAGGGCGTGATCATCCCGCGTGCCAACGTCACCAACCTGATGCTTGACGAGACCGTGCTGGCAGCGGTGCGCGAAGGACTGTTCCATGTCTATGCCGTCCGCCAGGCGGACGAGGCTCTTTCGCTGCTGGTGGGCGAGCCCGCCGGTGCACCGGATGCCAAGGGGCGCTTCCCAGACGGCAGCGTAAATGCGCGCGTGGTGCAGCGTCTCAAGGAAATCGCCGAGCTCGAGCTGGAAGATGAACTGGCCGACAAACTCAGTGATAACTCCAAGGCAAAAGGGAAAAACAACGAAGCGGAGGAGAACTGAGCTCCGAGGGGCAGGTCGGATTTTGTACAAGGCGTCGCAGCCCAAGTAGCACGGCGCCCAGACCCGCTTGCCCCCTGTTGACCAACAGGGTTGTCCACAGCCTTTGTGGATACCTCTGGCCTAGGACCGGCGAGCATTGAGCGCTTCGAGAGGATGACGCCATGTCCCGCACCATTACCCTGATCCGTCCCTGCCTGGGCCTCGTCACCCGTATCGAATGCGAAATCAAGCCGCTCGGTCAGGAACAGGGCCTCTGGACCCTGTTGTGCGCCGCCGGCCTGAATGGCCAACAGCCCACCGCGATCAAGGCCCAGGGGCCTTTCCACGGTCCCAAGGCGGCCGAAGGCGTCATGACCGCCATCGCCGAGAACCTGGTGGAACAGGGCTATATCCAGGTCGAAGAGACCCAGATCTGGCGCCTGCACATGCAGAGCGAACTGCGCAAGATGAACGGCGAGCGTGCCCACCAGCAGGTGCGCTTCCAGGTCGGCCCCGACGCCTGAGTCAGGTACAACCTGCCGCATTGGTCCGCCTGCACTGCCCCGGTATACTCGCCCGGCCCTGGTAATCCGAGCGAGTCTGCATGGAACGTCTGATCGAAAAAGCCCTTTACGCCTCCCGCTGGCTGCTGGCCCCCATCTACCTGGGGTTGTCCCTGGCATTGGTCCTGCTGGCGCTCAAGTTCTTTCAGGAAGTCTTCCACGTCCTGCCGCACATCTTCCAATCCACCGAAGCCGAACTGATCCTGCTGGTCCTGTCGCTTATCGACATGGCGCTGGTGGGTGGCCTGCTGGTCATGGTGATGATCTCCGGCTACGAGAACTTCGTCTCCCAGCTGGACATCGACGAAGGCTCGGAAAAGCTCGCCTGGCTGGGCAAGATGGATTCGGGCTCGTTGAAGAACAAGGTGGCTGCCTCCATCGTCGCCATCTCCTCGATCCACCTGCTGCGCATCTTCATGGATGCCCAGAACACCAATCCCGAATACCTCAAGTGGTACGTGATCATCCATCTAGTGTTCGTGGTCTCGGCCTTCGCCATGGGCTATCTGGATCGGCTGACCAAGCACTGACGGGTCGGGCGGCCATTCGTCCGCCGCCGGCAGCTTTCGTTTACGCTTTGTGGATTGCGCCGCTGCGCTTGCTTGTCCTAGGTTGTCGAATGCTCACAGCTGCCGATCGATACCATCCCTGGCGTCGATCTCGACCCGGAGGTTTCCATGCAATTGGCGGAATTGACCCAGCGCGCCCAGGCCGGCGAGGTCCGTGAACTCAATCTGCTGTCCATCGAGGGCGGTTTCTATGTGCTCGAGGTGCTCACTCGGAGCGGTCGCACGCGGCTGACCGGGTGGGATGGCCACTTCTACCGCCTGGGCTCCGCTGCCCAGGCCCGGCGTCTATTGGCCGACCTGCCGGCATTGCCGTGCTTTCTCATCCAGCACAGCGCCTATGACGAGATGGTCGGCATGGCGCCACGCTCCTCGGAACCCCTGAAGATCCCGCTGAACTACCGGAACGCCTCTTGAGCGACGGCGCCGCCCGGCGCCTGCTTCCGGTCCTTGGCGATCAGCTGTCGCCCCGGCTGGCCTCCCTGCGCGATGCCGATCCCGCCCAGGACGTGCTGCTGCTCGCCGAGGTCCAGGAAGAAGCCAGCTACGTCCCGCATCACCCGCGCAAGATCGCCCTCGTCTTCAGCGCCATGCGCCACTTCGCCATCGAGATGCGCGCGCGTGGCTTCCAGGTCCATTACCGCACCCTGGATGACCCGGACAACCAGGGCTCGCTGCCGGCCGAGATCGCCTTCTGGGCGAAAAAGACGGGCGCACGCGAGGTGCATCTGACCGAAACCGGCGAATGGCGTCTGGAGCAGGCATTGCGGGGGCTCGCCCTGGCGGTGCCTGTGCAGTGGTACGGCGATGATCGATTCCTCTGCAGCCGCGCCGCCTTTGCCCGCTGGGCCGGGGCCCGTACCGAGTTGCGGATGGAGGCCTTCTACCGCGGCATGCGCAGGCGACACGGCTGGTTGATGGAAGGGGAGGACGAACCCTGTGGCGGGGTCTGGAATCTGGACAGGGACAATCGCCAGGCCCTGCCCAGGGGCCATCCTGTCCCCGAGCCCTTCAGCTGCCCGCCCGATGCCTGTACCCGGGAGGTGCTCCACCTGGTCGGGCAGCGCTTCGCCCACCACTATGGTCGTTTGGAAGGTTTCGACTATCCGGTGACCCGTACCGAGGCCGAGCGCCTCTGGCAGCACTTCCTGGCGTCTGGCCTGCGCGACTTCGGCAGCTACCAGGACGCCATGGCCAGTGGCGAGCCCTATCTGCATCACGCCCGGATCAGCGCGGCGCTCAATATCGGGCTGCTGGATCTGCGTCAGCTCTGCGCCGACGTGGACGCCGCCTATCGCGAGGGCAGGGTGCCGCTCAACAGCGCCGAGGGTTTTCTGCGTCAGCTGATCGGTTGGCGGGAGTACGTCCATGGCGTCTACTGGCTGCGCATGCCCGAATACCGGGAGCTCAATGCGCTGGGCAATACCCGGGCGCTACCGGAGTTCTACTGGACCGGGACGACCAGCATGGCCTGCCTGCGCGAAGCCATCGGCCAGACCCTGGCGCTGGGTTACGCTCACCATATCCAGCGGCTGATGGTGACCGGCAACTTCGCCCTGCTGGCCGGCATCGCGCCCCAGGCCATCGGCGAGTGGTACCTGGCGGTCTACCTGGATGCCTTCGAGTGGGTCGAGCTGCCCAACACCCAGGCCATGGTGATGCACGCGGACGGTGGCTACCTGGCGAGCAAGCCCTATTGCGCCAGCGGCCAGTACATCCGTCGCCAGTCCGACTACTGCAAGGGCTGCCACTATCAGGTCGGCGAGGCCCTGGGCGAGCGGGCCTGCCCCTTCAATGCCCTCTACTGGCATTTCCTGATCCGCCATCGCGGGCGCTTCGCCCACTATCCGCGCATGCTCAATCTCTATCGCAATCTCGATCGTCAGACTCCCGAGCGGCAACAGGCGCTGTGGCAGCGGGGCGAGGCACTGCTGGCGCGTCTCGACGCAGGAGAATCCCTATGAAGAAGGCCGATCTGCCCACCAAGCTCTGCCCGGTCTGCCAGCGGCCCTTCACCTGGCGCAAGAAGTGGGAGCGCAACTGGGACGAGGTGCGCTACTGCTCCGAGCGCTGTCGCCGCCAGCGTGGCAGCCTGGGCGGCGGCGAGTCGAGTCCCTGATGTGCTAGGCTCGGCTCCTTTTTGACGATGGAAACGCTGCTATGAACGACATCCTGCTCGACACCGACGAAGCCCGCGTCAGCTATGGCATCGGCCGCCAGCTGGGCGATCAGCTGCGCCAGAATCCGGTCCCCGGCATGCAGCTGGCGGCCGTGCTCGCCGGTCTCAACGAAGCCTTCGATGGCCAGAATTCCCGGGTGGACGTCGAGTCGCTGAACGCCAGCTTCCGGGTCATCCGCGAGCGCATGCAGGCGGAAGCCCAGATCAAGGCCGCCGCTGCCGCCCAGGAAGGTGTCGACTACCTGAAGGCCAATGCCGAGCGTCCTGGCGTCGTGGTGCTGCCGTCCGGTCTGCAGTACGAGGTGCTCACCCAGGGTGAAGGCGCTACGCCGACTCGCGAAGACCAGGTACGTACCCACTACCACGGCACCCTCATCGATGGCAGCGTGTTCGACAGCTCCTACCAGCGCGGCCAGCCGGCCGAGTTTCCGGTGGGCGGCGTGATCGCCGGCTGGACCGAAGCCCTGCAACTGATGCCTGCCGGCAGCAAGTGGCGCCTGCATGTGCCCAGCGAACTGGCCTATGGCGCCCAGGGCGTCGGCGGCATCCCGCCGCACAGCGTGCTGGTGTTCGACGTCGAGCTGCTCGACGTCCTTTAACGCTAGCAGTCCAGCTGCAGCGCCTCGTTGTCCGGGCGCAGGGCCAGGGCGTAGCTGAACAGGAAGACCTGGCGGATCTGCTCCTTCACTACCCGCGGTTCGCTGGAGGTGAGGCTGTGCAGATCCAGCTCGCCCAGGTCCTTGAGTTCTTCCAGGGCCGTCTCGTCCAGTTCCGCGCAGACCTTGCCGGTTTCCCGGTTGAGGATGCGCAGATAGGGATGCGGCCGGTCCAGCCAGGCGTCGATCAGATAAGTCATGGCAAGAGCTCCTGCTGTGCTATTTATGAGAATAATTCTTATTCAATAAATAGCAAGCCGATTACCTGACTTTTTTAGTAGGACATGAAAAAGCCCGCAGTTTGGCGACGGCGGGCTTGGTCAGTCGACGGCAGGCCTCAGTGGGTACGGGCCACCGAGAAGCGACCCAGGTCGGCGAGCGCGTCGCGATATTCGCTGGCGGGCAGGGCGTCCAGGCAGGCGATGGCCCGCTCGGCAAATTCCTGCGCCTTGCGCGCGGTATAGTCCAGGGCGCCGGCGGCTTCGACGGCGGCGCGCACGCCTTCCAGATCCTGGCTACCGCCCTGGCGGATCGCCTGGCGTACCAGTGCGGCCTGTTCGGCAGTGCCTTCGCGCATGGTCACGATCAGCGGCAGGGTCGGTTTGCCTTCGGCCAGGTCGTCACCGACGTTCTTGCCCAGGGCCACGGCGTCGCCCTGGTAGTCGAGCAGGTCGTCGACCAGCTGGAAGGCCACGCCCAGATGATCGCCATAGCGGCGTAGGGCGTCGGCCTGTGCGGCGCTGGCGCCGGCCAGGATCGCCGCGCTGTGGGTGGAGGCCTCGAAGAGCATGGCGGTCTTGCCGCGAATGACCTCCATGTAGATCTCTTCGGTGGTGCTGGCGTCGCGGATCTTCGACAGCTGCAGCACCTCGCCCTCGGCGATGACGCGAGTGGCCTGGGAGATGATGCGCATCACCTCCATGGAGCCCAGCGCCACCATCATCTCGAAGGAGCGGGCATAGAGGAAGTCGCCGACCAGCACGCTGGGGGCATTGCCCCAGAGGGCGTTGGCGGTGGAACGGCCACGGCGCATCCCCGAGGCATCGACGACGTCGTCGTGCAGCAGGGTGGAGGTGTGCAGGAATTCGATGGTCGCCGCCAGCAGCTGCAGATCGTGGTCGGCGCGCCCGAGCGCCTTGCCGGCCAGCAGTACCAGCAGCGGACGCAGGCGTTTGCCGCCCGCGGAGACGATGTAGTCGCCAATCTTCTCGACCAGCGGCACGCGCGAGGTCAGCTGCTGGCGGATGATGCCGTCTACGGCGGCGAAATCGTCCGTCACCACGCGATAGAAGGACTGGGATTGCTGCGTCATTGAGAGGTGTCCACTGGAGGTCCGGGCAATATTCAGGCGGCCGGATGGCGCATGACCGCCAGACTATGCCCTAGGGACAGGCACGAGTGCCATGCCCAGGGATTGCCATCGCGCTCCCGCGGCTCGCCGCTCCTGCCGATTCGGCTGGGCACCGGCCCGGCATGGCCGCTGAACGAGGTTGCGCGGCATGCTAGGGGTGGGGTGGGGGGCTGTCAAGGCGCGGGCGGACGGCTCTTGCCTCCTGGCCCGGGCTTGCGTAGAATCGCGGGCCCTGAACATTCCTAGGGTTGACCCCCTGTCTTACGCAATTGCGCGGCGGTCCTTCCGGTCCCGTGCAGCCATGCCGGTCGACGATACCTCCTATAAAGCACCGGGTGAGCAGGTTTAACGGAGATTTACCATGTCCTACGCAGTTATCGTTACCGGTGGCAAGCAATACAAGGTCGCCGAAGGCGAATACCTGAAGGTCGAGAAGCTCGACATCGCCACCGGTGAAACCGTCACCTTCGACCAGGTTCTGCTGGTTGGCAACGGTGACGACGTCAAGATCGGTCTGCCGGTCGTTGATGGTGCCAAAGTGACCGCCGAAGTGACCGCCCAAGGCCGTCACGACAAGGTCACCATCATCAAATTCCGTCGTCGTAAGCATCACATGAAGCGTCAGGGCCACCGTCAGTGGTTCACTGAAATCAAGATCACTGGCATCCAGGCCTGATCTCGCCTCTAACGGAGAATTGACTCATGGCACACAAAAAAGCGGGTGGTTCTACTCGTAACGGTCGCGATTCCGAAAGCAAACGCCTTGGCGTGAAGCTGTACGGCGGCCAGGTCGTCAAGGCCGGTAACATCATCGTGCGTCAGCGCGGCACCCAGTACCATGCCGGTTACGGCGTGGGCCTCGGCAAGGATCACACCCTGTTCGCGAAAGTGGACGGCGTGATCAAGTTCGACGTGAAGGGCGCCTTTGGCCGTCGTTACGTGAGCATCGTCGCCGCCGCCTAAGGCCTGTGACGAAAGAAAAGCCCTGTCTACCCGACGGGGCTTTTTCGTTTGTAGTTAAGCTATTTCCTTGTTTGCAGCGGCCCGCGAGCGCGGGAGGTCCAGATGAAATTCGTCGATGAAGTATCCATACACGTAAAAGCGGGTGACGGCGGCAACGGCATGATGAGTTTCCGCCGGGAGAAATTCATCGAGAAGGGTGGCCCCAATGGCGGTGACGGCGGCGATGGCGGGTCGATCTGGCTCGAAGCCGACATCAACCTGAACACCCTGGTCGATTACCGTTACACCCGACGTTTCACCGCGCAGAACGGTGAAAAGGGTGGGAGCACCGAGTGCACCGGCGCCAAGGGTGAAGACCTGGTGCTGCCGGTCCCCGTGGGCACCACGGTGATCGATGCGGCGACCCAGGAGATCATCGGTGACCTGACCCAGCCCGGTCAGCGCATCCGTGTGGTCCAGGGCGGCTGGCACGGCCTTGGCAATACCCGTTTCAAATCCAGCACCAACCGTGCGCCGCGGCAAACCACGCCTGGCAAGCCCGGCGAAGAACGTGATCTCAAGCTGGAGCTCAAGGTGCTGGCGGACATCGGTCTGCTGGGTCTGCCCAATGCCGGCAAGAGCACCTTCATCCGTGCGGTGTCGGCCGCTAAGCCCAAGGTGGCGGACTATCCCTTCACTACCCTGGTGCCGAACCTGGGTGTGGTCAGCGTGGGGCGCTTCAAGAGCTTCGTGGTCGCCGACATCCCAGGGCTGATCGAGGGTGCCTCCGAAGGCGCCGGTCTGGGGATCCGCTTCCTCAAGCACCTGGCGCGAACCCGCCTGCTGCTGCACCTTGTCGACATGGCGCCCCTGGATGAGAGCGATCCGGCCGAGGCGGCCGAGACCATCATCAACGAGCTGACCAAGTTCAGCCCGGCGCTCGGCGAGCGTGACCGCTGGCTGGTGCTGAACAAGGCCGACCAGCTGCTCGATGATGAGCGCGAAGAGCGCCTCAAGGCGGTGGTCGAGCACCTGGACTGGCAGGGTCCGGTCTTTGTCATCTCCGCGCTTGAGCGCGAGGGCACCGAGCAGCTCTGTCAGGCGATCATGCAGTATCTCGACGAGCGCACCCTGCGCCTCGCCGAGGATCCGGCCTATGCCGAAGCGCTGGAAGAACTCGATCAGCGAATCGAGGACGAGGCGCGGGCGCGGCTGCAGGCGCTGGATGACCAGCGTGCCCTGCGTCGTTCCGGGGTCAAGGCGGTGGACGATGCCGATGACGACTTCGATGACGAAGACGACGGCGACGGTCCGGAAATCTTCTACGTACGGTAAGAAAGGAGCTTGCCCATGCGTGATCAGGTGTCTGGCGCCCAGCGCTGGGTGGTGAAGATCGGCAGTGCCCTGCTGACCGACGACGGTCGTTGTCTGGACGGTGGGGCCATGGCCGGTTGGGTCGAGCAGATGGTGGCCCTGCATCGGGCGGGCATCGAGCTGGTGCTGGTGTCCTCGGGCGCGGTGGCGGCGGGCATGAGTCGGCTCGGCTGGGCGCAGCGCCCGACCGCCATCAACGAGTTGCAGGCGGCCGCGGCGGTGGGGCAGATGGGGTTGGTGCAGGCCTGGGAATCCAGCTTTGCCGAGCACCAGGTGCAGACCGCGCAGATCCTGCTGACCCATGACGACCTGTCCGATCGCAAGCGCTATCTCAACGCCCGCAGTACCTTGCGGACGCTGGTGAGCCTGGGCGTGGTGCCGGTGATCAACGAAAACGATACCGTCGTGACCGACGAGATCCGCTTTGGCGACAACGACACCCTGGCTGCCCTGGTGGCCAACCTGGTCGAGGCCGATCTGCTGGTCATCCTTACCGATCGCGATGGCATGTTCGACGCCGATCCACGCAACAACCCCGACGCCAGCCTTATCAGCGAGGCGCGTGCCGACGATCCGGCCCTGGATCTGGTCGCTGGCGGTACCGGCGGTGCCCTGGGGCGTGGCGGCATGCAGACCAAGCTGCGCGCTGCCCGTCTGGCGGCACGTTCCGGTGCCTATACCGTCATCGTCGGGGGACGCATCCAGCAGGTGCTCAGTCGCCTGCAGCAGGGCGAGCAGCTGGGGACCCTGCTGTCACCCGAGCGCGGCCTGGTGGCGGCGCGCAAGCAGTGGCTGGCCGGGCATCTGCAGGTGCGTGGCACCCTGCGCCTGGATGCCGGTGCGGTGCAGGCCCTGGTGGGCGGTCATCGCAGTCTGTTGCCGGTGGGTGTGCGGGAGCTGGAAGGCAGCTTCCGGCGTGGCGAGATGGTCGCCTGCGTCGGTCCGGACGGGCGCGAGGTGGCGCGCGGCCTGGTCAACTACAGTGCGACCGAGGCGCGACGCATCCTGGGGCGGCCCTCGGATGCCATCGTCGTCGAGCTGGGCTACGTCTACGAACCCGAGCTGATCCACAGGGACAATCTGGTCCTGGTCTGACGATCCTGGCGCCTCTCCGGAGGCGCTGGGCGCTCAAATCGCAGGCAATAAAAAACCGGCCTGGGCCGGTTTTTTGTTCGAACGCTTATCAGGCAGCGGCGGGGGTAGCCAGGGCCTTGATGTGAGCGTTCAGGCGGCTCTTGTGACGAGCGGCCTTGTTCTTGTCGATGATGCCCTTGTCGGCCATGCGGTCGATGACCGGAACGGCAGCAACGTAAGCGGACTTGGCTTTTTCCAGGTCCTTGGCTTCGATCGCCTTGACGACGTTCTTGATGTAGGTACGCACCATGGAGCGCAGGCTCGCATTGTGGCTGCGACGCTTCTCAGCCTGTTTGGCGCGTTTTTTGGCGGAGGGGGAGTTAGCCACCGTGGAGCTCCTTCGAAAAAGACTGTATTGGGTACAGAGCGAACTCTGTAGCAAGTACAGAGCTAAATTAAGGTCGCGAATCTTGACGTCCCTGGCGGCGGCTGTCAAGGCCGTCTGGATGGATATCCGGCTGGTCGCCGATGAAGGGCCTCGTTACACTCGATCGCTTGTGCCCATCGCACGACTGCGCTCGCGCGCTTCCTTCGTCACGTCCCGCTGCGCTCACCGAGTCCTCTTCCAGCCATGAATCTGCTCAAGTCCCTGGCCGCCGTCAGCTCCATGACCATGCTGTCCCGCGTGCTGGGTTTCGTGCGCGACACCATCGTCGCCCGCACCTTTGGCGCCGGCATGGCCACCGACGCCTTCTTCGTCGCCTTCAAGCTGCCCAATCTCCTGCGCCGCATCTTCGCCGAGGGCGCCTTTTCCCAGGCCTTCGTGCCCATCCTGGCCGAATACAAGGCCCAGCAGGGCGAGGAGGCCACCCGTACCTTCCTGGCCTATGTCAGCGGCCTGCTGACCCTGGTGCTGGCGGTGGTCACGGTGCTGGGCATGCTGGCCGCGCCCCTGGTGATCTGGATCACCGCGCCGGGCTTTGCCGATACCCCGGAGAAATTCGCCCTCACGTCCAGCCTGCTGCGGGTGACCTTTCCCTACATCCTGCTGATCTCCCTGGCCTCCCTGGCCGGCGCCGTGCTCAATACCTGGAACAGATTCAACGTGCCGGCCTTCGTGCCGACCCTGCTCAACATCAGCATGATCGTCTTCGCGCTGTTCCTGACGCCCTATTTCGATCCGCCGATCATGGCGCTGGCCTGGGCGACCCTGGTGGGCGGCCTGGCCCAGTTCCTCTATCAGCTGCCCCACCTCAAGCGCATCGGCATGCTGGTGCTGCCGCGGCTGAATCTGCGCGACACCGGCGTCTGGCGGGTCATGAGGCAGATGGGCCCGGCGATCCTCGGGGTCTCGGTCAGTCAGATCTCGCTGATCATCAACACCATCTTCGCCTCCTTCCTGGCGGCCGGCTCGGTGTCCTGGATGTACTACGCCGATCGCCTGATGGAGCTGCCGTCGGGGGTGCTCGGCGTGGCGCTGGGGACCATCCTGCTGCCGGCGCTGTCGCGTACCTACGCCAAGGCCGATCGCCAGGAGTATTCGCGACTGCTCGACTGGGGTCTGCGCCTGTGCTTCCTGCTGGTGCTGCCCTGTTCCGCGGCCCTGGCGCTGCTGTCCGAGCCCCTGACCGTCTCGCTGTTCCAGTACGGTCGCTTCGATGCCCATGACGCCCTGATGACCCAGCGGGCGCTGGTCGCCTATGCCGTGGGGCTGCTCGGCATCATCCTGGTCAAGGTGCTGGCGCCGGGCTTCTATGCCCAGCAGAACATCAAGACGCCGGTGAAGATCGCCCTCTTCACCCTGGCGGTGACCCAGGTGCTCAACCTGATCCTGATCGGGCCGCTGCAGCACGTCGGCCTGGCCCTGGCCATAGGCCTGGCGGCCTGTCTCAACGCCGGCCTTTTATTCTGGCAGTTGCGCCGCCATAACCTGTTCATCCCCCAGCCCGGCTGGACGGGCTTCCTGCTCCGGCTGCTGATCGCGGTGGTGGTGATGACCGCCGTCCTGTTCGGTCTGATGCAACTGCTGCCCAGCTGGAGCGAAGGGCTGATGTGGCAGCGCCTGCTGCGTCTGGGTGGGCTGGTCGCGGCGGGGGTGCTGGCCTATTTCACCAGTCTCTTCCTGCTCGGCTTCCGCGTGCGCGATTTCAATCGGCGCGCGGTGCTGTGATTGCACAAGGCCGGGTGTGCGCCTGTCCTCGCGGCGGGCATCCGGATATAATCGATTAATTTCTGAGCAATCCCTATCCATGCAGCTGTTTCGCGGTCTCCATCATCTCGACGCCTTTCCCAAGGGCTGCGTTGCCACCATTGGCAACTTCGACGGGGTTCACCTGGGGCACCAGGCCATCCTCGCGCGGCTGCGTGAGCGGGCGGCGGAGCTCGGGGTACCCAGTTGCGTGGTGATCTTCGAGCCGCAGCCCCGCGAATTCTTCCTGCCCGACATCGCGCCGGTGCGCCTCACCCGCCTGCGCGAGAAGCTGGAATGCTTCGCGCGCCTGGGCGTCGACAACGTGCTCTGCCTGAATTTCAATCGGCGGCTGCGCGAGCTGTCCGCCGAGGCCTTCGTCCAGCAGGTGCTGGTGGACGGCCTGGGCGTGAAGCACCTGGAGATCGGCGACGACTTCCGTTTCGGCTGCGACCGCGCCGGCGATTTCACCTACCTGAATCTGGCCGCTCGCGACCATGGCTTCACCCTGGAAGCCGCCACCACCGTCGAACTGGATGGCCTGCGGGTAAGCAGTACCCTGATCCGCCAGGCCCTGGCCGACGGCGATCTGGCCCTGGCCGCGCGCATGCTGGGACGCCCCTACAGCCTCTCGGGGCGAGTGTTGCACGGCCAGAAGCTGGCGCGTCAGCTGGGTTGGCCGACCGCCAATGTCCAGCTCAAGCGGCGCCGACCGCCGCTGCGCGGCGTCTATCTGGTCAGCAGCCTGATCGATGGGCGGGTGGTGCCGGGCGTGGCCAACATCGGCCAGCGGCCGACGGTGCAGGGCGATGGCCGTCCACACCTGGAAATCCATCTGCTGGACTTTTCCGGCGACCTCTATGGTCGCCACCTCAGCGTGACCTTCGTGCAGAAGGTCCGCGACGAACAGAAATTCGCCTCTCTGGAGGCCCTCAAGGCGGCGATCGAAGCGGACGTCGCCACGGCCCGCGCCTACTGGCAGGGGCAACCGTCAACGAGCCTGGACTGACATGACCGATTACAAAGCGACGCTCAACCTGCCGGAAACGGCATTCCCGATGAAAGCCGGCCTGCCGCAGCGCGAGCCGGAAGCGCTCAAGCGCTGGCAGGACATCGACCTGTACGGGAAGCTGCGCGCCATCGGCAAGGGCCGTCCGACCTTCATCCTGCATGACGGTCCGCCCTATGCCAACGGCAGCATCCACATCGGTCATGCGCTGAACAAGATCCTCAAGGACATCATCACCCGTTCCAAGACCCTGGCCGGCTTCGATGCCCCCTATGTGCCGGGCTGGGACTGCCATGGCCTGCCCATCGAGCACAAGGTGGAAACCACCTTCGGCAAGAATCAGCCGGCGGACCTGACCCGCGAGCGCTGCCGCGCCTATGCCAGCGAGCAGATCGAAGAGCAGAAGGCCGGCTTCGTCCGCCTGGGCGTGCTCGGTGACTGGAGCAATCCCTACCTGACCATGAACTTCGCCAACGAGGCCGGCGAGATCCGTGCCCTTGGCGAACTGGTCAAGAAGGGCTTCGTCTTCAAGGGCCTCAAGCCGGTCAATTTCTGCTTCGACTGCGGCTCGGCCCTGGCCGAGGCCGAGGTGGAATACCAGGACAAGAGGTCCGACGCCATCGACGTGGCCTTCCCGGTCGCCGATGCCGACAAGCTGGCGGCCGCCTTCGGCCTCGGCGCGCTGGCCAAGCCCACCGCCATCGTCATCTGGACCACCACCCCCTGGACCATCCCGGCCAACCAGGCGCTCAACGTGCATCCCGAATTCACCTATGCGCTGGTGGACGTCGGCGATCGCCTGCTGCTGCTGGCCGAGGAGCTGGTGGAAAGCTGCCTGGCGCGCTACGGCCTGCAGGGCGAAGTGATCGCCACCGCCCCGGGTACCGCCCTGGAACTGATCAACTTCCGCCATCCGCTGTACGAGCGGCTGTCGCCCATCTACCTGGCCGAGTACGTCGAGCTGGGCGCCGGGACAGGTGTGGTGCACTGCTCGCCCGCCTATGGCGAGGACGACTTCCGCATCTGCAAGCAATATGGCCTGAGCAACGACGACATCCTCAATCCGGTGCAGAGCACTGGCGTCTACGCCGAGTCGCTGCCGCTGTTTGGTGGCCAGTTCATCTGGAAGGCCAATCCGGCCATCGTCGCCGCGCTGCAAGAGGCGGGCGCCCTGCTCAAGCACGAGGCGATCAACCACAGCTACATGCACTGCTGGCGCCACAAGACCCCGCTGATCTATCGCGCCACCGCCCAGTGGTTCGTCGGCATGGACAAGCAGCCCAAAGAGGGCGCTACCCTGCGCGAGCGTTCCCTGGCGGCCATCGAGCAGACCCAGTTCGTCCCGGCCTGGGGCCAGGCGCGGCTGCACGGCATGATCGCCGGCCGGCCCGACTGGTGCATCTCGCGCCAGCGCAACTGGGGCGTGCCGATTCCCTTCTTCACCCACAGGGAAAGCGGCGAGCTGCATCCGCGCACCGTCGAGCTGATGGAAGCCGTCGCCCAGCGCGTCGAGCGCGAGGGCATCGAAGCCTGGTTCAAGCTCGATCCCGCTGAACTGCTCGGCGAAGAAGCCGGCCAGTACGACAAGAGTCGCGACACCCTCGACGTCTGGTTCGATTCCGGCACCACCCACTGGCACGTGCTGCGTGGCTCCCATGCCGAGCTGGCCCATGACCAGGGGCCGGTGGCCGATCTCTACCTCGAGGGTTCCGACCAGCATCGCGGCTGGTTCCACTCCTCGCTGCTGACCGGTTGCGCCATAGACGGCCATGCCCCCTACAAGGAACTGCTGACCCACGGTTTCACCGTGGACGAGCAGGGCCGCAAGCAGTCCAAGTCGCTGGGCAACGTGGTCGCCCCGCAAAAGGTCATCGACAGCCTGGGTGCCGACATCCTGCGTCTCTGGGTCGCTTCGACCGACTACACCGGCGAGATGGCGGTCTCCGACCAGATCCTGCAGCGCAGCGCCGACTCCTATCGCCGCATCCGCAATACCGCGCGCTTCCTGCTCTCCAACCTGTCCGGCTTCGATCCGGCAGTCAATCGGGTCGCCCCCGAGGACATGATCGACCTGGATCGCTGGGCCGTGGATCGCGCCCTGCTGCTGCAGCAGGAAATCGAGCAGGCTTACGCCGAGTACCGCTTCCTCAACGTCTACCAGAAGGTGCACAACTTCTGCGTGCAGGAGCTGGGCGGCTTCTACCTGGACATCATCAAGGACCGCCAGTACACCACCGGCGCCGACAGCCTGCCGCGGCGCTCCTGCCAGACTGCGCTGTATCTCATCGCCGAGGCCCTGGTGCGCTGGATCGCGCCCATCCTGTCCTTTACCGCCGATGAAATCTGGCAGTATCTGCCAGGCGAGCGTGAAGAGTCGGTGATGCTGACCACCTGGTACGACGGCCTCTTCGCCCTGCCCGAGGGTGCGACCCTGGATCGCGCCTACTGGGATCAGGTCATGGCGGTCAAGGCCGCGGTCAACAAGGAGCTGGAGAACCAGCGCGCCGCCAAGACCCTGGGTGGCAGCCTGCAGGCGGAGATCACCCTCTACGCCGACAGCGCCCTGCAGACCGTACTGGAGGCCCTGGGCAACGAGCTCAGATTCGTGCTGATCTCGTCTCAGGCCGCTGTCCAGCCGCTGGAAAAGGCCCCGGAAAGCGCCGTGGCCAGCGAACTGAGCGGGCTCAAGCTGGTGGTGCGCAAGTCCGAGGCACCCAAGTGCGCCCGCTGCTGGCACCACAGCCACAGCGTCGGCCAGGATGCCGCGCACCCGGAGATCTGCGAGCGCTGCGTGACCAACGTCTACGGCGCGGGCGAGGTGCGCGAGCATGCGTGACGCCCCGCGTTTCGGTGCCTTGCCCTGGTTGGCCCTGAGTGTGCTGGTGATCCTGCTGGATCAACTGACCAAGCTCTACTTCCAGGCCAATCTGTCGCTCTACCAGCGGGTGCCGGTGATTCCGGACATCCTCAGCTGGACCCTGGCCTACAACCCGGGCGCTGCCTTCAGCTTCCTGGCCGATCACTCCGGCTGGCAGCGCTGGTTCTTTGCCGGTATCGCGGCGGTGGTGAGCGTGGTCCTGGTGGTCTGGCTCAAGCGCCTGCGCAACGACACCTGGACCGCCATCGCCCTGGCCCTGATCCTTGGTGGTGCCCTGGGCAATCTCTATGACCGCCTGGTGCTGGGCCATGTCATCGACTTCATCCTGGTGCACTGGCGCCAGGAGTGGTACTACCCGGCCTTCAATCTGGCCGACAGTGCCATCACCGTCGGTGCCGTGATGCTGGCTCTGGACATGTTCCGCAAGAAGAAGCCCGAGGAAGCCCATGGCTGAAATCACCATCGGCCCGGATACCCGGGTCACCCTGCATTTCGCCATCAAGCTGCAGAACGGCGACGTGGTGGACAGCACCTTCGACAAGGCGCCGGCCACCTTCACCGTCGGCGACGGCAATCTGCTGCCCGGTTTCGAGCAGGCGCTGTTCGGCCTGGAAGCCGGTACCAAGACCAGCCTGACCATTCCGCCGGAGCGCGGCTTCGGCCAGCCCAACGACGGCAACCTGCAGACCATGGCCCGGGACGACTTCAGTGACATGGAGCTTTCGCCCGGGCTGCTGATCATCTTCAGCGACGCCGCCGGCGGCGAGATGCCCGGCGTGGTCAAGAGCTACGACGACGAGCAGGTGATCATCGACTTCAACCACCCGCTGGCCGGCCGTGTGCTGACCTTCGACGTGGACATCCTGGCCATCGAGCCTGCCGTCTCCCATTGATCTACCGCCGCCCCGTGAAGCGGGCAGAGGAGCCTATGCAGATCAAGCTCGCCAATCCCCGCGGCTTCTGCGCCGGCGTGGACCGCGCCATCGACATCGTCGACCGGGCGCTGGACGTTTTCGGTCCGCCCATCTATGTGCGTCACGAAGTGGTGCACAACAAGTTCGTGGTCGACAACCTACGCGCCCGGGGCGCCGTCTTCGTCGAAGACGTGGCCGACGTGCCTGACGACGTCATCCTCATCTTCAGCGCCCATGGCGTCTCCCAGGCCGTGCGCCGCGAGGCCGCCGCGCGTGGCCTCAAGGTATTCGACGCCACCTGTCCGTTGGTGACCAAGGTGCACATGGAAGTTGCGCGCTACAGCCGCGACGGCCAGGAATGCATCCTCATCGGCCACGCCGGGCATCCGGAAGTGGAGGGCACCATGGGCCAGTACGACGACCGTGCCGGCGGTGCCATCTACCTGGTGGAAGACGAAGACGACGTGGCAAGGCTCGAGGTGCGCAACCCCGAAGCCCTGTTCTACGTCTCCCAGACCACCCTGTCGATGGACGACACCCGCATTGTGATCGACGCCCTGCGCGCCAAGTTTCCCCACATCAACGGCCCGCGCAAGAACGACATCTGCTACGCCACCACCAACCGCCAGGACGCGGTAAAGACCCTGGCGCTGGAAAGCGACGTGGTGCTGGTCGTGGGCAGCCCCAGCAGCTCCAACTCCAACCGTCTGCGCGAACTCGCCGAACGTCTGGGCACCCCGGCTTACCTCATCGACGGCGCCGAGGATATGCAGCAGAGCTGGTTCGAGGGCGTGCAGCGCATCGGCGTCACCGCCGGCGCCTCGGCTCCCGAGGTCCTGGTGCGCGGCGTCATCGACCAGTTGCAGAGCTGGGGCGCCACCGGCGAAGTCGAGCTGGAAGGCGAGCCGGAACACATCACCTTCACCCTGCCGCGAGAGCTCAGGGTAAAGGCGGTCTAGGACGTCGCTGGCGCCCTAGCGGCGCCAGCAGTCGGCGGTAGTAGCGCCGGTGCCGCTTTGGCCCTTCAAACCGGCATTGTCGAGCGTCAAGTTGCCGCAGCGATCGCCGGCCATGAGGCCGCCTGCACGAGGTGTCGCCTGAAGGGTGTAGCCAGTAGCCGTCACCGCACTCAGGCTCAAATCATAGACGGGCCGCCCTCCATCCTTGGGAGCGGTAGCGAACGGCAGGGTGGGTGCCGTACCGGCCGCATCCGTGGTGTAGCGTCCTAGGCGGGTGTAGTTTCGCTCCATGAACTGTGCCAACTCCATGAGCGAGGCCTGGGCATCGGCTCTGTTAGCCCTGCGTATGTGTTCCTGATACGACGGATAGGCGATGGCGGCCAGGATGCCAACGATGGCCACCACGATCATCAGTTCGATAAGGGTGAAGCCTCTTTGCAGGGGCTTAGCAGATTTCTTCATCACTGGTTCCTGATCTCTCGCCAAGACATTCTTCCAGAGGTGCGGTTGCCCTGCGGAATGACACTACATTTTATCCCGCCATTGGCTTGAGAGACGCAGATCGTGTCAGTTCCCTCAGTCTGTTTGTTACCCAGAAAGACTCCTTTGGAGGCTCCTCCCTCATTGAGTACCCCTGAGGCCGGTATCGACAGGTTGCCGTTGGTAAGGTAATCGCTGGTGTCGAGTCGACCGTCTTTATTGAGGTCGAAGTAGCTGTAGTTGAACCGGCTACCGTCCAACGCGTTGATCGCCATGACCCAACTGGTGCCACCACCGGTACAGGGGTCGCTGGAGGGCGTCAGGCTGGTGAAAATAACCGCGCCGCCGTGCAACGAAGCCTTGGCTATTACCCTTTCACCCGTCAAAGCGCCTGTGCCTCCTGCCGCTGCTTTCCAGATCAAGTCCATGAACCAGCCCGCCTGGCCTGAGCCAAGAGCCAAATTGCTCGTTGCTCTTGCCTGGCTCGTACCTACCGCTCCCTGGGCAATGATTCGCTGTTCGAGCAACTGATTACGGTTGACTGTCTGGCCTCTATCGATGATGGCGTAGAAGCTTTCCAGGCGTGGCTGGGCAGGAATTATATTGTCGCTGACGCGATAATAGCTGCCTGTGCCGAAGAGAATAATGGCTCTGCCGTCGGTATTTAGTGCGGCACTAAGAGGGGCGGTGATCGGCTGGGGGACGCTGCCGTAGCTCGAGCCGGTAGTGGCAGTAAATAACGGGGTGGTGGGGGTCTGCCAATTGTTTGGGTCGGTGCTGGAGATATCGAACTTCCACAGATTGCCGACTGTATCGCCCACATAGAGAGAGTCGGCCATGCGGTCGTTGTTCAAGTCTACGGCCAAGGGGGCGCCTAGTCCGCCCGTAGTTGTCAAGGTGAAAGCTTTGAGTACTTGGCCGTTGCTCGCATCCAATATCCAAACTTTGCCGTTGGTTACGTCGCTATCGCTGAAGCCGCTGGTGACGATAACACCAAATTTGCCATTGGGTAGGGCAACGATAGCTGGCTTTTGAATAGGATAGTGCATGTCGGGAGACGAGAATTCCCAGAGTACATTGGCACTGGCCATTTGGCCATTAGCGGGCAGATCCAGCGCGAATACGGAATTGCCACCCGCACCCGTAGTACCTACCAGCTGGGTGTGCCAGGCATTGTTGTAATAGACGTCGGAAGAGGCTGCAGGGCCGTCTACGTAATACTTGTGGCTATAGTCCTGTCGAGTCAGTTGATACAGGTTGCTCAAGACCCCTCGAGGTACATAAGCGAAGAGTTCGTTGCCGCCCGATGTGCCGAGGCTACCATCGAACACGTGCAACATGCCGTCGTTGGCGCCGACGGCTACGAAGGGCGTGCGGCTCGCATTACCTGTGCGGAAATCTATATATTTTTGACCGCCACCCATGGCATCTGGCAGTAGGTTGTAGCCGTAATCTGGCTGGCCTATATATAGAGGGTCGGAATTGACAATGTCACCCAGGCGGCTAGCTCTTTTCCGTAGGGGATTCACGGCAACCGTTTCCTGGCTGCGATCACCTTGAAGATAGGCCAGGCGCCGCTGGCCTTCGGCATCACTGACTGAGGTGCCGTCTCCATTGTTACGCAATGCCGCCTTGGCAGCGTCGTCCAGGCTGGTCCAATTGAAGTTGAGTCCGCCTGTGGCAAGCAGGCTTCCGCTGGCCGGCGCGCCGATGGTAAAGATATTGCCGCTACGCGTAGCCAGATCTTGGGCGTCCAGTTTGGTTGCGGCGCTCCAGGTACTGGTCGTGCTCAGGGTGCCGTCCGAATTGAATGCCTGGGCAACCAAATTGCCACTCCAGTATTTTGGACTGAAGCTGGCCTGGAACAGGGCTGCGCCAGTATTGAGCTCGGTACCACTTGCCCCGAGTGCGGTACTCGTTGTGCTGGTTTCACTGGCGATCTGGGCAAAGGCTTTCTTCAGGCTGGTCGTCATCGCCTGGGCATCGCTGGCCACAAAGAAATTATCGGGTCTTTTGTCTCCAGTGGCCAGGATGTCACCGCTGGTCCACCAGAGATTGTCGGAGATGCTGGCGCTGGTGGCATCTTTCGAAGAAAAGCTCTGGGGCACGCTGAAGCCGCCGTATTTGGCGGCTAGCCAATACTGGTTGCTCGCGCGCCCAGCCAATGTCTGGTTCTCACGCACATCCATCCAGTAGGTGGAGATCGTTTGATCGCCCTTAAGGTCGCTACGCTGGTCCTTGGTATGGGCATCGTAGGCAAGTCCGGCGATATAAGCGGAGTTACCGCGACCTGTAAAAGGGGTGTTGATAGTGATTCCTTCAAGTGATGCGACTTTCTGAGTGACGGTTTCCACGTTCACAGTCTTATCCGCAGTGACCTCTGCAGGTATCGCAGGCTCGCCGCCAGATGACGTATTGCCTCCGGGCAGATTCTTATCATTCCAGGTATTGGTATCGCCGATGCCGAGAATGACGTTTTTCTGACAGGAATAGGTAATGGGATCATCCCATTGAGTAACAACGGGAAAGCCATCCGCCTGTGCATAGCCGTTGGCGGCATCTCCCGTCAGATTGCTATAAGTGGCAACGTTACCTTGGTTTTTGAAATAGCGAATGGCGGTGTAATAGAGCTCGCTGACGGGGTCGAAGCTTTTCAGGACGCGATAGTTGTTTTGATTGTCATAGGGCATCGAGCCGAACTTGTTCAGATAGTTCAGGACGCCGCTATTAGTAATGCCAGTGGTTCCTAGCGTATTGCTAGCCTCCAGAGGGGAGGGGTTGCTGCTTTGGATGCCGGTTGTGTTATCCCATTCGGCACGGTTATTGGTAGTTTGGTCGGGATTGAACGGGCCGATGAATTTTTGGTTGGCACGCAGCACTCCGCCATCTCGGAGTGAGTTTGAGTCATTGAGGTAGCTGAATACCGAATAACGTAGTCGGTCGGAGTATTGCTGCAGTAGGCCCTCAGGTTTGTAGTTCGTGGCGGAGTAACGCTTACAGTTACTTTCCAGTCCAATGTTTGGGTCACATACCTTTACCTGGACGCGAACTCTATAGACGCTATATCTTGGTTGTTGA
The DNA here is from genome assembly GCF_031453455.1 of Pseudomonas sp. SORGH_AS_0211. NCBI lineage: Bacteria > Pseudomonadati > Pseudomonadota > Gammaproteobacteria > Pseudomonadales > Pseudomonadaceae > Pseudomonas > Pseudomonas sp. SORGH_AS_0211. The sequence continues at coordinate 3,300,477 of NZ_JAVIZV010000001.1, read as the reverse complement.
GTATTGTTGTTTGGGTAGTAGTCCTTATTCAGTGCGTCTCCATTCCACTGGCCTGAGGTATCGTTGGGGTTAAGGTCTGTCCAAACACTCTGCAATTCTCCCTGAGAGCCCCCGCCACCGATTCGATCATTCCAATAGGAAAACAGCATGTCGAAGCCTTGTCCTTGGAGTCGAACATACAGTCGATCCCACGCGGCTGCGAATGGAGTAGCTCCGGCAATCTCAGATTGAGGAATCAATCCTTGGTTTGAATTGAGGCGGTTGCCTGCATCGTTTTGGCCATCGTGGCGGGCCTTCTGCAAGACAGTTAGACTTGTAGTATCTCTGATGCGCGCGCCCCCCGTAAGGGCGCTGCGAAAAGGGTCAACGGTGGGGGTCGCAACCCAGTTGAGAAAGTTTCCGCTCCATTGCCTGGCTCCGCTGCATTGGCGGTTGGTAGTGGTGGAGTTAGGCTGGAACCAACTTTTGTCTAAGTTAGAAGAACCTGAGGGGCCGCCGGCATTGGCGTAGGTATATAGGTAGCATTTGTTGGAGTCAAAATAGCCGCTGTAGGTTTTGGCGGAGCTATAGCTGCCAAGGTTAGCGACCGAAAGCACGGTTGGCCACTCTACCGAGGGTACCAAGGCTAGACTGCCCGGAATGTTGCCACCGGTGGCTAAGGGCGTCTGGGAAACCGCAGGTTGAGCGGCTTGGACGAGCGGGATCAGAGCCAGGCTGGCAAAAAAGCTCAAGGGGCGGAGGTAGTTATGGAATGCGGAAGATCGATACATGAAAGGCTCTCCGAAACCTAACGCCTGATGTAGAGGGTGCTGATGTTGACGGTCGAGCTGGTAGTGGGTGCCGCAGTGCTGCTTTGGGATGCATCCTGAGCGGCACCCTGACCGCGACTGGTGATACGTATGACGCTGACCTTGCTAGGCTCAGTCGAGTCGATACTTTCGCCAGCAGCCACGAATCTCACTCCCGGCAACGGGACCAAGGTGTAGGTGCTGGGCTGTAGGTCTATTGGATTCAGAGTGGTTGTCTGAGCAGCGGTCATCCCTTGCAACTGCGCGACGCTGATACCTTTCAGCTGTACCTCTGCCGCTCGCTGAGCCATTTCTGCTGCCTGGAAGGCTTGGCTCTCATCACGCAGGTTACCGGCCATGCGTTCCTCAAGCGTGGTCCCGCGCATACTGCCAAAGGCCAGCAGGGTCAACAGCAGTAGCATTACCAGGGTGACGATCAAGATCGCCCCACGCTGGGATGAGGGGAGCGGATTCATGGCAGGTGGTTCCGCAGGCTGACGGTCAAGGTGAACACCTGAGCAAGGCGGCCATTGGGAATGGTCACCAAGGTGCCGTTGAATAAAACTTGCTGATTAGGCGCAACGACATTGGTGGCGCTGCTCATTGCGATCAGGCTGATCTGGGCAGCGATCACGCTCGGCCAGTCAGTGATGGTGCTGGCATCCTGGTAGGCCTGGCCGTTTGCATCAAGGCTGATCTGGCCGTTGACCTGCCCCATTGCATAACGGATCTGTAGTTGCTGAATGCCCCCGACCAGCTCCTCCGCAGGCTGATTAGGCGCGTTATAGACCTGTCTCCAGAGCGATGGGACGCCCGTGCCATTGTCTCGGAGAAAGTAGACCGCGCTCTGATAGAGGAGTAAATGCGCCGTGGTGCGGTACAGTCGACCAAAATTCTGGCTCCCTCCCACGGAGACATTGCTGTCAGTAGGTCCACTCTGATTGGCAAACAAGAAGCATGCACTCGGATCATCAATGACGAGAAGCCTGCCCTGGGGTAGTCCAGTCGCACTAGCCGTGGAAATCTGCGAAGTCGTCGATCCATTGATGACCACGCCAGCCGGTGGGTCCGCTGCGTGTTTGAGCAGGATCACATCGGAACCATTGGCCCTTGCGTTGAAAATAGGTGTCAGCCACGCAGGCGTATTGGCTGGATTTTGGGCATTGCTCGCGGTGCTCCAGCCCTGAATGCCTGCGCCCATGACAAGGCGAAGGTCGTCTTGGCCGTTGGCTTGTTGGGTGAGCGTGGTAGGCAAGGGTTGTAGCGGGCTAAGACATTCACCTCTATAGCCCGCGTTGCGTAGATCATAGGCGAGGAATTCGAGCGCGAAACGCCCGGACTCCTGTACCTGAGACAGTGCTGCGTTGGTTAGGTAGGTACGTTTGGATGATAAGAACAGCTGGAGTACGCCGCCCATCAGCAGCAGCCCGAGCAACATAGCGATCATCAACTCGATGATGGACAGACCGCGTTGGCGTTGTGCTGAAACGGTCCTCATAGCTGTGTCCTGTAGGTGAAGAGCTCGAGACTGCTACCAGTGCTAGCTGGACTGCTGCAGCTGTCGTTCGCCACCGCCACGGCCTGAGCCGATTTGATGGCTGCCCGGCGGTCGTTCCAGCAGACGGTGACGATAACGTTGTTGCTGTTATCGAGACTCAGACTGCCCGTGCCCTGGGGAAGGCTAAGAGCCAGGGCATTCAACCAGCCATCGGTGTCTTGCTTGGCGACAGTGCCGGAGATCTCGCGATCACCCCTCGAAGCTGGGAAGCTAGCCGAGTAGATGCTTCTGTCCGCCAGGGCGGCAACCCGGTTCGCTCGTATACGATCCACGATGTCATTGGCCAGGATGGTGGCCTGGGAACGGTAGTAAGCGCCCTGGTTGCTCTGAACACTCACGGTTTGCAGCCCAGCCAGGCCAAGCAGGCCGATAGCCAGGATAAGCATGGCGACCAGCACCTCGATCAGGGTGGCGCCGCCTTGGCGCAAGGGACGGGTCATGGGCAGCCACCTGCGCTAACCGTGGCATTACCGGTCGTGCTGACCTGGATAGTACGGCTGCAGGTGGAGGTAGTCCTAATCGTGAATGTTGCCTGAGCGCCACTGACCTGCGTGGTCAGACCATTGCCTTGATAGGTCATGCCAGCACTGGGACCAATGAGAGTAGCGCCGCTAAGAGGCTCCCAGGTCCTAAGTACAGTAGTTCCTTGCATTAGCAGCCAGCCGGACGACCAATCCGTACCGTTCACACAGGTATTGCTCCCCACGATGCTACGGCACAGCACAACGTTGGTCCGCCGCTTTAGCGCTTCGGAACGAGCGATTTGCAGTGTGCCCAGCAACTCGTTGCTCAAAACAGCTGCACGATTGCTCTGCAGCATGCGGGTAAACGACGGCGCAGCAATGCTGACCACGATCGCCAGAATGGCGATCGCTACCAGGGTTTCGATCAGGGTAAAGCCGTACTCGGTACGCATCGTCGGTTTCGCCGGGCTGGAAGGCCAAGCATGGGGTATGACGGGCGGCTGGAACAGCGTACGGCAGATATCCGGTCGAAACGGGAAGGTGTCTGGTCAAGGGTTTCAGGCGCAGCGGTCGCTGTCGCGAAGATCCGCGGTCTCTATCCGTCCGGCCTTGTTCAGGACCAGTCGTGCGCGCGGCTCGGTGCCCTGGCAGAGGATGAAGCTGCCGTTCAGGGCGTTGGTCACGCCACTGTTCAAAAACGTCAGATGAGGTAGCGTACGGAAATTGTTCCAGCGCCAGTGCAGGCCCTCTGGGAGCTGACTGATCAGTAGAGTGGGCTCTTCGGCTGACTGAAGGCCATCGCGATCCCAGTCGCGGAAGACGCGCGTGGTGGCCGACCAAAGGTTCGAGCTGTCGCATTCGCCTGCCGGTGCATGACAGATGGACACACTGCCAGAGCCGTTGATGGCGGCCGCCCGTGCGAAGTTGACCGTTTCCCTGAGTTGTTGAACGGCGAGCTGCTGACGATTGCGCTGCAGCATGCCACCGAAGGCGGGAATGGCCAGGGAAACGACGATACTCAGCACGCTGAGGCAGATCAAGGCTTCGAAGAGGCTGAAGCCTCGCGAGATGCGATAGGTCATGTTGACGTCCTTGTGGGTAGGCGGCCTTCCTGGCCGCGATAGCCGTTTTGCGCCAAGACGGCGGAACAGTCAATTGCAGGATGTAGAGGTGTGACGTGATCTTTGACGTAGCGGTGGTCGGCGCGGGTGCGCTAGGGCTGATGTCGGCCTATTCCCTGTCCTTGAGCGGTCGGCGGGTGATAGTGGTCGAGCGCGGTGAGCCGGGGCGGGAGGCGTCCTGGGCTGGCGGCGGGATCGTTTCGCCGCTGTATCCCTGGCGCTATCAGCCGGCGGTGACGGCGCTGGCGCACTGGTCGCAGGATTTCTATCCGGCGCTGGGGGAACGGTTGCGGCAGGAGACGGGGGTGGACCCCGAGGTCGAGGTGACCGGGCTGTACTGGCTCGATCTGGAGGACGAGGCCGAGGCGCTGGACTGGGCGCGGCGCAATGTGCGGCCGCTGGCGGCGGTGTCGGTCGCGGAGGTGCGGCAGCGGGTGCCGGTGCTGGGACCAGGCTATGAACGAGCGGTCTTCATGGCGGGAGTGGCCAATGTGCGCAATCCCCGGCTGGTGCGCTCCCTGCGCGAAGCCCTGCTGCGCATGCCGAATGTGACGCTATTGAGCGAGTCGCCGGTGACCGGCTTCCTGCGCCAGGGCGAGCGCGTGGTGGGGGTGCAGACCGCGCGCGAGGCCATCCATGCCGAATCCGTGGTGGTGTGTGCGGGCGCCTGGAGTGGTGAGTTGCTGCAGACCCTGGGGCTGGCGGTGCCGGTGCGGCCGGTGAAGGGGCAGATGCTGCTGTATCGCCAGCCGGTGGGCTTTCTGACCAGCATGGTGCTGGCCAAGGGGCGCTACGCCATTCCGCGCCGCGATGGTCATATCCTCATCGGCAGCACCTTGGAGCACGCCGAATTCGACAAGACGCCGACTGCCGAGGCGTTGGCCAGTCTGCAGGCGTCGGCCGCCGAGTTGCTGCCGGCGCTGGCCGGCCAGGCGCCGGTGGGGCACTGGGCAGGCCTGCGGCCAGGGTCGCCGGATGGCGTGCCCTTCATCGGGCCGGTGCCGGAGCTGCCCGGCCTGTGGCTCAACTGCGGGCACTATCGCAACGGCCTGGTGCTGGCACCGGCCTCCTGCCAGTTGCTGACCGATCTGCTCACCGAACGCACGCCGATCATCGATCCGGCGCCCTATGCGCCAGGCACGCGGCTGGCGGCGGGCTGATCAGTCGATGCCGAGCTTCTTCAGACGGTAGCGCATCGAACGGAAGGAGAGACCCAGGCGTTCCGCGGCGGCGGTGCGATTCCAGCGGGTCTCTTCGAGCGCCTGCATGATCAGTTGGCGCTCGATGGATTCCAGGTGGTCTTCGAGATTAGCGATGTTGGCCAGGCTGGCTTCGCCGGTGGCGGTGGCCGCCGGCGCATCGGCCAGGCGCAGATCGGCCGGGCGGATGACGTCGCCTTCGCAGAGGGTATAGGCCCGCTCCAGCATGTTTTCCAGCTCCCGCACGTTGCCGGGAAAACGGTAGCTCTTGAGCCTGGCTAGGGCATCGTCGCTCAGCGTGGCCGGGGCAAGGCCCGAGTCCCGCGCCAGGCGTTCGAGCATGTGGCTGGCCAGGGCACCGATGTCTTCGCGGCGCTCGCGCAGGGCCGGCACCTGCAATTCGATGACGTTGAGGCGGTAGTAGAGATCCTGGCGGAAGGTCCCGGCGGCGACCTCGGCGGCGAGATCCCGGTGGGTGGCGCTGAGGATGCGCACGTCCAGGCTGATCTCCTGCTGGCTGCCTACCGGGCGCACGGCCTTTTCCTGGATGGCGCGCAGCAGCTTGACCTGCATCGGCAGCGGCAGGTCGGCCACCTCGTCGAGAAACAGGGTGCCGCCCTGGGCGGCCTGGAACAGGCCCTGCTTGTCCTCGATGGCACCGGTGAAGCTGCCCTTGCGGTGGCCGAAGAATTCGCTTTCCACCAGTTCCGAGGGGATGGCGCCGCAGTTGACCGGGACGAAGGGTCGACCTGCGCGCGGACCCTGCTCATGGATCAGTCGTGCCACCCGCTCCTTGCCGCTGCCCGATTCCCCGCTGATGTAGACCGGCGCCTGGCTGCGCGCCAGCTTGGCGATCTGGCCACGCAGGGCGCGCATGGGCGGCGATTCGCCGAGCAGCTGGGTTTCACTGGCACCGGCCGCTGCCGGGGCAGGTCCGGACAGCCGCAGGGCGGTGCCTACCAGCTCGCGCAGGCGCGGCAGGTCCACCGGCTTGGTGAGGTAGTCGAAAGCACCGGCCTTGAGGGCCTGGACCGCGGTTTCCAGGCTGCCGAAGGCGGTGATCATGGCCACCGGCAGTTGTGGAAAGCGCTGCTGGATGAACTGGATCAGATCGAGCCCGGAGCCATCGGGCAGACGCATGTCGGTCAGGCAGAGGTCGAAGCTTTCCCGTTCGAGGATGGTCCGGGCGTCGGCGATGTTCTTGGCGCTGGCGGTGTCGAGTTTCATCCGCCCCAGGGTGATCTCCAGGAGTTCGCGGATATCGGGTTCATCATCGACGATCAGGACTTTCTGTCGGGCCATGCTCAGCTCATTGTGCGGGGATGGGCGAAGGTGATGCGAAAACAGCTGCCATTCGCCAAGGGATGATAGCCAAGTCTGGCCTGGTTGCTCTCGCAAAGCTCACGGGAGATGTACAGGCCCAGTCCGGTCCCCTTGTTTTCGGTAGTGAAGAAGGGCTCGAACAGGTGGTCGAGTTGCTCGGCGGCGACGCCCGCTCCGTCGTCGACCACCTCGAGGATGGGCAGGTCGCTTTCCGGATCGCGGTAGGTGCTGAGCCAGACCTGGCCGATGCCGTGCTTCTGGCAGCTGTAGCGCAGGCCGTTCTGCACCAGGTTGGTCAGGATCTGGCCCAGCTGGTGCGGATCCATGTGCGTCTGCAAGGTGCCCGGCTCGGTCTTGACGTGCAGCGTCTGGCCGGCGGGCAGGGTAGGGCGCAGCTCCCCGGCGAAACGGTGCGCCCAGTAGCGCAGATCGATCAGCTGGGGGGCGGCCTGCTGGCGGCGAGACAGTTGCAGGACGTTTTCCACCACCCGGTTCATCCGCCGCGACTGGTCCTGGATGATCTGTGCCAGGCGCCGGTCCGGCGTGGTCAGTTCTTCGGATTCCTGCAGCAGTTGCGCGGCATGACTGATGGCCCCCAGCGGATTGCGGATCTCGTGGGCGATGCCGGCGGTGAGGCGGCCGAGGGAGGCGAGCTTGAGTTGCTGGGCCTGCTGGGCGATGCGCGAGACGTCTTCGAGAAAGGTCAGCACCCGCTCGCCCTCGCCCTGCTGCAAACGGGCGAAGCTGGGTTGCAACAGGGGGCCATTGGCATAGGCGCGCCAGGGCGCGGGCCGGATACTGGGATTGCGCTCCCATTCCTCCAGGCGCTGGGCGAGCCCCAGAGCCAGGGGCGCGATGGTGTCCTCGTCGTCCACGCCCAGCAGGCGGCGGGCTGCCGGATTCACCAGCAGCACCTGGTATTCGGCATCGAACACCAGGATGCCGGTCCGCATGCGTTCGAGGATCAGGGCATTGAGGGCTTCCAGTTCGGCCACGGCGGTGGCGCGGGTTTCGGCCAGGGCCTGGCTGTCCAGCAGGCGCCGGACCAGGCCCTGCACCAGCAGCGCCGTGGCGAAGCAGAGGGTGCCCAGGCCGGCAGCCTGCACATAGCCACTGCCACTGTCGCCGCGGCGCAGGTCGAGATAGCCGGTCGCCAGCAGCAGGGCGATGGCCGCCAGGGCAGCGATCAGCAGGCCGCGGCGGCCACGGATCAGGACGTTGGACACCCCGACGGTCACCACCAGCAGACTGCCCATGCCGCTGGCGATGCCGCCGGCCAGGAAGAACAGGCCGCCGAGGGCGAGGATATCGATCAGCGCCAGGGTGAAGGCGCGACCGCGCAACAGCCGCTGGCCGACCGCCAGCACGGCGTTGACGGCGAGATAGGCCCAGCTGGCCTGGCGGAACAGCTGGCCGTCGACGGTACGCAGCCAGTGCTGGTCCAGGTCGCTGGAGATCAGCACCACCAGCGCCAGGCCGATGACGATGCGATAGAGGTGATAGAGCCGCAGGACCGCGTCGGCTCTCAGGGTGCCTGGATCAGTCGCGGCGCTCATGCTGCAACCGGCGGTGTTCGGCGCTGCAATACCAGCGCTGGCCTTCGCCATCGGCCAGAGCTCTTGCCTGGGGCACATGCACGCCGCAATGGGCGCAGCGCACCATGGCGTCGGGCGGCAGCGTGGGCGCCTTGGCGGCGGGCGTCTGCGTCTTGCCGCGCCACCAGCGTCTGATCATCCAGAACAGCGCGCCCAGGAGGACGAGCCACAACAGCAGGCGAAGCAGACCCATGGCGATCTCGCAGCGTGAAGGAGGCTGGAGTTTAGCAGGGCTACCGCAGCCGGTGAGCCCCGCATGGCATCGATTGTCCCGCTTCGCCGCTTGCGGGAAAATGCGCCGATCAATCGGGCAAGGAAGAGTGCATGAGTCAGCTGCTGAACGTCGTGATGGCGCAAGTGAACCTCAAGGTCGGCGACATCCACGGCAATGTGGATCGGATCATCGCCGCGGCCCAGGAGGCCCGGGATGACTTGCACGGCGATCTCATCGTCTTCCCGGAATTGTCGCTGTGCGGCTATCCCCCGGAGGACCTGCTGCTGCGCTCGAGCATGCAGCGCCGGATCGAGCAGGGCCTGCAGCGGATCCGCCAGGAGATCGCCGGTATCCATGTGCTGGTGGGTTTTCCCTGGATCGAGGAGGGGCGCCGCTACAACGCCTGCGCGGTCTATCGCGACGGCGCCGAGCTAACCTTCTATCGCAAGCAGCAACTGCCCAACTATCGGGTGTTCGACGAGAAGCGTTATTTCGAGCCGGGCGACGGTGCGGCGGTGTTCGATTACCAGGGCGTACCCATTGGCGTCACCATCTGCGAGGACATCTGGTTCGCCGAACCCATGGCCAAGGCCCGCGCGGCCGGGGCACGGCTGATGCTCAACCTCAATGCCTCGCCCTTCCATGGCGGCAAGCAGCCGGAGCGCGAGGCCGTGGTGGGCGAACGTGCCCGCGAGGGTGGCATGCCGGTGGTCTACGTCAACCAGGTGGGTGGCCAGGACGAACTGGTGTTCGACGGCCACTCCTTCGTGGTCGATGCCCGGGGGCAGGTCAGCCAGCGCGCGCCGGCCTTCGTCGAGGGACTCTATCCGGTCATCTTCGATGAGGCTCTGCAACCGCAGCCGGCCGCCCTGGCCCCGGTCGCCTCGCTGGATGCCAGCGTCTATGACGCCCTGGTGCTCGGGGTACGCGACTACGTGCGCAAGAACGGCTTCAAGGGGGTGGTGCTGGGGCTGTCCGGTGGTATCGATTCGGCCCTCGTGCTGGCGGTCGCCGTGGATGCGCTGGGCGCGGAGCAGGTGGAGGCGGTGATGATGCCCTACCACTACACCGCCCAGATCAGCCTGGACGACGCCGAAGCCGAGGCCCGGACGCTGGGCGTGCGCTACAGCGTGCTGCCCATCGCGGCCATGGTCGAAGCCTTCCAGGAGACCCTGGCCGGCGAATTCGCCGGGCTCGGGCGGGATACCACCGAGGAGAATCTGCAGGCGCGCTGCCGCGGGACCCTGCTGATGGCCATCTCCAACAAGAAGGGCTATCTGGTGCTCACCACCGGCAACAAGAGCGAGATGGCCGTCGGTTACGCCACCCTCTATGGCGACATGGCCGGCGGCTTCGACGTGCTCAAGGATGTGCCCAAGACCCTGGTGTTCCGTCTTTGCAGGTACCGCAATCGAGCTGGCGAGGTGATTCCACAGCGCGTCATCGACCGCCCGCCGTCGGCCGAGCTGTCGCCCGACCAGAAGGACGAGGACTCGCTGCCGCCCTATCCGGTGCTCGACGAGATTCTGCGCCTGTATGTCGAGCAGGATCTCTCGGCGGTGGATATCGTCGCCGCCGGCTTCGACGAGGAAACGGTGCGCAGGGTGCTGCGCCTGGTGGATCTCAACGAATACAAGCGGCGCCAGGCGGCGGTGGGGGCCCGGGTCACCCAGCGCGGTTTCGGACGTGACCGGCGCTATCCGATCACCTCGGGCTGGCGGATCGGCGACTAGGTCGCCGGTTCCGGCGCCATAAAAAAGGGGAAGCCGATGGCTTCCCCTTTTCACGTCCGGCGCCGGATCAGTCGAACAGACCAAAGGTCAGGCGGCTGAACAAGGACCGCTTGGCCGGCGCCGGCGTGGCGCCACCGGCCTTCTCGGCTTCGGCCGGATCGACGATGCGCAGCTCGGGCGCCAGGTTGTCACGCTCTTCCTGGTACTTGCGCTGGATGTCCTGGCTGGCGCGGGTCTCGCCGGGCGGCAGCGGATCACTCGGGCGATCGATCAGGCCCAGGGTCGCACGGGTCAGCCAGGAGCGCTGCTGATCCTTGTCGTCCGGCTCGCGCAGCTGGAATTCGCCATCCTTGAGGCTGACGTTGTCCGGGTAGTTGAGCTTGAGGGTTTCCAGACTGGTGGCCGCCAGGTCGTTGAGACCCAGGTGCCTGTAGGCTTCGGTCATGATCGCCAGGCCATCACCCACGGACGGGGTGCCCTGGAAGTTCTCGACCACGTAGCGACCGCGGTTGGCGGCGGCCACATAGGCCTTGCGGGTCAGGTAGTAGTGGCCGACGTGCACGTCGTAGGCCGCCAGCAGGTTGCGCAGATAGACCATGCGCGCCTTGGCGTCCGGGGCGTAACGGCTGTTGGGGAAGCGGCTGGTGAACTGGGCGAAGTCATTGAAGGAGTCGCGCGCCGCGCCCGGATCACGCTTGGTCATGTCCAGCGGCAGGAAGCGCGCCAGCAGGCCGCGATCCTGTTCGAAGGAGGACACGCCCTTCATGTAGTAGGCGTAGTCGACGTTCGGGTGCTGCGGATGCAGCCGGATGAAGCGATCCGCCGCCGTGCGCGCCGCTTCCGGCTCGCCGTTCTTGTAGTTGGCGTAGATCAGCTCGAGCTGGGCCTGCTCGGCATAGCGACCGAAGGGATACCGCGACTCCAGGGCCTTCAGCTTGCTGATGGCATCCGTGTAGCTGCTGTTGGAGATATCGCGCTGAGCCTGGGTATAGAGCTCGCCCTCCGGCAGATTTTCCGGAACCTCGGGCGCTTTCGAGGAGCAGGCGGCGGTGAGGACTAGGCTGGTGACCAGCAGCAGGTGCTTCAATTGCATGGCGGCTTGGATTCCCCGAAACGGTCGGCGGTGCAGGGATGAGCGCGGAGAGCACTCACCTAGCCTGTGACGGGGCCGGAACCGTCCTGTTATGATGATCGACCCGGAATGCCGGGGCAAAAAAGTCGCCGTATTTAACCACAGGGTCGGGCCGATTCCAAAAGCCCCGCCATTGCCCGCGCAGATCCATGTCCGAATCCATCGTTCTCAATGCCGAAGTCCCCTACGAACTCGGTGGCCAGCGCCTCGATCAGGTCGCTGCCCAGCTGTTCGCCGAACACTCCCGCTCGCGTCTCGCCGCCTGGATCAAGGACGGCAGCCTGACCGTCGACGGCGCCGTGTTGCGCCCGCGTGACACCGTCCATGGCGGCGCCCAGCTGGCGCTGCGTGCCGAACGCGAGGCCCAGGGCGAATGGGTGGCCCAGGACATCGAGCTGGACATCGTCTACGAAGACGATTACCTGCTGGTGCTCGACAAGCCGTCCGGACTGGTGGTGCATCCGGCCGCCGGCCATGCCGATGGCACCCTGCTCAACGCTCTCTTGCACCATGTGCCGGGACTGGAAAGCGTGCCGCGTGCCGGCATCGTCCATCGCCTGGACAAGGACACCACCGGACTCATGGTGGTGGCCAAGACCCTGGAAGCCCATACCCATCTGGTCGCCCAATTGCAGGCGCGCTCGGTGAGCCGCATCTATGAAGCCGTCGTCGCCGGGGTGATCGTCGCCGGCGGCACGGTCAACGCGCCCATCGGCCGTCATTCCCAGCGTCGCCAGCAGATGGCGGTGATCGCCGGCGGCAAGCCCGCCGTCAGTCACTACCGGGTGCTGGAGCGCTTCCGGGCCTATACCCATACCCGGGTCAAGCTGGAAACCGGGCGCACCCACCAGATCCGCGTGCACATGACCCACGTCGGTTTTCCGCTGGTGGGCGATCCGGTCTATGGTGGGCGCTTCAAGATCCCGCCGGCGACCAATCCGACCCTGATCAAGACCCTGCGCGAGTTTCCGCGCCAGGCGCTGCACGCGCGCTTCCTCGAATTGGATCATCCGGTGACCGGCGAGCGCCTGCGCTGGGAATCGCCGCTGCCGGAAGACCTGGTCTGGCTGCTGGATCTGCTGCGCCAGGACCGGGAATCCTTCGAATGATCGGCGCCGACTGGCTGCGGCCGGACTGGCCGGCGCCGGTCGGCGTCCAGGCCTGCGTCACCACCCGTTTGGGTGGGGTCAGCCGGCTGCCTTTCGCCAGCTTCAACCTAGGTAACCACGTCGGTGACGATCCGGTGGCGGTCGCCGAGAATCGCCGTCGTCTGGGCGAAACCCTGGGGTGTCAGCCGGCCTGGCTCGAACAGGTCCATGGTACCGAGGTGGTCGAAGCCGATCCTATGCAGGTGCTGTGTGCCGATGCGGCCTGGACGGCCACGCCCGGTGTCGCGGTGACCATGATGACCGCCGACTGTCTGCCGGCGCTGTTCTGCCGGCGTGACGGCTCCCGCGTCGCGGCGGCCCATGCCGGCTGGCGCGGTCTGGCGGGTGGGGTGCTGGAAGCTGCCGCGGCCAGTCTGGAGGTGGCTCCCGCCGAGGTGCTGGTCTGGCTGGGCCCGGCCATTGGTCCGGCCAGCTTCGAGGTCGGTGCCGAGGTGCGTGAGGCCTTTGTCGCCCAGCAGGCCGACGCCGCGCACTGCTTCGTGGCCAGCGGTGGGGACAAGTACCTGGGCGATCTCTATGCCCTGGCCCGTCTGCGTCTCGCCGCCAAGGGCATCACGGCGGTCCATGGTGGCGGCTTCGACACCTTCGCCGATGACCGGCGCTTCTTCTCCTATCGGCGCGCCGCCCGTACCGGACGCTTCGCCAGCCTGATCTGGATCAAGCCCTAGGTCTTTTTTTGGGATGTCAAGCCTTCCCGGCTTGAATCGTTACGCATCGCCCCTATCTAAAGGTCATTCCCGCGGGTAATCGAAAGCGCCCACTGTCGCGCCGTCCCGCGTTTCAGATAGGACCTTGCCCATGCGTATAGACCGTTTCACCAGCAAACTGCAGCTCGCCCTGTCGGATGCCCAGTCCCTGGCCGTTGGCCACGACCATCCGGCCATCGAGCCACTGCACCTGTTCTCTGCCCTGCTCGAACAGCAGGGCGGTTCCATTTCCCCGCTGCTGCGCCAGGTCGGCTTCGACCTCGCCAGCCTGCGCAAGACCCTCGCCGAAGAGCTGGACAAGCTGCCCAAGATCCAGAATCCCAACGGCGATGTGAATCTCTCCCAGGACCTGGCGCGCCTGCTCAATCAGGCCGATCGCCTGGCCCAGCAGAAGGGTGACCAGTTCATCTCCAGCGAGCTGGTGCTGCTCGCCGCCATGGACGAGAACACCCGCCTCGGCAAGTTGCTGCTGGGGCAGGGCGTCTCGCGCAAGGCGCTGGAGAACGCCATCAACAACCTGCGTGGCGGCGAGGCGGTCAACGACCCCAACGCCGAGGACAGCCGCAAGGCGCTGGACAAGTTCACCGTCGATCTCACCAAGCGCGCCGAGGACGGCAAGCTCGACCCGGTGATCGGCCGGGACGACGAGATCCGCCGCACCATCCAGGTCCTGCAGCGCCGGACCAAGAACAATCCGGTGCTGATCGGCGAACCCGGCGTCGGCAAGACCGCCATCGCCGAGGGCCTGGCCCAGCGCATCATCAATGGTGAGGTACCCGACGGCCTCAAGGACAAGCGCCTGCTGGCGCTGGACATGGGTGCCCTGATCGCCGGCGCCAAGTTCCGCGGTGAATTCGAGGAGCGCCTCAAGGGCGTGCTCAATGAACTGAGCAAGCAGGAAGGGCGCATCATCCTGTTCATCGACGAACTGCACACCATGGTCGGCGCCGGCAAGGCCGAGGGCGCGATGGATGCCGGCAACATGCTCAAGCCGGCCCTGGCCCGTGGCGAGCTGCACTGCGTCGGTGCCACCACCCTCGACGAGTATCGCCAGTTCATCGAGAAGGACGCCGCCCTGGAGCGGCGCTTCCAGAAGGTGCTGGTGGACGAGCCGAGCGAAGAGGACACCATCGCCATCCTGCGTGGCCTCAAGGAGCGCTACGAGGTACACCACAAGGTGGCCATCACCGACGGCGCCATCATTGCCGCGGCCAAGTTGTCTCATCGCTACATCACCGACCGCCAGCTGCCGGACAAGGCCATCGACCTGATCGACGAGGCTGCCAGCCGTATCCGCATGGAGATCGACTCCAAGCCGGAGGCCCTGGATCGCCTCGATCGCCGGCTGATCCAGCTCAAGGTGGAACGTCAGGCGCTGAAGAAGGAAGAGGACGAGGCCGCGCGCAAGCGTCTGGAAAAGCTCGACGAAGACATCGCCCGCCTCGAACAGGAATACGCCGACCTGGAGGAAATCTGGAAAGCCGAGAAGGCCGAGGTCCAGGATTCCGCCCAGTTGCAGCAGCGCATCGAGCAGGCGCGCACCGAGCTGGAGGCCGCCCGCCGCAAGGGCGATCTCAACCGCATGGCCGAGTTGCAGTACGGCACCATCCCCGACCTGGAGCGCAGTCTGCAGATGGTCGACCAGCACGAGAAGCCGGCCAACCAGCTCTTGCGCAACAAGGTCACCGAAGACGAGATCGCCGAGGTGGTCTCCAAGTGGACCGGCATTCCGGTCAGCAAGATGCTCGAAGGCGAGCGCGACAAGCTGCTGCGCATGGAAGAAGCCCTGCACAATCGGGTGATCGGCCAGGACGAGGCGGTCACCGCCGTGGCCAACGCCGTGCGTCGCTCGCGGGCCGGGTTGTCGGATCCCAACAAGCCCAGCGGTTCCTTCCTCTTCCTCGGCCCGACCGGGGTGGGCAAGACCGAGCTGTGCAAGTCGTTGGCGGAATTTCTCTTCGATACCGAAGACGCCATGGTGCGCATCGACATGTCCGAGTTCATGGAGAAGCACTCCGTGGCTCGCTTGATCGGCGCACCGCCCGGCTATGTCGGCTACGAGGAGGGCGGCTACCTGACCGAGGCCGTACGGCGCAAACCCTATTCGGTGGTCCTGCTCGACGAGGTGGAAAAGGCGCATCCGGATGTCTTCAACATCCTCCTGCAGGTGCTGGACGACGGTCGCCTGACTGACAGCCAGGGGCGTACCGTGGACTTCCGCAATGCGGTGATCGTCATGACCTCTAACCTGGGCTCGGCGCAGATACAGGAGCTGGTGGGCGATCCCGATGCCCAGCGGGCGGCGGTGATGGACGCGGTGGCGGGTCATTTCCGTCCCGAGTTCATCAACCGTATCGACGAGGTGGTGGTGTTCGAACCCCTGGGTCGCGAGCAGATCGCCGGCATCGCCGAGATCCAGCTGCAGCAACTGGGTCAGCGACTGGCCGAGCGCGATCTGCAACTCGAGCTGACGCCGGAGGCCTTGGACAAGCTGGTCGCGGTGGGTTACGACCCGGTCTATGGGGCGCGTCCGCTCAAGCGGGCGATCCAGCGCTGGATCGAGAACCCGCTGGCCCAGCGCATCCTGTCCGGCGCCTTCGCCCCGAACAGCCGGATCCAGGGCCGCCTAGAGGGCGACGAGATCGTCTTCGCCTAGCAAATGGCCGGGCGATCCCAGGATTGCCCGGCGTTTCCGATAAATTTGTGAAAAAACAGCAGGCTAGGTGTTGACGTCTGTTTCTACTTCCGTAAAATGGCGCACCTCACTTACGGCAAAGCTCGAAAGGCACTTACGTAAGAGGGGTTGGAAGAGAGAAATTCCGCGATAGCTCAGTCGGTAGAGCAAATGACTGTTAATCATTGGGTCCCTGGTTCGAGTCCAGGTCGCGGAGCCACTTCCATTCTCGGGGTATAGCGCAGCCCGGTAGCGCGCCTGCTTTGGGAGCAGGATGTCGGGAGTTCGAATCCCCCTACCCCGACCATATTTGGGTCGTTAGCTCAGTTGGTAGAGCAGTTGGCTTTTAACCAATTGGTCGCAGGTTCGAATCCTGCACGACCCACCATTTTACCAGAAACCCTCCTCCAGGAGGGTTTTTGCGTTTCCAGGTCATTATTTTCTCTGGGGACTCAGCGCCAGGCTGAGCGTCATCCCGAAATCTTTCTGCTTTCAGTATTCCGGCTGGCCATCCTCGGCTCATCACGCCACGCTCTATTTCGCTCATCTCCCGCGAACGCCTTGATCCAGGTAGCTTCCCCCGCAAATAGAAGCGATAGCCGGTCATAGCGGCCGCCTGAGCCCTTACTACTATCAGGTGAAGTAACGGGTTTTCAGGCGGTGGGAATGCAGTCGAAGCGCCTCTCGGGTTTCACGCTCATCGAGGTCCTGGTCGTCATCGCGCTGCTGGGCATCGTCACGGCGCTAGCGGCGCCTGGCTTCGCGAGCCTGGTGCAAAGCAATCGCGTCCAGGCGGCAGCCGGGGAGTTGCAACGCGCCCTCTATTACGCGCGCAGTGAAGCCATGAGCCGGGGGGTGAATGTCGTGGTCACCACCGAGCCGGAAGATACCAATGGTTGGATGGGCGCGCTGAAGATATCCACTGCCAAGACGGTCGTGCTGCCCAATGCCGAGGTTTTGCGGCAATACAGTGGCGGGCTGGGAAATGGCGTCAACGGGACGGGTTTCATTGGCGGTGCTCCCCTTACCAGTCTGACCTTCCAGCCCAATGGCAGTCTGAAACTCAGCGGCGAAGCCACCATCCGCGTCTGCGCCACCAATGCGCTTACCCAGGGCAAGCAGTTCACCCTCAGCCAGGGTGGGGTACTGACCGTAATCGACTACACGCCTAACCGTGCCAGTGCCGTGGGGTGCAGCTAGATGAAGCGCTGCAAAGGTGGGTTCAGCATGATCGAGGTGCTGGTCAGTCTGGTGATCATCTGCATCGGCGTGCTGGGTATGGTCGCCCTGCAGACGCGCAGCGTGGCGCTGTCCCAGGACTCGGTGCAACGCAGCAATGCGATGGTTCTGGCCAACGACCTGCTCGAACTCATGCGTAGCAACCGCGACCAGGTGGTGGCGAGCGACAAGGTCAAGATCGATGGGGCCTACATCAAACAGCCCGGTACCAACTTTCGCACCAAGGCCCTCGATGCCGGCAAGACCTGCTTGACCCGGGATCGCTCTGCGGGCGGGGAGACGGTAGCGGGGCAGGATCTGGGTTGCTGGTTGAACCAGGTGAAGGCCTTGCTGCCGGTAACGGACGCGCTGATCGCCAGCAGTTTCGCGGTCTGTCCGGCCTCCGGCGTGCCCCCCTTGCCAGCTAGCGACACCACGGGCAATACCACGCCGCTCAAGGCTTGCGAGGCCAATACGGTGGCGACGGTGATGGTCGTCGTCGCCTGGCAGGACGTCAGCAACGATTCGCTGAACTGTCCAAAGGGCGTCTGCTACTACGCCCTGCGCTCGGAGCTGTAGGTCATGGACCTTAAACCGCGTAGACAGAGGGGCTTTTCCCTCATCGAGATGATGATCGCTCTGACCGTAGGCACCTTCCTGGTATTGGGCGTCTCGCAGATCTATATCAACAACAAGCGCAGCTTTCTCTTCCAGCAGGGCCAGACCGGCAATCGCAACAACGCCCAGCTGACCTTGCAGGTGCTCGACCGGCAACTGGCCCGTACCGGCTTTCGCGCCGAAATTCGCTATCAGGGTAGCCTGCAGGCAGCCTTTCCGGCGGTGGGTGAGGTCAAGGATGCCGATGGCATAAGCTGTCCAGCCTTTGCTGCCGGCGCCACCTTCGCGGCGACCACAGACAGCGCCAACGCACCCACTGGCGTCTGCATTCGCTATCAGGGCGCACTGGACAGCAAGGATCAGGACTGCCTGGGCAACCCCATCCCCCGGGTGAATCTCAATGCCGGCGGCAACGTCCTGCTCAAGCTGCGTTACACGGCAGGCAATACCCCTGGCGGTGGCACCCTGAGCTGCACCGTCTGGAGCGAGCGCGGGGGCGCGCTGACACCCAAGGGGAGTGCGGTGCTGGTTCAGGGGCTGCAGGACTTTCGTTGGTCCATTCCACCCAAGGCGGATGCACCGGCCGTGCGCTATGCGGCGTTGCTCAGCACCACTGAGGCGCTAACCAGCGATGTGGCCAGTAACACGGCTACCAATTGGCAGACCTTGACCGGGCTACAGATCGCTGACGCCAGCCGACCCATGCAGATACTGCAGAGCACCGTCACCCTGAGGAATCTTGCGCTATGAGCCCGGTCCTTGGCAGACAGCGCGGCGCGACCTTGCTAATCGCCCTGGTGATGTTGTTGCTGCTATCGCTACTAGCCGCCTCCAGCATGCGTCAGACCTTGCTGCAGGCCCGCAGCGGCGGTGCTGCCCTGGAAAACACCCAAGCCTTCAATGCCGCGGAGGCTGCGTTACGTGAAGGTGAGCGGCGATTGGTGGCCCTTAGTCAGCAACCGTCCTTTACCGCCTTCAGTGCAGGTTTCGCCAGTTGCCCGGAAAGCGTGCCGGCGGTACGCAGCGCCTTCGCCAAGGTGCCAACCGGCGACCTGTGCATCCTGACCAAGGCGAGTGATCTCAATACCGGTGCCCTGACCCAGACCTGGGCAGCAGCGGCGCTTCAGGCAAGCGGGACCGATCCTACGGCGCGTACCGTCGCCTATCGCGGCTCCGATGGCAGCGCTTCCTTCGCCCAGACACCCCGTTGGGTAGTGACGGCCATCGGTAGCAGCTCGGTCGATGTCTCGGCACCAGCTACCAACCTGTTTCGGATCACCGCCGTGGCCCAGGATCGCGGCAAGCGCTTTCCGGTAATCCTGCAAAGTGTCGTCGCCCTGGAGGTGCCATGAGCCGAGCTATACCGGGCATCGGGTCTCTGGCCCTGCTGCTGACCCTGGCCGCACCTGCGACCCAGGCGGCGGCCCTGAATCTGAGCCAGCAGCCACTGTTTCTGACCAACAGTGTCGGCCCCAATCTGTTCGTTACCCTGGACAATTCCACCAGCATGCAGATGGCGGTGGTGCCGGATGCCTCCAATACCGATGCCATCCGCCCAACCCGCCGTGCCAAATCGGCGGCCTTCAACAGTCTCTACTACAACCCGGCGATCAGCTATCCGGCGCCCTATGCGGTGAGCTACAGCAGTACGGGCGGGCTGACCCGTACGCGACTGTCCACCAGCTTTACCAGTGCCTATGTAAACGGCTATCGATCGAGCCTGGGTAGCGTCAATCTGGCCACCGACTACCGCGTCAGCTGGAGTTATAACCCCAATCTGGTCACTACAGATCCCAATGTGGCGCGAGGCAACTCCTACGGAAATCCGGGGCTGCAGAACACCAGCCCGAGCATGCTGGCGGAAAATCCAGCGCAGGATTTCCAAAGCGCGGGCAGCTACCAAGGCACGAGTCGTAGTTATGGACGAGTGACGCTGCTGGATATCCTATTGGGTGGCAGCTTTACCGAAACCATCAACGGCGTTCAGGTCTCCATCAGTGATTCGTCCCTGCTCGGCTGGTTGCTGCGGGCGGAAGCGCTGGGGGGGTGCACGGCGAGCATCGCCAACACCGCGTCGATCACCTACAGCGGCGTGACCTGCACGCGGAACGTGAGCTACGCCGTGGGCGGTGTTTTCTCGTCGGTGACCTATACCATCACCGCAACGGTCGTGTCGAGCGTCTCGGCTTATTACTACCTTTACGACGCCACCTTAACCAGCTGCCGGTCTGCTTCGCTGCAGAACGATGACTGCTATCGCCGCGTATTCGTGACCGCCACCTCCGGGCCCAACGGCACGGACGAGCGGCAGAACTTCGCCAACTGGTACTCCTTCTACCGCAGCCGCGCCCTGGCCGCCCAAACCGCCACCAACCTGGCCCTGGCAGAAGCATCGGAAAACATTCGGGTGGGTTGGCAGGCGCTAGGTACCAATCAAAGCTGCGTTCTAGCTGCGGTAGACCCAAACTGCCGTGGTATCAGTCCGACAACATCCTACGATAATCGCTTACGACCGTTCACTGGCGCACACCGCGTCGCCTTCTTTAGTTGGCTCGGCGATGTTTACTACAACCAGAGTACTCCTTTGCTGGAGGCAGTTGCTCGAGTCGGCGATCTACTCAAGGCTACTGGCAGCAATAGTCCCTATGCTTATGATCCTGGGAATAGTGAGAAGCCAGTCTACGGTTGTCGAGCCAGCTACAGCCTAGTTGTCACCGACGGTATCTGGAACGCTCCCCTTGCCTCCAGCAACGCTGATGGCACGGCCGTCGACTTGCCTGATGGCCAGAAATATTCACCTCAGGCTCCCTTTCAGGACGCTACCTCCAGTACTCTCGCAGACCTGGCCTTCCTCTACTGGAGCACCGATGCCCAACCCGGGCTCGACAACAAGGTACCGCCCTACAATACCGTGACCAACAGCG
The DNA here is from genome assembly GCF_031453455.1 of Pseudomonas sp. SORGH_AS_0211. Classification (NCBI taxonomy): domain Bacteria; kingdom Pseudomonadati; phylum Pseudomonadota; class Gammaproteobacteria; order Pseudomonadales; family Pseudomonadaceae; genus Pseudomonas; species Pseudomonas sp. SORGH_AS_0211. The sequence goes on along the minus strand of NZ_JAVIZV010000001.1, from coordinate 3,280,040 downwards.
AGGTTCGGGGCCCCAATACGCTTTCGCCCTACTGGAATCCGCGCAATGACCCCGCCACCTGGCAGCATCTCACGGGGTTCTACGTGGGTATCGGCTTGAGCAGTGCGCTGATCAATCCGGATTGGGATGGCGATACCTTCGCCGGTGGCTACGCTGGCTTGGCCGCAGGCACTACGCCCTGGCCGGTGGCGGGGGCGGCCGACTCGGTCAACCAGAACAACGTCTACGACCTCTGGCACGCGGCGATCAATTCGCGGGGCGAGTTCTTCAGTGCGGAAAACGCCAGTGATCTCATCACCTCCCTTGGCAAGGTCGTCACGCGGATCACCCAATCCACCAGCGTGGGGGCAAGCCAGACGGTATCGCCCACCCGCGTAGGGGATGCCAACGCGCTCTTTACCTATTCCCCGTCCTTCTCCAGTGCCGACTGGAGTGGGGACGTAATCAAGTACCAACGCACGGGTACCACCCAGACGAGAATTTGGAGCGCCGCTCAACAACTCGATGGCAAGTACGCTGCAGGTAATACCGTCTTCGGCACTCGCAAGATCTATATGGCCAAGGGCGGCGCCTTGACCGATTTCGCCTGGGCGAATCTGAATGCCGATCAAAGACTCAGTCTCAACAAGGCCTTCGGGGGTGCCACCGATACCTATGGCAGTCGCCGAGTGGATTATCTGCGCGGCGATCGCAGTCTGGAGGCGCCCGGGGCCGCGCCGGCGTTCCGTCCGCGCGGCCATATCCTCGGGGACATCGTGAATTCCTCACCGGTGGTCGTGGACGGCCCCAATAGTCCCATCGCCCTGATGAACGCGACCGTTGGCGACAATTCCTACGCGACGTTCCGTACTACCAATGCAGCCCGTGAGCGGCGTATCTATGTGGGTGCCAATGACGGCATGCTGCATGCCTTTAACGACCAGGGACAGGAGGTCTATGCCTTCGTTCCCAGCGCCGTCATCGGCACTCTCAACCGGCTAACCGAGCGCAGCTACAACGGCGGCGGGCATCAGTCCTATGTCGACAATACACCGGTGGTGGGGGACGTCTATTTCAACGGGGCCTGGCGCACGGTACTGATCGGCACGCTGCGCGGGGGAGGGCGGGGCATCTTTGCACTGGACATCACCAATCCCAATGCTCCGGTGCTGCTCTGGGAAAAGTCTGACGGCGACGCCAGCTACAAGGACCTGGGCTTCACCTACGCCCAACCCGTCATTACCCGGCTGCATACCGGCGGCTGGGGCGTGGTAGTCAGCAATGGCTACAACAGTGCCCAGGACAACGCCGTGCTCTATGTAATGAACGTGGCCGATGGCAGCCTGATCAAGGCGCTGCCCGCCACTGATAACGTGGCGGCACCCAATGGGCTGAGTTCGTCCTTCGTGGCCGATGTCGACGGCGACCTGATCGCCGACTATGCCTATGCCGGTGACCTGCACGGCAATCTTTGGCGCTTCGATCTGATTAGTACCTCCCTGACCGCAACGGCTGCAGCGGACAACTTCCGTGTCGCCTTCGGGGGTCGACCCCTCTATACCGCCCAGGCCAGTAGCCTGGCGCCCGGTACCACCAATCTGGTCCAGCCGATCACCGCCAGTCCTGCGGTCGTGGCTCATCCGAGTGGAACGGGACATCTGGTGCTCTTTGGTACCGGCAAGTATCTCGAGGCCAACGATGCCCTCGCCAATACCAGCAAAGCCATGACTCTCTACGGCATCTGGGATCGCCAGACTGATGGATCGCCGGCCAGCAGCACTCCATTACTGACGATCGCCAGTCTGCAGCAACAGAACCTGGGGAATGATCAGCGCATCAATTACACCAGCTCTGCCGGTTCCAGCGTCAGCAGTACGGCGAACACTATCTCCACGACGTCGGTCAGCTATGACGCCAATACGGCGACCAATGGCAAACAGGGCTGGTATCTGAATCTGCCCTTGAATGGCGAGCTGGTGATCAACAAGCCCCAGCTGTTCAGCGGCACCCTGTTGATGAGCTCTCTGATACCCAGCACTGACGCCTGCACCGCCGGGGTCACCACCTACCTCTATGCCCTGGATCCCTACACCGGCGGCAACAACAGTGGCCTATTCAATCTGGGGACGGATACGGTCTATGGGCGTATCCAGCTCGATGGCCTGCTCGGCGGGATCGTCCCCTTCGTCTACGGTGACGGCAGTTTCAGCATGGAAGGTACGCTGGCCGATGCCGCGATATATGGTAGCGACGGCAAGGCGCCGAATGGCTTGCGGGGTGACCTGCCCGCCAGCCGCCGTCAGACCTGGCGCGTCATTACCAACCAGGATTAGTGAAAAGGCTTTCACGCAGGCATGAAAAAGCCCGGCACTAGGCCGGGCTTTTTCATGGAACGGTGCGTCTCAGCGTGCGTAGGTTAGCAGCACGTCGCCCGGGATCTGGAAGTCCACCGACATCATGACGCTCAGGGCGGTGATGGCGATGATGGAGAACCCGAACAGCTTGCGTGCCCATTGCACGTCGTTCTCGGCCTGATAGCCCATGAAGGCCAGGCGCAGCCACCAGGCGCCGATCACGGCGGCTACTGCCAGATAGACGTAGCCGGCATAGCCGAGCACGGTCAGCAGCAGGGTGGCGACCATGAAGGCCACGGTGTACCAGACGATGTGACGCTTGGTCACCGCGATACCCTTGGCCACCGGCAGTACCGGAATCGAGGCCGCGGTGTAGTCCTTGAGACGGAAGATGGCGATGGCATAGGAATGCGGCATCTGCCAGAGGCAGAAGATCAGCAGCAGTACCGCAGCGCCACTGTCGAACTGGCCGCTGGCGGCGCAGTAGCCGATCACCGGCGGTGCGGCACCGGACAGGCTGCCGACCAGGGTGCCGTATACCGAGGTGCGCTTCAGCCAGAGGCTGTAGAGCCCTACATACACCACGAAACCCATCACCGCGAAGGCGGTGGCGACCAGATTGGTCGCCCCGTACAGCAGCCCCACCCCGGCCAGGCCGAGGAGGGTGGCATAGGCCAGCGCCATCTTCGAGGAGATCGTGCCCTGGACCAGGGCGCGATTGCAGGTTCTTTCCATCTTCTGATCGATGTCCCTATCGATCACGTTGTTGAACACACAGCCGGAAGCAATGACCAACGACACCCCGATCGCCGTCGCCAGCAGCAACAGCGGGTCGATGCTCCCTTTGGACGCCAGGAAGAACCCGCCGGCAACCGAGATCAGGTTGCCGAAGATGATGCCCGGCTTCGTCACGAGAAGGTACTTCTTGATCATCACGTCGGCCCGGTTCAGTGGATCATCATGTTGTTGTGCATGTGGTACATGATCCACAGGGATCCCACGACCACGATACCGACGATGACCACGGTGAAACCAAAGGAGATCACGTTCCAACGCTGCTCTTCGGAGGTGTTCAGGTGCAGGAAGAAGTACAGGTGCACCAGCAGCTGTACCACCGCCATGATCACCACGATCGCCAGGGTCGCGCCCTTGGAGAAGGTGGGGAACATCACCAGACCGAAGGGAATGACCGTCAGGATGACCGACAGGATGAAGCCGACCATGTAGCTCTTGAAAGTGCCATGGCTCTCGGCAGTGTGCCCGTGGGCGTTATGATCGTGCGCCATTACAGAACCCCCATCAGATAGACGATGGTGAAGACGAAGATCCAGATGATGTCCAGGAAGTGCCAGAACAGGCTCAGGCACGACAGGCGGGTCACGTTGGTGGTGGTCAGGCCCTTGGAAGCGACCTGCAGCATCAACACGATCATCCAGATCAGACCCGAGCTCACGTGCAGACCGTGGGTACCGACCAGCGCGAAGAACGACGACAGGAAGGCACTGCGATCCGGACCGTAGCCCTCTTCGATCAGGTGATGGAACTCATAGACTTCCATGCCGATGAAGCCGGCACCGAACAGCCAGGTGACCGCCAGCCAACCCAGAACGCCACCCTTGCTGCCATGGTGCTGAGCAATCATGGCGAAGCCGTAGGTGATACTGGAGAACAGCAGCAGGAAGGTTTCGACCAGGACGAACGACAGTTCGAAGATGTCCTTCTGGGAGGGGCCATCGGCATGGGCCCCGCTCAGGACTGCATAGGTCGCAAACAGCGTCCCGAACAGAATGCAGTCGGTCATCAGGTAGGACCAGAAGCCGAACGTCTTCATCGATCCGGCGTCGTGGTGCCCATGCTCCTCGGCATGGGCGACTTCGTTATGCATAACTTGATTCGCCATTGGATTAGGCCTGCTTGAATTTCGCCAGGGACTGAATGCGCGCGGTTTCGATTCGCGCCACTTCTTCCGCCGGTACGTAGTAGTCGACATCGTCGTCGTAGCTGCGGACGACCGCACTGACGATGCAACCCACGAAGCTGGCGATGGCCAGCCACCAGATGTGCCAGATCAGGGCGAAGCCGAGGATCAGAGCGAAGAAGCTGATCACGATGCCGGCAGCGGTGTTGCGCGGCATGTGGATCTTCTTGTAATCCGCATCCTTCTTCTCGGTGATGCCTTTTTCCTTCATGCCCCAGTAGGCGTCGATGTCGTGCACTTCCGGCACTTCAGCGAAGTTGTAGAAGGGCGGCGGCGACGAGGTCGACCATTCCAGGGTACGGCCATCCCACGGATCGCCCGTCACGTCCACGTTTTCCGGCAGATTGCGGTCGCGGATACTGACGTAGAACATCCACAGCTGGCTGAGGATGCCCAGGGCGATGATGCCGGCGCCAATGGCGGCGGTCACCAGGAAGGGGTGCCAGTCAGGGTTGTCGTAGTGGTTCAGACGACGGGTCATGCCCATGAAGCCCAGCATGTACAGCGGCATGAAGGCGACATAGAAACCGATCAGCCAGCACCAGAAGGCCTGCTTGTTCAGCTTCTCGTTCAGCTTGAAGCCGAACACCTTCGGGAACCAGTAGATCATGCCGGCGAAGTAGCCGAACACGGCGCCGCCGATGATCACGTTGTGGAAGTGGGCGATCAGGAACAGGCTGTTGTGCAGCACGAAGTCGGCACCCGGTACCGCCAGCAGTACGCCGGTCATGCCGCCGATGCTGAAGGTCACGATGAAGCCCAGGGTCCAGAGCATCGGCGAGGTGAACTGGATACGACCCTGGTACATGGTGAACAGCCAGGTGAAGATCTTCACCCCTGTCGGGATCGCAATGATCATCGTCGCGATGCCGAAGAAGGCGTTGACGTTACCGCCCGAACCCATGGTGAAGAAGTGGTGCAGCCAGACGATGAAGGACAGCACGGTAATGGCTACCGTCGCCCAGACCATCGATACATAGCCGAACAGACGCTTCTTGCTGAAGGTGGAGGTCACTTCCGAGAACACGCCGAAGGCCGGCAGGATCAGGATGTATACCTCGGGGTGGCCCCAGGCCCAGATCAGGTTGGTGTACATCATCTGGTTGCCACCGGCTTCCGCGGTGAAGAAGTGGAAGCCCAGGTAGCGGTCCAGGGTCAGCAGCGCCAGAGTCACGGTCAGGATCGGGAAGGCCGCCATGATCAGAATGGCAGTACACCACGAGGTCCAGGTGAAGATCGGCATGCGCATCAGGGTCATGCCCTTGGTACGCATCTTCAGCACGGTCACGAAGAAGTTGACGCCGGTCAGGGTCGTCCCGATACCGGAAAGCTGAAGGGCCCAGATGTAGTAGTCCATCCCTACGCCTGGACTGTACTTGATGCCTGACAGCGGCGGATAGGCCACCCAGCCGGTCGCGGCGAATTCGCCCACGAACAGCGACATCATGATCAGCACGGCGCCGGCCACGAACAGCCAGAAGCTCAGCGAGTTCAGGAAGGGGAAGGCCACGTCGCGGGCACCGATCTGCAGCGGTGTCACCACGTTCATCAGGCCGGCCACGAACGGCATCGCCACGAAGAAGATCATGATCACGCCGTGGGCGGTGAAGATCTGGTCGTAGTGGTGCGGTGGCAGGTAGCCCTCGGCGCCGCCAGAGGCGATGGCCTGCTGGCTACGCATCAGGATGGCGTCGGAGAAGCCACGGAGCAGCATGACCAGCGCGACGATGAAGTACATCACGCCGATCTTCTTGTGGTCGACGGTGGTCAGCCACTCTTTCCAGAGATAGCCCCACTTGCCGAAATAGCTGAGCGCCCCGATGAGTCCCAGGCCGCCCAGGGCGACCACAACGAACGTCACGAGAATGATCGGCTCGTGATACGGAATATCCGCCAGAGTTAATTTACCGAACATAACTTATTCCTCGGTACCGTGTTGACCACCGTGCTGGCTCATGTCCATCACGTGATCGGTCTGCTTGCTGAAGTCGGACTTCATGAACTTCTTGATGACCGTTCTGAACAGATCCGGCTCGACCGTCGAGTAGTAGGCGATCGGCTGCTTCTCGCTGGGCTTGGCCAGCTCGGTGTAGCTCGCCTGGTCCAGGGTCTTGCCACCCGACTGCTTGACCTTGTTCACCCAGGCGTCGAAATCGCCGGCGGTGGGTACCGCGTGCACGGTAAAGATCATGTCGGAGAAGCCGGCGCCGCTGTAGTTGGCCGAGCGACCCTCGAACTCGCCGGGATGATCGGCGATCAGGTGCAGCTGGCTCTGCATGCCGGACATTGCGTAGATCATGCCGCCCAGGGCCGGGATGGATAGGGTGTTCATGACCGACTCGGAGGTGATCTTGAACTGCACCGGACGATTGACCGGGATGGCGATCTCGTTCACCGAGGCGATGCCCTGCTCGGGATAGATGAACAGCCATTTCCAGTCCATCGAGACCGCTTCGATCACCAGCGGCTGCTCGGGATGATCGAGCGGCTTGAAGGGATCCAGTTCGTGGGAGGTCTTCCAGGACAGGATGCTCAAGAACACCACGATGGCCAGGGGGACCAGCCAGACCACGGCTTCGATCTTGTAGGAGTGGGCCCAGTTCGGGGTGTACTTGGCTTCCTTGTTGGTAGCGCGGTACTTCCAGGCGAACAGGAAGGTCATCACGATGACCGGGATCACCACGATCAGCATGAGGCCGAACGCTGTGTAGATGAGGTTGCGTTCTTGCACGCCGATGGAGCCTTTCGGATCCAGCAGCACGGCGTCGCACCCGCTGAGCAGCAGCGCGGCGGCACCGGCCAGAAGCCAACCGGTTGGTTTTAGATACTTCGTTAGTTTCATCTCACGACCTCAGTAGAGCGGCTCATCGTGGTTATTCTCTCAACGTGCCTGTCGCCAGCCTCATGCTCCGCAACGGACAGGCATCCGTGCGGCAGACTGATGGATTGCAGAAATTGCGGGATTTCGCAGCGCGGTATGGTGCCACAGAGGGGCTGGATATTCGACCCTTTGGTCAGCCGCCGTTCAGGTCTTGCCGGCCGTCAAGAAAGCCGAAATCAGGCGGTGTAAGGCACTGTCATGCGCTGGGTAAGAGTAGCCGAGGGACAGAGAGCCGCCAGTTTGCTCCGGCGTTTGCCGTCGGCTCGCATGCAAGGCGCAGATCGGAAAGGAGCGCACAAAGGCGCGGCCCAAGGCGGCTAAGGCCTTGAAGGCTTTGAAAAGAGCGAGGAGGGATGAAACGGAGGAATGGTGCCGGAGATAGGAGTCGAACCTACGACCTTCGCATTACGAATGCGCCGCTCTACCAACTGAGCTACACCGGCACGAAGCTTTCAATGATAAGTCTTCGGTTATCTGCTGTGCAAGCCTGGTCGTTAAGCATGCAGGAAGGCCTGTGGCGATGTGTCGCACTGCTGCCTGCCCGGGATTCCACGATTCCCTGCCTCTCGACCTGACGCAATTTTTCGAGAGAGGAGGTCAGCGGTCAGGGCGGCATGCATTCGGGAAACCTTTGCCCGAGTCGTCATACCTAATTCTTCGCGGATCCAGCCTTGCCGCAGCTTCGACCCCATGATTCTGCCAATAGATAGCTGCCCATGCGGAGAGCCTCGATGACCGATTACTCCCTTACCCGTCGTAACGTGCTCGTCGGCTCCGCCGTGGGGCTCGCCGCCGCTGCGTCAGGCGCTGCCGTCGCCCAGGAAGGCACCCGCGCGACTCGTCCCGCCAGGCCGCTGCAGGACCCACGCACCAAGTACACCCGCGAGCCCTTCAAGGAGCAGCGCCAGGAATGGCCGGCGCTCACCAGCAAGATGGAGCCGCGCCCTGACCATGGCGAGACCAGCTATCAAGGGTCGGGTCGCCTGGCCGGGCGCAAGGCCCTCATCACCGGCGGCGACAGCGGCATCGGTCGCGCCGTGGCCATCGCCTTCGCCCGGGAAGGAGCGGACGTGGCCATCAACTACCACCCTTCCGAAGAATCCGACGCCCAGGAGGTGGTCAAGCTGATCCAGGAAGCCGGCCGCAAGGCCATTACCCTGCCGGCTGACATCCGTACCCAGGAGGCTTGCGAAGACGTGGTGAGCAAGGCCATCCAGCAACTCGGCGGCCTGGACCTGCTGGTGAACAACGCGGCCTACCAGCAGAGCAAGGCCGATATCCTCGAGATCACTGACGAGCAATTCGACCGCACCTTCAAGACCAACGTCTATCACGTCTTCCGCTTCAGCAAGGCCGCCATCCCGCATCTGCCGCCGGGCGCCAGCATCATCAATACCGTCTCGGTGAATTCCTACGACCCCGGCGAAGAGCTCATCGACTACGCCTCAACCAAGGCCGCCATCCTCAACCTCACCAAGGGCATGGCCAAGCAACTGGCCAAGAAGGGCATTCGCGTAAATGCTGTAGCACCAGGTCCGGTGTGGACGCCGCTGCAGGTGGCAGGTGGGCAATTAGAAGGACAGATGAAGGAGTTCGGTCAGGACACGCCGCTGGGAAGGGCAGGGCAGCCGGCGGAGTTGGCGGGGTTGTATGTTGCGCTGGCCGAAGAGGATGCGAGTTTTAGTACGGGGACGGTGGTAGGAGCGTTTGGGGGGAAGGGGATGCCGTGATTTAAATTAAGCTATAGATATATCGGCAGGTAGTCGCGTCCCCTTATATTTCTCTTCTATTACTAGAATTCGAATAAACCAAGGCAGGGTAAATAAGTAGGAGCTAAATAGGCCTGCCAAGAGATAGCTCTCGTTGAGGTGAATGGCTATTAACGTGCTGATGCTTGCTATATAAATTCCTGAGAATAACGACACCGCAGCAAATGGTTCTTTTCTTTGTGATCTAACGTATCCTGCTATTCCGTTTATTACTAGTTGCGGAATCCAGCACAGGGTTGCTATGTAAATCGATTGATTATCAGCCATTCTGTCTATGATCAGTTGAATAAATGGAAATTGTGGATAATTTATAATTATAAAAAAGAAAGTGCTTGCTGAGAGGTATGATAGCAATGAGGCAGTGGTTGCTATTATTGCTATTCTGCGAGCTTCAAGGTTTTTCCCCTCACTAAAAAGTCTTCCTATTTTTGGCATGGTAAGGCTTATTAGCGTTGAGGATAAGGCGTACATTACAGAAAACAGTCCTAGAGTTATACCGATCCGGCCTGCGGTAATTTCGTCGTAAAAACAAAATGCGATTATGGATATCGATTGGAAGCTTAAGCATCCTCCAATAGAGCACAGTGCTGATTTTCCAGTTATTTCCGATAGCTTTTGATTTATTTTCTTTTCTTTGGGTTTTGCTAGTAATAGTTTTGAGCTTATGCGGCCAAAATTTTTTTTTATAAGTACGCTGGTGATTGCGGCTCCTGCTAAATAGCCTATGGCCAGTGCAAATATGCCCATTCCGGTAATCAGCAGCGCTAATGTGGTAAGTAAGTAACTTAAAGTTCCGGCGCACTTTGTCCATTGGCTTTTGGTTACAAGGCCAATGCCTTCCATGAATGACAGGAGTGTCAGGTTCCTGAGATTTAAATAGGCTGATATAACTATTATGATCCATGGGATCTGCCAGTGTGTGGTGCTGCTTCTCAAAGTCATTAGAAATGCGCCAAAGATGCCAATGATAAATATGTAGAAAAGTCCAGCCGAGCTTATCCATCGAAGTGAAAATGCCAGAATCGCACCGGCGGTCTTGAGGTCTTCTAGATTGCCTTGATTTATGGTCGATGAGATCAGATTCTTGGACTCGTGCGCGCTGAAATTTCCGCACACTGTCAGCACTCCAAGTTCTGCTAGCATGAAGAAGCCGATAAAGCCCAAAAAGAAGTACCAGTAACCTTGGTCTTCAATCGATAGATAATGAGTAATGGAAATTAGCAGGCACGGTCCTGCAGCAATTTTGATTATTTGGTTTGTAATGCCTGCTATATATATATTTTTCAACATGGCTGAGCGGCTCGTTGATCTGTCATGGCTCTATGCTAGGCTTTCTTTATGGCGCTATTTCCTTTCTTGCTAAAATTAATATTCTTTGTGGTATGCCAGGTACGTGACTTAGGTTTTTTACGGCCTCTTCATATTTTTCCGGTCCATAGAGTCTTCTGATATTTTTGAGGGCATCTAGGGATTCTGGCTCAAACCCATTTAAAGCTAACGCTATGCTGTAGCGAAAAATGCATGGCGGATAAGGATAGCGATAACTAACCTTCTTCATCCACGATAGCTCTTCTTCTGTCATTTCGCTATGTGCTTTACTTTTTGCGAATTTGATGAAATTACTCAGCTGGGTGAGTAGGTAGGTTTTTGGAGTTGGCTCTTCGCTGGTGATGTCGATGCCAGCTGACTGAAGTCTCATTATCCGCGCATCAGATTCGATCTGTAGGTATTCATGCCACGTTATGAGTACAAGAACTACGCATGCAATGGGAAATAGGCACTCTATGTTCTTTCTGCTTTCTTGATTTGCAGGCTCAAGCTGATTGGAAGAGATGCCGAAAAGTAAGCCCAGCGGTATTAAAAAGAAAGCATAGGCGTGGGGGTACTCAAGTAGGGAGTGAGTTATTATTGGAGTAATTGCAAGCAATGAAAATATTTTTTCTTTTGACTTGCTTTCATGTGTATTTTTGAGTAAATGCAAAGATAGAACGAGTATTATAAGTGAGCCTGGAATGAGGCCAAACCAAATCATCAAGTCCAAGGCAAAGCTATGAGTGTACTCTACCTGTATAGGTACGCTAAACTTTTTTGCGGTTAGCAGCTGGGCTTCTGCAATTTGATTTGCGCCATAGCCGAATATAGGGCCGTCCCATATGGCAATTGCAAATTGCTTATATATTCCGATTCTCTCTAGGCTGCTTGCTCTTTCCGCAAGGCTGCTGGAATTTAACAAAAGCGCTGTGCTAATCCTTGGGATTGCATATGCTAGGCCTAATAGTGCGATTATAATCAAAGAAAAGTGCCATATTTTTATTCTTTTATCTAGGCTGTCTCTTTTGTATAGCCATAGTAGTGATATTAAAAATACGCTTACTATTGCTGTTCTCGATTGTGTCAGTGCGATACCGAAGATAAATATTGTTGTTAGTGTGATGAGGAGTTGGGTGGTAATTTTTTTTTGTTCGTAGAAGAAATAAATGCCTACCAAGCCAAGGCATAACAATGTTGCAAGGTTGTTAGGTTGTGCCATGTTTCCAAAAGGTCTGGAGTTGGGTGGCATGGCAGCAATCCAAACTCCATAATCAACTCTAAACCATTGCATTATCGCTATGAAAACAGATAGGAGCGATGCGGCAATGCTAAAGAAGAAAAGCCAATCAATAAACCCGCTTCTTTCTTCTTGTGACCAGGTTCTGCCCGTAATATAAGATAGACAAAAGGCGAATAAGTATCCGAAAAATACCCACAAATCGCCGAAAAAAATTTGATCTTGATACAGCTTCGTGATTGAAGGTGCTAGCAGGGTAAGAAGGGTTAGGATGGTGGCTATAAGTATTTTTATATGATTTATTTTTAAAATTATGATTAAAGCCAGGAATGCTAGTAGGTCTTGTGAGGCTGATACCCATGGATAATAGTGGTAGGGTATTGTCCAGGCCAAGAAGAAAAGAAATGAGCTGATAGCATATCTAAGGCTAGATGACATGATATTCAGCTCAAATAAATCCCCTGCTAAATGCAGGGGCTTTGTCAGTGGAGTTACCCGCGGCAAGATCCGGGGCGGTATTTGGCTGGAATCGTGCCGCCACATACCCACTGGCCAATAGCGGTGCCTGCTGTAGGTGCAGTAGTGCCGGTTGCACCTACGTAAGGAGTAAGGGTAATTGTTCCATTCGCGCCCGTAGGCAAGTTCTGGGAGGTGACCGTGACTACCCCAGCAGCGTCAGTTTCAACCTTCGAAACGTACTTACTAGTAGCAGAAGCACTTTCACAACCCCAGTTGTTAGCAGTTGGTAGACTACCAGAAGAACTCTGAACAACTTCAGTAATAGTGGTTCTGCAGGCCGAAGCTGCAAGCATTACTTCGGAAACTTTCGCCCGAGTTGTATAATCTTGGTATGCAGGCAACGCGATGGCCGCCAAAATACCGATGATCGCTACCACGATCATCAATTCAATCAAGGTAAAGCCTTTCTGAGCTTTCATTCCAAATCTCCGAGGTTGGATCAGGCCAACGTGCCTTTTTGAGGTATAGCACAGGCCGTGCCAAAGAAAAGTGGCGACTGCAGCACGCTTTCCATGTGGTGCAAGTCAATAAAAGGTCAGCACATGACAAAAAATGTCAGCTGTCTGGCGCCATTTTGCGGACGGTCTGGGGGGTGCTATAACGCCTACTGTAGCCAAGGGTGGGAATAATGATGAACGAGACGGTGATGCTGTCAGGGCTGGCGCGGCAGTTGGTGGATGCTCAGCTGCTGGCGGAGGCGGCAGCCCAGCAGGCGGTGGTCAAGGCCAAGCAGGCCAAGGTACCCCTGGTGACCTATCTCGTTCAGCAGCGGCTGGTGCAGAGTCGCCCTTTGGCGGAGTTGGCAGCCCAGGAGTTTGGTGTACCTTTTCTCGATCTGTCGGCGATCGATAAGGAGCAGCTGCCCAAGGACATCGTCAACGAAAAGCTGATGCAGCAGCATCATTTTCTGCCTTTGAGCAAAAGAGGCAACAAACTTTTCATCGCGCTTTCTGATCCGACTAACCAACAGGCCATCAATGATGTGTCCTTTGGCAGCAAGCTCGCTGTCGAGGTGGTGCTGGTCGAGGATGACAAGCTGCACCAGGCCATCGAAAAGTATCTCGATGGCGGTACGGGGGGACTGGATCTGGGCGATATCGACCTTGATCTGGAGACTGAGGGTGGCGAGCGGCCTCAGGAAGCCGTTGCGGGTACCGACGCCGACGATGCGCCCGTGGTGAAGTTCGTCAACAAGATGCTGCTCGATGCCATTAAGAAGGGCTCGTCCGACCTGCACTTCGAGCCCTATGAAAAGATGTACCGGGTACGCTTTCGTACCGACGGCGTCTTGCACGAGGCGGCGCGGCCGCCCGTGCAGCTGGTGTCGCGGATCTCGGCGCGGCTCAAGGTGATGTCCAATATGGATATCTCCGAGCGGCGCAAGCCCCAGGATGGCCGGGTCAAGCTCAAGGTCTCCAAGACCAAGTCCATCGACTTCCGTGTCAACACCCTGCCCACCCTCTGGGGCGAAAAGATCGTAATGCGGATTCTGGATTCCTCCAGCGCCCAGATGGGGATCGATGCCCTGGGCTATGAGGATGTGCAGAAGGAACTCTATCTGCAGGCGCTCAAGCAGCCGCAGGGGATGATCCTGGTGACCGGCCCGACCGGTTCGGGCAAGACGGTATCCCTCTATACCGGCCTCAATATCCTCAATACCGAAGACATCAATATTTCCACCGCCGAGGATCCGGTGGAGATCAACCTGGAAGGCATCAACCAGGTCAACGTCAACCCACGGCAGGGCCTCGACTTCTCCCAGGCGCTGCGGGCCTTTCTGCGTCAGGATCCTGACGTGATCATGGTCGGCGAGATCCGGGACCTGGAAACGGCGGAGATCGCCATCAAGGCAGCCCAGACCGGTCACATGGTGATGTCGACCCTGCACACCAACAGCGCGGCGGAAACCCTGACGCGCCTGCGGAACATGGGGGTGCCCGCCTTCAACCTGGCGACCTCGGTCAACCTCATTATCGCCCAGCGGTTGGCGCGCAAGCTGTGCAACAAGTGCAAGAGAGTCCATGAGGTACCTCGTGAGGCCCTGCTGGCCGAAGGCTTCCGCGAGGAAGAGATCGGCAGTTTCACCCTTTACCAGCCTATCGGCTGTGAGGACTGTAATGCCGGCTACCGCGGGCGGGTGGGGATCTACGAGGTGGTGAAGGTCACCCCGGCGCTACAGCAGATGATCATGGAGGAGGGCAACTCCATCGAGATCGCGGCGCGGATGCGCAAGGAGGGCTTCAATGATCTGCGGCGGTCGGGACTGGTAAAGGCGATGCAGGGGATTACCAGCCTGGAAGAGATCAATAGGGTCACTAAGGATTAACGGCTTCCCTCACCCTAGCCCTCTCCCTGAGGGAGAGGGAACTTGATCGGCGCGTCGGTTAATGCCTGAGCATAGGGCATTGGCATCAAGGGGTGCCTAGTACGTTGGTATTTGGCGCGATGCTTGCTCTCAAAGCTCCAAACCGCTCTGCACAGAGCATTCTTTTGACGGGCTCGCCACGGCGGGCCGAGCCTTTGATGAGTCGAGGCCATGGCCGATAAAGCTATCAAGATGGGCAGCTTCACCTGGGAGGGGACCGATCGCAAAGGGACCAAGGTGAAGGGCGAGATGACGGGCCTGAATCCCGCCTTGATCAAGGCGCAGTTGCGCAAGCAGGGGATCAATCCGACCCGGGTGCGCAAGAAATCGGTGTCGCTGTTCGGCAAGGGCAAGAAGATCAAGCCCATGGACATCGCCCTGTTTACTCGACAGCTGGCAACCATGATGAGCGCGGGCGTACCCCTGCTGCAGGCCTTCGACATCATCGGCGAGGGCTTCGACAATCCCAACATGCGCAAGATGGTCGACGACATCAAGCAGGATGTCGCCGCGGGTAATAGCCTGGCCAACTCCTTGCGCAAACAGCCGCAGTATTTCGACGACCTCTATTGCAACCTGGTGGATGCCGGCGAGCAATCGGGTGCCTTGGAGACCCTGCTGGATCGGGTAGCCACCTACAAGGAAAAGACCGAGGCGCTGAAGAAGAAGATCAAGAAGGCCATGACCTATCCGGCGGCGGTAGTGGTAGTCGCGGTGATCGTGTCGGCCATTCTGTTGATCAAGGTAGTACCTCAGTTCCAGTCGGTGTTCGAAGGTTTCGGTGCTCAATTACCGGCCTTTACCCTTATGGTCATCGCCATTTCCGAGGTCTTGCAGGAGTGGTGGTTGCTGGTACTGGGCGGGATCTT
This sequence comes from Pseudomonas sp. SORGH_AS_0211, assembly GCF_031453455.1. Lineage (NCBI taxonomy): Bacteria > Pseudomonadati > Pseudomonadota > Gammaproteobacteria > Pseudomonadales > Pseudomonadaceae > Pseudomonas > Pseudomonas sp. SORGH_AS_0211. The sequence goes on along the minus strand of NZ_JAVIZV010000001.1, from coordinate 3,264,778 downwards.
CGTGCTGGCTTTCGTCCTGCGACACTTCTACAAGAAGTCGGAGAAATTTCGTGACGCTACGGATCGGGGGCTGCTGAAGATCCCCCTCATTGGCTCAATTCTCTATAAGTCGGCCATTGCCCGTTATGCACGGACCCTGGCCACTACCTTCGCGGCGGGTGTCCCGCTGGTGGATGCCTTGGACTCGGTAGCAGGAGCAACCGGTAACGTGGTGTTCCGCAACGCCGTGGAGAAGATCAAAGGCGACGTTTCTACCGGTATGCAGCTCAACTTCTCCATGCGCACTACCGGGGTTTTCTCTTCCATGGCTATCCAGATGACGGCCATTGGCGAGGAGTCGGGTTCGCTGGACGAGATGTTGTCCAAGGTCGCGACCTTCTATGAAGACGAGGTCGACAATATGGTCGACAACCTCACCACCCTGATGGAGCCGATGATCATGGCGGTCCTCGGGGTTCTGGTAGGTGGTCTGATCATCGCCATGTACCTGCCCATCTTCCAGCTCGGCTCGGTGGTCTGATGGCGCTGTTGGAATTTTTGGTCGGCGCGCCGCTGGCCGCGACGCTGTGCGCGCTGGTCCTGGGGTTGCTGGTAGGCAGCTTTCTCAATGTGGTGGTCTATCGCTTGCCGGTGATGCTGAAGCGAGACTGGCAGGCCGAGGCGCGTGAGGTGCTCGAGTTGCCGGCTGAGCCGGTCGGAGTGCCTTTCAATCTGGCGCGACCTGCCTCTCGCTGTCCCCATTGCCAGCGCGCCGTGCAGCCCTGGGAAAATGTGCCGGTGCTGAGTTATCTGCTCCTAAGCGGTCGCTGCAAAGGCTGTCAGGCCACTATCAGCCTGCGTTATCCGCTGGTGGAGCTGGCCTGCGGACTGCTGTCGGCCTGGGTCATCTGGCATCTGGGCGTGACCTGGCAGGGTGGGGCCTTTCTGCTACTGACCTGGGGGCTGTTGGCGGCCAGTCTGATCGATGCCGATCACCAACTGTTGCCTGACGTGATCGTCCTGCCGTTGCTGTGGCTGGGGCTGATTGCCAATCAGTTCGGGCTGTTCACCAGTCTCGGCGATGCGGTCTGGGGCGCGGTGGCGGGCTATCTGAGTCTGTGGCTGGTATTCCAGCTGTTCCGCCTGGTGACCGGCAAGGAAGGCATGGGCTACGGCGACTTCAAGTTGCTGGCGCTGCTCGGTGCCTGGGGTGGTTGGCAGATCCTGCCGTTGACCATCCTGCTGTCGTCGCTGGTGGGCGCCATCCTGGGTGTCATCACCCTGCGTCTGCGGCGGGCGGAAACCAGTACGCCCTTGCCCTTCGGTCCCTATCTCGCCGTGGCGGGGTGGATTGCCTTGCTCTGGGGTGATCAAATAACCGGCCTGTACCTGAACTTCGCCGGATTCCGATGACTTCTGCCTGGACCCTCGGCCTGACCGGGGGCATCGGCAGTGGCAAGAGCGCCGCTGCCGAGCATTTCGCCCGCCTGGGCATCACCTGTGTCGACGCCGATCAGGCCGCCCGTTGGGTGGTGGAGCCGGGCCGCCCAGCGCTGTCCGAAATCGCCGGGCATTTTTCGCCGGCGGTCTTGCAGCCGGATGGCAGTCTGGACCGTGCGGTGCTGCGCGCGGCGATCTTTGCCGATCCGGCCGAGCGGCGCTGGCTCGAAGCCCTGCTGCATCCTCTCATTCGTCAGGAAATCCTGGCAGCCTTGGCCCGCGCAGCGTCGCCCTATGCCATCCTGGTGTCGCCGCTGCTGTTCGAATCCGGGCAGCGGGCACTGGTCCGCCGCGGATTGGTGATAGACGCGCCGGAAGCGCTGCAGCTGGAGCGGGCCATGCGCCGTGACGGGGTGGACGAGGCTCAGGTGCGGGCCATCCTGGCGGCGCAGCTGCCGCGTGCCGAGCGGCTGGCCAAGGCCGATGACGTCATCTGCAACGACCGCGATCTCGCCGCGCTCCACGCCGAGGTGGAGCGCCTGCATTCCTTTTATCTGACCCTTGACGGAGGCCAAGCATGAGCACTCTTACCGTGGACTGCCCCACCTGTGGCGCACCCGTGGAATGGAGCGAGAAGAGCGCCAACCGGCCCTTTTGTTCCGACCGCTGCAAACTGATCGACCTGGGTGCCTGGGCAGCGGAAGAGCACGCCATCCCGGGTAATGACCTGGAAGACGATCTCTATTCGGAAGATCTCAATCGGCGCGGCCACTAGGGCGCGCCTTCCTCCTATAGCCGCTGCGCCCAAGCCTGGGCGGTCGCCTGGGCCGCCTGGCGCAACTTGGCCGCCAGCTCGGGTTTCTCGTATTCCAGCGGACTGGACGCCGTGACCGTATGGATGCGGTCGCGCTTGATAAAGAACACCTGGGTGCCCAGCAGCGGCTTGCTGCAGGCGCTGGCGCCTTCGCCCAGGCCATCGATGGCCTTGCATTCCAGTTGCTCGCTGAGCGATTGCACCTGCCGCCGCAGCTTGGGCAGCGCCCGACCGCCATTCTCGTAACCCGCCGACAGGCCCAGCAGGTAGTTGGCCGGTTGCCCGGTGTCGCGATCGGTAAAGGCGCAGCCGCCGGCGATCTGGCGAGCATAGGCCAGCGGCAGGCCGGAGCTCTGCTGCAGCAGGGGCAGTGGCAACTGGGCCTGCAGGCTGGCGCAATCGACGGGCTCGCCGTTATCGGCATGGGCGAGGGCGGCACTCAGCAGCAGGGGAAGGGCAACGAGGAAACGCATGAAAACATCCTGGCGATGGCCGACGGCCGATAGACCCTGAGTCTACCGGCTGGAGCCCCGTTGCAGGCGGGGAGACGAGGGCGGCTGTGCACTGCGTCATGCGTCGGTCAACACATTGCGGGCTGGTGTCCGGCGCGGGTGATCCTTACCCTGGCCGCAGACAGCGAACAGCGAGGCGTAGGATGTCCGAGGCGCTCACTCCCGGATTCATGGTGGTACACGGCAATCGGCTCGAAGAGCTGCGCGGCCTGGCGGTCGGCTGGATGCGGCGCTATCCCCTGGCGCCACTAGAAAACGAACAGGTGCTGGTGCAGAGCAATGGCATCGCCCAGTGGCTCAAGCTGGCGCTGGCCGAGGATCCGCGCGGGGACGACGAGGGCGGCTGCGGGGTGGCCGCGGCGCTGGAAGTGCAACTGCCGGCGGCCTTTCTCTGGCGGACCTATCGGCAGGTGCTGGGCCGTGACCAGGTCCCGCCATCCTCGCCGCTGGATCGCGCGCCCCTGACCTGGCGCCTGATGCGGCTCTTGCCGACGCTGCTCCTGCAACCGGACTTCGCTGCGCTGCGGCGCTTTCTCGACGATGACGGCGATCTGCGCAAGCGCTATCAGCTGGCCGAGCGGCTGGCCGATCTCTATGACGGCTACCAGGTCTATCGCGCCGACTGGCTCAACGACTGGGCGGCGGGACGCGATCTGCTGGCCAGCCTGCGTGACGGCCGGCGTGCCCTGCCGGAGAGTTGCCGCTGGCAGGCGCAGCTGTGGCGGGCGCTGCTGGACGACGTGGGCGACGGTGGCCTGGCCCGCAGTCGCGCCGGGGTGCACCGGCGTTTTCTGGAGGTCATGCAGGCGGCGACCGAGCCGCCAGCCGGTCTGCCGCGGAGGGTGGTGATCTTTGGGCTGTCGGCGATTCCGGCGCAGACGCTGGAAGCCCTGGCCGCGCTGGCGCGCTTCAGCCAGGTGCTGCTCTGCGTGCACAATCCCTGTCGCCATCACTGGTCCGACATCGTCGCCGACCAGGATCTCCTGCGGCAGAACTACCGGCGCCAGCAGCGCAAGCCGGGCATGCCGCAGACCCTGGATGCCGAGGCGCTGCACCAGCACGGCCAGCCGCTGCTGGCGAGCTGGGGCAAGCAGGGCCGCGACTACATCCACCTGCTGGACGAATTCGACGAACCCGATGGCTATCGGCGCCTGTTCGAGGACCTCAATGGCGGGCGCATCGACCTCTTCGCCGACACCGAACCCCAGCACCTGCTCGGCCAGTTGCAGGATGACATTCTCGAATTGCGCCCGCTGAGCGAGACCCGTGAACATTGGCCAACAGTGGATCCGGCGCGGGACAGGTCCATGCGCTTCCATGTGGCCCACAGTCCGCAGCGCGAAGTGGAGATCCTCCATGACCAGTTGCTGGCGCGCTTCAGCAGCGACAGCAGCCTCAGGCCGCGCGACGTCATCGTCATGGTGCCGGACATCGATGCCTATGCGCCGCACATCCGCGCGGTGTTCGGCCAGCTGGAGCGCCAGGATCCGCGCTTCATCCCCTTCAGCCTGGCCGATCAGCACCAGCGCGGTTTCCAGCCGCTGCTGATCGCCCTGGAGCATCTGCTGCAGCTGCCCGACAGTCGCTTCGCCCTGAGCGAGATCCTCGACCTGCTGGATGTGCCGGCGCTGCGCACCCGCTTCGGGCTGCGCGAGGGCGATCTGCCGACCCTGCACCTCTGGCTGGAAGGCGCGGGCGTGCGCTGGGGGCTGGATGCCGAGCAGCGCAGTCGCCTCGATCTGCCCGAGGGGCTGACGCAAAACACCTGGCGCTTCGGCCTGAGGCGCATGCTGCTGGGCTACGCCGTGGGCAGCGGCGCCGCCCTGGGCGATATCGAGCCCTTCGACGAGGTGGGTGGCCTGGATGCGGCCCTGGTCGGGCCGCTGGTGGATCTGCTCGATGCGCTGGACGCGGCCCAGGCGGCGCTGGCCCAGCCAGCCCGACCGGGGGAGTGGGGCGCCCGCCTGCAGGCGCTGCTGGCGCTGTTCTTCAGCGCCCAGGACGAGCACGACGAATACCTGCTGGAGCAGCTGGAAAACCTCCGTGAGCGCTGGCTGGAGTTGTGCGAGGACGTGGCCCTGGATGAAGAGCTGCCGCTCACCGTGGTCCGCGAGGCCTGGCTGGCCGGACTGGATTCCGGGGGACTGGCGCAGCGCTTTCTCGCCGGGGCGGTCAATTTCTGCACCCTGATGCCCATGCGCGCCATTCCCTTCCGCGTGGTCTGTCTGCTGGGCATGCACGATGGCGCCTATCCGCGCATCCAGTCGCCACTGGATTTCGATCTCATGGCCCAGGACTATCGTCCCGGTGACCGCTCGCGGCGCGAGGATGATCGCTATCTGCTGCTGGAGGCGCTGCTCTCGGCGCGCGATCAGTTCTATGTCAGTTGGGTGGGGCGCAGCATTCGCGACAACAGCGAGCGCCCGCCATCGGTGCTGGTCGCCCAGTTGCGTGACCATCTCCAGTCCGGTTGGCGGCTGGCGGGGCATGAAGCAGAGCCGGAGCGCCTGCTGGCCGCCCTGACCCAGGAGCATCCGCTGCAGCCCTTCAGCGCCCGTTACTTCCGCGGCGAGCGCGGCTATTTCAGCTTTGCCGCCGAATGGCTGGGCGTGCATGACCGCACCACCCGCGCCGAGGATGCCCTGTTGCCGCCACTGGTGCCCGAAGAACCCCTGGGTCTCGATGACCTGGCGCGCTTTCTGCGCGGACCGGTGGACCTGTTCTTCGCCAATCGCCTCAAGGTGCACTTCGCGGCGCCCGATGCGCCGGCGGAAGACGAGGAACCCTTCGGCCTGGACGCCCTGACCCGCTACCAGTTGGGCGAAGACCTGCTGACGGCGGCTCTGGCCGTGCCGGCCGAGGCGGAGCCGGCGCTGATGGCCGCCGCCGAGCGCCTGCGCGGCAGCGGTCGTTTGCCGCTGGCGGGCTTTGGTGAACGGGCCGGGCGGGCCTTGCGCGAGCCTCTGCCCGCCGTGGTCGCCCAGGTCGAGGCCTTGGCGCTGCGCTGGCCCGAACCCCTGGAAGAGGCCGTGACCCTGGATCTCGAACACAAAGAGCTGCAACTGGTGGCCAACCTCGAACGGCTGCGTCGTGGCCCCGAAGGGCTGCTGGCCCTGACCGCCCAGGCCAATGGCCTGGGCAATACCCGCACTCGCAAGTGGCATCGGCTGCTGCGACCCTGGGTGCAGCACCTGGTCGCCGCGGCCGGTGGCCTGCAGCTGACCACCGCGGTGGTGGCGACCGATCTGACCCTGCTGCTGGCACCGCTGGACGCTGAGCTGGCCCGGCGTCAGCTGAACGAGTTGCTTGATGCCTGGGCGCTGGGCCAGCGGCGTCCGCTGCCCGTCGCGCCGCGCACCGCCTTCGCCTGGCTGGCCAATGACCCGGACCAGGCCCTGGCCGCCGCCGAGCAGGCCTATCAGGGCGAGGCCGCGACCCACCCGGCACTGCGTCGGCAGTATCCGGACTTCGCCGCCTTGCTGGCCGACGAGGAATTCGATGGCTGGTGCCAGACCCTCTATGCGCCGGTGTACACCGCCGGCTGGCAGGTGGTTGGCGGGGAGGCACAAGCATGAGTCAGCGTCCGCTCGCCCTGCGCTTTCCGCTGCAGGGCAATCAGCTCATCGAAGCCAGTGCCGGCACCGGCAAGACCTTCACCATCTCCGCGCTCTATGTGCGTCTGGTGCTGGGCCACGGTACACCCGAGACGGCCTTCGGGCGTGAATTGCTGCCGCCGCAGATCCTGGTGGTGACCTTTACCGAGGCCGCCACCCAGGAATTGCGCGATCGCATTCGCCATCGCCTGGCCGAGGCGGCGCGCTTCTTTCGCGACGAGATCGCGGCGCCCGATGCGCTGCTCGCCGAATTGCGCGAGGACTTTCCCGCCGAGGCCTGGGCCGATTGCGCCCGGCGCCTGGACATCGCCGCCCAGTGGATGGACGAGGCGGCCGTCTCCACCATTCACAGCTGGTGCCAGCGCATGCTCCGAGAGCACGCCTTCGACAGTGGCAGCCTCTTCGTGCAGAACCTGGAGCAGGACCAGAGCGAGTTGCTCGCCCAGGTGGTGCGCGACTACTGGCGGCGCTTCTGCTATCCCCTCGAAGGGGAGGCGCTGGACTGGGTGATCGAGCATTGGGGCGAACCCCGCGCCCTGGCTGCACGCCTGCGCCCCCTGTTGAGCGAGGCCCTGGGCGCGCCCCAGGGCGAACCCGCCGCCTTGCTGGCCACCGCCCTGGCCGAACGCCGAGAGCGGTTGGCACGACTCAAGGCGCCGTGGGCCAAATGGGCCGAAGAGTTGCGTGAACTCTGCCAGGCCGGCTGCGACGCCAAGGTGGTCGACGGCCGCAAGTTGCAGAAGAGGTTCTTCGGGCCCTGGTGCGACAAGCTGGTCGCCTGGGCGGACAACCCCGCCAGCGAGGACCTGGATATCGGCACCGGCTTTACCCGGCTGACCGAGGAGGGCTTCGCCGAGGCCTGGACCAAGGCCAGTCCGCCGGATCATCCGGCCCTGGCGGCCATGGCGCGTCTGCCCGGGCAACTGGCCGAGCTGCCCAGCCCCGAGGTGCCGCTGCTGGAGCACGCGGCGGCCTGGGTGCAGCAGAAATTCGAGCGCGAGAAGCTGCGCCGCGCCGAGCTGGGTTTCGACGACATCCTTACCCGCCTGGACCGGGCGCTGCAGGCCGATGGCGCCGGGGCGCGGCTGGCGGCGCTGATCCGCGAGCAGTTCCCGGTGGCGCTGATCGACGAATTCCAGGACACCGACCCGGTGCAGTACCGCATCTTCAACACTGTCTATGGCGCGGGCGAGGGCACCGGGCTGTTCCTGATCGGCGATCCCAAGCAGGCCATCTATGCCTTCCGTGGCGCGGACATCCACACCTATCTGCAGGCGCGTCGTGCCAATGCCGGCCACCTGCATTCGCTGGACACCAACTTCCGTTCCACCGCCGCCGTGGTCGCGGCGGTCAACCAGGTATTCCAGCATGGCGAGATGACGGCACCGCGCGCAGCCTTCCTGTTCCGCCAGGGCGAGGACAATCCGGTGCCCTTCGAGCCGGTCCGCGCCCAGGGCCGGCGCGAAGCCCTAGAAATCGACGGCCTACCGGGTGCGGCCCTGACCTTCTGGCAGCTGGCCGGCGACGAGCCCCTGGCCGGCACCGCCTATCGCGCCACCCTGGCCGAGAGCACCGCTAGCGAGATCGTGCGGCTGCTGAGCCTGGCCGCCGAGGGCAGGGCCGGCTTTCGCCGTGAAGACGGCGAACTGGTGCCCCTGCGGCCCGCCGATATCGCCATCCTGGTGCGCGCCGGCAGCGAGGCCCAGGCGGTGCGCCAGGCGCTGGTGCGGCGCGGGGTGCGCAGCGTCTATCTGTCGGATAAGGACTCGGTATTCACCGCCCAGGAGGCCCGCTGCCTGCTGGACTGGCTCAAGGCCTGTGCCGAGCCCGATGTGGATCGCCGGCTGCGCGCGGCTCTGGGCAGCCTGACCCTCGACCTGCCGCTGGCCGAACTGGATGCCCTCAACCACGACGAGCAGGCCTGGGAGTCGCGGGTGCTGCAATTCCGTGGCTATCGCCAGCTCTGGCGTGGCCAGGGCGTACTGCCCATGCTGCGCCGCCTGCTGCAGGACTTCCGGCTGCCACAGCGGCTGATGGCCCGCGCCGATGGCGAGCGGGTGCTGACCAATCTGCTGCACCTCGCCGAACTCTTGCAGCGCGCCGCTGGCGAGCTGGACGGCGAACAGGCGCTGATTCGCCACCTGGCCGAGCAGCTGGCCGCCCAGGGCGCCGCCGAGGAGCAGATCCTGCGCCTGGAAAGCGACGCCGAGCTGGTCAAGGTGGTGACGGTGCACAAGTCCAAGGGCCTGGAATACCCGCTGGTGTTCCTACCCTTCGCCTGCGCCTATCGTGCCGAGGAAGGCACCACCCTGCCGCTGCGCTATCACGATGACCAGGGCCGGGTACGCCGGACCTACAAGCCCTCCGCCGAGGAACTGGCCCGCGCCGATGACGAACGTCTGGCCGAGGACCTGCGCCTGCTCTATGTCGCCCTGACCCGGGCCCGTCATGCCTGCTGGGTCGGAGTGGCCGATCTCAAGCGCGGGCGCAGCAAGGAATCCGGCTTCGCCCGCAGCGCCCTGGGCTACCTGGCCACCGGCGGTGAGCCCCTGGCGAGTTCGGCGGCCCTGGGCACCGCCCTCGGTACTCTGATCGACGCGCAACCCGATACCCTCGTCCTGCCACTGCCTGAAGCCGATCCGGCCCGACTGCCCGAGTCCCGTGAAGCCCCGGTAACCCTCAAGGCGCTGACGGCGCGGCGGGCGGCCCGCGAGGACTGGTGGATCGCCTCCTACAGCGCCCTGCGCATCGGCACGCGGCTGGGTGAGGCGCAGGAGAAGGGCCCGTTCAACCTGGAGCTGGACCTGGATACCCCGGCGGCCCAGAAACTGTTCGACGACGATCGCCTCGCTCCGGACGAGGCGCGTCAGCCGGCGGCCGGCGAAGACCTGCACCGCTTTCCCCGCGGCCCCGGTCCGGGCACCTTCCTGCACAGCCTGCTGGAGTGGGTCGGCGAGGAAGGCTTCACCGCCATCCAGGCCGCGCCCGAGCGGCTGGACGACCTGATCGCCCGGCGTTGCCAGCGGCGTGGCTGGAATCACTGGATTCCCATCCTGCAGGGCTGGCTGCGCCAGTTGCTGGCACTGCCGCTGCCCTTGCCGGGAGGCAGCCAGCCCCTGGGCGAACTGGCGCGCTACCAGGTGGAAATGGAATTCTGGTTCGCCACCCATGGCGTCGATCTGGAGCGGCTGGATGACCTGGTGAGTCGTGGCACCCTTGGCGGCCAGGCGCGGCCGATGCTGGAGCCGGGACAGCTCAACGGCCTGTTCAAGGGCTTCATCGACCTGGTTTTCGAGCACGAGGGCCGCTATTTCGTGGTGGACTACAAGTCCAACTGGCTGGGGGCCGAAGCCGGGGCCTATACCCGCGCGGCCATGGAAGCCGCCGTCCTGGCCAAGCGCTACGACCTGCAGTACGTGCTCTACAGCCTGGCCGTGCACCGCCTGCTCAAGGCGCGGCTGCCCGACTACCGCTACGAGCGCCATTTCGGCGGCGCCGTCTACCTCTTCCTGCGCGGCTGCGATCCGGCTGGCCACGGCGTCTTCGTCGAGCGACCCGCCCAGGCCCTGATCGAGACCCTGGATCTGCTGTTCAGTGGTGCGGAGAATGCCCATGTCTGATTTCAGCCCCGCCACCGAACGGCTGCTGCGCCTGGCATCCCTGGCCCAGGAACGTCCCCTCGCCCCGCTCGAACAGCGTGACGACCTCTTTCGCCTGCTGGAGCTCTGGGTGCAGCGCGGCTGGCTCCGTCAGGTGGACCGGGCCTTCACCAGCTTTCTCGGCGAACTCGAACCCCAGGGCGACTCGGCGGTGCTGCTGGCCGCGGCCCTGGCCAGCCATCAGCTCGGCCATGGCCATGTCTGCCTGGATCTCGCCGCCACCCTGCGCAATCCCGACGCCGCCCTGTCGCTGCCACCCGAGGGCGACGAGGCGCGCGCTTCGCTCCTGCCGTCGCAGTTGCTGCATGGCCAGACCCTCGACGCCTGGCAGCGGGCATTGCTGGCCAGCGCCCTGGTCGATGGCGACGGCAGCTGTCCGGAGCGACCGCTGGTGCTGGGCGGCGAGCGCCTCTACCTGCGGCGCTACTGGAGTTACGAACGGGCGGTGGCCGCCAGCCTGCGTCAGCGTCTGGCCACTCCCGAGCCGCTGCCGGCGGATTTAGCGGAGCGCCTCGACCGGCTGTTTCCGCCGGATCCCGATGCGGGTGGCGAACCCGACTGGCAGAAACTGGCCTGCGCCTTGGCGGTACGGGGCGCCTTCAGCATCATTACCGGCGGCCCCGGCACCGGCAAGACCACCACCGTGGTGCGACTGCTGGCGCTGCTTCAGGCGCCCGCGGTGGCGGCCGGTCGCCCCTTGCGTATCCGCCTGGCCGCACCGACCGGCAAGGCGGCTGCGCGCCTCACCGAATCCATCGGCGGCCAGGTCAGTCGTCTGCCGGTGGATGATGAGCTGCGCCGGCACATCCCCACCGGGGTGACCACGGTGCACCGGCTGCTGGGCAGTCGCCCCAACACCCGGCACTTCCGCCACCACCGCGGGCATCCCTTGCCGCTGGATGTGCTGGTGGTGGACGAAGCCTCGATGATCGACCTGGAAATGATGGCCAGCCTGCTGGCGGCCTTGCCGCCCAGGGCGCGCCTGGTCCTGCTCGGTGACAAGGATCAGCTGGCCTCGGTGGAAGCGGGCGCGGTGCTGGGCGATCTCTGCCGGGATGCCGAGGCCGGACGCTACAGTCCGGCCACCCGCGCCTGGCTGGAAGCCGTGAGTGGCCAGTCGCTGGCCCGGACGCCGCTGACGGTCGGCGACGACCAGGGTGACGCCCTGGCGCAGCAGGTGGTGATGCTCAGGCGCTCGCGGCGTTTCGGCGCCGGCAGCGGCATCGGCCAGCTGGCCCGCCGGGTCAATGCCCAGGACGGTCCGGGTGCGCAGCAGGTGCTGGTCGACGGCGGCTACGCCGATCTTCATCGGGTGCTGCTCAAGGGCCCGGAGGATCGTGCCCTGGAACGCCTGGTGCTGGAAGGGCGCGGGCGCGCCCGCGGCTATCGTCATTATCTGCAGGTCCTGCATGAGACCCGGCCCCAGCTCGACACCGTGATGGAGGACCCGGCCTGGACGCGCTGGGCCGGCCAGGTGCTGGCCGCTTTCGACGATTTCCAGCTGCTCTGCGCTGTGCGCAAAGGGCCCTGGGGCGTGGAAGGCCTCAACCTGCGCATCGCCAGCGCCCTGCTGGCGGCCGGTCTGCTCGCGGGCGAGCATGGCTGGTACGAGGGCCGCCCGGTGCTGGTGACGCGCAACGACTACAGCCTGGGGCTAATGAACGGCGACATCGGCATCACCCTCTGCCTGCCGGACGCCAGCCAGCCCGGGCGCAAGGTCCTGCGGGTCGCCTTTCCCCGCGGCGATGGCAGCGGCGGCCTCAGATTCGTCCTGCCCAGCCGGCTGGCGGCGGTGGAGACGGTGTTCGCCATGACCGTGCACAAATCCCAGGGCTCGGAATTCGCCCACACCGCCCTGCTGCTGCCCGAGCAGCTCAGTCCGGTGCTGACCAAGGAGCTGGTCTATACCGGCATCACCCGGGCGCGCGATGATTTCACCCTGATCGAGGCCCGCGGCGGCATCTTCGCCGAGGCCGTGGCCCGGCGGGTCCGCCGCGTCAGCGGGCTGGATCTGGATTTGCGAAACACTGTGTAAATGTACAGATAAATGCTGGACGCTCCCCGTGCGCCTGCCTAAGGTGAGGGGAGCCGTCCGCGATGAGAGCGCCATGACTTCCCTGCCTTTCGTTTCCCTTGTGCTTCCCCTGTTGCTGCTGGCTGGCTGGGCGGGTTCGGCCGTCTGGCTGACTGGGCGCCAGCGCTATCTGCAACAGCAACTCGACAGCGCCGCCGAGCGCTACGACATGCTGCGCGACGACCTGCAACGGGCCGAGCTGGCCAATGGTCGCCAGGTGGTGGAACTGGGCGCCGAGCGCGAACGCACCGCCACCCTGCAGCGCCAGCTGGAGGCCAATCGCGAGCTGGAGGCCGAGTTGCGCCAGCAGACCCGCCAGGCCCAGTTGCAGGCCGCCGAACAGCACGCCCTGGCCGAGGCCACCCGCGCCCAGCTGCAGGGCAGCCAGGAACAGCTCGCCGAATTGCGCGAGCGCCAGCACCGCGAGCAGCAGCTGCACGCCGAGGTGCAGGAACGCCATGCGCGCCTGGCCGAAGAACACGCGACGCTCAGGACCACCCTGGAGCAGAAGGAGGAGCACTTCCAGGCGCAGCAGCTACTACTGCGCGAGAGTCGCGAGCAACTCAAGCTGGAATTCGAGCAACTGGCCGGGCGCATCTTCGACGCCAAGGGCCAGGCTTTCGCCCAGCACAGCCAGCAATCGCTGGATGCCCTGTTGCGGCCGTTTCGCGAGCAGATCGAAGGCTTTCGTGCCAAGGTCGAGGACATCCACCACAAGGATGTCCAGCAGCAGGCGGCGCTCGGCCAGCAACTGCTCGACCTCAAGGAGCTCAACCGCCAGATCACCCAGGAGGCCCACGACCTGGCCACCGCCCTGCGCGGCCAGAAGAAGGCGCAGGGCAACTGGGGCGAACTCATCCTGGAAAACGTGCTGGAGCGCTCCGGCCTGCGCGAGGGCCGCGACTTCGTCCGCGAGCGCAGCTTCACCACCGAGACCGGCCGCCGCCGGCCGGACGTGCTGGTCCATCTGCCGCAGAAGAAGCACCTGGTGGTGGACGCCAAGGTGTCGCTCAACGCCTATACCCGCTACGTCAACAGCGAGGACGAGGGCGAGCGGCGCCTGGCCCTGGGCGAGCACGTGCGCGCCGTGGGCGAGCGCATCCGCGAGCTGGCCGATCGCGAATACTTCAGCCTGCCGGGGCTCAATTCGCCGGAGATGGTCTTTCTGTTCATTCCCATCGAATCGGCCTTCGTCGAGGCGCTCAAGGCCGACGAAAGCCTGTTCCAGCGCGCCATCGAGCAGAACGTGCTGGTGGCGACGCCCACCACTCTGCTGACCAGCCTCAACATCGTCCGCCAGCTGTGGCGCTTTGAAGACCAGAATCGCCATACCGCCGAACTGGCCGAGCGCGCCGGCAAGGTCTACGACAAGCTGCGCACCTTTCTCGGCAGCATGGACGGCATCGGCAGGAGTCTGGACAAGGCCGGCGAGGCCTATCGCAAGGCCTGCGGCCAGCTGGTGGGCGGCCCGGGCAACCTGGTCAAGCAGGTGGCGGACTTCAAGGAACTGGGCGTGGCGGTACGCACCGAACTGGACGGCCAGTGGACCGAGCGGGCGGAGCTGGAGCTGACGATGGTGGAGCTGGAAGCCGCAGCCGAGTCTTCCGACCGGGACTGATTCGGGAAGACCTGGCAGGAGAGCCGGCGATCCGCCTGGACGATGCAGGGAGGAGGACGGTACGCCTGACCGGCGCCAGGTGCACCGGTCAGGCAGTAGGGCTCAGTGGTGCTCGCGGGTGGCGCGGAATTTGATCTCCGGCCAGCGCTCTTCCATCAGCGCCAGATTGACCCGGGTCGGCGCCAGGTAGGTGAGGTGACCACCGCCATCCACCGCCAGGTTCTCGAAGGCCTTGTTCTTGAAGTCTTCGAGCTTCTTCTTGTCGTCGCACTCGATCCAGCGCGCCGACCAGACGTTGATGGCCTCGTAGGCGCACTCCACCTTGTATTCTTCCTTCAGGCGACTGGCGACCACGTCGAACTGCAGCACGCCCACGGCGCCGAGCACGATGTCGTTGTTGCGCTCGGGGAAGAACACCTGGGTGGCGCCTTCCTCGGCCAGTTCCTGCAGACCCTGGCGCAGCTGCTTGGATTTCAGCGGATCCTTCAGGCGCACGCGGCGGAACAGTTCCGGGGCGAAATGCGGGATACCGGTGAAGCCCAGCAGCTCGCCTTCGGTGAAGGTGTCGCCGATCTGGATGGTGCCGTGGTTGTGCAGGCCGATGATGTCGCCGGCGAAGGCCTCTTCCAGGTGCTCGCGCTCGCTGGAGAAGAAGGTCAGGGCATCGGCGATCTTGAGGTCCTTCTTGATCCGCACGTGGCGCAGTTTCATGCCCTTCTCGTACCTGCCCGAGCAGATGCGCATGAAGGCGATGCGGTCGCGGTGCTTGGGATCCATGTTCGCCTGGATCTTGAACACGAAGCCGGAAAACTTCTCTTCCACCGGTTCCACTACCCGCTCGTGGGCGGCGCGCGACAGCGGGCGCGGCGCCCAGTCGACCACGGCGTCGAGCACCTGGTCGACGCCGAAGTTGCCCAGGGCGGTACCAAAGAACACCGGGGTCATCTCGCCGCGCAGGAAGGCCTCGCCATCGAACTCGTGGCAGGCGCCCTGCACCAGCTCCAGCTCCTCGACGAAGCGCTCATAGAGATCGCCCAGGTGGGCGCGGGCCTCGTCGGAGTCCAGCTTGTCGATGGTCTTGGTGGCGATGCGCTCGTGACCATGGCCGGGGGTGTAGACGTAGATGCGGTCATCCGAGAGGTGATAGACGCCCTTGAAGTCGCGATAGCTGCCGATCGGCCAGGTGATGGGCGCGGCCTTGATCTTGAGCACCGCCTCGATCTCGTCGAGCAGTTCGATGGGATCGCGGATATCGCGGTCGAGCTTGTTGATAAAGCTGACGATGGGGGTGTCGCGCAGGCGGCAGACGTCCATCAGGGCGATGGTGCGGGGTTCGACGCCCTTGCCGCCGTCGAGCACCATCAGCGCCGAATCCACCGCGGTCAGGGTGCGGTAGGTGTCTTCGGAGAAGTCTTCGTGGCCGGGGGTGTCGAGCAGGTTGATCATGTGCTCGCGGTAGGGGAACTGCATCACCGAAGTGGTGATGGAGATGCCGCGCTGCTTTTCCATCTCCATCCAGTCGGAGGTCGCATGGCGGTCGGATTTGCGCGACTTCACCGTGCCCGCGACGGCGATGGCCTGGCCCATCAGCAGCAGCTTTTCGGTGATGGTGGTCTTGCCCGCGTCGGGGTGGGAAATGATGGCGAAGGTACGGCGCTTGGCGACTTCGGCGGCCTGGGTGGTCATGGATGAACCTGGGCGGGAAGAAAAAAGAGGGGGCGGAGTATAGCAGAGGGCAGCCCCACCGGCTTGAGGTCGGTGGGGCTGCGCCAGGCGCCGCTCAGCGCTGCGGCTGGATGTTGCCGTCGCAGCAGGGCGGGGTGCGTTTGCGGCGGACCAGCCGCTTGCCCAGGGCCATGCCCGGGATCTCGATGTATCTGTGGGTCAGGCAGGCGAAGGCGAAGACCACCGCCAGTTCCACCAGCACCACCAGGTTGTCCAGCACGACGCTGCCGGTGGCGATGTAGCGGATCATGAAGGGCAGCGGCGCATCATGGGAGGGCGCCACCACTGTGAGGTCCTGGTGGAGCAGCTTGCCCAGCACGATGAAGGCGCTCTTGACCACGAAGATCACCGCGGCGTGGCACAGGTAGATCGAATAGGACAGCACGCCCAGGCGTACGAAGAGCCCCTGGTGCAGCACGCTGGAGACCAGGCCGCGCTCGAAGGCGAAGGTGAGGACGGTGACGCAGAACACAAGAGTCGCCAGCACGCCCTTCTTGGGCACCGGCAGATCGGAGGTCATCACCGCGGCACCGGCGATCAGGCAGGCCAGCTCTAGCAGGGTGCCACCGAATTGCCCCTGGTTGTGCTGCTTGATCCAGACGTAGAGGCGATAGGTGCAGGCGCCGGCGAAAAAGCACGACAGGCCGCGGAAGATCTCGGTCTTCAGCGGCAGGAAGGGAAACAGCAGCTGCACGAAGGCCAGCAGGGCGATCGCCAGGAACCACTGGCGCTGATGACCCTGGCCCTTGAGTACCAGCAGACCGAAGATCAGATAGAGGTAGAACTCGATGCTGATGCTCCAGGACGGGTAGTTGAACGAACCGGTGATGGCCTGGCCCAGCCAGGATTGCAGCAGCAGCAGATTGGGCAGGAATTGCTCGGGTGCGGTGGCGCCGCTGAAAGCCGGATCGTTGAAGCCGACCCCCAGCTTTTCCGCCAGCAGGCGACCGCATTCCAGCAGTACATAGAGCCCGAGCATGGCCAGGTGCAGCGGCAGGATCCGCGCCGAGCGACTGATGGCGAAATCGCGATAGTCGTCCAGGGTCCGCAGACGGTTTTCGTAGGTGTGCATGAGTACGAAGCCGCTGAGCACGAAGAAGAATTCAACGAACAGGTAGGCGTTGGCGATCAGCGGATTTTCCGAGGCGGCCTGAGCGACATAAGTATGGAACAGGACGACGGCGACGGCGAGCAGGCCGCGAAAGCTATCCAAAGCGACAAATCTTTCCATGGGAGATCCCTGAGGGTGCGGCAAGAAAGGCGAACGGATGCAGCGCTGCCGTTAGGGGGAAAGAGCGCAGGGGTAGTGCGGAAAAACGATAGCTGACATGGCATCCTTTCTCTTGTGCGTCGCAAGCGTCTTAATAGTCGCACTATTACTTGCTGTTACATTTTGATCGCTAAATGCCAGCAAGTTCTTGCCAGGCCGTCCATGGCGAGGCGTTTTGTGATTGCAGTCACCGATTTCCGGACATGTTGTCGCATAACTGCAAGAAGGCGCCGCCTGGTTCGCCTGGCGGCGCTTCGGTCAGCGCGGGCCCAGCGCCTGGCAGTCGGCGGGCTTCACGTACTTCTGCAGCACGCTCCACTGCGGCCGGGGTTTGCCCTTGACCGGCTCGATTGCCAGTGGGTAGTCGCCCCAGTTGGGGCCGGCTGCCCAGTACATGGCCGGGATGCATTCCTGCCGCAGCCGTGCCAGCAACCTGTCCATGGCTGCCAGCCAGCGCGGATCGTTGTCCGGTACGCCGAACTCGCCGATGTGACCGCGCTTGCCGTGCTGCTTGAGCCAGGTGATGAAAGGCTCGACCCGGCGGATGCCGACATCCGGGTCGAAATCGGTCATGTCCTTCCTGAGGTATTTGCCGCCACCGTCATTGTCGAAATAGACGTGCGCCGAATAGATCAGGTTGTCGGCCGGGTCCTTGAGGCCGAGCAGCTTGGCGTTGTAGCGCGGCCAGAGATAGCTGCTGGACCAGCCGTTGCCTTCGATCAGGATCGGTCGCGCCCGATCGACGTCACGCACGGCGTCGATGCCATGCTGCGCCGCCACCGGCCACTGCTCAACCGCATCGTGGGGCTCGTTCATGATGTCGTAGGCGGCCAGGGCAGGGTGCTCGTGCCAGCGCTGGGCGATTCGCTGCAGGACATCGGCATAGGCCGGATAGGGCACCGCCGCGCTGCCGATGAGCTGGCCGCGGTATCTCATGTAGTTGTGCAGATCCAGGATCACGCTCATGCGATAGCGCTTGGCATTGTCCAGGGTCTGGTCGATCAGCTTGGCGTAGGCGGGGTCCAGGGGTTGCCCCAGACGCGGCTGCAGGCGCTCCCAGATGACCGGGAAGCGGATCACCCGGATACCCTTGGCCGCCCAGCGCCGGTAATGACCGGCGTCGGGAAAGAAATAGTTGGTGCCCGGTTTGCCCGGCAGTACGTGAGGGGCGAAGCCGGCGCCGGAGAAATTCAGGCCGATCAGATCGGTGGGAAAATCCCGCGGAGTGGCCTGGGTGACCGGTGTGGCTGCCAGGCTGAGCAGGGCGAACAGGGTGGTGATAGCGGATTTCAGGCGTAGCGTCATCGGCAAGGTCCCGGACAGTGACGGAAGACGTTGGGTGATCGGGCGCAGGGGCTCGACTCGCCATCAGGCCTGAAGAGACGCCGGGAAGTTGCAGTGCAACGCTCAGAAGGTGCGCCAGACAACGTTAATGCCAGGCGAAATCAGTGGAAATGCGAGCTGGGTAGGGCTGGCGGGCAGCGCAAGGCTGGACGTTGGGGTGTCTGGCGAGGGGCGGGATGAAAGCCGCTGGAGCGGGTAATGAGCTGCCTGTGACTACTTTCCATCGGTTGATGGCGCAGGCAGATCATTCGAAAGCGGTGTTTAGCGACGCAGGCAGATTCCAGCCCACTGCTCTGCTTCGCGGCGGGCCGAAGCCTCGTCATCGAAGTCGGCGATCAGGCCGCCATGAGCATAGACCACGACCCAATTTTCCACCTTGGGTTGCAGCAGCATTACCGGGGCAGAGGATAGAACAGCAGAGTCCAACGATGCACAAGCCGTCATGTCATTCATAACGTTCCCTTTGAAGTTAGCTCGATGAATAGTCTGTTTTTATGGCGGTACCAGGAATGGCGCTTGGTGCTATCACTGGGCCACCTATTGACCTTGGTATGGCTGAATGTTCCCTCAAAGCGTCAGCCACTCGTCGGCATGATAAAGAGGTGCCAAAACCTCGTCATCGCACTGGCGCACAAAAAGATGTTTCAGTGATGACCGTACGTCAGCCAGGCTGTGTGGCGCTCCACGAAACCGAGGCGGCTCGCGACGCTATCTGCGACGGGGTTCGCGCTGGTGCTGCAAAGCAGCTAACAGTAAGTGTATTAAATTTATCGTCACATATTTGTCAGCGGCTCTAGCCCGCGCCTCTCCCTTTTGATGCGATATGAAAGCCTCTCGCCCGGGCCTTTCACTCTGTCAAGTCATGCAGTTTTCGCGATCGGATTGGCATTGAGCGAGTCTATTGGGTTAGCCTGAAAAGGAGCTGACGAACTATCGACTGCGATGGGCGTCAATCTCTTCGGTCGAGGCAAGGCGCCATGTCGTTCCCCAGGGAGCGACACCCAAGGGCTAGGCAGATCCGAGATCCGCAGTGCCCCGTTGGTCCAGCCGGCATACCCGCCATGCCCTGCTGTGTCTCGACCCTGAACCCGGACAGCCGTCCTGCGCCTCGCTCCTGTCGCGAGGTCCGCACTCGGAAGGCATGCGGCCTGTCCGCCCGTTGAAGGAGCCTGACATGGCGAAGTTCAAGACCCTCCTGCTCGGCACGGCCGCGGGAGTGGTGATCCTGGCGCTGCTGGTGCACTGGATCGGTAGGGATACCCTCGCTACCTATCGCGCGGATCTGCTGTTCTATCTCCAGGCCCATCTCTACCTGGTGGTCGTTTCCATGGTATTGGCGCTGCTGGTGGGACTCCCCGCCGGGGTCCTGCTCAGTCGACCGCGATTCGCCCGCAGCGCCGAGCGCTTCATGCAGGTGTTCAACATCGGCAATACCGTCCCCCCGCTGGCGGTGCTGGCCATTGCCCTGGGCATCGTCGGCATTGGCGACGGACCGGCGATCCTGGCGCTGTTCCTCGCCTCGCTGCTGCCCATCGTGCGCAACACCTACGAGGGGCTGAAGAACGTGCCCGCCTCGCTCAAGGAAGCGGCCACCGGCATCGGCATGACGCCTGCCCAGGTGCTGACCAAGGTGGAGCTGCCCAATGCCGTGCCCATCATCATCGGCGGGGTTCGGGTTGCCCTGGCGATCAATGTCGGCACCACGCCGCTGGTATTTCTCATCGGCGCCAACAGCCTGGGCAGCCTGATCTTTCCTGCCATCGCCCTGGAGAACCAGTCACAGCTGCTGCTGGGCGCCGCCGCCACCGCACTGCTGGCGCTGCTGCTGGATGGCCTGGTGCTGCTTGCCAGTCGCCTCTGGCTGGAACGCGGCCTGGCCCGCTAAGGAGACGAGATGAAGAAGTTGCTTATCGCCCTGGGCGCCGCCTGGTTCGGATTGACACTGGCCAGTGGTGCCCAGGCCGATCCGATCCGCATCGGTGCCAAGGTCTTCACCGAGCAGGCCATCCTCGCCGAACTCACCGGGCAGTATCTGTCCAGGCACGGCTACCAGCCGGAGATCGTCGGCGGCCTGGGCAGCACCATCGCCTGGAACGGCGTGAAGAACGCCCAGCTCGACCTCACCTGGGAATACACCGGTACCTCGCTGGTGGCCTACAACCATGTCACCGAACGACTGGACAAGGACGCCTCCTACCAGCGAGTCAAGCAGCTGGACGCCAAGGTCGGTCTGGCGTGGCTGGCGCCCACCCGCTTCAACAACACCTATGCCCTGGCGCTGCCGGAGAAGGTCGCCCGGCAGCATCCCGAACTCAACAGCATCAGTGACCTGGCCGGACTGCTCGAGGCCGAGGCGGGCAAGCGCCACCTCACCGCGCTGGACATCGAGTTCGCCAACCGCTCCGACGGCCTCGCCGGTCTGGTCAAGGCCTATGGCCTGAGCTACACCCGCGATGACATCCGCCAGATGGACCCGGGCCTGGTCTACACCGCCCTGCGCAACGGCCAGGTCTTCACCGGTCTGGTCTACACCACCGACGGCCGCCTGGACGCCTTCAAGCTCAAGGTGCTGGAAGACGACAAGGGTTACTTCCCCGACTACACCGCCGCGCCGGTGGTGAACGCCCGTTACCTGGAAAGGCATCCGGATCTCGCCACGCTGCTCAAGCCCCTGGCGGAAAGCCTGGACCAGGCCACCATGCGCCAGCTCAACGCCAAGGTGGACATCGAGCGACAGACTCCGGCCCAGGTAGCTCGCGACTTCCTTGCCCGGCATCCCCTAGACGGAGGGCAGTGACCCATGGATTTCGTCACCTCCTTCAATCACATCGACTGGTTGCAGGTCCTCGAACTGACCCGCCAGCACATCACCCTGGTAGGCGTCGCCGTGACCCTGGCGATCCTGGTGGGCGTGCCCCTGGGCATCCTCATGACCCGCTATCCCTGGCTGGCCGGGCCGCTGCAGGCGGTGGCCACGATGGTCATGACGCTGCCTTCCATCGCCCTGTTCGGTCTCCTGCTGCCGTTCTACTCCAAGTTCGGCCAGGGCCTCGGTCCGCTGCCGGCGATCACCGCGGTGTTCCTCTATTCACTGCTGCCGATCCTGAGAAACACCTACCTGGCGCTGACCAGCGTCGAGCCGGGGATCCGCGAGGCGGGCGCCGGCATCGGCATGACCTTCTGGCAGCGCCTGCGTATGGTCGAGCTGCCCATCGCCCTGCCGGTGATCCTGGCCGGGGTGCGCACCGCCGTGGTCATGAACATCGGCGTCATGACCATCGCCGCCACCATCGGCGCCGGTGGCCTGGGCGTGCTCATCCTCACCGCCATCAGTCGCAGCGACATGGCCACCCTCATCGTCGGCGCCGTGCTGGTCAGCCTGCTGGCCATCGTCGCCGACCTCGTCCTGCAGTGGCTGCAACGCCGCCTCACCCCGCGCGGCCTGCGCAGCGCCTCTTAAGGAGCCCCAGATGATCGAACTCGACCGCCTGACCAAGACCTTCAAGCAGCACGGCAAGGACGTGACCGCGGTGGACGCTGTGAGCCTCACCGTGGAGGAGGGCCAGATCTGCGTCTTCCTCGGCCCCTCCGGCTGCGGCAAGACCACCACCCTGAAGATGATCAACCGCCTGATCGAACCCACCTCGGGACGGGTACTGATCAATGGCGAGGACACCACCGGCATCGACGAGGTGACCCTCAGAAGGCATATCGGCTACGTGATCCAGCAGATCGGTCTGTTTCCCAACATGACCATCGAGGAAAACATCACCGTGGTGCCCAAGCTGCTGGGTTGGGACAAGAAGCGATGCCGCGAGCGCGCCACCGAGCTGATGAGCATGGTGCAGCTCGAGCCCAAGCAGTACCTGTCGCGCTATCCGCGCGAACTGTCTGGTGGCCAGCAGCAGCGCATCGGGGTGATTCGCGCCCTGGCGGCCGAGGCGCCGCTGCTGCTGATGGACGAACCCTTCGGTGCGGTGGACCCGATCAACCGCGACGCCATCCAGAACGAGTTCTTCCAGATGCAACGGGCGCTGAACAAGACGGTGATCATGGTCAGCCATGACATCGACGAAGCCATCCGCCTGGGCGACAAGATCGCCGTGTTCCGTGGCGGCCGCCTGGTGCAGTTCGATCATCCGGACACCCTGCTGGCCCATCCCAAGGATGAATTCGTCAGCAACTTCGTCGGCCAGGACAGCACCCTCAAGCGCCTCTTGCTGATCCGTGCCGAGGACGCGGCCGACAATGCGCCCTCGATCCAGGCCGAAACCCTGATCGGCGATGCCGTGGAATTGATGGAAGAGCACGACCGCCGCCATGTGGTGGTGACGGATGCCGCCAACAAAGGCCTGGGCTACGTACGTCGGCGTGACCTGCGCGGCCAGAGCGGACCGGTGGCGCCTTTCGTTACCCCGTTCAAGGCCACTGCGGCCTTCGACGAGCACCTGCGCATCCTGCTGTCACGCATGTACCAGTTCAACACCTCCTGGCTGCCGGTACTCAGCGCCGACAACGACTTCCTAGGCGAGGTCACCCAGGAATCCATTGCCGACTATCTCAGCAGCGGTCGTTCGCGTGGCAAGACCGCCATCGTCTCGCCGGCGGAGCAGGTGGCGGGGTAGGGCAGGGGAAGCCTGTCGGCGCAGCGTCCGTGCAAAGGCTCGCGAGCTAGAGCCAGGCAAGGCCTAGGCGGCCCCGCGAAGATACCTGAAGAGGCGGGATCGGACTCGCGCTCGACCGGGCTCGCGCGCGAGTTTACGAGGGGTAAATGAGCATTGCGACGGGGCCGCCCAGACCGGACTGGCGACCCAGGGCCTCTTCAGCGCGGTTTGGCCGACGCGCAGCAGCCTTTGGATAGACTCTCAGGGGCGAATCTCGATCAGGGTACCGTCCTTGACCAGGCCCCAGACCTCGCGCATGTCATGGTTGGTCAGCGCGACGCAGCCATTCGTCCAGTTCAGTGAGTTGAAGTACCACTCGGGGTATTCCTCGTCGATGGGCGTACCGTGCAGCATGATCATGCTGCCTGGGGGTACGCCGGCCTGATGCGCGCGGGCCAGATCCTCCCGGTTGGGATAGGAGATGTGCATGGCCAGGTTGAACTTGTCGCTGGTCTTGCGCCAGTCGATCCAGTAGAAGCCTTCCGGCGTACGCTGGTCGCCCTCGCGCAGCTTGGGGCCGCGGGGATTCTTGCCCAGCGAGATGCGATAGGACTTCATCACGGTATCACCGCTGAGCAGTTGCAGCTGATTGCGCGACTTGATCACCAGCACCTTGTCGATCAGCGGCGCGGCCGGCTGGCGGATCACCGTGACGCTGGTGCTGGCCTGGGCCAACTGGGGAAGCAACGAACCGCACAGCACATAGCAGAGCGCCAACAACAGGTGCAACGGACGCATGTCGGGAAGATCCTCGGAAGAGCTCAGGGCCTGTGCAAGGTCTCGCGAGCTAGAGACAAACAAGGCGAAAATGGCTGAGGAAGCGGAGTTTACGGATAGTAAATGAGCATTCCGAAGGCATTTTCAACGACGTTGGGCCGACGCGCAGCAGACTTTGAACAGGCCTTAGGCAGGCTTGGGGGCGACCACCATGGGCGCCATGCCCTCATGACGCAACGGATACTCGCCGCGACGGCGGTCGGCGAAAAAGCATTCTAGTGTTCGCTTGATGGTCGGAAAAGCCAGAGACGACCAGGGGATGTCGGCTTCGTCCAGAAGGCGCACATCGAGACTTTCCTCGCCGACGGCAAAGCGGCCGTCGACCAGCTCGCCACGGAACAGCATGTAGATCTGATCGATGTGCGGCAGATCGAAGAGGGTATAGAGCTCCAGGCCCTGCACGTGCGCGCCGGCTTCCTCGAAGGTCTCGCGGGCGGCAGCCTCGGTGGTGGTCTCGCCGTTTTCCATGAAGCCCGCCGGCAGTGTCCAGTAACCCTTGCGCGGCTCGATCGCGCGCTGGCAGAGCAGCACCTTGCCCTCCCAGGTCGCCAGGCAGCCGGCCACCACCCGCGGATTCTGATAATGCACTGCGCCGCACTGACTGCAGACCAGGCGCATCCGGTTGTCACCCGCGGGAATGCGCGCTTCCAGCAGTCCGCCACAGTGATTGCAATGCTTCATGGTTCATCCTCGTTTTGCTGCAGTGTGCCGGGGCGCTCCCGGGCCTCGCAAGCGATGGCTGGACTTGGGATTGCCCGGCGGGCGTGCCATGATCCAGGGGATACGATGAGCAAGGGAGAATCTTGGCGTGGATGAGTTGCTCCAGCGCCTGCGTCACTATCAGCCGCGCACCCTGAGCGGGACCGAAAGCTACCAGGAAGCGGCGGTGCTGGTGCCCATCATTCGGGGCGAGCATCCCGAGTTGCTGCTCACCCTGAGGGCCAGCAACCTGTCCACCCACGGCGGCGAGGTGGCCCTGCCGGGCGGCCGTCGTGATCCCGAGGATGCCGACCTGGTGGCCACCGCCCTGCGCGAAGCCGAGGAAGAGGTCGGCCTGCCGCCGGGCCTGGTGGAGGTGATCGCACCCCTGAGTCCGCTGGTGTCGCGCTACGGCCTGGCGGTGACCCCCATCGTCGCGCTGATTCCCGATCAGCTCGAATACATCCCCAGCGAAGCCGAGATCGCCGCGATCTTCACCGTGCCCCTGCGGTTCTTCTGCGAGGTGCCACCGGACTACACCTTCCGGGTCGACCACGATGGCCTGCGCTGGCAGGTGCCCAGCTATCAATATGGCGAGCACCGCATCTGGGGGCTGACCGCGGTGATCATCGTCGAACTGGTCAACCTGCTGTACGACGCCGGCATCGTGCTCAAGGCACCGCCCAAGCGGGATTGAGCGGTATCGGCAAGGTAAAGGCACATGCCAAATTTGGTATTAACGGGCACAATGCGCGGCCATTCGAGGGAAGCCGCATGACCACCGCCGATTCACCCGTGCGTTCGCCCTGCGTCCATGTCTGTGCCCTGGACGAACAGGACATCTGCATCGGTTGCCAGCGCAGCGCCGCCGAGATCACCCGCTGGATGTCCATGAGCGACAGCGAGCGCCGCGAGGTGCTGCTGCGCTGCGACGAGCGGGCGCGGGCGAGCGGTGCGGCCTTCCTGACCTGATATCAGCCGGAGAGATCTGTCATGCCCCGTATCGGTACCCCCCTGTCCCCCAGCGCCACCCGCGTGCTGCTCTGCGGCTCCGGCGAACTGGGCAAGGAAGTCGTCATCGAACTGCAGCGCCTGGGCGTCGAAGTCATCGCCGTGGATCGCTACGCCGATGCCCCGGCCATGCAGGTCGCCCACCGCAGTCACGTCATCGACATGCTCGACGGCGCCGCCCTGCGCGCGGTGATCGAGCGCGAGCAGCCGCATTTCATCGTGCCGGAGATCGAAGCCATCGCCACCGCCACCCTGGTGGAGCTGGAGGGCGAGGGCTACACCGTGGTGCCCACCGCCCGTGCGGCCCAGCTGACCATGAATCGCGAAGGCATCCGTCGCCTCGCCGCCGAGGAGCTGGGCCTGCCCACCTCGCCCTATCACTTCGCCGACACCTACGAGGACTACGCCGCCGCCGCCGAGGCGCTGGGCTATCCCTGCGTGGTCAAGCCGATCATGAGCTCCTCGGGCAAGGGCCAGAGTCTGCTGCGCAGCGCCGACGAGCTGCAGGCCGCCTGGCAGTACGCCCAGGAGGGCGGGCGTGCCGGCAAGGGCCGGGTGATCGTCGAGGGTTTCGTCGACTTCGACTACGAGATCACCCTGCTGACCGTGCGCCACGTCGGCGGCACCTCCTTCTGCGCGCCGGTCGGGCATCGCCAGGTCAAGGGCGACTACCACGAGTCCTGGCAGCCCCAGGCCATGAGCGAGCAGGCCCTGGCCGAATCCGAGCGGGTCGCCCGTGCCGTCACCGAGGCCCTGGGCGGTCGTGGCCTGTTCGGCGTGGAGCTGTTCGTCAAGGGCGATCAGGTCTGGTTCAGCGAGGTCTCGCCGCGGCCCCATGACACCGGCCTGGTGACCCTGATCTCCCAGGATCTCTCCGAATTCGCCCTGCATGCCCGGGCCATCCTCGGCCTGCCGATTCCCACCATCCGCCAGTTCGGGCCCTCGGCCTCGGCGGTGATCCTGGTGGACGGCGACTCGCGCCAGACCGCCTTCGCCAACCTGGGCGCGGCCCTGGCCGAACCCGACACCGCGCTGCGCCTGTTCGGCAAGCCCGAGGTGAAGGGACAGCGGCGCATGGGCGTGGCCCTGGCTCGCGATGAAAGCATCGAGGCCGCGCGGGCCAAGGCCGTGCGTGCGTCCCAGGCGGTGAAGGTCGAGTTGTAACGGCGTCCGCGCATCACGAAAAAGGGCCCCGCGGGGCCCTTTTTTCTTGGGTGGAGAAAGCTACAGCGACTGGTCGCGCGTTTCGCGCATGCAGAGCACCGCCACCAGGCTGATGGCCGCCGCCGCCGAGACATAGCCGCCCACCCAGCTCAGGCCGCCGGCTTCCACCAGTTGCTGCGCGGCGTAGGGGGCCAGGGAGGCGCCGAGGATGCCACCCAGGTTATAGGCGGCCGAGGCGCCGGTGTAGCGTACCTGGGTGGGGAAGATTTCCGGCAGCAGGGCGCCCATGGGGCCGAAGGTCATGCCCATGAGAAACAGCTCCAGGGCCAGGAACAGGCCGACCGCCTGACTGGAGCCGTGGGTCAGCAGCGGCTCCATGGCGAAGCCCGACAGCAGGGCGGCGACGGCGCTCACCGCCAGTACCGGCTTGCGGCCGAAGCGATCCGCCAGCCAGGCCGACAGCGGCGTGGCCAGGGCCATGAACAGCACCGCCACGCAGAGCAGGCCGAGGAATTCCTGGCGGCTGTAGCCGAGGTTCTTCACCCCGTAGCTCAGCGAGAACACCGTGGAGATGTAGAAGAGGGCGTAGCACACCACCATGCTCAGGGCGCCCAGCAGCACTGCCTTGCCGTGTTTGCCGAAGGTCTCGACCATGGGCAGGCGCAGCTTCTCGCGGCGGGCCATGGCTTCGGCGAACACCGGCGTCTCGTGCAGTGACAGCCGCACATAGAGGCCGACCACCACCAGCAGGGCGCTGAGCAGGAAGGGGATGCGCCAGCCCCAGGCGCGGAATTGCTCGTCGTCCAGCAGCAGCGCCAGGGCCAGGAACAGGCCGTTGGCCATGAGAAAGCCGATGGAGGGGCCGAGCTGGGGGAACATGCCGAACCAGGCGCGCTTGCCGGGTGGGGCATTCTCGGTGGCCAGCAGCGCCGCGCCGCCCCATTCGCCACCCAGGCCCAGGCCCTGGCCGAATCTCAGTAGACACAGCAGGATCGGTGCCCAGACGCCGATGCTGGCATAGCCGGGCAGGAGGCCGATCAGGGTGGTGGAGATGCCCATCAGCAGCAATGAGGCCACCAGTGTGGACTTGCGGCCGATGCGATCGCCGAAATGGCCGAACAGCAGCGAACCCAGGGGGCGCGCCAGGAAGGCGATGCCAAAGGTGATGAAGGCGCTGAGGGTCTGGGCCATGCCCGCGCCCTGGGGAAAGAATACGGGGCCGATCACCAGGGCCGCGGCCGTGGCATAGACATAGAAGTCGTAGAACTCGATGGCGGTGCCGATGAAGCTGGCAGTGGCCACGCGGGTAGGGGAATTACGCGGCACGGAGGTGGGCGCGTCGAAGGCGGCAGCGGTCGTGGACATGCAGGGGTACCGGGCAGTCGTTCTTGTAGGAGGCGTCTGCCGGAGCGGCCCGATGGGGCAGCGGCTGTCCGAGGATGGGGACGGGCGGGACGACCTGTTATGACGTGCCGGGCGCGAAGCGGCTGTTGGCCGGGTCGCGCCGAACGTGGTTCGGTCGCCTGATTATGCAGGTAGTGGAACGACGACTGTCAACGATGCAGGATGAATTCCCGCACCAGCTTGCTACCGAAGTAGGCCAGCATCAGCAGGATGAAGCCCAGCAGCGTCCAGCGGATCGCCGTATGGCCGCGCCAGCCCAGGCGATGGCGGCCCCACAGCAGGATGCCGAACACCACCCAGGCGATGCAGGAGAGCACCGTCTTGTGGATCAGGTGTTGGGCGAACATATCCTCGACGAAGAACCAGCCGGAGATCAGCGCCAGCGACAGCACTACCCAGCCCGCCCAGAGAAAGCCGAACAGCAGGCTTTCCATGGTCTGTAGCGGCGGAAAGCTGCGGATCAGTCCCGAGGGGTGCTTGTTCTTGAGTTGATGGTTCTGCAGCAGCACCAGGCAGGACTGCAGCACCGCCAGGGTGAAGAGACCATAGGCGATGATCGACAGCAGTACGTGCACGACGATCTTGGGCGATACGTCCAGCGGGGTCACGGTACCCGGCGGCACGAATTCGGCCAGCAGCGCGGTGATGGCGCCGAGGGGATAGACCAGTACCAGCAAGGGTTGCAGCGGCATGCGCAGGCAACCGATCAGCATCAGGGCGATGGCGGTCGCCGAGATCAGGCTCGAGGCGTCGAAGAAGTCCAGGCTCAGGGTCGGCTCGAGGATCAGCTGCAGGTAGACGGCCAGGGCGTGGGGCAGCAGGGCCAGGATGCCGGCGCCCAGGACCAGGGGCTTGTTCGATGGCTGTTTGCGCAGCAGGCAACTGCCCTGGTAGAGGGTCGCGAGCAGATAGAGGGCGGCGGCCAGGAGGGTGGGCAGCAGGGCGTGCATGGTCCGGATTCAGCAGAGCGGAAAGCAGGCGAGTGTGGCACAGACAGGGCGGTACAGAAAGTCTGAGCCGCGCCCTGGCGCCGGCCGGCCAGACCGGGCGAACCCTTGCCGCCACCGGGTGGTCCCAAGAGGTACATATCTAGAAGAGGTCGCGACCATGCTTAAATTTCTCGGCGGTACCATGGGCATCATCTTTCTGATCGGCCTGGTGGTGGTCATCGGCATCTTCTCGCTGATTTTCTGATCCCGTCCCCTCGGGCACCGGCCTTGGCGCCGGTGCCTGTCTTTCCTTTCTCGGCTGCTCGCCGAATCGGGCATTGCTGACGGATTCACGCGGTACAGGCCCCAGCAGCTATCCCTGGTCAGGCGCTCTTTCGTTATACTTGTCGGTCAGCCGCCGTTTCTGCCCTGGATGTCCGCATGTTCGAGAATCTCACAGACCGCCTGTCCCAAAGCCTGCGCCACATTACCGGCAAGGCCAAGCTCACCGAAGACAACATCAAGGACACCCTGCGCGAGGTGCGCATGGCGCTGCTCGAGGCGGACGTCGCCCTGCCGGTGGTCAAGGAGTTCGTCAACCGGGTCAAGGAGCGGGCGGTCGGCACCGAGGTGTCCAAGAGCCTGACGCCGGGGCAGGCCTTCGTGAAGATCGTGCGCGCCGAACTCGAAGCCATCATGGGCGCGGCGAACGAGGATCTGGCGCTCAACGTCGCGCCGCCGGCGGTCATCCTCATGGCCGGCCTGCAGGGCGCGGGGAAGACCACCACCGCGGGCAAGCTGGCGCGCTTCCTCAAGGAACGCAAGAAGAAGACCGTCATGGTCGTCTCCGCCGACGTCTACCGCCCGGCCGCCATCAAGCAGCTGGAAACCCTGGCCGGGGAGGTGGGGGTCACCTTCTTCCCCTCCGACATCAGCCAGAAGCCGGTGGAGATCGCCCAGGCCGCCATCCGTGAAGCCAAGCTCAAGTTCATCGACGTGGTTATCGTCGACACCGCCGGTCGCCTGCACATCGATAGCGAGATGATGGCGGAGATCCAGCAGGTCCATGCCGCCACCAGGGCCGGCCGAGACCCTGTTCGTGGTCGACGCCATGACCGGCCAGGACGCCGCCAACACCGCCAAGGCCTTCAACGACGCCCTGCCGCTGACCGGCGTGATCCTGACCAAGGTCGATGGCGATGCCCGGGGCGGTGCCGCCCTGTCGGTCCGCCACATCACCGGCAAGCCGATCAAGTTCATCGGCATGGGCGAGAAGAGCGAAGCCCTCGATCCCTTCCACCCGGATCGCGTCGCCTCGCGCATCCTCGGTATGGGCGACGTCCTCTCGCTGATCGAGCAGGCCGAGCAGACCCTGGATCGCGAGAAGGCCGACAAACTGGCCAAGAAGCTCAAGAAGGGCAAGGGCTTCGATCTCGAAGACTTCCGCGACCAGTTGCGGCAGATGAAGAACATGGGCGGCCTGGGTTCGCTGATGGACAAGCTGCCGACCATGATGGGCGGCATGAACATCCAGCAGATGGGCAACGCCCAGGGCGCCGCGGAAAAGCATTTCAAGCAGATGGAAGCCATCATCGACTCCATGACCCCGGCCGAGCGCCGTGATCCGGAGCTGATCAGTGGCTCGCGCAAGAAGCGTATCGCCCTGGGCTCCGGTACCCAGGTGCAGGACGTCGGCCGCCTCATCAAGCAGCACAAGCAGATGCAGAAGATGATGAAGAAGGTCACCGCCAAGGGTGGCATGGCCAAGATGATGCGCGGCATGGGCAGCATGCTCCCCGGCGGCGGCATGCCCAAGATGTGATTTCCTGGTGCCGCCCGTCGCCAGATGGTCGGCACTGGAAAGGGCTCTGCAAGGGGTGTCGGCACCAGTGCTGATGCACCTTCGCGAGCGACGAGGCTCCGCTGCTGGAGTCTCCAGGCTGCCGCAATGCCGAGGGCACCGTTTAAAGCCATTGGCAAACCGGGTGACAGCCCTTAGAATATGCGGCCTTTCGGGCCATGTGGCCCAGTGTGCCCACAGCTACAAGCACCGACTACAGGAACGAAGTTCAATGGTAACCATCCGTCTAGCCCGTGGCGGCTCCAAGAAGCGCCCCTTCTACCACCTGACCGTGACCAACAGCCGCAATGCGCGTGATGGTCGTTTCGTCGAGCGCATCGGTTTCTTCAATCCGGTGGCCAGCGGCGCCGAAATCCGTCTGTCGGTGGACCAAGAGCGTGCCAGCTACTGGCTGTCGCAGGGCGCCCAGCCGTCCGAGCGCGTCGCTCAGCTGCTCAAGAGCGCTCAGGCTACCGCCTGAAGATCATGAGTACGCCGACCTCCGCCCCCGACCTGGTGGTCCTGGGCAAGATAGTTTCGGTCTTCGGCGTACGCGGTGAGCTCAAGATCTACTCCTTTACCGATCCGCTCGACAATCTGCTGGACTATCGGACCTGGACGCTAAGGCGCGAAGGCGAGACCCGGCAGGTCAAGGTGCTCGGCGGTCGGTTGCACGGCAAGGTCCTGACGGTACGTTTGCAGGGCCTGGACGATCGTGAAGAAGCCCGCCTGATGGCCGGTTTCGAGATCTGCGTGCCGCGCAGCGAATTGCCCCAGCTGGGCGCCGGTGACTACTACTGGCATCAGTTGGAAGGTCTCAAGGTGATCAATCGCGAAGGCCAGTGGCTGGGTGTGGTGGATCATCTGCTGGAGACCGGGGCCAACGACGTCATGGTGGTCATGCCCTGTGCTGGCAGCCTCGACGATCGGGAGCGTCTGTTGCCCTATCTGCCCGACCAGTACGTGCTGGCGGTGGATCTGGCCAAGGGCGAGATGCAGGTCGACTGGGACGCGGATTTCTGATCCATGCGTATCGCTGTCATCAGCCTCTTTCCCGAGATGTTCGAAGCCGTGAGCGCCTATGGCGTGAGCGGTCGCGCGATGAAGCAGGGGCTCCTGGAGCTGACCTGCTACAACCCGCGCAGCTATACCGAGGATCGCCACCAGACCGTGGACGACCGGCCCTTCGGCGGCGGTCCGGGCATGGTCATGAAGATCCAGCCGCTGGAACGCGCCCTGGCCGATGCCAAAGGTGATTCGGCGGCGAAGGTGATCTACCTGTCCCCCCAGGGTCGCAAGCTCGACCAGGCGGCGGTACGGGAACTGGCGCAGGAGGAACATCTGATCCTCATCGCCGGGCGTTACGAAGGTATCGACGAGCGTTTCATCGAGACGCACGTGGATGAAGAATGGTCGATTGGCGACTATGTGCTGTCCGGCGGTGAATTGCCGGCCATGGTGCTGATCGATGGGGTTACGCGACTGCTGCCCGGAGCCTTGGGGCATGTGGATTCCGCCGAGCAGGACTCGTTTACCGACGGTCTGCTCGATTGCCCGCACTACACCCGACCCGAGGTGTACGAGGGCCGTCGCGTACCCGACGTGTTGCTCAGTGGTAACCACGAGCATATCCGGCGCTGGCGCCTGCAGCAGTCCCTGGGACGTACTGCGGAGCGACGCGCCGATCTTCTGGATGGCCGCTCGCTTTCTGGGGAAGAGCAGAACCTGTTGGCGGAATATCTCCGTCAGCGGAACGATAGTTAGGTATCGATGGCGGGCCGCGGCCTGTCTTAGGAGCAGAGTGACATGACCAACAAAATCATTGCCCAGATCGAAGCTGAGCAGATGAACAAAGAAATCCCGGCGTTCGCCCCCGGCGACACCGTGATTGTCCAGGTTAAGGTGAAGGAAGGCGATCGTCAGCGTCTGCAGGCCTTCGAAGGCGTGGTGATCGGCAAGCGTAACCGCGGCCTGAACAGCGCCTTCACCGTACGCAAGATCTCCAACGGCGTTGGCGTCGAGCGTACCTTCCAGACCTACAGCCCGCTGGTCGACAGCCTGAGCGTCAAGCGTCGCGGTGACGTGCGCAAGGCCAAGCTGTACTACCTGCGCGAACTGTCCGGCAAGGCTGCCCGCATCAAGGAAAAGCTTTCCTGATCGCGGCGTGACCAGAAAAAAGCAGCTTCGGCTGCTTTTTTCGTTTCTGAGGTTCGAGGTATGGCAGACATGACGACCCGCGAAGCGGAAATCCAGCGGCGCACGGCGCTGTCGGAAACCCGGGTGGCCAAGGCGGTCTTCCCGCCCACCACCAATCATCACGACACCCTGTTCGGCGGCACCGCCCTGGCCTGGATGGACGAGGTGTCCTTCATCACCGCCACGCGCTTCTGCCGCAAGCCGCTGGTGACGGTCTCCACCGACCGGATCGATTTCAACCACCCCATTCCCGCCGGCTCCATCGTCGAGCTTATCGGCCGGGTGGTGAAGGTCGGCAACACCAGCATCAAGGTGCAGGTGGAGGTCTTCGTCGAAGGCATGCTGGCGGAAGGGCGCGAGCGCGCCATCAACGGTGCCTTCAGCTTCGTCGCCGTCGATGACCAGGGCAAGCCGACGCCGGTGCTGCCCGGCTTCGCCGCGTGAGCGCCGAGCGGCTGATCGAGGAATTCCTCGACGCCCTGTGGCTGGAAAAGGGGCTGTCGCCCCATACCCGCAGCGCCTATCGCACAGATCTGCTGGCCTTTGCCCGGTGGCTCGAGGGCAGGGGGCTGACCCTGGAGACGGTCGGCCGTGACGCCGTGCTCGATCACCTCGGCTGGCGCCTGAGCGAGGGTTACCAGGCACGTTCCACGGCGCGCTTTCTCTCCGGTCTGCGCAGCTTCTACAAGTACGGCGTACGCGAAGGGCGGATCGCCGAGGACCCGACGCTGCTGGTGAGCATGCCGCAACTGGGCGCGCCGCTGCCCAAGAGTCTGTCCGAGGCGGATGTGGAGGCGCTGCTGGCCGCGCCGGATACCGAAGACAGTCTCGGCCTGCGCGATCGCACCATGCTCGAGGTGCTCTATGCCACCGGATTGCGGGTGACCGAGCTGATCAGCCTGACCCTCGACGAGATCAACCTGCGCGAGGGTTCGTTGCGGGTGTTCGGCAAGGGCAGCAAGGAACGGCTGATTCCCCTGGGCGAAGAGGCCATCGCCTGGCTGGAAAGCTATCTGAAGACCGCGCGTCCGCTGCTGCTGGGCGGCCAGCCCGACGATATCCTCTTTCCCAGCCAGCGGGGCACGCCCATGACCCGGCAGACCTTCTGGCACCGCATCAAGCTGCATGCCCAGGTGGCCGGCATCCGTACCTCGCTGTCGCCGCACACCCTCAGGCACGCCTTCGCCACCCATCTGCTCAACCACGGCGCGGATCTGCGCACGGTGCAGATGCTGCTCGGCCATACCAGCCTGTCCACCACCCAGATCTATACCCACGTCGCCCGCGTGCGGCTGCAGCAACTGCACGCCCAGCACCATCCGCGCGGCTAGGGCCCACCGCCGTAGCCGGCAGGTCTGTGGTAGGCTTGCCGGCGTCTCAACAGGAGTCAAACATGCGTATTTCCCAACTGTTGCTCGCCGCTTGCCTGGGGCTCGGCGTGCAACTGGCTCAGGCCGAACCTGAGCAGGCCATTCGCCAGAGCCTGACCGCGCTGCAACCCAATCTCGCCATCGAGTCCATCGCCAAGAGTCCGCTGGAAGGCCTCTACCAGGTCCAGCTCAAGGGCGGCCGCGTGCTCTATGCCAGCGGCGATGGCCAGTTCGTCATGCAGGGCTATCTGTATCAGGTCAAGGACGGCAAGGCCTCCAACCTGACCGAGAAGGCCGAGAACGTCGCCGTGGCGCGGCAGATCAATGGCCTCGATCGCAACCAGATGATCGTCTATCCCGCCCAGGGCGAGACCAAGGCGCACATCACCGTCTTCACCGACACCACCTGCCCCTATTGCCAGAAGCTGCACGCCGAGGTGCCCGAGCTGAACAAGCGCGGCATCGAGGTACGCTACCTGGCCTTCCCGCGCCAGGGCATGGGCTCGCCGGGTTCCAAGCAGCTGGAGGCGGTCTGGTGCGCCAAGGACAAGCCGGCGGCGCTGAATCAGATGTTCACCGGCCGTGAGGTCAAGTCCGAGAGCTGCCAGAATCCGGTCGCCCAGCAATTCGCGCTGGGGCAGAACATGGGCATCCAGGGCACGCCGGCGATCATCCTCGCCGATGGCCAGATGATCCCAGGCTACCAGCCGGCCGACCAGTTGGCGGAAGCGGCAATCAGCGCCCGCTAGGCGCTGCGAAAGATTTCAACGGCGCTGCGGAGCGGCGCCACCTGATAGGGGGATAAGGGTGTGAAGCCGGTCAAAGTAGGCATCTGTGGTCTGGGTACCGTGGGCAGCGGGACCTTCAACGTGCTCAAGCGCAACGCCGAGGAAATCGCCCGGCGCGCCGGGCGGGGTATCGAGGTGGCGCAGATCGCCCAGCGCCGACTCAATCCCCAGTGCGACACCGGCAGTACGCCGATCACCGCCGATGTCCTGGCGGTGGCCGACAATCCCGAGATCGACGTGGTGGTGGAGCTGATCGGCGGCTACACCCTGGCCCGCGAACTGGTGCTGCGCGCCATCGCCAACGGCAAGCACGTGGTCACCGCCAACAAGGCGCTGATCGCCGTGCACGGCAACGAGATCTTCGCCAAGGCGCGCGAGCAGGGCGTGATCGTCGCCTTCGAGGCCTCGGTGGCCGGCGGCATCCCGGTGATCAAGGCGCTGCGCGAAGGCCTGGCCGCCAACCGTATCAACTGGGTGGCCGGCATCATCAACGGCACCGGCAACTTCATCCTCTCCGAGATGCGCGAGAAGGGGCGCACCTTTCCCGATGTCCTGGCCGAAGCCCAGGCGCTGGGCTATGCCGAGGCCGATCCGACCTTTGACGTCGAAGGCATCGATGCTGCCCACAAGCTGACCATCCTGGCCTCCATCGCCTTCGGCATTCCGCTGCAATTCGACAAGGCCTACACCGAGGGCATCACCCGCCTGACCACCGCCGATGTCGGCTACGCCGAGGCGCTGGGCTATCGCATCAAGCACCTGGGCGTGGCGCGCAGCACCGCCCAGGGCATCGAGCTGCGGGTGCACCCGACGCTGATCCCGGCCGATCGCCTGATCGCCAACGTCAACGGCGTGATGAACGCGGTGATGGTCAATGGCGATGCCGTCGGCTCGACGCTGTTCTACGGCGCCGGTGCCGGGCAGGAGCCGACCGCCTCGGCGGTGGTGGCCGACCTGGTGGACGTGGTTCGCGCCATGACCTCGGATCCCGAGAATCGCGTGCCGCACCTGGCCTTCCAGCCCGATGCGCTGTCCGACCATCCGGTGCTGTCGATCGAGGCCTGCGAGAGCGCCTACTATCTGCGCATCCAGGCCAAGGATCACCCGGGCGTGCTGGCCCAGGTGGCGAGCATCCTCTCGGCGCGTGGCATCAACATCGAGTCCATCATGCAGAAGGAAGCCGAGGAACATGACGGCCTGGTGCCCATGATCCTGCTGACCCATCGCGTGACCGAGCGCCACATGGTCGAGGCCATCACCGCGCTGGAAGCCCTGGACGATGTCGTCGGCGATGTCGTCCGCATCCGCGTCGAGCACCTGAACTGAGCAGCCTGGCGGCGCCCGGCGCCGCCGTCTTTCCCGAGGTCGAGTCATGCGTTACATCAGTACCCGCGGCCAGGCGCCCGCGCTGAATTTCGAAGAAGTGCTGCTGGCGGGTCTCGCCAGCGATGGCGGTCTCTACGTACCGGAAAACCTGCCGCGCTTTTCCCTGGAGGAGATCGCTTCCTGGGCCGGCCTGCCCTATCACGAGCTGGCCTTCCGGGTGATGAAGCCCTTCGTCGCCGGCTCCATCGCCGATGCCGAATTCAAGGCCATCCTGGAAGAGACCTACGCCGGTTTCGCCCATGGCTCGATTGCGCCGCTGCGCCAGCTGGACGCCAACGAGTGGGTGCTGGAGCTGTTCCACGGCCCGACCCTGGCCTTCAAGGACTTCGCCCTGCAACTGCTGGGACGGCTGCTTGATCACGTGCTGGCCAAGCGTGGCGAGCGCGTGGTGATCATGGGCGCCACCTCCGGCGACACTGGCTCGGCGGCCATCGAAGGCTGCAAGCGCTGCGAGAACGTCGACATCTTCATCCTCCATCCGCACCAGCGGGTGTCGGAAGTGCAGCGCCGGCAGATGACCACGCTGCTGGGTGACAACATCCACAACATCGCCATCGAAGGCAACTTCGACGACTGCCAGGAGATGGTCAAGGCCAGCTTCGCCGACCAGGGTTTCCTCAAGGGCACCCCGCTGGTGGCGGTCAACTCGATCAACTGGGCGCGGATCATGGCCCAGATCGTCTACTACTTCCACGCGGCCCTGCAGCTGGGCGCCCCGGCGCGCTCCATCGCCTTCTCGGTGCCCACCGGCAACTTCGGCGACATCTTCGCCGGCTACCTGGCACGCAACATGGGGCTGCCGGTGAGCCAGCTGGTGGTGGCCACCAACCGCAACGACATCCTGCACCGCTTCATGTCCGGCAATCGCTACGACAAGCAGCAGCTGGAAGCCACGCTGTCGCCGTCCATGGACATCATGGTCTCGTCCAACTTCGAGCGCCTGCTGTTCGACCTGCACGGTCGCGATGGCCTGGCCCTGGCCGAGCTGATGGCGAACTTCCGCAGCAGCGGCACCCTGACGGTGGCGGACGATCGCTGGACCGAAGCGCGCAAGCTGTTCGACTCCCTTGCCGTGAGCGATGAAGAGACCTGCGCCACCATCGCCGAGGTCCATGCCGCCACCGGCGAGGTGCTGGATCCGCACACCGCCATCGGCGTGCGCGCCGCTCGCGAATGCCGGCGCAGCCTGGCCACGCCCATGGTGGTGCTGGGTACGGCCCACCCGGTGAAATTCCCCGAAGCGGTGGAAAAGGCCGGCATCGGCGCGACCCTCAGCCTGCCGACCCACCTGGCCGACCTGCTGCAACGCGAAGAGCGCTGCACCGTTCTGCCCAACGACCTCGCTGCCGTCCAGGCCTTCGTCAGCCGCCACGGCAAGCGCGGTCAGCCGCTGTAGGGTTTTAGCCCTCCAGATCGCGACTATCGCGACTATCGCGGCCATGGGCCGCTCCTACGGGTATGGAGTAACGTAGGAGCGGCCCATGGCCGCGATGAGCGGCGTAGGGTGGGTAACGGCGCAGCCTTACCCACCGGTGCCCGAAGCCCGGCGTGGAAAACGCTGCGCGGTTTTCCACCCTACGTATCAGGTAGGTTGGGTTGAGACAGCTCCAGCGTCGAAGCCCAACAAGGCAGACTCCAACCGTCGCTGCTGCGCGCAACCCAACCTACGGATCCGCGGTCCCAAGCCCCCCTGCCTTTTCCGGTACAATGCCCGGCTTTCCCTGCCGGTGACCCGCCCATGGCTCTGCAAGCCACGCCCTACAAAGTCGAACTCAACCTCACCGATCTGGATCGCGGGGTCTACGAGAATCTGCGTCTGACCGTGGCGCGGCATCCCTCCGAGACCGAGGAGCGAATGGCGGTGCGGTTGCTGGCCTATGTGCTCTGGTACAACGAGCAGCTGGCCTTCGGCCGCGGCCTGTCCGACGTCGACGAGCCGGCGCTGTGGGAAAAGAGTCTCGATGGCCGGGTGCTGCACTGGATCGAAGTCGGCCAGCCCGATGCCGACCGCCTGACCTGGTGCAGCCGTCGCACCGAGCGCACCAGCCTGCTGGCCTACGGCAACCTGCGCGTCTGGCAGACCAAGGTGGTGGACGCGGTCAGGACGCTGAAGAATCTGCATATCGCCGCGGTTCCCGCCGAGCCCCTGGCCGAGCTGGCCCGCGATCTGCCGCGCAGCATTTCCTGGCAGGTGACGATCAGCGAAGGCACCCTGTTCGTCACCGACGACCGCGGTCAGCACGAATTGCAGCTGGAATGGCTGCTGGGCGAACGTTGATGCGCCTGGAGCCCCGTCCGCTGCCGGCGGTGTTGCCCAACCTGGGCGACCTGCCGCCGCTGCTCACCCGGCTCTATGCCGCGCGCGGCGTGACCTTGCCGGAAGAACTGGACAAGGGCCTGGCGCGGCTGGTGCCCTATCACCAGCTCAAGGGTATCGAGGCGGCGGTGGAGCTGCTGGCGCGCGCCCTGGAAGAACGCCGGCGCATCCTCATCGTCGGCGATTTCGATGCCGACGGCGCCACCGCCAGTGCCGTGGGCGTGCTGGCCCTGCGTCGCCTGGGCGCGGCCTGGGTCGACTACCTGGTGCCCAATCGTTTCGAATACGGCTACGGCCTGACGCCCGAGATCGTCGCCGTGGCCCTGCAGCGCGAACCCGAGGTACTGCTTACCGTCGACAACGGCATCTCCAGTCTGGACGGCGTGGCTGCGGCCAAGGCGGCCGGGCTGCAGGTGGTCATCACCGACCACCACCTGCCGGGCGCCGAATTGCCCGCCGCCGATGCCATCGTCAATCCGAATCAGCCGGCCTGCGCCTTTCCCAGCAAATGCATCGCTGGGGTCGGGGTGATCTTCTATGTGATGCTGGCCCTGCGCAGTCGCCTGCGCGAGAACGGCTGGTTCGCCCGTCAGGGCCTGGCCGAGCCCAATCTGGCCGAGTTGCTGGATCTGGTCGCCCTCGGCAGCGTCGCCGACGTGGTGCCGCTGGACGCCAACAACCGCATCCTGGTGCACCAGGGGCTGATGCGTATCCGCGCCGGTCGGGCACGGCCGGGGCTCAAGGCGCTACTGGAAGTGGCCGGGCGCCAGCCGGGCAAGGTGGCCTCCAGCGACCTCGGTTTCATTCTCGGCCCGCGGCTCAATGCGGCGGGGCGCCTGGACGACATGTCCATCGGCATCGAGCTGCTGCTCTGCGAAGACCCACAGCTGGCGCAGGAATATGCCCAGCAGCTGGACGACTTCAACAAGGATCGCAAGAGCATCGAGCAGGGCATGCAGCGCGAGGCGCTCAAGCAGCTCAAGGAGTTGCCGGAAGACAATCTGCCCTTCGGTCTCTGCCTGTTCGATCCGGAGTGGCACCAGGGCGTGATCGGCATCCTCGCCTCGCGCCTCAAGGAAAAGTATCACCGCCCGGCGCTGGCCTTTGCCGACGACGGCAGTGGCAACGGCATGCTCAAGGGCTCGGCGCGTTCGGTACCCGGGCTGCACATCCGCGATGCCCTGGACGCCGTGGCGACCTGTCATCCGGGACTCATCACCAAGTTCGGCGGTCACGCCATGGCCGCCGGCCTCAGTCTGCCCCAGGCGCACTACGAGACTTTTGCCGCCGCCTTCGATGCCGAGGTGCGGCGCCACCTGCAGGCCGAGGATCTCAGCGGTCGCCTGCAGACCGATGGCTGCCTGGCCCCGACCGAATTCCAGCTCGGCCTGGCCCAGGCCCTGCGCCAGGCCGGTCCCTGGGGCCAGCAGTTTCCCGAGCCGCTGTTCCACGGCACCTTCGAGATCCTCTCCCAGCGGCTGCTCAAGGAACGGCACCTCAAGCTGACCCTGCGCAGCGAGCAGGGCGGTCCCGAGCTGGACGGCATCGCCTTCAACATCGACCGCGACACCTGGCCCGATCCCAACATCCGCTGGGCCGAACTGGCCTATCGGCTGGACGTGAACGAATTCCGCGGCAACGAGAGCGTGCAGTTGCTGGTGGTGCACCTGGCATCGCGTTAGGTCTCGCTTGAAAAGTGCCTGCGCGCGGTGATGCCGCGTTGAAAATCAGCTGGATCGCCAGTCCGAGCAGAATGCCCATTTACCGCTCGCAAACTCGAGCGCGAGTCCGATCCGCTTCCGCGCTGATCTGATTCGCTGGCGCTCACCCTCCGCGCCAGCCGTTGGCTGTTACTCCCGTTGGTCGTTGCGCCTTGCCTGACCTTCGCTCGGCGACTTTTCCGGTGAACCCGGTCGGATCGGCGATCTATTCTGGTCGGACGCACTCCAATGCCGTGCATCCCGACTAGACGAGGTCCGCCATGAGTCTCCTGTTCCAACCCCTGACCCTGCGTCAGCTGACCCTGCCCAATCGCGTGGTGGTCTCCCCAATGTGCCAGTATTCCAGCGAAGACGGCTTCGCCAACGACTGGCACCTGGTTCACCTTGGCAGTCGTGCCACCGGTGGCGCCGGTCTGGTGATCTTCGAGGCCACCGCGGTCACTGCCGATGGGCGCATCACGCCCCAGGACCTGGGGCTGTGGAAGGACGAGCAGATCGAGCCCCTGCGGCGCATCACCCAGTTCATCGAAGGCCAGGGTAGCGTCGCCGGCATCCAGCTGGCCCATGCCGGCCGCAAGGCCAGCACCTGGCAGCCCTGGCTCGGCAAGCACGGCAGCGTGCCCATCGCCGAAGGCGGCTGGGTGCCGGTGGCGCCTTCGGCCATCGCCTTCGATCCCCAGCACACCCGGCCCACGGCGGTGGATCGCGACGACATCGCCAGCATCCGCCGGGCCTTCGTGGACACCGCCGAGCGGGCCCTGGCGGCCGGCTTCAAGGTGGCCGAGATCCATGCCGCCCACGGCTACCTGCTGCACCAGTTCCTCTCGCCGCTCTCCAACCGCCGCGAAGACGACTACGGCGGCAATTTCGAGAATCGCATCCGCTTGCTGCTGGAAGTGACCGCCGATGTGCGGGCGGTCTGGCCGGAAGAGTTGCCGCTGTTCGTGCGGGTCTCGGCCACCGATTGGGTGGAAGACGGCTGGGACGTCGACGAGACGGTGGAATTGGCGCGGCGGCTGAAGACCCTGGGCGTCGACCTGATCGACGTCTCTTCCGGCGGTACCGCGGCCCAGGCCGACATTCCCACCGGGCCCGGCTACCAGACCCAGTTCGCCGAGCGGGTACGCAAGGAAGCCGGGATTCCCAGTGGCGCGGTGGGCATGATCACCGATGCCGCCCAGGCCGAGCACGTGCTGCGTACCGGCCAGGCCGACCTGGTGTTGCTGGCCCGCGAACTGCTGCGCGATCCCTACTGGCCGCTGAATGCCGCCGAGGCCCTGCGTGAGAAGGTCTCCTGGCCGCCACAGTACGTGCGCGCCGCCCACCGGGATACGCCGCTGCGCAAGCCGTTCGGGGCGGAATAGGGCGCGGGACGGAGCCATCCGTGCGGATGGCTCCCCGGGTCAGGGCTTGACCGGGCGCAGCATCGCCTCCAGGGCGTCGCTGTCGTAGTAGTCGCCCAGGTACCAGATGCGGCCGTCGCGGATCTTCATGATGCTGGCGCCGCGGATCTTGACCGGTTGCTTGCCGGTGGCGGTGACGCGGTTGCCGGTCAGTTCCCATTCGAAGGCAATGCTGCGCGGGCCGATGACCGGCTTGTGCACCATCTTCACCTGCAGATCCGGAACGGCCTTGAGGGTAACCTTGACGATCCGGTCGCGGGCCTGGGTGCGGCTGGTCTCGGTGGTGGCGGCGCCACTGTCGAAATACTGCACCTTGGGATCGAGCAGAGCGCTGGCGGCCTCGGCGTCGTGATCGTTCCAGGCATCGAGATAGCGATTGGCGATGAGGCGCGCGTCCTCGGCGGCGGCCTGAACCTGGCCGGCGGTGAGGGCGAGCGAAAGCGCGAACAGCACAGCCAGACGCGAGCGCATGGGGGTCTCCGGCAACTGCAGGGGGAAGGCGCAAGAGTAGCGCCGTGGGCGGCCCGCGGTCAGCAATATTTTGTATCGACCGGCTGGTCGTGACGGCGACCCGGCAACATTCGGTAAGCAGGTGCCGGGAGCCAGACGGCGTGGTCGGCGGTCCTAAAGGGCTGAATCCTGACTCTGTGGAGGTCATCCATGAACACCCGCGGTTTGCTTGATCAATTGCTCAAGGCGGGCCAGCAGGCGCTGGCCAAGAAGACCGGTCACTCGGCCCCCCGGCCCGGCACGGCGTCCACCGGCAAGGATCCCCTGGGCGGTCTGCTCTCCGGACTGGGCAACAGCGGTCTAGCGGCCGGGGCCCTCACCGCGCTGCTGGGCAGCAAGCGCGGTCGCGCCATGGGTGGCAAGGCGGTCGGCTATGGCGGTCTAGCGGCGCTCGGCATGGTGGCCTACAAGGCTTATCAGTCCTGGCAGGCCAATCAGGCCCAGGGTACGGCGGCCGTCGAGCCGCGTACCGTGGATCGGGTACCGGAGCACGAAGCCGAGGCCCATGGCCGGGCGGTGCTGATCGCCCTGATCGCGGCAGCCAAGGCCGACGGTCATGTCGATGACCAGGAGCGCCAGGCCATCGAGGCCGAGATGGCCAAGCTGGACAACGATCCCGAGTTGCGCGGCTGGCTGCAGCGCGAACTGGAGCAGCCGCTGGATCCGGCCAAGGTCGCCGCGGCGGCGGAAACGCCCGAGATGGCCGCCGAGATGTACCTGGCCAGCCTGATGCTGATCGACGATCAGCAATACATGGAAAAGGCCTACCTGGACGAGCTGGCCCGCCAGCTGCGCCTGGATCCCGGCCTGCGCGCCGAGCTGGAGCGTGAGGCCGCGGCGGTCTGACGGCTAGGCGAGCGGGCGTTCCTCGCCCAGCAGGACGCTCCGCTCCGCCGCGCAGAGGTGCAGCAGGAAATCCCAGACCACGCGCAGGCGCGCTGAGCGGTGCAACTCCCGGTGGGTCGAGATCCAGTACTCGCGGGTGAAGGACCGCTCCGGGAGCACGCCTTCCAAGGGGGTGTTCTGGCCCACCAGGTAGCAGGGCAGCACCGCGATGCCGATGCCGGCGCAGGCGGCTTCGCGCTGGGCGATGACGCTGGTGCTGCGAAAGACGATGCGCGGCTCGGGGCAGAGCCCCTGGATGAATTGCAGTTCACGGGTGTACAGCAGGTCGTCGACGTAACCGATGAAGGTCTGTTCGCCGAGGTCGGCTTCGGCGTCCAGCGCCGGTGCTCGATCCAGATAGGCGCGACTGGCATAGAACCTCAGGCGATAGGGCGTCAGTCGCCGGCCGATCAGGCCTTCGGCGGTGGGTCTTTCCAGGGTGATGGCGATGTCGGCCTCGCGGTTGGTGACGCTGACGAAGCGCGGCACCGAGACCAGCTCCACTTCCAGCCCCGGATAGTCGCGCAGCAGCGCCCCCAGGCGCTGGGCGAGAAAGCCGGTGCCCAGGCCTTCGGTCACTCCGACCCGCACCTGGCCCAGCGGATTGAGTCGCTGGGTGACCGCCTCCTGGGCCAGCAGGGCGGCTTCCTCCATCGCCTGGGCGTGCGCCAGCAGGGCCTGACCGGCCGGGGTGAGCTGGTAGCCGCTGGCCTGTTGCACCAGCAACTGGCTGCCCAGGGCGCGTTCCAGAGCCTCCAGGTGGCGGGCGACGGTCGCATGACTGACGCCCAGACTGCGGGCGGCGGTGAGCAGGCGGCCATGGCGCTGGACCTCCAGAAAAACCCGCAGATCGTTCCAGTCGAACATCCCTTTTCCTCGTCTAGGCCTGTCTGCCCGGCCGCTTGCTGGTCACTGTTCAGAAATGCACAGCCGTTGCCCGTTTTCTGCGACTGTTGTTCGCGGATGACGACACTAGGATAGGGACCACAACAACAAAAAAGCGAGGGAACGTCATGCTCGGTCCTGCTGCGGAATATGACTTCATCATCGTCGGCGCCGGTCCGGCCGGCTGCCTGCTGGCCAATCGGCTGTCCGCCGATCCGGCCCATCGCGTGCTGCTGCTGGAAGCCGGCGGCCGTGATAACCATCCCTGGATCCACATCCCCGTCGGCTACCTGTTCTGCATCGGCAATCCGCGCACCGACTGGTGCTTCAAGACCGAGGTGGAAGCGGGCCTGGGTGGCCGCGCGCTCAATTATCCCCGTGGGCGGGTGCTGGGCGGCTGCTCCTCCATCAACGGCATGATCTACATGCGCGGCCAGGCCCGCGACTATGACGGCTGGGCCGCCGCCGGCAATCCCGGCTGGGGCTGGCAGGACGTACTGCCGCTGTTCAAGCGCATGGAAGATCATTGCGATGGCGCCTCGGCCTTTCATGGTGCCGGGGGCGAATGGCGGGTCGAGCGGCAGCGCCTGCACTGGACGCTGCTCGACGCCTTTCGTAGCGCCGCGGGCGAAACCGGCATCGCGCCGGTGGACGACTTCAACACCGGCGACAACGAAGGCTGCGGCTACTTCCAGGTCAATCAGCGCAATGGCGTGCGCTGGAATGCCGCCAAGGCCTTTCTCAAGCCCATCCGCCAGCGCGCCAATCTGCAGGTGCTGACCGGTGTGCAGGTGGAGCGGGTGCTGCTGGAGCAGGGCAGGGCACGGGCGGTGCTGGCGCGGTTGCCGGGCCAGGCCGA
This sequence comes from Pseudomonas sp. SORGH_AS_0211, assembly GCF_031453455.1. Lineage (NCBI taxonomy): Bacteria > Pseudomonadati > Pseudomonadota > Gammaproteobacteria > Pseudomonadales > Pseudomonadaceae > Pseudomonas > Pseudomonas sp. SORGH_AS_0211. The sequence continues at coordinate 3,219,921 of NZ_JAVIZV010000001.1, read as the reverse complement.
ACCCCAGCGCCTGGTGGCACGGCGGGAGATCGTGCTCTGTGCCGGCGCCATCGGCTCGCCGACCCTGTTGCAGCGCTCCGGCATCGGTCCGCGCGGTCTGCTCGAAGGCCTGGGCATCGGCGTCCGGCACCGGCTGGAAGGCGTGGGCGGCAATCTGCAGGATCACCTGCAACTGCGCCTGATCTACCGGGTGCACGGCGTGCCGACCCTCAATGCCCTGGCCGGCAGTCTCTGGGGCAAGCTGGGCATGGGCCTGGAATACCTTTGCAAGCGCAGTGGTCCCCTGGCGATGGCGCCGAGCCAGCTGGGCGCCTTCGCTCGCTCCGATCCGGCGCAGCCCTCGGCCAACCTGCAGTATCACGTGCAGCCACTGTCGCTGGAGCGCTTCGGCGAGCCGCTGCACGGCTTTCCCGCCTTTACCGCCTCGGTGTGCAACCTGCGACCGGCCAGTCGCGGCCAGGTGAGCATCCGCAGCGCCGACCCGCTGGCCGCGCCGCTGATCCAGCCGCGCTACCTCAGCGCGGAAGAAGACCTCAGGGTGGCCGCCGATGCCATTCGCCTGACCCGGCGCCTCGTCGCCGCCCCGGCCCTGGCCGCCTATCGGCCCGAGGAATACCTGCCGGGACCGGCCTACCAGAGCGAGGAGGAGTTGCGACAGGCCGCCGGCGCCATAGGCACCACCATCTTCCATCCGTCCGGCACCTGCCGCATGGGCCAGGACGCCGCCGCCGTGGTCGATGCGCGCCTGCGGGTGCATGGCATCCCGGGGCTGCGGGTGGCCGATGCCTCCATCATGCCGACCCTGGTCTCGGGCAACAGCTGCTCGCCGACCCTGATGATCGCCGAGCAGGCGGCCAACTTCATGCTGGCCGAGGCCCGCGAACAGGGCAGCATCGAGGTGCCCGCCGCGATCGCCAGGGCCAGCGCGGTCTCCGCTGCCTAGACGCGTCCATCCGGTTTCACCGACGGCGGGGCCTCCCGCCGTTTCCACCGTAGTAGCTGTCGCCCATAACAACAATCAGCCCGGCGATCCCGGGTCAGGAGAACGTGCGATGTCCGACTATGCCCAACCCCGGGTACAACCCAGCGCGGCCAGCAGTCGCCGCGAAGAGCGCAAGGTGATCTTCGCCTCGTCCCTGGGGACCGTCTTCGAGTGGTATGACTTCTTTCTCTATGGCGCCCTGGCGGCGGTGATCAGCAAGCAGTTCTTCGCCGGCGTCAACGACACCACCGCCTTCATCTTCGCCCTGCTGGCCTTTGCCGCCGGCTTCGTGGTGCGGCCCTTCGGCGCCCTGCTGTTCGGGCGCCTGGGCGATCTGGTCGGCCGCAAGTACACCTTTCTCGCCACCATCATCCTCATGGGCATCGCCACCTTCGGCGTCGGCCTGCTGCCCACCTACGCCAGCATCGGCGTGGCCGCGCCCATCATCCTGGTGGTGCTGCGGCTGCTGCAGGGCCTGGCCCTGGGCGGGGAGTACGGCGGTGCCGCCACCTATATCGCCGAGCACGCGCCGCCCGGCAAGCGCGGCGCCCACACCAGCTGGCTGCAATCCACCGCGACCCTGGGGCTGTTGCTGTCGCTGGTGGTGATCCTGGTCTGCCGCTACCTGACCGGCGACCAGTTCGAGGTCTGGGGCTGGCGCCTGCCGTTCCTGCTGTCGATCTTCCTGCTGGCCATCTCCACCTGGATCCGCATGTCCATGCACGAATCGCCGGCCTTCCTGCGCATGAAGGCCGAAGGCAAGCAGAGCAAGGCGCCGATCCGCGATTCCTTCACCAACTGGAGCAATCTCAAGGTGGTGCTGATCGCGCTGTTCAGCATCAACGGCGGCCAGGCGGTGACCTTCTACCTGGCGCAGTTCTATGTGATGTTCTTTCTCACCCAGACCCTCAAGCTCGACCCGGTGCTGGCCAACAACCTGCTGATCATCAGCGTGATCCTCGGCGCACCCTTCTTCGTCATCGCCGGCTGGCTGTCGGACAGGGTCGGGCGCAAGCCGATCCTGATGCTGGGGCTGCTGCTGGCCACGGTGCTCTACTTTCCGCTGTTCAAGGCCCTGACCCACTACGCCAATCCGCAGATCTACCAGGCCAGCCAGCAGGCGCCCATCGTGGTGACCGCCGATCCGGCCACCTGCACCTTCCAGTTCGATCCGGTGGGCAAGGCGCGCTTCGACAGTCCCTGCGACCGGGTCAAGACGCTGCTGGCCAAGAGCGGGCTGCCCTACCGCAGCGTGGCGGCGGCGCCGGGGGACGCGGTGCAGGTCAACGTCGGCGACAAGGTCATCGTCGGCTTCGACGAGCCGGCCCTGCGCGCGGCGGTACAGGCCGCCGGCTATCCGGCCAAGGCCGATGCGTCCCAGGTCAACAAGCCCATGGTGGTGGCGGTGATCTTCGCCCTGATCCTGATCGCGACCCTCTGCTACGGTCCCCTGGCGGCGCTGATGGTGGAGCTGTTCCCCACGCGCATCCGCTACACCTCCATGTCGCTGCCGTACCACATCGGCAACGGCTGGTTCGGCGGCTTCCTGCCGACGGTGTCCTTTGCCCTGGTGGTCTATACCGGCGACATCTTCTACGGCCTCTGGTACCCGGTGCTGGTGACCGGCGTCAGCCTGGTGGTGGGGCTGCTGTGCCTGCCGGAAACCCGCCACCGCGATCTCGACGCCGATTGAGGCCGGTGCGGGCGGCGCACCCCGCCGGCCGCTGAGTTTCGCCGCCGATTGGGTTATACTCGCGAGCTTTTCCACAGCTTTTCTCGCGAGTGTTTCCCCCATGGAAATCAACCCGATCGTCACCAGCATCAAGGACCTCTCCAGCCGCACCGAGACCATTCGGGGGTATCTTTGACTACGATCTGAAGAAGGATCGTCTGGTCGAAGTCGAGCGCGAGCTCGAAGACCCCGCTGTCTGGAACAAGCCCGAGTACGCCCAGAATCTTGGCCGCGAGCGCGCCTTGCTGGCCCAGGTGGTCGGTACCCTGGACGAGCTGAACGGCGGCCTGGCCGATGCCACCGATCTGCTGGAAATGGCCGCCGAAGAGCAAGACCAGGGCGCGGTCGATGACGTGGCGGCCGAGGTGGAGCGCCTGCGCGGCATCCTCGAGAAGCTGGAATTCCGCCGCATGTTCAGCGGCGAGATGGACCCCAACAACTGCTACCTGGACATCCAGGCCGGCTCCGGCGGCACCGAGGCCCAGGACTGGGCCAACATGCTCCTGCGCATGTACCTGCGCTGGGCCGACCAGCATGGCTTCAGCGCCGAGATCGTCGAGCTGTCGGAAGGCGAGGTCGCCGGCATCAAGGGCGCCACCGTGCACATCAAGGGCGAATACGCCTTCGGCTGGCTGCGCACCGAGATCGGCGTGCACCGCCTAGTGCGCAAGAGTCCCTTCGACTCGGGCAACCGTCGCCACACCTCCTTCACCGCGGTGTTCGTCTCGCCCGAGATCGATGACAACATCGACATCGAGATCAACCCCTCGGATCTGCGCGTCGACACCTACCGCTCCTCGGGCGCCGGCGGTCAGCACGTGAACACCACCGACTCCGCGGTGCGGATCACCCACGTGCCCACCAACACCGTGGTGGCCTGCCAGAACGAACGCTCCCAGCACGCCAACAGGGACACCGCCATGAAGATGCTGCGGGCCAAGTTGTACGAGCTGGAGATGCAGAAGCGCAACGCCGCGTCCCAGGCGCTGGAAGACTCCAAGTCCGATATCGGCTGGGGCCACCAGATCCGCTCCTATGTGCTCGACGCCTCGCGGATCAAGGATCTGCGCACCGGCGTGGAACGCAGCGACTGCGACAAGGTGCTCGACGGCGATCTGGACGAATACCTCGAAGCCAGCCTCAAGCAGGGCGTTTAATCCATCATTTCCTGTAGGAGCGGCCCATGGCCGCGATAAAGCTCTATCGCGGCCATGGGCCGCTCCTACGGTCAGCACCCCAGGTAAACAGCAGACATGAGCGAACAACCCCTAGATTCCCAAGCCCAGGAACAGGAAGACAACAAGCTGATCGCCCAGCGTAAGGAAAAGCTTTCCGCGTTGCGCGACCAGCAGGCCATTCCCTTCCCCAACGACTTCCGCCGCGACAGCCTGGCCGGTGACCTGCAGCAGCAGTACGCCGACAAGACCAAGGAAGAGCTGGAAGCCGCAGGCATCAAGGTCAAGGTGGCCGGGCGCATCATGCTCAACCGCGGCGCCTTCATGGTGCTGCAGGACACCAGCGGACGCATCCAGGTCTACGTCGACCGCAAGACCCTGCCGGCGGAAACCCTGGAAGCGGTCAAGAGCTGGGACCTGGGCGACATCATCGCCACCGAAGGCACCCTGGCCCGCTCCGGCAAGGGCGATCTCTACGTCAACATGAGCGACGTGCGCCTGCTGACCAAGTCGCTGCGCCCGCTGCCCGACAAGCACCACGGCCTGACCGACACCGAGCTGCGCTATCGCCAGCGCTATGTCGACCTGATCGTCAACGAGGAGGTGCGCCAGACCTTCCGCGTGCGTTCCCAGGTCATCGCCCATATCCGCCGCTTCCTCATGGAGCGGGGCTTCCTCGAAGTGGAAACCCCCATGCTGCAGACCATTCCCGGCGGCGCGGCGGCCAAGCCGTTCGAGACCCACCACAACGCCCTGGACCTGGCCATGTTCCTGCGCATCGCGCCGGAGCTGTACCTCAAGCGCCTGGTGGTCGGTGGCTTCGAGAAGGTCTTCGAGATCAACCGCAACTTCCGTAACGAAGGCGTCTCGACCCGGCACAACCCCGAGTTCACCATGCTCGAGTTCTACCAGGCCTACGCCGACTACCACGACAACATGGACCTCACCGAGGAGCTGTTCCGCGAATTGGCCATGGCCGTGCTCGGCAGCACCGACGTGCCCTATGGCGACAAGGTCTTCCATTTCGGCGAGCCCTTCGTGCGCCTGTCGGTGTACGACTCCATCCTCAAGTACAACCCGGACATCACCGCGGCAGACCTGCAGGACGTCGAGAAGGCCCGTGCCATCGCCAAGCGGGCCGGCGCCAAGGTGCTGGGTCACGAAGGCCTGGGCAAGCTGCAGGTGATGATTTTCGAAGAGCTGGTGGAGAGCAAGCTGGAGCAGCCGCACTTCATCACCGAGTACCCCTTCGAGGTCTCGCCGCTGGCGCGTCGCAACGACGACGACCCCAGCGTCACCGACCGCTTCGAGCTGTTCATCGGCGGCCGCGAGATCGCCAATGCCTACTCCGAGCTCAACGACGCCGAAGACCAGGCCGAACGCTTCATGCTGCAGGTCCAGGAAAAGGACGCCGGTGACGACGAGGCCATGCACTACGACGCCGACTTCATCAACGCCCTGGAATACGGCATGCCGCCCACCGCCGGCGAAGGCATCGGCATCGACCGCCTGGTGATGCTGCTGACCAACTCGCCGTCGATCCGCGACGTCATCCTCTTCCCGCACATGCGTCCGCAATAAGCGCCGCGCCTCCTTTCCGGGGGCGCCGCTGGCACCTGCTGACTCGGGGCTCTGTCATCAAAGGTTCATCCGGACCTGCTAACAGAGCCCTGATGTCGCGTTCCTCCGCAGGTAGCCATGACCAATACGTTGATTCCCCTGCATCCGGCCGCCGAACGGCTGGGGCTGCTCTACGCCTACCATTTCACCTCGGGCCAGCCGGGCCGCGCCCTGACCATGGCGCCGGAAGATCCCTGGGAGGCGGAAGAGGGTGGCTTTCGCTGGCTGCACTTCAACCTGGCCCACGCCGCGGCCGAGCGCTGGATGCGCGAGCACCTGGGGCTGCCGGAGGAATTCTTCGAATCCCTGCACGCCGGTTCCCACTCGACCCGGCTGGAGCCGGCCGACGACACCCTGCTCGGGGTGGTGAACGATGTGACCCTGGCCTACGGCCAGGTCTCGGTGGACGTCGCTACCCTCTGGGCCTGCGCCCGCCCAGGGCTGCTGGTGACCGCCCGCGCCCAGCCGCTGCGCTCGGTGGATCGCCTGCGTCATGCGGTACGGCGCGGCGAGGGCTTCGGCTCCACCCTGGAGCTGCTGGTGCACCTCTTGCGCGACCAGGCCGATGTGCTCACCGGCATCATCCGCGACACCACGGTCAAGGTGGATGCCATCGAGGATCGCCTGCTGTCCCAGCGCCTGTCCGCCAGTCGCGCCGAACTCGGCGGCCTTAGACGCGCCCTGGTGCGGCTGCAACGGCTGCTGGCCCTGGAGCCGGGTTCCCTGCTGCGGCTGCTCAACCGGCCACCGGCCTGGCTGCGGCGCGACGACATCCAGACCCTGCGCGAGGCCACCGAAGAATTCGACCGGGTGCTGGACGACCTCGCCGCCCTGGTGGAGCGGCTCAAGCTGCTGCAGGAAGAGATCGCCGCCGCCTCCGCCGAGCAGACCAACCGCACCCTGTTCACCCTGACCTTGGTCACGGTGCTGGCCCTGCCGATCAACATCATCGCCGGCTTCTTCGGCATGAACGTCGGCGGCATCCCGCTCTCCGACTCGCCCCACGGTTTCTGGATCCTGGTGGCGCTGGTGGCGACCTTCACCGTGCTGGCCGGCAGCCTGGCCTTTCGCAAGCGCGGCGACTGACCGGCTGCGTGCAACCCCCAGGCGTGCGTCGCGGTCTCTAGGACAGCCCCCCACTGGAGACCACGATGGACTTCAAGGACTACTACGAGGTGCTCGGCGTCGCTCCCGACGTCGACGACAAGACCCTCAAGACCGCCTATCGCAAGCTGGCGCGCAAGTACCACCCCGATGTGAGCAAGGAGGCCGATGCCGAGGCCCGCTTCAAGGAGGTGGCCGAGGCCTATGATGTCCTGCGCGATCCGCACAAGCGGGCGGAATACGACCAGGTACGCCTCTACCAGCAGCAGGGCGAGCGCTTCCAGGTGCCGCCGGACTGGCAGCCGGGCTCCGGCGCCGACTACAGCGATCCCCATGCCGGCTTCGGCGAGGACTATTCCGATTTCTTCGAGTCCCTGTTCGGCACCGCCGGGCGTTCCCAGCACGGCGGTTTCGCCCGCCGGGGACGCGACATCGAGCTGGAATTGCCGCTGTTTCTCGAAGAGAGCCAGGCCGGCAGCACCAAGCCGCTGAGTTTCAGCCTGCCGCAACGGGATGAACTGGGCCGCCGCGTGGGCGAGACCACCAAGACGCTCAACGTCAAGATTCCCGCTGGCAGCGCCGACGGCGAACGCATCCGCCTGAAAGGTCAGGGCGAGCCGGGGCTCGGCGGTGCCGAGGCGGGAGACCTCTATCTGGTCATCCGCCTGGTGCCCCATCCGCTGTTCGACGTGGACGGCCAGGATCTGGTGGTCAGCGTACCGCTCGCCCCCTGGGAAGCTGCGTTGGGCGCCAAGGTGCAGGTGCCGACGCTGGATGGGCAGATCATGCTCAGTATCCCGCCCGGCAGCCAGAGCGGTGCGCGGCTGCGGGTGCGGGGCAAGGGCCTGGACGGCAAGGCCGGGCAGGGCGATCTGCATGCCCTGCTCAAGGTGGTGATGCCGCCCAAAGGCGATGAGGAAACCCAGGCGCTGTGGCGCCAACTGGCCGAGCGGGCGGCCTTCGATCCCCGCCGCGACTGGAGGAAAGTCTGATGAGCAGTCTGATCGTCCTGCAGGAATTCTGCGTGCTCTGCGAGGTGAGCGAGCCGGTGGTGGTGGAGATCGTCGAGCACGGCATCCTGGCGCCGCAGCGGGGCAAGCGCCCGGCCGAGTGGCACTTTGATACCGGCGCCCTGCACCGCGCCCGTCGCGCCGTGCGCCTGCGCCACGAACTGGACCTGGACTGGTCCGCGACCGCCCTGGCCCTGCACCTACTGGATGAGGTGGAGGAGCTACGGCGCGAGAACCAACGCCTGCGTAGACGACTGGAGCGCTTCGCCGGCGAGCTGCGAGATGTGGGAGCCGACTCGTAGGTTGGAAAACCGCGCAGCGTTTTCCACGCGCCTTGCTTCGCAGGACAGTGAAAAAGGCTGCGCCGTTTTCCACGCTACGGGGTTGCAATGTGTTGGGCTTCGCTGTGCTCAACCCAACCTACATGAGCGCCCCCTCTCCCTTTGGGAGAGGGCTGGGGTGAGGGAGGCCAGGTAGCGCCGGTGAAGGCAGGGATTCCATCGCGGCCATCGCGGCCATCGCGGTGCGCCGATGCGACCGCTCCTGCAGCCGCGGATGAGCCCTGTAGGAGCGGCCCATGGCCGCGGTGTTGTAGGGTGGAAAACCGCGCAGCGTTTTCCACGCGCGTCGCACATTCACAGGGCAGTGGAAAAAGATGCGCCGTTTTCCACGCTTCGGGCTGCAATATGTTGGGCTTCGCTGCGCTCAACCCACCCTACGGAACGTCTATCTGCATCGGATATCCCCCTCTCCCTCCGGGAGAGGGTTGGGGTGAGGGAAGCCAGGTGGCGCCGGTAATGGCCGCGGTGTTGTAGGCTGGAAAACCGCGCAGCGTTTTCCACGCTCCTTGCCCAAACGCAGGACAGTGGAAAAGGCTGTGCCGTTTTCCACGCTACACCAGGAGTCCCACAGCCATGCCCAGCCCTATCCTCGACCACCGCATCCTCGGCGAATCCCTGCAGGCGGTGGAGATCGGTCTCGATCCCGGCGAGACGGTGATCGCCGAGGCCGGCGCCATGACCTACATGGAGGCCGACATCGACTTCACCGCGCGCATGGGCGACGGTTCCGCCGGCTTGCTCGGCAAGCTCTGGGGCGCGGGCAAGCGCATGCTCGGCGGCGAGTCGCTGTTCATGACCCATTTCACCAACGAAGGGCGCGAGAAGCGCCACGTCGCCTTCGCCGCGCCCTATCCGGGACAGGTGATCCCGCTGGATCTCGGCGCCCTGGGCGGCACCCTGTTCTGCCAACGCGATTCCCTTCTCTGCGCCGCCAGGGGCACCCGCATCGGCGTGGCCTTCACCCGGCGCCTGGGCGCCGGCTTCTTCGGTGGCGAGGGCTTCATCCTCCAGCGGCTGGAAGGCGATGGCATGGCCTTCGTACATGCCGGCGGCACGGTGATCCGCAAGGAACTCAAGGGCGAGACCCTGCGCCTGGACACCGGTTGCCTGGTGGGCTTCACCAGCGGCATCGACTACAACATCAAGCTGGCCGGTGGCCTGCGCAGCATGCTGTTCGGCGGCGAAGGCCTGGTGCTGGCGACCCTGAGCGGCCACGGCACGGTGTGGATCCAGACCTTGCCTTTTTCCCGGCTAGCCGGCCGGGTCCAGGCCGCGGCCGGCGGCGTTATCGGTGAGCGCCGCGCGGGTGGCGACTGATCCCTCGCCTACCCTAGGCCCGCTGCAGGGCGCTCTGCGGCGCCATGCGCTCCAGCCAGTCACGCCAGCGCACGCGGCTGTCGTGGACCAGCCAGCCGTCCTGGCGGGCAAAGCTTTCCGACAGCCAGAGGCCGCGGGTCGACACCGGCAGGCGCTGGCCGGCGGACAGGGTGTAGAGCTCGCCAGTGGGCTTGCCGTCGTCCAGGGCGACCAGATAGAGGTCCGGGCGTTGCCGCGCCAGACGCGCCAGCAACTGGCCGTTCTCGATCTTCTCGTCGACGTGGAACAGACTCGGCGCCTTGCACTCCTTGGGCAGCTCCAGCAGCAGGTCATAGACCAGCTGGAGCGAGGCGGTGGGGGTGTGCACATAGGCGCGTGGGCGCTCCAGCAGCGCCAGGCTGCCGCAGCGCACCGGCCGCGCCGCGCCCGAGCGCGGGGTGAGGCGAAAAGCCACGTCTTCGCGATAGGGCAGGGCCGGGGCATAGGGTGTCGGCAGCCAGGTGTCGGCGAAGCGTCCGGCCAGCCAGCCGCGCGGCGTCTCGATCAGGCACTCCTCGGCCACCTCCTGCACGGCGGTGAGCAGCGGCAGGGCCAGTTCGTGGGTCGGGATGTATCCGGAGATCAGCTTGAGCACCACGTCGCCCCGATCGGGCCGGCGCTGGCGCACCAGCAGCCAGTGATCCTGGCCCTGCCAGTTCAGCGTCAGGCGGACCGAGACGCCCAGGTTGGCAAGCTTCGCACTGAAGTGCTGGGCATCGTCGATCTCGATGGGCTTGCGCCGCTCCAGCATCTCGCTGAAATTCAGCGGTTGGCCGAGGGCCTGGTAGGTGAGGCCGTCATGATTGGCCTCGACCGAAAGGGGCAGGGTCTTGAACGCCTTGGGATTGTGGCGGGCGATGAGCTGGGGCATGGCCGACTCCTGTTGTAGTGTGCCGCGGACGCACCGTCCCGGGCGACCGGGCAGGGCGTCCAGCGGACGAAGGCAAGGGTTCAGCGAAACGCTCTGGATCAGGGCCGAGCGGTGATCACTTCGGCCAGGGTACGGACATTATGTGACAGGTGCAGGGGATCGATAGTGCCGACTATCGCACCGCTTACCCCCGGCTCGCCGAACACCCGGGCGAAGCTGGCCCGGACCGGATCCTGGCCGGCGCCCAGCACCGCATGACCGCTGGCCAGCGCCTTCTTGATCAGGATGCCCTTGCCCTGGGCGGCGGCGGCCTGGATCACCGGGATCTCGGCGTCTTCGTTGAGGTTGAAGGTGACCATGGCGCAATCACCGCGCTCCAGGGCCTTGAGGCCGCCGGCGACGGTCTTGCCGGAAAAGCCGAAGGCGCGGATCAGGCCTTCGTGCTTGAGCTCGGCCAGGGTCTCGTAGCAGCCGCTGTCCTGGAGGATGGCCAGGTCGTTGCCATCGGAATGCACCAGCACCAGGTCCAGCCAGTCGGTCTCCAGCCGGCGCAGGCTGCGCTCCACCGAGCGGCGGGTATGGGCCGGGCTGAAGTCGAAGCTGGACAAGCCATCGGTGAATTCCTCGCCGACCTTGCTGGCGATCACCCAGTGCTGGCGCTGGCCACGCAGCAGCGGCCCCAGGCGCTCTTCGCTGCGGCCATAGGCCGGCGCGGTATCCAGCAGGTTGATGCCCAGCTCGCGGGCCAGGCTGAGCAGATCGGCGGCGCTGCGGTCGTCGGGGATGGTGAAGCCGTTGGGGTACTTCACGCCCTGGTCGCGGCCGAACTTGACCGTGCCCAGGCCCAGTGGGGAAATCTGGAGGCCGGTGCTGCCCAGCGGACGCTGCAGGCCGTGCAGGGTGCGCAGGCTCATGGCAGCAGCTCCTCCCAGAAGGGCGCGGCCACCGGCGGTTGCGGATGGGCGGGCAGGGCGGGGTGCTGTCCCGGCGCGATGCCATCGCGGTCGAGATTGGCCAGGACCCGGTCGGCCAGGTCCGGCGACAGGGCCAGCTTGGTCGGCCAGCCCACCAGCAGGCGGCCTTCCTCGGCGAGAAAGGCGTTGTCCGGGCGCACCAGTCCGGATTGCGCCGGCTCGGCGCGATCCACGCGCAGGGTCGCCCAGCGGGCGCCGTCGAAGTCGATCCAGGGCAATAGGCGCTGCAATTCCTCGCGCGCCGCGGCGATCTGCGCCTGGGGTTCCCGCGCCACGCCCTCGGCTTCGGCCAGGTCGCCACCCAGGTACCACAGCCACTGGCCATCGGCGGTGGGGTGGCTGGTGATGGTCACCCGCGGCTTGGCGCCGCCACCCAGGCAGTGGGCATAGAGGGGTTTGAGCATGGGGCCCTTGACCACCACCATGTGCAGCGGGCGGCGCTGCATGGCCGGCTGTTCGAGGTGGAGCGCCTGGAGCAGATCGGCCATGCCGGCGCCGGCGGTGAGCACGATGCGGCGGGCGCGGATGGCCTGGCCGTCCACCACCAGGCCGGTCAGTTCGCCGTCCTCGCGCAGGGGCTGGAGGTCATGCCCGGCCAGCAGGCTGTCGCCGGCCAGCTCGGCCAGGCGCGCGACCAGGCTGGGCACGTCCAGCACCAGCTCGGCCAGGCGATAGACCTTGCCCTTGAAGGCGCGGTCGCGCAGGGCCGGGGGCAGTTCATCGCCCTTGACCGCATCCACCCGGCCGCGCACCGCCTTGCTGGCGAAGAAGCTGGTGAGGTTGCCGGCCAGGCTGCCCGGCGACCAGAGGTAGTGGGCTTCGGAGAGCAGGCGTACGCCGGAGAGATCCAGCTCGCCGCTGCCGGCCAGGCTTTCGCGCCAGCGCCGCGGCATGTCGGCGATGGCCTCGGAGGCACCGGTGAGCATCCCGGTCAGGGCATATTTGGTGCCGCCATGGATGATGCCCTGGGACTTGCCGCTCTGGCCGCCGCCCAGGGCGCCGGTCTCCACCAGCACGGTGGCGTAGCCGGCGCGCCTGAGGCGGGCGTTGAGCCAGAGGCCGGCGACGCCGCCGCCGACGATGAGGATATCGGTGGACCAGGGTTGGGACATGAACGGCCTGCTGGGTAATCGGCAAAGGAGTGATTTTACACGCTCCTCGCCGCCGCTGGTCTCAATGCCCGGTGCTGCCGGAAAACAGCTGGATCACCACCACGCCGGCGACGATCAGCCCCATGCCGAGCAGGGCCGGCAGGTCCAGCTTCTGGTCGTAGAGCACCGCCGCGGCGATGCTGACCAGCACGATGCCCAGCCCGGCCCAGATGGCGTAGGCGACGCCCACCGGGATGCTGCGCACCACCAGGGTCAGCATCCAGAAGGCCAGGCCGTAGCCAGTGATGACCAGAAACAGGGGCAGTGGCTTGCTGAAGCCACTGATGGCCTTCATGGAGGTGGTGGCGACGACTTCGGCGGCGATGGCGATGGCCAGGTAGATGTATCCGCTCATGATGATTCCTCCTGTCGAATACCCCCATTGTGCCTTTCCGGCCGATAGGTGAAAGTTGATACCTATCCGTTTAGGAGATGGGTCATGCAGTGGAATCTGGAGCAACTGGAGATCTTCGTCGGCATCGCCGAGGGCGCGAGTTTCTCGGCCATGGCGCGCCGTCTGGGGCGGGCGCAATCGGCGGTGAGCGCCGCCATCGCCCTGCTGGAGACCGATCTGGGCGTCGTGCTGTTCACGCGCAGCAACGGCCGCACGCCGGTCATCACCGCGGCCGGTCTGGCCCTGCTGGAGGAGGCGCGTGAGGTCTTGCGCCAGTGCCAGCGCCTGGACAGCCGGGCCCAGGCGCTCTGTGCCGGACAGGAACCGCTGTTGCGCCTGGCCCTGGACGAGGCCATGCCCTACCAGCCGGTGCTCGATGCCCTGGACGCCCTGGCTGCGGCCTTCCCGCACCTGGAAGTCCAGCTCACCAGCGGCGCGCAGGGCGATGTGGCGCGCAAGCTGCTGACCGACCAGGCCGACCTCGGCCTGCTGTTTCGCCATGAGCACATGCCCGAGGCCCTGGAGCGCCAGGCCCTGGGCGATGTGGCCCAGGTCACCGCCTGCGGCGCCCAGCATCCCCTGGCCAGCCAGCGTGGGGTAGGGCGGCGGGAGCTGGCCCGCCACCGTCAGCTGCTGATCGCGCCGCTGGAGAATCCCTATCCCGGCGGCGAGCAGATCGCGCCCCAGGTCTGGCGCGCCGACAGCTTCTATCTGCTCGCCGAACTGCTGATGCGCGGCCTCGGCTGGGGTTGGCTGCCGCGGCATGTGGCGCGCTATCCCACCTACCAGGGATTGCTGGCCGAGCTGGAATGCGACTGGGTACCGCCGGCCCTGGTGGTGGAGCTGGCCTGGCGCCGCAACGCCGCGCCGGGGCCGGCCGCGCGCTGGCTGGCGCAGCGGCTGGCCGAAGAGTTGCGGGCGATTGGTTGAGATTGATTTGTTGGGCTTCGCTGCGCTCAGCGCCAACCTACGGGTGCTCTGCGTAGGTTGGGTTGAGCGCAGCGAAGCCCAACAAGCCGAACCCTCAGCACTCGCCTACTGCCCATGCCAACGAAAGTGCCTTTCTGGCCAGATCCGTGGGGCAGCTTGACCAGCGCCAGGTCGCCAGGACTGCAATACTCGACTCACCCCTTCCCAGTCCGTGACGATCGCCATGACCCCACCTCCCGCCCTCGGCCAGCGCTACGTCTTCGTCGTCCTGGCGCTGATCTTTCTCGCCCTGCTGGTCTCGGCCGGGGTGAGGTCCACCCCAGGCGTGCTGCTGCTGCCGTTGCAGGAGACCTTTGGCTGGAGTCGCGAGACGGTCTCGCTTTCCGCCGCCATCGGCATCTTTCTCTATGGCCTGGTCGGACCCTTCGCCGCCGCCCTGATGCAGACCCTGGGCATCCGTCGCACCCTGCTCGGCGGCCTGACCCTGATCAGCCTGGCCACCGCCCTGAGCACCCTGATGCGCGAGCCCTGGCAGCTGGTCGCCACCTGGGGCGTGCTCAGCGGCCTGGGCACCGGGTGCGTGGCCATGGTGCTGGGCGCCGCCATCGTCAATCGCTGGTTCATCGCCCGCCGCGGGCTGATGATGGGCCTGCTGGCCGCCAGCACCGCAACCGGCAACCTGGTGTTCCTGCCGCTGCTGGCTCATCTCGCCAGTCAGGAAGGCTGGCAGACCGTGGTGCTGACCGTGGCCGTGGCCAGCGCCGCCCTGATCCCGCTGGTGGCCTGGCTGCTGCCGGAGCGGCCGGCGGACGTCGGCTTGCGGCCCCATGGCGCCCCGGCGGACTATCAGGCGCCGGTCGCCAGCGCACCGGGCAATCTGTTTCGCGTCACCCTCGGCACCCTGGCCATGGCCAGTCGGCGGCGCGATTTCTGGCTGCTGTTCCTGACCTTCTTCGTCTGCGGCTTCACCACCAATGGCCTGATCGGCACCCACTTCATCGCCATGGGCCACGACCACGGGCTGTCCCAGGTGCAGGCCGCCGGCATCCTCGCGCTGATGGGCATCTTCGACCTGGTGGGCACCACCGCCTCCGGCTGGCTGACCGACAGATACGATCCGCGCCGGCTGCTGTTCGTCTACTACAGCCTGCGCGGCCTCTCGCTGATCTACCTGCCGTTCTCCGGCTTCGCCCCCGAGCAGCTGCTGCTGTTCGGCATCTTCTACGGGCTGGACTGGATCGCCACGGTGCCGCCCACGGTCAAGCTGACCAACCAGAGCTTTGGTGAACGGAGCGCGCCGGTGGTGTTCGGCTGGGTGTTCTGCGGCCACATGCTGGGCGCCGCCTGCGCGGCCTTTCTCGCCGGTGCCCTGCGCGAGCACTTCGGCTCCTACCAGGAGGCCCTGGTGCTGGCTGGGCTGACCGGTCTGCTGGCGGCGCTGATGGCCCTGTGGATCGGGCGACCGAGCGCCGCGGGAGCCGGGCGCTCGGTCGTGCCCGAGGTGGGCTAGGCGGTCTTGAGGTCCAGCGGCACGGCGGTCGGCGTGCGCTGCAGCATCGAGGCCGGGATCGCCAGGATCAGCAGGCCGCTGACGAACAGGCTGGCGCCGAGCACATAGGTGCCGTTGTTGATGTCGCCGGTCAGGGTTTCCATGGTCGCGGTGATCATGGAGCCGGTGAAGCCGGAGAGGTTGCCGATGGCGTTGATCATGCCGATGCCCGCCGCCGCGGCGACGCCGGAAAGCAGGGTGCCGGGCAGCGACCAGAAGATCGGCATCAGCGCCAGCAGGCCCGAGGCGGCCACGGTGAGGAAGAAGATTGACAGCACGATGTTGTGGATGAACCAGGCGCTCAGCACCAGGCCCAGGGCGCCGACGAAGGCCGGCACCGCCGCATGCATCCGCTGCTCGCCGGTGCGTGCCGAGTGGCGGGCGTTGAGCAGCATGACCACCAGGGCGACGCTGTAGGGGATGGCGGTGAGCAGGCCGATCTGCAGGCTGCCGCTGACCCCGGCGTTCTTGATGATCGAGGGCATCCAGAAGGCCAGGCCATAGAAGCCGGTGTTGAAGGTCAGCAGGATGAACACCAGCAGCCAGACCCGCGGATTGAAGAACACCTCGCTGAGGCGCGACGCCTTGCCGGCGTTCTGCTGCTCCAGGTTGCGCTTGAGCAGGGCCTTTTCCCGGGCGTCCAGCCAGGCCGCCTGGTCGATGTTGTCGCTCAGGCAGCAGAACACCACCACCGCCATGATGAGCGAGGGCACCCCTTCCACCAGCAGCATCCACTGCCAGCCGGCCAGGCCATGCCAGTTGTGCAGGCTGCTCATCAGCCAGCCGGAGAGCACGCCACCAAAGCTCAGGCTGAAGGGCAGGGCGATGAGAAAGCCCGACATCACCCGACTCTGCCGGCGGGTCGGGAACCAGTAGTTGAGATAGAGGATTACCCCGGGAAAGAAGCCCGCCTCGCAGACGCCCAGCAGGAAGCGCAGCACATAGAAGAGGGTGCTCGACTGCAGGCCGAAGAATTGCGCCAGCGGCTGGGTGAAGGCCACCGCCATGGAGATGATCGCCCAGGTCAGCATGATGCGGGCGATCCAGAAACGCGCGCCGTAGCGATGCAGCAGCAGGTTGCTGGGGACCTCGAAGAGGAAGTAGCCCCAGAAGAACATGCTGGCGCCAAGGGCATAGACGGTGTTGCTGAAGCCGAGGTCGCCCAGCATGTCCAGCTTGGCGAAGCCGACGTTGACCCGGTCCAGGTAGGCGGCGATGTAGCACAGCAGCAGGATCGGCAGGATGCGCAGCACCACCTTGCGATAGGTGCGTTCTTCGAAGGCGTCGCCAGCGGCGCCCTGGGGAGCGGTGGTCTCGAACATGGGAATGACCTTCGGGGCCTTGGGGCCCGTTGTTGTTATTGAAGAGGTCGAAGGCGGCCGGGGATGCAGGATGGCCGTCTGAATCGCCAGGCCACTCTAGGAGCGAGAGCGATTCTTTCCCAATGGCATTTGCAGATCATTCGATAACGGCGCGTTATCGAAGCCTCTAGGCCGAGGCCTTCTCGCGACCGGCATGGCTCAGCAGGATGGCGGCGAATTCCCGGGCCGCCTCGCCGAGGGGTTCGCCCTTGCGGGTGAGGATGCCGTAGTCCTGCGCCGGCAGGTGCAAGGGCAACTCCAGGGCACTGAGGGCGCCGCTGGCGAGATAGGGCTCGACCATGGCCTCCGGCAGCATGCCGATCATGGGGCCGGCGCGCAGCACCTGGAGAAAGGTCTGCATGGAGATGGTATCGATGGTGTTGCTCGGCACCGGCAGGCCGGCGGCGGCGAAGGCCCGCTCCATGCGCCCGCGGATGGGCGTGCCCCTGGGATAGAGGATCCAGGGCCAGGCCAGCACCTGATCGAGGCCTACGCGGCCGCTACCCACCAGCGGGTGATCGGCGTTGACCACGAAGCGGAAGGGCTCCGGCGCCAGGGGCTGGAAGTCGAAGCGCTGAGCCTGGGCTTCGTCGGTGAAGCGCGCCACCGCCAGGTGCAGCAGCTTGTCGTCGAGCATCTCCATCAGGTGATCGCTGGTCTGTTCCACCACCTCGATGGCCAGCAGCGGCCAGCGCTGCTTGATCGCGACGATGGCCTGCGGCAGGGCCACCGCCGTGGCGGCGAAGATGCCGCCGACCTTGAGCTGGCCGTGGCCGCCGCGTCTCAGGCTGTCGATCTGCTCGGCGAAATCGCGGGCATCGTTGAGCGCCACCCGGGCGTAGCGCAGCACGTGCTCGCCCAGCGCCGTGGGCGGCATGCTGCGCGGCTGGCGCTCGAACAGGGCGAAGCCCAGCAGGTGCTCGATCTCCTTGAGCATCTTGCTGATGGCCGGCTGGCTGAGGTTCATCTGCTGCGCCGCCAGGTGCATGTTGCGGGTGCGCCCCAGGGTGTCGATCAGCAGCAGGTGGCGAAACTTGAGCCAGTGGCAGATCTGGCTGAACGACGGCTCGGACACGCATGCCTCCCAGGCGATAAGCGCAGGTTATCGAATGATGAAATAAGCCCATTTGAGTTTATCAGTCCGGCTGCCTAGCGTGGACCCATCAGCCCTGGAGTCCTGCCCATGTCCCTTCGTCTCTCGCCTGCCAATACCCTTCCCGTCGATGGCCTGGCCGGTACCCTGGTGGGCCGCGCCTGGGTGCCCGGTCCGCTGGCCGGTCCCTCGCCCGTGGTGCTGCGCGAAGACGGCGTCTTCGACGTTTCCCAGAGCTTCGCCACCCTGAGCGCCCTGTTCGAGGAGGAAGCGCCGCTGCAGGCCCTGCGCGACACACCCGGGCGCTACCTCGGCAGCGTGGAGGAACTACTGGCCAACAGCGGCGAGCAGGCCGATCCGGATCGCCTGCACCTGCTGCCGCCGGCCGATCTGCAGGTGATCAAGGCCGCCGGGGTGACCTTTGCCGCCAGCATGCTGGAACGGGTGATCGAAGAGCAGGCCGGCGGCGATGCCGGGCGCGCCGTGGCCATCCGCGAGCAGGTGCAGGCGGTGATCGGCGCGGACCTGCAGGGCCTGGAGCCGGGCAGTCCGCGTGCCCAGGCGCTCAAGGCACTGCTGATCGAGAAGGGCATGTGGTCGCAGTACCTGGAGGTGGGCATCGGGCCGGACGCCGAGATCTTCACCAAGGCGCCGGTGCTGGCCTCTGTCGGCAGTGGCAGCGCCATCGGCATCCACCCGGTGTCCCAGTGGAACAATCCCGAGCCCGAGGTGGTGCTGGTGGCCGACAGCCGTGGCCGCCTGCATGGCGCCACCCTGGGCAATGACGTCAACCTGCGCGACATCGAGGGCCGCAGCGCCCTGCTGCTGAGCAAGGCCAAGGACAACAACGCCTCCTGCGCCCTGGGGCCCTTCATCCGCCTGTTCGACGAGACCTTCGATCTCGACCGGGTCCGCCAGTGCGTGGTGACCCTGGAGGTCCAGGGCGAGGACGGCTTTCACCTCAAGGGCAGCAGCTCCATGGCGCAGATCAGTCGTGATCCCACCGATCTCGCCGCCCAGACCCTCAATGCCAACCACCAGTATCCCGACGGCTTCGTGCTGTTTCTCGGCACCCTGTTCGCCCCGACCCAGGACCGTGACGCCCCGGGCGGCGGCTTCACCCACAAGGTGGGTGACCGGGTGAGCATCGCCAGCCCGCTGCTGGGTACCCTGCACAATAGGGTGACCACCAGCGACCAGGCCCCGGCCTGGCGCTTCGGCCTCGGTGCCCTGATGCACAACTTGGCCGCCCGAGGCCTGCTGGGTCGCTGAGCCTTTCCCTTGGTTCAGGACGAAAGTCGCCGAGCGAAGGTCAAGCGAAGCCTTTCCAATGAAGCATCACCGATGCGCAGGCACTTTTCGTGCAGAACCCAATAACAAACAGAGATAACCATGACTTCCGCCAAACGCCCTCTGCGCAGCCAGCAATGGTTCGATGATCCTGCCCACGCCGACATGACCGCGCTCTATGTCGAGCGCTACATGAACTACGGCCTGACCCGTGACGAACTGCAGTCCGGCCGCCCCATCATCGGCATCGCCCAGACCGGCAGCGATCTCACCCCCTGCAATCGCCATCACCTGGAGTTGGCCCAGCGGGTCAAGGCCGGCATCCGCGACGCCGGTGGCATCCCCATGGAATTCCCGGTGCACCCCATCGCCGAACAGAGTCGCCGCCCCACCGCGGCCCTGGATCGCAACCTGGCCTACCTCGGCCTGGTGGAGATCCTGCACGGCTTCCCGCTGGACGGCGTGGTGCTCACCACGGGCTGCGACAAGACCACCCCGGCCTGCCTGATGGCCGCGGCCACCACCGACCTGCCGGCCATCGTGCTGTCCGGTGGCCCCATGCTGGACGGGCATTTCAAGGGCGAGCTGATCGGTTCGGGTACCGTGCTCTGGCACGCGCGCAACCTGCTGGCGACCGGCGAGATCGACTACGAGGGCTTCATGGCGCTGACCACCGCCGCCTCGCCCTCGGTGGGCCACTGCAACACCATGGGCACGGCCCTGTCGATGAATGCCCTGGCCGAGACCCTGGGCATGTCGCTGCCCGGTTGCGCCAGTATCCCCGCGCCCTACCGCGAGCGCGGCCAGATGGCCTATGCCACCGGCAAGCGCATCTGCCAGCTGGTGCTGGACGACGTCCGCCCCTCGCAGATCATGACCCGCGAGGCCTTCGAGAACGCCATCGTGGTGGCCTCGGCCCTGGGCGCCTCCAGCAACTGCCCGCCGCACCTGATCGCCATTGCCCGCCACATGGGCGTGGAGCTGTCGCTGGACGACTGGCAGCGGCTGGGCGAGGACATCCCGCTGCTGGCCAACTGCATGCCCGCCGGCAAGTACCTGGGCGAGGGCTTCCACCGCGCTGGCGGGGTGCCGGCGGTGCTCCACGAACTGCTCAAGGCGGGGCGCCTGCACGGCGATTGCCTGACGGTATCCGGGCGCACCATCGGTGCCATCGCCGAAGGCGCGGCCAGCACCGATCCCGCCGTGATCCAGCCCTATGAGGCGCCGCTCAAGCACCGCGCCGGCTTCATCGTGCTCAGCGGCAATTTCTTCGATAGCGCCATCATGAAGATGTCGGTGGTGGGCGAGGCCTTCCGCCAGACCTACCTGGCCGAGCCCGGGGCGGAAAACAGCTTCGAGGCGCGGGCCATCGTCTTCGAGGGGCCGGAGGACTACCACGCGCGCATCGATGACCCTGCGCTCGACATCGACGAGCGCTGCATCCTGGTGATCCGCGGCGCCGGTCCGGTGGGCTATCCGGGCAGCGCCGAGGTGGTCAACATGGCCCCGCCGGCGGCGCTGATCAAGAAGGGCATCGACTCCCTGCCGTGCCTGGGCGACGGGCGCCAGAGCGGCACCTCGGCCAGTCCCTCGATCCTCAACATGTCGCCGGAAGCGGCGGTGGGTGGCGGCCTGGCGCTGCTCAAGACCAACGACCGGTTGCGCGTGGACCTCAATGCCCGCAGCGTCGACGTGCTGCTCGACGATGCCGAGCTGGAACGCCGCCGCGCCGAATGGACGCCCAACCTGCCGCCGGCCCAGACCCCCTGGCAGGAACTCTACCGGCAACTGGTGGGCCAGCTCTCCACCGGCGGCTGCCTGGAGCCGGCCACCCTGCACCTCAAGGTGATCGCCCGCGAGGGCGGGGTACCGCGGCATTCGCATTAAGGCTTGTCTGAAAAGTGCCTGCGCTCGGTCAGGCAGCGTTAAAAATCCGCTGGATCGCCAGCCCGGCCGGAATGCTCATTTACCGCACGTAAACTCCGCTTCCTCACGGACTTTTGCCTTGCCTGACCTTCGCTCGGCGACTTTTCAGACGAAGCCTTGGAATGGCTCGCACTGGCGGCCGGGCTTCATTAAGCTCTGCCGCCATGAACCGTACCCTCTATAGCCTGATCTTCACCCTGGCCTTGCCCTTCATCCTGCTGCGCCTGCTCTGGCGCGGACGCAAGGCGCCCGCCTATCGGCAACGCATCGGCGAGCGCCTGGCACTGGGGTTGCCAGAGGTGCCACCCGGCGGCATCTGGGTGCATGCGGTGTCGGTGGGGGAGAGCATCGCCGCCGCGCCGGTGATCCGTGCGCTGCGCCAGCGCCATCCCGAATTGCCGATCACCGTGACCTGCATGACGCCCACCGGCTCGGAGCGCATTCGCGCCCTGTTCGGTAGCGAGGTCCATCACTGCTATCTGCCCTACGACCTGCCGGGACTGGCCGGGCGCTTCCTCGACCGGCTGCGGCCAAGCCTGGGGGTGGTGATGGAAACCGAACTCTGGCCCAACCTCATCCACCAGGCGGCGCGCCGTGACCTTCCCATCGCCCTGGCCAACGGCCGGCTGTCCGAGCGTTCCGCCCGGGGCTACGGAAAACTGGGCGGAGTGACCGCGCCGATGCTGGCGGAGCTGGCCTGGCTGGCGGTGCAGACGCCGGTGGAAGCCGAGCGCTTCCGGGCCCTCGGTGCCCGTGCCGAGCGGGTCACGGTCACCGGTTCCATCAAGTTCGACCTGCGCATCGATCCCGAGCTGCCGATCCGTGCGGATGCGCTACGCCAGGGCTGGGGCAGTCGCCCGGTGTGGATCGCCGCCAGTACCCACGCCGGCGAAGACGAGATCCTGCTCCAGGCCCAGCGTCAACTGCTGGCCACACGCCCCGATGCCCTGCTGATCCTGGTGCCGCGTCATCCCGAACGCTTTCCCGAGGTGCTGGGCGAGGTGCGCGGTAAAGGCTTCAGCGTGATCCAGCGCTCGACGGGGGAGGCGGTGCAGCCGCAGACCCAGGTGCTGCTGGGCGACACCATGGGCGAGTTGCTGTTTCTCTACGCCCTGGCCGACGTCGCCTTCGTCGGCGGCAGCCTGATCGAACGTGGCGGGCACAATCCGCTGGAGCCGGCCGCTCTCGGCGTGCCGGTGCTCAGCGGACCGCATGTATTCAACTTCTTCGACATCGTCGCCCAGCTACGCGACGCCGGCGCTTTGGAAACAGTCGCGGAAGCCCCGGCCATTGCCGCGGCCGTGAGCCGACTCTGGGCCGAACCGGCGGAAACCGAGCGGCGCCGGCAGGCGGGCCTGGCGGTACTGGCCGCCAATCAGGGCGCGCTGGAGCGGCTGCTCTCCGGGCTCGACGGACTGCTTAGAGCCTGCTCATGATCTGCTGCGCGTCGGCCAAACTGCGTTGAAAATGCCTTCGGAATGCTCATTTACCGCACGTAAACTCCGCTTCCTCAGGCACTTTCGCCTTGTTTGTCTCTAGCTCGCGAGATCCTGAGCAGGCTCTCAAGCCCTGAGCGGAACGCGCCGGCAGGACGTCGGCGCGGGTCTTGGCCAGGTCCGGCGGCAGGAAGTCGCGATCCGGGTCGTAGTGGGGATCGAGATAGCCCGACAGCGCCAGAAGGTCATTGGGCGCCAGGGTGCCGGCCGCCTGCTTGAGCCTCAGAGTGTCCAGGATGTAGTTGTAGCGGGCGTCGTTGTACTGGCGCACGGCGTTGTACAGCAGCCGCTGGGCGTCGAGCACGTCGACGATGGTGCGGCTGCCCACCTGGTAGGCGATCTCGGTGGCTCTCAGGGCGCGCTGGCTGGAGGCGATGGACAGCCGCCGGGCGCGCACCTGCTCGATGTCGGTGTTGATCGCCCGATGGGCATTGCGGGTGTTCTGCACCACCTGGCGACGCAGGCTTTCCTGCTGCTGCTCACTGCGGTCCAGCTGCTGGTAGGCCTGGCGCGCCTGGGAGCTGGTGGCGCCGCCGCTGTACAGCGGCACCTCCACCTGGATACCGATGCTGCGGCTGTTGACCGGGCTGCCGAACAGGGACAGCTGCTCGGCGTTGGGCAGATTCACCGCGTCGTTGTCGCTGTGGCTGTAGCGCGCCACCGCATCCACCGTCGGCAGGTGCCCGGCGCGGCGCTGGCGCAGGGTTTCCTGGGCCGCATTGACGCCCTGGCCGGCAGCCAGCAGCTGCAGGTTCTGGCGCATGGCGGTGTCCACCCACTGGCGGGCATCGTTGGGTTGTGGCGGCAGGATCGGCAGGTCGTGGCGGATGCCGGCGATGCTGCCGTAGTCGCGATCGGTCAGCCGGGTCAGGGCCTGGAAGGCGTCGGCCACCTGCTGCTCGCTCTGGGAGCGGTTGGCCTGGGCATTGTCGAAGCTGGCCTGGGCCTGGAGCACGTCGGTGTCGTCGGTCAGGCCGACCTTGTAGCGCTCGCGGGACTGGTCCAGCTGACGGTACAGCGCCTTTTCCTCGGCGCGAGCGGTGGCCAGGGCGTCCTGGGCGCGCAGGGCGCTGAAATAGCCCTCGGCGGTCTGCAGGATGAGTTGCTGCTGGGCGGCGGAAAAATGCAGCTCGGCCTGCTCGGTGGCGGCCTGGGCCGCCTTGAGCTGGAACCAGCGATCGGCGCGGAACAGCGGCTGGCTGAGGGTCGCCTGGATCAGCTGGCTGCTGCGGTCGCTGCTGTAGCGGCCACCCTGGACGCCCAGCGCCGGATTGTCCTTGAGCTGCAGGCTGGTATGGGTGTCGTTGAATTGGGCACCGAGCCCGATCTGCGGCAGCAGGCCGGCGCGCGCCTGGGGCACCGCCTCGCGCTGGGCGCCAAGTCCGGCACGTTCGGCGGCGAGGTCGGCGTTGTTGTCCAGCGCTTCGCGGTAGACGTCGAGCAGGCCATTGCCGGCGACCTGGGCCTGGGCCAGGCCGGCCGTGCTACAGAGCGCCGCGAGCAGCAGGAATCTTCGCATTCTTGGAGCCTTCCTTGAGGGACCGCGCCAGTGTAGTGGCTTCGTCCGAATCCGCCATAGGAGAGGAAATAGCGGTCGAAGTTTCTGCCGCTCTGGGTTTACACTGGCCGCGTTCTTGTCGGGGTGCGCTACGAGGCGCTGAGATCGGGTAGTCCCGGATCCCGTTGAACCTGATCAGGCTAGGCGCGCCGCATGGCGGTGCGTCAACCTGCGTAGGGAACAAGAGGGCGTCCGCTGTCTCCATCCGTGGTCGCCATCCGTCCGGGCTTGCGTCTCCTTGCGTGCCCACCCTTCGTCCAGGTTCTTCCCTCGGCAACGCGCCCACCAGGAGAGCCTCGATGAACAAGCAGAACAACGTCACCGACTTCACCCGCGTCGACCGCCAGTCCACCCAGCCGCTGCCCAATTCGCGCAAGGTCTATCTGACCGGCTCGCGTCCCGACATTCGCGTGCCGGTGCGGGAAATCTCCCTCGCCGATACCCCCACCGCGTTCGGCGGTGAAAGGAACGCCCCGGTGTGCGTCTACGACACCTCCGGCCCCTACACCGATCCGGCGGTGCGCATCGACCTGCGCAAGGGCCTGCCGGACGTGCGTTCGCGCTGGATCGAAGAGCGTGGCGACACCGAACTGCTGACCGGTCTCTCCTCCGACTTCGGCCAGGCGCGCCTCGCCGATCCGAGCCTGGCCGCCCTGAGATTCGACCTGGCGCGCCAGCCGCGGCGGGCCAAGGCCGGGCGCAACGTCTCCCAGATGCACTATGCCCGCCAGGGCATCGTCACGCCGGAGATGGAATACATCGCCCTCCGCGAGAACATGAAGCTGCAGGAAGCCCGCGCCGCCGGCCTGCTCGGCAATCAGCACCGTGGCCAGAGTTTCGGCGCCAGCATTCCTCGGGAGATCACGCCGGAGTTCGTCCGCGACGAAGTGGCTCGCGGCCGCGCCATCATCCCGGCCAACATCAACCACCTGGAGCTGGAGCCGATGATCATCGGCCGCAACTTCCTGGTGAAGATCAATGGCAACATCGGCAACAGCGCCCTGGGCTCCTCCATCGAGGAAGAGGTCGAGAAGCTGACCTGGGGCATTCGCTGGGGCGCCGACACCGTGATGGACCTGTCCACCGGCAAGCACATCCACGAGACCCGCGAGTGGATCATCCGCAACTCGCCGGTCCCCATCGGCACCGTGCCCATCTACCAGGCCCTGGAAAAGGTCGATGGCGTCGCCGAGGAGCTGACCTGGGAGCTGTTCCGCGACACCCTCATCGAGCAGGCGGAGCAGGGCGTGGACTACTTCACCATCCATGCCGGGGTACGCCTGCACTACGTGCCCCTGACCGCCAAGCGCGTCACCGGCATCGTCTCCCGCGGCGGCTCCATCATGGCCAAGTGGTGCCTGGCGCATCACAAGGAAAACTTCCTCTACACCCACTTCGAAGACATCTGCGAAATCATGCAGGCCTACGACGTGAGCTTCTCCCTGGGTGACGGCCTGCGTCCGGGCTCCATCGCCGACGCCAACGACGCCGCCCAGTTCGGCGAGCTGGAAACCCTCGGCGAGCTGACCAAGATCGCCTGGAAGCATGACGTCCAGACCATGATCGAAGGTCCGGGCCACGTGCCCATGCAGCTGATCAAGGAAAACATGGACAAGCAGCTGGAGTGCTGCGACGAGGCGCCGTTCTACACCCTCGGCCCGCTGACCACCGACATCGCCCCCGGCTACGACCACATCACCAGCGGCATCGGCGCCGCCATGATCGGCTGGTTCGGCTGCGCCATGCTCTGCTACGTGACGCCCAAGGAGCACCTCGGCCTGCCCAACAAGGACGACGTCAAGACCGGCATCATCACCTACAAGATCGCCGCCCATGCCGCGGACCTGGCCAAGGGGCACCCCGGCGCCCAGATCCGCGACAACGCCCTGTCCAAGGCGCGCTTCGAATTCCGCTGGGAAGACCAGTTCAACCTGGGCCTGGACCCGGACACGGCGCGCGCCTTCCACGACGAGACCCTGCCCAAGGACTCGGCCAAGGTGGCGCACTTCTGCTCCATGTGCGGCCCCAAGTTCTGCTCGATGAAGATCACCCAGGAGGTCCGCGACTACGCCAAGGAAAACGGCCTGACCGACGAGCAGAAGGCCATCGAGGCCGGCTTCCAGGAACAGGCGGCGCGTTTCAAGGACGAAGGCGGCGTGATCTACAAGCAGGTCTGACGACCGTAGGTTGGCGCTGAGCGCAGCGAAGCCCAACAATGCCCGGCGTCACCCAACGACGTCGGGCGCCCTCAACCCCTTGCTCAAGAGACCCATCATGGCCCAGGCCCCCGGCCTCTATATCCCCACCGTCCCCGTTCCGGCGGACCGCCGCATCCTTGGCGGGCGCGATCTCTTCACCCTCTGGTTCTCCCTGGGCATCGGCCTCATGGTGGCGCAGGCCGGCGCGCTGCTGGCGCCCGGGCTGGGCCTGGCCGATGGCCTGCTGGTGCTGGTGCTCGGCACCGGGGTCGGGGTGCTGCTGCTGGCGGCGGCCGGCCTGGTGGGCAGCGACACCGGCCTGGCCGGGATGAGCGCCCTGGGCCAGAGCCTCGGCCAGCGCGGCGCGCTGTTGCCGGCGGTACTCAACATCACCCAGCTGATCGGCTGGGGCGCCTTCGAACTGGTGGTGATGCGCGAGGCGGCCAGCGTGCTGCTGGGCAGCTGGGGCCTGCAGGCCTGGTCCTCGCCCGTGCTCTGGACCCTGGTGTTCGGCGCCCTGGCCACGGCCCTGGCGGTGGCCGGTCCGCTGACCTTCGTGCGCCGTTTTCTCAGTCGCTGGGGCATCTGGCTGCTGTTGGGCGCCTGCACCTGGCTGACCCTGGACCTCTTCCTGCGCGCCGACCTGGCCGCGCTCTGGCAGCGCCCGGGCGACGGTTCCCTGACCCAGGCGCTGGGCTTCGACCTGGTGGTGGCCATGCCACTGTCCTGGCTGCCGGTGATCGCCGACTACACCCGCTTCGCCCGCACCGGCCGCAGCGCCGGTCGCGGCGTCCTGCTCGGCTACTTCTGTGGCAACCTCTGGCTGATGGGCCTGGGCTTCGCCTATACCCTGGCCTTCGCCAGCGGCGGTGAAGCCGACGCCCTGCTACGCGCCCTGGCCGTGGCCGGCCTGGGCCTGCCGCTGCTGCTGATCCTGCTGGACGAGTCGGAAAACGCCTTCGCCGCCTATCACTCGGCGGCCGTAGCGACGGGTTTCCTGGCCCAGGTGAAGATCTGGCAGCTGACCCTGGCCATCGGCATCCTCTGCACCCTGCTGGCGCTCCTGGTGCCCCTGGCCCAGTACGAACACTTCCTGCTGCTGATCGGCTCGGTGTTCGCCCCGCTGTTCGGCGTGGTGCTGGTGGACCACTTCCTGCTGCGCCGCCGCAAGGCTCCGCAGCGGGTCCGGGCGCTGCGCCTGGAGTCCCTGATCGCCTGGGCCCTGGGCGTGGCCGTCTACCACCTGCTGCCGACGCTGCTCCCCGCCTGGGGCGCGACCCTGCCAGCCGTCGTGGTGGCGGGTACCGCGCAGGCGCTGCTGGGGTTGAAGCGAGTTTAGCGTCCGGCCGTTGGGCTTCGCTGCGCTCAACCCAACCTACGCCTAACTGCCCCCTCTCCCGCTTGCGGGGGAGGGTTGGGGTGGGGGCAAGTCGGCACGCGTGGATGAGGCTGCGCCGTCATCCACCCTACGACTGAGTCGGACCTGTCGGGCTTCGCTGCGCCCAACCCAACCTACGGCGGCCGACGTGACACCGCAGGTTGGGTTGAGGCGGCTCCATCGTCGAAGCCCAACAACGCGGACTACGGCTGGCGGCTTTTGCCACGCCCCGGGAAATACTCGCCCTTGAGGATGCCATTGAGCTTGGGATAGGGGATCTTCAGCTCCGGGTGGCCCATGGCGTAGGGGGCGATGCTGCCGATGTCGTACTTGAGCGTCAGGGCGCCGAAGTCCAGGGCCACGTTGTTGGTCTTGAGGAAGGGCCACTGCTGGCGGAACTCGGCATCGCCGACGCCATTGCTGACCATCCAGGCCTCGCGCGACAGCTGCGCCAGCCGCCAGAACTCGGCTTCCTGCCCCGGCACCAGCATGTCGCCCAGGGTGATCTGCCGGTTGAGATGGCGATCCCAGGTGACGAAGTCGCGGCCGGCCAGGCCATGGGCGCCGCCATTGGCCAGGTAGCTGGAGAATTCGATGATCACCAGGCCGTCATGCTGTTCACGCACCTTGGCCTGCAGATAGCTGCTCCAGCGTGGCTGCGCCTTGGCGAGGAAATCCCGCTCGTAGCTCCCCAGCGAGGCCGGGATGGGCGCACCCGGCTCGGCGCGGGCCAGGCCCAGCAGGTGCCGCTGCACCAGGGCGTCCAGGGCCGGGTCGCCGAATTCGACGTAGTCGATGTTGATCAGCGGGCAGTCTTCGCCCTGGCAACCGGTCGGGCGGTGCTCCCAGGCCTGGTGGCGAGGCGTGAGAGGTTTGTCGAGGTTGGGGCCGAAGACGCTTTGGCAACCACCGAGCAGCAGGCCGGCGAGCAGGAGGAGCGGGCGGATACGCATGGGATTCCTTGTCATGGAAACAGAGAATGACGGCTTTCGAACCCGTCTGGCCCCATAAGTTTGCCAGGGCCGGGCGGAGGTTTCCCGGCTTGTTGTCCTTTTCGCGACTTGGCGCGCCAGGGGCTGCACGAGTGCAGGCGGCACGCTAGGATGATCTGATCACTCTTCAATCAGCGCTGGAGCGCCCATGACCGAAGCCAACGAATCCCAGGCGCCCGCCGTTGAAATCCTGAGCCGCGAGATCTGCTTCCAGGGTTTCTATCGCATGGCCCGCTTCCGGTTGCGCCATCGCCAGTTCTCCGGCGCGCTGGGGCCGGAACTGGAGCGCGAGGTCTTCGTGCGTCCCGATGCCGTCTGCGTGCTGCCCTACGACGCCGTGCGCGACGAGGTGGTACTGATCGAGCAGTTTCGCGTCGGCGTCATGGAAAAGACCGCTCATCCCTGGCTGCTTGAGCCGGTGGCGGGCTTGGTGGACAAGCAGGGCGAGGCCGTCGAGGCGGTCGCTCATCGGGAAGCCGAGGAAGAAGCCGGGCTGACCTTGCAATCGCTCTGGCCCATCTCCACCTACTTCCCCTCGCCTGGCGGCAGCGACGAACAGGTCTATCTCTACCTGGGTCGCTGCAGCACCGCGGATGCCGGCGGCGTCCATGGCCTGGAGGAGGAGGGCGAGGACATTCGCGTCCATGTCTGGTCGCTGGACGAGGCACTGGCAGGGGTTCGCGACGGTCGAATCAATAACGCAGCGGCAATCATCGCCCTGCAATGGTTGGCGCTCAATCGCGCCGAGGTACGGGGGTTATGGGGCTGAAACTGCGAGATCGCTATCGAGTTGACCTGCCGGGCCTGCAGGCCACGTGCGAGGCCAACTACGTGCGGCTGATGCGGCTTCTGCCCAAGATGCGCGAAGCCGTGGTATCGCGCCGCGTCATGTTGTCGCAAGGCGAGCGCCCGCTGGGCGTGCTCGCCCTGGAAGTCACCGAGGCCTGTCCCTATACGACGGTCCTGCGGGTCCGCCAGGAACTGGGGTTGCCCTGGTTGCCGGTGCCCGAACTGGAAGTGCGCGTCTATCACGATGCGCGGATGGCGGAAGTGGTGTCGGCCGGGGCCTCCCGGCACCTGCTCGGGCGCTATCCCTATCCCAATCAGGCCATGTATCAGCCTGACGAGAAGAGTCAGCTCAATCTGTTTCTCGGCGAGTGGCTGAGTCACTGCCTGGCCTGTGGCCACGAAGCTGAACCTATCCTGCAGCGATGAGCACTGGGGCGCAACGCTGACAGCCGTAGCTTCCCTCACGCTGTGCAAGCTGCGAAAATGTGAAGCATGCACGCAAGTTTCCGGGAACTTTTCTGCACCCTGCCTGCGCTCGTTGTCCCCTTATGCCCCTAGGAGGCTTTGGTGAGTTTGCCGGATAGTGTCAACGCTCCCCTCGTCGTCCAACTGACCGATAGTCATCTGTTTGCACGCGCCAATGGCCGGTTGCTGGGTATCGATACGGCAGCCAGCCTGCAGCAGGTGGTGGCGCAGGTGGTACGGGAGCAGCCACGCATCGATCTGCTGCTGGCCAGCGGTGATCTCTCCCAGGACGGCTCCGTGGCCTCCTATCAACGCTTTTGCGAGCTGACCGAACCCCTGGCTGCGCCCATGCGCTGGCTGGCCGGCAACCATGACGAGAACGCGCCCATGGCCAAGGCCTGTGGCAATCGCGACTTCCTGGAAACCGTCACCGACCTGGGCGCCTGGCGCCTCGTCCTGCTCGACAGCACCGTGCGCGGCTGCGTGTTCGGCGAACTGGAGCAGGCGCAGCTGCTGGCCCTGGACGAGGCCCTGAGCGCCGCGCCCGAGCGTCCGGCCCTGATCTGCCTGCACCATCACCCGGTACCCGTGGGTTGCGGCTGGATGGAGCCCCTGGGCCTGCACCGGGCGGACGAGCTGTTTGCCGTGCTGGACCGCCATCCCCAGGTCAGGGTGGTGCTCTGGGGGCACATCCACCAGGAGTTCGATCAGCTGCGCAACGGCGTGCGCCTGCTGGCGTCGCCGTCCACCGGTCTGCAATTCGAGCCGGGCAGCGAGGACTTCAAGGCGGGCGACCAGGCCCCGGGCTACCGCTGGTTGCGCCTGTTGCCCGACGGCACTCTGGAAACCGGTGTCTCGCGCCTGCAACAGCACACCTTCACCGTGGATCACAGCGCCGCGGGCTACTAGGGCTGACGCCGGTCGGCTGCCTTGGTCGCGAGGGTCGAAACGGGTTACCCTTTACCTGTTTTTTTATCCAGTAGGAGCGGCCCGATGCCGTCGATCCTCTATATCCATGGCTTCAACAGCTCACCCGCGTCCCTGAAGGCGCGGCAGCTCACCGCCTGCATGAGCCGACTCGGCCTGGCGGACCGCCTGCGCGCGCCGGCGCTGCCCAATGATGCCGACGCCGCCTTCGCCCTCCTGGAGCGCGAACTGGCCGAGCTGGACGCCCCCTTGCTGGTCGGCAGCTCCCTGGGCGGCTACTATGCCACCGTCCTGGCCGAGCGCCACGGGCTCAAGGCCGTGCTGATCAATCCGGCGGTCCGGCCCTGGCGCTTCATGGAGCACTACCTGGGGCCCCAGCGCAATCACCATACCGGCGAGAGCTGGACCCTCACCGAGGCCCACGTCGAGGCCATGCGCGCGCTGGAAGTCGCGGCGCCGGCGGATCCCGAGCGTTTCCACGTCTGGCTGCAGACCGGCGACGAGACCCTCGACTACCGCGACGCCGAACGCTACTACGGCGGCTGCACCCTGCGTATCGAGCAGGGTGGCGACCACGGCTTCCAGGGCTTCCATCGCCAGCTGCCGCTGCTGCTGGAGCTGGCCGGCTTCGACCCGGCGCTCTGGCGCGAGCTGGATTTCAACACCTTCGAATAGAGACCCCATGGCCACGCAGAACGCCTATAACGCCGACGCCATCGAAGTCCTCTCCGGACTCGATCCGGTGCGCAAGCGCCCTGGCATGTACACCGACACCTCGCGGCCCAACCACCTGGCCCAGGAAGTCATCGACAACAGCGTGGACGAGGCCCTGGCCGGTCATGCGCGGCAGGTGCAGGTGATCCTGCACGCCGACAACTCCCTCGAAGTGATCGACGACGGCCGGGGCATGCCGGTGGACATCCATCCGGAAGAGGGCGTCTCCGGCGTCGAGCTGATCCTTACCAAGCTACATGCCGGTGGCAAGTTCTCCAACAAGAACTACCAGTTCTCCGGCGGCCTGCACGGCGTGGGCATCTCCGTGGTGAACGCCCTGTCGACCCGGGTCGAGGTGCGCGTCAAGCGCGAGGGCAACGAATACGGCATGGCCTTCGCCGATGGCTTCAAGGCCAGCGAACTGGCCGTGGTCGGCAGCGTTGGCAAGCGCAATACCGGCACCAGCGTGCACTTCTGGCCGGATCCCAAGTACTTCGATGCGCCCAAGTTCTCCGTCAGTCGCCTGAAGCACGTGCTCAAGGCCAAGGCGGTGCTCTGCCCGGGCCTGGCGGTGAGCTTCCACGACGAAGCCAGCGGCGAGCGCAGCGAATGGCATTACGAAGACGGCCTGAGGTCCTATCTGATCGACACCGTGGGCGATGCCCTGCGGCTGCCCGAGGCACCCTTCCACGGCAGCCTGGCCTCGTCCCGGGAAGCGGTGGACTGGGCACTGTTCTGGCTGCCCGAAGGCGGCGAGTCGGTGCAGGAAAGTTACGTCAACCTGATTCCCACCGCCCAGGGCGGCACCCATGTGAACGGCCTGCGCCAGGGCCTGCTGGATGCCATCCGCGAATTCTGCGAATTCCGCAACCTCTTGCCGCGCGGCCTCAAGCTGGCCCCGGAAGACGTCTGGGAGCGCATCGCCTTCGTTCTCTCGATGAAGATGCAGGAGCCGCAATTCTCCGGCCAGACCAAGGAGCGCCTGTCCTCCCGCGAGGCCGCGGCCTTCGTCTCTGGGGTGGTCAAGGACGCCTTCAGCCTCTGGCTCAACGCCCATCCGGAGCTGGGTCAGCAGATCGCCGAACTGGCCATCAACAATGCCGGCCGCCGCCTCAAGGCCGGCAAGAAGGTCGAGCGCAAGAAGATCACCCAGGGGCCGGCGCTGCCCGGCAAGCTGGCCGATTGCGCCGGTCAGGATCCGATGAGATCCGAGCTGTTCCTGGTGGAGGGCGACTCCGCCGGCGGCAGCGCCAAGCAGGCGCGCAGCAAGGAATTCCAGGCCATCATGCCGCTGCGCGGCAAGATCCTGAATACCTGGGAAGTGGACGGCAGCGAGGTGCTGGGCAGCCAGGAGGTGCACGACATCGCCGTGGCCATCGGTATCGACCCGGGCAGCGCCGACCTGAGCGGCCTGAGATACGGCAAGATCTGCATCCTCGCCGACGCCGACTCCGACGGCCTGCACATCGCCACCCTGCTGTGCGCGCTGTTCGTGCAGCACTTCCGGCCGCTGGTGGATGCCGGCCACGTCTATGTGGCCATGCCGCCGCTGTACCGCATCGACCTCGGCAAGGAGGTGCACTACGCCCTCGACGAAGCCGAGCGCGACGGTGTCCTGGATCGCCTGGCGGCGGAAAAGAAGCGCGGCAAGCCCCAGGTGACCCGCTTCAAGGGCCTCGGCGAGATGAATCCGCTGCAGCTGCGCGAGACCACCATGGACCCCAACACCCGGCGCCTGGTGCAGCTGACCCTGGAGGACGTGCCCGGCACCCTCGAGATGATGGACATGCTGCTGGCCAAGAAGCGATCCGGCGATCGCAAGAGCTGGCTGGAATCCAAGGGCGATCGCGCCGAAGTGCTGCTTTGAGCGCCTGACTCATTGGTCGTGCCCATCGCGGCCATGGGCCGCTCCTCCGGTAGGAGCAACCCATGGCCGCGATAAAGGCACGCCATCCGATTACCGACGTAACACCAAAGGATTCCCATGAGTGCACCCCTCGACCTGAGCCTGGATGGCGTCGAACGCCGTTCGCTGGCCGACTTCACCGAGCAGGCGTACCTGAACTACTCCATGTACGTCATCATGGACCGCGCCCTGCCGCATATCGGCGACGGCCTCAAGCCGGTCCAGCGCCGCATCATCTACGCCATGAGCGAACTGGGCCTGGACGCCGACGCCAAGCACAAGAAATCCGCCCGTACCGTGGGTGACGTGCTCGGTAAGTACCATCCCCATGGCGACTCGGCCTGCTACGAAGCCATGGTGCTCATGGCGCAGCCGTTCTCCTATCGCTATCCGCTGGTGGATGGCCAGGGCAACTGGGGTGCGCCGGACGATCCCAAGTCCTTTGCCGCCATGCGCTACACCGAGGCGCGGCTGTCGCGCTATTCCGAGGTGCTGCTCAACGAGCTGGGGCAGGGCACCGTGGACTGGGTGCCCAACTTCGACGGTACCCTGAACGAGCCGGCCGTGTTGCCGGCACGGCTGCCCAACCTGCTGCTCAACGGCACCACCGGCATCGCCGTGGGCATGGCCACCGACATCCCGCCGCACAACCTGCGCGAGGTGGCGGCCGCCTGCGTGCGCCTGCTGGACGATCCCATCGCCGGGATCCCCGAACTGCTCGAACACGTGCCGGGCCCGGACTTCCCCACCGAAGCCGAGATCATCACCCCCCACGCCGACCTGCGCAAAATCTACGAGACCGGTCGCGGCTCGGTGCGCATGCGCGCCGTCTACCGCCGCGAAGATGGCGACGTGGTCATCACCGCGCTGCCGCACCAGGTCTCCGGTTCCAAGGTGCTGGAGCAGATCGCCGCCCAGATGCAGGCCAAGAAGCTGCCCATGGTGGCGGACCTGCGCGACGAGTCGGACCATGAGAACCCGACCCGCATCGTCATCGTGCCGCGCTCCAACCGCATCGATGCCGACGAGCTGATGCAGCACCTGTTCGCCACCACCGATCTCGAATCCAGCTACCGGGTCAACCTCAACGTCATCGGCCTGGACGGCAAGCCCCAGGTCAAGGACCTCAGGCAGATCCTCCAGGAATGGCTGATCTATCGCATCGGCACCGTGCGCCGCCGCCTGCAGTTCCGCCTGGACAAGGTCGAGCGTCGCCTGCACCTGCTGGATGGCCTGCTGATCGCCTTCCTCAACCTGGATGAGGTGATCCACATCATCCGCACCGAAGAGCATCCCAGGCAGGCGCTGATGGCCCGCTTCGAACTCTCCGAGGACCAGGCCGACTACATCCTCGAGACCCGCCTGCGCCAGCTGGCGCGCCTGGAAGAAATGAAGATCCGCGGCGAACAGGCCGAGCTGCTCAAGGAGCAGAAGCGCCTGCAGACCCTGCTGGGCAGCGACAAGAAGCTGCGCAACCTGGTCCGCGACGAACTGATCAAGGATGCCGAGACCTATGGCGACGCCCGCCGCTCGCCCATCGTCGCCCGGGCCGAGGCCAAGGCCCTGTCCGAAACCGAGCTCATGCCCACCGAGCCGGTGACCGTGGTGCTTTCCGAGAAGGGCTGGGTGCGCCAGGCCAAGGGCCATGACGTCGATCCGACCGGGCTGTCCTACAAGGCCGGCGACGGCTTCAAGGCAGCGGCCCTGGGCCGCTCCAATCAGTTCGCCGTCTTCATCGACTCCACCGGCCGCAGCTATTCCGTCGCCGCCCATTCGCTGCCGTCGGCGCGTGGCCAGGGCGAGCCCCTGACCGGACGCCTGACGCCACCGCCGGGGGCCAGCTTCGAGTGCCTACTGCTGCCGGATGACACCGGTCTCTATGTCATGGCGTCGGACGCCGGCTACGGCTTCGTGGTCAGGGGCGAGGACCTGCAGGCCAAGAACAAGGCCGGCAAGGCGCTGATCAGTCTGCCCAATGGCGCCAGGGTGCTGCCGCCCAAGCCGGTGTCCTCTTTGGAAGACACCTCCCTCGCGGTGGTCACCAACGAGGGGCGGCTGCTGGTGTTCGCCATCACCGAGCTGCCGCAACTGGCCAAGGGCAAGGGCAACAAGCTGATATCCATTCCCGGCGATCGGGTCGCCAAACGCGAGGAATACGTGATCGATCTGGCCGTGGTGCCGGCCGGCGCCTCCCTCACGCTGCAGGCCGGTAAACGGCCCTATACCCTCAAGGGCAGCGACCTGGAGCACTACCGTGCCGAGCGCGGCCGGCGGGGCAACAAGCTGCCACGGGGCTTCCAGCGGGTGGACTCGCTGCAGGTGGAAACTTGAGCCGCCCGCGGTCAGCCGCTAGCATAGCCCGGATTTTTTCGACCAGGACTCGCTGGGCCTTGATGCCCGTCGAGAGAGAGCCTCGATGAAACGGATGTGTCTTGCCAGGCTGGCGCTCGTCGGCCTGCTGGCTGGCCTGGGTGGCTGTGCCAGCCTCGACCCCAGCCACTACTACCAGCTCGATGGCGGCAATGCGCGTGCGCCGGCGAGCAGTGAGCGCGGCCTGGCGGTGTGGATCGAAAGCCTGCAACTGGCCGACTACCTGCAGCGCGACGTGCTGCTGGAGCGCCAGCCCGACGGCAGTCTCAAGACCACCCGCGATCACTGGGCCGGACCGCTGGACGCCAATGTGCGCCAGTTGCTGCAGCGCCAGCTCGCCGGTCGCCTCAATAGCGGCCGGGTGGTGGTGGGCGAGCAACCCGCAGGCTTCGATCCGCAGTACCGGGTGGAACTGGTGGTGACCCGCCTCGATGCGGGTGACCAGGCGCCTGCCACCCTCGATGCCAGCTGGCAGTTGCGCGACGGCCAGGGCCGGCTGCTGGACACCGAGGTGATCCACCTGCAGACCCGGCACGCGGGCGATCGCGCGGCCCAGGTGCGGGCCCAGGGCGAATTGCTGCAGCAACTGTCGGCGCGGCTGGCCACCGATCTCACCAAGGTCGCCCAGCGCGGCCGCCGCGAGACCGAGATGGCGCGCAAGGAGCCGAAGAAACTTGTCGAAGAGGCCCAGGCTCGGCCAACGCTGCCGGCCGTGGTGCCCATCCGCACCGGCGCCGAGGTCTACCGCTTCTGACCCGACCAGGCTCCCGCGCGTCGCCGCGCGGGAGCCTTCGGCGGCGCTCGATGCTCTATCCAGCAGGACCCTCAAGCCCCGGAGGTTTCATGACGCTGCCCCTGTTTCCGCTCAACACCACCCTGTTTCCCGGTTGCCGCCTTGATCTGCAGCTGTTCGAAGCCCGCTATCTGGACATGCTCGGTCGCTGCCTCAAGCAGGGCAGCAGCTTTGGCGTGGTGACCATCCTCGAGGGCCGCGAGACCGGTGCGGCGCCCAATCGTCTGGGCGCCTATGGCTGCGAGGCGCTGATCCGCGACTGGCAGCAGCAGAGCAACGGCCTGCTGGGCATCCGCATCGAAGGCGGACGGCGCTTTCGCCTCCTGAGCCAGGAAGAGCAACCCGATCACCTGGTGGTGGGTGAGGTGGAGTGGCTCCCCGAGACCGATCCCCAGCCGCTACGCGATGGCGACGCCGACCTGATGGCGCTGCTGGCGGCCCTGGCCCAGCATCCGATGGTGGCCAGCCTGGATATGGGCGGCGAGGTTGTCGACCGCCAGGCACTGGGCTGCCAGCTGGCCTACCTGCTGCCGTTCGAGACGCACCTCAAGCTAGATTGGCTGGGCATGAGCGATCAGGGCCAGCGCCTGGCCGACATCGAGCGCCATCTGGTGGATCTGCAAGGTGATTTCCAGGCCTGAGAGCCTGTACATGATCTGCTGGGCGTAGGCCAAACGGCGTTTTAAAACGCCCTGGAAGGCCAGCCCCGCCTGGGCGGCCCCGCATTACCCTACGTAAACCCGAGCGCGGGTCCGATCCGCTTTCTCAGGCGTTTTTGCGGGGCCGCCTGGGCCTTGTCTGGCGCTAGCTCGCAAGATTCCGGACAGGCTCCAGGCCCAAACGCCGGGCAAAAGAAAGCCCGCCGGGCAGGGCGGGCTAAAAGTGCTTTGGGGGCACTCGATAAGACTCTGGCACTTTGCCATAAGTTCAGTCTTATGAGATCAAAGTGCCAGTCTTGCTGATTCAGCCTGCCAGCAGCTTGATGAACTCGCGATTGAAGGCCGGAATGTCGTCTGGCTTGCGGCTGCTCACCAGTTGACCGTCGACGATGACCTCCTGGTCCTGCCAGGTGGCGCCAGCGTTCTTGAGGTCGTCGGTCAGCGAGGGCCAACTGGTCAGGGTCTTGCCCTGCACCAGGCCGGCGGAGATCAGCAGCCAGGCACCGTGGCAGATGACGGCGACCGGCTTGCCGGCGTCGGCGATCTGCTTGGTCAGCTGCTGGGCCTGCGCGTCGATGCGGATGGTGTCGGCATTGACCACGCCGCCGGGCAACAGTACGGCGTCATAGTCGCCGGCATTGGCTGCGGCGAAGGTGAGGTCCACCGGAAAGCTGTCGGCCGGCTCGGTGCCGTCCCAGCCGCGCACCTCACCCTTCTCGGCGGAGATGATGTGAGTCTGGGCGCCCGCCTGTTCCAGGGCCTGCTTGGGGCCGGTGAGTTCGGCCTGTTCGAAGCCGTCGGTGACCAGGATGGCGATTTTCTTGCCGTTCAGGGATGTAGCCATGGTTGCGGATACCTCGATAGTAATTCGGTCAGGCTAGCCTTTTGCCAGCGCTCCTGAATCCGGCTCGTTTTGCCGCTGCTAAGTTCCTTCGTCGCGCCCGATGGCATCGCCGAGCGGCGCGGAGTAGATTTGCGACATCCATCGCAGAGTAGTCCCCATGTCCCAAGCGTCCCCTCAGCTGACCGAGGAGCAGATCCGTCAGGCCCTGCAAGGCATCAGCATTCCCCCGCAGCCGCAGATCATGGTGGATCTGCAACTCGAACAGCTCATGCCCAACCCCGATCTCAAGGTCATCTCCCGCCTGATCGGCCAGGATCCGGGGCTCTCCGGTGCCCTGCTCAAGCTGGTGAACTCGCCGTACTTCGGCCTCAGCAACCGCATCACCTCGATCCAGCGGGCGGTCAACCTGCTGGGCAGCCAGTCGGTCATCAACCTGATCAACGCCCAGTCGATCAAGGGCGAGCTCACCGACGAGACCATCGTCATCCTCAACCGCTTCTGGGACACCGCCCAGGACGTCGCCGAGACCTGCCTGAGCCTGGCCAAGAAGACCGGCTATCCGACCCCGGACGAGGCCTATGCCCTGGGTCTGTTCCACAACTGCGGCATCCCGCTGATGCTCAAGCGCTTCCCCAACTACATGGCGGTGCTGGAAGAGGCCTATGCCAGCGTCAACGAGCAGGTGCGGGTAGTGGACGTGGAGAACCGCATCTTCAGCACCAACCATGCCGTGGTGGGCTATTTCATCTCCCGCTCCTGGCGCCTGCCGGAACACGTCGGCCAGGCCATCGCCAATCACCACAACGCCCAGTCGGTCTTCGACGAGGACTCGTCGGCCGACATCCAGATCAAGAACCTGCTGGCGCTGCTGAAGATGGCCGAGCACATCTGCCGCTGCTATCGCGCCCTCGGTGGCCAGGACGAGGATCACGAGTGGCAGGCCATCGCGCCGCGGGTACTGGATCACGTCGGCCTGTCCGAGTACGACTTCGAGTCGCTCAAGGAGACCATCCTTGAAATGGGCAGCGGCCGGATCAATTACTAAGGCATCTGCAAGCCTCCTGGACCTCCATGCCCGAACTACCTGAAGTCGAAACCACCCGCCGGGGCATCGAGCCCCATGTCGTCGGTCAGCGCGTGCGCCGGGTCATCGTCCGCGATGGCCGGCTGCGCTGGCCGGTACCCGAGGACCTGGACGTGCGCCTCTCCGGGCAGCGCATCGAGGCCGTCGAGCGGCGGGCCAAGTACCTGCTGATCCACGCCGAGAGCGGCACCCTGATCGGCCACCTGGGCATGTCCGGCAGCCTGCGCCTGGTGCCGGCCGACCAGCCGCCGGCCAAGCACGAGCACGTCGACATCGAGCTGGAATCCGGGCTGTCGCTGCGCTACACCGATCCGCGCCGCTTCGGCGCGCTGCTCTGGACCCAGGATCCCCATGCCCATGTGCTGCTCAGCAAGCTGGGGCCCGAGCCGCTGACCGAGGCCTTCGACGGCGGTCGGCTGTTCGAGCTGTCGCGCGGGCGCAGCATGGCGGTCAAGCCCTTCATCATGGACAACGCCGTGGTGGTGGGGGTGGGCAACATCTACGCCGCCGAGGCACTGTTCGCCGCCGGCATCGATCCCCGCCGTGCCGCCGGCAGCGTTTCCCGGGCGCGCTACGAGCGCCTGGCCGAAGAGATCAAGAAGGTCCTGGCGCGCTCCATCGAGAGCGGTGGCACCACCCTGCGCGACTTCATCGGCGGTGACGGGGCGCCGGGCTATTTCAAGCAGGAGCTGTTCGTCTACGGGCGCAAGGGCGAATTCTGCAAGGTCTGCGGCACGGGCCTGCAGGAGATCCGCCTGGGCCAGCGCGCCAGCGTCTATTGCCGCAAGTGCCAGCGATGAGGCCCCTGGTCGGGGTGGTCCTGCTGACGCTGCTGAGCGGGGAGGTGGCCTGGGCCGATGCCGACAATGGCCGCAACCTCTTCCTGCGCCGCTGCCACAACTGCCATTCGGTGGGGCCGGGCGCCCAGTCCGGCTTCGGCCCCCAGCTCAACGACCTCGTCGGTCGCCAGGCCGGGAGCCTGGCCGGCTACAACTACTCCGACGCCATGCGCCAGGCCGGCTTTGCCTGGGACCGCGAGGCCCTGGCGGCCTTTCTGCGCGATCCCGAAACGAAGGTGCCAGGCACCAAGATGAGATTCTGGGGCATCGGCGACGCCGAGGACCTGCGCGACATCGCCGACTACCTGGAGACCCAGCACGGCACTCCCTGAATGCCGGGCTAGTGGTCGCCCCCACCGGCCCCCGGCTTGGCCGCGAAGGGCGGCTTGGCCAGCCAGATGATCAGGAACAGGCCCATGAAGATCCAGCCGAGCAGGGTGAAGTAGTCCACCGTGGAGAGCATGTAGGCCTGGCTCTCCACCACCTTGTCCAGCTGGGCATAGGCCTGCTGCGACGGCCCGCCGAGGGCGTCCAGGTAGTGCTGGGTGGCCGGGCTGTAGACGGTGACGTCCTCGGTCAGCTGGGCATGGTGATGGATGGCGCGGCGCTGCCACAGCCAGGTGGTCAGGGAGGAAGCGAAGCTGCCGCCGAGGACCCGCAGGAAGGTCGCCAGGCCGCCGCCATCCGCCAGCTCCGACGGCTTGAGGCTGGACAGCAGGATGCTGGTGGTGGGCATGAAGAACAGCGCTACGCCCAGGCCCATGAAGGTCTGCACCTCGGCGATGTGGCGATAGTCCACCTCGTTGTTGAAGGTGGCGCGCATGAAGCAGGATGCCCCGATCACCAGGAAGGAGCCACCGGCCAGCAGGCGCAGGTCGGTCTTGTGCGCGAACTTGCCCACCAGCGGCGAGAGGATCACCGGCAGGATGCCGATGGGCGCCGCCGCCAGACCGGCCCACACCGGGGTATAGCCGAGCTGGGTCTGCAGCCACTGGGGCAGCAGCAGGTTGATGCCGAAGAAGCCCGAATAGCCCAGCACCAGCGCCAGGGTGCCAAAGCTGAAGTTGCGATAGCGGAACAGCCGCAGGTTGACGATGGGATGCTTGTCGGTCAGCTCCCAGATCACCAGGGCGGTGAGGGCCACGGCGGAAAAGGCCGCGCCCAGGCAGATCAGGTTGGATTCGAACCAGTCCAGGTCGTTGCCCTTGTCCAGCACCACCTGCAACACGCCCACACCCAGCACCAGGAGGATCAGCCCGACGTAGTCGATGGGCTGGTGCACCAGCTTTTCCGGCTTCTTGCCCAGCTGGCTCCAGACCACCAGGGTAGCGAAGATGCCGATGGGGATGTTGATGAAGAAGATCCACGGCCAGCTGTAGTTGTCGGTGATCCAGCCGCCGGCGATGGGGCCGATGATGGGCGCCACCACCGTCACCATGGCCAGCAGCGCCAGGGCCATGCCGCGCTTGGCCGCCGGGAAGATCGCCAGCAGGAGGGTCTGGGCCATGGGATAGAGCGGGCCGGCGACGAAGCCCTGCATGGCGCGGAAGATCACCAGCTCGGGCATGGAGGTGGCGATGCCGCAGAGAAAGGAGGTGATGACGAACAGCACTACGGCGGCCATGAACAGCTTGACCTCGCCAAAGCGGCGCGCCATCCAGCCGGTCAGCGGCAGGGCGATGGCATTGCTCACGGCGAAGGCGGTGATGACCCAGGTGCCCTGTTCCGAACTCACCCCGAGGTTGCCGGAAATGGTGGTCAGGGCGACGTTGGCGATGGTGGTGTCGAGCACCTGCATGAAGGTGGCCAGGGACAGGCCCACCGTGGCGAGCACCAGGCTCGCCGGGCGAAAGGCGTTATCGCTCATGACGGATTACCAGAAGGGGTGGACGGGGAGGCTCGCCAGGAGCCTCCTTGGCTGTCAGCGCTTGGCGACGCCCGCAGCGCGCGCCGCCGGACCGTTGTTGTGAACGATCTGCTGGATCAGCTGATCGGCATCGGCCAGCTGATGGTCGTAGACGTCGGTGCTGTAGCGCGGCTGCTGCGGCGTGGTGGTGGGCAGGCGGGCGCCGTCCTGGTCGTGCAGGTCGACGTCGACCACGGTCGACAGGCCGATGCGCAGCGGGTGCTTGTCCAGGTTGTCGCCTTCCAGGCGGATCCGCACGGGCAGGCGCTGGACGATCTTGATCCAGTTGCCCGTGGCGTTCTGCGCCGGCAGCAGCGAGAAGGCGCTGCCGGTACCCACGCCCAGGCTTTCCACCACGCCGCGATAGCGCACGTCGTCGCCATAGAGGTCGGAATGGATTTCCACCGGCTGGCCGATACGCATCTCGGCGAGCTGGGTTTCCTTGAAGTTGGCGTCGATCCAGATCTGGTCCAGGGGCACTACGGCCATCAGCGCCGCGCCGGGCTGCACGCGACTGCCGACCTGCACCGAGCGCTTGGCGACATAGCCGCTGACCGGCGCCACCAGGGTGCTGCGGGCATGGTTCAGATAGGCCTGGCGCAACTGGGCGGCGGCGGCCTTGACGTCCGGGTGCGAGGCGATCTCGGTGTCGTCCACCAGCGCCTGGTTGGTGTCCAGTTGCTGCTGGGCGGAGGTCAGGGAGCTCTGCGCCGCGACCAGGGTGTCCCGGGCATGGGCCAGTTCTTCCTTAGAGATGGCGCCGCCCTTGGCCAGTTGCTGGCGGCGGGCGTAGTCGGCGCGGGCCCGTTCGACCTCGACGCGCCGCGCGGCCACCTGGGCCTTGTAGCTGTCGACGTTGCTGTACAGGCCGCGCACCTGGCGCACGGTCTTGGCCAGATTGGCCTCGGCGCTCTGCTGGGACACGGCGGTGTCGCTGGGGTCGAATTCCACCAGCGGCTGGCCCTGACGCACGAAGTCGCCATCGTCCACGGCGATGCGGGTCACGGTGCCGACGACCTGGGGCGTGATCTGCACCAGGTTGCCGTTGACGTAGGCATCGTCGGTGCTGGCATGGAAGCGGCCATAGAACAGGTGGTAGCAGTAGACGCCCACGCCAGCCAGGATCACCACCAGCAGCAGAAGCAGCAGGAGGACCTTGCGTTTGCCGGAGCGCTGCGGTTTCTGCTCCTGGGCATTGTCGTTGGGGGTTGCGGCGGAATCGGCCATGGTCGGGCTCTCGGTATCAGTGTGTGGCCGCTGCGGCGGGCGCCGGCGGCAGTTCGGACGGTTGGAAGCCGCCACCCAGGGCCTGCATCAGCAGCACGCCGCTGTCGACGCGATCGGCCTGGAGGCTGGCCAGCTGGCGCTCGGCCTGCAGCAGTTGCTGCTCGACGGTCAGGGCGTCGAGGTAGTTGCCAATGCCAGCGCCATAGCGCTGCATGGCGATGTCGAAGGAGCTCTTGGCGATGTCGCGGGCCCGTTGCTGCTGGACGATCTGCTGATCCAGCGAACGCTGGCGGGTGATGGCGTCAGCGATGTCGCCCAACGCCTGCACCAGGGTCTGGTTGTACTGGGCCACGGCCAGGTCGTAGTCGGCGTCCCGGCTGGCGAGATCGGAGCGACGGCGACCGCCGTCGAAGAT
Organism: Pseudomonas sp. SORGH_AS_0211; assembly: GCF_031453455.1. Taxonomy (NCBI): domain Bacteria; kingdom Pseudomonadati; phylum Pseudomonadota; class Gammaproteobacteria; order Pseudomonadales; family Pseudomonadaceae; genus Pseudomonas; species Pseudomonas sp. SORGH_AS_0211. The sequence continues at coordinate 3,176,502 of NZ_JAVIZV010000001.1, read as the reverse complement.
CGGTAGTGACAACGCCGGACCCACGTTGAAGAAACGCGCCGGACCGCCGAACAGGGCATCGCCAAGGATGGCCTTGCTGCCGGCCGCTACCGTGAGGTTGAGGTTGGGATAGAAGTTGGTCTTGCTGGCGGCGATGTCCTTGCTCGCGGCCTCCACCCGCCAGCGGGCGGCGATCAGGTCCGGGCGACGACCGGCCAATTCGGCGGGCAGCTGGCCGGGCAGGTTGACCGCGGCGGGAGCTATCAGCTTCGGCCGCGGAATCTCGGCGCCACGGTCGGGCCCCTTGCCCAGCAGCACGGCGAGGCGGATCTGGGCCGTACGCACCTGCTGCTCGGCGGCGGTGTGGGCCGAGGCCGAGCTGGCTTCCAGGCTCTGGGTCTGCTGCAGCTGGTAGTCGCTGTCGAGACCGGCGTCCACCCGGCGCTGGGCCAGATCGAGCATGCCGCGCGTACGCTCCAGGTCCTGCTGGGCTACGTCCATATTGGCGTAGGCCAGGCCGAGTTGGTTGTAGGCGCGGCTGACGTTGGCCGCCAGGGTCAGGCGGGCGGCCTGGCGATCCACCTCGCCGGCGCGAGCACGGCCGAGAGCGGCTTCCCAGGCGGCGCGCTGGCCACCCCAGAGGTCGAAGCTGTAGCTGCCGCTCACATCGAACTGGCGCAGCGTGCTGTAGCGTTCGCCCTGGCCGACGGGATCGTCCGGCCGTGCGAGGCGCGAACGGGTGACGCCGCCATTGGCGTCGATCTGCGGATAGCGGTCGGCATCGGCGGCGAGTACCGCAGCATCGGCCTGGCGGCTGCGTGCATCGGCTTCCTGCAGCGAGGGGCTGTCACGCAAGGCCTCGCGGATCAGGCTGTCGAGTTGCGGATCGCCCAGCCGGGTCCACCAGTCGGCGCTCGGCCACTGGGCGGGGGAGAGGCGATCGCTGGCAAAGGTGGCTTCGCCCTTGAGCGTCGCCGGGTCCACAGCGCGCCCCTGGGTGTGCAACCCCTCGGACGACACGCAGCCGGCCAGCAGCAGGGCGGCGCAGAGGGCGGTCAATGGCAGGCGAAAGGTCATGGGTCAGAGGTCTCCAGAGGTCTCCGGCAACAGGCCGGAGGGGCTGAGCAGGCGGCGGAGCAGGCGTTCAAGGTCGTCCAGCTCCTGGCGGTCCAGGCACTGGGTAAGGTCGTTGAGGGCGTCGACGCCGATCTGCATGAGTTCACTGCTCAGGGCCTTGCCCTGTTCGGTCAGTTCCAGGCGCACCTGGCGACGGTCGCTCAGGCTGCGCACGCGGCGCAGCAGACCCTTGGCTTCCAGACGATCGAGCATGCGGGTCATGGCGCCGCTGTCCAGCGACAGGCAGCGGCTGAGTTCGGCCGGGGTGTCGGTCAGGTCGCGGGCGAGCAGCAGCAGCACCTTGAACTGGGCAGCCGTGATGTCGTAGGGCACCAGGTGACTGTCCAGCAGGCGATCCTTGTACTGATTCGCCAGGTGGATCAGATGGCCTACGGAATAGCGCAGGGGAAAGTTGCTACGGTCGAAATGTGACATTGCAGTATCTGCCCAGGCAATGAAGCGGATCCAGAATACTGCCTAGGCAGTGAAATATTCAGACACCTTTGCGCAGGGGAGAGTTGCGCATTTTGAAACAATTGGAAAAGTCCCTTGGCGAACCCTTGTCCTGTAGCGGCCCGGACGTCGATCATGGGGGCAACTTCGCCGTGAACCGAGCCATGACGCCTCACTTGGATCTAGACCGCCTGCGCCAGGCCCTGGTGCCCTTGCAGCATGACCTGCCGCCGAATCTTGATCACCAGGCCTATCGCCGCCATTACCGCCTGGCGGACAGCCTCGCGCGGCCGGAGGTGACGGTGGCCCTGGGCGCGCTGGCCGCCGGCGGCTACCGGCTCGCGGTGCAGGGCTGGTGGCCGCGCGAGCCGCGGGGCAGCCTGCTGATGCTGCATGGCTACTACGACCATATGGGCCTCTATGGTCACGTGGTGGACTGGGCCCTGTCACGGCGGTTGGCGGTGCTGGCCTGCGACCTGCCCGGACATGGCCTGTCGAGCGGGGCCCGCGCCAGCATCAACGACTTCGCCGAATACCAGACCGCCCTGGCGGCCCTGATCGCCGAGGCCCGGCGCCTGGACCTGCCGCGGCCCTGGCACCTGCTCGGCCAGAGCACCGGCGGCGCCATCCTGCTGGACTATCTGCTGCGCGGTGAGCCCGCCCCCGAACTGGGCGAGACGATCCTGCTGGCGCCCCTGGTCAGGCCCCACGCCTGGCGCCAGGGCCTGTGGACCTATCGCCTGGTGAAGCCCTTCGCGCGCGCCCTGCCGCGGCGCTTCTCGGTGAATTCCGGGGATCCGGCCTTTCTCGACTTCCTGCAGCGGGACAGTCTGCAGCCACGCGAGCTGCCGGCGCAGTGGGTGGGCGCCCTGGCGCGCTGGATTCCGCAACTGGAGAGGGCGCCGGCCAGTACCCGGAGCCTGCTGGTGATCCAGGGCGAGCAGGATTTCACCGTCGACTGGCGGCACAACCTGGGAGTGCTGGAGGCCAAGTTCGCGCGGCCCGAGGTGCTGCGCCTGCCGGAGGCGCGGCACCATCTGGTCAACGAGACCGAGGCCCTGCGCCAGCGCTATTTCCGCTGGCTGGACGACCGTCTCGTCTGAGCCGTCCTACTGGCCGCCGCCACCCAGGCCGGCGCGCAGGGCAGCCACGGCGGCGCGGTAGTAGGCGCTGCCATTGGCCGAACTGGCGAAGTCGGCGAACTGGCCGAGTTCGCTGTCGTTCAGGGTGCGATAGACATAGAGCAGGGTGTTCTCCAGGTCACCGGCATTCATCTGCTGGATGAATCGCTGGCGCTGCTGCTCGATCATGCCTCCGGACTGCTGCTGGCCCATCAGGCCCGGCAGCATCGAACTCAGGCTGTCGGCGGCGAGGCCCGCCAAGGCCACGCTGACCTCGGCCCCGGCTTCGCGCACGGGCAGGGCGGTGGCCAGGCGCTTGGCCTGGGCACGCCGGGCCGGACTGGCCTGCATCTGGGGTACGCCATTGGCGTTCTTGGCCAGTTGATCGCTGCGAGTGGCGGCGATTTCCGCGGCGACCACCTTGCGTCCCACCGGTGACTGGAAAAACTGCAGTGCGGGGCCGTCGGCAGGCAGGCTCTGGCGCAAGGCGGCCAGGGCGCGCTGATCGATGGCCGCGGCGGTGTAGCGCTTGTTGCTGTTGTCCACCAGGCTCTGGTAGAGCGCCGGCGGCAGGCTGTTCTGGTAGCGCTGCTGGGCAGCCTGCAGGGCGTCGCGGAAGTGTCCGCGCTGCTCGGGCCAACCTGCGGCCTGATAGAGACTGACCGTATCGTCGGCCAGGGCGGGCAGGCTGATGGCGAAAAGCAGGGAAGCGAACAAAACGCGCATGGACACCTCGGGCAGCGGCGCGGAGCCGGAAAGTCCGCCATTGTCGGCAACCCCAGGCTGGCTGTCGAGGCGCTCATCCCGGGCATTCGTCGCCTGGTCAAGGCAGGCGCGCAGCCGTGGCCGACTTCTCTTACACTCGGCATCCCGCCGGCCTGGCCCGGTTCTGACGGTTTCCGCGATGGCTCTGCACCCCGAGCATCCCCTACTGCAACGTATCGTCGACGATCTCGCCGAGCACGGCTGGTCACGGCAGAGCATCTTCCTGCCCCTGGACCTCACTGCCGAGCTGGCCGCCGAGTGCCGGTTGCGCCACGCCCGCGGTGAGCTGGAGCGCGCCGGCATCGGTCGCGGCGAAAGCCCGCTAATCCGCGAAGGGGTACGAGGCGACCATATCGCCTGGCTGGAGCCGGACGATGCCCATCCCGGCGTGCAGCGCTATCTGCAACTCATGGACACCCTGCGCGAGGCCTTCAACCGCTCCCTGTTCCTGGGGCTGGAAGACTACGAGAGCCACTTCGCCTTCTATCCGCCCGGCGCCTTCTATGCACGCCACCTGGATCGCTTCCGCGACGATGACCGGCGCATGGTCTCCCTGGTGCTCTATCTCAACGACGCCTGGTTGCCGGAGCAGGGCGGCGAGCTGCGGCTCTATCTGGACGAGCAGCGCCAACAGGATGTCCTGCCCCTGGGCGGCAGCCTGGTGTGCTTTCTCTCCGGCCAGCTGCCTCACGAGGTGCTGCCGGCCACCCGCGAGCGGCTGTCGCTGACCGGCTGGTTCCGCCGGCGGGGCGACAATCCGCTGCAGGCTTAGGTAGGTAGACTGGCGGCGGACCGGGAGGACACATGGAAAAGATACTGGTGAGTCGCTGCCTGCTGGGGCATCGGGTGCGCTATGACGGCGGCGCCCACGGCCCCTTCGACCTGCTGGCGGTCTGGCAGGCGCAGGGCCGTATCGTGCCGCTCTGTCCGGAAGTGGCCGGTGGCCTGCCCACGCCCCGTCCGCCGGCGGAAATTCCCGGCGGCCAGGGTGGCGCAGTGCTCGACGGTCGGCTGCCGGTGGTGACCGATGGCGGCGAGGACGTGACCCTGGCCTTCGTCGCCGGGGCCGAGGCCGCGCTCGAACTGATCGCGCGCCATGGCATCCGCCTGGCGGTGCTCAAGGCGCGCAGTCCGTCTTGCGGCAATGTGGAAAACTACGACGGCAGCTTCAGCGGCACCCGGGTGGCGGGCGAGGGCGTCACGGCGGCGGCGCTGAAGCGCGCGGGCGTCGCCGTCTTCAACGAGACCGAGCTGCATGAGGCGCAGCGCCTGCTCGCGGCGCTGGAAGGCAACGCCTAGAGGGTCTCCGGCTGGCGGCCCAGCAGACTCTGGAAGTGCGCCTTCTGTACGAAGCAGCCCTTGGGAAAGCGCCAGCCGACCAGTTCGCCCGGCCGCTTTTCAAGGTTCTGGGCAAAGACGGTGGCGCCCATGGCACGCGCCAGGACGGCATATTCGCGCAGCGGGACCTTAACGACAGGAACATCCGGGCTGATCATGGGCGCTCTGCTGGGTGGGTCGCCCACGGTCGAAACGACGATCGCGGCAAGCCCACAGGTGACTTGCCAGGCTTATCGGCATCCCTGCGCGGAACTTCAGCCCGCGGATGAAAAAGCCCGGTCTAGTCGGCGGCTCTGGGCGTCTCCGGCAGGAACCAGTTCATCAGCAGCGCGCACAGGCCGCCGGTGGCGACGCCGGATTCCAGTACCGCTCTCAAGCCGGCCGGCATATGGGCGAGAAATTCCGGTACCTGGGAAATGCCCAGCCCCAGCGCCAGGGACACGGCGATGATCAGCAGCGCGCGTCGGTCCAGCTCGACGCTGGCGAGGATGTTGATCCCCGAGGCGGCGACCGCGCCGAACATCACCATGGCCGCGCCGCCGAGCACCGGCTCGGGCACTGCCTGGATCACCCCGGCCACCGCCGGGAACAGCCCCAGCAGGACCAGGATGGCGGCGATCCACAGGCCGACATGGCGACTGGCGATGCCGGTCAGCTGGATCACCCCGTTGTTCTGCGCGAACACCGAACTGGGAAAGGTATTGAACAGCCCGGCCAGTAGCGAGTTGGCGCCGTTGACCAGCACCCCGCCCTTGATCCGCTGCATCCATAGCGGACCCTCCACCGGTTCGCGGGAGACCTTGCTGGTGGCGGTGATGTCGCCGATGGCCTCCAGCGAGGTCACCAGGTAGATCACCAGCAGGGGCACGAACAGCGACCAGGAAAAGCCCAGGCCGAAGTGCAGCGGCATGGGGATCTGCACCCAGGCGGCCTCGTGCATGCCGGTGAAATTCAGCCGACCCAGCCAGGCTGCCAGGGCATAGCCCAGCAACAGGGCGACGACGATGGCGCTGCTGCGCAGGCCGCGCAACGGGAGGCGATTGAGCACCACGATGGTGGCCAGCACGGTGCCCGACAGCAGCAGGTTCTCGCCGTTGGCGAAGGTGCCGTTGCCCAGTGCTGCGAAGCCGCCACCCATGCTGATCAGGCCGACCTTGATCAGCGTCAGGCCGATCATGAGGACCACGATGCCGGTCACCAGCGGGGTGATGAGGCGCTTGACGAAGGGCAGCACCCGCGACACCCCCATCTCGACGAAGGAACCGGCCATGACCACGCCGAAGATGGCCGCCATCACGGCCTCCACCGGGGTGCCGTTCTTCACCATCAGGGCGCCACCGGCGATCAGCGGGCCGACGAAGTTGAAGCTGGTGCCCTGGACGATCAGCAAGCCGGCACCGAAGGGCCCGAAGCGACGACACTGGACGAAGGTGGCGATACCCGAGATCACCAGCGACATGGACACGATCAGGTTGGTATCGCGCGGCGAGACGCCCAGGGCCTGGCAGATCAGCAGACCGGGGGTGACGATGGGCACGATGATCGCCAGCAGGTGCTGGATGGCAGCGAGCAGGGCGATCAGCGGGCGCGGTCGGTCCTGGGGACCATAGAGCAGTTCGGAGCGGGAAGGCTGGGACATGGGCGGAGTCGTCGCGGAAAAAGCGCCGATCTTACCGGATGCTCGCCCCGTGGCGCAGGGTCTTCGGCCAGGACGCAGCCGCCGGCCCGGAGGCGGCGGCTGTGTTTGCGTGGTTACAGGATGAAGCGGGCCACGTCGCGATTGAGGTCGGCAGCGTGATGCTGCAGGGAGCGCGACTGGCGTTCCGAATCCTCGGCGCCGCTGGCCAGGGTGTCGCCGAGGCCCTTGATGGTGATGACGTTGCGAGTGATCTCCTCGGTGACCGAGGTCTGCTCCTCGGCTGCCGTGGCGATCTGCAGGGACATCTCGGAGATGACGCCGGCACTCTGGGCGATCTCTTCCAGGGCGCTGGAGGCGCGTTCCACGTCGGCGACGCTGCGCTCGGCGATGGCCATGCTGCTGTCCATGCGCTGCACCGCCTGGCGGGTCATCTGCTGCAGGGTGCCGATGGTCTCGTTGATCTCCCGGGTCGACGCCTGGGTCCGCTGCGACAGTGTCCGCACCTCGTCGGCGACCACCGCGAAGCCCCGGCCATGCTCGCCGGCGCGGGCCGCTTCGATGGCCGCGTTGAGCGCCAGCAGGTTGGTCTGCTCGGCGATGCTCTGGATGCTGTCCAGCACCTTGGCGATGGCCTGGGAGTGGTGGTCCAGTTCGCCGATCACCCGGGTGGCGTCATCCACTTCCCGGGCCAGGCTGTTGATGGATTCCTTGCTGGTCTGCACCAGGGTCAGGCCCTGGGCGGTGCTGTCGGAAGACTGGCGGATGGCCTCGGCGGTCTGCTCGGCATTGCGGGCGATCTCCTGGGTGGCGGAAGCCATTTCCGTAACGGCCGTGGCCACCAGGGTGATCTCCTGCTGCAGGCGACCCAGCTCCTGGGTGGCCGCGGCGCTGCGTTGCAGGACCTTTTGCGATTCGGCGTCCACGCTCCGGGCATGCTGGCGCACGCCACCGATCAGGCCGTGCAGGCTGGCCACGAACTGATTGAAGTGGCCGGCCAGACCGCCGACCTCATCGGTGCTCTGTACGGCGATGCGGCGGGTCAGATCGCCCTGGCCATCGGCGATCACCTGCAGGCCGCTCGAGACCACGCCCAGGGGCCGGAGCAGATAGCTGCACAGCAGGTTGATGAGCAGCAGCGAGCCACCCAGCACCACGGCCAGGATGGCGAGGCTGATCCACAACTGGCGTTGCAGCGGTGCCATGAGCACGCCGCTGTCGACGATCATCACCAGGGTTTCGCCATTGTGATTCATGGGCGCGGCATAGAGGCGCTGGCCGGCGGCGGTTTCGACATGGCGCTCGCCGGGCGCCTGGGCCAGGCGCTGGAGGGTGTCCGCGTCGAGCTGAGGAAAGAGTTCGGTGATCGGCTTGGCCAGCAGGGCGGCGTCCTCGTGGCCCAGGACGATGTTCTGGCCGTTGACCAGCACGGCGCTACCAGCGCCCGGTAATTGCACGCGCTTGAGCTGGTCGAGGATGTCGCCGATGCTGACGTCCGCGCCAAGGATCGCCGTGGTCTTGCCCGCCGACTGCAGCGCCCAGCCCAGCGACAGCACGTTCTGCTTGGTCGCCGCCGCCACGGTGGGAATGGAAAAGAACACCTTGCCGGGATTCTGCTGCGCCTGCTGGTACCACAGCCACTTGCGCGGATCGTTATTGTCCGGCGGCAGCTGGACGCCATTGGCATTGACCTGGCTGCCATCGCTCCGGGCATAGAAGACGTTGTCGAAGGCGCCGGAGTTCTTGACCTGGTTGAGCCCGGCCGGAAGGTTCGCCTCCTGGGTGTCGGCGGCCAGGGCGCCCAGCGCCGCGGCCTTGCCGTCCAGCCACTGGCGAACCCCGCCGTTGAAGACGAAGCTGACCGTTTTCAGCTGCTCGACCGTGGAGGCTTCCAGCGCCGTTCGGGTATTGAAGAAGTTGATGGCGGTAAGACCCACCCCCACGACCAGGACGGCCGCGGTGGCAGACAACGAGAGTTTCTGTTTCAACGACAAGGCAGGCACGGCGGGGTGACTCCGATAATTAATTAATTGTCGGACTTTATCGGTGCCTGCCGGAGATAACTTGAGCGGCCAGTCAGGTTTTTGCGGTGGGGCCGGATCAAGGGCGATCAGGCAGGCCCCGGGGCTCCCGCTCAGCCGTGGCCTGGGAGCGCCGGGGCCTGGCCTGCGCCTAGGCGGCGACCGTCTGGGCGCCGGTCATCAGCGCCACGGCGTCGGCCATCGAGTGCTGGCGCGGATCGATCACCGTCAGCCGGCGGCCCAGGCGATGGATGTGGATGCGATCGGCGATCTCGAACACATGGGGCATGTTGTGCGAGATCAGCACGATGGCGATGCCGCGGGCGCGCACATCGAGGATCAGCTCCAGCACCTTGCGCGACTCCTTCACCCCCAGCGCCGCGGTGGGTTCGTCGAGGATGATCACCTTGGAACCGAAGGCCGCCGCCCGGGCCACGGCTACGCCCTGGCGCTGGCCACCGGACAGGGTTTCCACCGCCTGGTTGATGTTCTGGATGGTCATCAATCCCAGTTCGGAGAGCTTTTCCCGAGCGATGCGCTCCATTTCCTTGCGGTCCAGGGTGCGGCAGAGGGTGCCCAGCAGCCCCGGCTTGCGCAATTCGCGACCCAGGAAGAGGTTGTCGGCGATGGACAGCGCCGGCGACAGCGCCAGGTTCTGGTAGACCGTCTCGATGCCGGCCCGCCGCGCCGCGATGGGCGAGGCGAACTGCACGGGCTGGCCCTCGAAGCGGATCTCGCCTTCATCGGGCCGCAGGGCACCGGAGATGGCCTTGATCAGCGAGGACTTGCCGGCGCCGTTGTCGCCGATCACGGCGAGGATTTCGCCGGGCAGCAGGTCGAAGTCGGCGTGGTCGAGGGCGGTGACGCGGCCATAGCGCTTCACCAGGCCACGGGCCATGAGCAGGGGTTCGGTAGTCATCAGCTGGCCGCCTTTCTGATCCATTGGTCGATAGCCACGGCCGCGATGATGAGCGTGCCGATCAGCAGATAGGTCCATTGCACGTCGGTGCCCAGCAGCCGCAGGCCGAGGGCGAAGACGCCGACGATCAGGGCGCCGAACAACATGCCGAGGATGGAGCCGCGGCCGCCGAACAGCGAGATGCCGCCGATCACCACGGCGGTGATGGACTCGATGTTGGCGAACTGGCCAGCGGTGGGCGAGACCGAGCCGATGCGGCCGATCAGCACCCAGCCGGCGAAGGCGCAGATGAGCCCCGACAGCCCGTACACGGTGATCAGCATGCGGCGGACGTTGACCCCGGCCAGTGCCGCGGCCTCGGGATCGTCACCCACGGCATAGAGGTGCCGACCCCAGGCGGTGTGGTTGAGCACGTACCAGAGCAGGGCGACCAGCACCACCAGGGCGATCACGCCATAGGTGAAGACCGCGCCCCCCAGGCGGAAATTGTCGCCGAACACCTGCAGCAGCGGCGCGGTCGCGCCGATTTCCTGGGCGCGGATGGTCTCGTTGCGCGAATAGAGGAAGTTGGCCGCGAGCACGATCTGCCACATGCCCAGGGTGACGATGAAGGGCGGCAGCTTGATGCGGGCGATCAGCCAGCCGTTGGCCATGCCGCACAGGGTGCCCACCGCCAGGCCGCAGAGGATCGACAGCTCCACCGGCAGGCCGTAGCGGAAGGTGAACTGGCCCATGACCACCGAGGACAGCACCATGATGGCGCCTACCGAGAGGTCGATGCCGGCGGTGATCACTACCAGGGTCTGGGCCGCGCCGACGATGCCGGTGATGGCGACCTGCTGCAGGATCAGGGTGAGGGCGAAGGCGGAAAAGAACTTGCCGCCCAGCAGGGCGCCGAAGATGGCTAGCGACAGCAGCAGCACCAGCAGTGATACCGCCGAGGGGCGCGAATGCAGGAAGTGACGGAATTTGACCAGCGGGCTGCGCTCGTCACGGGCGAAGGAGGCGACCTCCGTGGCACTGTGCTTGAGCACCTGTTTGAAAGGCTGGCCGGACGGGGAGGGCGAGGTCGGATCGCTCATGGCAATCTCCTGAGAGCGGGAAAGCGGCCGAGAGTCGATCGCCCGCGCCGGCGCGGCAGGCGCTGCGATCGATCTTCTCTAGCGTAGACGAGAGGCCATCAGCCCCAGCATTTCTGCAGGGCGGTCTTGCTGTCGATGGACTGGATGCCGGGGACCGGCTTGTCCGTCACCAGCTTCACGCCGGTGTCGACGAAGCTCTTGCCTTCGGTGGGCGTCGGCTTCTTGCCGGTGTCGGCAAAGGTCTTGATCGCCTCGATGCCCAGCGCCGCCATCTGCAGCGGGTACTGCTGGGAGGTGGCGCCGATGACGCCGTCGGCGACGTTGTGCACGCCCGGGCAGCCGCCATCGATGGAGACGATCAGCACGTCCTTCTCGCGACCCACGGCCTTGAGCGCCTCGTAGGCGCCGGCAGCGGCCGGTTCGTTGATGGTGTGCACCACGTTGATGGTCGGATCCTTCTGCAGCAGATTCTCCATCGCGGCGCGGCCGCCTTCTTCGTTGCCGTTGGTCACGTCGTGGCCGACGATGCGCGGATCGGTCTCGTCGCCGATGCGACTCTGATCCTTGGGATCGATGCCGAAGCCGAGCATGAAGCCCTGGTCGCGCAGGACGTCCACCGAGGGCTGGGAGGCGTTCAGGTCGAGAAAGGCCACCCGGGCATCCTTGGCCTTGTCACCCAGGGTTTCCCGCGCCCACTGGCCGATCAGCTTGCCGGCCAGCAGGTTGTCGGTGGCGAAGGTCATGTCGGCGGCGCTCACCGGATCCAGCGGGGTATCCAGGGCGATCACCAGCAGACCGGCTTCGCGCGCCTTCTGCAGGTTGGGCACGATGCCCTTGGTGTCCGAGGCGGTGATGAGGATGCCCTTGGCACCGTCGGCGATGCAGGTCTCGATGGCGGCCACCTGGCTTTCGCTGTCGCCGTCGATCTTGCCGGCGTAGGCCTTGAGCGTCACCCCCAGCTCCTTGGCCTTGGCGGTGGCGCCTTCCTTCATCTTCACGAAGAAGGGATTGGTATCGGTCTTGGTGATGAGGCAGGCGGAAACGGGGGCTGCCTGGGCGGTGCCGCTGGCGAGGGCAGCCGCCAACAGGCAACCGGCGAAGGACGCGAGGGAGACGGTTCTTTTCATTGTTGTGCGCTCAGGTTCGGAGACAGGAACGCGACCGGCGGAGCGCCGGTCGCGGTGGAGCTGTTACCACCACTGCTCGATCTGGAAGCCGACGTTGGAGCCGTGCAGATCGTTGCCGAAGCTGCCGGTGCTCGACAGCGCGGAGCCGGCGTCGAATTCATCGGCTGCCTGCTGGGCTGCCCGGTTCCAGGCGGCATAGGTGTAGAACAGGCGGAATTCGGGACGCGACTTGAATTCCGGACCCTTGGGCGACCAGGTCGGTGCCAGGGTCAGCTTGGTCAGCTTGCGGGTACCACCCGGGGCCTGCACCTGGTCATGACCGAGTTCGGTGGAGAACTTGAACTGGTCGCTGATGCCGTACACCAGACGGCCGCCCAGCGAGGTCCAGCGCAGGTCGTTGCCATTGGGACGCTCGTCCTTCTGGTAGACCGCGGCGACCTGGCCACCCCAGTAGCGGCTGATCTGCCAGTCGAAGAAGTCGACGACGCGATAGGAGACGTCGGCGCTGCTCAGGGTCGGATCGCCGGTGCTGCCCAGGGCGGTGCCCGGGCCCTGGCCGCGCTGCACGGCAAAGGTGTTCACGCCGCCCCAACCCATGAAGTTGGCCTGCTTGTGCTGCAGCGTCACGGCTACACCACTGTTGGCGTTGGGCTGATTGGTGGGCTTGTCCAGGTAGCTGACGCCGATCTCCAGCGAACCATTGGGATTGGTGTTGAAGCCGGCGACGTTGAAGTCGATGCGGTTCTGGAAGTCCTTCTGGTTCTGGTTGTCCTTGCGCGAGAAGGCCAGGCTGTACTTGAGACCGCCGATGTTGACGTCCTCGATACCGCCGCCGGTGGCGCTCTGGTTCCAGTAGAAGAAGTCGGAGATATGGATGTCGTTACGCTTGTAGTAACGCCGACCGGCCCAGAGGTTACCGCCGTTCAGTGCGGCGATGTTGTTCCAGTAGGCGTAGGCCTGGACTGCACGGATCGCCCCGTTGTCACCATTGAAGGTCGGGGTGCGGTCGTATTTGTTGAAGAAGCTGCCCATGCCGTAGACGCCGATTGCCGAGCCGTCGTCGAGATTGAATACATTCTGCTTCAGCGCCAGTTCGCCGTACTGCTCGCACTCGTTGCCCAGGCGGTACTTGGACTGCGCGCCCTGCAGCTTGAAGCAGCGCATGGAGTCCGAACCGGAGGAATCACCGAGACCGGTACGGAAGTAACCGGTGGTTTCCAGGGCGTGCGCCGCAGGAATCAGGAGAAGGGTACTCATCAAGGACGCGACCGAAACCCTGGCCAAGGGCATAGCCTTTTTCTTATTCATTTATGTTCCCTGTTTATTGTTGTTGTGTAACTCAGTGCCTGGCCTGCACCTGATCCGCCGTGCTCGAGCGGAAGATCAGCATAGGTGTGACCATTGGAAACCAACCTGACTACAAACCTATCGCTGAATCAATTCAGCGGCAGACGGAGGGTAGCCTTTGATCACTCAACGGCCTAGCGGCTCCATTCCAGCGATGTGTGAGCTGAATCACAGGCTGTGCTTCTGCAAAAATAGCAAGCCAAGCAACTGTGGAACCCCTCTGGAATGGGGTCGTGGCGCGGGCTGTTCCAGGTGAAGAAGCGGCTGGCGAAGCGGAGAGGAAAGGAGGCGAGCGGAAGGGCGAAATAGAGCGGAGAAAGCTGGAGGGAGGGTGGGGCGGAGCGTCCGGGAGACGGCGGATGCCGTCCCCCGGAGCCTGCGAATCAGCCCAGCAGGGCCTTGTCGCGCACGCCGCCCTTGTCGGCACTGGTGGCCAGCAGGGCATAGGCCTTGAGCGCGGTGGTCACGCGGCGGGCACGGGGCTGTGCCGGCTTCCAACCCAGCTTGTCCTGCTCGATGCGGCGGTGGGACAGCTCTTCGTCGCTCACCAGCAGGTTGATGCTGCGCTGGGGAATGTCGATCAGCACCTTGTCGCCATCCCGCACCAGGCCGATGGCACCGCCCGCCGCGGCTTCCGGCGAGGCATGGCCGATGGACAGGCCCGAGGTGCCGCCGGAGAAGCGACCGTCGGTGAGCAGGGCGCACTGCTTGCCCAGTCCCTTGGACTTCAGGTAGCTGGTGGGATAGAGCATCTCCTGCATGCCCGGGCCGCCCTTGGGCCCTTCGTAGCGGATGATGACGATGTCGCCGGCCTTGACCTCGTCGGCGAGGATGCCGCGCACCGCGGCGTCCTGGCTTTCGAAGACCTTGGCATTGCCCTCGAACACATGGATGGATTCATCCACGCCGGCGGTCTTCACCACGCAGCCGTCCAGGGCGATGTTGCCGTAGAGCACGGCCAGGCCGCCTTCCTGGGAATAGGCATGCGCGACGCTGCGGATGCAGCCCTCGGCGCGGTCGTCGTCCAGGGTGTCGTAGCGAGTCGCCTGGCTGAAGGCTTCCTGGGTCGGGATGCCGGCGGGACCGGCGCGGAAGAAGGTCTTCACCGCCTCGTCCTGGGTCAGGGTGATGTCCCACCGCTCGATGGCTTCGCCCAGGGTCCGGCTGTGCACGGTGGGCAGATCGGCATGCAGGAGACCGCCGCGGGCCAGTTCGCCGAGGATGCTGAAGATGCCCCCGGCGCGGTGCACGTCTTCCATGTGGTACTTCTGGATGTTCGGCGCCACCTTGCACAGCTGCGGCACCTTGCGCGACAGGGCGTCGATGTCGCGCAGATCGAAGTCCACCTCGGCTTCCTGGGCGGCGGCCAGCAGGTGCAGGATGGTGTTGGTCGAGCCGCCCATGGCGATGTCCAGGGTCATGGCATTCTCGAATGCCGCATGGCAGGCGATGTTGCGCGGCAGCGCCGACTCGTCGTTTTCCTGGTAGTAGCGACGGCACAGCTCGACGATGGTGCGGCCGGCTTGCAGGAACAGCTCCTTGCGGTCGGCGTGGGTGGCCAGGGTCGAGCCGTTGCCGGGCAGGGCCAGGCCGAGGGCCTCGACCAGGCAGTTCATGGAGTTGGCGGTGAACATGCCCGAGCAGCTGCCACAGGTGGGGCAGGCGCTGCGTTCGTATTCGGCGACCTTCTCGTCGCTGGCCGAGCTGTCGGCGGCGATGACCATGGCGTCGACCAGGTCCAGGCCATGGCTGGCCAGCTTGGTCTTGCCGGCTTCCATGGGGCCGCCGGAGACGAACACCACCGGGATGTTCAGGCGCAGGGCGGCCATCAGCATGCCGGGGGTGATCTTGTCGCAGTTGGAGATGCACACCAGGGCATCGGCGCAGTGGGCATTGACCATGTATTCCACGGCGTCGGCGATGATCTCGCGACTCGGCAGCGAATAGAGCATGCCGTCGTGACCCATGGCGATGCCGTCGTCGACGGCGATGGTGTTGAATTCCTTGGCCACGCCGCCGGCCTTCTCGATCTCCCGGGCGACCAGCTGGCCGAGGTCCTTGAGGTGGACATGGCCCGGCACGAACTGGGTAAAGGAGTTGGCGATGGCGATGATGGGCTTCTTGAAATCTTCGTCCTTCATCCCGGTGGCGCGCCAGAGCGCCCGGGCGCCAGCCATGTTGCGGCCCTGGGTGGAGGTTTTCGAGCGATAGTCAGGCATGAAGCGTCTCTCCGAGGCGGCTTTCTAGATCACGGTTCTGGTCATCGTGAGCGCAGACGAGGCACGGTGCAAACGCGGAGTGACGGTTGCCGGGCCGGAGGGCGGCCACGCCATGCGGGATCTCCACAGGGGCTGCCAGGGCTCACGAACCCGCCGGAGGATGCTGGCGGAGGGGAATTCGGATCATACACCCGGGCGCCAGCACTGCACAGCAGGCCGGCGCCCAAGGGTTAGGACCTGTCTGAAAGTCGCCGGGCGCAGGCACTTTTCAGGCAAGGCCTAGGGCGCTTCCTGTTCGCCGTCGGGGGCGTCTTCCAGGTATTCGTCCATGGGCTCCTGGCCGGCCAGGGTCTTGAGACTCAGGTCCACGGCTTCGGGCAGGGTGATGTCGACGCGCTGCTTGTCGCTGCCTTCCAGCGAGGACTCGTAGCTCAGCGCATGGCGCAGGTGGCCGTTCTCGAGGATGGCGCCGACGCTGGCCAGCTGCGCGGCGGCCGGCGCCAGGCGCTCGAGGGCGGCCTTGGGCCAGGTGGCCTCGACGGTCGCGTTGCAGGTATAGAAACCCGCTTCGCCGCTGTCCGAGGGTTCTTCCTGGGTCTTGATGTCGACCAGCGAGACCTGGCCGCCTTCCAGCGCGGGCTGGCCGGCGGCGATGTCGTCCGCATAGATCTCGTTGATGGTCTGGGCGTATTGCTGACGGACCAGCTCGGCGGTCTTGGCCGCATCGCAACTGTAGTCATAGCCACCGCAGCCAGTCAGGGAAAGCACCGCAGCTGTGAGTATGAGGTGACGTCTGGACATGCCTGAATTCCTTGGAACGATGGGTAGAGCCTGGCGGCGCTGGCCGCGCCTGCGTCGATCCACAGTGCAGGAGGTTGGCGCAGCGATCGGGGATGGCGAGGGCCCATGGTGCTGCCGCTCGCCCATCCTGTCCATCAGACGCCGCCAGCGTCCTTCAGGACACCCGGCCTGGGCGGCCGGTCAGTTCCCGACTCAGGCGCGATCGGCGCTTTCGCAGGTCTCGAAGTCCTTGCTGTCGACGCGGTTCATGCTGTCGAAGCCGATCGAATAGACCTGCTCCTTGCCGTCCTTGTTAAGCACATAGTTGTTGCAGGTGCCGGGGCGGAACTTGCGGGTATAGGTGCTCGACGGGGTGCCACCGATGCGCAGCACGTCAGCCTTACTCATGCCCTTGTCCACCTGCTTCACCAGCGGTTGCTCGCGAAATTCGACGCGGCCCACGGTGTAGTCGGCGGTGTTCTTCACCGAGGAGCAGCCCGCCAGCACGGTGCCAGCCAGCAGCGCGGTCGCGACAGCAATCTTCTTGTTCATGGTGTGATCCCTTCAAAGGCGGAAGTGCCTGACACTTCGACGATGGCGGCGCCGATAAATTCGCTCTCCGTCGCACTTCTCGCGGTTTGTCACTTTGACGGACCGGACGCTGGCCTCGGCAAGTGACTGTATCTAAAGCTGATTCTGCAAACGGACGCTATGCCCCCGTTTTCTAAGGATTATTTTGTCCGAATGGCAGTTGACAGAGGCCAGGCGGCAGGCGATCTTTAGCGTTATGTTGTAACTTCCCAGCCGTTTCTCGTTTCTCGCGAGGACCTCATGAATCGCCGTCGTCTGCTCAATCTGATCCTGGCTGGCATGACCTTGCCCGTCGGGTTGCCGGCGTTTGCCGCCCGGCAGCAACTCAAGGGTGCCCGGGCCTGGCAGGATGCCGACAAGCTCCGCCTGGTCTTCGATCTCACCGGCCCGGTGCGTTACAAGACCTTCACCCTGGTCGCGCCGGATCGCATCATTCTCGACCTCGCCGATACCCAGGCCCCCGCAGTGCTCAATCACCTCGCCCTGCAGGGGTCGCCGGTGCGGGCCGTGCGCAGCGCTCACTATGGCGCCCAGGACACCCGGGTGGTGCTGGAACTGGCCCATCCGGTAGAGGTGGAAAGCTTCATCCTCGGTCCGGGCGAGGGCGCGGCCAATCGTCTGGTGCTCGATCTCAAGCGCGCCGGAGCGCCGGTGGTGGCTGCACGCAAGCCGGCCGACGCCGAGCCGCCACTGGAGATCAAGCGCGGCAAGGGCCTGGCCACGGGGCGCGACATCATGGTGGTGGTCGATGCCGGTCACGGCGGCAAGGACCCGGGTGCGCTGAGCGCCCGGGGCGATCGGGAAAAGGACATCGCCCTGATCGTGGCGCAGAATCTGGCGCGCCGCATCAATCTGCAGAAGGGCTTCAAGGCCAAGCTGGTGCGCAACGACGACTTCTTCGTGCCGCTGCGCAAGCGCGTCGAGGTCGCACGCAGCTACAACGCCGACATGTTCGTCTCGGTGCATGCCGATGCCGCGCCGCGACGCACCGCCTACGGCGCCTCGGTCTATGCCCTGTCCGAGGGTGGAGCGACTTCCACCACGGCGCGCTTCCTGGCCGACAGCGAGAACAACGTCGACCTGATCGGCGCCAACGAGATTCTCAAGGGACGCGATCCCATGCTCGCCGGCGTGCTGCTGGACATGTCGATGAACGCCACCATCTCGTCGAGCCTGGACCTGGGCCACAAGGTGCTGGGGCAATTGTCGAGCATCACCAACCTGCACCAGAAACGAGTGGAGCAGGCGGGCTTCGCTGTGCTCAAATCGCCGGACATCCCCTCGATCCTGGTCGAGACGGGCTTCATTTCCAATGATCGTGACTGCCGACGCCTGCTTGACAGTCGCCACCAGAAACAGCTGGCCGATTCGATCTTTGCCGGCCTACATGGCTATTTCCAGGAGCGTCCCCCGCTGGGCACCTACCTGGCCAGCCTCAAGAACACCCAAGGAGTGACATGAGTTTGCAAGACAAGGCGCGTCGTTACTGGCGCGTGGTGGTGCTGGTGATAGGCGCGCTCTGTATCGTGGCCGGACTGATCGGCTACGGTCAGGGCGGGCGCGACAAGCAGGGCAGTGCCCAGGAAGGCTTCGTCAACAAGGTCTGGCAGATCAAGACCAGCAACAGCATCGAGCCGGGGATGCTCTACGTCTTCCTCAGCGACGGCACCCTGGTGATGGCGTCGCCGAGCAGCCAGCCCTCCCTGGGCCGCTGGACGCGCACCGAGAAGGGTCTGAACATGATCGAGGAAGGCATCACCTATCCCACGGAAATCCTCAGTCTCAGCCGCGACGAATTCCGTATCCGCAGCCTCAATCCCGGCGATCCGGTAGAGCTGCAACTGGCCCCGGCGGCGCACTGAGGCGCCTTCAGGCGTCCTCGGAATAGCGCTGCTCCTGCCAGGGATCGCCGCGGTCGTGATAGCCGCGCATTTCCCAGAAGCCAGGCGTGTCGCCGACCCGGAAGTCGATGCGCCTGAGCCACTTGGCGCTTTTCCACAGATAGAGATGCGGGATCAGGGCCCGTACCGGCCCCCCGTGCTCGGCCGTCAGCGGCTGGCCTTCCCAGCTGTGCACCAGCATGGCGCCCGGTGCGGCGAAATCGGCCAGCGGCAGATTGGTGATGTAACCGTCATGGCTGTGCAGGAGCACATGGGTCGCCTCGTCCCGCGGCTGCACCTCGTCGAGCAATTCAGCTATCGGCAGACCGATCCAGTGATTGTCATAGCGTGACCAGGTGGTGACGCAATGCATGTCGCTGACGGCCTCGCGGGTCGCCCGCGCGGCGAAGGTCTCCCAGTTCCAGCGCAGCGTCTTGCGGACCGCGCCGGTCACCGCCAGTTGCCAGCGCTCCCGGCTGACCTCCGGGCGTATGCCCAGGTCCAGGACCGGCCAGTTGCTGACGCGGTGCTGGCCAGGTGGCAGACGCTCGCTTTCCGCACGTGCACCCTGGCCGGTGAGGAAGCGTCCCTCCTGGGCCCAGCGCTCCTTGGAGCGGGTCAGCTTGCTCGGCTCGTCGCTCATCGATGGATCCTCTTCGCAGGTGTCGGGCTTTTGACTGCCAGGCGGGCCATTCGTCGGCAAAGGTCGAACCCAGACGCTGTCCCGTGCCTCCTATCCAGCAGGCACTCAGAGAGCAGCCTCTTAATTCTTAACCTGCCGGAGAACCACCATGGTAGATGCAACCCAGATCAAAGAGCATGCGGAAGTTGTCGGTTCGGACGGCCAGCACGTGGGCACCGTCGACCATATGGAAGGCGCCGATCGCATCAAGCTGACCAAGCGCGATCAGGATGCCGATGGCAAGCATCACTACATCCCGCTGAGCTGGGTCCAGTCGGTGGATGGCAGCCAGGTACGCCTGTCCAAGACCCGCGACGAAGCCGAAAGCGAGTGGCAGGCCGCCTAAGGCACGCCGCCCAACAAAAAGCCCCGCTGATGCGGGGCTTTTTGTTGGGCGGCGAATACGGATCAGTTGATGTATTCGAACAGCTTGACGATGCGCTGCACGCCCGAGACGCTCTGGATCAGTTGCACGGCATGGGCGCCTTCCTGCTGGGTCACCAGGCCCAGGAGATAGACAATGCCGTTCTCCGTGACCACCTTGATGCGCGAACCGGGAATGTCTTCATCGGCGAACATCTGGGTCTTGATGCGGGTAGTCAGCCAGGAATCGTTGCTGCGCGCCAGCAGCGAGGAGTTGCCGGTCACCTGCAGTTCGTTGTGCACCGTCTTGACCCGCTGCACGCTGCGCACGGCCTGTTCGGCCTGGGCCTTGAGATCGGCACGCGGCGTCTGGCCGGCAATCAGCACCACGCCGTTGTAGCTCACCACCACGATGTGCGAGCTGGCCAGATCGGCATTGGCCTTGGAGATGTTGACCGAGGCCTTGGTCTCGATCAGCGCGTCGTCCACGGTGCTGCCCAGGGTGCGGGTGCCGCGGTTGTCGTCGATGGGCTTGTCGCGGCTGGCGGTGACCACGTTGCTGCAGCCGGCGACCGCAAAGGACAGCGCCAGGATGGCGAGCAGGGGAGCCTTCTTCATTCTTCGCTTCCAAACAGTTGCTGATCGATCTGGTCGCACAGGCAGTGGATCACCAGCAGGTGCACTTCCTGGATGCGGGCGGTGACCTTGGCAGGCACGCGAATCTCGACGTCCTCGGGCAGCAGCAGGGAGGCCATGCCGCCGCCGTCGCGGCCGGTCAGGGCGACCACGGTCATCTCGCGGTCGTGGGCAGCCTGGATCGCCTGGATCACGTTGGCCGAATTGCCGCTGGTGGAGATGGCCAGGAGGATGTCGCCCGGTTGACCCAGGGCGCGGATCTGCTTGGAGAACACCTCGTTGTAGCTGTAGTCGTTGGCGATGGAGGTCAGCGTCGAGGTGTCGGTAGTCAAGGCCAGGGCCGGCAGGCTGGGCCGCTCGCGCTCGAAGCGATTCAGCAATTCCGAGGAGAAGTGCTGGGCGTCGCCGGCGGAACCGCCATTGCCGCAGGTGAGGATCTTGCCTTCGTTGAGCAGGGCCGCAACCATGACCTGGCTGGCCAGATCGATATGCGGAATCAGGACTTCCATGGCCTGACGCTTGGTTTCGATGCTGTCCCGGAAGAGCTTCTGGATGCGGGCGTGGGTGTCCATCGCGATATCTTTGACCTGTGCTGTGGAGGGCCTCAGGCGTCGAAGGCCTGTTTGATCCATTCGAGTGCCTGAGGGGATGCGTCGGCCCCGGGGCCGATCGCGATCACGTCGAAACGACAGGGCCGCTTGGCCCAGCGCGCTTCGGATTGCAGAAAGAGGGCGGCGCTGTTGACCAGTCGCTGCCGCTTGCGGGCATCTATGCTTTCCGCGGCGCCGCCCCAGGCGGTGTGCCTGCGGGCGCGTACCTCGACGAATACTACTGTATCGCCGTCGAGCATGACCAGATCGAGCTCGCCACCCTGCCAGCGCCAGTTGCGAGCGATCAGCCGGAGGCCGCGCGTCTGCAGGAACTGCAGGGCGCGATCCTCGGCTTGCCTGCCGCGCTGGAGATGCGGCGCCTGCTTCACGGGGTGCTGAGCGAAGCCGGCACGCTGGTGGTGGGCAGCGGTGCATTGTTGGCGGGCAGCGGCTGCGCCACGCCGTTGCGGAATTCCGCCCAGGGCAGGTGACGCACCACGCGCTGGTCGGGCGCCACGCTCAGATTGCCGGACAGGCCGGGCAGCTCGGAGTTGGGCAGGGCCTTGAGCTGCTGCAGATGCAGCGCCAGCAGGTAGGCGTCGGCGCCCATGGCATAGAGCCGACCGATGCTGGTACCGGCCTGGGGCCATTGGGCGGTGATCTTGGCACGCAGCGGATTGCTCGGGTCGAGCAGCCAGGGGGTCTCGCAGAACAGGATGCCGTTGAGATCCTGGTTCACGCCGGGTTCGTTGACGCCGCTGTTGAGGTTGGAGGTGGCGTACACCGGCAGATCGCGGGCGTTCTGGTAGACCAGGATCGGCTTGATCTGGCGGGCCTGGGCCGGGGTCGAGGCGAGGAAGATGAAGTCCATGCCCTGACGCATCTGCAACAGGCTGGTGATGCGATTGGCGATCTCGACCGGTTGGCCGATGCGCTCGGCCGCCACCAGGCGACCGCCCAGCTGCTGCCACTCGTTCTGGAAGGCGGCCAGCACGCGGGCACCCCAGTCACCCTGGGGCACCATGGCGCCGGCACTGCGCTTGCCGTCGGCCCAGGCACGGCGCGCGGCCTCGCGGGCCTCGTCCTCGGCGGCCAGGCCGAACTGGAAGAGTTGCGGCGGCTGGGCGCCCTGGCTGTCGCCATAGTTCAGCGCCAGGGTATTGATCGGCAGTTGCGGGCGATCGCCCAGCTGCTTGACGAAGTTCTTCTCCAGCGGGCCGACCACCAGCTGGATGCCGGCGGCCTGCGCCTGGCGGTAGAAGGCGTCCAGCGAACCCATCTGGGTACTGTCGTAGACGGTCACGGCGGGGGCACTCTGGCCGGCGGCCAGGGCTTCGTAGCGAGCGGCCATGAAACCATCCTGCAGCGCGCGCGCGACGCCGGCGAGCTGGCCCTGCAGGGGCAGCAGCAAGGCGACGCGATTGAGCGGTTCCCGCGCCAGGGTCTTCAGGCGCTCCAGGTCGTCGGGCAGATTGCGCGCGGCGGGATGGCCGGGGTTCTGCTTCTGCCATTCCTCGATGGCGGCGAGCTGCTGATCCAGCGCCAGGTTGCCGCGGGTGATGGCGGCCAGCGCCAGCCAGCCATTGAGGTCGGCGTCCTTCACGCTCTGGCGCAACTGCGCGTCCGGGAGGCTGGTGACCAGTTGCCAGATCCGCTCGCGGTTGTCATGGGCGGCATCGCCGTCCAGCAGCGGGCCGAGGAAGATGCGTTCCTGGGCGGCGGCAAGCGGCTGGCCGTTGGCGGCCTGGGCCTCGGCCTTGGTCAGGCCGCTGCGGATCTGCTGCTGGGCCGGCAGTTCGCCCAGTTGGGCGAAGCTCGGGTGGTCGAAACGCTTGAGCGCCTGGGCCGGCTGCTTGTCGAGCAGGTCGAGCTGGGCCAGCAGCGTCTGGGCGAACATCTGCTGTGCCGGCTTGAGGCCTTCGACATTGATGGAGCCCAGGATCTGCCGCGCTTCGCGGGAATTCTGCTGGGCATAGGCCTTGTCGGCGGCGGTCAGGCGCAGCAGATTGGCCTGCTCGGACTGACTGGAGCCGGCCTGATTCAGCAGCTGCTCGATGCTGGCCTGGCTGGACTGGGGCAGGTCGCCGAGGGCGTTGTTGACGGGCGAGCTGCTGCAAGCGGCGAGCAGGGCGAAGGCGGTGGCGCAGAGCAGCGGACGCAGGCGGAACTTCATGCTGTGGTTCCTGAGCAAAATTCTGGAAAGGGGGCGATTGTCTCACAGCACCCAAGCGCTGCGAACGCCGAGGGCGAGAGCGGCGTACACTGTTGGGCTATTTCCAGTCCGTCAGGTTTCATCATGATTTCGCCGGGTACTCTTTATGTGGTTGCCACGCCCATCGGCAACCTGGACGACATCACCGCCCGCGCGCTCAAGGTGCTGCGCGAAGTGGCCCTGATCGCCGCCGAAGACACCCGTCATTCGGCGCGCCTGCTGCGCCATTTCGGCATCGAGACGCCGCTCGCGGCCTGTCACGACCACAACGAACGCGATGCCGGTGGCCGCTTCATCACCCGGCTGCTGGCGGGGGAAGACGTCGCCCTGATCTCCGATGCGGGCACGCCGCTGATTTCCGATCCGGGCTTTCACCTGGTGCGCGCGGCGCGCGCCCAGGGCATCCGGGTCTCGCCGATTCCCGGCGCCTGCGCCCTGGTCGCGGCGCTGTCGGCGGCCGGTCTGCCCTCGGATCGCTTCAGCTTCGAAGGCTTCCTGCCGGCCAAGGCGGTAGGCCGGCAGGCACGCCTGGCGGCGCTGCGCGAAGACCCGCGCACGCTCATCTTCTACGAGGCGCCCCATCGGCTCGAGGATTGCGTGGCCGACATGGCGAGCACCTTCGGGCCTGAGCGGCACATCGTCCTCGGTCGCGAACTGACCAAGACCTTCGAGACCCTGCGCGGCCTGCCCGCCGGCGAGCTATTGGCCTGGATTCGCGCGGATCTGGATCAGCAGCGCGGCGAGTGCGTGCTGCTGGTGGGTGGCTGGGCGGCGCCGGAGGACGCGGAGGTCGATGCCGAGACCCTGCGCATCCTCGATCTGCTGTTGGCCGAGCTGCCGATCAAGCGCGCCGCTGCCCTGGCCGCCCAGATCACCGGCGCGCGCAAGAACCAGCTCTATCAGCTGGCCCTGGAGCGCAAGGGCGAGCCGGGCTGAGTCAGGGTGAATTAGTGGGCATCTTTCCTTGTTATCCGCCCCCAGTCTCTATACCCTTGCGCCGCGAGAGCCGACCGGGCAGTCGCTGTCGTGATCCGCAAGGGTTGCGAGGGAGGAAAGTCCGGGCTCCATAGGGCGAGGTGCCAGGTAACGCCTGGGAGGCGTGAGCCTACGGAAAGTGCCACAGAAAATAACCGCCTAAGCGCGCAAGCGCCGGTAAGGGTGAAAAGGTGCGGTAAGAGCGCACCGCACGGCTGGCAACAGTTCGTGGCTAGGTAAACCCCACCTGGAGCAAGACCAAATAGGAATCCATAGGCGTGGCCCGCGCTGGATTCGGGTAGGTCGCTAGAGGCAATCAGCGATGGTTGTCCCAGAGGAATGACTGTCCTCGACAGAACCCGGCTTACAGGTCGGCTCTCGCACCCCTCCCTCCTGGGCCTCTGCGCCCGGCGTCTGAGACCTCTTCTTAAGACATCACTTTAATCAATTGAGCCAATCAATTGACTTCATTTCCGTTTGTCGGAAATCGATGTCGTTCGTCCTGGTCGTGAACTCGTGCAATTTGCTCGAAATCCCCGTCCCACGCGGCCTGGCTACCCCCTCGCTTACCTTGACTGAAAGTGGCCCTCATCAATATAGTGGCGGCCGGTGGTACGAAGTGGGGCGAAGTGGGATTTAATGGCAAGGACAGCCTATTAGAGGACGCGAAATTGTTCCGGGGAGCGAACGCCATCAGTCTCGACGCCAAGGGGCGCGCCGCGATGCCGAGCCGGTATCGTGACGAGCTGCTGGAACGTTGTGCCGGCCAGCTCATCGTGACGATCGACGCCGTCGACCCCTGCCTTTGCGTCTATCCACTCCCGGAATGGGAAATCATCGAAAGCAAGCTGCGGCAGTTGCCCTCGCTACGTGAGGAGACTCGCCGCCTGCAACGCTTGCTGATCGGCAATGCGGTGGATCTGGAGCTCGACGGCAGTGGCCGTTTCCTGGTTCCGCCGCGCCTGCGTGAATACGCCAAGCTGGACCGGCGCGTGATGCTGGTCGGTCAGCTCAACAAGTTCCAGTTATGGGATGAGGACGCCTGGAGTGCCGTGTGCGACGCGGATCTCCTGGCGATTAAGGAACCCGGCGGTATGCCGGATGAAATGCGCGATTTGATCCTGTGACCATGAACCCAGTCTTCCACCACGTCTCCGTTCTCCTGGACGAGGCCGTTCAGGCATTGGCAATCCAGCCTGCCGGCCGTTATCTGGACGGCACCTTCGGCCGCGGCGGACACAGCCGGGCCGTGCTGCGCCTGCTGGGTGGAGAAGGGCGGCTGCTGGGCTTCGACAAGGATCCCCAGGCGATCGCCGCCGGCCAGGCCCTGGCTGCGGAAGATCCGCGTTTCGAGATCGTCCAGCGCAGCTTCGCCGAACTGGGTGATGAACTCGTCAGCCGTGGCTGGTCCGGCCAGGTCGATGGCGTGCTGCTGGATCTGGGCGTGTCCT
The DNA here is from genome assembly GCF_031453455.1 of Pseudomonas sp. SORGH_AS_0211. NCBI lineage: Bacteria > Pseudomonadati > Pseudomonadota > Gammaproteobacteria > Pseudomonadales > Pseudomonadaceae > Pseudomonas > Pseudomonas sp. SORGH_AS_0211. The sequence goes on along the minus strand of NZ_JAVIZV010000001.1, from coordinate 3,151,219 downwards.
CGCCCCAGCTCGACGATCCCGAGCGCGGTTTCAGCTTCATGCAAGACGGTCCCCTGGACATGCGCATGGATCCGAGTCGGGGGCAGAGCGCCGCCGCCTGGATCGCCACGGCGCCCGAGGCCGACATCGCCCAGGTATTCAAGGAATTCGGCGAAGAGCGCTTCGCCAAGCGCATGGCGCGCGCCGTGGTGCAGCGTCGTGAAGTCCAGCCCTTCGAACGTACCGGCGATCTGGCCAAGGTGCTCACCGAGGCCAATCCGGCCTGGGAAAAGGGCAAGCATCCTGCTACCCGTGCCTTCCAGGGGCTGCGCATCTACATCAATCGCGAACTGAGCGATCTGGAGCAGGGCCTGCAGGCGGCCTACGAGCAACTGGCCGTGGGTGGCCGGCTGGTAGTGATCAGCTTCCACTCGCTGGAAGACCGCATCGTCAAACAATTCATGCGCCGACTGGCCAAGGGCGAGGCCGACCAGCTGCCGCGCGACCTGCCGATCCGCGCCACGGTCTTCGAGCCCTCGCTGCGCCTGCTGGGCAAGCCGGCCTATGCCAGCGAAGCCGAACTGGCCGCCAATCCCCGCGCCCGCAGCGCCGTGATGCGCGTTGCCGAGAAGCTGAAATGAGCCGGCTCTTCGTCAAGAAACTGCCCCTGGGCAGCAGCGTCATGCTGGTGCTGTTCGCCGGCGTACTGCTGTCGGCGGTAGCCGTGGCCTATAGCGCCCACTGGAATCGCCAGCTGCTCAACACCCTCTATGGCGAGATGGCCATCCGCGACAAGGCCCAGGCCGAATACGGTCGGCTGCTGCTGGAGCAGAGCACCTGGACCGCCCACAGTCGCGTCGAGGCCCTGGCCAGCGGCCAATTGCAGATGCGCATTCCCGATCCGACCGAAATCCGGATGGTCAATCCGTGAAAGGCCTGATCGCGCGCCTGCCATGGCGCTTCAGCCTCATTATCGGGCTGTTGCTGGTCATGGTCGGCACCATCATCTGGCGCATCGTCGATCTGCACGTGATCGACCGGGCCTTTCTGAAGGGGCAGGGCGATGCGCGCAGCGTGCGCACCATCCCCATTCCCGCGCACCGTGGCCTGATCACCGATCGCAACGGCGAGCCCCTGGCCGTGAGTACGCCGGTCACCACCCTGTGGATCAATCCCAAGGAACTGCTGGGCGCCGAGGATCGCTGGGCGACCCTGGCCGATGCCGTTGGCCAGCCGCGTGCGGAATTGGCCAAGCGCATCGAGCAGAACGCCAGCAAGGAATTTCTCTACCTGGCCCGTGGCCTCACGCCCGAGCAGGGTGAGGCGGTGATGAGCCAGGTCAAGGCGCACAAGATTCCCGGGGTCTACGACATCGAGGAATTTCGGCGTTTCTATCCGGCGGGTGAGGTGGCGGCCCATGTGGTCGGCTTCACCGACATCGACGACCACGGCCGCGAAGGCATCGAACTGGCCTTCAACGAATGGCTGTCCGGCGTGCCGGGTCGTCGCCAGGTGGTCAAGGATCGCCGCGGTCGGCTGATCCGCGATGTCCAGGTCGCCAAGAACGCCAAGCCGGGCAATACCCTGGCGCTGTCCATCGACCTGCGGCTGCAGTATCTCGCCGCGCGCGAACTGCGCAATGCCCTGACCCAGTTCGAAGCCGAGGCCGGCAGCCTGACCATCGTCGACGTCAAGACCGGCGAGGTCCTGGCGATGGTCAACATGCCCACCTACAACCCCAACAATCGCCGCAGTCTCGAACCGGCCGCCATGCGCAACCGGGCGATGATCGACGTCATGGAGCCCGGCTCGGTGATGAAGCCGATCTCCATGACCGCGGCGCTCGCCAGCGGGCGCTGGAAGCCCACCGACAAGGTCAACGTCTATCCCGGTTCGTTGCAGATCGGTCGTTACACCATCAAGGACGTCTCCCACAGCGACGGCGCCCTGGACCTGACCGGCATCCTCATCAAGTCCAGCAACGTCGGCATGAGCAAGATCGCCTTCGACGTGGGTGGCGAGAACATCTACAACGCCATGCGCGCCGTGGGCCTCGGCCAGGACACCGGTTTGGGCTTTCCCGGCGAGCGGGTCGGCAATCTGCCCAACCATCGCAACTGGCGTCCGGCCGAGACCGCGACCCTGTCCTATGGCTATGGCCTGGCGGTGACCGCCGTGCAACTGGCCCATGCCTATTCGGTGCTGGCCAACGACGGTCGCTCGGTGCCGCTGTCCATGGTGCGCCTGGACAAGGCCCCGGCCAGCGATCAGGCGGTGGAAGAACGCGTGGCCAAGACCCTGCAGGGCATGCTGCAGCAGGTCGTGGAAGCTCCGGGCGGGGCCTTCCGCGCCCAGGTACCGGGCTACCACGTCGCCGGCAAGAGCGGTACCGCGCGCAAGACCAGCACCGGCACCCGTGGCTATGCCGAGAATTCCTATCGCTCGCTGTTCGCCGGCTTCGGCCCCACCAGCAATCCGCGCCTGGCCGCGGTGGTGGTGATCGATCGTCCGAGCAAGGGCGGCTACTACGGTGGCGTGGTCTCGGCACCGGTGTTCAGCCGCGTGATGTCCGGCGCCCTGCGCCTGATGAACATCCAGCCGGACAACCTCCAGCCGCTGCCGGTGCAGCAGGCCCAGGCCGGCAAGCCGCTGCTGGTCGGGGAGCGTGATCGATGAGCCGCCTGCTGACCGACCTCCTGCCTGAAGCTGCCACGGCCGTCGACATTGGTGGCCTGGCACTGGACAGTCGCGACGTCCGCCCGGGCTCGCTGTTCCTGGCCATTCCCGGTCTGCACAGCGACGGCCGCGCCCATATCGCCAGCGCTGCCGAGCGCGGCGCGGCGGCCATCGCTTATGAGGCGAAGGATGCTCCCGCACTGCCGGCCCTGGACATCCCCCTGGTCGCCGTCGAGGGCCTGGCCGCGCGGCTTTCCGCCATCGCCGGTCGTTTCCACGGCGAGCCGAGCCGGCGCCTGGCGCTGGTCGGCATCACCGGTACCAATGGCAAGACCAGTGTCAGCCAGTTGATCGCCCAGGCCTGCGACCTGCTCGGTCAGCGTTGCGGCATCGTCGGCACCCTCGGTAGCGGCTTCCATGGCGCCCTCGCCGAAGGCCGTCACACCACCCCGGATGCCCTCAAGCTGCAGGCGACCCTGGCCGAACTGGCCGAGGACGGCGCCGCTACAGTCGCCATGGAAGTATCCTCCCATGGCCTGGCGCAGGGTCGGGTGGCGGCGCTGGCCTTCAAGGTCGCGGTCTTCACCAACCTGTCTCGCGATCACCTCGATTACCACGGGACCATGGCCGCCTATGGCGAAGCCAAGGCCCAGTTGTTCGCCTGGCCGGGGCTCGGTGCCCGCGTCCTCAATCTGGATGACGCCTTTGGCCGCGAACTGGCGGCTCGTCCCAGCCCGGCAGCGACCCTGACCTACAGCCTGAGCGATCCGGCTGCCAACCTCCACTGCCAGGCCATCCAGTTCGATGACCACGGCGTACGCGCCCGGCTGGTCACCGCCCAGGGCGAGGGTGAATTGCGCAGCCAGCTGATCGGGCGCTTCAACCTGAGCAACCTGCTGGCCGCCATCGGTGCCCTGCTGGGGCTCGGTCATGCGCTGGCCGACATCCTCGCCATCCTCCCGCAACTGCAGGGCCCGGCCGGGCGCATGCAGCGACTGGGTGGCGCCGGGCGACCGCTGGTGGTGGTGGACTACGCCCACACCCCCGATGCCTTGGACAAGGTGCTCACGGCCCTGCGGCCCCATGTCGGTGCCCAGGGTCGGCTGGTCTGCGTGTTCGGCTGTGGCGGCGATCGCGATCGCGGCAAGCGGCCGGAGATGGCCGCGGTGGCCGAGCGCCTGGCCGATCAGGTGGTGGTGACCGACGACAACCCCCGTACCGAGGATCCGGCCACCATCGTTGCCGACATCCGCGCCGGCTTCGTGCATCCCGAGCAGGTGAGCTTCGCCGGCCGGCGCGAAGCGGCCATCGCCCAGGCCGTGGTCGCGGCGACCGCCCAGGACATCGTGGTGCTGGCCGGCAAGGGCCATGAGCCCTACCAGGAAATCGCCGGTGTCCGTCATCCCTTTTCCGATCTCGACCAGGCCGAGCGGGCCCTGACCGCCTGGGAGCGACAGCATGCTTAGAACCTTCACCCTCACCGAAGTGGCCGAGGCCCTGACCGGCAATCTGCTGGGTACCGATGCCCTGTTCGACGGCGTCGGTACCGACAGTCGCAAGGCCGTGGCCGGCCAGCTCTTCGTCGCCCTGAGCGGGCCGCGCTTCGATGGTCATGCCTATCTGGCCGACGTGGCCGCCCAGGGTGCCGCGGCAGCCCTGGTGGAGCGGGCCGTGCCCGAGGTCCATCTGCCCCAGCTGGTGGTCGCCGATACCCGCCTGGCGCTGGGTCGTCTGGGCGCCTTCAATCGTGACCTGTTCCAGGGCAAGCTCGCTGCCGTGACGGGCTCCAGTGGCAAGACCACGGTCAAGGAGCTGCTCGCCGCCATCCTGCGTCAGCAGGGCGCCACCCTGGCCACCCCGGGCAATCTGAACAACGATCTCGGCGCGCCCCTGACCCTGCTGCAACTGGCTGCCGAGCACGCCTTTGGCGTCATCGAACTGGGTGCTTCGCACGTCGGCGACATCGCCTATACCGTGAGCCTGACACGCCCGGATGTCGTTATCATTACCAATGCCGGCCAGGCCCATGTGGGCGAATTCGGCGGCGTCGATCGTATCGTCGAGGCCAAGGGCGAGATCATCGAAGGCGTGGGCGAGGCGGGCACCGTGGTACTCAACCGCGATGACGCCGCCTTCGAGACCTGGCAGCGCCGCGCGGCCGGTCGCACCGTCGTCGCCTTCGGCCTGGATGTCCGCGCCGACGTCCGCGCCAGCGAGGTGACCCTGGATGCCCAGGGCCGCCCGAGCTTCCTCTTGCACAGCGCCCAGGGCGAGGCGCCGGTCACCCTGCAGCTGCTGGGTGCCCACAACGTCGGCAACGCCCTGGCCGCTGCCGCTGCGGCGCTCAGCTTCGGCCTGGACCTGAACACCGTCGCCCGTGGTCTCGCCGTGGCGGCGCCGGTGCAGGGGCGCACCCTGACCCGCACCAGCCAGCACGGCGCCCAGGTCATCGACGACAGCTACAACGCCAACCCCGCGTCGGTGAAGGCCGGGATCGACCTGCTGGCTGCCCTGTCGGGCCGTCGGGTGGTGGTCCTGGGCGACATCGCCGAGCTGGGCGAGTGGACCGAACAGGGCCATCGCGAGGTGGGCGAGCACGCCCGCGGCAAGGTGGATGCCTTCTACAGCGTCGGTCCTTCGATGGCCCATGCGGCCCGCGCCTATGGCGTCGAGGCCCGGCATTTCGCCGATCGCGAACAGCTGATCGAGGCCCTGGCGGACGAGGACCGGGCCGGAACCACCCTGCTGATCAAGGGATCCCGCAGCGCCGCGATGGACAAGGTCGTCGCCGCGCTCTGCGCTATCAACACCGAGGAGAAACACTGATGCTGCTGCTGTTGGCGGAGTTCCTGCAACAGTTCTACAAGGGCTTCGCCGTCTTCCAATACCTCAGCCTGCGCGGCATTCTGGGCGTTCTGACCGCCCTGTTGCTGTCGTTGTGGCTCGGCCCCTGGATGATCCGCACCCTGCAGATCCGCCAGATCGGCCAGGCCGTGCGCAACGATGGGCCCCAGTCGCACCTGTCCAAATCCGGTACCCCCACCATGGGCGGCGCCCTGATCCTGACCACCATCGGCATCAGCACCCTGCTGTGGGCCGATCTGCACAACCGTTACGTCTGGACCGTGCTGGCGGTGACCTTCCTGTTCGGCGCCATCGGCTGGGTCGACGACTATCGCAAGGTGATCGAGAAGAATTCCCGCGGTCTGCCCAGTCGCTGGAAGTACTTCTGGCAATCGGTATTCGGCCTGGGGGCGGCGATCTTCCTCTATGTCACGGCCAAGGCGCCGATCGAAACCACGCTGATCCTGCCGCTGCTGAAGAACATCGAGATCCCGCTGGGGATTTTCTTCGTTGTGCTGACCTACTTCGTCATCGTCGGCTCCAGCAACGCGGTCAACCTCACCGATGGCCTCGACGGCCTGGCGATCATGCCCACCGTGATGGTCGGCGGCGCCCTGGGCATCTTCTGCTACCTGTCGGGCAACGTGAAATTCGCCGACTACCTGCTGATTCCCTATGTGGAAGGCTCCGGCGAACTGATCGTCTTCTGCGGCGCCCTGATCGGGGCGGGCCTGGGCTTTCTCTGGTTCAACACCTATCCCGCCATGGTCTTCATGGGTGACGTCGGCGCTCTGGCGCTGGGCGCCGCCCTGGGCACCATCGCCGTCATCGTCCGCCAGGAAGTGGTGCTGTTCATCATGGGTGGCGTCTTCGTCATGGAGACCCTCTCGGTGGTCATCCAGGTCGCCTCGTTCAAGCTGACCGGCAAGCGCGTCTTCCGCATGGCGCCGATCCACCACCATTTCGAATTGAAGGGTTGGCCCGAACCGCGGGTCATCGTGCGCTTCTGGATCATCACCGTGATCCTGGTGCTGTTCGGTCTCGCCACCCTGAAACTGAGGTAATCGCAGTGCTCATCGCTTCCGACCAGTTCCGTATCGTCGTCGGCCTCGGCAAGAGTGGCATGTCGCTGGTGCGCTTTCTCGCGCGCCGGGGCGTGCCCTTTGCCGTGGCCGACACGCGGGAACAGCCGCCGGAACTTGCGACCCTGAAAACCCAGTATCCCCAGGTCGAGGTGCGCTGCGGCGAGCTGGATGTCGACTTCCTCGCCCGTGCGGCCGAACTCTATGTGAGTCCCGGCCTGGCCCTGGAAACGCCGGCGCTGCAGGAGGCCGCCGCCCGGGGCGTGCGGCTGTCCGGCGATATCGAGCTGTTCGCGCGCCACGCCCAGGCACCCATCGTCGCCATTACCGGTTCCAACGCCAAGAGCACCGTCACCACCCTGGTGGGTGACATGGCGCTGCGCGCCGGCAAGCGCGTGGCCGTGGGGGGCAACCTCGGTACCCCGGCGCTGGACCTGCTGGCCGATGACGTCGAGCTCTATGTGCTGGAGCTGTCGAGCTTCCAGCTGGAGACCTGCGAGCGGCTCAACGCCGAGGTGGCCACGGTGCTCAACCTCAGCGAAGACCACATGGATCGCTACACCGGCATGCCGGCCTATCACCAGGCCAAGCACCGCATCTTCCGTGGCGCCCGCCAGGTGGTGGTCAATCGCGACGATGCGCTGTCGCGGCCGTTGATCGGCGATGATGTGCCGCGCCTGACCTTCGGCCTGGGACGGCCAGATTTCCGTGCCTTCGGCATTCGCGAGGAGGAGGGCCGTCGCTATCTGGCGCTGGCCTTCGACAACCTGCTGGATGTCGAGGAACTCAAGATCCGCGGTACGCACAACCACAGCAATGCCCTGGCCGCGCTGGCCCTCGGCCAGGCCGCCGGTCTGCCGCTGGCACCCATGCTGGAGGCCCTGCGCGCCTTCCCGGGTCTGGAGCATCGCTGCCAGTGGGTCGGCGAGGTCGCGGGCGTCAACTACTACAACGATTCCAAGGCGACCAACGTCGGCGCTGCCCTGGCCGCGGTCGAAGGCCTCGGCGATGACATCGCCGGCCAGTTGGTGCTGATCGCCGGTGGCGACGGCAAGGGCGCCGATTTCAGTGCCCTGCGCGAGCCCATCGCGCGTCACTGTCGCGCCGTGGTGCTGCTGGGTCGCGACGCGGCACGGATCGCCGAGATCCTGCCGGCCACCGTGCAACAGGTGCGTGTCACCACCCTGGAAGAAGCCGTGGCCGAGAGCCGCCGGCTGGCCCAGCCGGGCGACGCCGTGCTGCTGTCGCCGGCCTGCGCCAGTCTCGACATGTTCCGCAACTTCGAAGAACGCGGGCGGCTGTTCGCCCAGGCCGTGGGAGCCTTGGCATGATCCTCAGCCTGTTGCGCCCCTATCCCTCGCCGCTGGCCAGCCGCCATGGCATCGACCTGGACTTCCCGCTGCTGGCGGGCTGCCTGCTGCTGCTCGGCCTCGGCCTGGTGATGGTGACCTCGGCTTCCTCCGAGGTAGCCGCCGCCCAGTCGGGCAATCCGCTGTACTTCATGTACCGCCACCTGGTCTATCTGGCGATCGGCTTCGTCTCCTGCGGCGTGGTGATGCTGATCCCCATGGCCACCTGGCAGCGCTTCGGCTTTCCGTTGCTGATCATCGCCTTCCTCCTGCTGGTGGCGGTGCTGGTGCCCGGCATCGGCCGCGAGGTGAACGGTTCCCTGCGCTGGATCGGCTTCGGCATCTTCAACGTGCAGCCCTCGGAGATCGCCAAGGTCTTCGTGGTGCTCTATCTGGCCGGCTACCTGGTTCGTCGTCAGCATGAGGTGCGCCACACCTGGGCCGGCTTCTTCAAGCCCTTCATCGTGCTCCTGCCGATGGCCATGCTGCTGCTGCGCGAACCCGACTTCGGTGCCACCGTAGTGATGATGGGCGCCGCCGGTGCCATGCTGTTCCTTGGCGGCGTCGGTCTGTTCCGCTTCCTGATGATGGTCGCCCTGGCCGTGCTGGCGGTGTTCGTGCTGGTGCAGACCCAGTCATACCGGATGCAGCGCCTGATCACCTTCACCGATCCCTGGGCCGACCAGTTCGGTTCCGGCTACCAGCTGACCCAGGCGCTGATCGCCTTCGGTCGCGGCGGCTGGACCGGTCTCGGCCTGGGCAACAGCATCCAGAAGCAGTTCTATCTACCCGAGGCCCATACCGACTTCCTCTTCGCCGTGCTGGCCGAAGAACTCGGCCTGATCGGTGCCATGGCCACCGTCGGCCTGTTCCTCTTCGTCTGCGTGCGCGGGCTGTTCATCGGTCACTGGGCCGAGCAGTCCAAGCAGTTCTTCTCGGCCTATGTGGCCTACGGCCTGTCGATGCTCTGGATCGGCCAGTTCCTGATCAACATCGGCGTGAACGTCGGCCTGCTGCCGACCAAGGGCCTGACCCTGCCGTTCCTCAGCTACGGCGGCAGCTCCCTGGTGATCTGCTGCGTGAGCATGGGCCTGCTGCTGCGCATCGAGTGGGAGAGACGCACCCTGGTGGATACCGAGGATGTGGAATTCACCGAAGAGGATTTCGCCGATGTCCGCTAACGTCCTCATCATGGCCGGCGGCACCGGCGGGCACGTCTTCCCGGCCCTGGCCTGCGCTCGTGAATTCGAAGCCCGCGGCTATACCGTGCACTGGCTGGGTACCCCGCGCGGCATCGAGAACGACGTGGTGCCCAAGGCCGGCATCACCCTGCACCACATTCCGGTCACCGGCCTGAGAGGCAAGGGCGTGCGCTCCCTGGTGAAGGCGCCGCTGCAACTCAGCGGGGCGCTCATGCAGGCCGTGGGGCTCATGCGCCGGCTCAAGCCGGTCTGCGTGCTGGGCCTGGGCGGCTTCGTCACCGGTCCCGGTGGTCTGGCCGCCAGGCTGTGCAACATTCCTCTGGTGATCCACGAACAGAATGCCCATGCCGGCACCGCCAACCGCCTGCTGGTGCCCATGGCCGCACGGGTCTGCGAAGGCTTTGCCGACACCTTCCCGGCGTCCGCCAAGCGCCTGTCCACCGGCAATCCGGTGCGCGCCGAACTCTTCGCCCCGGTGACCCGCGCGCCGCTGGAAGAGCGCGCCGCCAATCTGCTGGTCCTGGGCGGCAGCCTGGGCGCCGAGCCGCTCAACAAGCTGCTGCCCGACGCCCTGGCCCAGCTGCCCGCTGGCCTGCGGCCCAATGTGCGCCACCAGGCCGGTCGCCAGCATGCCGAGGTGACCGCCGAGCGCTATGCCAACGTCGCCGTGGAGGCCGATGTCCAGCCCTTCATCGCCGACATGGCCGCCGCCTATGCCTGGGCTGATCTGGTGATCTGCCGGGCCGGTGCCCTGACCGTCGCCGAGCTGACCGCCACCGGTCTGCCGGCGCTGCTGATCCCCCTGCCGCATGCCATCGACGACCACCAGACCAGCAATGCGCGCTTTCTGGAGCGCGCCGGTGCCGGTGTGGTGCTGCCGCAACATTCCACCCGCCCGGCGGATCTCGCCGCGCAGCTTACCGAGGTCCTGATGCATCCCGAACGTCTTGCCGGCATGGCCGCTCGCAGCCGCGCCCTGGCCAAACCCGATGCCACCCGCGCAGTCGTCGACGCCTGTCTGGAGGTTGCCCGTGGTTAAGTCGCAAAGTGCCATTCAGGCCGAGGTTCGGCGCATGCGCAGCATCCGGCGCATCCACTTCGTCGGTATCGGCGGCGTCGGCATGTGCGGCATCGCCGAGGTGCTGCTGAACCTGGGTTACGAAGTCTCGGGCTCGGACCTCAAGGAATCCGCGGTAACCGCGCGCCTGCAGCAATTTGGCGCGCGCATCTACATCGGCCATCGCGCCGAGAACCTGGATCAGGTCGACGTGCTGGTGGTGTCCAGTGCCATCAACAGATCCAATCCGGAGGTCTCCGCCGCCCTCGAGCAGCGCATTCCCGTGGTGCCCCGCGCCGAGATGCTCTCCGAACTGATGCGCTATCGCCACGGCATCGCCGTCGCCGGTACCCATGGCAAGACCACCACCACCAGTCTGATCGCCTCGGTGTTCGCGGCCGAAGGCCTGGACCCGACCTTTGTCATCGGGGGCCGCCTCAATGCCGCCGGTACCAATGCCCAGCTCGGCACCAGCCGCTACCTGATCGCCGAGGCCGACGAGAGCGACGCCAGTTTCCTGCACCTGCAGCCCATGGTTGCCGTGGTCACCAATATCGACGCCGACCACATGAGCACCTACGAAGGTGACTTCAATCGGCTCAAGCGCACCTTCGTCGATTTCCTGCACAACCTGCCGTTCTATGGCCTGGCCGTACTCTGCGTCGATGATCCGGTGGTGCGCGAGATCATTCCCCAGGTCGCCCGGCCCACCGTCACCTACGGCACCGCCGAAGACGCCGACGTCCGTGCCGTGGACATCCGCCAGGAAGGCATGCGCACCTATTTCACCGTGCTGCGCGAGGGCCGCGCGCCGCTGGCGGTCTCGGTCAACATGCCGGGCGTGCACAACGTGCTCAACGCCCTGGCGACCATCGCCATCGCCACCGACGAAGGCGTCAGCGACGAGGCCATCCTCAATGGGCTGTCCGGCTTCCAGGGGGTAGGGCGGCGCTTCCAGGTGTACGGCGAACTGCCGGTCGCCGGTGGCAGCGTCATGCTGGTGGACGACTACGGTCACCATCCCCGTGAAGTCGCCGCGGTGATCAAGGCCGTGCGCGGTGGCTGGCCCGAGCGCAGGCTGGTAATGGTCTATCAGCCGCACCGCTTCAGTCGTACCCGCGATCTCTACGAAGACTTCGTCCAGGTGCTGGCCGATGCCAACGTCCTCTTGCTGATGGAAGTCTATCCGGCCGGCGAAGAACCCATTCCCGGAGCCGACAGCCGCCAGCTCTGCCACAGCATCCGCCAGCGCGGTCAGCTCGATCCCATCTATGTCGAGCGCGGCAGCAACATCGCGCCGCTGGTCAAGCCACTGTTGCGCCCGGGCGACATCCTGCTCTGCCAGGGCGCGGGCGACATCGGCGCGCTGGCGCCGCAACTGCTCAACCATCCGCTGTTCGCCACTGCCGCGACCACCGGGAGTTCGGCATGAGCCGTCATCCGTACAACCCCTTGCCGGCAACCACTGTTGCCGGCGCGCACGTGGAGGGCTGAACCTTGGTCGCCACCCTACGTCACAACCAGCCCGGCTTCGGTCGGTCGCGCAACGTCGAACAACGGGGCGCCAGTCGCCTGGTCGCCGAAGAGCCGCTGTCGACACGCCTGCCACGCCCGAGCCTGGGTCTGCTCAAGCGTATCCTCTGGCCGTTCCTGCTGCTGGGCCTGGGCTTCGGCACCTACGAAGGCGCCCAGAAATTGCTGCCCTATGCCGACCGACCGATCGCCAAGGTCAGCGTCAAGGGCGATCTCTCCTACATCAGCCAGGCCGCGGTGCAGCAGCGAATCGCGCCCTTTGTCGGCACCACCTTCTTCCAGGTCGACCTGGCAGACATGCGCCACGAACTGGAAACCATGCCGTGGATCGCCCACGCCGAGGTGCGCCGGGTCTGGCCGGACGAGATCAGCATCCGCCTGGAAGAGCAGATGCCCATCGCCCGCTGGGGCGACGAGGCGCTGCTGAACAACCAGGGTGAGGCTTTTGCCCCGCAGGATCTGGCCAACTATGACAATCTACCGCGGCTGTACGGCCCCAAGCGGGCCCAGCAGCAGGTGATGCAGCAGTACCAGATGTTCAGCCAGATGCTCCGGCCGCTCGGTTACACCGTGTCGCGCCTGGAAATGCATGAGCGCGGCAGCTGGTACCTCACCACCGGTCAGGGCCTGGAACTGGTGTTCGGCCGCGACCAGCTGGTGGAAAAGATGCGGCGCTTCATGCGCCTGTACGATCAGGTGCTCAAGGCACAGATGGACAATATCGCGCGGATCGATCTGCGTTATCCGAACGGTCTGGCCGTGGCCTGGCGTGATCCCGCTGTCGCCGCCACCCCCGTGACCGAACCGGCCAAGCATTGAGGAGAAGTTTTTTACTATGGCAAGCGTGCAAAGCGGCAAGATGATCGTCGGCCTCGACATCGGCACTTCCAAGGTCGTGGCTCTGGTCGGCGAGGTGTCTTCCGATGGTCAGATCGAGATCGTCGGGATCGGCACCCATCCGTCGCGCGGGCTCAAGAAGGGCGTGGTGGTCAATATCGAATCCACCGTCGCCTCCATCCAGCGGGCCATCGAAGAAGCCCAGCTGATGGCCGGTTGCCGGATCCATTCGGCCTTCGTCGGCATTGCCGGCAATCACATTCGCAGTCTGAATTCCCACGGTATCGTGGCGATCCGCGATCGTGAAGTGAGCCCTGCGGACATCGAGCGGGTGCTCGATGCCGCCCAGGCGGTGGCCATTCCCGCCGACCAGCGCGTGCTGCACACCCTGGCCCAGGACTATGTCATCGACAACCAGGAAGGGGTGCGCGAGCCCCTGGGCATGTCCGGCGTGCGTCTGGAAGCCAAGGTCCATGTCGTTACCTGCGCCGTCAACGCCGCGCAGAACATCGAGAAATGTGTTCGTCGTTGCGGCCTGGAAGTCGACGACATCATTCTCGAGCAGCTGGCTTCGGCCTATTCGGTGCTGACCGACGATGAAAAGGAACTGGGCGTCTGCCTGGTGGATGTTGGCGGCGGCACTACCGATATAGCCATCTTCACCGAGGGCGCCATCCGCCATACGGCGGTAATACCCATTGCTGGCGACCAAGTCACAAACGACATCGCCATGGCCTTGAGAACCCCAACGCAATATGCCGAAGAAATCAAGATTCGGTATGCTTGTGCCTTGGCGAAACTGGCTGGACCGGGCGAAACCATCAAGGTGCCCAGCGTGGGTGATCGTCCGCCGCGAGAATTGTCGCGTCAGGCCCTCGCGGAAGTGGTCGAGCCCCGTTACGATGAGCTATTCACATTGGTGCAAGCGGAACTGCGCCGCAGTGGTTACGAGGATCTGATCCCCGCAGGGATCGTACTCACCGGTGGCACCGCGAAGATGGAAGGCGCGGTCGAGCTGGCGGAAGAGATTTTCCATATGCCGGTACGCCTGGGGGTGCCCCAGACGGTCAAGGGTCTGACTGACGTGATCAGCAACCCGATCTATTCCACAGGCGTCGGCCTGTTGCTCTATGGTCTGCAAAAGCAGACCGATCCCTTGCCGGTTGTTTCTGGCGGATATAGCAGCGAAACCAAATCCACAGTCCTGGAACGCATGAAGCGTTGGGTCCAGGGCAACTTGTAATTCACAATTAAACCGCGGCAGTAGGCGAAGATCCGAAAGGAAGAGAGGGGACCATGTTCGAACTCGTAGACAACATTCCACAAAGCGCCGTGATCAAAGTCATCGGCGTGGGCGGTGGCGGTGGCAACGCCGTCAACCACATGGTCAAAAGCGGTGTTGAAGGCGTCGAATTCATCTGTGCAAATACCGACGCCCAAGCCCTGAAGAACGTCACATCCCGTACCGTGCTGCAACTCGGCCCGGGCGTCACCAAGGGTCTTGGTGCGGGCACCAACCCGGAAATCGGCCGCCAGGCGGCCATGGAAGATCGTGAGCGTATCGCCGAAGTCCTCGAAGGCGCCGACATGGTCTTCATCACCACCGGCATGGGCGGTGGCACCGGTACCGGTGCCGCGCCGATCATCGCTGAAGTGGCCAAGGAGATGGGTATCCTGACCGTTGCCGTGGTCACCCGTCCGTTCCCCTTCGAAGGCCGCAAGCGCATGCAGGTCGCCGACGAAGGCATTCGCTCCCTGTCCGAATGCGTCGACTCGCTGATCACCATCCCCAACGAGAAGCTGCTGACCATTCTGGGCAAGGACGCCAGCCTGCTGGCCGCCTTCGCCAAGGCTGACGACGTCCTCGCCGGCGCCGTTCGCGGTATCTCCGACATCATGCAGCGTCCCGGCCTGATGAACGTCGACTTCGCCGACGTCAAGACCGTGATGGGCGAGATGGGCATGGCCATGATGGGTACCGGTCACGCCAGCGGTCCGAACCGTGCGCGCGAAGCCACCGAAGCCGCCATCCGCAACCCGCTGCTGGAAGACGTCAACCTGCACGGCGCTCGCGGCATCCTGGTCAACATCACCGCTGGGCTGGACCTGTCCCTGGGTGAATACGCCGCCGTTGGCGAGATCATCGAGGACTTCGCGTCCGAGCACGCCACCGTCAAGGTGGGCGCGGTGATCGATCCGGAAATGCGCGACGAGCTGCACGTCACCGTGGTCGCCACCGGCCTGGGTGCGCGCATCGAGAAGCCGGTCAAGGTGGTGGACAACACCGCTCAGACCCTGGCCGCGGCCCGTCAGGAAAGCGCTCCGGTCAACTACGACGACCTCAAGTACCCGACCTCGATGCGCTCCGGTCGTGGCAGCCAGAATCATGGCGGCTCGGCAGCGGCGACCAAGGTCAATCCCAACGACGACCTGGATTACCTGGACATCCCGGCCTTCCTGCGTCGTCAGGCTGATTGATCGGGTATATCACAAGCCAGGGTGTGATTAGTGGGCATCGATTTTCGCATCTGCTATCATCGCGACTTCGTTGAACACCATTCGCACCCTGCGACCGAGCGGCCCTGGCATGATTAGACAACGCACCCTCAAGAACACCATTCGCGCCACTGGCGTCGGCCTGCATTCCGGGGAAAAGGTTTACCTGACCCTGAAGCCGGCTCCGGTCGATACGGGGATCGTGTTCCGTCGCACCGATCTCGATCCGGTCGTGGAAATCCCGGCCTGGGCCGAGAACGTGGGTGAAACCACCATGTCGACCAACCTGTTCAGTGACAGTGGCGTCAAGGTTGGTACCGTTGAGCACCTGTTGTCGGCCATGGCCGGTCTGGGAATCGACAATGCCTACGTCGAGCTGTCCGCGGTCGAAGTACCGATCATGGACGGCAGTGCCGGTCCCTTCGTGTTCCTGATCCAGTCCGCCGGTCTGCAGGAACAGGAAGCGGCCAAGCAGTTCATCCGCATCAAGCGTGAAGTGAGCGTCGTCGACGGTGACAAGCGCGCCACCTTCGTGCCCTTCGACGGCTTCAAGGTGACCTTCGAAATAGATTTCGATCACCCGGTGGTCAACAACCGTACCCAGAAAGCCTCGGTGGACTTTTCGAGCACCTCCTTCCTCAAGGAAGTCAGCCGTGCCCGTACCTTCGGCTTCATGCGTGACCTGGAATTCCTGAGATCGCACAACCTGGCCCTGGGTGGCAGCGTCGACAACGCCATCGTGGTCGACGAGAAGGGTGTGATCAACGAAGACGGCCTTCGTTACGAAGACGAATTCGTCAAGCACAAGATCCTCGACGCCATCGGCGACCTGTACCTGCTCGGCAAGAGCCTCATTGGCGAATTCCGCGGCTACAAGTCCGGCCATGCCATGAACAATCGCCTGCTGCGTGCGCTGCTGGCCGATCGTGATGCCTGGGAAGTGGTGACCTTCGAAGACTCCGGTCTGGCACCGATTTCCTACATGAGACCCGCGGCTGCCGTCTGAGCCCGGTCCACGAAAAAGCCCTGCATCTGCAGGGCTTTTTTATGGTCGCGCAAAGGTCTAGCGACGCGTCAAGGGCTCGCCCTGGAAGCTCACGCCGGCCAGGCCTTGAGCGACAAGGGTGCGGATATTGGCGTGATCGCTACCCTCGGGCGTCTGCAACACGCTGCGATAGTGCTCGCCAAAGGCCAGCAGCGCCTCTTCATCGCTCAGGCCCTCGAGTCTGGCCAGACCCAGGGTCTTGCAGGAGCCTTCGTTCTGCCCCGCGGCATTGTCCACCTCGCCGTTGCGAAAGGCCGTGGGCTGGTAGCGGTAGTGCTCGGCGACGAAGGCCAGGGTGTCGGCGAAGGCATGGTCGCCCCGGGCCAGGCTGGCGCGGAAGCTGGCGAGATCGCTCATTTGCTCTGCTGCTCCTGGAAGGCCGCGGCCTGGGCCGGCGATGCCTCGGTCTGGTACTGGGCTTTCCAGTCGGCATAGGGCATGCCGTAGACGGCCTCGCGGGCATCGTCCAGGCTCAGTTCCAGGCCCTTGTCGTCGGCCGCTGCCTTGTACCACTTGGACAGGCAGTTGCGGCAGAAGCCGGACAGATTCATCAGGTCGATGTTCTGCACATCGGTGCGCTTGCGCAGGTGCTCGACCAGGGTGCGGAAGGCAGCGGCTTCCAGTTCCAGGCGGTCTTGTTCGGTCATGACGGATTCCTCTTGCTAGCGGCGGCCGTGGCGCAGGTGGCGCCCGCCGTTGACGGTGAAGGTACTGCCGGTGGCGTACTGGGTCGACAGCAGATAGAGCACGGTATCCACGATGGGATCGGCGCCGGGTTCGAAATCCAGCAGCGCCTTGTCCAGGGTCGCCTGGCGATAGGCCTCGGCGGCGCCTTCCTTGAAGATCAGTAGCCCCGGCGCGATGGTGTTGACCCGCACCCTGGGTGCCAGGGCTTCGGCAAAGGACAGGGTCAGATTGTGCAGGGCGGCCTTGGTGGCGGCGTAGCCAATGTGGTTGCGGCTGCCGCGCGTGGCGCTGTCGTCGCCGATATGGATGATGTCGGCCCGCGGCGCGGCCAGCAGCAGGTCCTGCAGGCCCAGATTGAGGTGGTAGGGCGCTTCCAGATGCAGACGATAGAGCAGCCGCAGGTTTTCCAGGCCGTCTTCGGCCCAGACCGAAGCATTGTGCACGATGCCGCGCAATGCCGGATGGCGTTCATGCAATTGCTGCAGCAGGGTGTCGCGCTGTGCCTCTTCCGCCAGATCGACCTGATAGGCCTCGATCTCGAGGTCACGCAAGGGGCCCGGATCGTCGCGATAGACGGCGATGACGGGTTGGCCCTCCGCCAGCAGCCGGCGGGTCAAGGCGAGACCGACGCGGCGATTGGCGCCGGTGACCAGAAGGGGAAGGGTTGCGGACATGAGGGTACCCGATCCTGATGAGCGAAGCGGCCAGGGTACTGGCCGCGGCTATTGTACGCATTCGACGCGTCAGGATGCAGGCCGATCCGTGCGGGCCTAGCGGGCGCTGCCGCGCCAGTCGCTGGCCCGCGACGAGGCGTTGTGCAGCCAGCCCCTCAGCGCCCGGGTGATCAGGGGAATGAAGACGCAGACCATGACCGGGGTGAGGATCAGGGTACTCAGCAGGATGCGTGGCAACAACGGCAGATGCGCCAGGTAGTCGCCGAAAGCGGCATTGAACAGCAGCGAGATCGGAAAGAACGCCAGCCAGACGGCGATGCTCTGCTTCCAGCGCGGCGGCGGCTGGAGGCCCGCGCCGAACCAGTCGTCCATGCCCTGGGCGCGCCGCGCCAGGGGTGCTTCGAACAGGCCCTGGCCACGCTCCAGCCAGAGGCGCCGCGTCTCCGAGTGTTCCCAGGCGTCGAGGGTCTGGGGACAAGCGAAGCGAAAGATGATCTGTACCAGGTTGTCGCCTGGAGGTGGCGTCAGGACCCCCGAACCGAGATAGCCGGGATGCCCGGTGGCCAGGGCCTCGCCTTCGCGCAGCCAGATTAGAAAGGCATCGTATTGGCCGGCCGCGACGCGCCGCGCGACCATGAGGGTAACAGGCTGATTCATGCTCCAACTCCGGGCGATCGGGCCGGATAGGCCGGATGCCGTCACGCCGCCGGGTAGGCGGACAGGTGGCGAAAACGCCTGGGGTAGCAGGCGGCGCTAGCATACCAAGCCTTGAGACCCCTGGCTGCAGCCGGGGTTGCCAGCGGAGCCATCTTGCTGACGGAGCGCCAAGCCGGGCCGCGCCAGGCATACTGGAGGGGATTCCACGCAAGAGGTCCGTATGAAAGTCGCACTGTTGAATGGCTCGGTCTATGGCACCGCGGAAGATATCGCCCGGCAGGTGAAGGCGCGGTTGACCGCGGCAGGCCATGAGGTCTGGCACCAGCCCAATGCCGATCTCGCCAGCCTGGAGGCCTTCGCACCCGAAGCCTTGCTGGCCATTACCTCCACCACCGGCATGGGCGAATTACCTGCCAATCTGGAATCCCAGTATTTCCAGCTGCGCGATCGGTTGCCGCCCTGGTCCGGTCGGCCCGGCGCGGTACTGGCCCTGGGTGATTCCAGCTATGGCGACACCTATTGCGGTGGCGGCGAGCTGATGCAGGAGTTGTTCGCCGAGCTGGGGCTGCGCGAACTGCTGCCCATGCTGCGCATCGATGCCAGTGAAACGGTGACGCCGGACGAAGATGCCGAGCGCTGGGTCGCCGAGGTCATCGCCGCCCTGGGCTGATCTCGCCCAGGCCGCAAAGCTGCTTTACCCGTCCTGATCCCGCCGCCTAGCCCGGTCTGCTGTCCTCGTCCCCTTAGCCTCGGTATCCTTGGGCGCCTGATGAAGATTTGAGATGGAGCCCTGGGTGAATAGATATCTGCGCCTGGCTCTGGAGCTGTGCGGACTGGGCGCGCTGTGGGGCGTGGGTACCTGGCTGGCCACCTATTTCGCCTTGCCGGTACCGGGCGGCGTGGTGGGCCTGGCCATGCTGCTGGTGCTGCTGGCCACGCGCCTCGTGGAGCCCGAATGGTTGCAGGGCGGCGTGCGCCTGCTGCTGGGTGAGATGCTGCTGTTCTTCATTCCCGCCCTGCTGAGCCTGCTCGACTACGGCCCGCTGCTGCGGCAGGAAGGCGTGCGCATCCTGCTGGCCATCCTGCTCAGTACCGTGCTGACCATGGTCGCGACCGCCTGTACCGTGGACTGGATGTTCCGCCGCCGGGGGCGTCGCGATGCTTGATCTGCCCGGACTCTTCTGGCTGCTGCTGACGGTGGCGGGTTATGCGCTGAGTCGGCTGCTCTATGCCCGGCTGCGCTGGTATGTGGTCAGTCCGATCATCTTCGTCACGGTGCTGCTCTATGCCGCCACCCTCTGGCAGCAGGCGAGCTATGCCGAATACGCCCACTACAGCCACTGGCTGATCACCCTGCTGGGACCGGCGACGGTGGCCTTCGCCGTGCCGATCTGGCAGCAACGCCGCTTACTGGCGCGCTACTGGCAGGCGCTGCTGGCCGGTCTCTGCGTCGGCAGTGGCGTGGCCATCGGCAGTTCCTGGCTGCTGGCCCGCCTGCTGCTGCTCGATGACCGGGTGCTGCTGTCCATGCTGCCGCGCTCCATCAGCACCCCCTTCGCCATGCCGATGTCCGCCACCGTGGGGGGTGTCCCCGAGTTGACCGCGGCCTTCGTGATGATCACCGGCCTAGGTGGGGCCATCCTCGGCAGCCTGCTGATCAAGCTGCTGCCGCTCAAGTCGGCCCTGGCCCGTGGCGCCCTGTTCGGCATGGGTGCCCATGGCGTGGGGACCAGCAAGGCCTACGAGGTCGGTCTGGAGGAGGGCACCGTGGCCGGCCTGGTCATGGTGCTGGCCGGGCTGAGCAATCTGCTCTGCGCCCAGCTGGTGCTCTGGTTGCTGCGTGGCTAGTGCAGGGTGGCGGAAGGCGCGCCCAGCTGCTCCAGCCGCCGTCGCACCTGCTCGCGTTCGGCGTCGTCTTCGCTGATCAGCAGGGCGTGCTGCAGGTCGTAGCGCTCGGCCTGGGGGCAGTCGAGCTGGCGGTACAGGTCGGCGCGCGCCAGGTGATCGATGACCCCGACCGCGCCCAGCTCGATGACCCGCTGGGCATCCTTGAGCGCGGCCAGCGGCTGGTCGCACTGGCGATGCAGTTCACGCAGATTGCGCGAGAGGCGCTGCATCATCTGCCGCGGACCGAGGGGCGCCAGGTAGCTCGCCTGCAGTTGCGCGGCGGGACCGAACTGATCCACCAGCAACTGGCGGCAGTCGTTCATGTACAGGCGGCGTCCGCCGAAGGGCTCGAGCAGATGATCCGCACCGGGAACGCGCAACAGGAAATGCCCGGGAAAGCCGATGCCCTGCAGGTCGATCTCCAGGCGCCGGGCCAGCTCCAAGGCCACCAGGGCGATCGACAGGGGTTGGCCGCGCCGGCGCGCCAGGACCTCGTCGAGCAGGGCGGCGGTGGGATTCAGGGGCCACTCGGCGGCGCGAAAGCCGGCGTCGCACAGCTGCCGTAACAGGGCCTGGGCACGCTCGGAGTGACTGGCATCGCCATCCAGGGTGGCGACCAGGCGCAGCGCCAGGTCGTCCAGTGAGTGCAGCAGAGCGGGGGGATCGATCCGCTCATGGTGCTCGGCCGCGATCCACAGGGCGGCTTCCAGCAGCCGGGGATCGGGCCGGTCCAGGCAGGCGAGGCAGGAGAGGCGCGCTTCCACATTAGACTCCAGAGCCCTTGCGGGCTTTTCCCCAGGTTTTAGCCTGCCAGCGCCGGGCCGTCCAGTCTGCGACAGTTGCGCACTGGTCGGCGGTCCGGCTTCTCGCTATAAGAGCGGCTGGTGCCAGAGCAACCTTGAGAACGGGAATTTCAACATGGACGAGTCTGCAGGTGGGTGTTTTCGGGCGCGGGGATGGGGCGGCAGACCATGAAATGGGCAGACAGCGGTCGCAAGCGCATGCACGACGGGGCGAATTCCCTCGGCAACCTGCTGGTGGAAGGCTTCCACTACTTCGGCCTGTTCGCCATCGGCGCGGCCACGGCCTGGGCCTCGGTGATGGCCTTCATGGAGATGTTCAACAAGGGCCAGGCGAGCATCGATGACATCCTGCTGCTCTTCATCTACCTGGAGCTGGGGGCCATGGTCGGCATCTACTTCAAGACCAACCACCTGCCCATCCGCTTTCTGCTCTATATCGCCATCACGGCCCTGACCCGCTACCTGATCGGTGATGTCTCTCATCATCGGCCGCCGGATGTCGGGCTGCTGTATCTCTGCGGCGGCATCTTCCTGCTGTCCCTGTCGGTGCTGGCGGTCCGCGTCGCCTCGAACAGATTCCCTTCCAGCAAGGTGCTGGACGCGACGGGCGATGGGGTGGGCGAGGGCGACAAGTAGCGCCGAAGGCTTTCCCGCCCTGCTCCTGACGACGCCGGTTGTACCGCGTCGTCAGGAGCGACAGCTGGCCTGGCCTGCTAGCGATCCAGCGGCGCCAGCAACTGGGCCAGGTCGCTTTCGGTCAGGCGCCAGTCGCCGCTGTTCTCGCTGAGGATCCCGGCGCTGAGCCGCGCCTTTTCCTGCTGCAGCTGCTGGATGCGTTCTTCCAGGGTGCCGCGGGCGATCAGCTTGTAGACGAACACCGGACGATCCTGGCCGATGCGGTAGGCACGGTCGCTGGCCTGCTGCTCGGCGGCCGGATTCCACCAGGGGTCGAAGTGGATCACCGTGTCCGCCGCCGTCAGGTTGAGACCGCTGCCGCCGGCCTTGAGACTGAGCAGGAACACCGGCACCTCGCCACTCTGGAAGCGTTGCACCGGGGTGCGCCGATCCCGGGTTTCGCCGGTCAGGGTGACGTACTCGATGCCGCGCTGGTCGAGGTCGGCGGCGATGAGATCGAGCATGCTGGTGAACTGGGAGAACACCAGGACCCGACTGCCGCCGGGGAGCAGGGCGTCGAGGCGCTCGTTCAGCGCCGCCAGTTTCGCCGAGGGCTTGGTCACACTGGCGTCTTCGTTGGGTACCAGGCGCAGATCGCAGCAGACCTGGCGCAGCCGCAGCAGGGCATCGAGGATCAGCAACTGGCTGCGACCGATGCCCTGGCGGGCGATCTCGGCGCGGACGCGTTCGTCCAGCAGCAGCCGCAGGTCTTCGTAGCGCTCGCGTTGCGCCGTGCTGAGCTCGACCAGCTGGACGATCTCGGTCTTGGGTGGCAACTCGCTGGCGACCCGCTGCTTGGTGCGACGCAGCATGAAGGGTCGCACCCGCGCCTTGAGCGCCGCCAAGCGCTGTGCGTCGCCTTCGCGCTCCACCGGAATGCGATAGGCCTGCTTGAAGCCTTTCTCGTCGCCCAGCCAACCGGGCATCAAAAAATGGAATTGCGACCAGAGTTCGCCCAGGTGGTTTTCCAGCGGCGTGCCGGTCAGGCAGAGGCGATGACGGGCGCGCAGATGGCGTGCGGCCTGGGCCGCCTTGGTGGCGGCGTTCTTGATCGACTGGGCTTCGTCCAGTACCTGCAGGTGGAAGTCGTAGTCGGCCAGCCGTTCCGCATCGCGGGGCAACAGGGCATAGGTGGTGAGCACCACGTCGTGCTCGGGAATCCGCTCGAAGCGACTGCTGCGGGCGCTGCCCTGCAGCGTCAGCACGCGCAGGCCGGGAGCGAAGCGGGCGATCTCGTCCTGCCAGTTGGGGATCAGGCTGGTCGGCATGACGATCAGCGCCGGTGCGGTCAGACGCCCGGCGGCCTGTTCGACGAGGATGTGCGCCAGGGTCTGCAGCGTCTTGCCCAGGCCCATGTCGTCGGCCAGGATGCCACCCACTTCCAGTTCGCGCAGCGCCTGCAGCCAGGCCACGCCGTCGCGCTGATAGGGGCGCAGCTCGGCGTGCAGGGTGTCCGGCAGGACGACGGGCTCGGCCGCGTAGCTGCGCAGCCGCTCGGCGAAGCTGCGCAGGCGTTCACCGCCTTCCCATTCCAGCGGCAGGCGCTCGTCCAGCTCGGCCAGGCGCGCGGCGTCCAGGCGCGGCAGGCGCAGGGCACGGTCCTGGGTGAGGCGGTCGGTCGCATAGAGCTCGCCGAGGATCTGCAGGATCGGCTTGAGCCGACCCAGGGGCACGGCGACCCGTTGTACCCGGCCCTGCGGGCCGGCGAGGCGCGGAGGATCGATGCGCAACAACACGGGTTCGTCGTCGGCGCGCTTGGCCAGCATCGCCGGCTCGTACTGGGAGGGTTCGCGGCGCAGGGCGTCGATCAGCAGCGGAATCAGGCTGACGCGGCGCTGGCCCAGGCGGATACCCAGCTCGACATCGAACTGGCCGTTCGCGGCGGTCGGATCCTGCACCTCTTCGAGGTGACCGTACCAGCCTTCCACCGGTGTCAGGTCGAAGGTGAATTCGGGATGGGCCTCGATCTGCCAGCCGGCTTCGCGCAGACCGGGGATGACCTGCTGCACGAATCTGAGCCAGGCGGGGTCGTCCGGCAATTCGAACATCTCGCCACTGTCGTCGGGCAGCGCGGCGCTGCGCCGGGTGGCCAGGCGCAGGCCGTGATCGAGCAGCGTCTGCCGCCAGCGTTGTTCGGCCGGCAACTGGCGTGCGGGATAGGCGGCGTCCGGGGTACGCGGCGGGGTGCCGAACAGTCGCCGCGGGCCATAGGCAAAGGCCAGGGCGGCGCGATGGCGCACCGTGGGTCGCATCTTGCCGATGTGCCGGTCGTAATCGATCTGGGTATGGCTACCGAGGGTCAGGACCGGTTGCGGCAGCTCCGGATTGGCAACCGGCGTGGCCGGCAAGTCGGCCTCGCTGCGTTGCAGCCGTTCGAGCTCGATGAGGGCGGCGGCGGCATGCTTGCAGTTGCGGCCGACCGGGCAGGTGCAGCGGGCGTCGACCCGCCAGGCGGTCTCGCCCGCGCGCAGGCTGATCGCCTGCCGATAGGCCGGTCCGGCCGGGCTGCTGCACTCGGCATAGAGCTGGCCCCTGGCCGCCGAGCGCAGCTGCACCAGGCCGTCGAGTGCCAGGCGCCGACCGCGCTCGTAGTTGCGCTCCGTGAAGGCGCCTTTCCAGTCCTGCCACTTGAGCCGTTCGAAACGTAACGCCATCGTTCACCCAGGCTGTTCGCACCAAACCGGCTATTCTGCCACAGTCCGGCAGACGCTCGTCGGACTCCCTTGATCTATGTGAGAATGAGAATATAGTGCATTAAGAGACCGGGGGAGCGAAACGATGCGTGAATCACCGTTGGCCAACGTTGCGCTGCTCGATGCCACGCGCCTGGCGGCCCGCCGTGAGGGGCGCTTGCGCTCGCTGCAGCGTGGCATCCTCATCGTCTGTAGCCTGGGCGTGCTGGGTGCGGCGGCCTTGCACCTGGCCTACCTCGCCTTCAAGGGTCTCTAGCGCTGCCCTGTAGGTGCCACCCGCGCCCAAGAAAAAGCCCCGAGCAGTCGCCTGTTCGGGGCTTTTCGTCAGCACCGGTCAAGGACCGGCGGCAGGGATCAGACCAGCAGGTCGCCCACGCGGTACATCTTCATGGTGTTGGTGCCGTCACGCTTGGTGTAGCTGTCGCCCTTGGTGAGGATGACCCAGTCACCGTGCTCGACGATGCCGCGCTTGAGCAGCTCGTCCACCGCCGCCTGGCTCACCTTGTTCGCCGGCATGGTGGTCGGGTCGAAGGGAATGGTGTGCACGTTGCGGAACAGCGCGGTGCGGGCCTGGGTGGCGCGGCTGGAGGCGAAGGAGAAGATCGGCACCGAGGAGCGCAGGCGCGACATGATCAGCGGGGTGTAGCCGGTGTCGGTCAGGCTGATGATCGCCTTCACGCCCGGGAAGTGGTTGGCCACGTAGATGGAGGCCAGGGCGATACTCTCGTCCCACCGGGTGAAGGTATGGCCCAGGCGGTGGCTGGACAGCTTGCTGGTGGGCTGCTTCTCGGCACCGACGCAGACGCGCGCCATGGCCTTGACCGCTTCCACCGGGTACTGGCCGGCGGCGCTCTCGGCGGAGAGCATCACCGCGTCGGTGTTGTCCAGCACGGCGTTGGCCACGTCGGAGACTTCCGCACGGGTCGGCATCGGGCTGCTGATCATCGACTCCATCATCTGGGTCGCGGTGATCACCGCCTTGTTGAGGCGCCGGGCGTGGGAAATGATGCGCTTCTGGATGCCCACCAGTTCGGCGTCGCCGATTTCCACGCCCAGATCGCCCCGGGCCACCATCACGGCGTCACTGGCATGGATCAGGCCGTCCAGGGCTTCGTCGTCGGCCACGGCTTCGGCGCGCTCGATCTTGGCTACCAGCCAGGACTTGCCACCGGCGGCTTCCATCAGGCGACGGGCTTCGTGCATGTCTTCGGCATCACGCGGGAAGGACACGGCCAGGTAGTCGACCTCCATGGATGCGGCCAGCTTGATGTCATCCCGGTCCTTGTCGGTCAGCGCGGGGGCGGTGAGACCGCCGCCACGCCGGTTGATGCCTTTGTGATCGGACAGCGGGCCGCCGATCAGGGTGGTGCAATGCAATTCGGTGGCGGTCATGCCTTCCACGCGCAGGACCACGCGGCCATCGTCCAGCAGCAGTTCGTCACCCACGCGGCAGTCGGTGACCAGGCCCGGGTAGTCGATGCCGACCACTTCTTCGGTGCCTTCGGTGCGGGGATGGGCGATGGACAGGCGGAAGGGATCGCCGACCTTGAGTTCGATGCGCTTGTTGACGAACTTGGCGATGCGGATCTTCGGACCCTGGAGGTCGCCGAGCAGGGCGACATGGCGACCGTGCTTGGCGGCGAGATCCCGTACCAGCTGACCACGGGCCCGGTGCTCGTCGGGCGTTCCATGCGAGAAGTTCAGGCGGGCGACGTCGATGCCGGCGATGATGAGCTGCTCGAGGACTTCCGGAGAATTGCTGGCCGGGCCGAGGGTGGCGACGATCTTGGTACGGCGATAAATCATGCAGTCTTTCCTTTAGCGGATTGCAACCATGAGTCGGCGCCTCAGCGCCGAGTCGACGTAGAACACGAAGCGCACCTCATTGTAGCGCTGTCGCGTGGCCAGCACATGACGGCTTTTCGCAGCTCCGTCACACCAATGGTCGTTTGCCCTCAAGAAGCGCGCCCCGGCGCCGATCTAGCGAACAGGAGGACTTTCCATGCGCCCTTATCTCTGCCTGTTCCTGCTGTTCGGCCTGACCGGCTGCACCAGCGTTTCGATGAATTCCTATCTCGACGCCGCCTACAAGTCCTATGCTGAAGGCGACTGCACCAATGCCCTGCTGCAGATCTCCCAGGCCGAGCGCAAGGGTCGCGCCCGCCCCTGGCTGCAGCCGGAATTCTCCATGCTGCGTGGCCAGTGTCTCGAGCAGCAGCAGCTGTACGCCGACGCCGCTCAGACCTATCGTTTCATCCAGGTCCGGTTTCCGGCCAGCGAATACGCCTTTCGGGCCCAGGCCCGACTGGACACCCTGCGCCAATTGGGGCTAGATGGCGGAACGGCCGTTGCGACGCCCCAACCGGTGCGAAAACTACCGCAGCGCTGAGCTTTCCAGGACGTTGTCGGTAAAGTGGCTTTACCGTGTGCAGGATGAATCGCACCATGACTCAGAATCGTCGTATCGAGCGCCACCAGCTGCCCTACTATCTAAAGGTGTTCAACCGCTTCACCGACAAGCCCATGGGCTACATCGGCAACATCTCCCGCGAGGGGTTGCTGATGATCAGCCAGCTGCCCATGCTGGTGAATGCGCGTTTCGAACTGCGGCTGAAGATTCCGGGGCAGGACGGCCAGTTGCACTTCGTCGACTTCGACGCCCGTTGCCAGTGGAGCCACGAAGACGTGACCCCGGGCAATTACGATTCCGGCTTCAGCGTCGCCGAACCGCCAGCGGAATTCGCCGAGCTGATCGGGGTGCTGCAGCACTATTTCACCTTCGGCCGTCTTTCTCAGTCGGCGATCTGATCCGGGTCACCGGCATTCCATAGCTGCAACAGGCGGGTCTGCAGATCCGCCGTCGCGCTGGCAGGCAGCCAGTGGATTCCCCTTCTCTCCAGGCGCGCGGCCAGACGCTCGCCCTGAAGCCTGGTCTGCCAGGCCTCGGCATAGCGGCAGGCGTCGCGCCAGGTACGGATGTCGTCGGGCTCTGCCAGCTCCTCCAGCGCGGTATCGACCAGCCAGAGCTGCAGGCCGCGTCGGCCCAGATCCAGACGACCGAGCCAGGCCACCCTGGCTTCATCCAGTGGCGCCAGAACCACCAGGACACTGCCGGGTCGCGCCTGGCTGCAAAGCCGCGCCAGCGCCGCCTTGAAATCAGCCGTCGCGCCTGGGACCGACCGAGGAAGGACATCAGGCTTCAGGGGGCGAGCGGGCGTGGCCGCCGCCAGCAGGCGCAGCTCGGGATCGAGGCCGTAGAGCCGCAGCTCATTGCCACTGGCCGCCAGCGCCTGCCAGAAGCCCTGCACCTGTTCGTGGCTTCCGCGTCCGTCGGTCTTTACCAGTCCCGGGCTAGCGATCAGCAGTTGCACAGGCGTGTTCGCCCGCAGGCGTGCCCTGGCTGGCTGCGCGATGAGCGGATTCGCCCGGATCTTTCGCCAGTGCCGGCGCTCCAGCAGGGCCAGCCCCAGGAGCAGCGATGCCCCTGCGGCCGGCAGGGCCTGCCAGCGCAGAGGCGCCAGCCAGCCCAGGATCAGGCTGAGCAGGGCCAGGGCGCCCAGCGCCAGTGGCAGCCAGCGCTGGATCATGGGCGCGGTGCCGGACACTGTCCCAGCAGCTTGAGGATCTGGCCATCCAGGCTGTCGCCCTCGAATTCGCGCTCTGGGGTCAGCCGCAGGCGTGGACGCAGCACGGCGGGCAGCAGGGTGCGCACATCCTCGGGCGTCACGCTGTCGCCACCCCGCAGAAAGGCCTGTGCCTGGGCCAGACGCAGCAAGGCCTGTCCGGCGCGCGGCCCGGCGCCCTGCTCGAAGGCCGGCCACTCCCGGGTGAGGCGGATCAGGCGCACGGCATGCTCGAGGACCGGCTCCGCGACCGGCAGGCCGGCCACCAGTCGCTGCAGGGCTGGCAGATCCCGCGCCTGCAGCAGCGGGCGCAGGGTCGCAGCTTCCAGGGGATCGCCGTGACCCTGCTGGACAGCCTGGCGCAGGGCGGCGAGCTCCTGGCCTTCTGCCGGCCACTCCAGTCGCAGGTGCGCCAGGAAGCGATCCCGTAGCGCCAGCGGCAGATCGCTGTTCGAGGAGCGGGTAGCGATCACCATGAAGGGCGCTGGCAGGGGCACCGGGCGGCCGCCCAGACTCAGCTGGCGACCCTGCAGGGCGTCGTCCAGCAGAGTGAGGATCGCTGGCGGAGCCCGCTGCAGCTCTTCGAGCAGGACCAGGGAGTTGAACAGGGGCCCCCGACGCAGGCGGGCACTGTCGCTGCCGGCGTCCGTGACGATTTCGCCGGCCACCTCGGCAGGGGTCAGGGCCGGATGGCACTGCAGCCGGGCGAAGCCGGCGTCCAGGCTGGCGGCCAGGGCGCGAACCAGCAGCGTCTTGCCGGAGCCGGTCGGACCTTCCAACAGCAGGTGACCGCCGGCCAGCAGGGTGGCGAGCAGACCGTCCACGGCGGCCTCCTGCTGCGGCAGCACCTTGAGCAGCGCCTGTCGCAGGGCCTGCAGTCGGGCCAGGGCGCGGGCCTTGACGCCGCTTTCGCCGGGGTCCGCCGGGGTGGCGTCAGAAGCAGAGCTGTCGGTCATCGGAAGTCCTCGGAAACGGGGGCGCGCACGGCCAGGCGCAACAGGCGCAGCTGGGCGATGCGGCGGGTGAAGTCGCGGGTCGAGAGGCGCGCCGGGCTGGGCCGCATCGCCTCGCCCACCACGCGGGTACTCAGGCCGCTCAGGCGCGCCAGATATTGCCAGCGCTCGGCCACAGTCTGGTCGGTGAGTTCGGGGCGGCGACGGTGCACCTCGCGCTGGATATCGCGCTGCAGGGTGGCGATCAGTTCGGGCCAGCGTCTGGCGTCACGCCGGGGCGCCGGATGGTCCTGGCGGCGTCTCAGCCAGAGACCCGCCGCCAGCGTCAGGAGCAGCAGGGCCAGGCCATAGCGTCGCAAGGCGTCCAGCCACAGGGGGAGCGGTGGCGCCGGGGCGATCAGGGTCACCGGCGCGCCCTGGGTGAGGTACCACAACAGCCAGGCATTGTCGTACTGGGCGAGGTGGGCGTTGCTCCAGAGATCGGTGTCCGACAGCAGCGTCACGCTGCCGTCGCCCCAGGGCAGCATCAGCATATGGGTGGCGCTGGCGCTGCTGGCCCAGGCCACCGCCTGATCACCGACATCGAACAGATGGCGGCTGTCGTCGAAGCCGAGGTAGGCGGGGGCGTCGTCCTCGGCGAGATAGAGCTGGGTCAGGTTGGGCCAGAGCGGCAGCGCCATGATGGGTGGGGCGGCATCCCCCAGCTCGCGGGTCGGCATGGGGCGAACGCCCAGGGTCGCGCTGAGCGCCAGAGTGCTGTCATCGGCGACGGCCACCAGATGGCCGCCCGCCTCGACCCAGTCCAGCAGCGTCTGCGCCTGAGTCTCCGCCAGGGGCGGATTGCCGGCCAGCCAGAACAAGACGTCCCCGGCCGGTAGCTCGGCGAGTTGCTCGGCTTGGCCGTGCCGCACCCGACTGCCGAAATGCTGCAGGTAGGCCGCAGCCAGCGCCTGGGGATCGGCGTTGTGCGAGGTGGCGGCGAGCTGGATGGCGGTCTGCCGCGCCGTCCGGCTGTCGAGCCCCTGATGGGTCAGGCGCAGGCTGCCCGGGCCGCTGTCGGACTGCGGCGGCAGGGGACAGGACAGCGGTTCCTGCTGCGCGAGGCAGGCCAGGGACAGGGTCAGCGCCCAGACGGCGGCGCCCAGGCGTACGCCGATACCTCGGCACCTGGAGCGAAGGGAGAGCCGATCGACTGAACGCATGGGCAGGGAGAATACGCGGTAGACAGGCGCCAGAGCCTAGCGGGTGCGGGCGTTCGGGAGCAAGGCGCACGACGATGCTAGACTGCGCCGATTCTAGGGGAGGGCGGTGTGACGCAAAGTATCTTCTGGTACGACTTCGAGACCACGGGCATCGATCCACGGCGGGATCGACCGCTGCAGGTGGCCGGGGTGCGTACCGATCTGGAACTCAACGAAATCGAGGCGCCGCTCAACCTGCATTGCCAGCTGAGCGAGGATGTCCTGCCCCATCCCGCGGCCTGCCTGGTCACCGGTATCCTGCCGGCCACCCTGCAGCGGCTGGGGCTGCGCGAGCGCGACTTCGTCCAGCGCCTCCACGAGGAGTTGCGGCGTCCCAATACCTGCGCGGTCGGCTACAACAACCTGAGATTCGACGACGAAATGGTACGGCACAGCCTGTACCGCAACTTCCACGATCCCTATGCCCGCGAATGGCAGCAGGGCAACAGTCGCTGGGATGTGCTCGGCCTGATCCGGGCGCTCTATGCCTTCCGCCCGGAGAGTCTGAGCTGGCCGCGGGACGCTGAGCGCGTTTCCCTGCGCCTGGACCGTCTGACCGTCGCCAACGGCATCGAACACGCCCAGGCGCATGACGCCCTGGCGGATGTGCGCGCGACCCTGGCCCTGGCGCGTCTGGTCAAGCAGAGGCAACCAAGGCTCTACGACTATCTCTGGACGCAGCGTCAGAAGAAGGCGGCGCTGGCGCGCGTTCGTCTGCTCGAACCCCTGTTGCACGTCTCCGGTCGCTTCAGCGCCGAGCGACATTTTCTCGCACCCGTCCTGCCGCTGGCCTGGCATCCGGTCAATCGCAACGCGCTGATCGTCTGCGATCTCGGCCTGGCGCCGGAGCCGCTGCTGGAACTGGATGTCGAGACCCTGCGCGAACGCCTCTATACCCGGCGGGAGGCGCTGGCCGAGGGTGACCTGCCGGTGCCGCTCAAGCTGGTACAGATCAACAGATGTCCGATTCTGGCGCCCTTCAGCGTCTTGCGCCCTGCGGACACGGAGCGGCTGCAATTCGATCTGGCCGCCGTCTGGCGCCGCGTCCGTCAGTTGCTCGACCAGCGCGCCACCTGGCAACCCAAGGTGCAGGCGCTGTATGGCGAGGCATCGGGTTTTGCCACCCAGGAACAGGACGCCGAGGCGAGACTGTACGACGGTTTCATTGCCGCCGAAGAACGGCAACTCTGCGAACAAGTTCATCAGTGTCCGGCAGAGCAACTTGGCAGCCGGCCGTGGCCCTTTCAGGATGAGCGACATCCGGAGCTGTTCTTTCGCTATCGTGCGCGCAACTTTCCCGACCTGCTGACCGCGGAAGAGAGGACTCGCTGGCGAGAATTCTGTCGGCAGCGCCTGCTGGGTGAAGAGGGTCAAGGCCATATGACCTGCACGCAGTTCATTACCCTGGCCGAACAACTGCAGCGTGAGGTGGCCAGCGAGCAGGTACCGATTCTCGCGGCCTGGTCCGCCCATGTTCGGGCGTTGATGCGGCGGTTGGACAATCCTGTTGCCTGAAGTCGCGAACAACAACTGTCGTTGGAGACGTCTGCTAACAGAAAAGACGTGCATAGCCAAAGGTGCTACGGCCAATGGCCGCAGCCTCAGCTAAAAGATATGTTGCCTGGACAATATGAAAGACGCGGCGAACGGTCGCGTCAGCGGAGTATCACGCTGGCAATCGGCGTTTAGGGGTTGGCCGGTTGCGCAACCGTTTGCCGCCTAGGCAAAAAAAACGCCGGCTGGCCGGCGTTTTTTCTGATCAATCCAGCAGGGTTACCCAGGACTCTACGTCGTCCGAACCCCACTTGGCTTTCCACTCTTTCAGCGTCTTGTGATTGCCACCCTTGGTTTCAATCACTTCGCCATTGTGCGGATTCTTGTATTGCTTAACTTTACGGGCGCGCTTGGGCGTACTGCCACTGCTGGCCTTGGGAGTACGGCTCTGGCGAGCGGGCTTGGCTTCGGTATCGAGAATGCCGATGATGTCGCGCAGGGATTTCTGATACTCACCCATCAACGCGCGGAGTTTCTTCTCGAACTCCAGCTCGCGCTGCAGTTTGTCGTCCTCTTGCAGCGACTTCAGGCGCTCCTGCAATTCCTTGATGGCTTCTTCGGTCTGACGATATTCGTTGATGAGCGACATAAACGGCCTTTGTTCTGAGTGATGCAGAGATGAAATTCCGCATCGATCATAGATTGGCTATTGGAATAAGTAAACTGCCCGCATGACCGCCCGATAATTAAAGCGGCGTTCGTCGCAACAATGATGTTGGTAAAAGGCGCGCAACTTTCAGCACGGCGGCAGTGGAACTTGTCGATCCTTACTTGTCCTTTGCAAAGTCTTTACCCTCGTCGTACAGGCGCGCGCCGTGGCGCCTTGCGCCGCTCGACGCTGCAGGCGACTGCGCCTAGAATGCAGCCCCTTTTCGTTCGAGGTTGTGCTATGCAAACGTTTCGTCTGGTGATCGCCTGTCCGGACGGGGTAGGTATCGTGGCCAAGGTCAGCAACTTCCTGGCGACCTATAACGGCTGGATTACCGAAGCGAGTCATCACTCGGATACGGAGAGTGGCTGGTTCTTCATGCGCCATGAGATCCGCGCCGATTCACTGCCCTTCGATCTGGCCGGTTTCAGTCAGGCCTTCGCGCCCATCGCGCGGGAATTCTCCATGCAGTGGCGGATCACCGATTCGGCTCAGCGCAAACGCGTGGTGCTCATGGCCAGTCGCGAGTCCCACTGCCTGGCCGACCTGCTGCACCGCTGGCACAGCGGCGAGCTGGATTGCGAGATCCCCTGCGTCATCTCCAACCACGACACCCTGCGCAGCATGGTCGAGTGGCACGGCATTCCCTTCTTCCACGTACCGGTCGATCCCGCCAACAAGCAGCCGGCCTTCGACGAGGTATCGCGGCTGATTGATCTGCACCAGGCCGATACCGTGGTCCTGGCGCGCTACATGCAGATCCTGCCGCCGGATCTCTGCGCGCGCTATGCCCACCAGGTGATCAACATCCACCACAGCTTCCTGCCGTCCTTCGTCGGCGCCAAGCCCTATCACCAGGCGTCGCAGCGCGGCGTGAAGCTGATCGGCGCCACCTGCCACTACGTGACCGAAGAGCTGGATGCCGGGCCCATCATCGAGCAGGACGTGGAGCGCGTCAGCCACCGGGACAATGTCGAGGACATGGTGCGGCTGGGCAAGGACGTCGAGAAGATGGTGCTGTCCCGTGGTCTGAGATACCACCTGCAAGAGCGGGTCATGGTCCATGGCAACAAGACCGTCGTCTTCGACTGACAGCGACTCGCCGATGACTGCTCCCGGTACCGCGGAGCAGCCGCCGCGTCTGGGCGAAGGTTGCCTGGCCCGCTACGACCTGCAGGCGATGCCCCTCGAAGGCGGCGCCGACTTCACGGCCGCCGCGGCGCTCTGGCGGCAACTGCAGGCACGGCAAGGCGACGAAGACGTCGTGGCGGACGCTTCGGACAGCGGGGCTGAGGACTCGCCTCAGGTGTCCTGAGTGATGGACTCGTCGCTGGCTTTGGCCTTGAGATCGGCGATCTTGCGCACTTCCGAGGCGAATACCTCGTCCTGCACGGTCGGCCGTTTCTTCCAGGGCTTGCGGTCGGGTTTGGGTTGCGCGGCGTAGGTGACGATTTCGCCACCGTAGACATCCTGATAGCGCTGGGCCTGGCGTTCCAGTTCAGCGCGAAGTTGATCTTTGGTCACGGGTTCGATCTTGTTCGAGTGTCGCGAGAGGCGAGCGGTCGTCAGGACCGCTCGAAGCCGGTGCGCAAGAGGCGCGGCTGCGGAGTCTAGCCGCCGCGAGGGCCTTTGCCTATCCCGCTCGGTTCAGGATGCGCATGGACAGGTCGACGGCCTTGACGTCCTTGGTCAGGGTGCCGATGGAGATGTAGTCGACGCCGGTCTGGGCGATGCCGAGCAGGGTGTCCTGGTTGACGCCGCCCGAGGCCTCCAGCTTGGCGCGGCCGGCGGTCAGGGCCACCGCCGTGCGCATGTCGGCCAGACTCAGCTCGTCCAGCATGACGATGTCCGCGCCGGCGGTCAGGGCCTGTTCCAGCTCCTGCAGATTTTCCACCTCGACTTCCACCGGACGCCCCGGCGCCAGTTGCCGGGCGGCGGCCACGGCCTGGGCGATGCCGCCGCAGGCGGCGATGTGGTTTTCCTTGATCAGGAAGGCGTCGAACAGCCCGATCCGATGGTTGTAGCAGCCGCCGCAGGTGACCGCGTATTTCTGCGCACGGCGCAGGCCGGGCAGGGTCTTGCGGGTATCCAGCAGCCTTACGGCGGTGTCCTGCACCAGGTCGGCATAGTGGCGGCAGCGGGTGGCAGTGCCGGACAGCAGTTGCAGGAAATTCAGCGCGCTGCGCTCGCCGGTCAGCAGGGCGCGCGCGGGACCCGCGAGTTCGAACAGCACCTGGTCCGGTGCGACCCGCTCGCCATCGGCCACCTGCCAGCGGACCTCCACCGCGGGATCCAGCACCCGGAACACCTCGTCGACCCAGGCCGTGCCCGCCACCACCGCGGCGTCGCGGGTGATGATCCGCGCCCGGGCATGCTGGTGAACGGGGATCAGGCCGGCCGTGAGATCACCACTGCCGACGTCTTCGCGCAGCGCGGCGGCGACATTGTCGGTGATGACCTGGGCAAGATCGGTGAGGGTGGCGCTGGACATGAAAAGACTCCGAGAGGGGCTGCGGGAGGCGAGCGGGCAACTTTAGGTGAGGTTGACGATCTGAGATAGACAACGTTGAATTATTTGAAGGGCAGGCGCTGACTGACAGGTGCCTTGTGAACCCTGTCATGTACTGTGCAGATGTCGATTGGTCGATGCCTTAGCAAAGCAAATAATGGCACATCGACAACGTTTCACCTCGCGGCCAGGGCGGCCAACGTTGTTCAATGCTCCTGTAGTGGAACGCGATTCAGCCGAACGCAAGAACGGTTGTGGGAGGCGGTGGTGCAGAACGACGTAAACGTAGTTCATTTCAAGGCGCTCGGGGAATCTTCTTCCCGATTGCCCGCAGTGCTTTTACCGGTCAGGGATCGCGCCGCTCAGCGACTCAATGCTTCCTTGCAGCAGCTGTTCGACAACGCCGACGATGCGCTGTTTGAAATGGCCGATCGGGCTGGCAGCAACCAGGAACAAAGTCTCTACTTCGAAGCGATGCGCGACCTGCGCCTCCGACGCAAGAGTATCGAGCGCAGCTTTCTCCAGCAGTACTTCGAGCGCTTCGCGGCGCTGAACAACCTGGTTGGCAGCAAGCCGGAGATGCGCCTGGACAGTGTCTCCTACGAAGACCTCAGTCTGGTGCAGAACGATGCGCTGGAAGAGAGCGTCGCCGTGGACACCATGGTGGCCAAGGCGCTCAGCAACAACGCCATGGCCATCAGCCACCTGACCATCAGGTTCAATACCCAGCTGTCGAGCAAGCTGGACGACTCGACCCATCCGCTGGGGCCGCGCCGTCTGTGCGAGGCCTTCGTCGAAGCCTGTCGCGATCTCGACACCGACATCAAGGTCAAGCTGATCATCTACAAGCTGTTCGAGCGCTTCGTGCTCAACGGGCTGGGTCAGCTGTATGCGGAATCCAATCGTCAGCTGGTCGATGCGGGCGTACTGCCCCAGCTCAAGGCCATTCCCCAGCAGGTGCCGAGCCGCTCGGCCAAGGGCTACAGCGGCCGTACCCCGGCCCACGTCAACAGCGAGGACGACGGTCAGGAGCTCTTCGGCACCCTGCAGGGCCTGCTGGCCCAGCTGCGGACGCCGACCAGTGCGGCCCTGGGTGGCGCCATGACCGCGGATGAAGGCGCCGCGGCCGGTGATGGCCAGGTCATCACCAGCTATGACCTCATGCGTTTGCTGTCCCACCTGCAGCAGCAGATCTCCAGTCAGTCCCTGGATGGCTACGACCTCAAGGCGCAACTGGGTGTGGCCCTGGGCCGCATCAGCGAGCGCTCGGGTCGAAAGCGCGTGGTGGGGCAGGTCGACGAAGACGTCATCAACCTGGTGGCGATGCTGTTCGAATTCATTCTCGACGACCTCACCCTGCCGGATTCGCTCAAGGCGCTGATCGCTCGCCTGCAGATTCCCATGCTGAAGGTCGCGGTCCTCGACAAGACCTTTTTCAGCCGTGGCAGCCACCCGGCCAGGCGCCTGCTCAACGAGATCGCCGCCGCTTCCCTGGGCTGGGGCGAGCAGAGCGATCTGCAGCGTGACGGCCTGTACCAGAAGATCGAGCAGATCGTGCAGCGCCTGCTGTCCGACTTCGTCGACGATCCGGAGATCTTCGCCGAGCTGCTGGCCGACTTCATGGCCTATGTCAGCGACGAGCAGCGGCGCAGCGAACTGCTCGAACAGCGCACCCGTGATGCCGAGGAAGGTCGGGCGCGCGCCGAGATCGCTCGCTTGCAGGTCGAGCACGTTCTCAGTCAGCGCCTGCAGGAACACCAGTTGCCAGCTGCCGTGCAGCGCGTCCTGCGCGAGGCCTGGAGCCAGGTACTGCTGCTGACCTGCCTGAAGCAGGGCTATGATTCCAGCGAATGGCGCGCAGCCCTCAAGACCATGGATGACCTTATCTGGAGCATCCAGCCGCACCACGACGTCGCCTCGCGGCAACGCCTGCTGGAAATGGTGCCCGGTTTGCTCAAGGCACTGCGGGAAGGCCTGGCCAGCGCGGCCTTCGATCCCTTTTCCACCTCCGAATTCTTCACCGAACTCGAATTCCTGCACGTCCAGACCTTTCAGCAGACCCGTCCCGAACTGGCGGATGCGGCGGCGGATAAGGCGGTCGTGGTGCCGGCATCGGCGCCCGCCGACGAGCCCTTCGAGCTGCCGCGCGCGGCTGCGCGGATCACCGGGCTGACCAGCGACTCCCTGGAGTGGGTGGATGTCCTCTCGGTGGGCGCCTGGTTGGAGATCCAGGATGTCGAGCAGAAGCTGCGCTGCAAGCTGGCCGCGGTCATTCGGCCCATGGGCCGCCTGGTGTTCGTCAATCGCACCGGCATGAAGGTGCTGGACCGGACCCGCGAGGAACTGGCGCTGGATTACCAGGAGGGTCGGGTACGGCTGCTGGACGATGCCCTGCTGTTCGACCGGGCCATGACCTCGGTGATCGGCAATCTGCGGGGCCAGTCGTCGTCCTGAGTGTTCTGCGCAGGGCAAAAAGCCGTCCCTGGGGACGGCTTTTTTATGCCCGGGCCAGGGCCTAGTGCAGCTTCAGGCGCGGCTCGGTCTTGCGTCTCAGGTGATCGCCGGCAAACAGCGCCAGGGCACGCAGCGGGCCATAGAGGGCGACCTGGTGCATCCGGTAGAGCGAGACATAGAAGGTCCGCGCCAGCCAGCCTTCCAGGGTCAGACTGCCGAGGGCGCCGCCCATGAGATTGCCGACCGCGCTGAAGCGCGACAGCGAGATCAGCGAGCCGTAGTCCTTGTAGACATAGTCGGGCAGCGGCTTGCCTTCCAGGCGCGCCTTGAAGGTCTTGACCAGCAGGGAGGCCTGCTGGTGGGCGGACTGGGCGCGCGGCGGCACGGTACGGGTGTCGCCGGGCGTCAGCGGGCAGGCCGCGCAGTCGCCGAGGGCGAAGACGTTCGGGTCGCGGGTGGTCTGCAGCGTCGAGTTGACCACCAGCTGGTTGATGCGATTGGTCTCGAGGCCCGCCAGGTCCTTGAGAAAGGCCGGAGCGCGGATACCGGCGGCCCAGACCTTGAGACTGGCCGGAACGAACTCGCCCGCGGTCTGCAGGCCGTCGGCGCGGACTTCCTTGACTGCCGAGCCGGTCAGCACCCGTACGCCAAGTTTCTCCAGGGTGCGGTGCGCCTGGCCGGCGATCCGCTCGGGCAGCGCCGGCAGGATGCGTGGACCGGCCTCGACGAGGGTGATGCGCAGGTCTTCGGGACGGATGCGGTCCATGCCGTAGGCCTGCAACTCTTCGGCGGCGTTGCGCAATTCGGCCGCCAATTCCACGCCGGTGGCACCGGCGCCGACGATGGCCACCTCGATGTATTCACCCGGCTGCTCGCTGACGTGGGCGCGCAGGTAGTGGGTCAGCAGCTTGCGGTGGAAGCGTTCGGCCTGGGCACGGGTGTCGAGGAAGATGCAGTTTTCCGCAGCGCCTGGCGTACCGAAATCGTTGGTGGTACTGCCGATGGCCAGCACCAGGGAGTCGTAGCCGATCTCCCGTTCCGGGACCAGGACGGCGCCGTCGTCTTCGATCGCGGCCAGCTGCACCTTGCGGCGCTCGCGATCCAGGCCGGTCATGCGTCCGAGCTGGAATTCGAAGTGGTTCCACTTGGCCTGGGCGACATAGCTGAGTTCGTCCTCGGTGGAGTTGAGCGAGCCGGCGGCCACCTCGTGCAGTAGCGGCTTCCACAGGTGGGTGGCGTTGGCGTCGATCAGCACGATCTGCGCCTGGTCGCGTTTGCCGAGGCTACGTCCCAGGCGGGTAGCCAGTTCCAGGCCGCCGGCGCCGCCGCCGACGATAACGATGCGATGGGTCATGGAGAGCACTCATAGAGAAGGAAAGCGGGGGCCGGACCGGGCGCGTCGCCGCAAGCGGGCGCAGTCCCGGGTCGGTGGAAATCTGGGAGTCGTCGCAACGCGCGATAGTCGCGCCATCTAGCAGAGAAGATGGGCGAAAAGTCGTGACTTTCAAGGGAGGCGGCTTGCATCTGCTCTGGCACGGACGTCTGCGGCGACGAGAGGTAGCGCTAGTTTAACCGGGCTGACCCGGCCATTCGACCACGGAGAAACTGGGGTCAATCCAGGACCTCCACCCGATCGCCCAGGCGGATGATGCCGCTTTCCAGCACCCGGGTCGTGAGGCCGCCATGGCCGCGCATGGCCTGGAAGGTTCCCGGGCCCAGGCGTTCTTCCAGGCGCGCGCAGGGCTGGCACCAGCCCGTGGTTTCCAGTACCGCCTGGCCGATGCGAAAGCGCCGGTTCTTCAGGCTGAACAGATTGATCCCGGCGATGGCCAGATTGCGGCGCAGATCGGCGGGTGCGACCGTCTTGCCGATCAGCGCGGCCACTACCGGCAGGTGTTCCCACTGGATGAGGGTGACCTGGCGCTGGTTGCGCGGGGTAGGGCGGGCGTGATCGCCGGTCAGGCCCGCGTCGCGCCGGGCTTCCACGGCCTCGATCTCGACCATGGGCGCGCGGGAGGCGGGTCGCACGCCGATCCAGCGCACCTCGCCGGACTGGGGGACCTGGGCGAGCAGTTCTTTGAGCGGGATCATGGGGCTCCTCGACGCGATGGTGGTGCCAATTCGAGCGGTAGGGCAGGATAGCGGCCTCGATAGACCGTTCAAGAGAGAATGCCATGCGCGCTGGAATTCTGGCGTTGTTGCTGTCGTGTCTGCTGCTGCCCCTGAGCGCCCTGGCACTCGAACCCGGCGAACGGGTGGCGCCCTTCACCCTGCTCGATCAGCGTGACCAGCCCTATACCTTCGACGACCAGCTGCAGGTCCTGCTGGTGGCGCGCAGCATGAGCGGCTCCGGCCTGGTCAAGGAAGCCATGCGCGAGCAACCGGCGAACTATATCGATGGCAGCCGGGTGG
This sequence comes from Pseudomonas sp. SORGH_AS_0211, assembly GCF_031453455.1. Classification (NCBI taxonomy): domain Bacteria; kingdom Pseudomonadati; phylum Pseudomonadota; class Gammaproteobacteria; order Pseudomonadales; family Pseudomonadaceae; genus Pseudomonas; species Pseudomonas sp. SORGH_AS_0211. Next base: position 3,111,648 of record NZ_JAVIZV010000001.1, on the reverse strand, counting down.
CCTACATCGCCGACATCAGCAGCATGCCGGCGGCCATCACCCGGATGTTCGCCGTACCGGCCATGCGCAAGTATGGCTACCGGATCCTGCTCGATCGCGAATCGCGGATCGTGCCGCGCTTTCCGGGCGCGGCCGACCAGGTGCTCTGGGTGACCCTCGACCATGGCCGCTTCGTCAGCCAGCGCGAATTCAGCGACGCCACGGCGCTGCGCGACGCGCTCAAGGCCAAGGCCCGCTGATGGATCGGGCGTTCGTCGAGGGCTGGTATCGCGAGGCGCGACGCTGTCCTTCGCCCAACCACAACGAGCGCCCGGCAGGGACCGAGGTGTCCCTGCTGGTGATCCACAACATCAGCCTGCCGCCCGGGCAATTCGGCACCGGCTGCGTCCAGGCGTTCTTCCAGAATTGCCTGGATCATTCGGCCCATCCCTTCTTCGCGGAGATCGCCGAACTGAGGGTGGCGGCGCACTTTCTCATCGAGCGCGACGGGGCGGTGACCCAGTTCGTCTCCTGCGAGCAGCGCGCCTGGCATGCCGGCGTCTCCTTCTTCGACGGGCGCGAGAACTGCAACGATTTCTCCCTGGGCATTGAACTGGAAGGCACCGACGACCTGGCCTACACCGACGCCCAGTATCGTGCCCTGGGGCGGCTGACGCGGGCGCTGCAGCGCGCCTATCCGGCGATCAGCGCCGAGCGCATCCGGGGTCACAGCGACATCGCCCCGGGGCGCAAGACCGATCCGGGGCCGGCGTTCGACTGGCAGCGCCTGGCAGCCGAGTTGCAGCCTGGCGAGGATTAGGCCAGCGCGTCCGCGTCCCAGCCAAACACCGCGCAGGCATTGCGCGTAGTGGTCGCCGCCAGCGTCTCGGCCGAAACCTGCCACAGCGGCGCCAGGGCGGCGCAGATGGCCGGCAGATGGGTGGGGCTGTTGCGCACGTCCGGATGCATGGCGGGTGGCATGTCGGGAGCATCGGTCTCCAGCACGATGCCCTCCAGCGGCAACTGTGGCAGTACCCGCTGCAGTCTTTTCGCCTGCGGCCAGGTGGGTGCGCCGCCCAGGCCGATCTTGAAGCCCAGGCGCAGGTATTCGCGAGCTTCTTCATAGCTGCCGGAAAAGGCGTGGGCGATGCCGGCTCGGGGGGGCTTGAGACGCTTCAGGATCCTGACCACATCGGCATGGGCGCGGCGCACGTGCAGCAGCACCGGCAAGTCCAGCTCCATGGCCAGGCGCACCTGCTGTTCGAAGAACCAGGCCTGGCGCGTCTTGTCCGGCGTCTCGATGAAATAGTCCAGACCGATCTCGCCCAGGGCGCAGAGGCGGGGATCGCTCCGGCGTTCCAGGCAGAAGGCCCGAAGCGCCTCGATATCGGCTTCCTGATGGCGCTGCAGGTACAGCGGGTGCAGGCCGGGCGCCGCATGGAGGCCGGCGTTGTCCGTGGCGACCCGCCAGAGTTGCGGCCACTGGCTGCGCTCGACGCCGATCAGCACCTGGCGGATCACCCCGAGTCGCGCGCATTCGGCCAGCAGGCCCGGTCGCGCAGCGTCGAAGTCCGGGTAGTCCAGATGGTTGTGGGTATCGATCAGCAGGCTCATGACAGGCGGCGTTTGAGCACCCGCGGGATGGCCTGCACACCGGGCAGGTAGTGGTCGTTTTCCAGGGCGTCCAGCATCAGCTCCAGGGCGCGCTCGGTGATGACCTCGTGCTGCTGGGAGATGGCGTTGACCTTGAACGGCAGGTAGTCGAGCAACTGGGTGTCGCCAAAGGTGGCCAGGCGCAGGGTGTCGCCTGCGGCCAGCGGATGATCGCGCAGCACGTCCAGCACGCCCTGCAGCAGGACGTAGGAGGTGGTCAGCAGCGCCTCGGGCCAGTGGCCGAGTTCTTCGATCATGGCCAGCGCCCGGGCGCGACCGCCTTCCCGGCTGTAGTGGGGCGCATGCCGCTCCCAGTGGCGCGCCGGGTGGTCGGCGAGGGCCGCGGCGAAGCCGGCGGCGCGGGCGCGGCTGATGGCCAGGTCGGGACGGGCGCCGATCAGCGCGATGCTGTGGGTGTTCGGTGTCAGCAGCGTGGCCGCCAGTTGCCGGCCGGCGGTGTGGTCGTCGCTGACCACCGAGCAGAATTGCGCCGGATCGAGCTGGCGATCGATGGCGATGATCGGGATGTTGTGTTCCTGCAGCTGGCGGTAGGGCGCGTCGTCCTCGGCCAGGCTGCTGGCGGTGAACAGGCCGTCGCAGCGGCGGGCACGAAACAGCGCGATGAGCTGGCGTTCGCTGTCGGGATTGTCGTCGGTGCAGGCGATCAGCAGCTGATAGCCACGCGCCCGTGCCCGGCGTTCCAGCTGCTTGGCCAGGCGCGCGTAGCTGGGATTCTCCAGGTCGGGCAGCAGGAAGCCCAGGGTGTGGGTGGCACCACGGCGCAGGCCGGCGGCGCGCTGGTCGGGCTGGTAGCCGTGGGCTTCGACCACGGCCATGACCCGCGCCACGGTCGCCGCGCTGATGCGTCTTTGCGCCGCCTTGCCGTTGATGACGTAGCTGGCGGTGGTGAGGGATACGCCGGCTAATTGGGCGATGTCGCTGAGTTTCACGCCTGTTCCTCATGGGACCTGAATGGCCTGGCGCTGTACGGCGCTGGCGAGACGGTCTTTATTGTGTGTTGTGCTTCAAGGATCGGCGATTATCGAGTAACGTTCCAGTCCCATTGGGTGAAACGTTTCAGCTTTCTGTTGTCCGAGGGCTGGCACGAATCTGCCAAGGGCCCTGCCACGCCTCTCCCGACGCGATTGCAGGGCTGAGCGAGCCGGCAAGCATCTATTACAAGAAAGGCACGGCGCCAGGATCAGGCGCGCGGCGCCGGAGGTATCCTTCCATGTTCGAACTCAATGCCCAGCATATCCGCATGGCCCAGCAGGCGCCGGACAAGGCGACCGCCCTGGCCATGCTCGCCGAGTCCCTGGTGACCGACGGTCTGGTCGCCCCGGGTTATCTCGAAGGGCTCAAGGCCCGCGAGGCCCAGGGCTCCACCTACCTCGGCCAGGGTATCGCCATTCCCCATGGTACGCCTCAGACCCGCGACCAGGTGTTCGTTACCGGCGTGCGGATGATGCAATTTCCGCAGGGGGTGGACTGGGGTGATGGTCAGCTGACCTACCTGGCCATCGCCATCGCCGCCAAATCCGACGAACACCTGCGCATCCTGCAGCTGCTCACCCGGGCCCTGGGTGAAAGCGACCTGCAGCAGGCCCTGCGCGAGGCCCGCGAACCCCAGCAGATCCTCGACCTGCTGCAAGGCGCGCCCCAGGCGCTGGCGCTGGACGAAGAACTGGTGCAACTGGCCATCGATGCCGAGGACCTGGAAGACCTGGCCTGGCAGGGTGCGCGCATGCTCAAGCACATGGAATGCGTGGGGGCCGGTTTTGCCGGTGCCCTGCAGGCCAGCCAGCCGCTGCCCCTGGGCGACGGCCTCTGGTGGCTGAACAGCGAGACCGCGGTGAAACGCCCCGGCCTGGCCTTCGTCACCCCGCTGCAGACCCTGCAGGTGCAGGACCAGCCGGTGCGCGGCCTGTTCTGCCTGGCCAGCCTGGGCGAGGGCCATCGTGCCCTGCTCGAACGTCTCTGCGATCTGCTCGTCGCCGGCCGTGGCCAGGAGCTGGCCCAGGCCACCTCCCGCCGCGCCGTGCTCGAAGCCCTGGGTGGCGAAGTCGCTCCCGACTGGCCCAGTGCCCAGGTGGTGCTGGCCAATGCCCATGGCTTGCACGCCCGTCCGGCCAAGGAGCTGGCGCGGCTGGCCAAGGCCTATGACGGCGAGATCCGCGTGCGCGTCGACAACGGCGCCCCGGTCTCGGCCAAGAGCCTGTCGCGGCTGCTGGCGCTGGGTGCCCGTCGCGGCCAGACCCTGGAATTCCTCGTCGAGCCCGGCACCCCGGCCGAGGCCGCGCTGAACGATCTGATCGGCGCCGTCCAGGCCGGACTCGGTGAAGAGGTGGAACCGGTCACCGCCAGCACCCCGGCCCCGGCCGGGGCTGCCCGGGTCACCGCCATCAGCCTGGTGGACCCTTCCGAACAACTGCCACTGGCCCCGGGCGATCGCGCCCAGGCCGTGGCCGCCGCCCCCGGTCTGGCCGTGGGCCCGGCCCATGTGGTGGCACCCCAGCACTTCGACTACCCCGCCACCGGCGCAGGCGCCGCCGCCGAACGCCAGCGCCTGGATGCGGCCCTGGCCGCGGTGCGCGCCGACATCGAGGCGCTGATTGCGCGCAGCGAAGCCAGCGCCCTGCGCGAGATCTTCCTGACCCACCTGGAGATGCTGGAAGACCCCGACCTGCAGCAGGGCATCGCCGCCCGCCTCAAGGCCAACGCCAGCGCCGCGGCCGCCTGGGAGGCGCAGATCGAGGAAGCAGCCAGCCAGCAGGAAGCCCTGCAGGACAAACTCCTCGCCGAGCGCGCCGCCGACCTGCGCGACGTCGGTCGGCGGGTACTGGCCCAGCTGTGTGGCGTCGAATCGGCACGCGAGCCCGAAGAACCCTATGTGCTGGTGATGGATGAAGTCGGCCCGGGCGATGTGGCCCGGCTGGATCGCGAGCGCGTGTGCGGCATCCTCACCGCCCGCGGCGGCGCCAGCTCCCACAGCGCCATCGTCGCCCGCGCCCTGGGCATTCCGGCCATCGTCGGCGCCGGTCGCCGCGTACTGGACCTGGCGCCGCGCAGCGTGCTGCTGCTGGATGGCGACAAGGGCACCCTGGAAATCGCCCCGGGTGCCAGCCGTATCGAGGCCGTGCAGCGTGAGCGCGAGGTCCAGGCCGAGCGCCGCCGCGCCGCCGAAGCGCGCCGTTTCGAAAGTGCCTCCACCCGTGACGGCCACCACGTCGAGATAGCCGTGAACCTGGGCGACACCGCCCAGGCCGCCGCCGCGGTGGAGCAGGGTGCCGAAGCCGTCGGCCTGCTGCGGACCGAACTAGTGTTCATGAGCCATGACAGCGCACCCGACGAAGCCGCCCAGGAAGCGGAATACCGCCGCGCCCTCGATGGCCTGGCCGGCAAGCCGCTGGTGGTGCGCACCCTGGACGTCGGTGGCGACAAGCCGCTGCCCTATCTGCCGCTGCCGCCGGAAGAGAACCCCTTCCTGGGCATCCGTGGCATCCGCCTGACCCTGCGCCGTCCGGAACTGCTGGAGACCCAGCTGCGTGCCCTGCTCAAGGCCGCCGATGGCCGTCCGCTGCGGATCATGTTCCCCATGATCGGGCGGGTCGAGGAGTGGCGCCAGGCGCGTGACATCCTCGACCGCCTGCGCCAGGAGATCCCCACGACCGACCTGCAGGTCGGCATCATGATCGAGGTGCCCTCGGCCGCGCTGCTGGCGCCGGTGCTGGCTCCGGAAGTGGACTTCTTCAGCGTCGGTACCAATGACCTGACGCAATACACCCTGGCCATCGACCGCGGCCACCCGCTGCTGTCCGGCGAGGCCGATGGCCTGCATCCCAGCGTGCTGCGCCTGATCGACATGACGGTGCGCGCCGCCCATGCCCACGGCAAGTGGGTCGGTGTCTGCGGCGAGCTGGCGGCCGACCCGCTGGCGGTGCCGATCCTGGTCGGCCTGGGTGTGGACGAGCTGTCGGTCTCGGCCCGCAGCGTGCCGCTGGTCAAGGCCCGGGTCCGCGAACTGGAGCTGCGCCTGGTGCAGTCCTGCGCCGCCCGCGCCCTGGAACTGGCCACGGCCGCGGAAGTGCGGCAGAGCGTGGAGGCCCTGCAATGAGCCGCATCCTCACCCTGACCCTCAATCCGGCGCTGGACCTCACCGTCCAGTTGCCGGAGCTCAAGCCCGGCGCGGTGAATCGCAGCGAGGCGGTGATCGTCCATGCCGCTGGCAAGGGCATCAACGTCGCCCAGGTGCTGGCCGATCTCGGCCATGAACTGACGGTGAGCGGTTTTCTCGGTGCCGACAACGCCGCCGCCTTCGAGGCCCTGTTCGCCCGCCGCGGCTTCACCGATGCCTTCGTCCGGGTCGCCGGCGAGACCCGCAGCAATCTAAAGCTGGCCGAGGCCGCTGGGCGCATCACCGACATCAACGGGCCTGGCCCGGAGGTGTCCGCTGCCGCCCAGCAGGAATTGCTGGAGACCCTGGATCGCCTGGCCCCTGGCCACGACGCCGTGGTGGTCGCCGGCAGCCTGCCGCGTGGGGTGACGCCCGAGTGGCTGGCCGCGCTGGTCGGTCGGCTCAAGTCGCTGGGCCTGCCGGTGGCCCTGGACACCAGTGGCGCCGCCCTGCGCGCCGCCCTGGCCGCCGGCCCCTGGCTGATCAAGCCCAATACCGAAGAACTGGCCGAGGCCTGCGGTGCACCCGCCGAGACCGTCACCGAGCAGGCGCTGCTGGTCGAGCAACTGCGCGCCCTCGGCATTGAGCACCTGGTGATCTCCCAGGGCGCCGACGGCGTGCGCTGGTACGGTCAGCAGACCCTGGAGGCGCAGCCGCCCAAGGTCACCGTGGCCAGTACCGTCGGGGCGGGGGATTCCCTGCTGGCCGGCATGCTGCACGGCCTGCTCACCGGTCAGACGCCGGAACGCACCCTGACCACGGCCACGGCCATCGCCGCCCTGGCGGTCACCCAGATCGGCTTCGGCATCAACGATTCCGCGGAACTCGCCACCCTCGAAGACCAGGTGCGAGTCCGCGTCCTTCCCGACTTTCCGCTAGAACAAGAATCAGGGGTAAACCCATGAACATCGCCATCGTCACGACCTGCCCGACCGGCATGGTCACCAGCGTGCTCAGTGCGCGCCTGCTGGACGCCGCCGCCCAGCGTCGCGGCTGGACCACCAGCGTCGAGATCCACGACGGCCCCGAGGCCACCCTGCTGACCGACGACCAGGTGGCGCGCGCCGAACTGGTGGTGGTGGTCCACACCGGGGCGGTCGACCTGTCCCGCTTCGTCGGCAAGCGCGTCTACCGCGCCGCCCCGGCCGAAGCCTTGCGTGATGTCGATGCCTTCCTGCAGCGCGCCGCCAGCGAAGCCAAGGTCCTGGAACAGGCCCCGGCCACCACCGGCGCTGCGCCGAGCGCGCCCGCCAGTGCCAGCGAGACGCCACGCCTGGTCGCCATCACCGCCTGCCCCACCGGCGTCGCCCACACCTTCATGGCCGCCGAGGCGCTGCAGAACGCGGCCAAGAAGCTCGGCTATCGCCTGCACCTGGAAACCCAGGGTTCGGTAGGGGCGCGCAATCCGCTGCCGGCCGAGGCCATTCGCGATGCCGACGTGGTGCTGCTGGCCACCGACATCGAGGTCAATGTCGAGCGCTTCGCCGGCAAGCGCGTCTATCGCTGCGGCACCGGGGTCGCGCTCAAGCAACCCGAGGCGACCCTCAAGAAGGCCCTGGCCGAGGGCGAGACCCTGGCCGGCAGCGCCGCACCCGCCGCGGGCGAGGGCGCCAAACCCGCCAAGAAGGAAGGTGCAGGCGTCTACAAGCACCTGCTCACCGGGGTGTCCTACATGCTGCCGATGGTGGTGGCGGGCGGTCTGCTGATCGCCCTGTCCTTCGTCTTCGGCATCGAGGCCTTCAAGGAGCAGGGCACCCTGGCCGCGGCGCTGATGCAGATCGGCGGTGAATCGGCCTTCAAGCTGATGGTCCCGGTGCTGGCCGGCTACATCGCCTATTCCATCGCCGACCGTCCGGGCCTGGCGCCCGGCATGATCGGCGGCTGGCTGGCGGCCAGCCTGGGCAGCGGCTTCATCGGCGGCATCATCGCCGGTTTCCTGGCCGGCTACGTGGCCAAGGCCATCGCCCAGCACGTCAAGCTGCCGGCCAGCGTCGAGGCGCTCAAGCCGATCCTGATCATCCCGCTGTTCGCCAGCCTCATCGTCGGCCTGGTGATGATCTACCTGGTCGGCACCCCGGTGGCCGGCGCCCTGAGTCGGCTCACCGGCTTCCTCAACAACCTCGGCACCAGCAATGCCGTGCTGCTCGGCCTGATCCTCGGCGCCATGATGTGCATCGACTTCGGCGGCCCGATCAACAAGGCGGCCTATGCCTTCACCGTCGGCCTGCTGGCGTCCAAGACCTACGGGCCGATGGCCGCCACCATGGCGGCCGGCATGGTGCCGCCCATCGGCATGGGCATCGCCACGCTGCTGGCCCGTCACAAGTTCGCCCAGAGCGAGCGCGAGGCCGGCAAGGCGGCCTCGGTGCTGGGGCTGTGCTTCATCTCCGAGGGAGCGATTCCCTTCGCCGCCAAGGATCCGCTGCGGGTGATCCCGGCCAGCGTCATCGGCGGTGCCCTGACCGGCGCCCTGGTGATGCTGTTCAACTGCAAGTTGATGGCGCCCCACGGCGGTCTCTTCGTGCTGCTGATCCCCAACGCCATCAGCCATGCCTGGCTGTACCTGGCGGCCATCGCCGCCGGCAGTCTGGTGACCGGGGTCATCTACGCGGTGCTCAAGCGCAACGAAGCCGCCACCGAACTGATCCCCGCTGCCTGATCAAGGCCCTGGGAACAGCGCTGTAACAAGAGGTTACACTGGGAGGCCCCTGCCTCCTGGTGTCCTCGTCTCCATGTCCGATCCCGTCTTTCCCGATACCGATCCCGAAGTCGCCGCCCGGCGTCGGCTGCATCTGCTGCGCCATCGCCGACGTCGCCGGTTGCGCCAGTGGCGCCAGCGCATCGCCTTCTGGGTCGGCGCGGTGCTGGTGGGCCTGGCCGGTCTGGCCTTCGCCTGGCTGGCCGACGCCTCCTTTGGTCTCTTTCAGCAACTGTTGCACCACAGCGCCTTCTGGCCCTGGCTGGTGACGCCGCTCGGCTTCGCCGGACTGGTCTGGTTGACGCAAGGCGTGTTGCGCGATGCCCGTGGCAGCGGCATCCCTCAGGTCATCGCCACCCTCGAACGGCCTGAAGCGGATCTACGTGCCCGGCTGCTGGCGCCCCCCATCGCCCTGGCCAAGCTGCTGCTCACTGCCGGTGCCTTGCTGGTAGGCGGCTCGGTGGGTCGGGAAGGGCCTACCGTGCATGTCGGTGCGGCCCTGCTCTACGGCTTCGGCAAGCGCCTCGGCCTGCATGGTCGCCGCACCCTGTCCGGACTCATCCTGGCCGGGGGCGCCGCCGGGATCGCCGCTGCCTTCAACACGCCCCTGGGCGGGGTGGTCTTCGCCATCGAGGAACTGACTCACACCTTCGAGCAGCGCTTCAGCGGCCTGGTGCTGACCGCCGTGCTGCTCGGCGGCATCGTCACCCTGGGCATCGTCGGCCCCTACAGCTATCTCGGCGCCCTCGATCTGCACCTGACCTGGGGGCTGGGCTGGATCGGCGTGGCGGTGATCGGCGTCATCGGCGGACTGCTGGGCGGTTGCTACGGCCGCCTGGTGCTGCCCACCGACCGGGGCTGGCTGGGTCGCCTGAACGCCCTGCGCGGGCGGCGTCCGGTAGCTTTCGCCGCCGGTTGTGGACTGGTGCTGGCGGCGCTGGGGTTGCTTTCTGGCCAGCACGTGTTCGGCACCGGCTATGCCGAGACCCATGCCATCCTGGCCGGCGAGCCGGTGACCGGGGGCGATTTCCTGCTGTGGAAATTCCTCGCCAACGTCGTTTCCTACCTGGCCGGGGTGCCGGGTGGCCTGTTCTCGCCCTCGCTGGCGGTGGGGGCGGCCCTGGGCCCCTGGCTGGTCGACTGGCTGCCGGGCATCAGTCTAGCCCAGTGCGCCCTGCTGGGGCTGGCCGCCTACCTCGCCGGCGTCACCCGTACCCCGCTGACCGCCACCGTCATCACCCTGGAGCTGGCCCACAGCCCGGACATGGCGCTGCCGGTGCTGGCGGCCTGTCTGCTGGCCGCCGCCGTCTCCGGCTGGCTGATGCCGGTGCCCCTCTACCATGCGCTGTCGCAGCAGGTACTCAACGCCCTCACGCCCCGCCGTGACTAGGCCCTAGCGCCCGCCACCGATGTCCAGCAGCGCGCCGGTGGTGTAGGAGGCTTCGTCCGACAGCAGCCAGAGGATGCCGGCAGCGATCTCCTCGGCCTCGCCCGCACGCCCCAGCGGGGTGCTCACCCCCAGGCGCTCGGCACGCCCCGGCTGGCCGCCGCTGGCGTGGATGTCGGTGAAGGTCACGCCCGGCCGCACCGCATTGACCCGCACCCCATGCGGGCCCAGCTCCTTGGCCAGGCCCAGGGTCAGGGTGTCCAGCGCCGCCTTGCTGGCGGCGTAGTCCACGTATTCGTTGGGCGAGCCCAGGCGGGCGGCGATGGAAGAGACATTGACGATGGCGCCACCGCGACCACCCCGTTCGCGGGACAGGTGGCGGGCCGCTTCGCGTGCGCAGAGAAAGGCGCCATAGACGTTTACCTCGAACATCCGTCGCAGGCGCTCGGCGCTCATGTCCACCAACGGCTGGGATTGGTCGACGATCCCGGCATTGTTGACGAAGCCGTCCAGCCCGCCGAAGCGCGCCACCGTGCGCTCGAACAGCGCCAGTACCTGGGCCTCGTCGGCCACGTCGCCGCGCAGCGCCAGGCCTTCCGCGCCCAGGCCCTCGATCTCGGCCAGGGTGGCCCGGGCCGCGGCCTCGTCCTGGCGATAGTTGAAGGCGACGTTCCAGCCGCGGCGGGCGGCGCCGAGGGCTGTGGCGCGGCCGATGCCACGGCTCGCGCCGGTGATGAGCAGGGTCTTGCGCATGATGAAAACCTCGGGCTAGAGAGAGGGGAGGGGGACGGCTAACCGTCTGATGTGTCGAAATAAAGCTTGGACGTCCTCGTCGTTTCGCCTAAAAGTAAGGCGAACGGCACGCGCCGCATTATCCGCGGCCACTTCGCGATCTGATTCCTAAGCGCTTGCAGAGGTCAATCCTGATGACGAGACCCCGCTTCATCTCGCCCAACGAAGTTTCCGCGCTCCGTACCAACATCCTCTCCAAGCTCACCTACGCCGTCGGCAAGGATCCCGACAACGCCCTCGACCATGACTGGTTCCAGGCCACCGCCCTGGCCGCCCGGGACTACATCGTCGACCGCTGGATGAGTCGCACCCGCGATGCCTATCGCACCGGCCAGAAGCGGGTCTACTACCTCTCCCTGGAATTCCTCATCGGTCGCTTGCTGATCGACAGCCTATCCAACCTCGGCATCCTCGAAGAGACCCGCCGCGCCCTGGCCGACCTCGGCGTCGACCTGGAGCGCATCCGCGGCCTGGAACCGGACGCCGCCCTGGGCAACGGCGGTCTCGGCCGGCTGGCCGCCTGCTTCATGGAAAGCATGGCCACCCTGGGCATCGCCAGCCATGGCTACGGCATCCGCTACGAGCACGGGCTGTTCCGCCAGGTGATCGCCGACGGCTTCCAGCTGGAGCAGCCGGAGAACTGGCTGGATTTCGGCAACCCCTGGGAATTCGAGCGCGCCGAGGTGGTGTACGAGATCGGCTTCGGCGGTCACGTCGCCCCCTATGGCGAAGGCGATCCGCGCCGCCAGGTGTGGACGCCCGGCGAACGCATTCGCGCGGTGGCCTACGACACCCCGGTGATCGGCTGGGGCGGAGAGGGCGCTAACACCCTGAGACTCTGGCGCGCCCGACCGCTGGAGATCCTCCACCTGGAAACCTTCAATGCCGGCGACCATGTCGGCGCCGTGGCCAACGAGGCCCGCGCCGAGAGCATCTCGCGGGTGCTCTATCCAGCCGACAGCAGCGAAGCCGGCCAGGAACTGCGCCTGCGCCAGGAGTACTTCTTCGTCGCCGCCTCCCTGGCCGACCTGACCCGCCGCCATCTCAAGCAGCACAACGACCTGCTCAGCCTGCCCGAGCACGTGTCCATCCAGCTCAACGACACCCACCCGGCGATCGCCGTGGCCGAGTTGATGCGGCTGCTGGTGGACGTCCACGGCATTCCCTGGGACGCGGCCTGGAACACCACCGTCGGCACCCTCAGCTACACCAACCACACCCTGCTGCCCGAGGCCCTGGAGACCTGGCCGGTGCAGCTGATGGAGCGTCTGCTGCCGCGGCACATGCAGATCATCTACCTGATCAATGCGCAGTTCCTCGACTCCCTGCGCGCCCGCGGCGAGACCGATGGCGCCATGATCTCCTATGTCTCCCTGATCGACGAAAGCCAGGGTCGCCGGGTGCGCATGGGCAACCTGGCCTTCCTCGGCTCGCACAGCACCAATGGCGTGTCGGGACTGCACACCGACCTGATGCGCAAGACGGTCTTCCGCTCGCTGCACCGCCTCTATCCGGATCGCATCAACAACAAGACCAACGGCATCACCTTCCGCCGCTGGCTGCACCAGGCCAATCCGGCGCTCACCGACCTGCTGGTGGATACCCTGGGGCAGGGCGTGCTGCACGATCCGGAAAAGACCCTGCCGCAGCTCAAGCCCTATGCCAACGATGCCAACTTCCGCGAGCGCTTCGCCCTGCAGCGCCAGCGCAACAAGGACACCTTCACCGGCCTGGTGAAGCAGCGGATGGAGATCGACCTCGACCCCGCCGCGCTGTTCGACGTCCAGATCAAGCGCATCCACGAGTACAAGCGGCAGCTGATGAATCTGCTGCAGACCATCGCGCTGTACCAGGCCATCCGCGACAACCCCAACTGCGACTGGACGCCGCGGGTCAAGATCTTCGCCGGCAAGGCCGCCGCCAGCTATCACCAGGCCAAGCTGATCATCAAGCTGGCCAACGACGTGGCCAGAGTGGTCAACAACGATCCCCTGACCCGCGACCTGCTCAAGGTGGTCTTCCTGCCCAACTACAATGTCAGCCTGGCCGAGGTCATCATTCCGGCGGCGGACCTGTCCGAGCAGATCTCCACCGCCGGCATGGAGGCCTCGGGCACCAGCAACATGAAGTTCGGCCTCAATGGCGCCCTCACCATCGGCACCCTGGACGGCGCCAACGTGGAAATGTGCGAGCTGATCGGTGAGGAGCACATGTTCATCTTCGGCCTCAAGGCGGCCGAGGTGGAGGAGCGCCAGCGCAGCGGCGGCATCTCCTCGGACATCATCGAGAATTCGCCACGCCTGGCCCAGGTACTCGCCGGATTGCGCGGCGGCCAGTTCTCGCCCGAGGATCCGGCTCGCTACAACAGCCTGCTCGACGTGCTCACCTGGCACGACCGCTTCCTGGTCTGCGCCGACTTCGACGCCTACTGGGACGCCCAGCGCCAGGTGGAAATGCGCTGGCAGCAGCCGGACAAATGGTGGCAATCGGCGGTGATCAACACCTCCAGCATGGGCTGGTTCTCCTCCGACCGTACCATCCGCGAATACGCCACGGAGATCTGGAGGGCGCTGTAGGTCGTTAGGGGGTCTACCGCGGCCATGGCGGTCCGCCGATGCGGCCGCTCCTACAGGATCCCGCCTTGCCCGTAGGAGCGGCCCATGGCCGCGATAAAGGCCACAACAGAGCCGGCGCTCAGTCAGGATTTGTTGGGCTTCGCTACGCTCAACTCAACCTACGGAGGCCTGTAGGAGCGGCCCATGGCCGCGATCACCTGGCCCCTCGGTTGAGAACCCCCGCCTTCCACGACGTCTACATCCTTGCAGCATCCGCCCCGCACGCCTGTCACCGGAGTCCCCATGCCCCGCACCTCTACCCGCCTCGAAGCGGGCAATCCCGCCCATTACGGTGCCACCCTCGTCGACGGCGGGATCAACTTCGCCGTCTGGTCGCCGGCCGCCGAAGCGGTCGAACTCTGCCTCTATGACGCCAAGGGCGACGCCGAGACGCAGCGCCTGGCCTTTCGCGAACACGAGGGCGGCGTCTGGCATGGTTTCCTGGCCGGTGCCAAAGCGGGTCTGAAATACGGTTTGCGCGCTCAGGGTGCCTACCGTCCCCAGGACGGCCTCAGATTCAACGCCAACAAACTGCTGGTGGACCCCTGGGCCCTGGCGGTGGACCGGCCCTTTCAGCTGCATCCCAGCACCTACGGTTTCCACCCCGATGATCCCAATCGTCCGGACGCGCGTGACAGCGGTGCCCATGTCCCCAAGGCCATCGTCCTGCCGCCGGTCGATAGCCTGACGCCAGCGCCCAAGCGCCGCGACGCCGGACTGATCTACGAATTGCACGTACGCGGCCAGACCCAGCTGCATCCAGAGGTGCCCGCCCGCCAGCGCGGAACCCTGGCGGCGCTGCGCCATCCGGCGCTGATCGAGCACTGGCAGCGCCTTGGCGTCACCACCCTGGAGTTGCTGCCCATCGCCGCCTGGGCCGACGATCGCCATCTGCCCGCCCTGGGGCTGGCCAACTACTGGGGCTACAACCCGGTGGTGATGGCTGCGGTCGATCCGCGCCTGGCGGGGGGCGAGGCTCTCGCCGAATTGCGCGAGACGGTGGCCACCCTGCAGGCGGCCGGCTTCGAGGTGCTGCTCGACGTGGTCTTCAACCACACCGGCGAAGGCGACGAACTCGGCCCCACCTTCAATCTGCGCGGCCTGGACAACGCCGGCTACTACCGGCTTCAGCCGGACGATCCGGCGCGCTATATCAACGACATGGGCTGCGGCAACTGCCTGGCGCTCTACAGCCCGCCGGCGTTGCGCCTGACCCTGGACGGCCTCCGCCACTGGGTCACCGCCGCCGGCGTCGACGGCTTCCGCTTCGACCTGGCGCCGGCGCTGGGTCGCCTGGAAAGCGGCTTCGATCGCGACGCACCGCTGCTCCAGGCCTTGGCCCAGGATCCGGTCCTGCGCCAGGTGCGGCTGGTGGCCGAGCCCTGGGACATCGGTCCCGGCGGTCATCAGGTCGGCGCCTTCCGCGCGCCCTGGCAGGAATGGAACGACGCTTTCCGCGACGACGTCCGCCGCTTCTGGCGCGGTGACGAAGTGCTGCGTGGCGCCCTGGCCACCCGCCTGGCCGGTAGCGCCGATCTCTTCGGCGCGGGCGATCGCTCCTTGCGCACCAGCGTCAACTTTGTCACCGCCCACGACGGCTTCACCTTGGCCGACCTGGTCAGCTACGCCGAAAAGCATAACGAGGCCAATGGCGAAGGCAATCGCGACGGCACCACCGACAACAAGAGCTGGAACAACGGCGAGGAAGGCCCGAGCGACGATCCGGCCATCCAGGAGGCCCGCGCCGCCGACCAGCGCGCCCTGCTGGCGACCCTGATCCTGGCCGGGGGTGAACCCATGCTGACTGCCGGCGATGAATTCGGCCGCACCCAGCAGGGCAACAACAACGCCTATGTACAGGACAACGAACTGTCCTGGCTGGACTGGCAGCAGGCCGCCAGCCCCGCCGGGCAACGGCAGAGCGCCTTCGTTGGCCGCCTCATGGCCTTGCGCCAGGAATTGCCGGCCCTGCAGGCACGGCGACTGCTCGGACGACCCGATTCCCGCGGCTGGGTCAGGATCGAATGGCTCGATGCCGACGGCGCGCCAATGGACGACAGCCGCTGGCAAGCCGGCGGCAGCCTGCCGCTCGCCCTTACCCTGGAGCCCCTCGATGGCGACGACCAGCCCCAGGCCACGCGGATCTGGCTGGCCTTCCAGCCGCGCCGGGAGGAAATCGACCTGCGACTGCCCTCGTCACGTGACGGACATCACTGGGTGATACAGCTGGACAGCCGTCAGCCTGAACTGGAACCCGCCTCGGCAGTCTATCCCAGCGCCGAAAATCTCCGTGTTGGCCGAGGCGTACTGCTGGCCGTGGAGACCCCGAACGCGCGCTAGGCGCGCGTTCCCTGTCGGCCGCCGGTGCCCGGCGCCTCGTCGCCCTGGCGATCAGGCCCGGAATCGGCACTGGCTGGCAGACCTGGCCTGACGGTCCGCTCTGCTTGAGACGGAGCTTGAGCTTTGGCGCTACACTCGCGCCCATCATTACAAGGAGCACCGCGATGTCCCGGATATCCCTCAGTCGTTACCTCATCGAGCAGACCCGCAGCCACAAGACCCCGGCCGACCTGCGCTTCCTCATCGAAGTCGTGGCCCGGGCGTGCAAGCGCATCAGCTACGAGGTGTCCAAGGGGGCGCTGGGTGGCGTGCTCGGCAGCATGGGCACCGAGAACGTCCAGGGCGAGGTGCAGAAGAAGCTGGACGTGCTGTCCAACGAGATCCTGCTGGAAGCCAACGAGTGGGGCGGTACCCTGGCCGGCATGGCCTCCGAGGAAATGGACCAGGTCCACCAGATCCCCGGTCACTACCCCAAGGGCGCCTACCTGCTGATGTTCGATCCCCTGGACGGCTCGTCCAACATCGACGTCAACGTCTCCGTCGGCACCATCTTCTCCATCCTGCGCAAGGACTTCGTCAGCAGCACCACCGGTGACGTGACCGAAGAAGCCTTCATGCAGAAGGGCACCGAGCAGGTCGCTGCCGGCTACGCCATCTACGGTCCCCAGACCATGCTGGTGCTGACCCTGGGCGACGGCGTCAAGGGCTTCACCCTGGATCGCGAACTGGGCAGCTTCGTGCTGACCCACGAAGACATCACCATCCCCGAGACCACCGCCGAATTCGCCATCAACATGTCCAACCAGCGCCACTGGGAAGCCCCGGTCAAGCGCTACGTGGACGAGCTGCTGGCCGGCAAGGAAGGTCCCCTGGGCAAGAACTACAACATGCGCTGGATCGCCTCCATGGTGGCCGATGTCCATCGCATCCTTACCCGCGGCGGTCTCTTCATGTACCCGCGCGACGCCCGCGAGCCGGAAAAGCCCGGCAAGCTGCGCCTGATGTACGAGGCCAATCCCATGGCCCTGCTGGTGGAGCAGGCCGGTGGCGCTGCCACCAACGGCCACCAGCGCATCCTCGACGTCCAGCCCGACGGCCTGCACCAGCGGGTCGCGGTGTTCCTGGGCTCCAAGGAAGAAGTGCAACGCGTGACCGAGTACCACCGTCAGCGTTGATCGCCTTCACGCCGGGCCGCCTGCAACGGGCGGTCCGGTTCACTTCTTGCGTCGTGGCTCAGCGTTCAGCTCCGATTCAGTCCCCTTAATCCGCCGCTAATCCGCCTCCGCCGAAGATGGCCCCGCAGCCGGTCGGGCTGTATCCGAATCGCGTGAGGATCTTTTCACCATGAACGCCCTGAAATCCCGTGTCGTCCTCTTTGGCCTGCTGGCCCTGGCCAGTCATCAGGTCTTTGCCGCCGATGCCCAGAACTTCGCCGGCCTCACCTATGGCAAGAGTTTCGACAACTTCAGCAACAGCCACGCCCTCGACCGCAACCTGAACAGTCCTGATACCGACGGCGTCATCGACGGCGGCAACGCCTGGGGCCTGCGCCTCGGTCGGCAGAACGACACCGGTCGCTACTACGCCACCCTCGACCAGGCCAGCGGCAGCAGCGCTGGCCTGAAGCTCAAGCAGCAGGACCTGACCGGCAGCTACGATGCCTTCTATCCCCTGGGCAGCAATACCAAGCTGTTCGGTGGCGGGACCCTGGGCGTCGCCCGGGTCACCCAGGATGGTTCCAGTTTCAGCCACGACAGCGACCTCGGCTATGTGGCCGGGGTCCAGGCCGGCATCCTGCAGCAGGTCAACGAGCGCACCTCCCTGGAAGCCGGCTATCGCTACCTGCGCAGTAACGCCAAGCCCGATATCGATCAGGACGGCGCCAAGCTCGGTTCGAGCCAGCTCGACAGCAGCAAGGAAATCTACCTGGGCATGAACGTCTACTTCTGAGGCAGGGCCGGGGCGGCAGCGGGCGCCTCGGCTTTCAGCTGAAGGGATCCAGACCTGAGAAGGCCGCCACCAGCGCGACGGCGACCACCCCCAGGGCGATCTCCACGGCCGTGGCCTGGCGCAGCAGCTGCCATGCCCGAGTTCCCTGGCCCAGTCGCGGGACCAGCAGATAACGATTGGTCAGCGCCAGGACGACCATCGTCGCCACCACCAGTACCTTGGCCAGCAGCAGAGCGGAGTAGGGCGTCGGCCGCAGCAGGCCGTCCGGCCCGAGGATCAGCAGGCTGTTGAACACGCCGCTGAGCAGGGCCAGCGCCACGCAGATCTGCCCGGGTAGCGAATAACCGCGCAGCAAGTGCTGGACGTCATATTTCAAGTCCGAGGGTGGCTGCCCCAGGCACAGCAGCACCCCGGGCAGACTGCCCAGCCAGAGCCCCGTCGTGAGCAGATGCAGGGCCTGATTCAGCTGGTGCGCCAGGCCCAGCCCGCCCGCCGTCGCGGCGGCATGGCCACCCAGGGCCAGACTGGCCAGCAGCAGGCCGCTGAACCCCCATAGCCACCGACTGCCGTGAATCCCGGAGCCTACCAGCAGCCACAGCGCCAGCAGCAGACCCAGGGGCAGTTGCCAGCGCCAGCCATGGCCGGCCTCGGTGGCCAGATACAGCTGCCACAGCGGCAGGTTGAAGGCGTCCGCCCAGCCATTTCCTACCATTGCTGCCTGTAGCGGCAACAGGCTCAGCACCCCGAGCAGCAGCAGCGTGCCCAGCAGGCGGGCAGCGGGTCGTGCCCGCTCCAGCAGCCAGAGACGCAATGCGGGTCGGCCCAGCCAGAGTGCCAGCGCCAGATAACCCCAGGTCAGCAGCAGCGGCAGCAGCAGGAGGGCACGGGCAAGGGGGCGCCAGGCATCGGGCGTCGCCAGTCCGCCGTCCATCCTTACTGCACGATGAAGCGATAATCGCCCTGGGTCTTGTGCCCGTCCTTGGCCAGCACCTGCCATTTCACCTGGTAGCGACCCGGTTCCAGCGGCGCTTCCAGCGGCACGTCCAGGGTGCGCTCGTCGCGCCCGGAAACAGCCTTGCCGGTAGTGATCGCCGTGCTGGCCTGGCCATCCAGACGTTGCAGCAGCACCTGACTGAGAGACGCCTCGACCCCTTCGGAAAAGCTCAGGCTCAGTTGTTTCGGTGCCGCACTGGTGCTGTCCGGCGCGGGCTCGGCGCTTTTGAGATGGCCGTGGGCCAGGGCCAGGCCTGGCAGCAGCAGAGCGGTCAGGGCGAGGCGGCGAGCGAGACGCAGGGCAGCGGTCATGAAGGATCTCCGGCGGCAGAAGGAAACCGCCAGCTTAGCAGTCCGTCCGGGTGGCGTCCGCGCCTGGCGCCCGCTCCGCCGCGCGCGCCGCGCATTCGACGAAGGTGCGCGCGGTGCAGGTGCGGCAGACCTCCGGATCCAGCCGCGGATAGATGCTGCGCAGGGCCTGATCCTTGGACGAGAAGACGTGGCCGTCGCCCAGCTCCTTGAGAAAGCCGGTCTTGGCGAACAGCTGCAGGACTGGCGTGCGGGGACGATGGAAATAGAGATCGCCACCCTGGGCCCGGCGCTCGCGCCATTCCCGGCGCCACAGGTCATTACCCGCCAGGTCGATGAAGTTCATGCTCTTGGTCATGAACAGGGCATGCTTCTGACCGGGCTGGGCACTGCGAAAGCCATCCAGCTGGTCGCCGACATGGGGTACGGCGCCAAAGAACACCGAGCCTTCCACCCGTACCAGCTTGAGTTGCGGACACTCCTGCGCCGGCTGGCCCAGTTCGTCCAGTGGGGTGAAGCGGCGCTCGGGGGTACGGGGATCCGGCACCAGCGGGCGGATCGCCGGGTGCGAGGTGCGATAGAGATAGGCCACCAGGGACACCAGGGTGCCCAGCAGCACGGCGCGGTCCAGGGGGATGGTCAGGGTCGCCAGGAAGGTCACCCCGGCCACCAGGGCCTCGGTGCGGCTGACCCTCAGCACCTCGCGCCAGCGACCCAGGTCCAGCAGGCCGCGCGCCACCAGCAGGAGGGTGGCGGCGATGGCCGCCAGTGGAATGGCGGCGATCAGGGCACCCCCGAAGGCGACCAGGGCCACCACCAGCAAAGCGGCGAACACCGCGGCCAGCGGGGTGCGCGCTCCGGCTTCGAAATTGGGCATGGAGCGATTCAGCGAGCCGCAGGAGACATAGGCCGAAAAGCAGCCGCCGACTAGATTGGCCAGCCCCTGGCCGCGGAATTCGCGATTGACGTCCAGCCGCTGCCCGGAGCGCTGGGCCACCGCCTTGGCGATCGACAGCGACTGTCCCAGCGCCACCAGGGTCAGGGCCACGGCGATGCCGGAGAGATTGCCCAGATCCTGCAGGGTGACGTCGGGCAGATGGAAGGGCGGCAGCGCCGAGGGGATCCGTCCAACCGTGGCGATCCCCTGAGCCGCGCCCGGCACGCCGCGCTCCAGGATCCAGGCGCTCAGGCAACCGGCCAGCAGCCCCAGCAGCATGGTCGGCCAGCGCGGGCGCAGCCGGCGCAGCAGCAGGGTGGCGAGCAGGGTCACCACACCGATGACCAGCGAGGGCCAGTGGATCGCCAGCGGATGGGCAAGCACATAGCCGAGGATGCCGAAGGCTGAGGTACCCAGTGGCGGTGACAACCCCAACAGGTCCTTGAGCGAATAGAGCCCGATCAGCACGGCCGCACCGCTCATGAAGCCGAGCAGCACCGAAGGCGAGATGAAGTTGGCCACGGCGCCCAGGCGCAGGGCGCCCACGGTCAGTTGCAGCAGACCGACCAGCAGGGTTACCGCCAGCGCCAGATCGATGTAGGGGCCGGAGCCCGCCAGCGCCAGCGGCGAGAGCGCCGCCAGCAGGGCCAGGGAGTTGGCGTTGGTCGGACCGGTCACCACATGGCGGCTGGAACCCGCCAGGGCGGCGACGATGCAGGGCACCACGGCGCCATAGACGCCGTATTGCGGAGGCAGTCCGGCCAGGGTGGCGAAGGCCACGCCCTGGGGTAGCGCCAGCACCGCGCCCAGCAGACCTGCACCCAGATCCGCCTTCAGGGTGGTGCGGTCCACCTCGCGGAGCCAGGGCAGCAGGGTCGAGAGGGCGGGCATGGGGCACTCCTGGAAAAAGGATCGCCCACTCTACCGATTCCGCTTACCGGCCGGCTACCGGATGCCCGCCATCCACGGTTGCCACCACGACACCGGCGACGTGCTCATTTCTTCACCAGTCGCCGCCAGACCGGTCTCCGTGGCGTTCTCGTGACTTCATGCACGGGTTATCCACATCACTGTACACGCTACCTGTGGGTAACCTGGGCAACTAGCCATCATGGCTGTTGGCGGCGATACGATGGATCGACAGATCGGCGCCCTGGTATTCCTCTTCCTGACTCAGCCGCAAGCCCAGCACGGCCTTGAGCAGCCCGTAGACGGCCAGTCCACCGAGCAGGGCGATCGCGATACCCAGGACCGTGCCGGCCAACTGCGCCGGCAGGCTCACCCCGCCCAGGCCACCCAGCGCCGTCTGGCCGAACAGGCCGCAGGCGATGCCACCCCAGGCGCCGCAGAGGCCATGCAATGGCCAGACGCCCAGCACATCGTCCAGCTTCCAGCGCGTCTGCACCGCGGTAAAGGCCCAGACGAACAGCGCGCCCGCCACCAGGCCCGTGGCCAGCGCGGCGATGGGATGCATCAGGTCGGAGCCGGCGCAGACGGCGACCAGTCCCGCCAGGGGGCCGTTGTGCAGGAACCCGGGATCGTTGCGCCCGAGCAGCAGGGCAGCCGCCGTCCCGCCGACCATGGCCATCAGCGAATTCAGCGCCACCAGCCCGCTGACATCCGCCAGGCTCTGGGCGCTCATCACGTTGAAGCCGAACCAGCCGACGATCAGGATCCAGGAGCCCAGCGCCAGGAAGGGAATGTTCGATGGCGGAAAGGCCACCAGCCGGCCTTCGCGATAGCGACCCTGACGCGGCCCCAGCAGCATCACCGCGGCCAGCGCCAGCCAGCCGCCCACGGCGTGCACCACCACGGAGCCGGCGAAGTCGTGGAAGCGCGCGCCGAACAGGCCCTCGAAGTGGTCTTGCAGACCCAGGTTGTTGTTCCACATCAGGCCTTCGAAACAGGGATAGACGAAGGCCACGATCAGCGCGGTGGCACAGAGCTGCGGCACGAAGCGCGCTCGCTCGGCGATGCCGCCGGAGATGATCGCCGGAATGGCCGCGGCGAAGGTGGCCAGGAAGAAGAACTTCACCAGTCCGTAGCCGCTGTCGGCGGTCAGCGCCTGGGCGGGCGCGAAGAAGGTCACGCCGTAGGCGATCCAGTAGCCGACGAAGAAGTACACCAGGGTGGAAATGGCGAAGTCGGCGAGGATCTTGGACAGGGCATTCACCTGGTTCTTGTGCCGCACGGTGCCGGCTTCGAGAAAGGCGAAGCCGGCGTGCATGGCTAGCACCATCACGGCGCCGAGCAGGAGAAAGAGGGTATTGGCACTGTGGACCAGGGTCGCCACGGCAGAAGGCAATTCGTTCATCAGGGCAGTCATCTGAAAGGGTTGCACCAAAAACATGCCTGTCGGCTGCTTGGTGCGCGCTTTTGGGGCGGGCTGCAGCTCTTGGCAGGTTCAGTCTTGCCGCCAGACAAGGCACAACCCAGGTAGGGCGCAGGAATGCGCCAGGGCGGTGCAAGTCGGAGAGGCGTGCACCACCAGACAGCAAAGGTCGTGCCGCTAGAGCGAGCGTAGAACGATCCGACCGCTGCTCAGATTGGTCAGCAAGGTCGCCACCTCGTCGCGACGCTGCGGTTCCACGGCGATCCGCAGGGCGATCTCCAGCGCCTGGTAGTCCTCTTCGAGCAGCACCACCGCCAGGGTGGCCAGGCGCGCCTTGATCAGCGGCCACTCCGCATAGGTACAGGTGAAGCCATAGTCCTGCCGCACCACCAGCAGCTGCCTGTCCGCCTGCTGCAGGCAGCGCGCAGCGCAACCGCCATAGGCGCGCACCAGGCCTCCGGTACCCAGCTTGATGCCGCCGTACCAGCGGATGACCACCACCACCACCTGGTCGCAATCCTGCCCCTCGATGGCGGCGAGGATGGGCCGGCCCGCGGTACCGCCGGGCTCGCCGTCGTCATTGAAGCGGTATTGATTGCCAAGTTTCCATGCCCAGCAGTTGTGGGTCGCGGTCGGTACGCTCACGCGCTCGATGAAGGCCATGGCCGCCTCCACGGTGCCGACGGGCGCGGCTAAGGCCAGGAAACGACTCTTGCGCACCTCTTCCTCGAAGGCGGCATCCCGGATCAGGGTGAAGGTCATGGCGCCTGGAGACCCAGCCCCTTGAGGATGACATGGGTCAGGGTCCGCGCCGCTTCGTCGAAATCCTGCCGGGTCAGGCGGCTGCGTCCCGTCACCTGGCAGATCTGGCTGGCGAAGTCGGCATAGTGCTGGGTACTGCTCCACAGCAGGAAGATCAGGTGGACAGGATCCACCGGATCCATCTTGCCGGCCGCGATCCAGGCCTCGAACACCGCTGCCCGGCTGCGAAACCAGGTCTGGTAGTCCTGATCGAAGTACTCGTACAGGCAGTGACCGCCGCCAATGATCTCCATGGCGAATATCCGCGAGGCCAGCGGCTGGCGCCGCGAGAATTCCAGCTTGGCGCGGATGTAGCGGCTGAGGGCCTCGGCCGGATCATCATCCACGGTCAGGTGATTGAAGGTGCTGTCCCAGAGTTCGAGGATGTTGCCCAGCACGGCCATATAGAGGCCGAGCTTGTTGTTGAAATAGTAGTGGAGATTGGCCTTGGGCAACCCGACGCGCTGGGCGATGGTGTTCATGCTGGTGCCCTTGAAGCCGTGGCGAGCGAATTCTTCCTCTGCCGCGCTCAGGATCGACTCCTCATTCTTCTGCCGGATGCGTCCGGCCGGCTTGTCCTGGCCGGCGTGATGGGCGGGTACGAGAAGTGTCATGACAACTATAGGATCCAAAGGCGCGGCAGGCATCAATAGCGTACCCCCGGTCCCGGACACAAGGGCTCTTTTACGGGTGTGGCGCGGGCGAGCTGCATTCCGTCAGCGCTGCGCTGCGCTCCTCGGGCAGCAGCAGGTTGAGCAGGATGGCGGTGATGCCGCCGCTGGTGATCGCGGTGTCGAAGAGACTCTTCACCAGTGGCGGCAACTGATCCAGCAGTGGCGGCTGGCTGGCGATACCCAGGCCCACGCCAAGGGAAGTGGCGATGATCAGCAGACTGCGACGATCCAGCGTGCACTGCGCCAGCAACCGTATGCCAGCCGCAGCGACACTGCCGAACAGCACCAGGGTCGCACCGCCCAGCACCGGCTTGGGAATCTGCTGCAGGACGGCGCCCAGGATGGGGAACAGGCCCAGCACCAGCAGGATGGCGCCTATCCAGTAGCCGACATGGCGGCTGGCCACGCCGGTCAGCTGGATCACCCCGTTGTTCTGCGCGAAGGTGGTGCTGGGAAAGGTGTTGAAGGTGGCCGCGAGCAGGCAGGCGACGCCGTCACCCAGGACCCCGCCCCGCAACCGCCGCAGATAGCCGGGGCCTTCGATGGGTTGCCGCGAGATCAGGCAATTGGCGGTCAGGTCGCCGGTGGTCTCCAGGGTGCTGATCAGATAGATCAGCGCGACCGGCAAAAAGGCCGACCAGTCGAAGGCGAAACCGAAACGAAAGGGGAGGGGGACGCTGATCAGGGGCAGATCCGGCAGCGCCTGGGGTTTCAGCAGGCCACAGCTCCAGGCGACCAGGGAGCCCACCAGCAATCCGATCATCACCGCCGACAGCCGCAACCAGGGTCGCCGTGACAGGTTCAGGCCAATGATGACCACCAGGACCAGGCTGCCGAGGGCCAGGTTGAGCGGTGCGCCGAAGTTGGCGGCCTTGGCGCCCCCGCCGAGATCGGTGACGCCCACCCTGATCAGGCTGATGCCGATCAGGGTGATGACGATGCCGGTCACCAGTGGCGTGATCACCCGGCGCAACAGGCCCAGGCAGCGACTCAGGCCGATCTGGACGAAGGCGCCAAAGAAGCAGACGCCGAAGATCATCGCCAGGATGTCCTCCGGTGTCCCGCCGCGTTGCTTGACCAGCATCCCGGCTGCCAGCACCGCGGACAGAAAGGAGAAGCTGGTGCCCTGCAGGCAGATCATGCCCGCCCCCAGCCCACCGGCACCGCGAGCCTGCAGAAAGGTGCCGACGCCCGACACCATCAGCCCCATGCTGATCAGGTAGGGCAGGTGCTCGTGCAGACCCAGGGCCCCGGCAATGATCAGCGGTGGAGTCACGATCCCCACGAAGCTTGCCAGGACGTGCTGCAGGGCCGCGCAAAAGGCAGCGAGCGGGGCCGGACGTTCGTCGAGGCCATAGAGCAGATCATCGCGGACGGGACTGGGCATGATGATTACCTTGCAACGGCGCGGCTGGCCGGAAAGGCGGCTACAGCGCCGCAAGTGGGTCTGGCCTGACTAGAACTGATACTTCACCAGGAAGCTGAAAACGCTCTGGTCGGTACGGAATCCCTCGCTGTCTTTGATGCCGTACTTGTCCGACCAGTAGTCGTACTCGGTACCCACATAAAGGTGCTTGGCCTCGTAACCCATGGCCTTGCCCAGGTCGTACTTGACCTGTGGATTGAAGTGCAGGTTGGCGTGGTAGCTACCCTTGTTGTTCATCACCCAGTCCATGTAGCCATCGATGAGCAGATCCGAATTGCCCAGGGGCAGGGTGTAGGCCCATACCGGCGTGAGCTGCCAGGCACCCGAAGGCGCACTGCCGCCATCCGGCTTGCGGTAATAGAGGTTCAGCTGGAAGTAGTCGAAGCCCGGCACCTTGAGGTCGAAACCCGGACCGACCAGGTAGTTGCGCTGGTCACGGTTGGCGCCCTCGCCGTCGTTCTGGTCGTATTCCAGGGTCGTGGCGAGCAGCACATCGGTGACCGGGCCAAAGGAAAGATCCCGGCCGGACAGCTTGCCAAAGGACAATCGTGGGCTGAGTTCGCCATAGAAGCCCTGGTGGCCGTCGCTGGCATTGGTCGCGCCGTTGAACCAGATGCTGTCGACGAAGAGGAAGAGATCGCCCCAGGTCCAGCTGCTGGCATGCTCGAAGGTGACGGTCTGCTGGATACGGGGATCGACCCGGAAATCCTTGCCATATAGATAGGTGAGGCTTTCGCCATGCCACAGCAGTGGACTGTCTGCGGCGTTGGCTACACCGGCTGCGAGCAGGCTGGTGGTCAGCAGCGCGGTAGTTAGGGTCTTGCGCATGTAGGCTCCTGAAAGTGCTTTCTCGTTATGTGCAGCGTTCGCCGTGCTCAGCAAGATCGACGCCAAGCCTTGGCGGGCGAGAGAAAATAGTTATTTTTCAACGCTTTGTATAAGGATTCTGGGAATTTTCAGCTGCTTGGCGCGGCACCAAACCTGACCACTTGCTCAGTTTTCGTGCCCTGAAGCGGCGCCTGCAGCGGCCCTGCTGCGAAACAGCGCACGGGGCGCTGCGCAGTGCTAAGGTGCTTGGCGACCCCGCAGGAGATAGTCATGAAGTTGCTTATCGGTGTGCTGACGGCCTTGCTCTGCAGCTCTTTCGCCTCGGCTCAGGTCCCCCAGGGCGGGACGGGGCAGCCGGGCATCCTCATGATCACCCGGGGCGATGCCTATTCCGGATCAGGATGCGATATAGGTCTGGTGATTCAGGGGCGACTGGCGGGTACCCTCATGGCAGGCCAGAGTGCTTCCTTCAATCTGCCGCCTGGCGAAATCGCCGTGAGTCTTACCTCTTCCGGTCCGGGTGGCTGCGCAGCACCCATGGCGAGCAGCATCTCCCAGTCCATTCTGCTGACGCCTGGCGAGATCAAGCAGTACCGGATCATCGCGACCGAAGCGGGTTATCGCCTGGCGCCCATCCCGCTTTATTGAAGTTTCTTGAAATAAGCTGTTGACCTGCTCTGAAACTCCCCTATAATGCGCCCCACTTCCGGCGCAGATGCTGAAGCGGCTTGAAAATCAAGCACTTAGGTCTGAGTCGGGC